>WGNP01000007.1 GCA_016124495.1 Hyphomonas sp. | reverse complement strand
CATGACCCAAAGGCTGGATAACTGTCGCCAGCGTGACCAGAATGGCACGGGCATACTCTGCGGGGGCGAACATGAACGACGGTGAGCAGGAACCGGGGTCCGAAGTCGAGATGGACGGCGTGGAGGCCGCCGAGAAGCGCTACGATGACGCGTCGCCAGAGCAACGGGAGGCCGCCTGGCTCGAACTCCGGCATGCGTGCGACTTCACCTGGCAGGGCAGGTCCGAAAAGGCGATGCTGCAGAACGAGATGGTGGAAGTGCCCGCCTCATTCCCGGATGGCCGGGAGGCTGAGGGCGAGTTCAAAACAGTGTCCCTGAAGGACTACTGGCGCTGGTCGATCGGCCTGCCTGGCGAGGACCGGTTGCTGACCGATGAGGAGATGAGAAAGGCGAGCCTGCTGGTCGAGGTTGATGGCGAGACCTACCACCTGATCCATGCACCGGACATGGGCTTGAAAACTGACGAGCAAGGGACGGCGCTGCAGATCCTGACGGACATCGTCGGTGCGAGAGCAAAGCACGTCTGGGAAGATATTGGCATCGTCAGATTTATTTATTTGTCTAATTTTGCGCGTGCACTGCAGCTTCGGGGGGGCTGGTTGCCTAGAGGTCTGCTACGGCACACCTGCACCGAAACAGCTATCGACATGTCCGACGCACGCGTGTCGGACATCCATCTAAGTGGCCTTAAAGTTGGGAGTCTAAACTGCAAAAGATCGCTGTTCACGGGCAAGGCGGGCTTCGACTTCGCCACCTTCAGCGGCGAGGCGAGCTTCTACAGCGCGACCTTCAGCGGCAAGGCGGACTTCTTGAACGCGACCTTCAGTGGTGGTGGCGATCCGAAAAACCCCCAACTTCATAATGAGTGAAGCCTAAACACCCATACTTAGCGGGGCAACTACTTGTTGCCTGACCGCCCGCTGGAACAACAAGAATTCTTGAGCCCTTTCCGCCAGGGGTGATCGAGCTAATTAAATGGGCATCCCCGAAAATGGGTTGGTCGCAGCCGTTTTGAATCGTCAAGCGATAGACTTTAGAGGCACCATCACCTTCCTCCGACGTCGTCGCGGAAATGCACTCTCTGCCGTCCTCGTCCATCAAGTTATTTTCGACCAGGTTTTCACCGGCGCTCTGGATGTATCCTTGCGCGACTGCGGTGCCGACCAGCGTTACCCCAACGCTCGCGATCACCGCCACTTTCACCAATTTAAATTTCATGCATTGCCCCCACCCAACGCTAGAACTTCAGTTTATCGACAAAACGACCCTGCAGGCATCCGCGTCCAAAGCCATGTCGGTTTCCAGAAGCTGGCGGGCCGCAGCGAAATTCCGGGTTCCGCAATAGTGCTCGACAAACGTCGCCTTGTAGGTAAGCCCGATGCTTTGAGCATTGTCAGCATCAAGAGCGTCGCATGCGCCGAAAGGCAGTTGCGAGCATCCAGCAGATTTCAGGAATTCCAACAGAGATTCTCCGTTCGTTTGAGCCGAAACCGGAAGCGAAGTGGCAGTCAAAATTGACGCCAGCACAAGCACTGCCAAAGGCCGGGGAAAAACGATGTGTTTCAAACAACATCTCCTTCAGGTGCATTTAATTCAAGCTGACGAAGACTAGATTAAGTGTCAATCTATCGCTGCAGATAATTGTTGGCGGACATCACTATGCCCCCTCCCTGGGGTGCCCTAGTCCGCAATTGGCGCAAGCTCTTGAATAACTGTCTCGCGATGTTTGCCCTGATCACGCGTCAACCCGAATTCGGCTCCATGATGCAGCCATCCTCCGGGACGCCCGGCGACAACGGATTGCGGGCCAGCCAATGGGCAATGGTGTCCTGCAATGCACCGGCGTCGGCTTCAGGGCGGGTCATCCCGCCATCACACTCCATGATCGCCGCACGTTCCTGCCAATCCATCTAGTGCGAGACGTGAGCATCCCGATGGGCGATTGCAGCTCTGCGGTGAAACAGAAGCACACCCTGTGAAGCCCGGAAATCCTACCGCTCACGGATGAAATGATTACCCTACGAGTTCTGCAGCGCGTAGGGCGTCATGCTCAGCGATCGCCGACAGGTTTCCATTCGGATGAAAGCTTCCGGGCTTCCGCTTTCTGCGCAGGGGTCATCTGCTGTAGCGCGATCTCCTTGTTCTCTTTGCCGTCTTCGTTGCCTTGCGCGGCGGCGAGGTTAAACCATCTGTATGCCTGAACTAAATCTTTCGGCACGCCTTCGCCGTTAGCGTACTTGTTGCCGAGATTGTACTGAGCCTCGGCGTCACCCTGCTCAGCCGCCAAGCGATACCATTTCACAGCCTCAGCGTCGTTCTCCGGAACGCCTTCGCCCCTATCGTACATTAAACCGTTCATGAACTGCGCATTGGCGTTACCCTGCTCGGCGCTCAGGCGATACCATTTCACGGCCTCGACATCGTCGTCTTGATTGTAGGCTTGAACTGCTTTCTGCAAGGCATCCTCCTGCGCCAGCGCCGGGCTACCGAACATGGCGAACGATGAAAGCGCGAGCGCTGCGACGATAAACCTGGTCTTCATGGGCGTGCTCCGTGCGGTGTAGTCCTATTGGGCATGAGGCCAGCGCCCGGGTTCTGTGTCAACAATTGCGTCCTGTCCTGCCCGGCGGCCTAAGCGTTAGTTGCATGCCGTTATGCCAAGAAAAACCCCGCCCCGGGTTTACCGGAGCGGGGTGTAGGATCAGGGCCGCTGCCAGCGCATATTGGCGAGCTGGGCCGCGGGGTTCTCTGCGACGGACGGCTTCACAAGGCGAAGCTCACGCCCGAAGGCATAGCCGCCCACCACATTGAACCCCGACAGCAGGACCGCTACCACGATCGTCACCTCATCAAGAACGCTTTCTGTCGCCTCAAGGACTTCCGCCGGGTGGCAACCCGGTATGACAAGCTCGCCAGGAACTACCTCTCATGTGTGGCTCTCGCTGCAGCCCTCGCGTTCTGGACGTGACGACGAGGGAGTGCCACTAATGTGCGCATGCTGCACTTGCGTCCCCTCAATGCCGACGATCTCACCTTAATCTGCCGCCATAGGGAGAAGATGTTCCAGGAGGCTGGTAGGCCGGTTGATCTACTGAAGGCTATGCGGGATCCGTTCAGCCGCTGGCTCAGGCCAAAGCTCTCGCAAGGCGAGTATTTCGGCTTTGTCGCGGAGTTGGATCGGGAGCCGATCGGCGCCGTCGGCCTCATGATCATCGATTGGCCGCCGCACCCAGCCCACCCCCTGGATGCAAGGCGCGGCTATGTTCTCAATGTTTTCGTCGAGCGGCAACATCGAGGCCAAGGGGTCGCGCGCGCCTTGATGGCGGCGTCAGACGAGGAGTTCGTGCGTCGAGGTATCAGCTACGCCATCCTCCATGCAACCGATGCAGGACGGCCGCTCTATGAACGGATTGGCTGGGCAGCGACAACTGAGATGGGCAAGCCGCTGTAATCCTGATCGAGTCTGGCCCCTAGGATCGTGATGGCTTTCCTGTTTGGCCTGGCAGTGCGGCGAAGGTTCCAGATTTCGTGAGCGGGGGCTACTTCAACGCGCAGCAGCCAATCCCGATTGCGGCATAACGCGAAGGGCAGAGATCCACTTATAGAGCGACCGGGATCTGTTCAGACAAACCGAGCCACGTCAAACGGCCTTCGGGTTTGCTGGGGCGGTTCACGGATCCGCTAAAACACATTTCCATCAACCATGCGGCTCGTATAATTCGCAGACACCGCGATCCATAAAGGTACCTTCCATAAAGGTACCTTTATCGACGAACTCCCCCGTTATGCGGTAAATCGTTACATTAGTAGTTACAATCGTTCCTTGAGATGTTTCGGACCTTTTTTGAAACCAAAAGTGACCGGGCGATGACAAAAACTCAGCGCTCCCACGTACACCGGTGTCAGTCCAATACTCCGCACGTTTCTTATCGAAATCGAAGATTACGAACAAGTCACCTTGCGGGTCCTTGGAAACGCTCTCGGTCTCCAAAGAAACTGTGCTTGTTACCTTGCAGTGAAATTGATTTGCCTCTGCTTGCGAATTCAGGCTGACTGATCCGAATAAGGTTACGAGCATAATGTACCGGAAGTTTTTCATAATGCGTTCCTTGTTTGATATTAATTGGCGCGCTTAACCCGAAGCCTGCGTAAGCGTTACCGCGGTTCCACTTTCCGTCAATTATCCGTCAGGATTACCTCGCTGGCCACCAGAAGCCTGCGCACTTCGCGCCCCGCAAGGGTAAGGCGGGCGTGGTTCATCTCCGGCATGCATGTCGGATGAAGCCAGGCATGGCCAGGACCGCGACGCGGTAATCTACCGGCAAGGCGCCAGCGCAATGCATGCAGCCATCCTCCGTGACCCAGCCCCCTGATCCGGGCTGTTTATTTGGAGACAGGCGCACCTCGAACGGCAGCTCGATCCAAACAATCATTGGTCTGTAGAACCTGCGGCAGGTCATTTCTGCAAAAACAGCCCCCTTGCACTTGGGTAGTCGGCCTTTCCGTTCGGGCCGCGGGGTACCTGATCCACCACCTTGATTGATTTCGGGACCTTGTATCCGGCGAGCTTATGCCGGGCGAAGGCCGTTAGTTCCTCATGGTCAGTATCAGCTTTCCGCGAAACAATAGCGACGACCCGCTGTCCGAGCCGTGGATCTGTTTCCCCGAAGACCAAGGCATCAATGATGCCCGGAAACTGCTTCAGGACTTCCTCGACTTCTTCCGGGTAGACTTTCTCCCCCGCAGTGTTGATGCAGTGATTGCCGCGGCCAAGCAGCGTGATCGTTCCATCCGCCTCGAGGCGTGCGTGGTCGCCGCTGATCATGCGCCGGATGCCGTCGATGATGCGGTAGGTCGATGCCGTGCGTTCCGGATCCTTGTAATAGCCGAGGGGCAGGGCACCGGCCTTGGCGATGACGCCGATTTTTCCGGAACCCGCTTCGACCGGTTCTAATGTTTCAGGATCAACAACGATCACGTCGACAGGCGAGAACCGCGCTGCCTCCGGAACGATGTCCTTCGTGGTGACTGAAAAGGCGATGCTGGAGGCCTCGCTTGCGCCAAGGCCATCTGAGAGCACCGCTCGCGGCATGTGCTTCAGAAGTCCCTGCTTTGCTTCATGGCTCCACATCATTCCGCTCGAGACGATGGCTTCAACGCACGTGAGTTCAAATGCGCCGGGTGCCGCGTCTAGCGCGTCGACGATCGGGCGGGCAAACGCATCTCCGACGATGACCACACCGGAGCATCGGTGCGCTTCAATCGCGCGGAGCGCCGCGGTTGCGTCGAAGCTTTTTGCGGCGCTGCAGACTACGGCTCCGCCGCGTGACAGGACGCTGACCGCAGAGAACAGTCCTGTGCCGTGCATCACCGGCGGCGCTATAAAGTATGCTGGCTGTGTCTTGCTGCCTCGCAGGAGCACCGCGAGCGCCTCGAGTGTCATCGCTGACGGATCGTTCAGCCCCGCGCGGCGCGCCGACGCGAGCGCTTCCCACATGGATTGCGACGGCCACATTACGCCCTTCGGCATTCCGGTGGTTCCGCCTGTGTAGAGAAGGAAGATGTCGTCACCGCTGCGGCCCCCTGGCAACGGCTGCGGAGCTTCCGCATAAAGTTTCTCGATTGCTTCTGCTTCAGGTGCCGAGCCGCGGGCAGATATCTTCAGCTTCAAAGTTGAGGAGTTCGCCTTCTCGAGGGTGCCGGAAAACTCGGCGTCAAAGATCACCGCTTCGGCATCGGCGTTGCTCAGAAGGTAGCTCAGCTCTCCAGGGCCATACCGGTAATTGATATTGACCGAAACCAGGCGCGCTTTGAAACAGGCCGCGAAGGCGATGAGGTAGTCAGCTCCATTGCGCATATAGAGCGCCACTTTTGAGCTTGGGGCGAGTCCGCGCCGCAAGAGGGCACCTGCAAGAGCGTCAGATCTTGCGTGAAAGGATTGCCAGTCGGTCTGCTCGCCGTCGCAGATGACGGCGGGCGAGCCAGGATCAACGGTTGCTGCGACAAGGTCGAAGACATCCGCGTAGCTTATCGAAGCCGACTTGATCAGATCAGACATCATTGCGCTCCAAGTAGTGGAATGCCGCAGCATGGCGCCCTTCAAACCGGGGTCCAGGATCATGAGCGGCGCTTTGTGGAAGACATTCATCAATCAGAGGCAAGTAGAGGCAGCTTGCCGGCTCGCCGCCGGTCAGAAGCGTCAGTGTCGGAGCGGGGGTTTCGGGAAGGACGAACAGGTTGTCCGCATCCGCGCCGGCGAGGGTCAGTCTGACCCGGCTTCCGGGCTGCAGCCGCCAGGCGACCGGATAGAATTCAAGAGCGACCTCCATCACCTCGCCCGGGGGCACGTCCTTCAGATCGCGCGCCGACTGGCTATGGAACGCGCGCCCGTCATGCGGGCGCGGACTGTCTGAGATCTGTCGGTGGAAGAAGTTCAGCCAGCCCTCGGTGATGTAATGGGCCCGGCCATCAATGAGGATTTCCTCCAGCGTCGCGATGAGCGCGCCAGACCGGCCCGTCGTCTTCAGGTAAGCAAAAAGCTCGGGACGGCCGTTGAGGCGCGCGCCGTCCCTGAAGGGCTCTGTGAGGAATGCGAGGCAACGCCGCGACCGGCGGTTCAGGTCCGGAGGCGAAATGCGCTTGTCGCTGCGAAAGAAGAAACGGGACCGGCTATGGTCACCCAGCGTGACCCCATAGTCGACGTTGTAAGTCAGCTCGGCCTTGCTTGCGGTTCCCGGCCGGACAAGGTTGCCCTCGCTGCCAAGGTCGAGGCGCTGCTTGCGGCTCTCGGGCAGCGGATACGTCTCGGCGCTGAACCAACGTTCATGGCCAAACGTATCGACTTCAGCGAAGCAGAAAGGCGCCTCCGACAGAATCGCGTTGTCGATATCCTTCAGCCAGTAATCAAACCAGCGGTGTTGCTCGATATAGGAGACTTGCGGACCCAGATGGTTCCACGGTCCCATCAGGAGCCGTTTCGGAACCGTCAGTGCCCTGTAGAAATCCAGGATGTGCCCGTTGAAACTGATATCCCACCACCCGCTGACCAGCAGGATTGCCGTACCCGACGCATTGAGGCGTGCGGTTTCATCGAGGCTGTCACCCAGCGGCCCGAGTTCGGGCAGCGGCGGGGCAGGGGCGTGCTGGCGCACGGCGTGAAGCATAGGCTCTCGGACCATCTTCATCAGCGAGATCGGGTCCGGCGTGTCTTTCGGCAGGGACCGAGGGCGACGTTGCAGGACAGCTTCTTCCATAAGGCGCGGACCCTCATTGCCATCAACGGGCAGGGCAGGCGCCTGTCCCTGCTGGTTGGCAACCATGCCCGCCCAGTCGACCGAGTAGAATCCATGCAGGTAGAGCCCACCGTCGCAGACGGCGGAGAAACCCTGCGACGTGGCCATCGGGGCGATGGCGGTCAGGTGACGCGGATGGTAGGCCGCCGTCGTCAGCTGGATCGTTCCCTCCCAGGAAATACCGATCATGCCGATCCTGTCCGTCGACCAGTCCTGTGCGGCGATCCAGTCTATAATGAAGGCAATGTCGGCGCTGTTGCGCCACATCAGGTTCGAGCCCTGCCCGAAGGATGCGCCTGTGCCGCGAAGATCAATGCAGACGAGGTTGTATCCATGGTCGAGCAGCCGTTTGGCGAGGAGGCTTTTCTCATAGCCGGTGACGAGGTCGCCGACTTTGAGCTTTTTCCAGGCGGGCTGGTCACCGCTGAGCGCCAGATCGGTCTCGCCGAAGAAGTAGGCCCGCCTGTATCCCGTCGCCTGAACGATTGTCGGCAGAGGGCCTTCGAGGACTTCGCCATCGAGGCACGGCCGCACTATGTCGATGGCAATCCGGCAGCCGTCATCGACCGCAACATAGATCGACCTGCGTTCATAGCCGTTCGCGACCTCCGAGGTGTAACCCTCATAAACCCCTGGACCGGATTTCCAGGCGTTCATTGGCCGGCTTTCCTTGCGCGCGCTTTCTGCCGCGCCCGCGATATAAAGGCGTCAATGTCGGCGCCGCCGACCTCTGTGACCGATGGCCACTGGAACGTCTCGGGAGGCGGTACAGCCGACCTGGCAGCAAGTCCTGCAGCGATACGCCAGGGGTCAGAGTTCCAGCGCGGAAACCTTGCCTCGACCCCTCTGATCGTGCGTTCGGTCCAGTAAGGGTTACCGGGTCTTGGTACACCGTAGGCGGACAACTGTTCTGGACTGGCCATCTCCATGATGTCGCGCCAGATCCGCAGCACGGGATGGAAATCGCCCCGGCGCGGACCGATCCAGGGCATATCGCTGCGCCGGTATCCGGCACCCACCACATGCCGGCAGGCGCCTGGCTCTGTCAGGTCCGTGCCGCGGTGAAAGGTTTCGCCTGAATAGAGCAGCACCGTGCCGCGCGGGCCGACCGCGCGGCGTTCGCCTCTCGCAAGCTCCGTCTGCCCTTCGCTGCAGGGCTGGCCGGCCTCGATACCGAACCGGCGCGCCTCTGAGTTGCGGACATAGGCGAGCGCGCCGTTACCGAGGTCCACATCCGTGAGGTAGATGAACATCAGCACGGCGCCGTGTTCCGGCCGGTCCGGCGGCACAAGCAGCTGATGGGTCGGATAATCCCGGTGAAAGGGCTGGGCGTAATTGGTCTGGCCGGCATCCTTGCGCCACGCATAGGACGTGTAGAGGAAGACGTCGTCGGTTCCGAGCAGCGACTGCACGGCCTGGATCAGCCGCGGATGCGCGGCCAGCAGGTTGAGGTCCGGAGCACCCAGTGACGGCAGCGGCCGGATCGCCTCCAGCTGGTCGACATGGAACTTCGCCGTCTCGGCCGTATCGCCGGCCTCTGCCGTCGGTTTTCGCACCGCCGGCGGCAGCATCTCGTAGATCGTCTGAAAGTCTTCGTGGGGTTTTTCGAGTTCTTCGGCGCTGAAGAAGCCAGGCAGGATCAGGACGCCCTCATCCCTCCAGGTCCGGATGTCGGCTGCGGCCAGCGGTGATGCGTGCGTTTGCATGGCGTCTTCCCCGATCCGGCGCATTCGGCATGATGCGCTCTTCGATCGAAGAAACTATACAAATGTTCAGTCTTCAAGGCCTGTCTTGAAATTACCGCTCGTGCGGCGGCGCGAGCGAGCCTGAGGCGAGCACGCGCACGGTGTGCGACCAGGTGTCGAAGCGCGCGCGGTGCGTACTCAGATCGCCGCCTATGGACAGATCGAGCCCGATCCCCCGCACCAGATGCACCGATGTCTGGAGCGCGCTCCTGACGAGATCGGCTGAACCCGCCGGGACATCTTCAAGCGCGCTGCCGATGAACGCGTCCAGAAGTCTTGAAAGCTCGTCGGCCCCTTGCCGGATCGCTTCGCCGAGTTCCGGCTCGGTCCGCGCGGCGGTCAACACTTCCAGGCCCACGACGAAGAAGTCACCCTCAAGCGTCGACCAGAGCCAGCCCAGGAAGACATCAATTTTCTGGCCCGGCGCGGCCGTCAGCATGGCTGCGTCGAGCGAGGCAAGGCTGCGCAGACCGAGATCCACGATCAGCGCGCCAAAAAGATCCGTGCGCTGCCGGAAATGATGCAGCAGCGTGCCTTTCGAAAAGCCACCGGTTTCGCACACTGCCCAGGTCGATGCCCCGGCATAGCCGCGGGCCATCAGCGTATCATGCGCCGCCTTCAGGATGCGCTCGCGCGTGGCGCGGGCGCGATCGGCCTGGGTTCGGCGGGCGGGAGGTTTTTCGGTGTCGGGCATGGCGCGAGTCTAAGCCCGTTCGCCGGAACCTGGAATGGCCGCGGCCGGGATTGATCGCCGCATCTGTTCCAGGGCTTCAGGATAGCGGATCTGCGGCGTCCAGCCGAGCTCGCGGCGGATCCGCGCGTTCGGGAAGCGGTTATCAAAGCCAACGAGATTGACCCCCTCCATGAAAGGCAGGGCCGCATTTTCCGGGCCTGCCAGCTCGGCGGGGCTTTCATTGGCGTTCACCAGATCGAGGACGTCCTGCAGCGGATAGAGCGGCGGGCGCGGCCGGCCCGCGAGGGCGGCCATGTCGGTCATGAAGCGGGCCCAGGTCACGTCTTCGCCGTCGCAGACATTATAGGTGCGTCCGATCGCGGCCGGGTGCGTGCCCGCAAGGAAAATCGCATCCGCCAGATTGTCGACATGCGTCAGTCCGGCATTGTTCGTATCCGCTTCGCCGATCAGCGCGCCGCCGGACGCCCGGATTGCCTCGATCAGCCGGTTGCCCCAGGCCCCGCCGCCGCCGAGCCCATAGACGTTTGCCGGACGTATGAGCGTGAGGGGCAGTGACAGTCTTGAGGCCGCCTCCAGCGCGGTAGCTTCCTGGCCCTGCTTGGCCCGGCCATAGGCCCCCGCCCAGGGCCCGTGACCGGCCTCCTCATCGCATACGCGTGTCTGGATGTGCGTGCCGTAGACCGCAATCGAAGTCGCAACGACGAGCCGCGAACCTGCGCCGCCAGCCGCCTCGCAGACATGGTGTGTGCCATCAACGAAGATACGCCACTGGAGGTCATAGTCGCCGCCATGTCCGACCAGCCCCGCCAGATGGATCACAAGATCGCGGTCCTCAAAGGCCGCGGCCAGGCTTGCTGGCTCGAGGAGATTTCCCGAACGCGCAGCGACCCTGCCTTCCCAGTCGGCAGGCAGCGCTTCTCCGGGCAGGGCAAAAGAGGCGACATCGTCTCCTTCGCTCAGGAAGCGGCTGACGACCCGCCGGCCAATAAACCCCGATCCGCCAGTAACCAGGACGCGCCTCTGCTGCATTTTGACCTCCGCATTCGTCTGCATCTTGACACTGAACAAACGTACAGTCCATATGGACGGTAAGTGTAGTTGAACGCCGCTTGTCAACGCGAGGAGCAGGGCATGAGCATTGCTGAAGACATTCCGATCCGCCGGATGAACTTCGAGTTTCCCGATGACATGGATCTCGTCTTTATCGAGGACGATCCGGCCCTGTCCTACCTGTTTGTCGGATCCTGGATGATGCTGCCCTACCTTGAGCCTTTCCTGATCCGGACGGTCCAGGCGGCCATGCCTCAGATCAAGGACCAGGACCTCAAGGAAGAGGCGCTGCGTTTCTGCGCCCAGGAAGGCCAGCACTTCCGTCAGCACCAGAAAATGAACGATGTCGTCAAGCGCGTGCACCCGGCAGGGCCGCGCCTTGCGGCACTTGAAAAGGAAGTCGAAGCCCTTTTCGACGACTGGAGCCGTAACAAGCCGCTCAAGTTCTGCCTCGCGTATGGCGAAGGATTCGAATCCATGACCTGTGCCGCTGCGCGGACACAAATCGAAACGGGTATGTTCGATTACATGAAGGAACCCATCCGTGGGCTGATGTACTGGCACATTATGGAAGAGGTCGAACACCGTAGCGTGGCGCACGACGTCTATCATGCCTGCGGCGGCGACTATTTCCACCGGATGAAGCTCGCGATGTTCTTCCAGCGCCACTATCTGGGGCTCTGCAGCCGGTTCCAGGCGGCTATGATCGAGGCTGATCCTGAAACTATCGCCCGCTACCAGACACCTGAACTTGAAGCCAAGCGTGCGGCCCGGATGAAGGCCTATAACAAGTCCTTTCTGCCGAAACTTCTGGCGACCTACATGCCCTGGTACAACCCCTCACGGGTGCCGCTGCCGGGGGGGTACGAGACGGCGAGGACGACCTACTCGAACCTCGCCCTCGGCGTTCGCTGAGCTGCAGACAACTTCAAAGACAGATCCCGGGAGGACAAGATGGCAGACGGACCGGCTAAGCTCAGCATGGAAGAGAAATTCGCCCAGTATGCGGCGAAAGTCGCGGCACGCGGCACGTTCCCGGTCTGGGAAGCACCGACACAGCTCGTACGCGACGAGGACCTTCCCTGGGCGGTCGCACCCGACGGCACCGCCATCAAGCTGCTGCATGTGGACCTCAACCAGGGTCTCTGGATTTCAATGACCCGGCTTCCGGCCGGCGCAAAAGTCATCAAGCACTTCCATACCGGTTTCGTTTATGCGGTCACCCTGCAGGGAAGCTGGCATTATCTCGAGAGCCCGGAAGAAGTCTCCGGGCCCGGCTCCTACCTGTTCGAGCCCGCCGGCTCGACCCATACCCTTGTCACGCCCCCGGATCAGGCCGGAGAGACCATCGTCTGGTTTGCGATCTACGGCGCAAACATCAATCTTGATGACGAAGGCAAGCCCGTTTCCGTTGTTGATGCCCGCGCTGCACTTGAAATGTACCGGGTCTATTGCGACGCCATCGGCGCAGATTGCTCCAGGCTGATCGTTCACGGTGAATGATCATGACGGGCATGCGGGCAAGCGTCCTTTACGGCCAGACATTCCGGACTGAAAACCGTCCCGTACCTGAACCGGGGCCCGGCGAGGTGTTGGTCAAGGTCCGCTCCTGCGGCATCTGCGGATCGGACCTGCACGTCTTCAAACACCAGAAGCACACGATTGAAACGGCGCGTTCGCTCGGCGCGGATGTGACCGAACTCGAGCGCGCCTACAATCAGGGCGTCGTCCTCGGGCACGAGTTCGTCGGCGAAGTCTGCGCCTTTGGACCAGGGACCGAGCGATCCCTCGCCGTCGGCGACCGTGTTGTCTCGATGCCTTTTGTCCTGAAGCAGGGCGCGCCCGTCCTGATCGGATCCAATCCGGAAACGACAGGCGCCTATGCCGAATACATGACCCTGACAGAAGCCATGCTCCTGAAGGTACCCGCGACCGTCCCGACAGAAGCTGCCGCCTTCGTCGAGCCGCTCGGGATCGCCGTGCACTCGGTCAACAAGGCTGCCCTGCCTGACGGCGCGGCCGCTGTGATTGTCGGCGCCGGGCCGATCGGTCTGGCCATCACCGCCGTCCTCAAGGCGCGGGGCGTGCGGACCATTATCGCGTCAGACCTTTCCCCGAAGCGCCGTGAACTCGCCGCCCGTATGGGCGCCGGCTACGTGGTCAACGGCGCCGAGCAGAGCCCGATTACCGTCGCCGCGGAAAAGGCGCCCGGCGCTCCGCTGGTCATCTTCGAGAATACCGGCGCGCCGGGCATGCTTGGACGGCTTGTGCTTGAAGCTCCGCAGAATGCGAGGATCGTGGTGACCGGCATTGCGTCCGGCAATGAGAGTTTTCTGCCGATGGTGGCCATCGCCAAGGAGCTCTCCATGGTGTTTGTCATCTACTACTCGCCGGAAGAATTTGCCGATGCGCTTCGCCTGATCGAGCAAGGTTTGTTTGACTGGAAGGCGCTTCACACCGGCACCGTCGGCCTTGACGGGATTGCCGGCGCCTTCTCTGAGCTCGCAGATCCGGAGAAGCATGCCAAGATCCTGATCGATCCGTGGTCGGACGGGAGCCTGAATTGACCCTGCCGACGATCGACGGCGCGGCCGTCCGGACCCTCACAGCCAATGGGCTGTCCTTTACGGCGCATGAGATGGGGGAAGGCCCGCTCGTTCTCTGCCTGCATGGGTTCCCGGATACGCCGCAGACTTTTCGGCTTATGTTGCCGGCGCTCGCCAAGGCGGGCTTCCGGGCTGTCGCGGTCACGCTGCGCGGATATGAGCCCTCCTCGCAGCCCGCAGACAATGATTACAGCGTCGCGAGCCTTGCCGAGGATGTACGCGGGTGGATGGACGCGCTTGGCGCAGACAAGGCCCACCTCATCGGCCATGACTGGGGCGTCAACCTCGCTTACGGCGCCGCCGCGCTTTGCCCCGAGCGGATCGGCCGGGTCGTCATGATGTCGGTCCCGCAACCCGCAGCTTTTGCCGGGGTCATGGCCGCAGACTATGAGCAGACGCGCAGGTCCTGGTACGTCTACTGGTTCCAGGTCCGCGGCGCCGCCGAACTCCTGCTGCCGGCCAATGCGTTTGCCTTCCTCAAGCGCCTCTGGCGCGACTGGTCTCCGAACTGGGTCGATACAGAGCCACTCGCCAACGCAGAGGCAGCGCTCTCCGGGCCCGGCGTGCTGGCCGCCGCGCTCGAATACTACCGGACGGCCTTTGACTTCGCGCATCCGCGTGCCGGCGAAAGCCAGCGCCTCCTCTCGTCGCCGATTGCGGCGCCGACGCTCGGGCTCTGCGGCGCAGACGATGGCTGTATCAGCGCGGCGGTGTTCGATGCCGCCATGCCGCCCGCCTTCTTTACAGGCGGCGTGCGGACGATGACGGTTCCCCGCGCAGGTCACTTCGTTCATCTGGAACAGCCAGGCTTCGTACATGATGCGATCCTGGCTCACCTCGACGCCGAGAGCCGCTGAAGCCCAAAGACCTGCGCCTGATCTTTCAAATGCATCAGGCTCTGGTCAGGAAAATGCGTTCAGGTCCGAACATGCTCGTGGTTTTTGCGTGTTACGGGGATTGATCGGAGCAGGTATATTCGCAGCTCGGTGGAGGCCCAGCGACGCTGAACCTGGCAGGAGAGGTGAGCTTGAGAACCCGAGGACCCAGCAGGCGTCAGGCCGTGTCACTTCTGTTAGCGTCAGGTTTGTCAGCCTGCATGAGCCGAGGCGGACCGCCGACTGAAGTCCCGATGTCCGAAAAGCTTCGCCAACTCGTCTCGTTTGGCATCCGGCGAACCGGCTCTGCAGGTGAAGAACGCACCCGCGACTGGATCGCCGCGGCCCTCGAGCCAGCCGGATACAGGCTCCGCTCGATAGCATTTTCAGCAGACACAATCGCCGATCCGGCGGTGGCAATCAAACTGAGCAGCGAAACGTACGAGGGGTTCCTGCAATGGATGCCGCCGATCTCCCTGCCAGCACGTATAGAGGGCAGTATGCGTTTGTCCCTGCCGGACGACGCCTGCTCTGGGGACAGCGTTGTACGTTCCATACCTGGCCCCTTTTCCGCCTATTGGACGGATGCGCTGGAAGCAGAAGTTGAGGCAGCCGCCCGGCTGGGCGCAGCCGCTTACCTCATGTGCACCGAGACACCTTCCGGTTCGATATTTGCCTATAACCGGTCCATCAGGTCTTCTGACCTTGCGATCCCCGTAATCCTGTATGCGCGGCGTGATCACGACCTGATCCTTACAGCCGCTCGACAGAAGCATCAGGCGCGTCTGTCGCTTTCAGCAACACGTACGTCCGTGGCCGGAGTAAGTCTGATCGGGGCTAGACCTGGAAAGGGGGCAGGACTCGTCATCTCAACGCCGATGACAGGATGGTTCGGATCGGTGGCTGAGCGCGCGCCCGGGATCATCCTCGCGAGGCAACTGGCCGAAGCCTATGCCAGGGCCCCGTTCCCGGTCTGGATTGTCGCCAGCAGTGGTCATGAGATCGGCCACCTCGGCATGCAGCAGGTGCTCGGGGCGCTGGCACCTTCGCCCGAAGAGGTCCGTCTCTGGATCCATCTGGGTGCGAGCCTCGGCGCGACCGCGCAGGATGAAGACTATCCACTGAAATCGGTGCATTTCCGCATGGCAACGCCTGGTATTGAAGACCTTGTCGACGAGATGTTTGGTGCGATGGGGCTCTCGCCGCTTAATCCGGCTCAGATGCGCAACGGCGAGACAGGAGACGTCCTGTCCGCCGGCTATAAGGACGTCCTCGGGCTTACAGGCGTTACGGCGACGTTTCACACGCCGGCCGACGACGGAGCCGCAGTCAACACGGACCGTCTGAGACTGTATGAAATGGCCCTGCGCAGCATCATCGACCGCAGGTTCGGACAAACGTGATTTTTGGCGGCATCAATCCGCTGGCTGGTAGGCAGCCCTGAGACCGCGCTTGTCCGTCTTCCCATTCGGCAGGCGCGGAAAGGACGCAAGGATCTGCCAGGACTTCGGGATCTTGTAGCCCGCGATGCGGTCGCTCAGGAATGCCTTGAGGTCGTCTCCGGTCAGGCTGGAGCCCGGGCGCAGGACAAGGAAGGCATGACCGACTTCCTGGAATTTGTCGTGCGGGACTTCAATCACACAAGCTTCCATCACGTCGGGATGCTCGCAGATCGCAAGCTCGACTTCGACCGGATAGACGTTGTATCCGCCCGACTTGAACATCTCCTTCAGGCGCCCGGCAAAGACGATGTTTCCATCCGGGCGCTGAATGCCGAGGTCCCCCGTCTTCAGCCAGCCGTCTGCCGTGAATGACTCCCGGCTCGCATCCGGCTTGTTCCAGTACCCCGACATGACCGAGATCCCGCGAACCTGGATCTCGCCTGTTTCGCCGGGTTGGAGGGCTGCCCCGTCCTGAGCCGCAATACGGATCTCGTTTCCGCGGATGGGCTTGCCGATCGTCTCGGACATGATGTCGAGACCGGCGTCGTCCTCCGTATACGTCATCATGCCCGTTGTCTCGGTCTGTCCGTAGACGCTCGACATGCGCGCGCCGGTCCGGCGAACGTGTTCCAGCTGCGCCACGGTCGAGGCTGCGCCTCCGAAGACAATCAGCTTGTAGAAGCTGGCGGCTGCAAAGTCCGCACCGGCGGCGATCATCATCGCCCAGGCCGTCGGACTGCCGACAAGATAAGTCGGGCGCTCTGAGAAGTTGACCTGTCCGAGCTTGGTGAGGTCGATGCGCGGGAAAAAGATGATCCGGCCGCCCGCGGCGAACACGGTAAAGCAGACATTGTTCAGGCCGCCGACATGATTGATCGGGGCGGCGCAGACTGTTGCCTGCAACCCTGCCGCCGGCATCCAGGCAAGGTTCGACAGCGCGGTCTGCACGACGGCGCGGTGCGAGAGCATGGCGCCTTTCGGCTGGCCGGTTGTCCCTGACGTATAGACGATGACGGCAATATCTTCAGCCTCGACCGATGCGTGTGCTGCTTGCAGTTCGGTCGCAGATACAGAGCGGCCGGGATCAAGCCTCGGATCACCCGCGGCGAGCGGTTCTTTCGTGAGCGGCACGAAGACAATGTCCGGTTTCGCGAGGGCCTGAAGCTCCTCGAAGTAGTTGCGGGCGTCGAAATCGGTTTGCGCAAAGATCAGGGCAGGGGCCGCGTCCTCAAGAAGATAGGTATATTCATTGCGCTTATAGGCCGGGTTCAGGCCCTGCCAGATTGCCCCGATCGACGTGGCGGCCAGGAACGTGATCCAGAAGTCGAGGCTTGGCGGGGCGAGCGTGGCGACCCGGTCGCCCTTCTTCACACCGGAGGCCAGAAGGAAGGCTGCGGTAGCATCGACACGGGCCAGCAGTTCCTCATTCGTCAGGCGAAGATCGCCCTGCATGGCGGCCTGATCGGCGGGGGCGGCCGCCACGCGGCCCGTCAGGACCTGATAAATTATGCTTGGACCCGTCACCTGTTTGCCCTCCCTCAATGTGTGGCCGAAAGGCCGCATGCCTTCCCGAAAGTAAACTCAGCCCTTGTCGAAGACTGAACATTTGTATAGTTCTTGGCTCAAAGCGGTCTGCCCGGCAAGTGGCAGCGCTAAACTGGGAGGATTTAATGAACAATCGTACACTGCTTCTCTGTAGCGCGGGTATGCTCGGCGCGCTGTCTTTCCTGCCGGCGCATGCACAAACGACAGAAGACGAAACCGATGCCAAGCGCCTCGGCACCGTCACGGTGACCGCGCAGAAGCGGGAAGAGACCATTCTGGACGTTCCGCTGTCGGTTCAGGCGATCGGGGCGGACACGCTCGAAAACTCCGGCATCAAGGATGTCGGCGGCCTGGTCAAACTCATCCCCGGCGCCTCTGTCGTCTCATCGTCTTCGCGCGGGTTCGAGACCATCCAGATCCGCGGCATCGCCGCCGGCACCACGGGCGACGGCCTCACCGGCTATTATGTCGACGATTTTGCGTTCGGCGTTCCGAACCTGCAGTTGTCCCCGCCCGCCCGGCTTCTCGATCTGAAGCAGGTCGAGGTCATCCGCGGACCTTCCGGTACGATCTGGGGCCAGGGCTCCATGGGCGGCAATATCCGCCTCATCACCGAAGATCCGACGACGGACGCGTTCAGCGGCAAGCTGCTCGGTGAATACTCCTCCACCGAAGGCGGCGCCGACAATTATGCCGTGGACGGCGTGGTCAACATTCCGGTTGTCGCGGACAAGTTCGCGATCCGGATTTCCGGCGGCTATGACGAGCTTGGCGGTTTTGCCGACGTACTTCAGTCCGGCGAGAAAAACGCCAACGATTCGCAAGGCACCAACCTGCGGATCAAGGCTCTGTTCACACCGTCTGACCGCCTGACCCTGCGCGCGACCTACTGGACGATCGAGAACGAACAGGGCTTCAACAACGCCGTGATCACGACAAACCCCGTGACCGGTGTTCCGCTGCCTGAGCCGGCGATCAACGGCGCAGGGAGCGTGACGAATGGGCCTGTCGACGGCTTTACAAACACGGCGATGGACATCGGCTCGCTGGCGGTGAACTACGAGTTTGATGCGGTCACCGTGACAAGCTCAACGTCCTACACCACCCATGAGCTTGACTTTGAAGCCCCCCTTACACTGGGATTTTTCAACTACAACAACAACTCGACCTTCGAGACGGACTCGTTCACCCAGGAACTGCGGCTCACGAACAATGATGACGGCGCCTTCAAATGGATTGCCGGCGTCTATTACCGCGACGCCACCATCGACAGCGACATCGATTTCTACCTCGATGGGACCGATTTCCTGCTGGGTGAGATCCCGCTGATCAGCATCGCCGGGCCTTTGCAGACCAAGTCCTGGTCGATCTTCGGTGAAGCCTCGTGGGAGCTCTTCGACGGCAAGCTCGTGCCACTGGTCGGCGTTCGCTACTTCGAAGATGAGCGGTCCTCCGGTCCCGGCCTGGACCGGGTGACCAGCCTGGTACGCCCGAAGCAGTCGGTGTCCTTCGACAAAGTCAGCCCGCGCTTCAGCCTTAAAATCCTGCCAAGCGATAACGCCACAGTTTATGTCAATATCGCGCACGGGTTCCGGAGCGGGACGATCCAGACGCCATCTCAGGTGGCTGCGGCTGCGGCGCTTGGCGTTCCGGCCCAGGAAGGGGTCGAGCCGGACGAGCTCTGGACGTATGAGCTGGGCGCAAAGGTTGCGTCCGCAGACGGCGCCTTCCTCTTTGATGGCGCGGTCTACCAGACGGCCTGGTCTGATATCCAGCAGCCCTTCGGCGCCTTGTCTTCCGTTGCAAACGTCGGAGACGCAACGATCCGGGGGATCGATCTCGGCGCTGCATGGTATACGCCGGTGGAGGGCCTTTCACTTCAGGCCAACGCCAACATCCAGAACACCGAATGGAATGAAGTGCGGCCCAACATCACGGCGTCGCTTCCTTTCGTGCGGGCTGGCCGCGAGCTTCTCGCAGTGCCGGAACAGACCTTCTCCGTTGCGGCGACTTACGAGCGGCCTGTCGATGTCTTCGGAGGCTCGACGCTGTCTCTCAGCTCGGCCTATGCATACAGGTCGGATACGCTGCAGCAGACGGGTGGACGCACCGATGACATCAAGGATGTCTCGCTCACCGCCAACCTGAAAACCGGCCAGGGCTGGACGCTTGGCGTGTTCGGCTACAACCTCACCGACGAAGACGGGGCAAACCAACTGTCGACGTTCGCCGGCAAACCGATCGTCCGTCCGTACCCGCGCCGCGTCGGCGTGAAACTCGGCGTGGATTTCTAAGCGCTCGCTTCCTCCCAAGCGCTCTTCCTTGGGCCGCCTATCTGAGGCGGCCCATTTTTATCTGGGAGCCGCGCCGTTCCAGAAGAGGTGCTTCATCGCTTTCTGGAACCGGCCCCACATCTCAGGGTCATACGTTGACTTGCCCATCATCGCCTTGACGTAAGGGTCCAGCATGAGCGGCCCGATGAGCATGAACATGTAGAGCAGTGGCAGCCACAGGCGGTCGGCATCATCTGAGACGCGTCCCTCTGCGTCAAACCGCATGATCATCTTGGAAATCGAGTCGTAGTACTCCCGGAAGAGATGCTCGCCCCATTCGCTGTTCTCGGTAATGGCCCGGCGCAGGTAGGCGGCAAAGCTTGGCCATTCGTCTGCATATTGCCTGATCCAGTTGCGCTGGTACTCGGCCATTTTCTCCAGATCGGTGCTGGCCATCTCGCGGGCACCACGTGCGATTGCCTTTGAAGTGCGTTCAAGAAAGTGCGCATCGACAGCGGCGCGCAAGCCTTCCTTCGAATCAAAATGATGGTTGATAAGGCCGATAGAGACGCCAGCCTCCTTGGCAATGTCGCGGACCGTTACCCCGTCAAACCCGCGTTCTGCGAACAGTTGCATGGCGACCATAATCAGCCGGTCGCGGCCCTTCAGGGCAGGTCGTTCGGGTTCCAGGGCTGGGGGCGGAATGTTGTCAGGCATGACTTGGACCCTAACGGACTGACGATCGAACGCGAAGCTTTTGTTCAGTCCTAAACGCCAGAAATTACGAAAATGGTCAATTTTGAGCCGGGACTTGATCTAAAGACTGAACTATTGTTCAGTCTTTAGATCATGGAAAGCGCTGCTTCGCTGATCGGGACTGTTCAGCCGCCGGGGCCGCAAAACAAAGCAAAATCAGGGAGCACCTTATGCGCGAAGCCGTCATTGTCTCTACAGCCCGGACGGGTATGCCGAAGGCTGTCAAAGGCAGCTTCAACAACACCCATCCTATCGCCTTTACCGGCCACGCCCTGAAGGCAGCGATCGAACGCGCGGGGATCGACCCCGGCGAAGTCGAAGACGTGGTGCTCGGCTCCGGCATGCCGGAAGGCGCAACCGGCTTCAACATCGCGCGCAATGCCGCAATCAAGGCGGGCTGCCCGGTGACGACCTCCGGCGTAACCGTCAACCGCTATTGCTCCTCCGGTCTCCAGGCGATTGCGATGGCGGCCGGGCGCATCATCAATGAAGGTGACACCGTCGTCGCAGGCGGTGGGGTTGAGTCGATCTCGATGGTGCAGCTCTCCGGCAAAATGAACATGACGGGCGCGGTCGAAGAGACCCTCTTCGCCGCCAGGCCTTCGCTCTGGATGCCAATGATTGAGACCGCTGAAATTGTTGCCGAACGCTATGGAATCTCGCGGGAAGCCCAGGACGAATACGCGTTTCAGTCCCAGCAGCGCACAGCGGCCGGCCAGCGTAACGGGAAGTTTGCGGACGAGATTGTTCCGCTGGATGTTGTCTGGAAACGCCCGAACAAGGAAACAGGCGAGCCCGAACTCATCAATGTCCGGGTTGACCGGGACGAGTGTAACCGGCCCGAGACGACGCTGGAATCGCTTGCGGCGCTGAAGCCGGTCTATCGCAGTGGTATGATCGTGAAGGAAGGCAAGTATGTCACGGCGGGCAACGCCTCCCAGCAGTCCGACGGCGCCAGTGTCTGTATTCTCGTGGAAGGCAAGGAAGCCGAACGCCGGGGCCTCAAACCGCTCGGCATCTTCCGCGGCTTTGCCGTCGCCGGCTGCGAACCCGACGAAATGGGAATCGGTCCCGTTTATGCGGTTCCGAAACTCCTGAAACGCGCAGGCCTTAAGGTTTCCGATATCGGTGTCTGGGAACTCAACGAGGCCTTTGCCAGCCAATGCCTCTACTGCCGCGACGAACTCGGAATTGATCCGGCCAGATACAACATCAATGGCGGCGCGATTTCGATCGGCCATCCCTATGGTATGACGGGCTCGCGCTCGACCGGGCATGCGCTCATCGAGGCCAAGCGCCGGGGAGAAAAATATGCGGTTGTTACCATGTGCGTCGGCGCCGGGATGGGCGCGGCAGGTCTGTTCGAGGTAGCCTGATGTCCGACTACGAACATCTGATCGTCGAGGAAGCAGACGGTATCGTAACCGTCCGCCTCAATCGCGAACCGTTGCGCAACACGCTCAACCGGAAGCTTATGAAGGAACTGACGGATTTCGCGCGCGAATATCGTACAGCGCCGCATGTCCGGGCAATTATCCTCCGGGGCGCCGACACTTTCTTCTCGGCGGGCGCCGATCTTGGCAGTTTCGGCGAGGACCGGGGCGTGCCCTCTGAGCCCGCGGAAAAGCCGGGCCTCCTGGCCCTGCGAGAAGCGGTCCTGTCAGGCCCCGACATGTGCAAGGCCTGGGAAGAGATCGAGCCCGTCACGATCGCGGCCATAGAAGGCTACTGCGTTGGCGGCGCCGCCGCGCTCGTCCTCTGCTGCGATTTCAGGATCGCGGGCGAAGGGGCCATGATGCGGCTTCCGGAAGTGCCGCTGGGCATCAACATGAGCTGGCGCACCCTGCCGCGACTTGCAACGATCGCCGGCCCGTCGCGCGCCAAGCGGTTCACGATGTTTGGCGAGCCCACAAAGGCGGCCACGCTGCACGCGTGGGGCATGGTCGATGAGGTGGCCCCCTCAGGCGGCGCCTATGCCGAAGCCTTCGCCTGGGCGCAGAAGCTCGCCGCGCTGCCGCCGATCCCGGTCCGGATGACGAAAGAGGCGATCAACGCAGCAGCCAACGCCCTGCATCACGCCTCAACTTTCATGGACCGCGATCAGTACCTGCTGACCTTCCTCTCAGAGGACTTCCAGGAAGGGGTCAAAGCCTTCTTCGAAAAACGCAAACCAGACTTCAAGGGGAAGTGATCCCATGACCATCAAGCTGCATACAGCGGAAGAAATCCGCGCGAAGATCGGGACCGAAATCGGCGTCTCCGACTGGATGATGATCGATCAGGACATGATCAACCGCTTTGCCGACCTCACCGATGATCACCAGTTCATCCACATCGATCCGGAGGCTGCCGCCAAAACACCTTTCGGCGGTACGATTGCTCATGGGTTCCTCATCCTGTCGATGCTCGCCAGCATGGGCAAGGCGGCAAGCTTTGCGATGCAGGGCATCTACATGGGGGTCAATTACGGGTTCGACAAAGTGCGCATCATGGCGCCCGTTCGGTCCGGCAAGCGCATCCGCGGACGCTTCGCGCTGAAGGACATGAATGAGCGTTCGCCCGGCCAGTGGATGGCAACACTCGACTGTACCATTGAAATCGAAGGCGAGGACAAGCCGGCCGTCAAAGCCGAGTGGCTGTCCCTTCAGTTTGTAAGATAATCAGGAGACGGAAGTATCATGTCGATTCGATTTGAGGGACGTGTCGCCATCGTCACGGGCGCAGGCGCCGGGCTCGGCCGTGCGCACGCTCTGGAACTTGGCCGCCGCGGCGCAAAGGTCGTCGTTAACGACTTTGGCGGCGGCGTCGACGGAACCGGCGGCTCCTCTGGTCCTGCTGATAAAGTCGCCGGTGAAATCCGCGCGGCGGGCGGGCAGGCCATCTCGAACGGCGCGGATATCACGAACCGCGAGCAGGTCGAGAACATGGTTGCCGGTACCATGGAAGAATGGGGCAGGGTCGATATCCTGATTAATAATGCCGGCATCCTGCGTGATGCCAGCTTCGCCAAGATGACAATCGCGGATTTCCAGAAGGTGCTGGATGTCCACCTGATGGGCTCGGTCATCTGCACGAAGGCGGTCTGGGGGCATATGCGCGACGCAGGTTATGGCCGCATCCTGATGACGACGTCCTCGTCGGGGCTCTATGGCAACTTCGGGCAATCCAACTACGGCGCAGCCAAGATGGCACTGATCGGGCTAATGAACACGCTGCAGATTGAAGGCGAAAAGAACAACATCCGCATCAACGCGCTCGGGCCAGGTGCAGCGACCCGCATGACGGAAAGCCTGCTGCCTGCGCCCGTCGTCGCCCTGATGACCCCGGAATCGGTCACGCCCGCCGCCATCTACCTCGTCAGCGAGGATGCGCCGCGCCGCACGATCCTGAATGCGACCGCCGGCGGTTATTCGCGAACCATCATCCACGAAACCGATGGCATCTATCTCGACCCGGCAGACCAATCCGCCGAGAACATCGCGGCGCGCTTCGGTGAAATCTCGGATGAGGCAGGCCAGTCAGCCTATGCCAATGGCGGGCAGCAGGTGACCAAATTCATAACCAAGGCCGCGCAAGCCGCAGGTGTTTCGCTGGCGCCGAAAGCAACCGGATAGGATGTCGGAGGGCGTCACGACCGCCTCCAGCGCGCCGGAGAGCCTGCCGGTCACCGGATGGGCCCGTCGCTGGGCAATGGTCCTGATTTTCCTGATTGCCGTCGTCAACTATGCGGACCGCTGGATCTTCTCGGTCCTGATCGAACCCATCAAGGCCGAATTCGGCCTGTCCGACACGATGGTCGGCCTGCTGACCGGGCCCGCCTTTGCGATATTCTATGCACTTGTCGGCATCCCGCTCGCCCGGATTGCCGACAGCTGGAACCGGCGCGTACTGATCTCGGCCTGCGTCTCCTTATGGAGCCTCATGACCGTGCTCTGCGGGATGGCGGGCAATGTGGTCCAGCTCTTCCTGTTCAGGGTGGGCGTCGGCGTCGGCGAAGCTGGCGCGACGCCGCCGTCGCATTCTTTGATCGCGGATTATTATCCGCCGGCGGAGCGAACCGGCGCGCTTTCGGTGTTCAACCTGGGCCCCGTGATCGGCTCGCTGGTTGCAGGTATCGGCGGAAGCGTTCTCGTTGCCCTGATTGGCTGGCGGGAGACGATGATCTGGATGGGGCTGCCCGGCATCGTGATCGGCCTGCTCGCCTATGTGTTCCTGAAGGAACCACGCCGCGCGCCGGCGATGCCGGATCTTTCGAAGCTCTGGCCCGACATGATGTCGGCGCTCAGGCCAGCAATGCGCAAGCCGGCTTTTGTGCACCTCCTGATCGGGTTCACGCTGAACGGGTTCCTGCTCTATGGCGCGTTCATCTGGACGCTGCCCTTTGCGATGCGCCACTACGACATTTCTGTCGAAGAACTCCCCTCGATTGCGGTTCCAATGTCGCTGATCCAGGCCGCGATGGGGCTGATCGCAATTCCCCTCAGCGGCTGGCTCGGAAACCGGCTGATACGCCGGGACATCAGGTGGCTCTGCTGGATCTGTGTGGCGGCGCTTCTGGTCAGTTTTCCGTTCTACCTGCTCAAATTCTCGACCGACAATTTTCAGCACTTCCTGATACTTGCAGGCATCGCACACCTGGTGCTTCTGCTCCTCGCCTCGCCGGCCTATGCAGCGATCCATCTTGTCATAGACGCAGGACACCGGGCGATGGTCATGGCGTTCATCCTGCTCGTGTCGAACCTTGTGGGTATGGGGGCAGGGCCTGTGTTGACAGGCATTCTGTCCGATACGCTCCAACCTGTCTTTGGCGAAGCTTCGTTGCAGGCCGCGATCATCGCGCTCTTGTTCCTGATGCCGTGGGCCGCCTTTCACTTCTATCGCGCAGCGCGATTCATGAAATCTGACGCTCATGCCTAGCCAATCGACAGGTCCGCCATGTTGAGACCAACAGACCTGTTGGTGGGAGTTTGTGTTCGGGCTCCGTCGCTGACGAAGCTGGAAGAAAGAGCATCTCTGCGCAGTCCGCCCTGGATCGGGAGCTGCCAAAGACCGGACGATTTCCGACAGATGCAGCGCGCAGAAGTTCGACCTGAAACACAATCGATGAGCGGGAGAGTGGGATATGAGTGATCAGGCGGTTCTTTCAGACAGACAAGGCGCGATAAGGACAATCACTCTCAATGCTCCCCGAAAACTCAACGCTTTGAGCCGGCAGGTGCTTCTGGAGCTGGAAGCTGCGCTTGATGAATGTGCTCTGGATCCCGAAACGCGGGTGGTCGTCCTGACCGGCGCAGGCCGCGGGTTTTGTGCCGGTGCGGATTTAAGTGAAGCAGATGCAGCGAAGCAGCTTTCTGCCAGGACGAGGGAAGACTGGCGTCAGTCAGTCAGTGATGAGTTTAACGTCGTCATCCGGAAACTGCGGAACTTGCCGGTGCCGACAATTGCCGCAGTGAATGGCGTGGCGGCAGGTGGGGGATACGGGCTCGCGCTGACGTGCGACTTAGTGATAGCCGTCGATACGGCTTCCTTTGTACTGGTCTTCACGCCTCAGCTTGGGCTCATCCCCGACATGGGGTCGACTTGGCATGCGGCTCGCAACCTTGGCCGGGCCCGCGCCATAGCAAGCGCTTTTTTTGGAGATCGCATGTCGGCTGAAACTGCGGCGGACCTGGGTCTGATTTGGAAAGCTGTGCCGCAGTCAGCATTTGCTGAGACAGTGGACAGTACAGCCCTGATGTTATCTGCCGGGCCGACCCGCGCGTATGCTGCAGTTCGCCAAGCTATGGATTCGGCAACCAGGCTGTCATTGGAAGATCAACTTGATCTCGAAGCTGATCTGCAATCGCATCTTCTTGTGACGGAGGACTACAAGGAAGCAGTCCGCGCATTCAGAGAGAAGCGGAAACCTGTGTTCAAAGGCGAATGAGATTTGTTTGCGCGGCCCTTTCGACGCCGCCTTCGAGAGATGGATCTGGGTTTTTGAAAAGCAGGAAAAGGACAGAAGCAGTGCGCGGGTCTCATAGCTCACCTAACGATGCTGGCGCATTCAGAGTGAGCACGTCTTTCAGGCTCTCAATCTAAACCCGTGGATGCGTTGGCGCTGTGGACCAGAGAGGTGTCTTCATCCCAAAGCTCGTTTTCCACGTGGTCACGACGACAATGCCATCGATGTGGTTGAGACTTGGCTTTGTCTGCGGTATCAGCCGTAATCATTCGCTTCCGTAATTGAAGCAAAAAGATTGGTTGCAATTGCCTCAGAGGTCATAGGATGAAATGGGTCGAGGCTTCGGACTCTCTGTGCCCTGTTGCGCAGACGTCTGCGATTGTGGGTGATCGCTGGACGCTATTGATACTGCGCGAGGCGTTCCTCGGCGCAGTGTCGTTCGATACGTTCCAGGCCCGTATTGGTCTTTCGCCTCACCTTTTGTCGGTACGCCTGAAGCGCCTGGTTGCCGAAGGCATCCTGAAGCGCCGCGAGGGTGTCCGGGGGAGTTACCATTTCACGGCATCAGGCCGGGCGCTGCTACCCGTGATCCTGAGTCTCGCTAAGTGGGGCAATGACTGGCGCGGCGGGAAAGTGCACCATACCGAACATGTCCATACCGCCTGCGGACATATCTTCGAGCCGGTCCTTGCCTGTTCGGAGTGTCGTGAGCCGATCGGGCTCGATGTTCAAACAACCCTTAGCAACAAGCTGACCCGCGAACGTACGCGACGCGAAGCACACAACAGCCGAAGGAAATCAAGCTGATGTCCCCGGCTATAGCTACAGGCAAATTGCCCGACGGGATCCTGATCGAGGCAGAAGATTTTGCGTCTTATGGAGGCTGGGTTCTCGACTCGCAGTTCGAAGTCCAGATGGGCTCGCCTTACCTCATGGCGCATGGGCTCGGCCGGCCGGTTGAAGACGCGACGACAGCTGTCGTCATCGACGAAGCCGGTGAGTATGAAGTCTGGGTCCGCGCCAAGGATTGGGTTCCGGGTTACCATCCAGGCCAGTTTGCGCTTTCGATTAACGGGACGAGGCTCGAGACGATATTCGGAGCAAACGATCAGGACTGGTCGTGGCAATCGGCCGGGAAGGTAGCGCTTCCGGCCGGAGAGGTCTCGCTGGCCCTCCACGACCTGACCGGCTTTAACGGCCGGTGCGATGCCGTGTTTCTTGGCAGGGAAGGCGGCGAGCCGCCGAATGATGCGGGTGAGCAGAGCCGCGCCTGGCGCCGTCGGTTGAGGGGGCTGCCAGCTGAACCGGTGGACGCGGGCCAGTACGATGTTGTGGTTGTGGGGGGCGGGATCTCAGGCTGCGCTGCAGCGCTCGCGGCCGCACGCCTCGGTCAGAAGGTGGCGCTCATCCACGACCGTCCTGTCCTCGGCGGAAACGCCAGCACAGAGATCGGGCTCATGCCGCGGGGCACTCAAGGCGCGATTCTGAAAGAACTCTCCGAGCGCAACGCGGCAGGAGAGCTCAAGGCTCAGTTCCTCCTTGAGGCAGAGCCGACCGCAACGCTCTTTCTTGAACACCGGGTGATCTCAGCGGTTCGCCGCGGTGACCGGATCGACAGTATCGACGCCGTGGAAGCGAGGACCGGCTTGGAGCGCCAGATCCGAGGCGCGATCTGGGTCGACGCGAGCGGCGTGGCCATTCTCGGCGTTCTTGCGGGCGCCGAGACCTTGTTCGGGCGCGAGGCGCGCTCTGAGTTCAATGAGCCCTACGCACCGGAAACCGCCGACGAGATGCATCATGGCAATACGCTGTTCTTCCGGACGCGCATGGCAGAAGCGCCCGTTGGATTTCCTGAAGTGCCCTGGGCGACCGAAGTTTCAAAGGACTATGCAAACCTAAGCGGCCAGTTGGTTGTGCCCGGCCTCGAAAACGGCCCGGGCCCGAAAGCAGGCAATAACCCCAATACGCCTGAGTTCCAGTACAGCCGGGCTCTTACGGACTTTCCGGCCACGCATTTCTGGGAATATGGCCAGTGGCTTGATCCGTACACGAATGGAGAGCGGATTAGGGACTATCTCATGCGTGCCCTTTTCGGGACGTTTTCGAACGTCAAGAGGCTTGAGCCGACCGACTACGCCAACCTGGAGTTCGAGTGGATGGCCTATGTCGCAGCGCAAGGCGAGTTCAGGCGGTACAAGGGCGACCATATCCTGACCGAGAACGATATCCGAAACCACGCACACTTTGAGGATGCGCTGATCGCAAATGATGGCTCCTTCTGTATTCATTGTGCATGGGAACCTGGAGAAGGAAAGTACGACTTCCGGCTCAAGGACTGGATATTCGACGGCAGGGACAAGCAGGCCTATGCGATCCCGTTCCGCTGCCTCTATTCCCGGAACATCAGCAACCTCCTGGCCGCGGGTAAGCACATCAGCGTCACGCACGTTGCAGGTTCATCAACCAAGTTGATGGGGAATGGAGCGCAGCATGGTGTCGCTGCAGCCGCCGCGGCCGTACTCTGCAACCGGCATGGTGTGACGCCAAGGGAGCTCGGTCAGATCCGACTGGTGGAACTGAAAGCACTGGTCGACCAACTGACCGGCAACGATCACGATATGCATCAACATCCGCCAACTCGGAAATACGACCCCGTGCCCGGCTAGCCCAGATGTTTTTTGCTAATTGTCACTTGGGTGATGTTAGCGGAACCGGGTCTTGAGGCGGCCGAGCAGGGCGGTTAGCACCTGCCGACCTGCGAATAGCGGAGACGGGTTCGCATTAGACTGACAGTACCGCCATTTCAATCCAGCTCGGCAATTGTGAGCCCAGGAAAACTGAGGGAATTGGTGCCAAGGAGTGTCGCTTCAAAAAACTGCGTGAGTCGAAGTAACTTTGGTTCGACGTCCTGCTGCCAATCCATATCGGGAGCATATACATAGTCCCGCATCAGTGCATTGGCCCTGATGCTGAATGCCGCCACAGCCTCGAGCAGGATAAACTCCAGCGCTTCACCCGCGCAGTAGCTGGTATCCAGACCCATGGCGGAGATCAGGCTCCGGCCGAGCTGTTCGGCCGAGTGCCATGGCATCGTGGTGTAAGCTGGGTCCTGCCCACTGAAAGCTAAGACAAGACGTGACTCTGCAGCCTGCATGTCGGCGGTGGTAACAGCCGGCGCGGACGGATCGGTCCGGCTCCGCCACAGCCCGATCATCGCATCCACCCATGGCAGCAGGAGCGCGCTGACCACCTGCGGTGAGCCAAGGTAGTTGGGCTTCATCGCCTGTTCCAGCGCCGCCAGCATCGGATCGACCGCCTTCGATGTCGCTCCTGGCGAAAGGTCAGCAAGCCCGATGACCATCTCTTCGATCCGTGCTGCATCCGCTGCGTCATCACTTGCGCCATACTGATCAGGATCGCGGTTCACCTCGGCATGGGTCGCGCGCAGTCCGGCTCCATCGGGTACAAAATGCACCTGATCGATGCAGAGGCCGCTCCAGCTTCGGTGCTGATACAGAACGTCGTTCTCGAAGAAGGCAAACCACTTTTCCTCCTGCATGCGGGGGATGAATCCTTGCCGCAGCCGAGCCGCCTGGCGCGCGCCGAGACGGATATCGAGCGGGATCGTCGTATACTGACCGGGCAGCGGCTGAAGATCGCTCCAGGAAGACCTGGTGGCAATGTCCTCCCGGGCCATCCCGGCTGAGGCGGCTACACCGGCATCAAACAGGTGGACCGCCATCCGGGTGATCCGGTCTTCCCAAGCCAGTTTCCTGCGCCAGCGCTCGGGGATGCCGGAAGCCCCATAGAGTGCCCCGGCAAGCTGTCCGGTTATGGCGGCAGTGGTATCGGCGTCTTCCGCAAGGTTTGCTGCCAACAGAACCGCTTCTTCAAAGCTGGCGGTACGCCCGACACACCACAGCGCCGCTTCCAGCGAATGGGTTACGTAACCAGACGAGCGGATCGCCTTGCGGTGCTTACCGCGCCACGAACCGGCTATGATCGTTGCGATTGCACCCGTGTAATCGCCTGCTCGCGCCTGCATCACGTGCGAGCGGGGCTTCCCGGCGATGGCGTCCCCCAGAATATCCGCGTAAGCGACACATGCATCAACAGCCTCGGGCGCTCCGTGGGTGATCCTGCTTTGCCGGGCAGCCACATCCGGCAACCGCTCACGGTCATGCCAGTGACGGATGGATACCGGAGCCAGGCGCATAAGGCTGCCGTTTCCAGCTGTGCCAGGATCGGTCGAGCCCGCAATCGGATTGCCAGTCTGCTTCCAGCGAGCAAGGGCCTGCCGCGTGGTGATGCCGATATCGAAACAGCATCCGGTCACTGAATACTCACCATCCTCGTGCCAGCTGACAAAACGCTGCATCAGATCGCCTTCATCGAGCAGCGGGTTGCCGGAAAGACTGTCCATGAGCGCGAGAGCAAGGGACGTGTCATCGGTCCAGCAGCCGGCTTCCAGCCGGAAGGGGCCGCCGCCCACCATGTCGGTAAGCCGGGGATGGCTGTCGCGTGCGGCAAATTCCAGCGTGGTGCCCACCGCGTCGCCGACAGCAAGCCCCAGCATAGCGCCGAGAGCCCTGTCGCGCTGCGCCTTTTCGGATGTGTCCGGCCAGGGCTCTGGCACGGGGAGAATGCTCCGCACATGCTGCTCCTGCGCCCGTGTTTCGATAGCGCCGGGACGCACCTTGCGCACTGCGTCAATGGCGGCATCGGCTTGCCAGCCCAATTCCACCAGCAAACGCGCGGCAATCGTGCCTGCCCGCCCTAGTCCGCCCCGGCAATGCAGCAGCACATTGGCTCCGCAGCGCAGCAGGACACGGATTTCTTCGCCGATGGTCCGCCATGCGGCCTCGAACGCTTCATCGGGTGTCGAGACGTCAACAATGGGCAGATGAACCCATGACATGTGCCGGGCGGCGACCTCGGCACCAAGGTCGGTCACCTTGATGGCGCGCATCTCGTGCTCTTCGATCAGCGTGACCACCGCGGCTGCATTCCATCGCGCCACTTCATCGAGATCGATGGCCAGGTCGCGCGCCCAGGGGCCAGAGGCAGATCGCAGCTGAACCTTACCGGGGCAGAACGTGACGCCGATCTTGCCATAGCTTCGGAACGGCTGGATTTCTGCAATCAACAGGGGGTCAGTAATACTGGTGCGCATGCTCATGTGCCTTCGGATTGTGGTCGATCATGGTTCGGATCGGGATGGCTGTGTGCTACCACCACGCAGGGAGGCATTGAGTTGCGCTCGGGATTTTCCGGGTTCTGGGGAGGAGCAGGGAAGAATGAAGCAAAAGGCCGTCGCGTTTTTCTGGACTTTGCCTGTGCCCTGGGCCGGGTTCACCCGGTTGCCGGCAGCGATTGACGAGGCAGCCAGGGTCAGCCGCACCATCCGCTTCCAGCGATGCCTGATCCAGGATTACGTCCGGCGCCATGGCTTGGAGCTGTTTCACGAGGAGGCCTTTCTGGAGATAAATCCAGATCGGGGTAGCGAGACCATTCGTGACGCATTGAACAAGGCGGCAGCTATTTGCCGGAAAAATGCAGCAACCCTGATCTTCGTCGACTTCGCCGCGGTTCAGGGCTGGCGCAGTCACCAGCCGATGATGGACTGGCTAAAAGACGCGGAAGTTGACAGCCTGCCCATTGAAGCCGTCCCCGTCATGATGGACGGCGGAATGTTCGATCCCCATGCGCATTTCGGGGAGTGGCGGGAAAGGCAGTGGGAGTGGTCAGCCGGCAAGCAGGACCGAAGGGATAAAGCACTCGCCCGGGCCCGCAGTTTGAAACTTTCAGGCATGAAATATCCCGCAATTGCAAAGACCCTTAATGAAGAAGGGGTTCGCAGCTTATCGGGCAGGCCATGGACCCCAGAGAGCCTGCGTAAGTTGATGTCCTGAGCTTTTCAGCCCATAGGGCAGCGAGACGATGAGAGAGTTTGTCCGCAGGTTCTCGCTCACCGCCATCACAAAATATTTTGATTGTTTTTTCTTTTCGAAATGACCCCTGATGCATTCGTGTTTTCCGGACCGTGCGCTTTTTCTTCAATAAGGCGCAGGTCCGGTTCTGCGAGGCATCCCAGGTGTTTCGCATCGGCACGGACCGTTTCGTTGCAGCCCCCTGGTCTCTTGCGCGCAAGGGTCGCCAGCTCGCCGCGTTCCAGAAAGTCGAACTGGACCCGGGCGAGAACAGGACGGTGGAACTGCGCATCCGGCCTCGCGCCTCTTCCTGTTTCGATCCCGACCATAACGGGTGGGTCACGACGCCTGGCACTTACGTCCTTCACGACGGGACTTCGTCACGCGATCTGCCGGTCAGGCATGCGACCGGAGTATGCAATTGATATCATGCGTAAGGCTTTGACTTTGGTGCCCGAACGACCTTAACAGATTGTCCTGAAGGACAATTTGCAGGAAACCCAAAAAATGGCCACGATCCAGGACGTTGCCCGCAAGGCGCAGGTGTCTGTCAAGACCGTCTCAAGGGTCATGAACCGGTATGAGCATATCTCGCCAAAAACGCGCGAGAAGGTCGAAAAGGCGATGCGGGAGCTCAACTATGCCCCGTCGGCGATCGCCCGGCAGATGCGTCTGGGGGACATTCTCAGTATCGGTGTCCTGCTCGCGGACCCGAGCAGCGGCTACCAGTCCCAGCTCAATCATTCATTGCTCAAGGCCTGTTCGAAGGCCCATCGCTACCTCGCCGTTGAGTTATTTGACGAGGAGAATCCCGACTGGCGCGGGCAGGTGGTGCAGTTCCTGGATCGCACGAAGGTCGCCAACATGATCCTTGTGCCGCCCATCTGCGACTCTCACGACCTTCACGGCCTCTTGCGCGAGCGCGAAGTGCGCTTCGTGCTCGTCTCGCCGACCGGCCCGGTAGCGGGCGCCAGCGCGGTGGCCATGGATGACCGGCGAGCCGCACGAGAAGTCACGGAGCATCTGATATCGTACGGTCACCGAAGGATCGCGCATATCACCGGGCGCGACGAGCATGTCGTGACAGTCCTTCGTCGTCTCGGCTACCAGGATGCGATCCAGGCTGCTGGCCTGGCAGGCGCCTGCGACGGACTGGTCGTGAAAGGTAACTTTTCCTTCAGGCAGGCGCTCGACTGCGCGGAAGATCTGTTGCAAAGGCCCGCGCGTCCGACCGCGATCTTCGCCGCCAATGACCATATGGCCGTCGCCGTGATGATGACCGCGCACAAGATGGGCCTGTCTGTGCCGGAAGACCTGTCCGTCGCCGGCTTTGATGACACCCCCATGGGGCGTTCGATCTGGCCCCCTTTGACGACTGTTGCCCAGCCCTTCGATCAAATCAGCGAAACGGCCGTCTCGCTGCTGGCCGTTAACCGCGCCGGCCCGGCGACCGCCTCTGAAATCCATATCCTCCCGCACGCTTTGATCGCCCGCGGCTCCACGGGACCAGCGCCAGACTAGACAACAGATTTTTCCGGATGCGGCGCCCGATTGTCGTATTTGGACAGGTGTTGTTGACATCGATAGACAATCGTGGATTATCCGGCCCATGCCAGTCCGCCAACGGAGCGGCCGGAGGAAACGGGAGGAACACATGTTTCGTAAACAAGGCCTGAGAACGATTCTTTTGGGCGCATCGATCAGCGTGCTGGCAGCACAGGCCAGCGCTGCTTTTGCCCAGGAAGGCGCCGCTGCGCCCAGCGAAGAGGAAGAAAGCCGGCAGGATGTGGTCGTCATCACCGTCGACCGTCGCGAACAGTCGCTTCAGGACTATGCCGGCACCGCGGCCACCATCAGCGGCGAGGACCTCAAGCTGCTCGGGCTGCAGGATTTCAATGACCTCGACGGCAAGATCGCCGGCCTCTCGGTCTCCAACAACCAGGGCAATATCGAAGTCTATATCCGCGGCGTTGGTTCATCCAATAACACGGAACTTGGTGATCCGGCGGCCGCGACCCATCTGAACGGCGTCTACGTGCCGCGCCCGTCCGGCTTTGGCGCTGCCTTCTTTGATATCCAGCGCGTCGAGGTCAATATCGGGCCGCAAGGTACGCTGCGCGGACGCAACGCGACTGCAGGTTCAGTTGACATCATTCCCTGGAAGCCGGGCATCGGCGCCACCGACGGCATGATCGAAGGCTCGATCGGCAACTACGATGAATGGCGCCTCGAAGGCGTCGCGAACATCGCGGTGACTGAGAATTCCGCATTCCGCATCGCCGGCTTTGCGATGCAGCATGACAGCTACCTCGAAAACGTGACGCCTCGCAGCTCCGAGCTCGGCCTCACTGTGCCGACGTCCGAAGCCGAAGGCGTCGGCGTCGCCGAAGCCGCTGATGATTTCGGGTTCCGCGCGTCCTACCTGATCGAACCGCTCGATGACCTGACGGTAACGCTCACTTACGATCAGATCCAGCAGAAGGGATCTGGGTACACCGGCGTCAACTTTGCAAACCCGCTCGGCAATGGCGTGCGCCCCGAAGACATCGACAATCCGCGGGAAGTCATCGGCCGCGCCTTTACTCCCCGCGAAGACACCGAACACTGGGGCTTCAAGGGTCATGTCGAATATGACGGTGACGGTATCAATGCCGAATACATCGGCTCGATCCGCGATCTCGTTTACGACTATGAGTTCGTGACACCGGCCGGTCCGTATTATGACGGCGTATTCGACACGCTCGGGCCGCTCGATATCGACAACTTCTCCCGGGTCCGCTTCATTACCGATTCGGAGTCGACTGTTCACGAGGCCCGACTTTTCTCAGAAGAGGACGCGCGCCTGATGTGGTCGGCGGGCGCCTTCTACTTCACCGAAGCGCAGCGCACCTTTCTCGGCACCACTGGCGACCGGAACCCCTTCTTCACCGGCGTCGAATTTAACCAGACGACCGACACCGAAAGTTTCTCGGTGTATGGGGATGCGACCTTTAATGTCACTGACAAGTTTCGTGTGACGGGTGGCGTGCGTCATACCGAAGATTCTAAAGACCGCTTCGGCGTCAACGCGCGCTACCAGTTTATCATCGGAGGAGGGAACTTCTCATGCTGCTTCGGCACCGGCCATGGCACGGAAGGTTTCCAGTTTGCAGGTCTGGACCGGACCATTTTCAATCCCGATGCGGATGGCAGCGGCACGCTCAGCGACCGTGAAGTCCTGGCATTCTTCTTCAACGGCGTCAGGAGCTTTGGGGCGCGCGACGGCCTTGATGACATCTACGGCAATGGTATCGTGACGGGCGACGCGCTGCCTGCCGACCACCCGCAGTGCCAGGGCTTTGCCTTCACCGGTGAATGCTTCAACACTTTTGTCCCGGCGCTCGATGGGCGCATCTCGTTCGCCGTGCTCGGCGGCAATGCAATCGCGCTACAGAACGGCTCCCTCGACAATGACTTTGTCGACTGGCGCCTGCGAACGGAATACGACCTGACTGAAAACAACCTCGTCTACGGCCTGGTCTCGACCGGCAACAAGTCCGGTGGTTTCAATGATAATATTCCGGGAACGGAAGGTTTCGGCCTCGCCAGCCCTTCCGGAAGCGCGCCGGCAGCCTTTGATACCGATACGCTTGCGCCGGTCTACGATCCTGAAACCCTGACCCTTTTCGAGATCGGCTCAAAAAACAGCTTCGAGATCGGTGGCATGCCCGCCGTCCTCAACGCATCAGCCTTCTACTATGACTACAATGACCTGCAGCTCTTCACCCTGTTGTCGACGGCGCAGGTCCTGCAGTTCGAAGGAATCGAGCTGACCCCTGACCAGCTCGCCCAGCTTGGCGGCCAGGTTGTCGGGTTCAATTTCAATGCTTCGGATGCCGAAATCTTCGGCGCCCAGCTGGAAGGCGAACTCGACCTGCCGAACCAATGGAGCCTGAAAGGAACGCTCCTCCTGATGCCGACGGCAAAAGTGACGAATTCTGTTCTGGTGCAGGATGCGCGCTTCCAGGCAGATGTCGATCCGGTCAACTCGGTCAACCGGTCAATCGAAGGCAATCGCCTGCCTCGCACGCCTGAAATCCAGCTGAACGGCTCGGTTTCAAAAGTGGTTGATACTGATTTCGGCAGCTTCGACGGGATCGTTTCCTTTGGCTACCGGTCTTCTCAGCACCTCACCATTTTCAACGGCGTTGACTATGCTAATCGGACCAATCCGGCCCTCAGGCTCGATGACGAGGTCGATGGCTATTGGACATTTGATGCGGGTGCAGGCTTCAGTCCCGAAAAGGGCAACTGGCGTCTTGAAGTCTATGCGGCAAACCTCACAGATGTGACAGAGCCGCAGGGCTTGATCATCACGCAGTTCGACAACACACGCTTCTTCAACCGTCCGCGGACGTTTGGAGCGCGGGTCCGGGTTAACTTCTGATCACCCGTAGCCGGCGGGAGGCAGCTCAGGCAGGCCTCCTGCTGGCAACGGAAGTCAGACGTGCCAGTGGCACGCGCGGTACGGGCCGGCAGAGGAGACGATCGCATGACCCGCCTAGCCAACTGCGTTGCCGGGTTGATTGTGGCAGCGGTGCTCACCGATCCGGCTTGGGCGCAGACCCGGCCTGCCGACAGCTGGGCCCTTGTCTGGTCCGACGAGTTCGACGGCAGCGGGATCGATCCGTCGAAATGGGACTTTGAGGTCGACTGCTGGGGCGGCGGCAATGAGGAACGCCAGTGCTATACTGCGCGTCCGGAAAATGCCTTCGTCCAGGACGGCCGTCTCCAGATCGTGGCCCGGCGCGAAAATGCAGTGGGGCCAGCTCTGCCCGTCCATCTCGACGACGCTTTGCCGGAAACGGAACGTGGCAAGCTTGCCGCAAAGCCCTTCACCTCCGCGCGGTTGACGACGAAGGGGAAGGCAGACTGGACCTATGGACGGTTTGAAGTGCGCGCCCGCGCGCCGGAGGGGCAGGGTGCCTGGGCAGCTGCATGGATGCTGCCGAGCGAGGAGCGTTACGGCGCCTGGGCTGCGTCGGGTGAAATCGACATCCTCGAACTCGTCAACCAGGGCACCGAATGCAAATCCTGCGAAGACGGCAGGGAAAACCGGGTGTTCGGCACCATTCACTATGGCGGCGAATGGCCACGCAACAGATACAAGGGCAAGGACACTCCGCTGCCCTCGACGGATGACAGGTTCAACGTCTACGCGGTTGAATGGCAGGAAGGCGAGATTCGCTGGTTCGTGGACGGACAACTCTACTCAACTCTGACCCGGAAAGACTGGGGATCCAAGGCGGTGTTTTCAAAGCTTCCCAGGAGCGCACCATTTGACCAGCCATTCTATCTCATCCTGAATCTCGCGATCGGCGGCAATCTCGCCGAAGATACGAACGAAGGCGGTGTGTCACTCGAAGGTTTCCCGAAGACATTCGAGATCGACTGGGTCCGTGTCTACCAGAAGCCCCGCGACGAGACAGGGCACTAGGTGATGACCACCGCCTCGCCGACACGTAGCGAAGACCGGGTACCTTTCAGCCATATGCTGATCTATGGGGCTGGCGCATTTGTGAACAATCTCCTCGCGGGTGCGTTCGGCGCGATGATGATCATCCTGAATCTCGGGCTCGGGATGGATCCCGCGCTGGTAGGCCTGGTCGCCTCGATCCCGCGCTTCTTCGACGCCCTGACCGATCCCGTCATGGGATACATCTCGGACAATACCCGCAGCCGCTGGGGCCGGCGCCGGCCTTACATCTTCGTCGGGGCTATCGCCGTCGGGATCGTATTCATGGCGATCTGGCAATTGCCCGACGGTCAGAGCGAGATGTTCTATTTCTGGTTCTTCCTGTTGGGATCACTCGTCTTCTACACGGCTTACACGATCTTCGCGACACCATGGGTCGCGCTCGGGTATGAGATCACGCCGGACTATCATGAGCGCACTCGGCTCATGGGTACCCAGAACTTCATAGGCCAGCTGGCCTATTTCATTCCCCCATGGCTCCTGCCGCTGATGCAGGATACGCGCTACTTCGACAATATGGTCGATGGCGCGGGCGGCCTTGCGATTGCACTTGGCGTCCTGATGATCGCCGGAGGCGTCCTTCCCGCCATCTTCCTGCGCGAACGCGCTCGCATCATTGCGATGGCCGAAATGCCGATGTCAGCCCGCCAGCCAGGTTGGTCGATCTTTCAGACGGCGGCGCACCGTGTCCGGGACTTTTTCGAGGGCTTCGCCAAGGCTCTGAGTTTCAAGCCCTTCCTCAAACTCTGCCTTGCGACATTCCTCGTCTTCAACGGCTTCATCCTGGTCGCATCCTTTTCGACTTATGTGATCATCTACTACGTGTGCGCCGGAGACACCCTGAAGGGAGCAGAATATGCAGCCTATGCTGGCACGCTCGGAACCCTTTCCACTTTCGTCGTCATCGCGTTCGTGACCTGGCTCGCTACCCGCATCGGCAAACGGCTGACTTTTGCGATCTCGACCAGCATCTCGATGCTGGGCTATGTCCTCAAATGGTTCTGCTACCAGCCGGACAATCCCTGGCTGGTCGTACTGCCAGCCCCGCTACTGGCTTTCGGGCTGGGCGGCCTCTTTACGCTCATGCCTTCCATGATGGCAGATATTGTCGATCTCGATGAACTTGAAACCCACGAGCGGAGAGAGGGCATGTACGGTTCAATCTACTGGTGGGTGGTGAAGCTCGGAATGACCGCTGCGCTTGCCGGCGGCGGCTTCCTGCTGAACGCGACCGGTTTCAAGGTTGAACTGGGCGGCGCGCAGGCCGGATCTACGATCAATCTGCTTCGTTTGTGCGATGCCTTCATTCCGGTCATTGCTTCGGCAATTGCTATCTGGGCTGTCGCGACACTGGGCATCGACCAGCAAGCCGCCGAGAAGACACGTAAGGCGCTCGACGCGAGGCGACACAAGCCTGATCCTGTTGCAGCCTGACCTTAACTGCCAACGAAGACCCATGAACACACCGACCCTGACCCTTACCGCTAACAGTGCCGGCCCTCCGTCTGCCGAGGACCTGGTTGACGTCCTCCTGTCGAAGATGACGCTTGAAGAAAAGATCGGCCAGCTTCAGCAGGTCGATGCAAGCGCAGATCCGCTTCCCGACCACCTCATCGAAGGTGTGCGCGCCGGCCGGATCGGATCGGTGATCAATCTTGCAAACACCGATGCCTGCAACCGTCTCCAGCGGGTGGCCGTTGAAGAATCCCGCCTTTCAATTCCGCTATTGATGGGGCGGGATGTTATTCACGGGTTCCGTACCATATTTCCGATACCGCTCGGGCAGGCGGCCGCATGGAACCCTGAGCTTGTCCGCAAGGCCGCCAGGATCGCGGCCCTGGAAGCGCGTTCGCAGGGCATACACTGGACTTTTGCTCCCATGATCGACATTTCGCGCGATCCGCGCTGGGGAAGGATCGCGGAGAGCTTTGGTGAGGATCCCCATCTCACCGGCCTGCTCGGAAGCGCGATGGTCGAAGGATTCCAAACAGCAGATCTCTCCGGACACGGAGCGATCCTTGCGTGCGCCAAACACTTTGTAGGTTACGGCGCTTCGGAGAGCGGACGCGACTACAGTGCCACGAACATTCCTGCCAACGAACTGCGCAACGTATACCTCGAACCCTTCCGTAGGGTCGTCGAGGCCGGCGCTGCAACGCTGATGACATCGTTCAGCGACCTCGACGGGATCCCGGCAACCGCAAACGGCGCGCTCCTGAACGGCGTCCTTCGCGGTGATTGGGGCTTCGACGGGCTGGTTGTCAGTGACTGGAATGCAATCAACGAGCTGATCGTGCACGGCCTGTGCGAAGATTCCCGGAGCGCGGCAACCGAAGCGGCGCTTGCCGGTGTTGATATGGAGATGGCAGGCGACGCCTATGCCAGCAACCTCGCGAAGCTCGTCGAGGAACGCGTCCTTTCCGTCAGCCAGATTGATGCCATGGTCGTTCGCGTGCTCCGGCTCAAACAGAAGCTTGGCCTGTTCGAGCGGCCATATACCGATCCTGCAGGCTTTGACCCGCTCGTTTCAGACAAGGCCCTGGACGTTGCCTATCAGGCCGCCCTCGAGAGCTTGGTGCTTCTCAAGAATGACGGCGCTGTGCTTCCGCTGCGTGTGGCCGGCCTTGGTTCCATTGCCGTGATCGGACCGCTCGCTGATGCCCCGCACGAGCAGATGGGTACGTGGGTGTTCGATGGGCAGAAGACCGATACGGCCACTCCACTTCAGGCGCTTCGCCGGCAGTTCGGCGGCAAGATTGACGTAAACTACGCGCCAGGACTCGAGACGTCCCGCTCAAGATCGCATGCACTGTTTGGGGAAGCTGAGACAGCGGTCCGAAACAGTGATGTCGCGCTGGTCTTCCTCGGGGAAGAATCTATCCTTTCGGGAGAAGCCCACAGCCGCGCCGACATCACGCTCCCCGGAGCCCAGTCCGAACTGCTGGCGCGGATCCGGGCTCTTGGTAAGCCGGTTGTCACAGTGGTGCTTGCGGGGCGCCCGTTGGTGCTGTCCGAAAACCTGCCGCATACGGATTCTCTCCTCTATGCATGGCATCCCGGCACGATGGGCGGACCCGCCATTGCGGCGGTCCTGTTTGGTGATGAGGCGCCGCGAGGCAAATTGCCCGTCACCTTCCCGAAATCCGTCGGGCAGATTCCGATCTACTACAATCACAAGAATACCGGACGTCCGCCCAACCCCTCGGAAATGATCCTCATCGACGATATTGAAGTCGGCGCACGACAGACCTCACTTGGTATGTCGGCATTCTATCTGGACGACGGCTCCGAGCCTCTCTTTCCGTTCGGCTTCGGACTATCCTATGGCAAATTCGAACTCGGAGGTCTTGAACTGAGCCAACAGATAATTGGTTTGTGCGACCGGCTGAAAGTACGAGCAACAGTCAGAAATACTGGCGCATGTTCCGGTTTCGAGACCGTTCAACTCTATGTCAGGGATATAGCGGGTAGCCTGACGCGCCCGGTGAAGGAACTGAAGGCGTTCAAGCGTGTTAGCCTGCAGCCGGGTCAATCCGGGCTAGTTGAATTTGATCTCGGTGCTGCTGATCTGTCCTTTTACCGGCGGGATGGTTCGTTTGGACCGGAACCAGGCAAGTTCTGTCTCTGGGTTGCAACCCGGTCAGATGGCGGCCTGAAAGCCGAGTTTTCGCTCAGCGCGCAATAGCTGTGCATTGTACCGTATGCTTACGTTCACGACAGGACGGGTTTTCGGAACCAGGGAATATTCTCGTTCTCCTGAATTTGCCCGCTCCCGGACAGGAGAGACCAGTTCGAATTAGGGTGACAGCACGGCCATAGATTTCCGGCGCTCTGCAGTGAATACGAGCCTTCAGAAGATCCCGCGCCGGACACCCCTCACCAGCAGCCCGGCCGGCACATGAAGCCCACGCCATCCCTGGTGTGATCCTCAGGCACTCAAACCTGTCGTGCCGGAGGTGGGCGAGGTTTGATGTTGCGATGGTGGTCGGCCGGACCGTGTCGGCGCCTCAGTCCAAGGCTCGGCGCTCTGACCGTGATCACTGCGCTGCCCTGGTAGAGGTCGTCTGGCGTGAGCAGACGCAGGCTGCCTTCCGCGGAAAGACCCCTTATGCAGGGAGCGGTTATAAATGCGCAGCCAGGTGTCCCGCTGAATGGTCGATGTTGAAAGCCAGGCCGGCGCGTCCAGTGATTGCGGCTTAAGGAGACAGAACAAGGATTTCGGGCGGGACGACACCATCGCCTTCCCGAAAGCAAAGTCCCGTCGCCAGGACGTAAGGATTTGGTCAGGACGCTGAGGTGGCGGCAGCTCAAAAGGTGACTGCGCATTCCGCGTTTGTCCGGCCGATGCTGTTGAGGACGCCATCATTCAGCGGCCTCATGCGCCGACTGGGGACAGAAGGTATGACGCCGGCGATATGAACTTTGCAAAAAAGGGATTGACCGATCATCGCCCGTTACAGAAGCCACCTCTGACCCGCGTTCTCCGCCGGCTCAGTTCAGGAGGTCCAGGCCTGAGCCGAACGAACCGCTTCCCGAACTTTCCCTAAACCGCTGAGCATGATGATGGCCGCGATTGGAATAAGTGTTACGGACGTGAGTGCCAGAGACTTGTTGAGCGCTGCATCATTCTTGAAGACATAATCTGTGATTGCTGCAACTACAGTCGGACCGAAGCCAAGGCCGATCAGGTTCGCCGCAAGGAAATAGAGCGCAACCGCCTGACCGCGCATTTCATTGGGCACCATCAACTGGATCACGCCTCCGGCAATGCCCCCCTGGAATGCCGAAAAGAAAATGGCTCCGGCGAGACAGGCGAGTCCAAGCGCAACTGTATTGGCGAATGCGAGCATGGCCGCAAACGGCAGCATGCAGGCCATCGAGAGCAGGATGACGCGGCTATAGGCATCGAAGGTGGATTTTGAAAACCATCTGTCTGCCAGCAGGCCGCCGCACATCAGTCCGCTGGTGCCCATGACGATCATGACAATGCCAAACTGGAGACCCGCTTCAGCGCGGGCCATACCGAACGTGCGGATCAGGTATTCCGGCCCCCAGATATTCAGGCTGAACACCGCCATGATGAATATCGACACTCCGAAGATATGGCTCAGGAAAGCGACCTTGCGTGCCAGGATGAAGGAGACGACCTCCTTGACCGAGATCTGCGGCGCTTCGCTTGCGCTGCTCGCTTCGCTGGCCTGAAGCCGTCCGCGACGCGCCGGCTCGCGTACCGTCATCATCAGCATTGCAATCAGGAGGCCCGGAATGCCCACAGCAAAAAAGGTCAGCTGCCACCCTTCGGTGGCTCCGACGATCGGCAGATCGACCGACCCGATGTCCAGGGCAAACTGAACGACCTTGCCTCCGATAACATAAGCCAGACCTGACCCGATCGTGACGCCAATCGTATAGACGCTCAGCGCGCGGGCGAGAGACTTCTTTGGGAAGTAGTCTGTGATCATGGAATAGGCCGCCGGAGACAGGGCTGCCTCGCCGACGCCGACACCAACGCGCGCGGCGAAGAGCGACCAGAAGCCCTGCGCGAGCCCGCACAGCGCGGTCATGGCGCTCCATACAGTGATGCCCACAGCGATAAGCACACGGCGGCTTTTCCGATCGGCGATCCGGGCCAGCGGAAGTCCCATCACCGAATAAAAGATGGCAAACGCCAGTCCTGCCAGGAGGCTGAACTCCGTATCAGAGATGTTGAAAGAGGTGCGGATAGGGCCGACCAGCAGGCCCATGATCATTCGATCAATGAAAGAGCACGTCTGTGCCAGCATCAGGACGAGCACTGCGTACCAGGCATAGAAGCCGGCCTTCGGCTCTTCGGCAATGCCAGCTGGCTGGTTGGTTTGGGCTGTCAACTCTTATCCTCCCGGTGCAATTCTTTCGTGCACATGTTTGCCATTACTGGCATTTTTCCGCTCTCATGGCGCGGCGACTTTTTGCCTGAAATAAACCCTCCCTCAAGGCGTGTTTCAGCACCTTGCCACGGGGGATTCCTGGTTGAACGGTCTGGTTGAACGGGGAGCGCTGAGGCCGCCTAGATCATTGCTGCGCCTTTGGCTGCGATCATGATGGTCGGCGTGTTCGTGTTGCCGGACGTAATCTGCGGCATGACCGACGCATCGATCACCCTGAGCCCATCGAGCCCCTTCACGCGCAGCCTGGCGTCGACGACTGCCATGGGATCATCGACGCGCCCCATCTTCGCGGTGCCCACAGGGTGGAATATCGTGGTGCCGATATCGCCGGCGACCTGAGACAAATCCTTGCCGAGTGAAGAGGGGCCGGGGACGTATTCCTCAGGGCTGAACCGCGCGAGTGCAGGCTGTTGCATGAGCCGCCGCGTCAACTGAATTGCCTGGGCTGCAACCTGTCTGTCTTCGTCCGTGTCAAGATAGTTCGGGTCGATCACCGGGGCGGCGCCGGGATCGCCGGACGCGATCCTGACCGATCCCCGCGAGGTGGGGCGCAGGTTGCAGGCCGCCACCGTAATGGCCGGAAACCGGTGCAAGGGCTCGCCAAATTTGTCGAGCGACAAGGGCTGAACGTGAAACTGGACGTTTGCCCGCGCGTGCCTTTCATCAGAGCGCGCGAAAATGCCGAGCTGTGACGGCGCCATGGTCAACGGGCCGCGCCGGCGCAAGGCATAGTCCAGCCCCATCTTAACTTTGCCGGACAGCGAGTAATAGATCTGGTTCAGCGTTTCGGCGCCAGAGACCTTGTAGATGGCACGCTGCTGGAGATGGTCCTGAAGATTTGCGCCCACGCCGCGTAAATCCAGGATCGGCTCTATGCCCGCTTGCGCCAGAACAGGCGCGGGGCCGATTCCAGAGCGCTGCAGAATTTGCGGGCTGCCGATTGCCCCCGCGCTCAAGATGATCTGTGCACGCGCGGCAACTGTGAAACGCTGGCCGTTTTGCCTGAAGATCAGTCCCGATGCCCGGCCGTCAGTGACCATGACACGCTCGATCAGAGCGCCTGTTTCCAGACGGAGGTTTCTTCGCCCCTGTGCGGGCTTCAGAAAGCCCCGCGCGGCAGACCAGCGGCGTCCGGCCTTCTGGTTGACGTGGAAATAGCCTGAGCCTTCATTGTCGCCTGTGTTGAAGTCCGGCGTTTTCGCGATCCCCAGTTCCAACGCTGCGTCGCGAACGGCGTCCAGGATCTGCCACTGCACGCGGGGCGCCTCAACGCGCCATTCCCCGCCTGCGCCGTGCACCTCGCTTTCACCGAGGAAATGGTCTTCGATGTCCCGAAACACGGGCAATACATCGTCCCACCCCCAGCCTGGCAGCCCACTATCGCGCCACGCGTCATAGTCCGCGGCCTGGCCGCGCATCGTGATCATGGCGTTGATTGCTGATGAACCGCCGATCACCTTCCCGCGCGGGTAGGCCAGGGCCCGCCCGTTCAGGCCAGGCTGCGGCTTGGTTTCAAACATCCAGTCGGACCGCGGGTTGCCGATCGCAAACAGATAGCCGACCGGCACATGATACCAGATCCAGTTGTCCTGCCCGCCCGCTTCAAGCAGCAGCACCTTTTTTGAAGGATCAGCCGACAGCCGGTTGGCAACCACACAACCGGCCGATCCGGCGCCGGCAACAATGTAGTCGTACTCACCGGCGAACGGCCGCAGCGCCTCGTTCATCAACCAGGCTGCACGTCAGTGAAGCGGCCGCCGTCCCTGGCGAGGCGCCTGAGCGTTGCGGACGGGGCAAACCGTTCGTCTGCCGCCCCGAGGCGCTCCATGGTTGCCAGAACCGTCCCGGCGCCGACCATGTCGCCGTAGAGCATCGGTCCGCCTTTGTCGGCCGGCCAGCCATAACCATTCAGCCACACGATATCGATGTCGGAGGCGCGCTGCGCCTTCTTCTCTTCGAGTATCCTGAGACCTTCGTTGATCATCGGATGGATGCAGTCGGCAATGATCTCGTCAGGGCCGGGCGCGCTGCCGGCCGAAACACCTGTGATTTCCGCGATGATCTTCGCGGTGACGTCGGATGGAACCGGGCGGCGGCTCTCATCATAATCGTAATAGCCTGCGCCCGTTTTCTGGCCCCGTCGGTCCAGTTCGCACAGGGCGTCGCGGATCGAGTTTGCCGTCCTGGCGCCTTTCTTCCAGCCGATATCGAGACCGGCCAGATCGGACATCTGATATGGCCCCATTCGAAACCCGAACGTGTTCAGTGCGGCGTCCACGTCCCAGGGCATAGCGCCCTGCGCGACAAGTCTCTGCGCCTGCGCCTGGCGTGCAAACAGGATGCGGTTACCAACGAACCCCGGACAGACGCCCACCAGCACCGCAATCTTGTTGATCGTCCTGGCCAGATCCATACATGTCGCGATCACGTCACTGGCCGTGTGATCAGCGCGAACAATTTCGAGCAGTTTCATCACATTCGCGGGCGAGAAAAAATGCAGCCCGATCACATCCTGCGCGCGCTTTGTAACGCTCGCGATCTCATCGATATTGAGCGCCGAGGTATTGGTCGCGAGGATGGCCCCGGGCTTCATAATCCGGTCAAGATCAGCGAATATCTGCTTCTTCAATGCCATGTCTTCGAACACAGCTTCGATCACCAGGTCGCAGTCGGCCAGGGCCTCCATCTCCATTGTACCGGTGAGGCGACCCATACGTTCGGCCACTTCGGTCTGAGGAAATCGGCCATTGTCGGCGCTGCGCTGGTAATTGACGCGTACCACGTTCAGACCGCGATCAAGCGCCTCCGGCTTTTGTTCCAGAATCAGGACCGGAATACCTGCAGACGCAAAGTTCATGGAGATGCCGCCGCCCATCGTGCCTGCGCCGATCACGCCGACTTTCGCAATTTTGCGCCGCGGCGTGCTGGCGGGAACATCCGGGATGATCCATGCATCGCGCCCGGCCTGGGCAATGTAGTCGGAAACTTCAGTGGGTGTCATGGAGATGGCAGGCATCTTGTTCTCTTTGCTTGTTCTTGGCCCCGGTAATGGAAACGCACTTGAAAAGCCTGGCTCATCCTGTTTCTTCGGCCGCCTGATAGCGCTGCGCCCGGGCAACCCCTAAGCGCTTCGCGCCGCTGTCAGATGTACAGGAATTCAGCGGGTAAGCGCTTCCAGGATTGCAGGCAGCGCGTCCTGTGCCTTTGAGCGCATTTCATCGTCCGTTGCATCCTGAATCGGATGCGGCACGAGAATATACCGCGCCTCCGGCATGCCGAGTGCGTTGCGCTGGAAATCTGCCGCTTCATCAAACTCTGACGACGCTATCGAGACCGATGGGATTCCCTGGATTTCAAACCAGACTGTGTCGTGCAGACTGCACGTCGTACAGGAACCTCAGTCAGCCAGCGCCTCGACCAGATAATCCACCTGGGCCGCAATATCGCGCCGGATATCGTCCGGGCACGGCTTGGTGAACGTTGGCTTGGTGAACCGTTTGACGGTGACATCTGGCGCCGCAGCCCTGATCTGGCGCTCCAGCTCATCGAGAAGCACATTCCCGCGCGGCTTTCGGATATCCAGAAGCCCGATTGTGCCGCTCAGGGTTCCGGATCTGGCCGTTATCTGCCGGGCTACGGGTTTTCGTTCATCGGTCGGATCAAGGATTGTTGTCATCTTACATCCTCATTCTGCTTATACTTCGACTGATCATACCCGGTCCCGGCAAAGTCTCTAGCCCAAATCGATCTTTCGCGAGACCGACTGCGATCCGATCTCGCCCGTTGCCCAGCCGTGAAAGGCCGAACTGAACTTGCCGGCGTCGGATCCGGCGACCACGATATGAATGTATTCCTCACCCGCAAACTTCGGCGCTGACGCCCTGAGTTTCTCCGCCCCCATCTTCTCCGCAGTCGCCTTTGGTATTCCGGCGCCCGATGTGTCGCTCGCGACCATCTCGCTCAGCGGGCGCGACGTCACCTCCTGGATCCGCGCGCGCAGCTCAGCCTTCGTATAGTGGCCCTGGCTCATCAGGGTGTCGATGTGTTCGGGGCAAACGACCAGCAGGGCGTCGACGGGTAAGTTTCGCAGTTTCGGAAGAAAGACACCTTCGAGTCCAAGGCCAATGGAGCCTGCGACCTGGCGTGGTTCACGCGATTCCTGGTCAACAATGTGCACTGGCCCGCCGGTCATCGCAAATACGGTGACGACCGAATCATCCTTGTTGAATCCCCGTTCGACATGCAGGGGCGGCCAGGGCGAGCGCTCTTCGTTTTCTGCAAAGCACATCGTGTACTTCATCGGATTGCCGAGTGTGGACCGCTCGACACCGCCCGGCTTGCCGCCGCCGACATTGCCGACGATCAGGCGCAGGGCACGCCCGATCGTGGCATTGGCGCGGTTGCCCGATCCGAGCGCGCCCAGGCCCTTGTTCATGCCGATGCGGTCCCGGATCGGACCATTGACCACAATCACCGGCGCCGCGCCCATTGTCGTGGCTGTCACGCCGTGGATGTTGAATGCGTCGGTACACACCGCTTCCAGTGCGGCGATAAGGACCGGCATGTATTCCGGTTTGCAGCCGGCCATGACGGCATTGATCGCGACCTTTTCGGTGGTAGCCTCTCCCATGTTGGGCGGTACGACCGCGATCAGGTCCTGCGGCGCGCGGTGTGTGCCCCCCAACATCCTGAGCACGCGTTCAGGCGTCGGCGGAACGAGCGGCAGGCCATCGGAAAAGCCCTGGTCAAACATGAACTCGGCGACGTCATCGGCTTCACCAATCTCGATGCGGCGGGCGCGCAACAGCTCGCCATTCGCCTCGGCGCTGAGACGCGCAAAGATTTCCGGATACAGGTGGCGGGAGCCGCAGCCAGGTCGCCAGGCCGGAAGCGCGTCCCAGTCTATCTGGGCCTGCGGCAGGGAAAGGCTTGCCGCAATTTCGGCGCTGAGCGCCTGCCATTCGGCCCGGACAAACCCTTCGAAATGCTGCTGGAGCGAGCCATCGGGGTTCAGCCAGAAAACGGACGGCACGATTTCTATGTCCCAGTCGAAGGAGGTTTTGCAGCCCGTATCGTCAAGAACCGGAAACGTCAGACTGTGACGCGCCGCAAACAAGGCGCTGGCTTCGCCCGACTGGGACGGCATCAGTACCTGTAGTTTTTCGCCATACGCCCGATGAAAGGCCTCGATGACGGGGGCTGCTGTGTTGCAGGTTTCGCAGTCTTCCTTGACGAATACGACGAGGGACGGTCCGCCGGCCGGAAACGCGTGAGTACCTCCGGCCAGCGATTTCAGGGAGAAACCCGGCTTCGGTTCGGTCATGGGATATCTCCGTGGTCTCGTGTCAACTTATTGGGGGCAGGCCAATGGCTTTGTCCAGAGAGGGGCCGCCCGCGGCGGAGGTGGATGGGAATCGAACCCACCACACGCCGTGTTGGCGTGTCCGTGGTTTTGAAGACCAGGGAAGCCACCAGACTCCAGTCACCTCCAAGACATGGCCACAGTAACGCGGCCGGGGCCTGCGTCAAACTCAGACCGTGTAGCGTGTGTCACCCTTCCGCCGGGTTATGCCGGCCGCGTCGAAATGTTCGAGCAGCGGAACAATGTATTTCCGGCTGGTGCGCAGGGCTATGCGCGCCTCCCCGGTTGTAAACGCCGCTTCGCCCGGAAAGCTCTCCCTCAGGATCCGCGCAGCGTCTCGCACTGCGTCGGCATGGAAGAGGATCGTCTGTTTCAACGAGACATTATACAGCCGGATGACCGTTCCGGCTTCGATCAGCAGCGCGATCAGGTCTTCATCGCCGGGCGCCCGCATCAGCACATCGATCCCTGCAGGCGCGAGACCGGCCGATGCGAGTTCGCGGGTCAAGGCTTCCATGCGCGCCGCGTTTTCCGGTGTCAGGTGATCTGAAGGATCATGTCCTGCCAGCGCCGCATACGCACCAGAAAGGCGAACCGTCCCGGCCGCGGCGAGCGCTGTTTCGGCATGTTGCGCCAGAGCAGGGGGCAGCCGGGCATCTGTGATATCTGACCGCAGAGCACGCAGCTTCAAAGGGTTCGCCCGGTGAAAGGCCGAAAGGCGTGCCCGGTAGCCTTCCACTGCAAGCCCGCCGGCCGCCGCTGTCGCAGCAACCCCCTCAGCGATCTCGATAAACCCGTCGCCCAGTCTTGCCCTGACCTGGCTGACCGGGGCGCGCGCCAACCGCGAGATGTCCTCCAGACGCACGCAGCCGCCATGTTCCTCAGCCAGCGCGCCGGCCAGCGCCGGTACGTCTCCAGGCTCGGCGGCCCTGAGGGTCGCCAGCCGCAAAGCCCTGCCAGCCTTCACCGGCGCAGCCGCCGGATCGAGAACGACGGCGCCGCCCAGGGTCTGCTGAGGCGAGAAGCTGCGCAGGATCGCGCGTTGCCCGGCAAATGCAGTGACGGGCGCTGCGAAACGCAGCTGGGCAAATCCCTTCTCACCGGGCCCGATCTGCTTTGCGTCCAGCAAACGGACGGTCGCAGCAGCGTGGGCCGTCGCGTACAGTATACGGACGTCTTCCATATGCCGAAGAGCACGGCTGGCCGACAGCGGAATTTCGATCACTACATCTGTATTCAGCGACGCAGAGCAGGTGCCCGGTGAGCAGAGAATGTCGCCCGGTTTGACTTCGCCGGATGCAATGGCCCGCAGGTTCAGCGCCGTACGCTCCCCCGCCTGAGCTTCCGGAACATCGCAGCCCCGGACCTGAATCCGGCGGATGGTCACAACCTGAGCGCTGGAAGCGAGCACGAGTTCGTCTTCGGGTCTCAGTGAACCACCCAACAGGGTTCCGGTCACGACTACGCCGTGCCCCTCGGAGACGAAGACGCGGTCTATCGCCAGGAAGACGCCTGGCGGCCCGGGCGCCACAGGCAATCCGGACAGGCCTTCGAGCGCCCCGTGGAGGTTCTCCAGTCCTTCGCCGGTTACTGCCGAGCAAAGGATCATCGGTGCGTCCCGGAATGAGGTTCCGGCAAGCGCCGCGCGCAGGTCAGCTGTGCGCTTCTCCCGTTCTGCGCTGGCGACCAGATCTGCCTTAGTCAGCGCAATCAAGCCTGGATATATTCCGAGGGCGTCAACGATCTGGATGTGTTCGCGTGTTTGCGGCTGGACGCCGTCGGTGGCAGACAGGACGAGCAAGGCTGCCCGGGCGCCCGAGGCACCGGACACCATCGCGCGGATGAAATTCTCATGTCCTGGTGCATCGATCAGGTCGATTACGGCGTCCCCATACCGGCGATAGGCAAACCCTGCGGTGATGGAGAGACCCCGGGCCTTCTCCTCAGGCAACCTGTCAGTGTCGATACCCGTCAGCGCACGCACGAGTGTGGTCTTGCCATGATCGACATGCCCGATCACGACGACAGGACACGGCGTCACCGGGATCGCAACCCGCGAAAGGCCTCGACAACCGCAGTGACTTCGCCGTCTGTCAGGGTACGCGCGTCCATCAGAAACCGGTCGTTTCGGATCATGCCGATTACGGGCGGGCGCGCCTTGCGCAAGGCGGCGGCCAGCGCGTCCGGCGTATAAGGCGGAATACCGATCGAGACAGCATAGCTTTTCAGGTGCTGTTGCGGAAGCGAGCCGCCACCTACAAACGCCTCACTCGGAATGGAACTGACATCCTCAAATCCAGACCCGTTCAGCGCTGCGGCAAGCTTTTCCGCGCGCGCACGCACGTCGGCGATGGGCTGGGAAATTGCGCGCAGCACGGGCACGCTGCAAAAAGGATCATGCGGCGCGCGGTAGAGGCGGAGTGTCGCCTCGAGTGCGGCGAGCGAGAGCTTGTCGATGCGGACGGCCCGGCTGAGCGGATGGGTCTTCAGACCCCGGATGAGTTCAGCGCGTCCTGCGATGATGCCGCACTGAGGGCCGCCGAGAAGCTTGTCGCCTGAGAACATCACGATATCGACGCCAGATGCCAGGACATCGGACACAACAGGCTCATTGCGCAGGCCGTAAGGAGACAGATCGACAAGGACGCCGCTGCCAAGGTCTTCCATCAGGATCGTGCCGGTGGCGTGCGCCAGCGCCGCGAGTTCGTCACGTCCTGGCGTATGGGTGAAACCGACAATCTGGTAATTGCTCGTATGGCTTTTCAGAAGGACGGCCGTGTCCGGATCGATGGCCTCTGCGTAGTCCTTCGCACGTGTCTTGTTTGTCGCGCCGACTTCCCTGAGGATCGCGCCGCTTTGCTGAATGACATCGGGCAGACGGAACGCTCCGCCGATCTCGATCAGTTCACCTCGTGAAGCGACCACTTTCCGGCCCTGCGCGGTGGCCATAAGGCTGAGGAGGACCGCCGCGGCGCAATTGTTCACAACCAGGGCCGCTTCAGCACCGGTAAGCTCGCAGATGAGACGCTCGACATGCGTGTGGCGCGAGCCGCGCCGTCCTGTGTCCAGATCCAGTTCGAGATTTGAATGATCGGCGCCGACAGCCTGTATTGCGGCGAGCGCCTCAGGTGCAAGGCGGGCGCGCCCGAGGTTGGTGTGAACGATGATTCCGGTCGCGTTGATCGCAGGCCTTAGATTCGGCTGACGCTCCGCTTCAATCCTGTCACCAAGGCTTCGCGCAAAAGCTTCGCTTTCAAAGTCCGGAAGCTGCTTCAGGTGGCCAGCTTTCAGGTCTGCGCGAAGAGCCTGCAGCGCTGAGCGAAGGGTATCGGCCACTTCCTGGCGCGAATAGGCGCTCAGCAACCCGGCCATGCCCGGGGTTGCGAGCAGCGCGTCCACCTGAGGCAACTGTCTCAAGAGAGTGCTCATCCGCGATCCCTGGCTTACGACCGGGCTGACTGTAGGGGCAGATCCGGGCGGATCAAGGCGCAGCGCGCGGCGGTTGGCAGACGTTTCTCTCGCGGGCCCTTCGTCGGCGCAGGGACCTGTCCGGCCGAAGCGGGTTTTACAGCCTCCTCAGCCACAGCATGGCGTGACGATTTCGGTTCCGGGCAGATCGCTCTTGCCCGGCCGATAGGGACGCCCCGGACTTTTCCGGTTTCAAGACTGAAAAGCCGCTTCGCTCGCCATGGCGCGGACGACGGCTTCGGCGACTTTTATGCCGTCCACAGCGGCGGACAGGATGCCGCCCGCATAGCCTGCACCTTCGCCGGCGGGGTAGAGGCCGCGCACGTTGAGGCTCTGGAAATCCGCTCGGCGCGTAATGCGGACGGGGGAAGAGGTGCGGGTTTCGACGCCCGTCAGCAAGGCGTCCGGATCATCGTAGCGCGGAATTTTCCGGCCGAAGACCGGCAGCGCTTCGCGCATCGCCTCGATCACATAGTCCGGCATCAGCGCCGCCAGGTCCGCCGGGCGGACGCCGGGCCGGTAGCTTGGCGTGACCGGGCCCAGGGCGGTAGAGGCGCGGCCTGCCAGAAAGTCGGCGACGCGCTGGCCGGGCGCGAAGTAATCACGCCCGCCGGCAGCAAAGGCACGGGCTTCAAGATCGCGCTGAAGCGCGATTCCGGCGAGCGGATGATCGCCGGGATAGTCGGCGGGTGAAATGCCGACGACGAAGCCGGCATTGGCGTTGCGCTCGTTGCGTGAGTACTGGCTCATGCCGTTGGTGACGAGGCGGCCGGGCTCCGACGCGGCGGCCACCACGGTGCCGCCCGGGCACATGCAGAAGCTGTAGGCGGTCCGGCCATTGGCGGCATGATGGGACAGCGAATAGGCCGCCGCGCCGAGATCAGGATGACCGGCGCAGGCGCCGAACATCGCCTTGTCGATCCAGGACTGCGGATGCTCGATGCGGAAGCCGATTGAGAACGGCTTGGCCTCGATATGGACCCCGCGATTGTAGAGGGCCTCGAACGTGTCGCGTGACGAATGCCCGACGGCCAGAACGACCTGCGCGGCTTCAAGGAATTCGCCCGTGTGCAGGTGTACGCCGCGCAGCACATGCGTCCCGTCCGGGCTGCGGCTGAGTTCCACATCGGTCACGCGTTGCTGGAAACGGTATTCCCCGCCGAGCGCCTCGATCTTGGCGCGCAGGCTTTCGACCATGGTCACCAGCCGGAAGGTGCCGATATGCGGGTGGGCATCGGTGAGGATCTCCGGAGGGGCACCGGCGGCCACAAATTCGGTGAGCACCTTCCGGCCGAGAAAGCGCGGGTCCTTGATCTGGCTGTAGAGCTTGCCGTCTGAGAATGTGCCGGCGCCGCCTTCGCCGTACTGGACGTTGGACTCCGGATCGAGTTGGCTGCGGCGCCAGAGGCCCCAGGTATCCTGGGTCCGCTCCCGGACCACCTTGCCGCGGTCGAGGATGATCGGGCGCAGGCCCAGCTCGGCCAGAATCAGGCCTGCGAACAGGCCGCAGGGGCCCGCGCCGATGACGACCGGACGCAGCCGGGAAGGGCGCGGCGGCGCCGCGGGGGGGCGATAGGCCGTGTCGGGTGTGGGGCGCACGTGGGGATCGCCGCTCATCCGCCGGAGAGCAGAAGGTTCGTCGCGCAGCACGACGTCCACGATATAGGTTTTCAGGATGGCCGACTTGCGCCGGGCGTCGTGGGCCCGTTTCCAGACTGACCAGTGCAGCAGCTCATCGGCGCCGACGCCAAGCCGGGCCGCGATCGCCGCGGGCAGCTCTGCCGGGGCATGGTCGAGAGGAAGCTTGAGTTCGGAAATCCGCAGCATGGACGCCCTTTAGCACTTCAGGCAGTGCCGTGCACCCGGGGGCTGCGTTAACCTGGGCGACCGGTCACTTAAGACACGCCGCAGAACCCCTGCAGCGCGTTCCGTGAGCGGATGCCGGACCGGCTTGCGTGTCCCGGTCAGGGTTTAAGCCGCCGAATTCAACGTTCTGCGATCCTGGAGAATCCTGAGCGCGGGCTCAAGGTAAGCCTGATGCCGCCTCTGTCGCCTGCCGGCTGTTGCCAACACCGGCTGGCGGACTTGCGCGACACTGTCGGTGGCCACAGGGGCGGGATCGTTCCGGAATTCCAGACAGGCCGGTCCGGATGCGGGCCCGCTGAAGTCCAGTAGCCGCCTGATCCCGGAGCCAGGATTGCCGATGAGGCTTTGATAATCGATCACCGTGAACCGTGAGGCAGGCAAGACCTCGGCAACCTATCCGGCGAGGCTTTCCAGGTCACGGGGCAACACGACAACACCCTGCGCCTGCCGGAAACAGTTGCCGGTAAATGCTCAGTACACTGTCCGGCGGGTGGCGGCGCAAGCGGATCATGCGGGCTTCAGGAAGGGCAGCGAGGATCGCGGGGACAAAAGCACGTTGATCGGCATCTTGTCCGTGAGGCGCGAAGGGCTGCTCAAAATCGCAGGCAAGCTTTCCATGTAGCGCAGGCCCGCGGCGGAAAGGCCCACCGCCGCTGCACCAGGCAGGATGCGGACGCCGGGCATGTACGGACCTGCTTCGGCGGCGCCCTGGCGAAGGCAGGTTCTGAGCTCTGTGCGCTCTCCGGCGGATCCGGATGACTGGAGAGGATACGGTCGACGAGCGTCGTTCCGCTGCGCTGCAACCTGTTTCCGGATCCATGGCTAATGAAAATCCCGGCTTGGGGGGATGATGCGAACGTTCCGGGGGTGACGCGCCGTATCGCGCCGTCCGCCGGGTCCGCGGTTCTCGTTCGGAGGGCGGGCGACTTCGTCCGGGCGGGCGAGGACGCCCCTGATCGGGTCGCGCAGCGTATCCTCCGTCAGAAGCGAAAGGTCGCCCGAGCAGTCGATCAGTTCTTCCGCCACGATGTGGGTCACGTTGTCTGCCGTCTGCACGCGGCCCCGCACATGCAGGATGCGCGCGCGCATGATGACGGGCCGGAAGCGTTCCTTGACGCGCGGCCAGACGACGAGGTTGGCGATGCCGGTCTCGTCTTCGAGGGTGATGAAAACCACACCGCTGGCGGTGCCCGGCTGCTGGCGGACCAGCACGAGCCCGGAGGTCTGGACCCGCCTTCCGTTGCGGGACTGCGCGGCCTCGTGGGTCGGGATGATGCCGCGCCGGGCATGCACCTCACGCAGGAAATGCATCGGATGATCCTTCAGGGACAGCCTCGCCGTCTGGTAATCCTGGATCACTTCCTCCGAGCGCGGAATAAGGGGCAAGGTAACGCCCGCCTCGCCCCCCTGCTCGGCAAGGCCGGCCGCCGCGAAGAGGGGGAGCGTACGTCCCGCCGCCTCGCCGCGAACTTTCCAGAGCGCGCTGCGCCGCGAAAGACCCATCGATCCAAACGCATCGGCCGCCGCCAGGCGTTCCAGAACCGGACGGGACAGGCCTGCGCGCCGCATGAGGGACTCCGGCGTTTCATAACCTGCGCCGCGCGCCGCCATCAGCTGTTCCATCTCATCCTGCCGCAGGCCGGTGACCTGCCGGAATCCGAGTTGCACCCTGAAGGTGCTGCCACCGGCACCCGCAGGCTCCAGCGTATTGTCCCAGTCCGAATGGTTCACGTCCACGGGGCGCACGTCTACGCCGTGCTCCTGCGCGTCGCGCACGATCTGTGCCGGGGCGTAGAACCCCATCGGCTGGCTGTTCAGCAGCGCGGCGCAGAACACATCGGGATGATGGCATTTGATCCAGGACGAGACGTAGACGAGCAGCGCGAAGGAGGCGGCATGGCTTTCCGGGAAGCCATATTCGCCGAATCCCCTGATCTGGTCGAAACAGGCTTTCGCAAAGGCCGGATCATAGCCGCGCGTGATCATCCGCGAGACGAACATGTGCTCGTAATTGTGGATCGTGCCGACATTGCGGAAGGTAGCCATCGCGCGGCGCAGTCCATTGGCCTCTTCCGGCGTGAACCTGGCGGCGTCGATGGAAATCTGCATTGCCTGTTCCTGGAACAGAGGCACCCCTTCCGTCCGGGCAAGGATGGCCTTCAGTTCGTCCGGCGGCCCGTGATCCGGCGAAGGGCTCGGAAAAATGATCGGCTCCAGTTTCTTCCGCCGGCGCAGATAAGGGTGCACCATGTTGCCCTGGATCGGGCCAGGCCGGACAATTGCAACCTCGATGACGAGGTCATAGAAGGTCCGGGGTCTGAGCCGCGGCAGCATGGCCATCTGTGCCCGGCTCTCGACCTGGAACACGCCCAGGCTGTCGGCCCGGCAGAGCATGTCATAGGTAGCGGTATCGTCCTGCGGGATGCTGGCGAGACTGTGCCGGATACCCTTGTGGCTTTCGAGCATGTCGAAGGCCTTGCGGATACAGGTCAGCATGCCGAGGGCGAGCACATCCACCTTCATGATGCCGAGCGCGTCGATGTCATCCTTGTCCCATTCGATGAAGGTACGGTCCTTCATCGCCGCATTGCCAATGGGCACGGTCTCGATCAGGGGGCCGCGTGTCAGCACGAAGCCGCCGACATGCTGTGAGAGGTGGCGCGGGAAGCCGAGCAGCTGGCGGGCAAGCTGCACGGCGCGGCGGATCAGCGGGTTTGCCGGATCGAGGCCGGCTTCAGCGATCCGCTTGCCGGGCAGGCCGTCGCTCCAGCTACCCCAGACGCTGCTTGCCAGGGCGGACGAAATCTCCTCGCTGAGGCCAAGCGCCTTGCACACTTCCCGGATCGCCGAACGGGAGCGGTAGGATATGACAGTCCCGGTCAGGGCAGCCCGGTGGCGGCCATATCGTTCGTATACATACTGTATGACCTCCTCGCGCCGCTCATGCTCGAAATCGACATCAATGTCCGGCGGTTCCCTGCGCTCCGGCGAGAGGAAGCGCTCGAACAGGAGATTGGACAGTGCCGGATCAACACTGGTGACGCCGAGGCAGTAGCAGACGGCCGAGTTCGCTGCCGAGCCGCGTCCCTGGCAGAGGATACCTTGCCCGCGTGCCCAGGAGACGATGTCGTGAACCGTCAGGAAGTAGGGGGCATAGTTCAGCTGGGCGATGATGCGGAGTTCCTTGCGGATCTGGGCGGAGACCTTCTCCGGGATCCCCTCCGGATAGCGCCAGGCTGCGCCCTCCCGGGCGAGACGTTCAAGATGCGCCTGCGGCGTGGAGCCATGGGGCACGGGCTCATCCGGATATTCATAAGAGAGCTCATCGAGGCTGAAGGTGCAGCGCTCGGCAATCTCGAGCGTACGCCTCAGAGCCGGCTCGAAGCCGCTGAACAGGCGCGCCATTTCTTTCGGGGACTTCAGATGCCGCTCGGCATTCGCCTCAAGCCGGTAGCCTGCCGTATCGATGGTGCAGTGCTCGCGAATGCAGGTCATCACGTCCTGCAGGGGACGGCGTTCCGGCGCGTGGTAGAGCACGTCATTGATCGCCACCAGCGGCGCGCCCGTCCCGGCCGAGAGTTCTGAAAGCCGGCCGAGGTGTTCCCGGTTGCGGCCCGAATAGGTGTAGCGTGCGCCGAGCCAGGCGTGCCCTGGCGCCGCAGCGGCAACCCGTTCGAGCGCTTCCCTGAAGGCGGACGTCAGGGGCTCCGGCGGCAGCACGATCAGCATCTGCCCCTGACTGGCCGCAAGGATATCTTCCATCAGGATCCGGCAGCTGCCTTTCTCCGCCCTGAGCTTGCCTCCGGAAATGAGGCGGGAGAGGCGTCCGTAAGCTGGCCGGTCCACCGGGTAGGCGAGAATATCCGGTCCGTCCTCCGGTGCGAGCCGGGCGCCCACCAGCAGCTTCAGGCCGGCCGCCTTTGCCGCCACGTGCGCACGTACGACCCCTGCAAGCGTGTTACGATCCGCCACGCCGATGGCGCGCAGGCCCAGAGAGGCGGCGCATTGCACCAGTTCCTCCGCATGGCTTGCGCCGCGAAGGAAGGAGAAGTTGGTCGTCACCGCAAGTTCGGCATATCCGGTCATGCGAACAATCCCTGTACGAACCATTCCGGATCCATGCCCCGGTCATCGCCGTAGAGGCCTTCGCGGAAAACCCAGTAGCGCCGGCCGTCACTGTCTTCGATACGGTAATAGTCACGCGTGCGGGGCAGCCGGCCGCGCTCGCCCGGTGCGGGGGGGAGGTAAGTCCACCATTCCGGGGCAATCCTTTCGGGGCCGTCAGCCCGCAAAACCTTGCGCAGGCGCCGGCGCCAGATGAACTGCAGCGGCGGGCCGTCCGGGACCTGCGCCATCACCGAGACCTGCTCTGGCCGGTTCAGCATGCGCACGGGCCTCGGCCCGAGGATCGGCGCCGCCTCCACCTCCGGTACCTGGCCGGCATAGGCGACCTGGCGCTCTGCCTTGTCAGGAGGGCGGCGCGCGTGCCTGACGGTCAGCATCACGGAGCCTTCGCCAAGGCGTGCGGTGATCCGGTCGGCAAGCCCGGAAACCGCCTGCGCATCGAATCCGGTGCCGGCAAGATCGCCTGACAGGGGGCGGCTGCCGGAAGCCATGGATCCTGTACGGCTGGCTTCCAGCATCAACAGGTCAATGCCGAAGCCGGCATCGATCCGGCTGATCTTTTCCCGGAAGAGACGCAGTATATGGGCTGGCGTACGCACGGGGCGGGCGGCGTTGACGGTGACGGCGCTTGTTGCGCCATCCGAGCGGAAGGCGCTGAACATGAAACCCTGCGCGCCGAGCCCCTGAACGGCGAGGGCGCTGCACAACCTTTCCGTCAATTGCTGCAGTCCGTCACTTATGCCTTCGCTGCTGGTCAGGGGCTCGGGGCAGGGCAGGTATTCGACATGCTCCGGCGGCGGACGAAGCGGGGCAAAAGGCTCGGCCCGCCGCCCCAGCGCCTGATCGAGACGCAGGCATACCGCATCGCCAGCCTGGCGCGACCGGAAGCGGCGCGTGAGCGCTTTGCGGTCAATGTCATAGAGCTGGCCGATCCGTGTCAGGCCGAAACGGCGCAGCAGGATCAGCGCCTCCGGCGAGAGACGAAGGGTGGCCATCGGCAGGTGCGCGAGCCCCTCGGCTTCCCGGCCGGAGGGCAGCACGGGATGCTCGCCCGGGCCGGTGGCCCGCGCCAGGGCATGGGCGGCGCCCGGTGTGCCGCCCATCGCAATACGGTGGCCATGGCCTGCCTGTACAAGGCGGTCGGACATCCCGGACACGAGCGCCGCCTCGCCGCCGAACAGGTGGTCGCAACCGGTTGTCTCCATCATCAGCCCGTCTTCACCGTCCAGGGCAACGAGAGGGGAGAAACGCACCATCCAGGCGGCAAGGGCCGTCAAGGCCTTCAGATCTGCCGCGCGGTCGATTTCCTCGCAGAGGAGGTCCGGCAGGGTTGCTTTTGCATCGGTGAGGCGCAGGCCCGGTTCGATGCCCACGGCACGCGCAGGCGCATTCGCGGCCACGACACTTAGTCCGTGAGCGGATTTTTCGTGGAGGACAAATGCGCGCAGCTTAACCGGCCCGGAGGCGGAACCGGTTTGCGTCTGTCGCCGCAGGCGGCGCAGCCGGTCCAGCGGCCAGTCCGGAAACCACACTGAGAGATAGCGTTTCATCATTCCACTCGAGGTCAAAGGCCTGCCCGGTCGCGGAAGGCACTGCGCGGCAGCGTTCGATCACTGCCCGCCAGCGGGGATGGCCGGGGGCGTGCGGATCATGGCGATTGGGGGCGGACGGTCGTGAGGCAAGGCGCCAGCGGCTGGCTGCTGCTGTTGCGCCTTCACAGCTGTAGGGCAACACCAGCACAACCGGAACGCCGTGCCGCGTGGACGCGAGTGTCAGACGCCGGCTGGACGTGAAGTCAGACTGCTCCACTTCGGCAATCACGAGGTTTGCGGCTCCGGAAACAACCGCTTCCTCCGCCGCCCACAGCCCGGCTTGCGCCGTGCGTGCCTGCACCGTCAGGCGCAGGCGTGAGGACAAGCCGGGCAGCGCCGCCTCCGGCACCTCGCCCGTGTCCAGCACAATCGATGTCTGCCGCACCCAGACCCATGCGCCGCATACGCCCTGTCCGATCGCGGCCAGCAGGAAGCCGGTTGCCGCAGCCCGGTCCCCGTAGGCGCTCTCCGCAATTTCATGCAGGCCCGGCTCACCGAGGCCGAATGGAAACTCCGCCCGGACTGCGGGCGGGGCCATCGCTGTCCGGACGAGACCTTTTGCTTTGAGGTTGGCGAAGTCCATGTTCTGGTGTTCTCTAAGGGGCGCAGGAGGGGCGGGTGCCGGTGCTGACGGACGCGCAACCTGCCGCCGGCCAACCCTGCCCAGGCGTTCAGACGATGCGTCCGGCAATGGCATTGTTCCCCGCAGCTCCGTCACGGCGTTGCCTCAAGAAGGCACGGGACAAAGAACAAATCAAGAACATTTGAGCCAGCGAAGGCTCTCCTGTGCCGCTATCTTGTGAATTGGAACAGATCGCTGATGTCTGACGGCGACTTGAATGTGCGGCCGCGGACAGGCTTCATCGCCGATGGAGCGCGCTATACCGGACGCCTGTCGCAAAGCACCATTAAGACGGCGCAGGCAAAGTTCGGGCAAAGATATAAAAATCCCCCGAATACGCTCTGGACTTCGCCCCTGAACAATTTATGTTTCGTTTAGCGTTTTCCCCAGGCGTTTGACCCAGAAGCTGAAACCCATGCCCCTAAGCGGAGTGACCCAGCGCAAGATCCTCGGTGCCGTAGCGGCACTCGCCGTGCTTGCAGCCACCGGATGTGGCGCCGCTACCAAAGACACCGCGCAGTCGGCGACCGTCCCGAAAGTCGCCCAGCCGGTGGTGGTCGCAGCTGAGGTTCTGCCAGCCGAACCGGCCGCGCTTGTCGCGGCAACCGGCACAATTGTCTATTCGCAGGAGACAACCCTTTCGTTCAAGACGGGCGGGGTCCTGACCGAATTGACCGTGGATGAAGGCGACATCGTAAAGGCGAAACAGCGCCTCGCCCGGCTCGACCTGACAGAACTGGCCGCCAGCGTCGCCCAGGCCGAAGCCGCTGTCGTGAACGCCGACCTGCAATATGAGCGCACCCGCGATCTCGTCGAGAAAGGCCATGTCGCGCAGGCACGCCTGGACGATGCGGCACTGGCCCGGGACCAGGCACGCGCCGGTCTGTCGGCCGTGTCGTTCAATCGCAATCTCGGGTTCATGAATTCGCCCAGCGACGGCGTGGTTCTGCGCCGCCTGGCAGAGCCCGGCCAGACCCTCGCGCCCGGGGCGCCCGTACTGCAGATCGGGGATACAAGATCAGGCTTGCTGCTGCGTGTTCCAGTATCGGCCGAGCAGGCCGCCCGCCTTAAATTAGGGGACAAGGCCGAGATTTCGGTTGCCGGGCTTGCCGGCCCGCCGCGCGCCGGCGCGATCATCCGAATTGCGGCAAAGAGCAATGATGCCACTGGCAACTTCGATGTTGATATCAGCGCCGGTGATCCCGCGCTCCTTCGGAGTGGCCTGATCGGCAGTGCCCGGATCACCTCGTCCGCCGCCACCGGGGGCAAATCCACTTCGGTCCGTATTCCGACCCTGGCGCTGATCGATGCCCGTGCGGACCGCGGTTATGTATACGTCATCGACGACCAGAATGTCGCCCACCGCCGGGCGGTCTCCACGTCCGGTATCGACAAGGGAGCTGTACTTGTCCTGAGCGGGCTTGAGGCCGGGGAGCGCGTGATCGCCGAGGGCGCTGCCTATGTCCGCGACGGTGAGGCCGTCGTCATTGCAGACAGGCCCTGAGCCTTATGCAGAACATCGTCCGCTTTTTTGTCGACCGCTGGCAATTCTCGCTGGTGCTGTTCGCCATGCTCGTTGCCCTCGGCGCCAGTGCGATGGTGTCCATTCCGAAATCCGAAGACCCGACCGTCCGTTTTCCCATTGCCGGCGTTACGGTCGTCCTGCCGGGCGCCGATGCCGAACAAATCGAGAAGCTTATTGTTGTGCCGCTCGAGCAGGCCTTCAACCGGATTGAAGACGTCAAGGAAGTCAGGTCGAGTGCGACTTCGGGTGTGGGCAGCGTCACGGTCGAGTTCACCTATGGGGCTGACCCGGAGCGCAAGTTTGATGAACTGGTCCGTGAACTGAACGTGGCGCGGCCGGATTTTCCGCCGGGCGTGGTAGACGTGCGCACTTTCAAGGCCAACACGGCCAATGCGAACGTCGTGGTTGTGGCGCTGGTCAGCGAAACTGCGCCGGCGCGCCAGATGGAAGCGGCCGCGCGCGACTTGCGCGACATGCTGGAACGCGCCGGCGGTGTTCAGCAATCTCAGATCTGGGGCGCGCCTGAATCAGAGGTGCGTGTATCGCTCGATCTCGACCGGCTCTCGACCTTTCAGCTATCGCCGCTCGCCGTCGTGGATGCGCTGCAGCGCGAAGGTGCAGACGTGCCGATCGGCGCCGTTCAGTCAGGTGGCCGGCGCTTCAACGTTACGGCCACGGGTCCGTTCGACAGTCTCGACGAGATCAGGAACACGGTACTGCGCTCGGCATCCGGCAGCACGCTGACGGTTGGCGATATCGCAAAGGTCGAATGGGACAATGACGAGCCGCGCCATTTCACGCGGTTCAATGGCGAACGCGCCGTGCTCGTCAGCGCCAAGGGCAAGCTCGGCGTCGATGTGTTTGTGGTGCGTAACAATCTGTACAAGCAGATCGAAGCCTACCGGAGCAGCCTGCCCGAGGGCATCCGGCTCGAACTCGGCTTCGACCAGTCCAAGACCGTGGCACACCGGCTCACAAATCTCGGGCGGGATTTCGGAATTGCCGTGCTGCTCGTGCTGCTCACGCTCCTGCCTCTGGGGTTTCGCGCCGCCATCGTTGTGATGATGGCGATCCCGTTGTCGCTGGCGATCGGCGTGTTCTGGATCGGCCAGCTGGGCTACACGATGAACCAGCTGTCGATTTCGGGCTTCGTCATCGCGCTCGGATTGCTGGTCGACGACTCGATTGTGGTCACTGAGAATATCGCGCGGCATTTGCGAAACGGTTTGCCGAGGCGCGAGGCGGCAATTGCCGGCGTGTCGGAAATCAACGTTGCGGTCATCGGTTGCACCGCCACCCTCATCTTTGCTTTCCTGCCACTGATCGCCTTGCCGGAAGGCGCGGGCGATTTCACCCGGTCGCTGCCTGTTGCCGTGCTGACGACGATCATCGCTTCGCTGATTGTTTCACTGACGATCATCCCCTTTCTTGCGGGACAATTGCTGCCGCGTGACGGGCACGGGAAGTCGAACGTCTTCCTGGACACTGTCATGGGCGGCATCCATGCAATCTACCGCCCTATCCTGCGCCTGGCCCTACGCTTCCCGGTCTCGACCGTCGTCGTCTCGCTGGCGATCGCGCTGTCTTCGTTCGCGCTCGTGCCGCGGCTCGGCTTTTCGCTCTTTCCCGAAAATGACAGCCCGTATTTCCTTGTGGATGTGGAGCTGCCCCAGGGCGTGTCGATTGACGAGACGGACAAAGCCGTCCGGTATGTCGAAAGCGTCCTTGCGAAACGCGAAGACATCGCTTTCCGGTTCGCAAACAGCGGGTCGGGCAATCCGCAGGTTTACTACAACGTCTTTGAGACGATCGGTGTTCCGGATTATGGTCAGGTCTACGGGGCGTTCAGGCACTGGCATCCTGAAGAAGGCCCGGCCGTAGTTTCCGAAATTCGCGCCGAGCTTGCGAAATATCCCGCCGCCAAACTGACATTCCGCCGTTTCGAGAACGGCCCACCCGTTGAAGCCCCCATCGCCGTGCGCATCTGGGGCAAGGACAATGATGCGCTGAGCCAGATCGCCGGCGATGTCGAACTGATCTTGCGCGCCACCCCCGGCACGCGCGACGTGTCCAACCCGGCGGCTGCCCGACAGGTGGATCTTGAACTCAACGTTGATACAGCCAAGGCTGCATTGCTCGGTATTCCGCCCGGCGCGATAGACCAGACGCTGCGCATCGCCGTGGGCGGCGCGACGGTGGCGCAGGTGCGTGATCCGACCGGCGAAGCTTATCCGATCCGGGTGCGGATGGATGCCGGATCGCCTCCGGATGCGGATGCGTTGCAGAGAATGTATCTGTGGAACGGGCAGGGAGGCGGCATTCCCTTGTCTGAGATTGCGGCGGTCGAGTTCTCCTCCGGCCCCACCGCAGTGAACCGCGTTCAGCAGGAGCGTGTGGTGACCGTTCTCTCCTACGTTTCGCCGGACTATCTGGCCGCGGATGTAACGGCCGATGTTGCGTCCAAGATCAATGCGATCAACCTGCCGCCCGGATACCGGATCACGTTTGGCGGTCAGGCTGAAGCGGCGAGCGAGAGCTTTTCCGGTCTCGGCGCCGCCGTATTGATTGCACTGTTCGGCGTGCTGGCGGTCCTGCTCCTCGAGTTTGGCAGTTTTGCGCAAATGGCGGTCGTCGCCTTCGTGATCCCCTTTGGTGTGATGGGCGGCTTCGTGGCCCTGTATATCGCACAATACCCCCTCTCCTTCATCGCGATGATCGGCTTCATCGCGCTCATAGGAATAGAGATCAAGAACTCAATCCTGCTCGTGGATTTTGCGAACCGGCTGAGGCGCGAAGGCGTGCCGCTGCGCGAGGCTGTGGTTCAGGCCGGCGAAATCCGCTTCCTGCCTGTCCTGCTCACCAGCGCGACCGCGATTGGCGGGATGATCCCGCTGGTCCTCGAGCAGTCACCGCTGGTCTCGCCGCTTGCAGTCGTCATCATCGGTGGACTGGTCAGCTCGACCATCCTTGCACGGATCGTGACGCCTGCCATGTACATGCTGCTGACGCCAAAAGAGCTCGCAGAGCCGAAGCACCCGGTAGAGCCGGCAGACGCGTACTGATCCCTGTGCCAGTCCCTGGCGGCTGGTTTCGAAGGCCTGGGTGCTCAATCGCCGGGCCGGGCCTCGATGGACGATGCGGCACTGCCTGGATCTGATGCGATCATCCCGCGGAGCGTTCTGATCTCGTCGGCTTCGCTTGCGGGTTTGTCGCGGCGGATGCGGCTGATGCGGGGGAAACGCATCGCGATTCCTGATTTGTGGCGGGTGCTGGCATTTACGGCATCAAAGGCGACTTCGAGCACGAGGCTCTTTTCGACTTCGCGGACAGGGCCGAAACGGTTGACCGTATGCTTGCGCACGAAACCGTCCAGCCAGCGCAGTTCCTCATCGCTGAATCCGGAATAGGCCTTGCCGACAGGCAGCAGCACGCCGCCTTCGGCTTCCGGCGCCGTCCAGCAGCCGAACGTATAATCCGAATAGAAGCTCGACCGTTTTCCGGAGCCGCGCTGCGCATACATCATCACGCAATCGGCCGTGAGCGGTTCGCGTTTCCATTTGTACCAGAGCCCCGCCTTGCGGCCGGCTTCGTAGGGGCTGTCGCGGCGCTTCAGCATCAGGCCTTCGATGTCGGTTTCGCGCGCAGCGGCGCGCAGGTCAGCGAGTTCGTCGAAGTCGCCCGCCTCGATCAGTGCGGAAATGTCAAAGGCGCCGGGGTTCAGTTGCGAAACCAGGTTTTCAAGGCGCACCCGCCGGTCGGACCAGGGCAGGCGGCGCAGGTCTTCACCGCGGTCGAACAGCACATCATAGAGACGCACGAAGGCCGGATACTCCGCCTGCAGGTTTGCCGTGACGACCTTCCGGCCCAGCCTTTGCTGAAGGGCATTGAAGCTTGCCGCGCCGCCCGCCTCGCCGCCCTGCGCGGCTCCGCGTACCAGAAGCTCGCCGTCGAGCACGCCTTCATGCGCAAAGACGCGTGCGATGTCCGGGAAACTGGCAGTGATGTCTTCGCCGCCGCGGCTGAACAGCCGGGTTTCACCGCTTGCATGAACTATCTGGATGCGGATGCCGTCCCATTTCCATTCCGCCGCATAGTCCGCCAGATCGAGTACGGCATCCTCAAGGGGATTGGCCAGCATGAACGGGCGGAAGACGGGGCGGGACGTGATATCCGGCTTGGCGGCAGCGCCGGAGGCCCAGGAAAACAGATCCGTATACGGCGGACGCAGGGCGTGCCAGATCTCTTCGACATCATCAAGCTGCACGGAGAAGGCCTGCGCGAAAGCTGTCTTCGCGAGCCGCGCCGAAACGCCGATCCGCAAGGCGCCTGTTGCCAGTTTCAACAGCGCAAAGCGGCCATCTTCGTCGAGCCGGTCAAGCAGGCCGGCAACGACCGGCTTTGCCGTCGCCCGCGTTGCGGCGCTCAGCAAGGCGACGGCTTCACTGACGGTCGGGGAGGGCGGAACTGGCCCCGGCGGCGCAGGCCAGAGCAGGCTGACGGTTTCCGCGGTATCGCCAACAAAGTCCCGTGACAGGGCAAAGAGGACCGGATCGACGCGCTCCTTGATCAGATCACGAACGATGCCGGCCTTGACTGACGGAAAGTTCAGCTGACCCGTGAGGCCGGCGAGTGCCCAGCCCCGATCGGGATCAGGCGCCGTGCGCAGATAATCTGCCAGCAAGGCCAGCTTGCTGTTGCGGGAACGGGTATAGATGAGATCGGTCAGCAGCCGGGCGAAACGTTCCATCAGCCGGTGTCGTCCTCTTCGCGGCCGACCAGGTCGAGCGCGCGCGCGCGCAACTGATGCAGCGCGCACCAGTGCAGCAGCGCATCTTCCCGGCCATGCGTGATCCAGGTTTCCTCCGGCGAAAGCTCGAGGATCGTGCCGGTCAACTCGTTCCAGTCGCAATGGTCAGAAATGATCAGCGGCAACTCCACATTGCGCTGAACCGCCCTCTGCCTCACCCGCATCCAGCCGGATGCCATCGCATTGATGGGGTCTGGCAGCCGGCGCGCCCAGGCCGAGTTGAGGGAGGAGGGCGGACAGACGATAATCTGCCCTTTCAGCACGTCCCGGCTTGCCTCGCTCACCGGTGCAAGCGGCCCGAGTTCGATGCCGCAGCGCTCATACAGCTCGCACATCGCGACCATGGCGCCGTGCAGCCAGATCGTCTCGTGGTACCCGGCCCGGCGAAGCTCAGCTATGACGCGCTGCGCTTTTCCGAGCGCATAGGCGCCGATAAGGAGGGAGCGTTGCGGATTGGCCTCCCGGGCGGCCAGGAGGCGTGCGATCTCCCGCTCGATCGGCGGGTGCGTGAAGATCGGCAGGGCGAACGTCGCTTCGGTGATCAGGATGTCGCACGGCGTCGGCTGGAAGGGCACGCAGGTCGGATCCGGGCGGCGCTTGTAGTCACCGGTCACGATGATGCGCTCACCGTGTCGTTCCAGAAGGATCTGCGCAGAACCGAGCACATGGCCTGCCGGGACGAACGTCGCGGTGATGCAATCGCCGATGTCCAGGGGTTCGTTATAGTCGAGACCGCGCCCGCCCGTCAGCGTTCCATAGCGCAGCGCAATGATATCTCGTGTGGCACCGGTCGCCCAGACCTGGCCATGGCCGCCGCGCGCATGGTCGGCATGACCGTGGGTGACGAGCGCATTCGCCGCCGGCCGGGACGGATCGATCCACCAGTCGGTCGTGGGCAGATGAATGCCTTCGCGTTCAGCCTTGATCCAGCGCGGTGTTTTCGGGCTGGCCAACATGATCTGTTCCTCCGGGGTCCGCGCTGAAAAGACAGAAAATACAACGCGCTGACGGCGTCGCACGTTCCGGTCGCGGGCGCTGCGTTCATGCGGTTATGTTAAGCCGAAGGGCGTAAATGCAAGGTGGTGGCTGCAATCACCAGCGGATGCGGGCGCGCAGTCCGCCGAGAGGCGATGTCCCGAGTTCAAGCTGCCCGCCGGTGGCTTCCGCGAGATCGCTGGCGATCGACAGGCCCAGGCCATGGCCGCCCGGGCGCTCGTCGGCGCGCCGTCCGCGCAGAAGCGCGAGATCACGGTCTGGCCCTTCAAGGCCAGGGCCGTCATCTTCGACCCGCAGTTCGCCCACTGCCGCCGTGACGATGATCCGGGACTGCGCGAAGCGCACGGCATTTTCCATCAGCGGGCCGGCCATTTCCACCAACTGATCCGCATGCACCGGAAGGCGGACGCCAGCCGCCGCGATGTCGATCGTAATCCGTGTGCCGGATTCCGTGCGTCTCAGCACGCCGGCGAGACGTTCCAGGACCGGTTCCGCGTCGCAGGGGCCGCGCTCAGGGCTGGCCGCTGTGCGCGCTCTCGCAAGTTCGCGCTCGATCGTCTCGGTGGCGGCGCGAATGGAGGAATCGAAACCCGCGGCGAGATCGGCGTCTCCGCTCGCGCGAACCTTGCGGGCGAGCGCAACCAAGGCTGAAAGGGGCGTCTTCAGCGCATGGGCAAGATTTGCCGCGCGGTCGCGTGCCTTGCGCAGGTCGGTTTCGCGCGCTTCGGCCAGCGCGTTGATCTGGTTGACCAGTGGCTCGACTTCGGTGGGAAAGTTCAGCGGATCGAGCCGGGACGCCGAGGAGGAGGCGAGTTCGCCAATGGACGTCTCGACATCGCGCAGGGGGCCGAGGCCAATGCGAACCTGTAGCCAGGCGGCAGCGCTGAGCGCGGCCCAGAGGAGCAGCAGGTAGGCGGCGAGTTCGAGCGAGAATTCCTCACGGGCCCGGTCAACGCCGGACTGGTCGAGCGCGATGACAATGCTGAAGGGCGGTTCGGATTCCGACATCCGAACCTGCCGGTGCACGCGGATCACATCCTGGCCGAACGGACCGGTGCCACTGTCGCGCGGCCAGTCTTCCTCGGCGGCGCCTTCCGGCAATTGCAGTGAGGCGTCCCAGAGGGACCGGGAGCGGACCAATGTGTCTCCCTGTGAAACCTGCCAGTAAAGGCCGCTTGCAGGCTGGTCGAAGCGCACGTCGCTGGGGTCAGCTGGGTCGACGGTGAAAGCGTCCGGCGTGACGGTCAGTGAACGAACGATCTGCTGGCCGTGCCGGATGAGGTCTTCCTCGACACTCCGGCGCAGGTGCGCTTCGAAGAGAAGCACGAGGGCAAGCCAGCTGATCGCAAGCGCTGCGGCGATCGCGCAGGCAGCGCCGGCCAGAAGACGAAGGCGGACCGAGCGCATCGGCTTCATGAAACGGATTCGATGACGTAACCAAAGCCCCGCCGGGTCGAGATCACGTCCGGTCCAAGCTTGCGCCTTAGGCGCGAAACTATAGCTTCGATGGCATTGGTGTCTGCCGCACCATCAAGGCCGTGCAGGTGTTCGGAAAGTTCGCCGGTTGAAACCGCGCGGTTCATGTTATGCACGAGATAGTCAACAAGCCGGAACTCCAGCGGCGTCACGCGGATGGGCTGACCTGCGAGCAGGATCGACATGCGGCGCGTATCGACGATCAGGTCGCCGACCGTGACGACCGGCTGCGCCACACCCGCCGAACGACGGATGAGGGCCCGCATGCGGGCGATCAGTTCGGCCATCTCGAAGGGTTTCGGCAAGTAGTCATCCGCGCCCGCTTCAATGCCATCCACGCGCTCCATCCAGCTGCCGCGGGCGGAGAGGATAAGAATGGGAAAGGTCTGACCTGCCGCGCGCCAGCGTTTGAGGACGGAAAGACCATCGAGTTGCGGTAGACCGAGATCGAGCACCACGGCGTCATACGGTTCGGTGTCGCCCATGAACCAGGCGTCCTCGCCGTTTTTCGCATGATCTACGATAAAACCGGACTCCTTGAGAGCTGTAATCACGTCTTCCGCGATGAAGGGCTCGTCCTCAACCAGCAGGACGCGCATCAGTCGTCCTCCTCAAGGTCTAAAATCCTGCCGTTGCCCGCATCGACATCCATTTCCAGCACAATGCCTCGCCGGGTGAGGACCTTGATCTCGTAGATCAGCTGGCCGTCATCGTCGTCAAACTCAATTTCGATCACTTCGCCGGGGTAGGATTTCAGCACACCGTCGAGAATGGTTTCCAGCGGCAGGATCGCGCCGCGCTTGCGGGTTTCCCACACGCGCTCGTGGTCATCATCCCGGTCACGGCTGCTATCGCGATCTGCCAGCGCCGTGCCGGCCCCCACTGACAGGCAGAGCGCAAGGATCGCTGCAACGGAAAAGCTGCGGGTCACAGGTTTGTTTTCACTCCGGAAATGCCTGTTCCTATCGCCTTTGCAACCTGACTGGAAGCTGACTGAAACCGGCGAGTGGCTGTCAGCCAGCGTCAGGCAAAAGCGCAATCAGGGCCGGATAACCGGACCTGATGCAAGCAAAGGATCAATAACATGTTCACCAAAAAAAGACTACTCGCCGCTTCCGCCGCGCTTCTTGGCGCAGCCACTCTGGGGGCAGGCTTCGGCTTTGCCCAGTCCGGCAGCGCCAAGGCGGAGCCGTTTCGTTTCGAGGTGGGCGACGACCCCAGTCTGAGCCAAGTGCGCGCCCGTCTCGGCGAGCAGGGCTTCGATGTGCGCGAGGTCGAGTATGACGACCGCAAGATCGAAGTGAAGGGTACGGATGCGTCGGGAAAATGGATGGAAATCTATTTCCACCCGGCTTCCGGCGAGGAACTGCGCCGCGAACGTGGCGACGATTGTGACAGCCGCGACGACGACAACGACGATCGCTGGGACGACTAATCGTGTCGAATTGTGCCCCGGATGAGAAAATCCGGGGCACATTTTTTCTCATTTTCGCAATTCATGGCTTGCCACCGCGAGAGCCGAAACCGCGAAAGGGGCGAGCTCAAAATCGATCGGCCTGTGGTAGCAGAAGGGTGGTGCATCTCTTTTTGTGAGGAGAAAGAGCGCAGATTTCGGGGCGCTTTCGCCCGCAGCGGGCATTTGCTTTCGCGTGAACAGACTGGATATACCTTCACCTTTAACGCGAGAAAAACATAGTTTGCGACCTGATTCCGCTACAGGGCCGTCCGGCGCGCAGCTCAGGTTAGACGCATGCAATCGCCAGTTCGACCATACCCCGGAAACCTCTCCCGCAAGCGCTGGTCAGCGCTCGTTTCGGGAAGTTTGCCAGGCGGCGATCTGCGTCTTCAATATGACGAACAAGTATCACACGGCACCCTACCCGAATGCCTGCGCCGTCCTGTTTGCCTATCCGACCGGTTCGGATGAAGATCTGGTGGCCGCGATCAACAGCCTTCTTCAGCTCAAAGAGCCGCTGAGCCCCTAAGACATCTATTCCCTGTTTCAGGAATACCTGGTCGAGCATACGGCGACTTTCACGACGCAAGGCATTCGCCTGGCGATCGGCAACGAGATTGGCGCGGTGCTCTAGATCATCGAGAAAGGCCTCAAGCAGAACGATGCCTTCACGACTTCGCTGGACACCTTGCCGAGAAGGTTCCGGAGGTAACTTCGGACGAGGGGCCCCCGGCTATGGTCGCTGCGCTGCTCGAAGAGAACCGGCGCATGTCTGACCGGCCCGCGATCTCAACCAAGGTCTTGCCAAATCACAGACCCTTACCAGTGCGCTGAACGAGCAGCTTGAAGAAGTTCAGGCGCAGGCTCTGCGCGATCCGGTCTCCGGCGCATTCAAACGGTGCGGCTTTGATAAGCGGCTCGACGAGAAGGTCAGCCGCGCGGATAAAACTAACGAAGGCTACAGCGTGGTCTTTGCCGGGCTCGACAGATTCCGTGGACTGATGGACGCTTACAGTCCGACCTCTGGCGACGCCGTGCACGGAGTTTTCGCCTCACTGTTTACAGCCAACCTCGGTGAAGGTGATATGGTGGCCCGCTATGCCAGAGACCAGTTTGCCTTCATTCTTCCGGAGCGTGACCTGATGGCTGCCTACAACCCGCTGATCAAGATCAAGTATGTCTGCAATCTAAGCGTGCAGTCCGTGGCCAGCGTAGACCGGCCGCTGCGCGGGCTCACGGCGTCCTGCGGCCTTGCGTGCGGCGAGCCGGGCATGACCGCCAGCGCGGTCACCGAGCAGGCTGACGCCTGCATGCGAGGCGGACGCAAATCCGGCCGTAATTTTGTCAAGGCCCGGGGGATTGGCTGATTCGATCGCCGCGGGCTTCCAAAAGGCTGGTTGCCGTTCGAAAGCATGCTTGCAGCGAAAGTCCTGGAATCGGCCGCATCCAGCGCGCCATCATCGTTGATATCCCCGTTATCGGAATGCGGCCCATGCCGATGCAGGCTCTGGCGCCTTGATCAAGACGTCCTGACCCGCAACCGTAGTGAAGAAGGTCTCTTTACGGATGGCGTCACCGCCTGGTCCGTCCACGATTGTCTCAGCACCCGGAATGGCAACCGGGCCGCTTTCTGCGCTCAGGTTCAAGCTGTTATCGCCCTGCGCAGGGGCCGGAGCCAGCAGGCCATATTCATCCGGGTTGATCCAGCCACAATGCGGAATCGTGTTGATGGTTCTAGCGCCGGGTGACGCAGCCGGAACGTCAAGGACAGCCGATTGCCTGGGCGAGAATGTTCCGGTGCACCTGGCTGGTGCCGGAGTAGATGGTCGCGGCGCGTGTCGCAAAATATTTCGCCTGCGCAAAGTCGCTGTCCGCAGCGGCTTCCAGGCCCGCTTCCGTGATCGTCTGATGCAGCTCCGTCGCGATGAGCTTCAGGGCGGAAGTTGCAGGTGCTTCGGCGACGCCAATCCTGCCCGCACTGACATGCATCTCGAAGGCTTCGAATTCATCGATCTGACGCGCGAGCGATGCGAGCTTCGTGCGCATCGGGTCGTCTTCGCCGCTCCGGGCCATCACGCCGCGCTGCGCCGCACGCAACGCCCGGCGCAGGAGGCCGGTGGTGGTGTTGTTGGCCCGGGCGATCGCCATCAGGCGCCTGGCCGCTTTCCAACCCGCGCCGATATCCCCGATACGGTCCGCAACCGGCGTTCGGACGCGGTCGAAGAACACCTCGTTGGTCTCGCAGTCGCCGTCGATGAAGCGTATCGGCTTCACAGTGATGCCGGGCCGGTCCATCTCTACCAGGAGAAAGACCAGTCCTGCGCCGCCAGTGCTTTGCTGATCGCATCGCGCAAGCAGGAACATGTGGGTCGCGTACCGGGCAAAGCTTGTCCACAGCTTGCTGCCGGAGAGGATGAAATCATCGCCGTCGCGTTCGGCGCGCAGCGTCAGCGCCGACAGGTCCGAACCGGCCTGCGGTTCTGAAAAACCCTGGCACCACTCATGCGCGCCGCTGAGGATAGCCGGCAGGTAGCGCGCATGTTGTTCCGGCGAACCCTCCGCGATGATCAGTGGACCGATGGTGCGCACGCCGGATGACTGCAGGATCGGCGCGTCTCTTGCGGCGCAGGCATTCTCGAAATAGAGGCGCTGCTGCGTGCTCCAGCCCGCGCCGCCGTGCTCGATGGGCCAGGTCGGCGCAAACCATCCGCGTTCGCAAAGCTTTTCCCGCCAAACGGCACACGCCTCAGCTGCGGATTTGAGACCGGTGGTGACGCGGCCGGCAGCGCGCAACTCTTCGGTGAGGGCCGTATCGAGAAAGGACTCAACATCACGCCTGAAAGTGGGGTCCGCACATTGGCCGGTCGCCGGCTCTGGCCGGCCCGTCCGGAAACTGCCATCCATCCTTTGGCCCTCCTGACCCTGGCGCAGGACGAGACATACGCGAGGCGCCCCGGCGGGCGGCCATCCGGAGAACTACGTGGTGCGGGCCTCAGGCCGAGGCAGCAAACACTGGCCAGCGCTGCGAAATGCGCCCGTCCTCGAAGACAGCAATGTCGCCGAACTGGAGGAACACGGCCTCGCTCTGGTGGGGCCGGAAGAACACGAATTCATCCGGTGCGATTGCCAGGTTGTGTCCGCCGGTGAGCATTTCCTGATTGGACGAGCGACCGAAGGTCTTGTTGTAGGAAAGGCCCGGCGGGTCGACCGGATCGGCCATCCAGTTGCCGCCATAGGTGAAGACCGTGCGGGAGGTGTTCGGGTCCCAGGCGCGCTGCCCCTCTGCCGCAAACTCCAGCCCGGGAAGGCGGGTTTGCGGCATGGACTTGATGACGGGCGTCGCGATGAAGCTGGCGGGCAGGTGAGGCTCCAGCAAGGGCGTGTCGAAATGCGTCGGCTTGACGAGGCAGGAGCCGGCCGAGATTTCGTTGGCTACTTCCGTGGACTGATAATACCGGTAGGTGGGGCTGCCGGCCGCGTTGCGGACGAGGCCCGCGACCGTTTCGGCGCCCAGAAATTCAGCCGCCAGCGCCAGCGCCTCGCCATAGCGCCGCCAGGCCCCGGACCTGGCGCGCTCGCGCCAGCCCAGCGCTTCGGGAAGCGCCGCGAGATGCGGCTCGTAGCCCATGAAGCCCGAAAAACTGAGCTCCGGCGAGTCCCGCAGCGTCTCCAGCATGGCTTTCAGCGTGTCGCCGGCCTCTAGCCCGCCCCGGTGCAGGCCGACATCGAGTTCGAGATTGATGCGCAGCGTCAGCCCGGCCGCCCGCGCGAGCTCCCGGTACTGTCCGAGGCGTTCGGGCGTGTCGATCAGCCACTGGATGTTCGCCGCGGCTGCAGCGTCTTCTGGCGCCAGCGACTGGAAGTAATTGCGCGCGGCGGCCACCGGCAGGGGCTTGCCGAGGAGCTGGTCGGCGTCCGGCATAGCCTTGCTGAAGGCCGTGAGCATCGGCTGGTTGAACGTCATCAGCCGGTCGGATCCGGAGCGCTGGCGGATGTGGGCGATAAGGTCGAGCGAAGGCAGGGATTTTGCGACGATCCGGTAGGCCATCCCGGAGGGTAGATGGCTGATCAGCGTGTCGATATTGGCGTCAAGGCGCGCCTTGTCGACCACCAGCGTCGGCGAGGCGATGCCGGCTTCGTCCAGGGCGGCCTGCAGGCCCAGGAAATAGGGATCGCGCGGTCCGCTCTCGTCGCCGGGTTTCGTCATCAGAACTGCTGCTCCCGCAAGGCCTGCGCCGCCGATCATCAGAGTGCGGCGCGAAATCTCAACCATCAAAACTCTCTCCGAACAGCCTGGCCAGATGCGCGTTCAGGAACTTTCCGCCGGGGTCGAGTTCGCGGCGCAAGGCGAGGAAGCGTTCGTATTCCGGATAAAGCTGCGTCAATTCGGTGCGGCCGAGCGAGTGCAGCTTGCCCCAGTGCGGGCGGCCGCCCGCTTCCCGGTACATCGGTTCGAAGTCGGAGAAGAAATAGTCGTAGCCTTCATCGGCGGCTGCATGGATGGCGATGGAGGCGCGGGGCCCGGCATTGAAGGGGCTGAGCCAGGCCGTGTCGGGCGCGATGTGGCGATATTCCATCGGGAAGAAAATTTCGCCGCGCTCGTCAAGCTTGCGCATCACGCGCTCGACCATCTCCGGCCCGCGCTCGCGCGGCAGGTGGTATTCCATCTCGATGAAACGGGTCGGCCGGACGGTCGAGAGGAGGACGCGTGACTCGTTCACGCGCTCTTCGACGATGCCCTTTGGGAACTGCGACCGCGCAATCGTCCTTCGCAGCCAGGGCGCCCAGCCGAGTTCGTCGCGCAGCGTCTTCAGGCCTTGCAGGAATTCGTCGTCATCGCCGGCGCCAGCCTCCGTAGGCGGTGCATCTGTCAGATCGTGCACAATGCTGGCGACGAGGCCGGTGTGGGGGAAATAGTAAAACTCGAAGTTGCGGTGTGCGCTGGCCGTCTGCCCCAGGCGGCTGAGGAAGTCCCTGGCATCCTCGACCGTGACGGTGCGCTTCAGACGGTAGGCGGGCACGCTGCGCAGCGTGAACGCGGTCATCACGCCGAGCGCGCCGAGGGAGACCTTTCCCGCTTCGAACAGGTCCGGATCCGACGCGCGCGTGACATCACGGAGGCTGCCGTCGGCGGTGACCATCTGGAAGGCGGTAAGGTTGTCGTGCAGGGCGGGCAGGTCATTGCCGGTGCCGTGCGTGGCGGTGGCGAAGGCGCCGGCGAGGGTTTGCGAGTCGATGTCGGGCTGGTTGTCAAAGGCGCGGCCCTTCGCGGCCAGTTCTTCGCTGACCTGGAAGAGCGGTGTGCCGGCGCCAAAGCGGGCTTCGCCGGTCGCGGCGTCATAGCTGAGCAGGCCGGACAGGGCGTTGACCATGACCAGCGTGTCTTCGGTGGTTGCAAGGCCCGTGAAGGAGTGGCCGCTGCCGACCGGGCGGATGCGGCCCCTGGCGTTGCTGATCGTATTGGCGACGGCCTCGACGCTTTCCGGGAAGGCGATTTGCTGCGGTGTGGCGCGCTCGGTGCCCGCCCAGTTCATCCAGCTGCTTTCGCCGGGCGGGGCCTGCGGGGCGCCTGCGACATAGCCCTTGCGGGTGAAGGACTTGCTGTCCCAGCCGATTTTCTGCACCGCGACGGCCCCGGCGGCGAGGCCTGTGCCGGCCGCTGCGAAAAGCATATGGCGCCGCGTCAATTTCATCCGGTTGTCCTCCCCGGATGAGCATGCACCGGTTTGGAGCGGCGGAACAAGTGGCCGTAGCGGAGCGGTTAACCCGGGTCTGGGGCTTCGGCCCAGTTCGCACGCGATTGCCAGCCGCGCGCCGTATTGAGAGGCAGCAGCCGTGCCGCCTTCACGTCCCTTTCCTCAGAAGAAATGATGTCCGCCGTGTAGCCCGGACCGGACAGGACGCGCTCCGGCGCTTCGCTGCCGTCTTCAGGCACCGAACCCGAATGATGGTTCACGAAGGCCAGCATCTTTTTCATCAGAACTCTGGATTTCCGGGCTGAAGGCGCCGCTGCACAATGCCCATCTCCGGCCCTGGTTCCAACGGCCCGGGTAACGGTCGCGACGGTCACTACAAGGGGGGGCTGCGATCAGCGGCTCTGGGCCATCTGCAGTTGCGGCTTCGGCATGAAGGCGATGGCGGAGAGGATGATGACGAACCAGACCGCGATGACGAAGAAGCAGTCGCGGAACGCGAGTATTGTAGCTTGCATCGCGATCTGGCCGCCGATGGCTTCGAATGAGCTGGTGAACGCCGTCAGCGGCGGCATGCCGCTTGCCTCGAGCGCCTGCGATTGCATGGCGTGCTGGTAGAGGAACTGGGGGTTCGACTCGGTCATCTCGGCGGCGAGATGGTCGCCGTGAAAGATGGTCCGGCGTTGCAGCAGCACGGCGAGCAGGTTGACACCGAACGCGCCGCCCACCTGCATCAGGAAGGAAACACCCCCCGTCGCCGAGGCCAGCAGGTGCAACGGTACGGCGCGGACGGCGGTGGTGTTCGCGGGCGGATTACAGAAGGCGATGCCGACACGGCTGAGCATGATCCAGCTGACGAGCACCCAGTAGGGCGTCAACGCCGTCACGCCGGAGAGCAGGAAGCCGGATATCGCAAAGCAGAGAATGCCGAATGTCAGCAGCCAGCGCGGGTCCATCCGGTCGGTCAGGCGCCCTGCAATGGGAAAGCCGACGACCATGGCGAGGCCTGCGGGGATCATCATCACACCCGCGGCTGTCGGCGAGTAGCCCTGGACGATCTGGACGAAAAGCGGGATCAGATAGGTCGAACCATAGATGGCTGTGCCGGTAGCGACGATGATGAGGCCCGCCGACCAGAACTGGCGATATCTGAAGATCGCCGGATTGAGCGCCGGAAAGGGATGGCGGCGTTCCCAGAAATAGAAGACGACGCCTGCGGCGAGCGCGACCGCGATCTTGATGAAGGTCGTATCCGAATCCCAGCCATCGCGGTTGCCGCCCGCAAAGGCGGAGAGGAGGCCGACGAGGGCGACCGCCAGCAGGCAGAGCCCCTGCCAGTCCAGGGGCGGCTTCCTCTCATGGCTTTGCCGCTCTCCGTTCGGCATCAGGAAGGGCGCAATGGCGAGCGCAATAATGGCCAGCGGCAGCGTGGCGACGAACACGAGGCGCCAGCTGGCGAGGTCCACCGCAATGCCGCCGAGGGCAGGACCGAAGGCGGGCGCCAGAACAACGCCGATCGAGAACAGGCCCATCGCCGTGCCCCGCAACCGGTCCGGAAAGGTCTGGAAGATCAGGAACATCGACATGGGTTGCAGAAGCCCGGCCGAGACGCCCTGCAAGGCGCGGGCGACGATCAGCATTTCCAGAGTGGTGCTGACAGCGCCGAGCAGGGAGCCGATGATGAAGGTTGCCATGCCGAAGATGTACGTTGCGCGCGGGCCATAGGTGGCCATGGCCCAGGCGTTTGCGAGCATCGCCAGCGTTGATGACGCCAGGAAGGCCGTGGACATCCATTGCGCCTGGTCCTGGCCCAGCCCGAACGCGCCGATCATGGCGGGCAGTGCGACGTTGACCGTCGTTGCCGCAAGCATGGTCGCCATCGAGCCCATCAGCATCGTCAGCAGCAGGAACCAGCGGTAGTTGGCGCCGAACTGCGTGAAGCGCGCGCGGATCGCGCGGCCGGCATTCGGGGGGATGTCGCCCGGCGAGACGGGGCGCGGGCCACTGCTTGCGGGAACCGCGAGGTCCGCCGCCTCTGTCAAGGCGCTGCCGGCGCCCGCGCGGCGGGACCATCTGACTTACGTATACGTATGCTGACCATCGTGCCCGTGCGTAAGTGCACATCTGTTGGCTCGAGATCGATCCGCACCTTGATGCGCTGCGTGATCTTGGTGAACACGCCGTTGGCATTCGGATTGGGCATCATCGCCGCTTCGGACAGTGTGGCTTCGCGCACGCGGGTCACGCGGCCTTGTATGTCAGCGGACGGATTGCTGTCAGCCTTGACCTTTACAAGCGCCCCGGGGTGCACATTCCGGATGTCGGTTTCCTTGATATTGGCGGACACCCAGACCGCCCCCGGATCATGCATCAGCGCCATCCGGAAACCTTGCAGGGAATGCTCACCGGCATCATAGAACAATTCATCGATCACGCCGTCGACCGGCGCCCGGATGGTGTGCTGGTCCAGCACGACCTTCTGCGCCTCCACCCGCGCGACAGCCTGTTCGAGTTCCGCCTGAAGGACGGAAAGGTCATAGTCGATCAGGCGGACTTCCTGGCCTGTGATGCTGGCGGTGCGCTGGTCGGCGGCTGCGGTCTCGCGCTCTGCCTGCGCACGCAGCAGAGCCTGCGCGGCCGTATCGAGCGCGTATTTCGCCTGGTCGTAAGTGCTTTTCGCAATCCGTCCCTGTTCGAACAGGTTTTTGGTGCGATCATGTTCCTGCTGTGCATTTTCGAGGTTCGACCGCGCAGCCTCGACCGAAGCGGACGCCGACCGGGTGCTGGCCTGGCGCGCGGCCACCTGACTGCCCGCCTTGGACGTGGCGAGCCCGGCGCGCGCTTCCTCCCGCGCAATCTCGGCGCGCAGCCGATTTGCCTCAGCCTCGTACTGGGCCAGCATGAAAGCGGCTTCGCGGTCGTCAATCGTGTAGAGCACGTCGCCTGCGGCCACGCGGTCGCCTTCGCTGACAGCAACGCTGGTGATGCGCCCGGAGATGTCGGTTGAGACGGCGATCATGTCGGCTGCAATCCGGGCATCGGAGGTGGAGACGTAAGCGGCCCGGTCCATCACGATGCGCGCGGTCAGCAGCAGCAGGAGCAGGCCGGCGGCGATCGCGATTCGTTGCCGGTTGCGGGGCGAGCTGAGCAGTTCGGCGGCGCGTTGCCGCACTGTCAGCCTGGTTTCGGTCAAAAGTTGCGTATCGCCGTCCATCGCTCTGTTCCGGCATGGTAAAACGCCGGTATGCTCCTCCCTGACGGCCTGCCAGCGGACGCGTCTTTGTGCGTTGCGTTCGCCGCCTGTCTACATTGATCCGGAACCTAACGCAGAGGCAAGCAAGCTCGATTTTGCGGCAAGCCGTTTTGGCAGGGTATGGGCGGCGAATTTCGTCATGTATCTCGGGCGAGGGTAAGCCTATAACGCCCGCCAGAGAACAGGGAGTCACGCCATGCGCGAAGTGCATCATTTCATCGGCGGCAAGGCCGTTGCGGGTAAATCCGGCCGGTTTGGCGACATCTACAATCCGAACACCGGCGAAGTTCAGGCCCGTGTGGCGCTCGCCACCGCCGCGGAACTTGGCACGGCTGTCGACGCCGCCAGGGCAGCCCTCCCGGCCTGGGCGAACACCAACCCGCAGCGCCGCGCCCGCGTGATGTTCGAGTTCAAGCGCCTCGTCGAAGCCAACATGAACGACCTCGCGCATCTCCTGTCGTCCGAGCATGGCAAGGTCATCGCCGACTCGAAGGGCGACATCCAGCGCGGCCTCGATGTGGTCGAGTTTGCCTGCGGCGTGCCGCACCTCCTGAAGGGGGAGTATACCGAAGGGGCCGGCCCCGGCATCGATGTCTACTCGATGCGCCAGGCGCTCGGCGTCTGCGCCGGCATCACGCCGTTCAACTTCCCCGCCATGATCCCGTGCTGGATGGCCGCCGTCTCCATCGCCTGCGGAAACACATTCATCCTGAAGCCCTCTGAGAAAGACCCTTCAGTTCCCATGCGCCTCGCCGAGCTGATGCTCGAGGCCGGCGCCCCGGCGGGCGTGCTGAACGTCGTCAATGGCGACAAGGTTTCCGTCGACGCCATCCTCACGCACCCGGACATCAGGGCTGTCAGCTTCGTCGGGTCGTCCGACATCGCACAATACGTTTATTCGACGGGCACCGCCCACGGAAAACGCGTGCAGGCGATGGGCGGCGCGAAGAACCACGGTATCATCCTGCCGGACGCCGACATGGAGCAGGCGGTGAAAGACATCGTCGGCGCAGCCTATGGCTCGGCCGGCGAACGCTGCATGGCGTTGCCGGTGGCCGTGCCGGTGGGCAAGAAGACGGCGGATGAGTTCGTCGAGCGGATGACAGCCGAGGCGCAGAAGCTGAAGATCGGCATCTCGACCGACAAGGATGCGCATTACGGCCCGGTCGTCTCCGCCGCGCACAAGGCGAAGATTGAAAGTTATATCCAGATGGGTGTCGACGAAGGCGCCAGGCTCGTCATTGATGGCCGGGGTCATTCGCTGCAGGGTCACGAGAAGGGCTTCTTCATCGGCCCGTCTCTGTTCGATCATGTGAAGCCCGGCATGAAATCCTATCATGAGGAAATCTTCGGGCCGGTGCTGCAGGTCGTGCGTGCTGAGACGCTCGAGGAAGCCGCCGGCTATGCCTCGGATCATCAGTACGGGAACGGGTGCGCGATCTTCACCTCGAATGGCCGCGCCGCACGCGAGTTTGCGGCGCAGGTGAATGTCGGCATGGTCGGCATCAACGTTCCGATCCCGGTGCCGGTGGCATATCACACCTTTGGCGGCTGGAAGCGCTCCGCCTTCGGTGACACCAACCAGCACGGCCCGGAAGGCATCAGGTTCTGGACCAAGATCAAGACCGTCACCCAGCGCTGGCCGGACGGCGATGTCGGCGATCAGGCGTTTGTCATCCCGACAATGGGTTAGAGCAGGCCGGCAAAGGGACGCCGAACGTGATCAGGCTGTTGGCTCTGGGAATGGCAGTCTTGTCCTTTGCAATTGGCGCATTCTTTGCCGCAAGCGGCTTCTGGCTGATCGGTTCGGCGGTGATGTCGGGTGGAGACACCTTGCTTTACTTTGGGCCCGCAATCCTTCTCGCTGGCGTTGTTTCTGTGCTCTTTCTCCTTGTGGGGCAGGCCTGCCTGATGACGGCGCGCATGGACCGGAACCCGAAGGCAGAGCCTGAGGAGGTTTTCAAGTAGGCTGTCCGACCCCGTACTTTCCGGCCGCTTGTGAGCGGCTGGGACCTGGGTTACTCCGTTGTCGAGCTTCTGTCGAAACCGGGGAGAGTTTCATGACGACTGCCCATACTTCTGCGCCCGTGGCGGACGATCGCCGCTTTATCCGCAACCTCGCAACCGGCATGGCCCTCATCCTTGTGGCCGGTTTCGTCGTCCAGCTGGCAATGGGCCGGTCGGGCTTCGGCGCGCCGCTGGTGGTTCACGCCCACGCCGTTGTGTTCATGGGCTGGGTCGCCATTGTACTGACGCAAGTCTGGCTCGCCGGAGCGGGCAACATTGCGCTTCACCGGAATGTCGGCAAGCTGGCGGCCATCTGGGCGCTCGGCCTTCTTGTTTTCGGAACCTGGATAACGGTCGCGGCGGTGCAGACCGGGCGCACGCCGTTCTTCTTCCAGCCGCAGCATTTCATCATCGCCAATCCATTGTTGCTCTATGCCGCGATCGGCCTGCTCGTCGCAGCCTACATATTGCGCAGGCAGACCGACTGGCATGCACGCCTGCAGATCGGTTCCTTCGTGCTGCTGATGGGGCCGGGTTTCGGACGGCTCCTGCCGATGCCTTTGCTGCCACCTTATGCCTTCGAGATTGCAGCGCTGGTCGCGCTGATCTTCCCGGTCATCGGCATCCTCTACGACTGGCGCACCCACGGACGGCCACACCCGGCCTGGTTCTGGGGGATCGGCATCCTGATAGGGGCAACCCTTCTGGCGCGGGTCATCGGGTTCTCGCCGGTGGGCGAAGCGGTCTATGAGGCCGTCGTTGCAGGCACCCCGCTTGCCGGCACCAGCGGCCTCGACTTCCCGCCGCCGCCAGGGCCGCCTCCCGGGGCGACGTAATTGCCGCTCAAGAGCGGGCTTTGGCTGCCCGGTCCGTTGAGCCTTCTGCGCAGACACGCTGCCACAACCTTAAAACTGGGCCAATTGAAATGACGACTTACAAGACCATCACCTTCGAGCAGAAGGGCCGCGTTGCGGTCGTGACGCTGAACCGGCCGGACAGCCTGAACGCGCTGAATGCGGAAATCATGTCTGAGGTTGCCGCGTGTTTCGCGGCCATCGACCGCAACACGGGTCTTGCCGTCAGCATACTGACGGGTGCGGGCCGGGCCTTTGCCGCAGGCGCCGACATCAAGGAGATGCAGCCGCAATCCTTCTCGGACATGTATGTCGATGACTATTTCGCCGGCTGGGACCGATTCGCCGCCAGTCGCAAGCCGGTGATCGCTGCGGTCAACGGCTTCGCGCTCGGCGGCGGCTGCGAACTCGCCATGATGTGCGATCTGATCATCGCCTCCGACAAGGCAAAGTTCGGCCAGCCGGAAATCAAGCTCGGCGTCACACCCGGCATGGGCGGCTCCATCCGTCTGACCAAGGCAGTCGGCAAGGCCAAGGCGATGGACCTTGTGCTGACAGGCCGGATGATCGACGCCGCTGAAGCAGACCGGATCGGCCTTGTTTCGCGCGTCGTTGCGCATGATACGCTGATGGAGGCGGCGCTTGCTGCCGCAAACGAGATCGCATCCTTCTCGGTGCCGTCGCTGATGGCCGCCAAGGAAATGGTGGCCCGTGCCCTCGAACTTCCGACCACGGAAGGCGTGAAGTTCGAACGCCGCCTGTTCCAGGGCCTGTTCGGCACGGCCGACCAGAAAGAAGGCATGGCCGCCTTCAGCGAAAAGCGCCCCCCCAGATTCGAGGATAAGTGAGATGATCAGGATCGCCTTCATCGGCCTCGGCAACATGGGCGGCGGCATGTGCGCCAACCTCGTAAAATCCGGCCACAACGTCGCCGCGTTTGACCTGAACCCCGAGGCTGTCGCCGCCGTCGCCGCAAAGGGCGCCCGTGCGGCCTCGTCCATCGCAGACGCGGTGAAGGACGCCGACGTCGTCGTCTCCATGCTGCCCGCGGGCAAGCATGTGCTCAGCGTCTATTTCGGGCCGGACGGCGTCAAGCATCACGCGAAACGCGGCACGCTGCTGATCGATTGCTCCACCATCGCCGTTACCGATGCGCGCGAAGCGCACATCCAGGCGGACCTTTCAGGCCTCATCCTCGTCGACGCGCCGGTCTCAGGCGGCGTCGCGGCTGCCGAAGCGGGCACGTTGACCTTCATGGTTGGCGGCACAGCCAGTGCGTTCGAGAAAGCTGAACAGGTCCTCAAGGGGATGGGCAAGAATATCTTCCACGCTGGCGGCGCCGGAAACGGCCAGGCGGCCAAGATCGCCAACAACATGTTGCTCGGCATCTCGATGATCGGTACCTGCGAGGCGTTCAATCTCGCTGAAAAGCTCGGACTCGACGCGGAAACATTCTTCAGGATTTCATCCGTCTCATCCGGCCAGTGCTGGTCGATGACCAGCTATTGCCCGGCTCCCGGCCCGCTGCCCACGTCTCCCGCCAACCGGGACTACAAGCCCGGCTTTGCCGTTTCCATGATGCTGAAGGACCTTCACCTCGCCGCCGAAGCGGCCCGCACATCCGGCGCCGGGATCCGTCTCGGTGAACACGCCGCGAGCATCTACCAGGCCCTGTCGGACAAGGGTTTTGGGGGCCTCGATTTCTCCGGCGTGATGAAGGACGTGAAAGGCGAGATTGCGGGCTGAATCAGAGCGGCAGTCCGTAGTTTCCCGAATCCATTAACCCTCAAGCCCGCTGGCACAGTTGTTGCGGACGTATCAGCAGGAAGCACCGCCAGTTCAGCGGTGCATGACGCGTATTGGGACAAACGGTACCGAGATGGCCACCGGAGCGCTGGGCAATATCCTCGTTGTAACGCACGGCCCCGGGCGCGGAAGAAGCGTGCCGACGGGAAATGTGTTTCTCACCCGGCTCCGGGCTACCGACCCGGAACTTGCCTTTCGCATCATAAGGCATTCAACGGGCAGCCCGCTGCCGAGCCTGCAGGGGGTCTCTCTTGTCGTCTTCTGGCTCGGCGACCCGCTTCGCCAGAAATATCCCGGTTGTTATGCGCAGGCCGTCGAAATTGCAGAAGCGGCGAGCGGCAGAGGCATCGCGCTTATCAATCCGCCTCAGGGACTTTCAAACACGTCGAAGGCGTGCCAGTCGGGTATCTGGACTGAAGCGGGCATTCCAAGTGCGCAGGCCCGGTTCATCTCCTCTGCCAGCGACCTCCCGCAGGCCTTCGCAAGCCTGGGCGGTCCCTGCATCCTGCGCGGCGACGAAACGCATGCAGAACACTCCGTCATGGTCCTTAAATCCCGATCTGATGCGGAATTGGCGGCCCGGTCGCTCCAGCTTCCGGCAGCGCTGATCCGTGTGCACGATATACGTGCGCAATACCGCGCTGCGGGCACCGATCCTTCCAGTCTTTATGTGCGGTTTCATCACAAAGCGCGCGCCTTCGTCTTCCGCGGTGAAGTGAAGGCGAGCCATCTCTTCTTCTCGCGTGAAATGATCGTGGGCCTGTCCAACAGCCTTCTGGCCCGCGAAGCCCGGCTACGGCGCCGCATGCTGCGACAGCTCGGCCTGCGGCGTACGCTGTTCGAAGACATCATCGCTGAGGATATTGCTTTCTTCAGCTCCAGCCTTCCGTATAAGGATGTTCTGGTCAGAGCGGTCGCGGCACTTGGTCTGGATGTCGCTGCGGTTGACTACAGCATCAGGCCGGACGGCACACCCATCCTGTGGGAAGCAAACCCATACTTCTGGTTGCCTCGCGGCGAGGCGAGCGTTCTCAGCGAAGAGCGCAAAGCGGTGATCCGGGTCAACGCATCTGTTGACTGGATGGCCGGTTGCCTTCGCGCGGCATTGCCCGAACGTCTGGCTTCATGAGCATGGCTGCTCCAATGGCTGCGGGCGATGGACGCCGGGATCTCCTGAAGAAACTCGGCTGGACCAGCCTGTCTTCGGTTACCCAGATGCTTGCCGGCATCGCCTCCGTCATGGTGCTCACGCGTTTTCTGGCACCTTCAGATTATGGTCTTTACGGCATTGCTTTTATTGCTGCGGCCTTCACCGAAGTCCTGACCAGCGGCGCCATGTCCAGTCCGGTTGAACAAAAACCCGAGGTCAGCCGCCAGGAACTGAACTCGATTTTCTGGGCTAATCTTTCGCTGGCTGTCCTTTGCAGCGCGCTCACTTTTGCCGTCTCGGCTTTGATTGCGCCCGCGGCAGGCTGGCCGGAAGCTCTTCCGGTGATTGGCGCGGTCTGCCTGCTCGTAACCCTGACCGCTGCCGGGATCGTGCCGGAAAGCCTGTTGCGGCGCAGGCAGGCTTTCAAAACACTGGCCAGGGCAGGCATGTGGAGCGCCGTTATCAGTCTGGCGGCGGGTTTAGTGCTGGCGATGGCAGGCGCCGGCGTATGGGCGCTCATCGGACTGGAGGCCGTCCGCAGGCTGATCCTTGTCACCGCAGCTTTCGTCTTGTCCAAATGGCGTCCGGGCGCAGGGATTGATATCTGCATCCTGCGGTCAGACCTGCCGTTCATCACGGGTATGCTCGCTGCCGGCGCTCTCGGCCGGCTGGACCGTCTCGCCCCGCAGGTCGCCGCGGCCATTTTTTTCGGACCCGCCGGTCTTGGTCTGCTTAACGTTGCGACGCGCATTGCTGACCAGATCCAGTCCTTTGTGGCCCAGCCGGTTGGCGCAATGGCCTTGCCAGTGCTCGCAAATGTCTCGGCCGACAGGGAGAGATTCCACAGCCTGATGGCGGATGCCTGGCGGGCGATTTCCATCGCCACCTTTCCGATGCTGGCCGGTTTTGCGGCCATAGCCCCCTTGCTGGTTCCGATGTTCGTGGGCGAGGCTTTTGCTGGCGTTGGCCTGATATCTGCCGTCACCGTGCTTGCGCAACTGCGCGTCGTCTCCTCGAAGGTGAACATCGCAGCCACCCAGGCTGCCGGCAGGGCGTTGACGGCCAGCGCCTCGATTGCCAGCAGCTTGCTTGCGCACATTGCGCTTCTCGTCGTTCTTGCTCCGCTCGGCGTTCTGGCGATTGCGTCTGCCTCGCTGCTGCGCGGCTGGTTAACATGGCCGCTGGCTGCCTGGTTCGTGAAATCGACCACCGGTTTTAATCTCGGCCGGCAGTTCGCGATCCTTTTCCCGCCCCTGGCCGCCAGCCTGATCATGGGGGGCTGCGTCTATGCGATCTGCGAGCTGCTCAGGCCGCAGATGCCGGCGGTCGCGGCTCTTGGCCTGCTAATTGCTTCAGGGTTGGTCATCTACACGGCTGCCTTGTGGATGCTGGATCCCTGGGTGCGTAAAGCGCTGGCGGCGGGAACATGGCGGCGGCGACTGAAGGGCGGGCAAGTTTGATGACGAATTCCCGCATTGACTGGGTCGATTATGCCAAGGGCATCTGCATCATCCTGGTGGTGATGATGCATGCAGTTAACCGTGTGGAAGGGCAGATCGGGGCGGAAGGCTTCCTTGGGCCGATCGTACACTTCTCGCAGCCCTTCCGGATGCCTGACTTCTTCCTGATTTCAGGACTCTTCCTCAGCCGGTCCCTGAATGGTCCGCTGGCGGAATATGCTGACCGGAAGTTCTTTCACTTCGTGTACTTTTACGTTCTCTGGCACACGATCCAGCTGACCGTCTTCGAACTCCCGCTACTTATGTCGGCGCCGGACAGTTTCCTGTCCCTGTGGTTATTCGGATTTGCTGAGCCGTCGGGCACCCTGTGGTTCGTGCATATGCTGCTGGTCTTCTATGCGGTCACCCGGTTGATAAGGAAGGTACCGGTGATGATCGTGCTGGCGGGCGCGGTTGGCCTGCAGTCTGCCTATCAGCTCGGCTGGATAGATACGGGCTGGTCGGTGATTGACCGTTTCTCCAACCGCTATGTCTATTTCTTCGCAGGCTATGCACTGGCACCGGCAGTGTTCGCATTTGCCTCCCGCGCTGCGTCCTCCCTGCCGCTCGCGGTTGCAGGCCTGCTTGTCTGGGCGGTCATCAACCAGCTCGCGGTCGATCGCGGCCTGCACATCGGGTTGGGCACCAGCCTGATCCTTGGCGCCCTGGGCGCAGCAGCCGTCTGCACCATAGCTGCGCTCCTTGTCCGGTTCGAGTGGGCGAGGATCCTGCGTTACTGCGGGCGAAATTCCATTGTGATCTATCTCGTATTCCCGATCCCCCTGGCGGTGATGCTGAAGCTGATCGCCCTCGCAAACGTGCCTGCGGATCTCGCCGGCCCAGCCAGCTTGCTGACGCTGGCGGCCAGCATCCTCGGTCCGCTTGCCATTCACCGGATACTGAAGCCCACACCTCTGGTCGCCTTATTCGAGCGTCCGGCTTGGGCCAGACTGCGATCCGTCGCGCCCGAAACTGCGCGAAGGGAGCCCCAGGCGTGATCGTCATCCTTTCGTCTCTGAACGGCCGGGATCGCCTGGTTCAGATGCTGGACGCGCTTCTGCGTGTCCGCATTCCGCCCGGAACTCGGTTGCATGTTGTTGACAATGGCAGCGAAGACGGCACCCCGGAGTTACTCGGCAGCTTCCTGGACCGGTTGCCGCTGGTCATCCACAGGCAACCGCTGCGCGGCAAGAACCGCAGCGTCAACTTCGTTCTGGACGCGGTCAGCGCCAGCCTCGAGCCCTCCGAACTGGTTGTGCTGACAGATGATGACATTCTCCCTGACCCTGCATGGCTCGAAGAGCTGGAAGCTTCTGCCAGGGCTCATCCGGACCGCGATGTGTTTGCCGGCCGCATCCTCGCGCACTGGCCAGGCAGCGACATCAGCCACCTCGATCCGGTGCGTCACCATTTCGGAATCCTGTTCTCGCTGACCTCCGGGACCGAAGGCCCGGTCAAATGCCAGCTTGCCTGGGGCCCCAACATGGCGGTCCGCGCCCATGTGTTCAGAAGCGGTGTAAGGTTCGATCCCAGGTTCGGGCCGGATGGCAGCGAAGGCTATCCCATGGGCTCCGAAACCGAACTGATGGAGCGCCTCGATGCGGCGGGCCACAGGGCCTGGTTTGCAGAGCGCGCCTGTGTGCGTCATATGATCCGGCCTTCGCAGCTGGGCGCGCAAAGCGTCATCAAGCGTGCCTTCCGTCATGGCTACGGTGTGGGCTGGCGCCGGCAACGCCAGGCCGGAGCGCCTGGGATGGTGATCTGCCTGCTGAAGGCAATGAAGGGCGTTTGTGCGGCACGCCTGCGCCGGGCGCTGGCGCCCTCTGCAGACCCGCTGCGTCAGGATTTCGAGGAAGCCTGGGCCCTCGGGCTGGCGCGCGGCTGCCTGTATCAGGTCCGCCGGGCGCGCGCGGTCACCCAATTCGGGGAAGGCAGCTGCGAACGCCGCGCAGCCGTGCGAACGCCAGTAAAAGACTGATACCGCCTCGCGTATCTTTTTTTCTTGCTTGCCCGGGCGGCAGGTCCGGTCGTTTACGTATTGAGGCGCCTTCCTCCCGGGCGACACTTGCACGAATCAGACGTATCGCCCCGTGGACACACACGGCGAGTGGGAGGATGACAATGGCCGATACAGCACCCCTTCAGACTTCAAAGACCAGGGCAAAGACCGAGCATTTCGATGTGCTGGTCGTCGGCGCAGGCATCTCCGGCGTGGGCGCTGGCTATCATCTGAAAACCCAGAACCCGAAGAAGAAGTTCGTCATCCTGGAAGCCTACGAAACTTTCGGCGGCACCTGGCACATGCACAGGTATCCGGGCATCCGGTCGGACTCCGATCTCTACACTTTCGGATATCGCTACAAGCCCTGGGTCGGCCCTCCGATCGCCAGCCGCGAAGAGATCCTGAAATACATGGACGAGGTGATCGCGGAGAACGATCTCGCACCCCATATCCGCTACCGCCACAAGATCACGTCCGCCAGCTGGTCGAGCGCGAAGAAGCGCTGGACCGTCAGGGCCGAGCGTCTCGACACGGGCGAAATGCTGACCTTCACCGCAAAGTTCCTCTGGATGTGCCAGGGTTATTACAAGCATGCCGAGGGTTACACGCCGGAATGGCCGGGTATGGGCGCCTTCCGTGGACAGATTGTCCATCCGCAGACCTGGCCGGAAGACCTTGATCTCACGGGCAAGAAAGTCGTGGTGATCGGTTCGGGCGCGACCGCTGCAACCGTTGTGCCGGCTATCGCCGGCAAGTGCGAACACGTCACGCTCCTGCAGCGCTCGCCGACCTATTTCATCCCAGCCCGCAACGAAAACGTCCTCGCCGACGAGCTTCGCATGCTGGGCGTGGACGAGAAGTGGATCCACGAGATCGTCCGCCGCAAGTACCTGTTCGAGCAGGCCGAGTTCACGCGCCGCTCCTTCGAGGATTCCGAACTTCTGCGTAATGAGCTGCTGGAAGCCGTCAAGGCCTGCCTCCCGGAAGGCTATGACATGAAGCATTTTACGCCGAGTTACCGCCCCTGGCAGCAGCGCGTCGCCTTTGTTCCGGATGCGGACCTTTTCGAAGGTATTAAGGCAGGCCTCGCCAGCGTCGTCACCGACCATATCGAGCGCTTCACGCAAAATGGCATCCTGCTCAAGTCCGGCCGCGAACTGGAAGCCGACGTGATCGTGACCGCCACCGGCTTCAACCTGTCGGTCCTTGGCGGCATACCCTTCGAAGTCGATGGCAGGCCGGTTAACTGGGCCGAGACCATCACCTATCGGGGTATGATGTTCACGGGCGTGCCGAACCTCGTCTGGGTGTTCGGTTATTTCCGCGCCAGCTGGACGCTGCGTGTGGATATCATGGGCGACTTCGTGGCACGGCTGCTGAAGCACATGGATGCCCGGGGCGCGAGGCAGGTCGAAGTCGCGCTCCGCCCGCAGGACCACAACATGGAAATCCTGCCATGGATCGACGAGGACAATTTTAATCCGGGTTACCTGGCCCGCTCAATGGCCCAGATGCCGAAACGCGGGGCAAACCCGGAATGGGCCCATACGCAGAATTACTGGAAGGAAAAGGACGAACTCCCGCTGGTCGATCTCGACGCGCCGGAATTCCGCTACAGCTGACCTGAGGCCCGACTGGCCCTCTCTTGCCGCGGCGCAGCAACCCCGGCATGACAGGCTCCAATGACGGATACAAGCGCCTCCACCTCTGCCGAGCAGGGCAAGATCGATCCGGTCTTCCTGAACGACCTCGCCGACGCTGTCGACGAGCGCGATATCCGCTGGCTGGCGCGCACGCTGAAGCGGATGCACCCGGCCGACGCGGCCGATGCACTTGAAGCCCTCAACTACGATACGTTCGAGGAGGCGGTCGAACTCCTCGGCGGCGAGCTGCCGCCTGAAATTCTGATCGAGCTGCGCGACTCCTACCGCGAGGATGCTGTCGACATGCTGCCTGACCAGGCGGTGGCGCAGGCCCTCGACGAACTCGATTCCGACGATGCGACGACCATTCTCGAAGACCTTGAGGATGACCGGCGCGAGCGTATTCTCGAAGATCTCGCGCCGGTTGACCGGGCGGAGCTCAAACGCAGCCTCGGCTATGAAGAGGAAACCGCCGGCCGTCTGATGCAGACGGAATTCGTCGCCGTCCCGGAATTCTGGACCGTCGGCCAGGCCATCGACCACGCCCGCGCGCTCGGCACCGAGCTGCCGGAAGTCTTCCACGAAATCTACGTGATCGACCCGGCGCACCGCCTGCTCGGCATTGTCCCGCTGGCCAACCTGCTGCGCCAGCCCAGGCAAACGCCGCTCGAAGACATCATGAACGAGCCGACGATGACACTGGATACGTCTACCGACCAGGAAGACGTTGCCTACCAGTTCCAGAAATACTCGCTCGCCTCGGCCCCGGTCACTGATACCGCCGGCCGCCTCGTCGGGATGATTACGGTCGATGACATGGTCGACGTCATGCATTCCGAGCATTCCGAAGACCTGCTGGCCCTTTCGAACGTGTCTTCTGCCGACGCGTCCGATACCGTGTTCGAGACCGTCAAGGCGCGGCTGCCCTGGCTGGCGATCAACCTCTTCACCGCCTTCATTGCCTCGGCGATCATCTCGGTGTTCGAAGGCGCCATCGAGGAAGTCGTGGCGCTGGCCATCCTCATGCCTGTCGTTGCGGCGCTCGGCGGCAATGCCGGCAGTCAGGGCCTCGCGGTGGCGGTGCGGGCCATCGCCTCGCGCCAGCTGGACGGCGCCTCCGCTCGCCGCGCGATCCTGAGGGAATTCATGGCGGCCGCCTTCAACGGGCTGTTGATCGGCGTCGGTGTGGGCCTGATAGCCCTGTTCTGGTTTGCCGATACAGGGCTCGCCCTCGTCATTGCCTTTGCCATGTTCGGCACGTTCCTGTGGGCAGGCCTGTCCGGGATCCTGGTGCCGCTGGGGCTTAAACGCCTCGGGGCGGACCCTGCTGTTGCCTCGTCGGTTTTCGTATTAACCCTGACCGATGTCATGGCCTTCTTCAGCTTTCTCGGCCTCGCCACGATCGTCCTCCTGTAAACTGACGGTTTTTCGGTCGAATCTCGCGTTGCAGGCGAATGGGCGCGCGTTTTGCAGGGTGCACCTGTAGGCAATTGGCCGGATGTACCATAACGGGAGCTAGTGGGTTTGGCCCGTCCCATGCGCACGTCAGCACAGGGTATCGAGCTCATCCAGAGCTTCGAGGGCTTTCGCCCGCGGGCAGCGCGTCTGCCCGGCGGCGGCTGGCTGATTGGCTACGGCCACACCGCCACCGCCCGCGCCGGTCTGCAGATTTCGCCGCGTGACGCCGCCCTCATCCTGCGCCACCATGACTTGCCCCGGTTCGAGCAGCAGATCGCCGAACAGGTGCTGAGCCCGCTCAGCCAGAACGAATTCGATGCGCTTGTCTCCTTCGCCTTCAACATCGGCAGTGAAGCGTTCTCGAATTCGGATGTCGTTGCCGCGCTTAACGCGGGTGACCGCCCGCTGGCGGCCAATGCCATGTGGGCCTGGCGCCTCGCGAACATTTCCGGCGAACTGCGCGTCGTGGATGCGCTGGCCCGCCGCCGCGCCGCCGAGATTGCGCATTTCCTTGAACACCCCGCTGGCCGAGCCGCCATTCCCGGCGCGCTGGTGCGCCCGCTCGCCCAGCTGGGCAACGATGACGAAGAGACCGGTCCCGGCGCCCGATCGGTGACCATCGGTCCCCGAGTGACCAGCGAGACCACTGCCGCCGCACCCCCTGAAAACTCTACCCAGGCCGCCGCCCGCGCCGTCAGCGAGCGTATCGCCCGCATCCTCGGCGAAGCGCCGCCCCAGCCGCCGGCCCCGCCCGCGCCGCCCGCCGCGCCCGGCGACGGCCCCACCCCTGAAGAAATCACGGACGCGGTGAAGGCCCTTGTCGGCGACGACCCGCCGGTTGCGCCTCTGACGCCGCCCCTGCGGTCCAAGGGGCCCCCGGAAGGCATCGAGCGCCGCCGCATGTCCCGCCCGGCGTCCGCCGCGCCGTCCGAGGAGGGGCTGCCCGCGCTCCCGCTCGCCGAAGGCGTCGTGGTCGACGACCTCGAGATCATCCAGGTCGACCCACGCGACCTCGAGCGCGCCATCCAGGAGAACGGCGACCTGGATACCGCCGCGATCCGCAATCTCAGCGCCTGGGTGCCCTACGCCCTGCTCTCCGGCCTCGGCCTGGTGGGGTTTATCGCCGGTATCGAGCGCTTCCTCTCGCATACGGCCCGCCCGATGCTGCGCGAGAGTGACGCATTCGCCGGTCCTGTGCTCGCTCTCGGCGGCGGTTTCCTGTTCCTGATCGCCAGCTATTATCTCTACCGCGCCCTCACGCGTCAGGACTGACAAGCGGTGACAGGCAGGGGCGCCCTTGCTAGGTAAGCTGCATGATTGCGAACACATATCCCACGCTGAACTTCGATCTCGGTGAAACCGCGGACATGATCCGCGAAACCGTGAAAAACTTTGCCCGGAACGAGATTGCGCCCCGCGCCGCCGAGATTGACCGGACGGACAAGTTTCCGCGCGACCTCCTGCCGAAGATGGGCGAGCTCGGCCTCCTTGGCATCACGGTCGAAGAAGAATGGGGCGGCACGGGTCTCGGCTATCTCGAGCATGTCGTGGCGATGGAAGAAATCTCCCGCGCTTCTGCTTCGGTTGGCCTTTCCTACGGCGCCCACTCGAACCTCTGCGTCAACCAGTTACGGCGCTGGGGCAATGATGACCAGAAGACCCGGTACCTGCCGAAACTCATCTCCGGCGAGCACCTCGGCGCGCTCGCCATGAGCGAGAGCGGGGCCGGTTCTGACGTCATCTCGATGAAACTGCGCGCCGACAGGAAAGGCGACCGTTACGTCCTTAATGGCACCAAGATGTGGATCACGAATGCTCCGGATGCGGACACTCTGGTCGTCTACGCCAAGACCGACATGGACGCCGGCTCGAAAGGCATCACCGCCTTCCTGATCGAGCGCGGCTTCAAGGGCTTCAAGGTTGCTCAGAAACTCGACAAGCTTGGCATGCGCGGCTCGGAAACCGGCGAACTCGTGTTCGACAATTGCGAAGTGCCGGAAGAAAACATCATGGGTCCGGTGGGCGCCGGTGCGCGCATCCTGATGAGCGGCCTCGACTATGAGCGCTCCGTGCTCTCTGCCGGGCCGACCGGCATCATGCAGGCCTGCCTTGATGTCGTGATCCCCTACATCCACGATCGGAAACAATTCGGCCAGTCCATCGGCGAGTTCCAGCTCGTGCAAGGCAAGCTCGCGGACATGTACGTGCAGATGAATGCAGCAAAGGCCTATGTCTACGCCGTCGCAAAAGCCTGCGACCGAGGCGAGACCGCCCGCAAGGACGCCGCGGGCGCCATTCTGTATGCGGCAGAAACGGCCACCAGGCTGGCCCTCGACGCCATCCAGCTCCTCGGCGGCAACGGCTATATCAACGAGTACCCCACAGGCCGCCTCCTGCGCGACGCCAAGCTCTATGAAATCGGGGCAGGGACATCCGAAATCCGGCGCTGGCTGATCGGCCGGGAGCTGTTCAACGAAACGGCGTGAGCCAGCATGGCGTGCAACGCGATCCTTCGCGCTGCTCAATGCCGCGAGTATCATGCTGCATTAGAAAACAGGTTTCTGCCGCTTGGGCACCTGCACAAAAGCCGGCTTCAAGCCCGGCCAGCGGCAAGATGTCGGTTGGTGGCAATGCGCCCTGAGTTCGAATCGGAACATGCCTGAGGAGGTTGTCCCGTTCCTGAAGCGGACGCGTTGGACGTTACCTGAACCGCTCCGGCTGGCGCGCGATCAGCGCCTCCAGTTTCGGCATTCCGTCCACAAGCCCCTTCGTCAGCTGCCCCGTCACCAAGCCGCCCAGAAACAGGGGCGCGCTGGCCTTGCCGCTCCAGCGCAGCTCGCAGCCGCCCTCGACCGGCACGATGCGGTAGTCTTCGACCGCCGCCGAGACGGGCAGGGTGGAGCGCTCGAACCGGAACGCCATCCGCTTGCCCTCTTCCCAGGCAAAGAACGTCTCCTCGATCACCTGAGCGCCGACTTCCACCGTGCGCGTGGTGCCCGGCCCAAATGGCTTCGGACCTGTCCATGTCACCTTGGTGATCGGCAGCCACTCAGTCCAGGCCGGCCCGTCCAGCAGCGCATTCCAAACCATCTGCGGCGGAAACGGGAACCGGTGCACCGCGCTCGCCTGCTTGGCCGTGGCCAGGTATTCTTCACCAACCTGCTTGTGGGCTTTCGGTATCCTGGCCATGGCGTGCTCCTTAAGCTGCGTGCTGCCGGAGGTGCCATCAATTTTCCAGACCGTCTACGGACAACCCGGTGTTACGCGGGTTCACCCGGCGTCAGCCCGTTTGCAGCATCGTAAGGGTCGCCTCGTCATGACCTTGCTCAATGCGCTCAGGGCTGTGCTTATACTGCAGAAGGTTGCAGCTCAGGCCGGGCAGCAGAGCTTCGGGATTTCGCTGGTCTCCAGCGCCGCCCTGGCGGCCACATAGCCTGCTTCGACAGCCGCATCATAAGCGGACCAGTCGCGCAGTTCGATGCCCGGCAACTCCGGCAGGATCATCACATCAGTCATATCCCGGCCATAGGCCGGATCATTCCGCACCGTCGCCGCCCGCATCAGGAGGCCTGCAATCGGAGGCGGCGATGAAAATCCGTTCCTCGCCACCCACTGCCAGAAATTCAGGGGGCGGACAAACTCTTCCCTGTTGAGGCCTTCGGGTTGACCGGACACGTCCGATCCGATCACGAACCCCTGGTGAAGCTCCCGCATGATTTCGACAGGGAAATTGTTGAGTACTGCGCCGTCAACCAGAATGTTCTCGCCGTCGACTACCGGTGGCAGGATCCCGGGCAACGAGATTGTGGCGCGCAGCGCTGTGCGAAGATGGCCGCTGCGGTGCACATGTACCCGCCCGGAAGTCAGGTTTGTCGACAGCGCGTAAAACGGTATCTTCAGATCGCCGATCTCGGTCTCGGCGAAATGTTCTTCGAGCCGCGCGTTCACGCGCTTGCCCCTCACCATGCCGACGACCGGCAGGGTATAGTCGCCCAGTGGATTGGACTCCACGAACGCCTTGCGGATTCGCCAGTCGATCTCGGTATCGCTCCAGCCCATGGCCACGCAGGCTGCGATCACCGCGCCCATTGACGCTCCGCCGGCAAAGTCGATCGGAATGCCAGCCTCGCGGATCGCGCGGACTGCCCCGATATGGCTGTAGGCCCGCGCCCCGCCGCCCGAAAGCACGATACCGACCGACCGGCCCGTCATCACACGGGCAAGGCGCATCGCGTCGGCCTGGCTGTCGCCGTACCAGTGGAACAGGCGGTTTGCACCCGCTGCGTCCAGCCATTCCTGTGGCCGTGCAGCCCGGCGCTCCGTGCCCGGATGGATCAGCAGCACGTCCACAAGTTTCAGCCTCTGCGCCGGCGAGGTGTCTTCCGGCATCAGCGGCACGGAGGGGCGCGCATCCCCGCGCGCCAGTACCCAGATCCGGTCCGCCTGCCTCGTCGCCAGCCGGAACCAGGACGTATCGCCAATCGGCGTGATCAGGATTACCGTATCATTGTTGTGCTCGAGTTCATCGAAGAAGGCCGCTGGCTTCCCGTCGCCCTGTATCTCGTCAATGATGGCGACCTTCTGGCCAAACTTCATCAGCGCCTCGCGCAGCTCGCGGGCCCTCAGACGCAGGTCGATCGTCGGCGAGGTTGCAACCAGCGTGTAGACCTTCGGCACTGTGGCAACATTACGCTGCCCGGTCCGGCCCAGCCGCCGCAGGATGATCCGGATCATGCCCTCCAGCAGTTCCGGCTCCGCCTTGACCAGCCGGTTCCAGCCAGCCCGCGACAGGGCCACCACTTCGGAATCGCGCAGCGCGTAGACCGAGCCCGTATGCGGCTTGTCTTCCGGTATGCCATCGCCGTTGAGGTCCACGCCGCCAAGGAACAGAGCCATCTCCCCAACCGGCTCACCTGGCCGGATATGGCCTATGAATTCGTTGCCGGGCCCGAAGGCGCCCAGTGTTCCCGAAACGACGAAAAAGATCGAATCGGCCGGTTCCCCGGCGAGGAAAAGGGGTTGGCCTGCCGGCAGCGAGAACCAGCGTGCTTCCCTGCCGGCCGAACGCATCGCGCGCTGCGATACATCCTTCAGCAGGGGAATCACTTTCAGATCAGGATTGGGAGGGATCTGCATGACCCGTTTCTTGCGCGTTCTGTCTGAGGTTTGAAAGCCGTCCATGCTTCCTGTTTATCATAAATCGGTTACCGAACCGGTGACAGCCCGGTGAGCGGCGGCTAATCCTCGGCCTGAGTGTTAAGGAAGACCGCATGCCTGTTCTGAAATCGGCGCTGGATGTGTCCGGAGCGAAGTTCGCCGCCAACCGCAAGGCCATGCAGGCCCTGCTGGAGGACCTGCAGGCCAGGACCGCCCACGCCGCCCTCGGCGGCCCGCAGGAGGCCCGGCGCCGCCACACCGAACGCGGCAAGCTGCTGCCCCGTGAGCGGGTTGAGCGCCTGATCGACCCCGGCAGCGCCTTCCTCGAAATCGGCGCCCTCGCCGCCAACGGTATGTATGACGGCGAAGCGCCGGGCGCGGGCCTGATCACGGGTGTCGGGCGCGTTGAAGGCCGGGAATGCCTGATCGTCTGCAATGACGCGACCGTCAAAGGCGGCGCCTACTTCCCTGTCACCGTGAAGAAACACCTGCGCGCGCAGGAAGTGGCGATGGAAAACCATCTCCCTTGCATCTACCTTGTCGATAGCGGCGGCGCGAACCTGCCGCACCAATCCGAAGTCTTCCCGGACCGTGAGCACTTCGGGCGTATCTTCTACAACCAGGCTCAGATGAGCGCGAAGGGCATTCCCCAGATCGCCGCCGTGATGGGCAGCTGCACCGCCGGCGGCGCCTATGTGCCCGCGATGAGCGATGAAACTGTCATCGTGCGCAAGCAGGGCACCATCTTCCTTGGTGGCCCGCCGCTGGTGAAAGCCGCCACCGGTGAGGAGATCTCAGCCGAAGACCTCGGCGGCGCCGATGTCCACGCCCGCCGCTCCGGCGTCGCCGACCACTACGCTGCCCACGATTCGCACGCCCTCGCCATCGTCCGCTCGATCATACGTACGCTGAACAAGCCGAAGCCCCAGCCGTTCGAGCTGACCGAGCCGCAAGCCCCCCTCTACGATCCGGCCGAACTGCACGGCCTGGTGCCGCGCGACGTCCGCGAGCCCTACGATGCCCGCGAAGTCATCGCCCGTCTCGTCGACGGCTCGGAGTTCCACGAGTTCAAGCAGCTCTACGGCGAAACCCTCGTCTGCGGCTTTGCGCGCCTCTACGGTATGCCGGTCGCCATACTTGCCAATAACGGTATCCTGTTCTCCGAAAGCGCCCAGAAAGCCGCCCATTTCATCGAGCTGGCCGACCAGCGCCGCATCCCGCTGGTCTTCCTGCAGAACATCACCGGCTTCATGGTCGGCTCTAAATACGAAGCCGGCGGGATCGCCAAGGACGGCGCCAAGATGGTCACCGCCGTGGCCACCGCTTCCGTGCCAAAATTTACCATCGTCACCGGCGGCAGTTACGGGGCCGGCAATTACGGTATGTGCGGGCGCGCCTACTCTCCGCGCTTCCTCTTCATGTGGCCGAACGCGCGCATCTCCGTCATGGGGGGCGAGCAGGCCGCCAGCGTCCTGGCGACTGTCAGGCGCGATGGCATCGAGCGCAAGGGCGGCGAGTGGAGCGCTGCCGAGGAGCAGAGCTTCAAGCAGCCGATCCGTGATCTCTACGAAGCCGAAGGCAATCCTTATTTCTCGACTGCCCGTCTCTGGGACGACGGCATCATCGATCCCGCCGACACCCGCCGCGTTCTCGGTCTTGCGATGTCGGCCAGTCTCAACGCCCCCTTCGGCGAGCGTGGGTTCGGACTGTTCCGGATGTAATTGAGTTTTGCTGCAGGCTAAGCTAGGTGCGCGGTTCTTTTGTATATTCAGGCTCATTCATGACGATTAAAACAACCGTCCTGCTCAGCGATCAGACTTATGAGAGGGCGATGGAGTTGGTACAGTCCGGCACGTACCCCCATGTGAGCGCTCTGGTTGAGCGCGCGCTCAGCGTCCTGCTGGAAGCTCAGGACGTCCACAAGGCAAGGTCCCTGCACCTGCGGGGGGAACTTATAGCTCGGGCCGAAGCCGAGTTTCTGGATGCAGACCTGTTCCAGATTGAAGCGGGCCGGATGTTCTCTCAACTTATTGCTAATCCGTGGACGGTATGAATCTTCAGAATTTCAAGGTCCGGTTTTCTCCCGCTGCCATCGAAGACCTGCGGGCGATCGCGCGGCAACTGGAAGGCGCGACGGGCGATATTGCGGGCGCTGTGCGGCGCACCCAGGAGATGCTTACCTTCGCGTGTTCGGCAAGTTCGCTGTCCCAGCATAGCTGGCAGAGAGACGATATCCGCAAGGGGCTGCGAACTGCACCCGTCGGGCGCACCGTTGTTGCCTTCGAACTGATCAAGGATCTGCAGATCGTCCGTGTTTTTGGTTTCTTTCACGCTGGCCAGGACTTTGCCAGCATCCTGCTGGACCGCGCAGGTCCCGGTCAGGGCTGAACGTCCATGGCCCGCCGGCCGGGACCGGCTGTTCAGGGTCGTGAGTGCCGGCGCTGTTCTGGCGCTGTTCTGGCGCTGTCTTGGCCCTGGTCCGGCAAAGACGCCTTGCGCAGGCTGGCCGCGTCCCTCAGGATGGCGGCAGATGAAACCTTTTCTGAGGAAACACCGCGATGCGTGACTGCGAATACGACCTCATCAAGTTCGATGCGACCCGCGCCGGCGTCGCCATCGTTACCCTCAACCGGCCGCATGTTCACAACGCCTTCAACGCGGAACTCATCGCAGAGCTGACGGATGTGTTCACGATGATCGCCGACCAGTCGTCCATCCGGATGATGATCCTGCGCGGCGAAGGTCCATCCTTTTCGGCCGGCGCAGACCTCGACTGGATGAAGCGCGCCGCCACTCACACGCGTGAGGAGAACGAAGAGGACGCGGAGCGCCTCGCCGAGATGCTGCAGCGCCTGTACGAAATGCCTCAGATGACGCTCGCGCTCGTTCACGGCATCGCTATGGGCGGCGGGGCGGGGCTCGTTGCGGCCTGCGATGTCGCCATCGCGATGGCAGGCGCATCCTTCCGCTTCTCCGAAGTCCGCCTCGGCCTGACGCCTGCCACCATCAGCCCCTTCGTGATCGAGGCCATCGGCCCGCGCTGGGCCCGCTCCCTGTTCGTCACGGCGGAATCGTTTGACGCGGCCTACGCCGAACGCATCGGTCTTGTGCAGTACGTTGCTCAGACGTCGGATGAAATGGCTGAACTCGAGGAGAACATCGCCAAGCTTGTCTTCGCGGCCGCCCCTGGCGCCATCGCGGATTCCAAGAAACTCGTGCGGGATGTTGCCGGACGCCCCATAGACCGTGAGCTCGCGCACAAGACCGCGAAGCGAATAGCGGCCCGCCGGGCCTCTGCGGAGGGAAAAGAAGGCATCGCCGCCTTCCTCGAAAAACGAGCGCCCAGCTGGAAGGCGTAAGCTATTCCAGCGGCGGAAGCGGAAGTCCCCAGCCTGTCAGCGCCGTGTGAACGGCCTCGACCGGATTGATCCCGGTCAGCCCCTCGATGGGTTCCCGGAATATGTAAATGACCAGTCCCAGCATGATCACATAGACGATGAACTGCAGCACCGATTTCAGCACGAATGCGCCGGCGCTGAACGAGATCATGCCGATGGCGCCGAGGATCAGCGCGCCCTGGACCGGCGGCATGCCTTCCGTGATGGCGTAGTTGTAGCCGAAATAGGCGCCAAGTCCTCCGCCGACGATACCGGCAATGCCGGCCAGTTGAACGCCTGAATTGTAAGCCATCGGGTCCCCCGTTGCATGGTCACACCGTATTCTTACGCCATCCGGCGGGCCTGACAAAGCCTCAAAATCACCCCCGGGCAGAGCCGGCTCCGGCCTTGTTTCAACCCGGAAACCCGGCCATTGCGTTGGGCGATGACAAATCCGGTGCCTGCCTCCACACGCCTTCGTGCCCGTCTTCACGCCGGGCGCGAAGCCCTCCGCGCCCGCTGGGTGAAGGGCCCGTGCAGCCTCGGCCTGTTCGAGTTCATCAGTTTTGGCATCAAGCAGGCCTGGGCCTGCCTCTTCGGGGGCGTCATGCTCTCGCTCCTGCTGGCGACCCACTTCTTCTATCCGGATGCAGCCACCCTCTCGCGCTACGACTTCCTTGTCCTCGCCGCGCTCGCTCTCCAGGTCCTGCTCATCCTCTCCGGCCTCGAAACCTGGGAGGAGGCGCGCGTCATCCTGGTCTTCCACGTGGTCGGCACCATCATGGAGCTCTTCAAGACCGCCTATGGCAGCTGGATCTACCCCGAAGACAGCTACCTGCGCATCGGCGCCGTGCCGCTCTTCTCCGGCTTCATGTACGCCGCCGTCGGTTCCTACCTCGCCCGCGTCTGGCGCATCTTCGAGTTCCGGTTCGACCGTTTCCCCCCGCTGCGGGCGCAGGGCCTGCTCGCCGCCGCCATCTACATCAACTTCTTCGCCCACCACTGGCTGCCTGACATCCGCCTCGGCCTTTTTGCCGCCGCCGCCGTGCTCTACCTGCGCACTGTCGTCTGGTTCCGCCCGGACGAGGTCCACCGCCCCATGCCGCTGCTGGTCGGCTTCTTCCTCGTCGCCGTCTTCATCTGGTTTGCAGAAAATCTCGGCACCTTCGCCCGCGCCTGGACCTATCCCGGCCAGGAGGCCGGCTGGGAGATGGTGTCTTTATCCAAGCTCGGATCATGGTATCTGCTGATGATCATCAGTTTCGTCCTGGTCGCCACCGTGCACCGGGGCAGGGGAGAGGCCGCCCGTGAAAATCACCAAACTCCTCGTCGCGAACCGGGGTGAAATCGCCGTCCGGATCTTCCGCACCTGCCGCCGCCTCGGCATCGAAACCGTCGCCGTCTATTCCGATGCCGACCGCGCCGCGATGCACGTGCGGGAGGCGGATGAAGCCGTCCATATCGGCGCCGCCCCCGCCGCCGAAAGCTATCTGCGCGCAGAGGCCATCCTCGCCGCCGCTGCCGGGACGGGCGCGAACGCCATTCACCCCGGCTACGGCTTCCTCTCCGAAAACGCCGCCTTCGCTGAAGCCGTCCTTGCCGCCGGACTCGCCTGGGTCGGCCCGCCGCCCGCCGCCATCCGCGCCATGGGCCCGAAGGACGAAGCCAAGCGCATCGCAGAGGAATCGGGCGTGCCTGTGCTCCCTGGTTACCGGGGCGAGGCGCAGGACATCAGCACGCTGACGAAAGCCGCCGAAAAAGTCGGTTATCCGCTCCTTATCAAGGCTGTCGCAGGCGGCGGGGGCAGGGGCATCCGACAGGTCTCCAGGGCCGCGGATCTGGCCGCTGAACTTGTGAGCGCTGTGCGAGAAGCCGAATCCTCTTTCGGCGACGGCCGCGTGATGCTCGAAAAACTCGTCGCGTGCCCGCGCCATATCGAAGTGCAGGTCTTCGGCGACCAGCACGGTAATGTCGTCCACCTGTTTGAGCGCGACTGCTCCCTCCAGCGCCGCCGCCAGAAGGTCATCGAGGAAGCTCCCGCGCCCGGCATGCCGGAACCTGTCCGCAAGGTGATGACCGATGCCGCTGTGAAACTCGCCAAAGCTGTTGGCTATCAGGGTGCGGGCACGGTGGAATTCATCGTGGACGGATCAAGGCCGCTCGCGCCGGACACCTTCTGGTTCCTCGAGATGAACACCCGCCTTCAGGTTGAGCACCCGGTCACCGAAGCCATTGCCGGCACTGACCTTGTCGAGTGGCAGCTGATCGCCGCCGCTGGCGGCAAGCTCCCGCTGAAGCAGAAGGATATCAAGCTCACCGGCCACGCCTTCGAGGCCCGCATCTGCGCTGAAGACCCTTCCGACAGCTTCCGCCCCGGGGCCGGCCTCATTCTCGAATTCGGCCTGCTCGAAGAACCGGACGGCGAAACACTGCGCTGGGACGCCGGCTTCGAATCCGGAGACCGCGTGCCCTCGAACTACGATTCCATGATCGCCAAACTGATTGTACACGCAGAGACCCGGGATGCCGCGTTGGAACGTCTCACCGACGTTCTTGCTCACACCCAGCTCGCCGGCGTGCCGTCCAACGCCGGATTCCTCCGCCGCTGCGCGCTTTCCGAGACGTTCGCGTCCGGCACGCACCACGTCAACTGGATCGGCGAAAATCTCGGCGCACTTGCCGGCGTGCCGGACGTACACCGCGCCGCCTCCCTCTCCGCCGTCGCGACACTACTTCTCGACGACGAAGGCGCCGTCTCGCCCTGGGACCTTCACGATGGCTTCCGCCTGAACTCGGTGCCCCGCCGCGACGTCCTCCTCGCCGCAGACGGCGAAGCCGAAATGGTCGACCCGGAAGCCCCCCTCAGCGATCAGACGCCGTTCCCGCTGATCACCGACCTTTCGCCCCGCCGTTTCGCCGTTACCACTGGCGGCGACACCTTCCTCATTACGATCCCCGAGTTCAGCGCTGACGCCGACGCCGCCCTTGGCGGCAACGTCGTCAAGGCTCCGATGCCCGGCAAGGTACTCAGCGTACTGGCCATCGCTGGCAACACTGTCACCCGGGGCGAAACCCTCGCCGTCCTCGAAGCGATGAAAATGGAACACGCCCTGACCGCACCGAGGGACGGCGTCGTGCAAGCCATCCACGCCAGCGCCGGCCAGCAAGTCTCAGACGGCGATGTACTGGTGATGCTGGTAGAAGAGTAGCCTACCTCGGCCCTGCCACAATCAGATCATCATGCAGGCTCGCGATCTCCCCGTCTGAATATCCGATCCCGGACAATATCTCGTCGGTATTTTCCCCGAGGCCTGGCGCCCTCACCGGCGCGATCCGCTCCGCGTCCGAGAAAGCAATCGGATTGCCTGGCGTCAGATAGGTCCCGATGCCTGGATGCTCGAGCTTTGAAAACATGGGATTATCTGTTGAAATGTCCGGATCCTCCCGCACCGCCTGCGCAAAGGTCCGGTAGCGGGCCCAGGTCACGCTGCGCTCTGTAAATGTTGCCTCGAATTCTTCCACCCGCCGCGAGTCAAAGAATGGCTTCAGCACAGCGGTTATCGCATGCCGGTGTTCGAATCGTGCCCCTTCGCGGTTCAGATTGACGCCCAGTTCCACGGCCAGCTCTTCGAATGCCTCCTGTGTATGCGTCACAGCCTTAAGGTTGTCCCACTGGCGCTGCGTCAGCGCCACGACCACAATGCGCCCGCCGCCCTTGCACACGAAATCCTGCGCATAAGCTCCGTACAGGGAGTTACCCATCTTCGGCCGGTCATATCCGTTCACCGTCACCTCGCCGATGATCCCGAGATTGCCCAGCATTGCCAGCGCCATGTCCTTCAGCGCCAGTTCCACCAGCTGCCCGTTCCCGGTCAGCCGGCGGTGCCGCTCCGCCGCCAGGATGCCCAGCGCTGCCTGTTGCCCGGTGATGCAGTCCCAGGCGGGCAGCACATGGCCCACCGGCTCGGTCGATCCCTCCGGCCCTGTCGCCATCGGAAAGCCCACCGCCGGGTTCACCGTATAGTCCACCTGCGGCCCGCCGCTGCGGTCCCCGGTCACCGACATCATGATCAGGTCCTGCCGGCGGGCCTTGAGCGCAGGATAGTCCATCCATCCGCGTACACGCAGATTTGTCAGGAAAATGCCTTTGCCTTCGCCCGGCTCACAGATCAGCCGCGTCACGATTTCCTGTCCGCGCGGCGTCGTCATGTCCACGGCCAGGCTGCGTTTGCCCTTGTTAAGTCCAGCCCAGAAGAGGCTGCGCCCCTTGTCAGTGACCGGCCAACGACCATTGTCGAGGCCCCCGCGTATCCGGTCGAAGCGGATTACGTCCGCCCCCATCTGCGCCAGCGTCATGCCCGCCAGCGGCGCCGCCACAAAGGCAGAGCCTTCGACAATCCGCAGCCCCTCCAGAATCTTGACCATCTTGTCCTCCCACGGGCCGGTTTCCGGCCTCATGGAGGATCATCTAGGCCGCGTCAGCCGCCCGCCCAGCCGAGATTGGCCTGCATACCGGCGGCGCCCTCGCCATTCGCGGTGAACAGGTCCAGCCCGCCCGCTTCATTCGTCCGCCCGCAGACGGAAACGTCGTCAAAGTCGAATAGCGGCCTGAGCCCCCGGAACGTATAGCTCGCCGGCCGCTTGCCCGGTTGCCAGCGCCGGGCCGCTTCCATCATCAGGATCGCCTGCAAGGGCCCGTGCACGACAAGCCCCGGATACTTTTCCGTCTCCATCGCATAGGGCCGGTCATAGTGGATGCGGTGGCCATTAAAGGTCAGCGCTGAGAACCGGAACAGCAGTACGGGGTCTACCGCCACACGATCCGTCCACGCACATGTCCCGACGGGTACCGGTTCCGGCGGGCTGAACACGTCCGGGATCGGCATGTAAACGATGTCCTGCTCTTCCTCCATCAGTCCGGCCCCGCCACGCGAATAGGAATGGCGTACGGTCACGAACACCATCTCGCCCGTGCGTCCGGTCTTCGAGGTTACTCTGGCGATCGAGGACACCTTGGTCAGTTCGTCGCCGATCCGCACCGGCCCGTAGAACTGGCAGCGGCTGCCGGCCCACATGCGCCGGGGCAGGGTGATCGGCGGCAGGAAGCCGCCGCGCTGCGGATGCCCGTCCGGCCCGACGCTCGAGGCGCGTACGACCGGCAGGAAGTAAAGCCACAGCCAGAGTGGCGGCAGCTCCGCCTTCAGCAGGAAATCATCCGGGTTCTGATCGAGCGTAGCCGCCAGCGCCCGCGCGGGGCCCGGATGCACAGTATCGATCTGCACCTCGGTGCGGCCAATCCAGCTTTGCAGCGTCTCTGTGTCCATCCACCGATAGTTAGCTCAAACGCCGGCGCGCTCAAGCCCCGACGGCGCAAAGCGTTAGTTCAGCTCAAGCCCTGCCAGTTCGCCGTCCTCGCGCCATTTCCTGAGGATACGGAAATAGGCATTCGGCCCGTCGCCGTAGGAATTGTTCTGCGCGGCCCGGTCGCTCGGCTTGCCTTCATTGTTGTAATAACCCGGCGTGCACTCCTCGAGGAACTGCTGGCGCATTACGGCCTTGTCGATGATCTGCTGCACCCATTGCTCTTCCGCCTGAGCCGAAGCTTCGAACGTTCCGGCCTGCCGCGCCTTCACTTCCGCGAGCGTATAGCCGATCTGCCCGGCCTGCTCGTCCAGCAGGTGTGGATAGTTGGCCGTGAAGCCCGCCTGTCCGGGGCCCATCAGGAACATGTTGGGAAACCCGTGTACGCAAAGGCCGTGCAGGCTTCGCATGCCGTCCGCCCAGTAATCCTTCATGTGCACGCCGCCGCGCCCCACGGGGTCGTAGCCCGCCCGGCGCGTATAGTCCGTGCCCACTTCAAAGCCCGTCGCATAGATCAGACAGTCGATCTTGTAGGCTTTACCATCCACCACAACTGAGTCCTCGGTTATCCGGTCGACGCCCTGGCCATTGGTGTCCACCAGTGTCACGTTCGCCTGGTTGAAGGCGTCGAGATACTGGTCATGGAAGCACGGCCGCTTGCAGAACTGGCGATACCAGGGCTTCAGCGCCGCTGCCACCGACGGATCCCTGATGATCTCGTCCACGCGGCTGCGCACCTGTTCCATCTTCTTGAAGTCGGCGATTTCCGCCAGCTCCGCCAGCCGCTCCGGCGTCAGGCCCTGCTGGTCGCCTTTCGAGGCAATGAACAGGATATTGCGGATAATATCCGTCCACCCATCATTCACCAGGTCTTCCGGCTCATAGCCGCCCGAGACCAGTGTATTGAAATTCTCCATCCGCCTGCGCTGCCAGCCGGGCTCCAGGCTCCTGGCCCAGTCCGGATCCGTCTGCCGGTCATTGCGAACGTCAATTGAGGAGGGCGTGCGCTGGAACACGTAGAGGTGCTTCGCCCCGGCGGCCAGATGCGGCACGCATTGCACGGCGGTCGCGCCGGTGCCGATGATGCCCACCACCTTGTCCTTGAGGCCCGTCAGCCCGCCTTCCGGCCCGCCGCCGGTATAAGCGTAGTCCCAGCGGCTCGTATGGAAGCTGTGCCCCTTGAAGCTTTCGACGCCCGGAATGCCGGGCAGCTTCGGCCGGTTCAGTGGACCATTGCTCATCACCACGAACTGCGCGGTGAATCTGTCACCCCGGTCGGTCTCGATCGTCCAGGCTTTCTTTTTCCCGTTCCACTTCATGCCGGTCACGCCGGTGCTCAGCAGGGCCTTGTCGAACAGGTTGAAACGCTCCGCGATCCGCTTCGAATGCGCGAGGATTTCCGGCGCCCTGGTATACTTCTCCTTCGGCATGAAGCCGGTCTCTTCCAGCAGCGGCAGGTAGATATAGCTCTCGATATCGCACGCTGCGCCGGGATACCGGTTCCAGTACCACGTCCCGCCGAACGCGCCGCCGGTCTCGATCATGCGGATGTCGGCAAAGCCCGCCTTGCGCAGTCTTGCCGCCGCCAGCATCCCGCCAAACCCGCCGCCGATCACGGCGACTTCCACATGGTCCTTCACCGGCGCGCGCTCCACACGCTCCGTATACGGGTCTTCGAGGTAGTGGGCGAACTGTCCCGCCACGTTTACATACTGCTCGTTGCCATCCTTGCGCACGCGCTTGTCGCGCTCCGCCAGATAGCGCGCCTTCAGCGCGGCCGGGTCAAATCCAAGATCAAGCGCGCCGGTATCGGCCATGGGAAACTCCAGCGAAAATCGGCAGGGCCCGCGTCTCGCCGCGCCGGTCTCCTGCATCCAGCCGTGAATTTAACTGCGAAGCCGCCTCGGCAACAGTCATGACCCGGCGTCAGCCGCCCCCGCCCGCCGAGCCGATGAACCGCACGATCTGGCTGATCAGGATGCCCGCGCCGATCCACAGCCAGATCTGGCTGCCCTTGTCCTGCGGGGCGGCGGCCTTGCTCTCTTCCACCACCGCGCGCCTGCGCGCCTCCGGCGGGATCTCGCCGAGCGCCGCTTCCCTGCGCACCCGCGCCATCCAGTCGTTCAGCCTGCGCACCCATATCCGCGTCGCCGGCTGGCGCGTCCAGCCATAATACTGGTCCAGTGCGTCGAACACTTCCAGCGTCAGCCAGTCCGGAATGCGCAGCTCCTGCGGCTCCAGGTTATACCCCGTCCGGTCGCACAGGAACTGGCGCACCTGCCACTGCATCGACTGGTATTCCTCGATGCCGGCCACGTCCGCCCCGTCGATGATCGCCATCACGTCGCGCACTTTCGGCGCGCGGCCCGTCGCCGTCAGCGTGTCGACCAGCCTGTCCATCGCCGCGCCGATCCGGTCTTCGAACTGGACCTCTGCTGCATCTGCATCCGCCTCGTTCGGGTCAGGCTCATCCTCGGGCTCTGATGCGGGCTCGGGCAGGGGCGCGCTAGCGGCCGCTTCCGGTGCATATGCGGCTTCCGGCGGCGCCCAGGTGATCTGCGCATCCCCTTCAGGCAAGCCGGGTGGCGGTGCGTCCGGCCCAGTCACGTCCCCGGCGACAGGTTCCGCCGCGGACTGATCACAGTCATCCGCCGGACTGCAGTCCTGAGCTTGGTCCTCGTATTCGTCCCGCCAGCGCACTTCATGGCGCGCCTGCTCGAACGCGGCGCGCAGCGCCATGAACCCCGCCCGGTCGTCTTCGGGCCGCGTGACCTTCAGCTTCGCCGCATAGGCCCGGCGCACATCTGCGTCCGTCGCCGTCGCCCTTTCCAGTTCCAGCAGGTCAAACGGATCAGAAGACATCGTCGCGTTCGAAGTTCCCGAGGATCGCTTCGATATTGCGCCGCGCTTCGGTGATCTCGCGCACGTCCTGGCGCGACAGCACGCCCTCGAACTCCGCGATCAGCCGGCCCACCGACTGGCGCCTGTCGCCCAGGAGGTTCTCGTAGGCCGCCCGCATCCGGGCGATCAGCGCCGCATTCTCCTGCTGCTCGCGCGGATGGATCTTGATCGCGCTCAGCGCCTTCAGCCGTTTCTCGATCTCGGCGCGCGGCAGGCTGCCCGGATTGCCCTCGATCACGAGGCGCTCCATTTTCTTCGTCGCCAGCGGCGTCGCTTCCACTTCCAGCACGCCGGACGTATCATAGGTGTAGCGAAGCTCCACCGACTTGTCCTCCTTTGGCCCGCCGCGCAGAGGAATGTGCAGCGTGCCGATCAGGATATTGTCCTTCACGAACGGGCTCTCGCCCTGGAAAATTTTCAGTACGATCTCCTGCTGGCCGGGGTGCAGCGGAGAGATCACATCCGCCTTGCTCACCGGTACCACCGTATTGCGCTCGATCATCGGTGAGAATTGTCCGTGCTCGTACTTTCCCTCGCCGACCGCAATCGACGTCTCGAAGCCCAGCGTGAACGGGCATACGTCCGTCATCACCACATCGTCCAGCGCCTTGTGCCGCGCGGCCAGGCCTGCCTGCACCGCCGCGCCGAGCGCTACAACATGATCGGGGTCGATCGAATACTCCGGAAACCGCTTGAACAGCCGCGTCACCAGCGCCCGCACGCTCGCCATCCGCGTCGCCCCGCCTACGGTGATGATGCGGTGCAGGTCGTCCGCCCTGAGGCTCGCATCCGAAATCGCCCGCTGGATCGGCAGGCGCAGCCGCTTCAGGATCGGGTCGGTAATCTCGTCGAACTTCTCCCGTGTGATTGTCAAGCGCCGCGCCTCGCCCTTCAGCGCAAAGTCGGCGCTCGCCTCCGCGGCTTCCGTCAGCTGCACCTTCATCCGGTCCGCAAGCGCCCGCAGCCGCGCCCCGTCCTCGCGCGAGACCGTATCCGGCTTCACGCCCAGCTGCCGGCCAAGCTCCAGCGCCAGCGCGTCGGTGAAATCCTCGCCCCCAAGGAACGCGTCTCCCGCCGAGGCGCGTACTTCCATCACGCCCGAGAACATCTCGAGGATCGAGACGTCAAACGTCCCCCCGCCAAGGTCCACCACCAGGAAGGTCGATTCACCCTGCCGGTCCTGCAGACCGTAAGCCAGCGCCGCCGCCGTCGGCTCGTTGATCAGCCGGTTCACCTTCAGGCCCGCAAACTCAGCTGCCGTGATCGTCGCCTTGCGCTGGATGTCATTGAAATAGGCTGGGACCGAGATAACCGCCTCGTCCACCGCGTGCCCCAGATACGCCTCTGCGTCCGCCCGCAGCGCCCGCAGCACGAAGGACGACAGCTCCTCCGCCCGGAACGGTTTCCTGCCCAGCGTCATCTCGTGATTGGTGCCCATGTAGCGCTTGAACCGCGCCGCCGTCTGCGCCGGATGCGTCAGCAGCCGGTCCTTGGCCGCCCGCCCCACCAGCAGCGCGCCGTCATCGCCGTATCCGACGGCTGACGGCGTCAGGAACTCCCCCAGGCTGTTGGGAATCAGCTGCGGCCCCGCATCCGTGAATACCGCCACCAGCGAGTTCGTCGTGCCAAGGTCAATGCCGATCAGCGTCCGGGAAGCGTCAGTCATGAGGGAGGCGTAAGCTTTCAGCGGGAGGAGGCTGAAAGCCTTAACGGGTCCTGCATCGCGCTCCAAGAGGGGCTTTCTACGCTGCCTGTGTCTGGCCCCAGGTCGGGAAAGGGTCTTGCAGGTCAGTGCGCGCCCGCATCCTTTCCGGCGTGCTGCCATGGCGTATGTCGGTGAGGCACGCATTTAGCCTTTTGCGCAGGGCCGCCTCATCCATGCCGATCCCTATAAACACGATTTCCTGCCGCCGGTCGCCCACGTCGCGGTCCCAGATCCCCGCCATGTACGCCTCGAAGTCGCCGGATCCCGGCCAGCGCTCGCGCGGCGTCACCGCCCACCACCTCCCCATGCCCTGATGGCGCACCAGCGCGCCCGCCTGGCTCACTTCACCGATCCAGTCCGGCCGCGTCGCCACCCAGAAGAAACCCTTCGCTCGCACGACGTTTGGCCAGGCCTCATTGAAGAAGGCGTAAATCTTGGCGGGCTCGAAAGGCCGGCGCGACCGGTAGACAAAGCTCTCGATCCCGTAGGTGTCCGTCTCCGGCACATGATTGGCGAAGCCATACAGCTCCTTGGCCCAGAGCGGATGCTCCTGCGCCTTCTCGAAATCGAACCGGCCCGTGCCCATTACCCGGTCCAGCGGCACACGCGAGAAGCTGCTTTCGATAATGTCCGCATCCGGATTAAGTGCCCGCACCAGCTTGCGCACGGTCTCAAGTTCTCCCGGCGCCACGGCATCCGTCTTGTTCAGCACGATCACATCGGAAAACTCGATCTGATCCACCAGCAGCTGCACCACTGGCCGCTGGTCTCCTTCGCCCAGGCTCTCGCCCCGGTCGTTCAGGAAGTCCGCGCTCGAATAGTCCTTCAGCAGGTTTGCGGCGTCCACCACGGTCACCATTGTGTCGATCCGGGCCAGGTCGCCGAGCGAAAAGCCGGTCTCGTCGCGGAAGTCGAACGTCGCCGCTACGGGCAGGGGCTCGGATATGCCGGTCGACTCGATCACGAGATAATCAAACCGCCCTTCGCGCGCGAGGCGGCTGACCTCCTTCAGCAGGTCATCGCGAAGCGTGCAGCAGATGCACCCGTTAGACATCTCCACCAGTGTCTCGTCCGTCCGCGATATGCCCGCGCCGTCCCGGATCAGGTCGGCGTCAATGTTCACCTCACTCATGTCGTTGACGATCACGGCCACCCGCCGGCCTTCGCGGTTGTTCAGGATGTGGTTCAGCAAGGTGGTTTTCCCGGCGCCCAGAAAGCCGGACAGCACTGTCACGGGAAGTGTCGAAAGGGTCATGTTGCGGCGCTCACAATAAGGGTTGTAAATGTTATACTGTAACGTTAAATGCCGCCCATGATCCCTTCCGTCAAGTCCCGTCCGATGCGCGCGTCCAGGCCGCCTTCCTCCGAATCGCTGCCGGCCAGCCTCGCCGGTGCCGCGGTCGAAGCGCCGGACCTCGCCGTGCTCTTCTCGCAGGCGGGCAGGGACGAGATCGAACTCGCGCTTTGCCGCCGCACGCCTGCGCCGGATGTGGCATGCGCCCTTGCGGCCAGCCCGCTGCTGCCGCTAGATTCCTTCCTCGTAAACGATGTGCGAAGCGATCCGGAATGCGCGCTGTCCTGCGCCGCAGACTCCGCTGGCCTCCACCCCGTTGCCCGCGCCGCCGTGGAGACAGACATGCGTGAACTCCTGTCCATGTTTCTCGCCGCCCTGCCGGGTCGGTCCGTCCGTCTGCGGATGGAGTGTATCGCCGATGATGCCTGCCGCCGCTTCCATCAGGACCGCACGGGGTGGCGCCTGCTCGTCACCTATCGCGGCCCGGGCACCCATTGGCTCGCTCCGGAAAGCGGAACCACCGGGCAGGTCCGTACCTGGGACGTGCTTCTCCTTCGCGGCCTGAGGCTGGGCCAGACACCCCGCATCCTTCACAAATCGCCTCCGATGCCGTCCGGCGCGCCGCCGCGGCTGCTCTTCGTTCTCGATGCTGCGGAAGCCGCCTGATGTCGGCGCGTCTCATCCTTCTTCTTGCCGCCCTCCTGTTCGCCTCCTGCGGCAAACCCGCAGAGGCACCCGTCACGGTGCCGCCGCCGTTGCCGGAAGGCGCCGAGACAGCCGATTTTGAAGCCGCGAAAGAGCCCGGCGCGCCGCCGCGCGACGCCGCAGAGTACTGGGGCGTCAAGCCGGGTGAGGCTCTGCCGATCATCTGGGGCGACCTTCTGCCCGCCGGCGCCGAAGAGGAACTCGCCCGCCAGCAGGCCGAATTCTACGCCATGCTGGAACAGCGCTACCAGGCAAACGCCACCAGCCTCTATGATGCCGACCCCTTCGGCGCGATCGAGGAAGGGTCAGACATGGACTACATGCCCCAGTTCGGCACTTTCGACACGGTTGAGGATTACGACGGCATGCGCGTGCGCATACCCGGCTATGTCGTGCCGTTCGACTTTAATCCCAAAAAGACGCACACTGAGTTCCTGTTCGTGCCTTACATGGGCGCCTGTATCCACACGCCGCCGCCTCCGCCTAACCAGATCATTTTCGTACGCGCGGACAAGGGCGTGAAGATCGGGGACATCTGGGTGCCCTATTATGTGGAAGGCACTTTCGGGCGGGGCAGGTTCCTGAACGATACAGGCGACGCCGCCTATTCCATCGACCTCGCCAAACTCGAACCCTATCCTTATCCCTGAGCCGCGGTTTCATCGTTCTGTCACGCAGCGATGCCACTAAGGCCACGACCCAGCACCCTGCAGGAGCCATCGCCATGGACCAGTCAGAAAACACGCCCGTAAACCCGCGTATCGCGTCCGGCGCCGATACCATCACGGACATCATTGAGCGCCGCCTCTCGCGGCGCGGCTTCCTCGGCGGGCTCACCGCCGTCTCCGGCCTCGCGCTCGCCGCCTGCGCAGGCCGCACAGATGATGCTGCGGCGGTCGCCGCCCATGAAATGAAGCGCCCCGCGCCCGCCTTCAGCTTCCCGGAAATCGCCCGCGGCCTCGACCAGACCCACCATGTCGCCGAAGGCTACCGCGCCGACCTTCTTCTGCGCTGGGGCGACCCTCTCTGGGCAGACAGCCCTCCCTTCGATCCGCGAAACCAGTCCGCTGCTGCACAAGCGCGCCAGTTCGGTTACAACAACGACTATGTCGGCTTCATCCCGCTTGATCCGGATACGGACGGAGCCCCCCGGGGACTGCTCTGCGTCAACCATGAATACACTTCCACCCACCTGATGTTCCCCGGTATCCGCGAAGACAATCCCGCGGGCCTCACGCGCGAGATCGCGCTCACCGAAATCGCCGCGCATGGCGGGACGGTCGCCGAAATCCGCCGCACCGCCGAAGGCTGGCGTGCCGTCATCGGATCGCCCTTCAACCGCCGCATTACCGCTGATACGCCCATGCAGGTCACCGGCCCCGCCGCCGGCGATGCGCGCCTCGTCACGGGCGAAGACCCCACCGGCCGCAACGTCCTCGGCACCATGAACAATTGCGCCGGCGGCATCACGCCTTGGGGTACATACCTGATGGCGGAGGAGAACATCAACGGCAACTTCCTCGGCGCGCTGCCGGAAGATCATCCGGAGGCGGACAATCACAAGCGTATGGGCGTCCCCGGCGGCTGGTATGGCTGGGGCAGGTTCATCGACCGGTTCGATGTCTCGAAAGCTCCGAACGAGCCCAACCGCTTTGGCTGGATTGTCGAGGTAGATCCCAAAGATCCGAACTCAACCCCGAAGAAACGCACCGCCCTTGGCCGCTTCAAGCACGAAGGCGCCGAAAGTGTCGTCGCCCCGGATGGCCGCGTCGTCGTCTATTGCGGCGATGACCAGCGCTTTGACTATGTCTACAAGTTTGTCACGGCAGGCCGCTTCGTCCCCGGCGAAACAAATGCCAGTTCCAACCTGCTTGATGACGGCACCCTCTACGTCGCCCGCTTCAACGACGACGGCACCGTTACCTGGCTCCCCCTCGTCTTTGGCGCCGGCCCGCTGACGCCGGCCAACGGGTTCAAGTCGCAGGCGGACGTTGTTATCGAAGCCCGCCGCGCCGGAGACCTCCTCGGCGCGACCCCCATGGACCGCCCCGAAGACGTCGAGCCCGACCCGAAGACCGGCCGCGTCTATGTCATGCTTACCAACAATGATCGCCGCACGCCGGACCAGGTCAACGCCGCCAATCCGCGCCATTCCAACCGCTTCGGCCACATCATCGAGATCACCGAACCTGCCGGCGACTTTACTTCCGAGACCTCGGCCTGGGAAATCCTCGTGCGCTGCGGAGACCCCGCCATTGCCGAAGTCGGCGCCACCTGGAATCCCTTCACCACTGAAAACGGCTGGCTCGCCAGCCCCGACAATTGCGCGATCGATGCCAGGGGCCGCCTGTGGGTTGCCACCGATGGCAATGACGATACCGGCGCTGCCGACGGCCTCTGGGCCCTCGAGACCGAAGGCAAACGCCGCGGCTCCGGCCGCCATTTCTTCCGCGTACCCATCGGCGCCGAACTGTGCGGCCCCCGCTTCACGCCGGACGGTGATACCCTGTTCCTCGCCGTCCAGCATCCCGGCGACGGCGAAGGCGCCAGTTTCGAAGCCCCCGCCACCCGCTGGCCCGACTTCACAGACACCTCACCCCCACGCCCCAGCGTCATGGTCATTACACGCAACGATGGCGGCGTGATCGGAGGCTAGCCCTCTTAACGCCTCTCCCGCGAAATGGGAGGTGAGGGCCTCGGCCCCCCAAAAACTACCGCCGCAGCACGATACGCGCGGCGTCTGCGCCCGCCGGCAGAAGTACGCCGTCCGAGGTGAAGCTCCAGGCCGGCTCGCCAACCAGCGCGCCCAGGCATTTGCGCGCCTGGCCCGGCAGTGCTTCGCCGAGGCACGCCCGCCGGGTTGAGGCCAGCGGTGAAATCGTCAGCTTGCTGCCATCTGCCGTATACGTGCCATTAAACCGGCTGCAGGTGTCCGAGCCTCACACCTTCCCATCCGCGCCGAAGGCCAGTGTCAGGCGCGAATTGCTGATCACGCCGCCGTGGTTGATGTCTTCTGCGATCCAGGCTTTGCTCCGCATCCCCGCGGGGTCGCCCGCCACCGGGCCAGCCATCATAGGCCGCGCTGTGGAGCTCACCCAGTTCGCCGTCTGCGGTGAAGACGGCTTCATCCTGACCGGACCCGTCAGCGAAACCGGGACGCTCACCAACGGATCGTCTGGCGTCAGATTTCCACCGGCAGGCTTGTCACGCCCGCCTGCAGCACATCTGCCAGCGTCGTGGTATCCAGGATATCGCGTGTCGCATCCGCCACCCGCGCAAACACCTTGCGCAGCTTGCAGGCGTTCTCGTTGGCACAGTCGCCGCAGCGCCGGTAGGCCATCTTGGACAGGCAGGGCAGGGGCGCCAGCGGCCCGTCGATCAGGCGCAGCACTTCGCCGAAGGTCACCGTCTCGGCGCGCCGCAGCATCAGGTATCCGCCGGCCTTGCCTCGGCGGCTGGCCACCAGGCCCGCCCGTTTCAGGTCGAGAAGGATCTGCTCCAGGAACTTGCGCGGGATCACCTCCTGCTCGGCAATGTCGCTGATCAGCATGGGCTCGCCGCCCGGCCGCGCGGCGAGGGCCAGAAGGGCGCGCAAGGCGTACTTGGATTTTTGCGAAATCATGCCGGCTCCTTATGGCACGGCCTCTGCCAGATTTTAAGTATTCTAACAAGCATAGTGGTTCAGTCGGGTTAAAGGCCTGATTTGAACTGCGAATACCTCTGTATAAATGGGACTAAATTGATGGTTTTGAATTTCTAACTTTAAAACACGACAAAACTAGTAGACATAAAGCGCTCCAGATCAGGAGATGCCTATGTCGCCCCCCCACCGTGCCTTCCTGTCCATCGCCCTCGGCGCGCTCGCGCCGGTCGCTGCGGCGCAGTCCGCTCCGTTGCCGGATACTTCCTCCCTGCCGGAGGAGACGGAACTGCGCCGCGAGACGATCACCGTCACCGCCCGCCGGGTTTCCGAAGACCTGCAGGATGTGCCGATCCCGGTTTCTGTACTGACCGAGGACTTCATCGCCGAATCCGGCGCCTTCAACGTCGGGCGCCTGCGCGAGTTCGTGCCGACCCTGCAATTCTACTCCACTAACCCCCGCAACACCTCGATCAACATCCGCGGCCTCGGCGCTCCCTATGGCCTGACCAATGACGGCCTCGACGCAGGCGTCGGCCTCTATGTCGACGGCGTCTTCCTCGCCCGTCCCGCCGCCGCCACGCTGGATTTCATCGACGTCTCGCAGATCGAAGTCCTGCGCGGCCCGCAAGGCACCCTGTTCGGCAAGAACACCACCGCCGGCGCCATCAACATCACGACAAAGAAGCCGTCCTTCACGCCGGAATCCGAGTTTGAGCTCACCTATGGCAATCTCGGCTACATCCAGGCCAAGGCTTCGATCACCGGTCCGCTCACGGACAAGGTTGCCGGCAAGCTCTCCTTCTCAGGCACCCAGCGTGACGGCACGCTGTATAACGTCACCGAGCAGAACGACATCAACGACCTGAACAATCTCGGCGTCCGCGGACAGCTTCTGTTCAATGTCACCGACACGCTTGAAGTGATCCTCGCTGCAGATTCCACCCGCCAGCGCCCGAATGGCTACGCCCTCGTGCCGGTCGGAGTCGCGCCGACATTGCGTGCTGCCAATCGTCAGTATCCGGCGCTGGCTGCCTTTTTCGGCTATAGCCCGCCGAGCTTCAACGCCTTTGACCGGCTCACCGATGCCGACACCTATCACCAGTCCAACCAGGATTTCGGCGGCGCCTCGATCACCGCCAACTGGGAGATCGGCCCCGGCACGCTGACCTCAATTACCGCCTGGCGCCTTTGGAACTGGGGGCCGTCGAACGACCGGGACTTCCTCGGCCTGCCGATCACCACGGTCTCGGCTAACCCCTCCGAGCAGACCCAGTGGACGCAGGAACTGCGCTACGCCGGGGATCTGAATGACAGCCTCAGCTTCGTCCTCGGTGCGTTCGCCTTCGCGCAGGAGATCAACTCGACCGGACTTCAGGAGCAGGGCTCAGCCGCCGCGCGCTGGCTGCTGGCACCATCCGCCGCCGCGCTGACGCCCGGCCTCCTGGATGGTTACGGTCAGACGTCTGACATCCGGTCCGAGAATACCAGCGCCGCGCTCTTCGGCCAGCTCGAATGGCAGGTGACCGACAAGCTGCGCCTGCTGCCGGGCCTGCGCCTGAACTATGACGAGAAAAGCGTCGACTATGACGCGCAGGTCTTCGGCGGGCTGCAAACCACCAGTCCTGCCCTGATTGCCCTGCAACGCTCAATCCTCGCCCCTCTGGCCTATACAGCGAGCGCGGATGACACGAATGTCTCAGGACAGATCACTGCGGCTTACGAGATCAACCCGGAAGTGAACCTCTACGCCACCTATGCCACTGCCTTCAAACCCGTGGGCCTGAACCTCAGCGGCATCCCGACCAACGCATCAGGCGCGCCTGCTATTGAACTGGCCACCGTCAAGCCTGAAGACGTTCGCCATATCGAGTTCGGCCTCAAGTCCACCCCGTTCGACGCGGTGACAGCCAACCTGACCGTCTATGAGACCGAGATCCAAGACTATCAGGTCGGCGTCGTTAATGCCCAGATCGGCGTGCTGCGCGGCTACCTCGCCAATGCCGAAAAGGTCCGTGTACGGGGTGTCGAGTTCGACGGCCGCGCGCAGGTCTCAGGCAACTTCTCCACCTATGCCTCGCTTGCCTGGACCGACGGCAAGTATGTCTCCTTTCCGGACGCGCCGCCCGCCCTCGAAAACACGGGCGGCCCCCAGGCGGTGGACATCTCCGGCACGCGCCTGCCTGGCATCTCCGAATGGGCCGCCTCTCTCGGCGGCGAGGTCACGCAGGCCGGCGGATTTCTCGGCCGCGACGGCGAGTACTTCACCGCAGTGGACGCCTTCTACCGCTCGGATTTCTCTTCCAGCCCGACTGAATCGGCCTTCCTGACCGTTGACGGCTACACGACCCTCAACGGCCGTATCGGATTCCGGGGCGTCAATGGCTGGGACGTTTTCCTGTGGGGCAAGAACCTACTGGATGAGGAGTATTTCGAACTCCTCGCCGCCCAACCCGGCAACTCCGGCCTCTATGTCGGCCAGCCGGCCGACCCGCGCACTTACGGCGTCACGCTGCGCGCGCGTTTCTGAGACCAGAGAGGTCTGCCGGAGGGGAGGGGCCATTGCGGACGTGCTCGCCTGCGTCAGTCGACGTAAAAAATAAGCCCGTCGGTCCGCCGCAATGCTGGCCATCGGCGTCGCACGCCCGCGCGGGCTTCCACCGCGAGGGTCACCGCCTCGCCGCTGCACCTGCGCCCGCAGCACGAGCTTGCCGTCCGGGATCAGGTCGGGTTTCGAAGCGCTAGCCGAGAAGGCGAAGGGCTGGCCGCCATCAACCGGAAGCGCCGCCGCCAACACCATGCTCTGGCGCTCGTACGTCCGCGTCATATCGCGCACATCGATGATCAGCTGGGCCGTCTCCGGCACGTCAATCGCGCTTCAGGTCGCCGCGCGCGCGAAACTCTGTCAGGTCAATGACAGTTCCGCCGCGCGCCGGCCCATGAGCGCAGAAACGTCCTTGTGCCAACAGCGTTCCCAGTGGCCACCTGGGCGCTCGCTGCGCGAACCCGGCCGGGGCCCCGGCGGGGTTATGCTCCCGCCTATGAAAACACCTGACACGATCCACCGAGCCCCGGCGCCCCGGCAGCAAACGCGCCCTGCGTCACCGCCGCCTCGGCTGGCTCCTCCGCAGCTCTGGTGACCTGGAACCCGGGCCGGAGTGGATACGCCAGCCTCTCTTGCGTTCACGAGGGACGGTAGAAGAATGCCCCCCGATTGACTTCCCCGCAAACCCGCGCCAATGGGTGCCATGTCAAAACATACCACACCGAAGGCTATCGTGGACGCGCTGGAAGCGCTCTACGCAGAAGCCGTTTCCGCCCTTTCCGAAGCTCTCAACCGGTTCCTGCATGACGCCGCGCCCCCGGACGGCGAAGCACGCGCCGGCGGCGCGTTCTGCTATCCGCAGATCCGCCTCGTCTATGATCCGGATGGTCCTCCGCCGCCGATTTCCAGGGCCTTCGGGAAGATGAGCGAGGCGGGGGTTTATGTGACGACCGTCACGCGGCCGGAATTCTTCCGGGCCTACCTGATCGAGCAGCTGACCCCGCTGATGCGCGACTATGACGTGGACATTTACGTTGAGCCCTCGAAGTCCGAAATCCCCTATGCCTATGTCTGGGACCCCTCCCAGGCCGCCGGACTCGAGGAGATTGCTCCGGCAGAGCTCGTGCGCTGGTTCCCCTCGCCGAAGCTGACGCAGATCGGCGACGAGATTGCCGACGGCGAACTGTTCGAGCCCTTCGGAGAGCGCCCGCTGGCGCTGTTCGATGCGCAGCGCGTGGATTTCTCGCTGAAGCGCCTGCAGCACTATACCGGCACACCGGTCGAGCATTTCCAGCACTATGTTCTGTTCACGAACTATCACCGCTATGTAGATGCGTTCTGTGACTGGGCGCTGACGCAGCTCGGCGGCCATACGCGCTACGAGTCGCTTTCAGTGCCTGGCGGGCTGGAAATTGCGAAGCCGGAAGTCGACAGCCGCGCGGCCATCGAAGCCTCGCCCTGGCGGCGCTTCCAGATGCCGGCCTATCACCTGCGCGCGAAGGATGGCGCCGGTATCACCCTGGTGAACATCGGTGTCGGCCCTTCGAATGCGAAGACGATCACCGACCACCTTGCCGTGCTGCGCCCGCAGGTCTGGCTGATGGTCGGCCATTGCGGCGGCCTGCGCCACTCGCAGCAGATCGGCGACTATGTGCTCGCGCACGCCTATCTGCGCGAAGACCATGTGCTCGACAGCGTATTGCCTCCGGAGATTCCGGTGCCGCCGATCGCTGAGGTTCAGGTCGCGCTGGCGGCCGCCGCGGCCGCCGTGACAGGCGAACAGGGCGACGCGTTGAAAAAACGCCTGCGCACCGGCACGGTGGTCACCACCGACGACCGCAACTGGGAGCTGCGCTTCACTGCCTCGGCCCGCCGGTTCAACAAGAGCCGGGCCGTGGCGATCGACATGGAAAGCGCGACCATCGCCGCCAACGGCTTCCGCCTGCGCGTGCCCTATGGAACGCTGCTGTGCGTGTCCGACAAGCCGCTGCACGGCGAGATCAAGCTGCCGGGCGCAGCGAACCGTTTCTACGAACGCGCCATCAGCGAACATATCCGTATCGGCATCGAAACGCTCGAGCGCCTCTCCGTTGACGGCGGCGCAAGCCTCCACAGCCGCAAGCTGCGCGCCTTCGATGAGCCGCCCTTCCGGTGAGCGGTATCGACTGGCCCGCTCTGAAGTCCGCCGCCCTCGCGGTGCAGGCCCGCGCCTATGTTCCATACTCGGACTACCGGGTCGGGGCTGCGTTGCTGACGTCTGGCGGCCAGATCATTGCCGGGTGCAACGTCGAGAACGCAACCTTCGGGGCGACCTGCTGCGCAGAGCGCAACGCCGTGTTCTCGGCGGTCACGCAGGGCCATCAGGCCTTCCGGGCCGTCGCTGTGGCTACGAACGGAGCCGAACCTGGCGCGCCCTGCGGCATCTGCCGGCAGGTGCTGGCAGAGTTTGGCAGCGACCTCGAAGTGTTGTGCTTTACGCCGGAAGGCGCAGAGAAGCGTTACTTGCTGAGCGAGCTTCTGCCGCATGCCTTCAAGTTGAAGTAGGCGGCGCCGGATTTTTCCTGGCGCCGCGAGGCAGGAAGAGCATGAATTTTGCGAGCGGGCGTTTGAACAGCAGCAGGTAGGTCACATGCATGCCGACGAATGCGAGCAGGAGGTTGCCGGCCAGTTCATGGACTTCCGGCAGCGGGCCTTCCTCGCTTTGTTCTTCCCCTTCGTGTTCGTCCTCTTCGCCCTCGTCCGCATCGCGCAGTTCGGCCGGTGACTGCACGGAGGCTCTTTCGATGGCGGACCCGAGGCCAATTGAGCGGCCCTGGTCCATCGCGATTCCGGTACCGGTCACCGTCAGCAGGCAGAGGGCTATGCCCAGCATCAGTACACGGCTGATCGCCGGGTGGGTGGCAGCGCCCTTGAGTTTCAGGGCGCCGAAATCGGGGTAGAACCGCATCAGGCCTGCCTGGCGCTCACCGCCGAGAGCCCAGAGGAGCCGCAGGACAATCACGGCGGAGACGCCATAGCCAAGCCAGGCATGGACAGGATCGACCTCACCGGTGAGATAGGCGCCTATGGCAAGGACGGCGAGCAAGGCATGATACAGACGCACGCGGTTCATGATGTTCATCATGGTGGAATCTTTCGGTAAGCTGCGTTTGTAAGGGGGAGGCGCGGCGGTATTGCGCAGCCTATCAAGGCGTTCGGCTGGGTCGATACGTAGATTACCGGCGGGATGCCCTGTGAGCGCCCCATCTTGCCACAGCTTCGATTTTCGGGTGACCTGAGGGCTTCGGCGGCAGGAGCCGGTGGTGGGAAAGCTGGATATTCAGCCGGTGGCGGAGGATGCGCGTACCCGCGTGTTCCTGAGCTATTCGCGCAAGGACACGGCGCTGGTGCAGCGCGTGGCGGACGGGTTGATGGCGGCGGGATTTCTCGCCGACTTTGACCGGGCTGCGCATGATCCCGGCAATGTCAGTGCGGGTATTTCAGCCGAGGACGAGTGGTGGAAACGGCTGCAGGAGATGATCGCGGCCGCCGACGTGATGGTGTTTCTCGTGTCGCCGGATTCGGCCGCGAGCGCAGTCTGCGACGAGGAGATCGCCTATGCCCGCGCGCTGGGCAAGCGGATCATTGCGGTGCTGGCCCGGCCCGTGGATTTTGCCAAGGCGCCGCCAAGGCTGTCGGCGCTCAATGTGCGGATTGATTTTTCGGAGGGCGGACCGGGTTTTGACGCCGCGCTGGCGGGGCTGGTGGCGGCGCTGGAGACGAACGTCGGCTGGCACCGGGACGGGCGGAAATACCTGATCCGGGTGCAGGAATGGGATACGGAAGGGCGGCCGAAAAGCCAGTTGCTGCGCGAAGGCGCCGTCGAGGAGGCCGAACGCTGGGCCGTGACGCGGCCAAGGGGCGAGCCGGAGCCGGGCGAGTTGTTCCTGGCCTGGATTGCGGCGAGCCGCGCGCAGATCAGGCGGGACGCCGAGGTGCGCGCCTTCTGGCGGCGGGTGACGGCGTTTGTGGTGCTGGTGACCTTCGTGATGACGATGACGGGAGCGTGGTTCGTTGCCGATCAGCAGAGAAATTACGGGCGCAGCGAGAGCCTGATGCTGGCGCGGACGGCGGATCAGCTGTTCAATCAGGGAGAATACCGGCGCGCGCTGCAGGTCGCGATCCTGGCGGTGCGTGATTCCTTTTTCCGGCCGTCTACGGATGAAGCGAAGGCGGCGTTTGCAAAGATGGCCCAAGCGTTGCCGCATGTGGCGTCTGTGCGGCAGAGCTTTCCCGAAGGCAGCGAGCTCGATCCTATGATCGCACGGGCTTACCCGGCGATGGGCGGCACACGGCTGGTGACAACCAACCCTTACGACTCCCTCTTTGTTTGGGATGCGGAAACCGGCGCGCAGCTGGGGGAGACGCTGACGCTTGATCCCGAGCAGGGTCATCTGCAGGAAACACTGGTTCCGGGCGGCGCGCATATGGCGGCGTGGAACGGCGCCGGGGCGCATGTGATATCGCTGCGCGATGGCAGCCGGTTGCCGGCGCCGCTGGGCCTTGAGGCGGGGGAAGACGAGCTGGGGCTGATGCATGTTGCCATGTCCGAAGATGGCCGGCGTCTGGCCGCGGGGCTGTCAGACGGTACGGTGCGCATCTACGACCTCGCGAAAGGAGACAAGCTCGCGGAGTTTCCAGGGCGGGCCGCGCCTTCGATCCAGGTGGCGCTGTCATCGGACGGGGCAAAGGTGCTCGTGGTGCGAAGAGGCGAGGCGTTTGTTGCGGACACGGCGAGCGAAGAGATCATCGCCGGACCATTTGACCCGGAGGGCGGGGAGTATTGGGGTGGCTTCCTCTCACCGGACGCGAGCCGCGTGCTGCTTCGGCGCAACATCGGAGAGTTTGACTGGGAGCTTGCGCGGCAGTCGGATGACCTCACCGCCCCGCTGCAAACCGATACCGAGAGCGTCGAGATATGGAATGGAGAGACGGGTGAGCGGCTCGCGCGCGCCGATTTTCCGGATATCGTTCATCGGACCGTTTTCCTGGACAAACTCCGGCGCATCGCCACGATTTCGCCTGTTGGAAGTGTCCAGATCTGGGATGCGGATACCGGCGCGCCGGTCGGCGATATCATCTCCACGGATGAGCGCGAAACTGAAGTGGAGATCGGCGCTGATGATACGTCGTTTGCCACGGTCTCCTATCTGAGCGGCGTGCAGATCTGGGATATTCGCAACGGCGTGCCCTTGCTGGAGTACGGGTCGCAGCTGGATGTCGGGCCGGACAATTGGAACGGAGTCACCCCTATTCCCGGCACGCAGGATTACCTCGCCTGGAATGGCCGCCGGATCGTGCGGTTGAACGTCAGTGAGGGGCAGGTGACAGAAACCCCGGTGGCCAAGGAATCGGCGGGTTTCGTCGGCCATGCGGCGCTGTCACCGGATGGGCGGATCACCCTGACGTTGGATCAGGACGACGAAGTTTACTTCTGGGATGCCTCCTATTTCCGCATTCCTCTGCTGGGTCCGCTGAAGCATGACAATTTCCTGTTCCCGCCGCAGTTCATCGGGGATGGCAGCCGTGTGCTGACGATCGAGCACAACGAGGCCCGAATTTGGAAAGCGGGGCCGGCGCGGACGATTCCTTTCAAGGGGAAGGCCGACATCGGCGCTTCGGACGGGGCGATGCTCTCGCCGGACGGGACGCGGCAGCTTGTGTGGAACGCGTCGGGCAGGGCCGTGCTGCGCGATACGGCGACAGGCGAGCAAGTGGGCGGCGAACTTTTACTTGGGCCGCCGGAGTCTTTCAAAGCCGTGTTTGACCCGGTTTCACCTCGCCTGGCGTTTTCTTTTGAGGGCGTCGTGCAGTTGCTGGATACGCGCACGGGCGAGAATGGCGAGGCGCTCCTTGAACATCCGGCATCGATTTCGGAGATGCAGTTTGCCTTGGGCGGGCGGCGGCTGGTGACACTGCAGTATAACGGTACGATGACGATCTGGAATACGGATACGATGGAGCCGGTCGTGGAGCCGGTGGTGATCGACGACATGGTCCTCAGGGTCTTGCCGATCCGTGGACGGATGGTTATCGTGAATAACGGTAATGGACAGCTCATCGATCTGGAGACCGGAGCAGCCATTGGCGCGCCCATGGCAGTCTGGACAGACGCGGACCTGAAAGCCGAGACAGAGAGCCCTCCCTTCTCGCGCGTTGGCATCAGCGCCCATGAGTCGCTGATCGCCATCTGGAGCGACAAGCGGATCGGTTTCTGGTCTGCGGAAGATGGAGCGCTGATCCAGCCGGTTGTGACGCCGGAGGCGTCCATCGTCGGCGCTTCACTGGCGCCTGACGGCCGGCAGGCGGCGCTGCTTCTGGACTATCCGTTGCGCGGGGCAACGCTGATGAACCTCGAGACAGGCGAACTCGCGGCAGGCATTCTGCCACATCCCACTTTTCCGACAGCGGCAGAATTCTCTCCGGATGGCGGTACGCTCGTGACGGTTGCCAATGATGGTTATCTGCGCTTATGGAACGTCGTGAACGGCATGATGAGGAGTGACCCGGTCTTCATCGAGACGAGTGAGGCAGATGTCCGGTTTTCGGATGATGGGCGCCGGATGATCGTGCTGATTAAAGGCGGAATTGTCCGGCAGTTTGACACGAAAACATTTACGGAGCTTTCGGGTTGGTCCGGCGGTTTTGCCAATCAAGATGCAGTCTGGCAGCAGGGCGCCGGACGGCTGGTCATTTCGGAACTCGATGGGCGGCTGGTTGAGCTGGACATTGGCTGGGCAGCGCGCCGGGAGGCCTCTCGGGATGACATTGCGCAGGTCTGCGCCGCGAAACTATTGGGGACGCCTGAGGCAGATGGCGTGCCTTTTTTGCGCCGGCTGGATGATGTCACGATCTTCGCTGCGCCGATCCTGCGCGGGCGGGAAGGGGAGGATGTGTGTTCGCCGCCGCCGGCGCCGTGGTGGGAGGCAGCAGCGGGGGCGATGTTTGGCTGGGCGTTCCGGTGAGCCTTGGGAGGCCCTCGCCTCCCGTTGCTTCGCAATGGGCCCCTCCTCTCCCGCAAGCGGAAGAGGTGTTTTATGTTGCGGACGCGGTAGGTGGATATTCCGATGGCTGATGTTTTTCTTTCTTATGCGCGGGCGGACCTTGCGGTGGCGGAGCAGGTGAAAGCCGGGCTGGAGGCGGTCGGCCTGACCGTATTCTTTGATGTCGAGGGGCTGGACGGGGGCGATGTGTTTCCGGATGTGCTGGACCGGGAAGTGAAGACGGCAGGGGCAGTTGTGAGCCTGTGGAGCCAGCATTCCCTGAGCCGTCCGTGGGTGAAGCAGGAGTGCTCGATCGGACTGAAGCGCAAGTGTCTCATTCCGCTGGCGATCGAGAGGCTGGGGGAACTGGATGTGCCGGTGGCGTTCGAGGGCATGCAGCAGATCGATTTTACGGGATTTCATGGGCGCATGGACGGGGCGGAGTGGCAGCAGCTGATGCGGGCGCTGGCGCGGACGCTGGGGCAGCCTGGACTCTTGGCAGGCGGGGCGCAGGTGCCGCCTGCGCCGCGGGTGGTGGCAAGGGAGTCCAACGGGCCTGGCCCGAATGCGAAGCGGCTGTGGATCGTGTTTGGCGTGCTGGCTTTTGTGGCGGTGGGCGCCATTGCAGCAAACCAGTTCCTGTCGACGAACGAAATTGCGGCGCTGGAAGAGCCGGCCGATCAGGCGGCTGTGACCACGGGTGAGACGGCAGAGGCAGCGCCGGAAGGGTTGGCGGAGGCCGCGCCGGTTGAGGAGGTAGCGCCTTTGCCGCCGCCCGAGGGCGTGGTGTTTGCCGATGACGGCTGCGGGGACGGCACGGCGCGGGTTTATTTCGAGTTTGACCGCACAGACCTGAAGCCGCAATCGGTCTCGGTGCTCGAGGAAGCGCTGATGCGCAGCTTCGGTTGTGACCTGATCGAGGTGCGGATCGAGGCGCATGATGATCTGCTCAGCAGTCCGTCCTATGCGGAATCTGTGTCGCAGCGGCGGGCGGACACGGTGGCGCAATGGCTGACGGCGCAGGGCGTAGACGAGATGTTGATTATGCGGATCGGGTATGGCTCATCGCAGCCGCTCGCGCCGTCTGTGAAGTCACCCTTCAACCGGCGGGCGGATGTGGTGTTCGACTATGAGGCGCCGGCGCCCACCCCCTGAGGCCGGTCCGCGCTGCAGCGGGGCGCGCACGAACCCGCTTCCCTGATGTGCATGATTAACATAACCTTTGGGCGATCAGCGAGCCGGAGCGGGACACTATGGCCTATCGCAAGCGGGGGGCAGAAGCCCAGACGGAACAAGGCGGAGGGTTTGACTGGAAGTCGATTCTGGTCAAGGCGCCGGTGCCGCCGCGCAAGATCGCGCTGACGCCGGCGCAGGGCTCGCCGGTTGTGTCGCGGGAGATTGCGGCCAATTCGGACGTGTATCTCTCGATCAGCGTCCTGTCTTTCTACCATCCGGAGGCGCGCAAGGGTCTGACCCGGCAGGTGCCGCTGATCTTTGCGGATGCGACCTGGCGCCGGCCAACGGATACCGACCTGCCGCAGGTGGCCGTGATGGGACCTAACCCGGAAGCGCATCCGAACCTCAAGTCGCACGGTAATTATGCCTTCGGCGGGCGCACCTTCTTCGGACCGGAGCGGTTTGACGGGTCAGTGGACATCAATATCGGGCTGCACCTGTTCAAGTCTAACGCAGCAGCACGCAAGCTGGTGGATGTGGCGCGGGCCGGATCGAAGCTGTTGCCGAAGGGCGAGATGCTGATCCTGGGCGGGATCGCGGGCGCGGGCATCGATGGGGCGCTGAAGGGCATAAAGGAATTGCTGCCGGACGAGCAGACGCCGTGGATAGTCGGTGTGATCCTGAGCCTGGCGGCAACGGGCAACGAGACATTTACGACGGGGACCTGGGCGGCGATCGCCGGCGGCGGGGCGGACCCCGGCGAGGTCTATTTCGACGCGCGCGAGAACCTGCTGCGCGATGTGAAGGGCAAGCCCCTGCAACGAGCCTATATCGTTTACTCGATTGATGCGACGGACACCAATTCGGACCGGCTGCGGATAGGCACCATTCCGAAGGCGCGTGAGCGGCTGCGCCAGGCCCATATGAGCGGGACGGACGTTTCCGATGCGCGCTTGCGCGAACTGTTCCGGCAGTTCTGCGGCGAGGTGGAATTGTCCGACGAACTGACACAGCGCGACCGCGACGAGATCATTGCCGATGCGAAGGAGCGGTTCACGCGGCTGATGAAGCAGCGCGAGGGGTTCAACTTCGCAGACGATGCCGAGCTGTTTCCGGCGAAGGATGTTTCGCCGGCGGCGGTTTCGGGTTCGGCCCTCCGCGCGATAATGGACGGCGCCCAAGTGGCGGCGGAGACCGAGGCGGCGATTGATGCCTCGCTGGAGGGCCTTGCCCATCCGGACGGGCTGGCGGACGAGGGCCTCAGCGAACTGGTGAGCCAGCTCTATACTGCGGTGGACGATTATGCAGCGCTGGTGCGCAGTAATCCGGAACGCTACCGCACGCAGCTGCGCGGAGTGGCGAAGAAGCTGCGGGACCGGAGGGAGTTCAAGGCGCTGATGTCGCTGGCGACGGCGGTGCGCGATGGCGGGGTGCAAATCGGCTGGCTGCACTATTTCGGGGCATCGGCTGATGTGGAAATGAACGGCGCGCCGAGCCTGGCGGATCTGGCGCGGGCGGAGCAGGGCGACCCGCTGCCGCCGATGGTGGCCGAGGCGTTCCTGACCAGGGCGATCCAGCTTGCGGGCAAGGATTTCGAGAATGACCCTGGGCTACTCTCGGACTGCCTTGGCCTGCAGGGGCGGATCTGGAAGCAGCGGGCGGTGCGCGCGAAAGAGGTGAACGAGGCGACGCGTCTCGCCTTCGAGCGGTCGTATGCGTTCTACATGCAGGGCATGGCCGCGACGATGCAGTCGGCGCAGCCGGACCCGGAATTCCATCAGGTGAACCTCCTTGGCCTGATGCGGGCTGCGCAGGCGCGCGGCATCACGTTGGGCAAGAAGGCGGATGCGGCAAAATGGGCGCGCGCCATCCTGAAGGCGGCGAAGAAGGGCGGCTCGGGTTCTGACTGGGAGCTGGCAAATGCGGGCGACGCAGCGCTCTACCTCGGGCGTGAAGCCGAGGCGATTGCTCATTACACGGCATATCTGGAAAAGGCGAAAGAGAAGCCCTTCGCGCTGAACGCAACCCGCCGGCAGCTGGTGGAAATGTGGGGCATTGATCCGAAAGCTAACACGGCGCTGAGCCATATCGTGCGCCAGATGGCGCAGTTGGCGATGCGCTCGATGGCCACGGTGTCGCTGAGCATCGACGAGATCGAGGCCATGGCGGAGACGGCCGGGCCGGAGGCGGACGAGCTGGAGGCGCTGCTTGACGGCGTGAAGGCCATGCCCGCGGCGGATATCCGCAAGGTGCTCAAGCTGTCCCAGGCGGTGGGCAAGGTGTGCGCGCCGAACGGGCGGGCTGTGGGCACGGGTTTCCTGCTGCATGGGCGCCATGTTCACCCGGCGCTGGCGAACGAGTATGTTTTCCTGACCAATGACCATGTGGTGTGCGATGAGAAGAGCTATGCTGGCGCGTCGATCCGCTCGGCCGAGGCCTGCATATTCTTCGAAGACCTGAACCCGGATGAAATCTACCGGGTATCGGAAATCTTCTGGCGCTCGGACAGCAAGACCCATGACTGCGCGATCCTTCGCCTGCACAAGCAGCCGGAGGGGCTGCTGGGCGAGCTGGAAATCCAGGATTCGCTGCCGCTGCGCCATAGCACGCAGACAGGGCAGGCGGACAAGGACGCGCCGTTACGGGCGCCGCGCGTGTTCGTTGTGGGTCATCCGAACGGGCGCGGGCTGGAGATCACGTTCGAGCACAATTACATCATCGACCATGAGCTGAAAAACCCGGCGGCCAAGGCGACGCCTCAGCCGGTGCGTATCCATTACCGGGCACCGACCGAGCCCGGAAATTCAGGTAGCCCCGTGCTCAGCACCTCGTCGCTTAAATTGATCGGCATACATCATTCGACCACGGATGAACCACTGGGACGGATGCGAAAGCCGAACGAAAGCTACAAGGCTAATGAGGGCCTGTGGATACAGGCGATCATCGCAGCGGTGCGGGCGGAGAAGGCGGATGTCCCGGCGGCGAAGCCGGTTGTGGCTGCGCCGTTGACGCCGCCCGTTGCGCCAGCGCCGGAGCCTGCATCCGAACCGGCACCTGCGGCGCCTGATGTGTCACCCGCGCCTGCCCCTCTGCAACCGGGCACGGCTTCTGCCGCCCGCATCGAAGTTGTGCCGGAAGATGATGCCGCCTTCTTCGAGAACATGGACGGGCGGCGCGACACGGCTGAGACCGGCTATGAGAGCATGGACGTGCATACGCTGGAGTCCGGCAGCGTCGCGCCCTTCAGCGGGCTGAATCCGAAGCCGAAGGCGCAGTGGCCGGCGCTGGCCGACCATCCAGACACGAAGCATCTTGCACACCTTCCGATCGATCTGAACAATGGCATGAGTTTCCCGTTCAGCGGCGCGGTCCTACGTCAGGCGCTTGCCTTTGCCTCGACGCCGGTGGGCGCGAACTGGAGCCGGCGGGTCCTGTTCGGCATTCGCGGAGCGGCGCCAAAAACTTTGCCGCCCGAAGGGGCACCTGCGGAGTTTAGCGGGCAGCTGCCGATTGCCGAAACCGAGCCGAACCATGTGGGCTATAACTGCGTGATGGGCGTCTGGGACCGGGAAACGGACCTGATCTGGCTGTGCCCCGGATCGACCGTGCCGGCCGTGGGGTATCTGTGGAACTCGGTGCAGGTGCGCGCTGATAAGAAAATCGGTGACGGGGCCAACATGTTGCCGCCCGGCGTGTACCAGCATGTCGTGGGCACGCATGCGAATGGCGGCAAGACACGCCAGCCGGGCGCGTTCCGGCAGAAATCCCGCCTGTGCGTGATGCGGCTGGCAAGCCCGGAGCTGAGCTTCCGGAGCAGCAATGTACGCTGGGACACGGCGACCGATTCGGGCAGGGAGATAGGAATCTGGGATAACATCCATGCCGGGCTCGGCGCGCGGGTGAACTGGGGCGCGGATCATTATTCGGCGGGTTGCCAGGTGGTAAAGGGGTCTGTGATGACGCCGGAGTCGCGGGATACGCCGACGGGTTACTGGGCGAGCTTCAGGATGGCGGCGGGGCTTGCGCCGAAGCCGGAGGTCTCATCTGTGGACGGCAAGAAGCATGTTGTGAAAACGCCGGAAGACGGCACTGCTTTCACATATGTCCTGATGACGGCGAGGGAGATGCGCCTCGCCTCCGAACACCTCGGCGCGGCGGGGGGCGACACGCGGTTCCTGAAGTTGCGCCGGGGCAGCCAGGGCGAGACGGTGAAGATGTTACAGGCGGCGCTCGGCGTGACGGCGGACGGGGACTTTGGTTACCAGACGCAGCGGGCGCTGATTGCAAAACAGCTGGAGTTGACGGGCGAAGCGGACGGCGTGGTGCCGGCGGCGAATGCCGCCGCGTTCGGGCTGGCGTAAGGCGGGTGAGTGGGAGAAGGCGCGATGCCGTTCATTGACAGGTCTGCCGGTACGGAGCGCCTTGAGGCGCTGGGCGAGGAGGGGCTGGAAGCCGTTCGCCGCGCCACGCATGTCGGAAAGAACGAAGCGCGCCGTCACATGGTGGCGGTGGCGATCCTGTCGGACATGGAGAAGCAGGGGCGCACGCTGGCGGTGGTGACGCGGCCGTATGCCTATGTGCATCCGGTCCATGGAGTGGACGTCACGGTAGAGGTGCCGCTCGGCTTCGTGACGGACTTTGCGTCGATCCCGTCGATCTTCCATTTCATCGTACAGCCGTTCGGGCGGCATGCGCCGGCCGCGGTGCTGCATGACTATCTCTATGCCATCGGCCAGAAGAAGGCGCGTCGGCTGGCTGACCGGTTGTTCCTCAACGCGATGAAGGATGCCGGCGTGCCGGGATTCCGGCGCTCGGTGATGTACCGGATGGTGCGACTTTTCGGCGGCGGCGGGTACGGACTGAAGGATGACTGGAAGTTCGTGGACGCCGAGTCCGGCGATCCGGTCGACCCGCCCTATGGCAGTACGGATATCAGCTGGGCGCCGCCCAAGCCGAAGCGCGGGAAGACAGCTTCTGTCTGAGGCACGGCTTCAGACGAGGGCGCGGGCGAGGGCGTTGATCAGGGCGTCCTTGCGGCGTTCCCATTCGGGGAGGTCATCGTAGGGCACCATCAGCGGATGGGTCTTGGCGGCGGCGTCCTTGACAGGACCGAGGGTCCAGCCGTCGCGGGCTTTCTGGGATAGCCATTGGTCGTGTTGCGTGCGCCCGTCCGGGGCGTCGTGTTCGAGGGCGTGCCGGACGCTCTCGCGGGTGGAGGCGTGCATCCAGTCCGGCGCCTCGTCCCAGGCGGGGATGTCTCGCTGGCCATGCGCCGCAGCCCAGGCGCGGAGGGCTTCATGGACGGTGCGGGCGACGGCGTCGAGATGGTCGGGCGGGAGAGACATGGCTGAAGTTTCGGGGGATTGCGCGCGGGGGGCAAGGGGGCGTTTGCTGCTTGCCCCTGCGTGACACTGCAATGTCACTGGACGGACGGGCGGGTGCGATTTACCTCGGGGGCATGACAAACAAACGCCCGCGCCTGCTCGCCTTTGAAACGATCCGCAATTTCCGCGATTTCGGCGGGTATGACAGCCGGTTTGGCGGGCGGGTGAGGATGGGGCGGCTGTACCGGTCAGGCCACCATGCCGAGGCGAGCGAGGACGAACTCGCCAGGATGGACGCGCTCGGCATCCATGTGCAGGCGGACCTGCGGCGCCCCGATGAGCGCGACAAGCAGAAAAGCCGGTTCAATCCGCCGGTGGTGATCACCCACGATGGCGGGCGCGAGAGCGAGGCACCGCATATGCGGTTCCTGACACAGGTCACCGTCGATGCCGAGGCTGCCGACGAGTGGATGGCCGAGTATTACGAGAAGGCCCCCTTCAAGGCGCACCACCAGGCGCTGTTCCGCGACTGGTTCGTGAAGTTGTCCGAAGCGCCGGGCGAGGCGGCGGGGCTGGTGAACTGCGCTGCCGGCAAGGACCGCACGGGCATTCTCTGCGCACTGACGCACCACATTCTGGGCGTGTCCGAAGCCGATATGAGGTCGGACTACGACCTGACCAACGAGGCCGTCGGCGTGAACCAGCGGCTGCCCGAGGCGGCGGCCTATTTCAACCAGATGATTGGCAAGGACCTGCCGGCGGAAGTCTATCGCCCGTTCATGGGTGTGCACCTGAAGTATCTCGACCGGGCGTTTGGTGCGATCAACGCCAGGGCGGGGTCGCTGGATGGGTATCTGGTGGATGTGCTGAACGTCGATGCCGCGTTGCAAGCCGATTTGCGGGCGAAGCTGATCGAGGCCTGAGGATCGCCTGCGTCTGTGGCCTTCACAGGCTGTTCTTCTGCGTCAAGGTTTTCGTTCGGGTTGCGGCCGGAAGGAAATCCGTCTCCGGCGCGCTTCCTCGTGAGGATCTTCGAACCGGTGCACGACATCGGCATCAGGCTCGCGCGGCAGACGACGCGGGGCGGCGCAGAAGGCATTGTGCGCAGGCTGAGAGATCAGCGTGTTCTCGACTGATTGCAGATCTTGGGCGCCCGCTCAGGGATGAGCGAGGCTCAACCTGTGCGAAAAGACTTGCGGCCGAAGTAGGGGTTCGGACTTGCAGGGGGCGTATCGTCCGCCGGGGTTTCCGTGACGGTTTCGTTTTCATCCGTAGGCGGATCAGTTGCGGTGATGCCTGCCTCCGGCTCAGCAGACTTGTCTTCCACGGCCGGCGCAGGCACCAGCAGCGTGCGGATATGGCCGATGGCGGCGCGGGCGGTGGAGACTTCGAGGTCCGCCACCGACCTGTCGAGGCGTTTGGCGAGCAGTTTTGCCTGATGATGCGACAGCGATTTCAGCTGGGCTTCGAAGATCTCCTCGCCGACCGCGGCGCGCAGGGCGATCAGGCTTTCGCCGGTCTGGCCGGCGGCGATCAGCAGTTTCTTGACGATGAGGCCAGCGGCGGTCGCCCAGTCCTTGTCGGCGACGGCTCGGAGATCCGCCGAGGAATCCACCAGCGCCTTGATGGCGTTGAATCCGGAGGGGCCGCCGCCAAAGCTCATGCGAGCTTCTCCCGGACTTCGACGAGCAGGCTTTCGATGATATTCAGCGCGTCACCCGGCCACTTTGCCTGCAGCGTGGGATCCGGGCCGAGCTCGATGGGGTTGGAGGCGAAGCCCGATTTCAGCGGGATGATGGTCTTGAACATCGCGAACTCGGTTTCCTTGGCGTTCGACGCATCCCGCATGGCGCCGAGAACAACCTGCTGGTGGGGCGTGTTGTCGAAGCGCGTAGCGAGCACGACGGGCAGCGTGGCGATATCCCGGTTCCGCAGGTTCTTCATGATATCACCCGTGAACAGGTCAAGGCCGAGCGTCGACATGAAATCCGGGATCGTGGGCACAATGATCAGGTGGCTGGCGGCGAGGACGGTTTCGGTCATCACTGAGATGCCGGGCGGACAGTCGAAAATGATGACGTCGTATTCGGCCTTGAGCAGGTTCAGGTCGTCGCGCAGGCGCCTGCCGACCTGGTTCTGCAGGGCCTCCATCGCGTAGCCCTTGGCGGTGAGTTCGAAGATCAGTTCTCGTTCCGTCTTGCGCAGGCGGGGCGAGGAGGGGATCAGGTCCAGCGGCAGGGGCTTGCCCTTGAAGGTGACGTCGCTGGCATTGGTGACAATGAATTCCGAGAGGCGGCGCTGCTCTCCGGCAAAGAAGTTCTCCAGCAGCCAGTCAGAGATCGTCGCGTAGTCGTTGATCGCCTGGAACAGGTGTTCGTCGCCGGCATGGCCGAAGATCAGCAGCGAGGCGTTGGCCTGGGTGTCGAGGTCGATCACCAGCGTGCGCATGCCGGCGGCCGCGAAGGCTTCGGAAAGACTGACACAGGTCGTGGTCTTGCCGACCCCGCCCTTGGAATTGGCAATCGAGATAACGCGGGCCGACATGGAGTTTCTCTCTTTCAGTCTAGTCCGTTCTTGCGGGGCGGTGATGGCAGATTTGCAGGCGCAAGAAAACCACTTGTGCCTACATTTCCTGAGGGAGCGACAATAAAGATACCGTGACGATTCAAAGCATCGGGAAATGGCTGCTTCAAATCAGCCCGCTCCGATCCGGTGGGGTATGCGGCGGGGTGGGCTTCACGGCCATCGAAACAGCCTGAGCGAGGATACCCCTGATGAAATGGACATGGCCGTCTGGAAACACGGCGCGCGAGGCCAGACCGCCTGGCCGCCGGCGCTGCTGAGCGAGCCGCGTGTGCCCGGGATTGGGCTGGATGGCCGCACCGGTCCATGGCTTTCAATCGGGCCCGGATCACCTTACTTGTATGTCAGCAAGAGATTTCGCGGCAGGGAGCCCCGGTTTTGGCGCTCGATCCATATTCCATTCTGGGCGTACCCCGCTCGGCCACTGAGGCCGAGATCAAGAAGGCGTTCCGGGCCAGGGCCAAGACGCTGCACCCCGACCAGCACCCCGGCAACAAGGCAAAGGAAGAGGAATTCAAACGCCTCTCGGGCGCGTTCGAGATCCTGGGGGATGCGGAAAAGAGGGCGAAGTTTGATCGCGGCGAAATTGACGGCGACGGAAATCCCAGGGGTTTTTCCGGCGGACCTGCGGGTGGCGGCGGGCGCTGGGAAGGCGGCGCCAGCCCGTTCGGCGCGCAGGGAGATCCGTTCGAGGACATTCTCTCCGGCATGTTCGGCAGCAGCGCCAGGAGGCGCAATCCGGGCCCTCAAAAGGGCCGGGACGTGCGCTACCGGGTCGAGATTTCGTTCGAGGACGCGGTCACCGGCGCGCGGCGGCGCATGGCGATGGCGGATGGCAGCGCGCTGGACGTGAACATCCCGGCCGGCATCACCAGCGGCCAGACATTGCGGCTGAAGAGCCAGGGCCAGGCATCGCCGTCCGGCGGCGCGCCGGGCGATGCCTTACTGGAAGTGGATGTGGCGGCGAGCCCGGTCTGGACCCGCGATGGCAAGGACCTGCGGATGGCGCTGAGCGTCGACCTGCGCACGGCGGTACTCGGCGGCACGGTCGAGGTGCGCACGCCCTCGGGCCCGGTCTCGCTCAAGGTGCCGGCCGCAACCAACACCGGCGCGCAGCTGCGACTCAAAGGCAAGGGCGTACAAATCACCCCGCCGGGCGACCTCTATGTCCGAATCGAGATCGTGCTGAGCGACCCGCGCGATGAAGGTCTGAAGAAATGGGCCGAAGGGCGCTGACGCCTGTCTTGCAGCGCCGCCGCAGGTGATTTTAAAGTCATAATATTCAAGGTTTCGTGGGGCGGCGCGGCTTGGCAGTTCTCGCGCATTGTCAGCCGGAAGATGAGAGCGTTCGCAGGCTGACTGCAGCTGAACTGCGCCATTCACTTAACGTTCAGAGCCTTGCCAGCATATGGAGCCTCATGAAACGCACCCTCGCTCTCCTCGCCGTTCTCGGCCTGATGCAAGCGCCCACCGCACTCGCGCAGGGCCAGGACCAGGGCTGGGGCAACCAATTTTCGCCGGGCGAAGCGCGCGAAGCGGTCAAGGAAGGTCGCACCGTTCCCCTCAGCAGGATCTTCCAGTCGCTCAAGCGCGAGTATGGAGGTTACCAGCTGGGCGCCGATCTCTATTCGCAGGGCTCCGGCGGCGCGGTTTACGAAATCGACTGGCTGACCGATGACGGCCGCAAGGTCCATGTTACGGTTGACGCGCAGACAGGCGCGATCATCAGTCAGAGCGGCGGCTGACCAACGCGAACAGATGATAAGAAGGCGATACTGAATGAGAATACTTGTCGTCGAAGATGATGCGGATCTGCGTCGCCAGCTGGCGGATGCGCTGTCCCAGGCAGGCTACGCGGTGGACCTTGCGGCGGATGGCGAAGATGGCCAGTTCCTCGGCGAGACCGAGCCGTATGACGCGGTGATCCTCGATCTCGGCCTGCCGAAGATCGACGGCGTCAGCGTGCTCAAGGCCTGGCGCAAGGAAGGTAAGGCCTTCCCGGTGCTTATCCTCACCGCCCGCGACCAGTGGAGCGAGAAGGTCGCAGGCTTCGATGCCGGCGCCGACGATTACCTGACCAAACCTTTCATCACTGAAGAACTGCTGGCCCGTCTGCGGGCCCTGCTGCGCCGGGCCACCGGCCATTCGGCAGCGACGCTGGAGTGCGGCAAGCTGATGGTCGACACCCGCGCCGCAAGGGCAACCGTGAACGGTGAACCGATCAAGCTGACGGCCCATGAGTACCGTGTGCTCTCCTATCTGATGCACCATCAGGGCCGGGTCGTGCCGCGCACCGAACTGGTCGAGCATATCTATGATCAGGATTTCGACCGCGACTCGAACACGATCGAGGTCTTCATCGGCCGCCTTCGCCGCAAGATCGGCCAGGACCGGATCCAGACCGAGCGGGGCCTTGGCTACCGCCTGATCGTCCCGGACGAAGAGGCCCGCGTTGCGGGCTGACGCGAATAAGGGCTAAACCGCCTGCATGAGCGAGGCCGGTGTGACCCCCCAGAAAAGCCTGATCGACCGTTGGTCGAATGTGTCACTGGCGCGCCGCATCACCATTGCGGCGGCCCTCTGGGGCCTGCTCGTCCTGATCGGCGGCGCCGTGGCGCTCTCGGCGGTCTACCGGGCCCAGACACTCGCGCTGCTGGAGCGCGACCTGCAGGAGACGCTGGTGACGCTGTCGCGGGAGCTGATCCGCGAGGATGCATTTCTGGTGGACGGGCGGATCACCAGCACTGACCGGGACTTCTTCCCCAGCGATGTGCGCTTCCAGACGCAGTACTCCGGTCAATACTGGGCCGTCGTGGGGATCCACCCGGATGGCACGATTGCCGGCGATTTCCGCTCGAAAAGCCTCTGGGATGAAGACGTGCCGATCACGCCGGAACTCGTTACGCGGGCCGTGGCCGCGCCCGGCATCACCCAGTTTGGCAACTATGCCGGCCCCGCGGACCAGCGCTCGCGCGTGGCGGCGCAGGCGATCGTGATCGAGAATCGCCCGACGCCGCTGATCCTGCTGGCGGCCGCTGACCGTTCGCCCAACGATGCCTCGGCAACCGCGTTTCGGAACCTGCTGCTCGGCACGATGATCGCGCTGTTCGGCGGTGTGTTTGCGGCCATGTTGCTGGGCATCCGCTATTCGCTCAACCCACTTGCAAAGCTGCAGGCAGATATTGCCCGGGTGCGCGAGGGCGACACCCAGAAGCTGGGCGGCGACTACCCGGCCGAAGTTCGTCCGCTGACGGAAGAGTTGAACAAGCTGATCGAACACAACCGCGAGGTCGTCGAGCGCGCGCGGACACACGTCGGCAATCTCGCCCATGCGCTGAAAACACCGCTCGCCGTGCTCAAGAACGAAGCGTCCGGCCGGTCGCAGCTCGATGATGTCGTGCGCCGGCAGGCAGATGCGATGCAGACGAACGTCGAGCATTACCTCAAGCGGGCCCGCATGGCGGCGCGCGCCGAGACCATCGGTGCGCGGACGGACATTCGTCCGGTGATCGACGGGCTCGCGCGGCTGCTCAATCGCCTGTTCGATGCCAGGGGGATCGAAGTGACGGTCGAAGGCAGCGCCTCCGCTGTCTTCCGCGGGGAGCAGCAGGATTTCGAGGAAATGATCGGAAACCTGATGGAGAACGCCTGCAAATGGGCGTCAACCGAGGTTAAGGTGGTGATCGCCGACACCCCGCAGGGGCTGATGATTGAAGTCCAGGATGACGGTAAAGGGCTCAGCATGGAGGAACGCGAAGCAGCGATGAAGCGCGGCGTGCGCCTTGACGAGACGACTCCCGGCACGGGTCTGGGTCTGTCGATTGTCAAGGAACTCGCCGAACTGCATAAGGGTCAGCTTGAACTGGGCGTGGCTGCATTGGGCGGCCTCAGCGCCGTTCTCAGGTTCCCGCGCCCATGACGTCCTTGCCAGTGTCCCGCACCAGCCTCGCCGTCCTCGGTGCCTGCCTCGCCGTGGGCGTGGCCGGGTATGTGCTGGTAGGAAAGCCCGGCGCGGGCGACCAGCCGATGAGCCTGCGCCAGGCCGCGCTGGCCGAGAAGGTCGCGACCGATCCCCAGTCCCTTTCGCCGGCCGAGCTGCTGTCACGCCTCGAGCAGGCGGTGAAGGATCAGCCGGACGCGCCCGAGCCGCATTTCTTCATCGGAGAGATGCTGCGCGCGCAGGGCAGGCCCCAGGATGCACTTCGGGCTTACCAGTCGGCGCTCCGGCGCAATTCCGATTACGTCCCGGCGCTTGTGGCGCTGTCGGATGTGCTCGTGGAGCTCAGCGGCGGCACGGTCGGTCCGGATGCAACACGCCTCTATGCGCGCGCCTATGAGCTGGATGAAACCCAGGTCCGCGCCGGCATGTTTGCGGCCATGGGCGCCGCGCAGGCCGGCGATCAGGAGAAAGCCGAGCAGGCCATGCGGTATATCTACGCGCGGCTGCCCGAGGACGACCCCCGCCGCGAGCGTTTCCGGGCCATGATCGAGGCGATTGGCGAGGAAGGGGCAACCGCGCCCCCTCAGTAACCCGTCGCATTGCCGCACTCCCCAAACCGGGCGGTGCGCCTTATACCTTCCTGTATGCGAGCCCGTACCCGACGCCTGTATACTTTTGGAATTGCTGCCCTCCTCGTCCTGGGCGCGGCCGTCCTGGCCTTCTTCGCGCTGCGTGAGAATGCGAACCTGTTCTACACGCCGGAAGTCCTGGCGGAAAATGGCCTGCCCCAGCCGGGGCGGGAAGTGAAGGTCGGCGGCTGGGTCGAGCCTGGCACCCTGACCTATGCCGACGACGGAGCAACGATGCAGTTCACCGTGATCGACAACAGCCCCAGCACGATCACTGTGCGCTTCACGGGCGTCGCACCAGATCTTTTCCGCGAAGGGCAGGGCGTCGTCGCGACGGGTTCGTTTGACCAGGCCGGCACATTCACGGCCAGGCAGCTGCTCGCCAAGCATGATGAGAATTACCAGCCGCGCGAGCTCAAACCGCTCGAGGCGGGCGGATGATCGAAGCCGGCCACTTCGCGGCCTTTCTCGCGCTCGCACTGTCACTCGCGCAGGGTGTGCTCGGGCTGAGGGGAGAACGCCGGACGGCGGGCCTGCTCGCCGTGACGGCCTTCGGGCTGATGGCGCTGTCTTTCCTGACCATCGTCAACGCCTTCGTGACCTCGGATTTCTCGGTCGCGCTGGTCGCCAACAACTCGCACACGCTGAAACCGATGGTCTACAAGATCGCCGGCGCCTGGGGAAACCATGAGGGCTCCATGGCGATGTGGTGCCTGGTGACGGTCGGCTTCGGCGCCGCGGCGGCGGCCATGATGCGTACGGGGCGCGAGCTGTTCGAGGCGCGCGCGCTCGGCGTGCAGGGACTTCTGGCCACCGGCTCGCTCGCCTACCTGCTGCTGGCCTCGTCGCCGTATCTCCGGCTGGACCCTGCGCCGTTCCAGGGCGCGGGTCTCAACCCGCTGCTCCAGGACCCGGCGCTCGCGATCCATCCGCCGATGCTCTATCTCGGCTATGTCGGTTATTCCTTCGTGTTCGCGCTTGCCGCAGCCGGCCTGATGGAAGGGCGCATAGACCGCGTGTGGGCGAGGGAGGCCCGCGGCTGGTCGCTCGCGGCGTTTGCGCCTTTGACATTCGGGATCGCGCTCGGATCCTACTGGGCCTATTACGAACTCGGCTGGGGCGGCTGGTGGTTCTGGGACCCGGTTGAGAATGCCTCGCTGATGCCGTGGCTGATCGGCGCGGCCTTGCTGCACTCGGTTGTGGTCACCGAGAAGCGCGAAGGTTTTGCCGCCTGGACGGCGCTGCTTGCGGTGCTGGCCTTCCTTTTCTCGATCCTCGGCGCCTTCCTCGTGCGGTCGGGCGTGCTGACCTCCGTGCATGCCTTCGCGGTGGATCCGGAACGCGGCACGCTGCTGCTGACAGGCCTGCTCGTTTATGGCGGCTTTGCGCTGGGTTTGTTTGCCCTGCGGGCGCCTAAGCTGGAGGGCGGGAAAGCCTGGACACTGCTCAGCAGGGAGGGCGCTCTGATGGCGAATAATGTCGTCCTGATTGTCGCGACACTGACCGTGCTCCTCGGCACCTTGTTCCCGCTGATCGCGGAAGCGTTCGGCCGGACGATTTCTGTCGGCGAGCCGTACTTCAACCTGACCTTCGTGCCGATCCTGGCCTTGATCCTGATCCTGTTACCGGTCGTGCAGGGCTGGGCCTGGGGCAAGGCGGACCTGAAGGGATGGCTGCGCTGGGCAGTTGGCGGGGCAGCGCTCGTCCTGTTGTTCGTTCTGCTGGGCGTGGGCCCGCTCGACATTCCGGCCGGCGCCGCGTTCGGGCTTGCTGTAGGCGTATGGCTCGTCGGCGGGGCGCTGTGGGAACTGAAGCGCCGGGCGATCACGCCGGGCCGCGTGTTCAAACTGCCGCTGCGGGTCTGGTCGATGACGCTGGCGCATGTCGGCCTCGGATTGTTCGTGATCGGAGCAGTGGTCGAGACGACCGGCCGCTACGAAGCCACTCTGGCGCTGCCGGAAGGTGGCTCGGGAGAAGTGGCCGGCTGGACCATCACGCTGGATGAAGTCCGCTCGATCGAAGGGCCGAACTGGTATGCCGACCGCGCCGTGCTGACAGCGCGCAATGCCGGCCAGACCGCCACGCTGACGCCGATGAAGCGTTTCTATCCCGCCGCGTCCATGCCGACGACCGAGACCGCGATCCACAAGACCGGCACGGGCGACCTCTATGCCGCGCTGGGCGAACAGCGCGACGTGGACGGCGAGGCGCGCTGGGTGTTCCGCATCTACTACAATCCGCTTGTTGACCTGCTCTTTGCGGGCGTCACACTGATCGGCCTTGCCGGATTGATCGGGCTCTGGCCTTCGAGACGTACCGCTAAGCCCGCGGAAGCCTGAGGGTCGCCTTCAGGCCGGGGCAGTCCTTCGGCCCGTTGCCATCTGCCAGCACCAGTTCGCCGCCATGCAGCTCCGCGACGGACTGGACGAGCGAGAGCCCGAGGCCTGAACCCGGCTGCGTGCGCGCCGAATCGAGCCGGTGAAAACGTTCGATCACCTTAGGCCGCTCGACTTCCGGAATGCCAGGGCCGGTGTCGAGCACCGTCAGGTCGATCATCGCCTCGGGACCGCGCGTCACGCTGAGGGAGATCGAGCCGCCTTGCGGCGTGTACTTGATGGCGTTGTCGATCAGGTTCGAGATCGCCTGGCCGATCAGTTCGCGGTCGCCCAGCACAAGCTGGTTGCGGGTGATCTGGCTGCGGAAGCTGAGGCCGCCTTCCTCGCAGGCCGGATCAAACAGTTCGGCGAGTTCTTCCGCCACTTCGCTGAGATCCATGCGGACGCGCAGACCCTCCGTGCCCGCATCAAGCCGGGCAAGGCGGAGGATGGCATTGAACGTGTCGAGCACGCGGTCCACCTCTTCAACCGTTTCGCCAAGCGTTGTGCTTGCGGCTTCTTCCGTCATCGGTTTGGCGAGGGCGATCTCGAGCCGGTTGCGCAGGCGTGTCAGCGGCGAGCGCAGGTCGTGGGCGATTGCGTTGCCTGTATTCTGCGAGGCTTCCACGAGCTTGCCGATCTGGTCGAGCATGGCGTTGATGCGCTGGGCAAGGCGGTCGAATTCGTCGCCCGTGCCCCGCACGGGCACGCGCCGGCTGAGCTCGCCGCCGATTACGGCCTCCGCTGTTTTTGCGAGTTCTTCTGCCCGGCGCGCTGCGCCCCGGGTGATCAGCACCCCCCCGAACAGCGAAAGAATGAGCGCGACCGGCGCCGCCACCAGGATCGCGCTCTGGATACGGTCGACGATGACGGTCTGTTGCGCGGTATCGAAAGCAACCATGAGCGCGCCGCCATTGTCCCGCAGGCGGACGATCCGGCCGGCCGCGGGCCGTAGCGTTTTGGAGCCGTCAGATTGGGGAAGTTCAAAGTCGAAATACACGGTCTTCATGCCGGATTCCGGCGGGTCATCCGGCAGGCGCGGAAAGTGCCCGGCGATTTTCCGGCCGGATGTGTCTTCAAGGTAGTAGTAGAAGGGAGAGCCCGAAAGCGTCATCCGTTCGAACACGGACTGGCTGAGACGTTCCATGCCGCCGGTATAGTAAGCGTTCGCAAGTTGCTCGAACTCCACCGTGATCCGCCGCTCGGATTCCACGCGGATGTAATAGACCGTGGAGCAATAGAGATAAGCCAGCAAGGCGCCGGAGAAGGCGGCGATCATCAATGAGTAGAGCAGGGCCAGCTTGAATGTCGTCGTGCGCACGAAGACGGGCATAGCCTTGCGCACCCGTTCGGGGATCGGAAAGCGGATGTCTTCCGGCAAACGCGGAAACTGCCCGGCGATTTTCGCGGGCAGTTTCGCCATTCGCTCGCAGGTGAGCCAGGCTGGCCAGTGGGTGGGCAGCTTCATGGGCGCCTAGGTGCCAGCCCCCCAGTTCCCCGTCTAGCCCTGCAGGCGGTATCCCGCACCACGAACCGTCTGCAGCAGCGGCTCCGGGAAGTCCTTGTCGATCTTGGCGCGAAGGCGCGAGACGTGCACGTCGATGACGTTGGTCTGGGGATCGAAGTTATAGTCCCAGACCTTTTCGAGCAGCATCGTGCGGGTCACGACCTGTCCGGCATGGCGCATCAGGTACTCCAGCAGGCGAAACTCGCGTGGCTGCAGATCGATCTTCTTGCCCGAACGGGTGACCTTGCGGGTCAGCAGGTTCATTTCCAGGTCGCCCGCCCTGAGCGTCGTGACCTGCGGCTCGGTCGTCGTCCGGCGACCGAGGGCCTCGACGCGCGCTGCGAGTTCTGCCGGGACGAAAGGCTTGCCAAGATAGTCCTCGGCGCCGGCCCTGAGGCCCTGAACCTTGTTCTGGACGTCGCCAAGCGCAGACAGGAACAGGGCCGGAGTGGTGCCACCTGCATCGCGGAATTCCCTGATCAGCGTCAGCCCGTCTTTCTCCGGCAGCATCCGGTCCACGACCAGCGCGTCAAAGTCTTCGGCGCGTGCCCGGGCGAGGCCCGCGGCGCCGTCGCGGGCGCACTCAACGTCATGGCCCGCATCGCCGAGAACCTTCTCGATGAACGTCGCCATCTCGTGGTCGTCCTCGATCACGAGGACCCTGAGGCAGCGATGGTGAAGTGTATCCGCCATCCGGGGCTCCATAAACGTTGGGGGTTACTTGGGAATATCGATCGTACGGTAGCTGGTGACCTGTCCGACCCGCAGGCCGAGCAGGACCTTCGAGCGATTGGCAGCCTTGGCTTCCGCGATGGCGCGCTCGAAGGCGTCCACCGACGCAACAGGCCGGCTGTTGACGTCAAGGATGATGATGCCGGGTTCAAAGCCGGCTTCCCCGAACACGCCGCCCTTCGTCACTTCGGTGATCGCCAGGCCGGTGTCACCGGTGCGAAGCCCGAGGGCGATGCGGGTGGCGTCATCCATCGGGGACAGACGGACGCCGAAGTCCGGCAGCATTTTGCCAGGGACCGCAGACGGCGCCCCGGGTTCTGCCGGGTTGGCGCCGCCCGGAACGGGGCTGATGGCGTTCGGATCCGCCGGGCGCTCGCCGACCGTGACGCTGATCGACTGCGGCTTGCCGTCCCGGAGGATATCGAACTTGTTTTTCGTGTTCGCGATCAGCTTGGCGACGAGGCGCGTGGTGGAGGTCGAATCGGTGACCTTCTGGCCGTTGACCGACAGGATGATGTCGTTGCGTTTCAGCCCCGCCCGTTCGGCCGGGCTACCGGTCGTGACGTCCGCGATCAGGGCGCCTTTGACGTCTTCGATACCCAGGGCTTCGGCAAATTCGGGTGTCAGGTCGCCGATCTGGACGCCGAGCCAGCCGCGCGAGACGCGGCCGTTCTGGATCAGGGTGTCGGTGACTTCCTTGGCGAGTTCAGCCGGAATGGCGAAGCCGATGCCGACCGAGCCACCGGTGGGCGACAGGATCTGCGAGTTCACGCCGATCACGTTGCCTTTGAGGTCAAAGGTCGGACCGCCCGAGTTGCCCCGGTTGATCGGAGCATCGATCTGCAGGAAGTCGGTATAGGGGCTTCCGGCACCAAGTTCACGGCCATCAGCCGACAGGATGCCGGCGCTGGCGGAGCCGCCAAGGCCGAACGGGTTGCCAAGGGCGACTACCCAGTCACCCTTGCGGATGTCCTTTGAGGAGCCGAACTTCACATAAGGGTAGGGACCCGGCTCCTTGACGCGAACGACGGCGAGGTCCGTCAGCGGATCTGCGCCGACGAGTTCGGCATCAATCTCGCGCCCGTCGCTCATCACGATCTGGATCTGGGTGGCGCGTTCGACGACGTGGTTGTTGGTCACGACCAGACCGTCCTGCGAGATAAAAAAGCCGGAACCGAGTGAGCGCGCTTCGCGCGTGCGCGGCGTTTCCTGCTCCTGCTGCTCGCGGCGCTGCTCGAAGAAATCTTCAAGTCCCGGCATGCCGCGGAACTGTTCGAAGAACTGGTCCATGTCGCCGAGTTCGCTGAGGTCCTGGGTCGAGACGACGTTGACCGAGACAACGGCCGGTTCGACCTTTTCAATCAGGTCTGCAAAGCTGAGCGGTGCCCCGGGCGGTGCCTGGATGGCAATCGGCTGGGCCCCGGCTTCGGGGGCAAGCAGCTTTGGAACAGCGAACGCGGATCCCATGATCGCGGCACCGAAGGCAGCCGCTATGAGCGTCTGGGCCGAAACGCCAAATTTATTCATCAATCTCTCCAGAGAATTGAAAATGCCGCCATTTCGGGCGACGAGACAGAACATAAACATGCCACAGGTAATGTGGTCATTAAAAGACAGTTAGGTGATTTCCGCAGGATGTGAACGGCTCTCAGCAGAGCGTGATGTCCGCGTTCAGACGTCTTCTGCCTCAATGCTGGGCGCCCTGGTCCGCGCTTTCCTGGCCATCAGAAGGCCGGTTGCGACCCCTGCGGCCAGCAGCGCAAAGGGCAGGCCCCACAGCAGCCAGCCCGAAGCGTCCCGGGCGGGCGGGCGGAAAAGCACGAAGTCGCCATATCGGCTGACGAACCAGTCGCGCACCTCTGTATCGGTTGCGCCCTCGTTTACCATCTCCCGGATCTGAACCCGCATGTCTTCTGCAATCGCGGCGGAGGATTGGGAGACCGGTTCGTTCTCGCAGGCGACGCAGCGAATCTCGCGCATCAGGTTCTGGGCGCGGGCTTCGGCGTCGGGGTCCGGCAGCGGTGTTTCGGCGAGCAGGGCGATGACGGCGGCGGCAAAGAAGGTTTTCATGCATTTCCGATAGCAAATCGCGCGCGCCGCTGAAACCGGCCTTGGTGCCTCAGGCGCACGCGCGGCGCGGGATTTGTTCTGCGAGGCGGTGTCGGCTAAGCCTTTGAAATGCTCGACATCCGACCCATCGCCTCTGAGCCTGAAGCGGCCCTCGCGGCCGCTGAGCCGCACGCGCCGTATCTCCGCCGTTTGCGCGAACGGGCAATTCCGGCCGACTTTCAGGCGGCTCAGTCCGCGGTTCGAAAGCTCCCGGCTGAGACCCCGATTGCCGAGGCTATGGCGGCGCTTCGGGCGGCCAAACTATCCGTGCACCTTGCACTCGCGGGCGATGACCTGTCGGACCGGCGAGGCGTCATGGACGTCACGCACTGCCTGACCGGGTTTGCCGTAGATTGCCTGGAGGCGGCCTTCCGGGTTGCCCTCGCCGGCCGGGGGCTCAAGGGCGACGGCCTGTTCGCCATCGCGCTCGGCAAGATGGGCGCGTTCGAGCTCAACTATTCGAGCGATATCGACATTGCCGCCTTCTATGAACGGGGCCGGTTTGACGGCGGCGGCCGCGACCCCGGCGAAGCAGCGCAGCGTGTCGTACGTGATGTCGTAAAGATCATGGATGAGATCACGGCGGGCGGATACGTGTTCCGCACCGATCTGCGACTGCGCCCCGACCCAGGCTCAACGCCGGTCGCTGTTTCCACCGAAATGGCGGAACTCTATTATGAGAGCGTCGGCCAGAACTGGGAGCGGATGGTGTGGATCAAGGGCAGGCCGGCTGCCGGTGATCGCGCCGCGGCCGCAAAGTTCCTTGCCCGGATGGAGCCCTACATCTGGCGCCGCAATCTCGACTATTGGGCGATCGGCGACATCCAGGCGATCAAGCGGATGATCAACACGAAGGTCGGCGCCAGTGATTTCGATGTGCGCTCGCCGGATGTGAAGCTCGCGCCGGGCGGCATCCGCGAGATCGAGTTCTTCGTCCAGACGCAGCAACTCATCCTTGGCGGGCGAGACATCGCCCTGCGTGACAACACCACACTCGGCGCGCTTGCCGCGCTGAAGGATGCCGGTGTCGTCTCCGCGCCCACTGCGGCAACGCTGACGGCGGCATACAGGGCGCTGCGCAATGTCGAACACCGCATCCAGATGCGTCAGGACGAGCAGACCCACACCGTCCCGGCGGGCGACGCAGAGCGCGAAAGCCTTGCTTACCTTTGCGGCTACGGCGCCCTGTCAGAATTTGACCGGGACCTGCTGGACACACGCCGGCAGGTGCAGGCAGCTTATGATGCCCTGTTTGCAAAAGAAGACCGGGCCGCCGAGACGCACAGCCTCGGTAACCTCGTATTCACGGGCGTGGATGATGATCCGGACACGGTAAAAACCTTGTCGGGCCTCGGTTTCTCCAATCCGTCCTCGGCGATCGACACAATCCGCAACTGGCACCGGGGAGGTGTTCCTGCGACCCGCACGCCGCGCGGACGAGAATTGCTCACCGCCATTCTCCCAGGGATGCTGCAGGCGATGGGCGAGACGGGCGAACCGGACCAGGCTTTCCTCTGGTACTCGCGTTTCTTCGAAGGCCTCTCGTCGGGTGTACAGACGCTATCGATGCTGCTCGCGCGACCGGACCTCCTGTCCGATCTCGTCGCAACACTCGCGCTCGCGCCGCGCCTTGCGCGCATCCTCGCCCGGCGTCCCGACCTGCTGGAGGCGCTCGTCTCGAACGCCGTCCCGAAGGCGCCCGATGTCTCCGAGGCGTTCACCTTCGATGCGGCGCTGGACAACTGGCGCCGGTATCACCGCGAGCAGAGCTTCCTGACGGGGCACCGCCTGCTGCACGGGCTGATTGCTCCGGACGAAGCGGCGCAGGTCTGGACGCGCCTCGCCGACGATACAATCCGGTACATGGCCGCCGTTGGTGAACAGGAGACGACCCGCCGTTATGGCGACGTGCCCGGCCGCTGGGCGGTCTTCGGTATGGGCAAGCTTGGCGGTGAGGAGATGACCGCCGGCTCCGACCTGGACCTGATCGTGATCTACGATTCCGGGTCGGACAATGCGCAGAACTGGTTCACGCGGCTGACACAGCGCCTGATCACCGGGCTCACGGCCCCAACGGCGGAAGGGGAGCTGTACGAAGTCGACATGCGGCTGCGTCCCTCCGGCCGCGCGGGGCCCGTTGCGGTGCGTCTTGATGCCTTTCGCCATTACCAGAACGAAGAGGCCTGGACCTGGGAGCATATGGCGTTGACCCGCCTGCGGTTCATCTGCGGTGACAGCTCATTGGGGCAGGCGGTGAACCAGATCGCAGCGGATGCCATCTGCGCCCGTGCGCGAAGTGCCCGGCGCAGGCAGATCCCGGTGGATGTGTCCGACATGCGCCAGACGCTCTACCGCGAAAAGGCCGGGCACGGACTATGGGACTTCAAGACGGCTGAAGGCGGGCTGATTGATATCGAGTTCATGGCGCAGCAGGAAATGCTGCTCCGCGCCCGGCCGGACCTTGTGCGGCCGAACACCGGCATGGCGCTGTCCGGTCTTGCGGACGCGGACGGTGAAGACAGCGAAGACTGGTGTTTCCTGCGCGCCGCGCTGAACCTGCTTTCCGCGATGCAGCAGCTGCAGCGGCTCGCCATCGGCAGTGATCCGGTCGAAGAGGAGATGCCGGAAGGCCTGAAAGCCCGCCTCTGCCGGGCAGCGGGCGAAGAGGACTTTGAGGGCCTTGAAGAGCGCCTGTCCGGGGTAAAGGCCCGCGTTCACCAGCTCGCGGGAGAAAAACTGCGGCTGCCGGCGACGGATTCCTGAGGTCACCTCGTTTCATCACTGCTGGAAGCAACAAGGAGTTACCCATGAAGAAATTTACCTTCGCTGCGGCCTCGGCGCTGGCACTCGCGCTGGCCGTCCCGCTGGTCGCGCAAGCCGGCGGTCACAAGGGCGGCGGAAAGCATCTGGAGATGCTCGATGCCAACGGTGACGGCGCCGTTTCCCGCGCCGAAGCGGAAGCCTCCTACGCCGAACTCTTTGGCAGGATTGACACCAATGCAGACGATTTCCTGACGCAGGCCGAACTGAAAGCCGGCCACGAAGCCCACCGCGCCGAAATGAAAGCAGAATGGGCCGGGAAGCGCGAAGGCAGGCCTGCGCGTGAGCCGGCGGCCGATGCCGATCCGGCCAGGGCGGAAGCCTGGAAGGCCAGGAAGGAAGAGCGCAAGGCGAAAATGCAAACCAAAGCCGCAGAACGCTTCGCCGCATTTGATACCAACAGTGACGGCCGCTGGAGCAAGGTTGAATACACAGCCCATCGCCTGGAACACTTCACCCGGCTGGATACGGACGCGGATGGCAACATCACGGCCGCCGAGCAGGAGGCGGCCAGGGCCAGGATGAAGGAGCGCCGCGGCAAATGGCGGGACAAGCCGGCCGGGCAATAAGCACAACCGCGCCGGGCCGGAGCCAGGCAGAGACATTTGCGCGCCCCCTGCATTTGTTTCTGAGGCATCCGGTCCGTAACCGGCTAGACGCTACTGCATGGCTTTTACGTCTGACCTTGACCAGATCACACGTGCCGCAGCGGGCGATCCGGCCGCGGTACGTGCGCTTGTCAACCGCTACAGCCCCGGCGTTCTCAGTCTGGCGACCCGGATGCTGGCCGACCGCGCAGAGGCGGAAGACGTGACACAGGAAACCTTCCTTCGCGCCTGGAAGGCGCTGCCTGGCTGGGAGCCGCGCGCGAAGTTCTCGACCTGGCTCTACCGGGTCGCGCTGAACCTCTGCTACGACCGGCTGCGCAAGCGCAAGGAATCGCTGCCGGGCGAGTTGCCGGACCAGGCCGACACCGGTCTTGCCCCGCACGATGCGCTCGACCAGGCGCAGCGTGTGAGCGCCATCGAAGGCGCCATCGGCGCCTTGCCGGAGCGCCAGAGCGCCGCCTTGACGCTTTGTGCTTTGCAGGGACACTCACAGGCTGAGGCGGCTGAGATTCTGGAGATCAGCGTCGAAGCGCTCGAAAGCCTTCTTGCCCGCGCGCGGCGGACCTTGCGCGCACAATTGCTGGAAGGGAGAACCAGCTTATGACCGAAGACCGTCTGATTGAACTCATCGAAGCCTGGGGCGCTGACCCGTCAGCCTTCCCGGAAGCCGAACGGGCCGCTGCAAGGGCTATGCTTGCGGCGCAACCGGCACGCTTTGCGGCGGTCATCGCCGAAGTGCGCGCGCTGGACGCCGCCCTGGCACGGCTGCCCGAAATCCTCCCCTCTGCGGCACTGACTGAAGCGCTGATTGCATCGGCGCCGAAAGCCCGGCCTGCCACGGGCGGCTTCCGCGTGCCAAAGTTTTTCCCCTGGGCGCCGGCCAGCGGCCTTGCGGCGCTCGCTGCCGGCCTGTTCATGGGGGTCATGGTCGCGCCGGCCGCCAGCGCCTCGAGTGACACGTCTGAAGTTGAATCCGTCCTCGAACACGCGCTCGGCTATGATCCGGCGGCCTTCACAGAGGTGCTAAGCGAATGAGCGATCCACAGGTCCGGCGCTTTCCATTCTGGCTGACATTGTCCGTACTCGGCAATCTGGTGCTGATCGGTCTGCTTGCCGGGATTTTTCTGAACACGCCTCCGCGGCCGGGTTGGGACAGGGGCGGACCGGGCGAGCGGCCCGGGTTCGAACTGAGCCAGCAGGACCGCGAGGGTGTGCGACAGCTGATGCGGGCGAGCTTCGACGCAGGCCGCGAAGCGCTCAGGGCACGCCGTGCCGCTGAGCGCAGGCTCGCCGATGCGCTTCGGGCTGAGCCTTACGATGAAGCGGCCGCCCGCGCGGCCCTTTCAACGCTGCGTGAGGCTGACCGTATTGCGCGCGATACGGTGGCGGACCGGATATTCGACGGACTGGACGAGCTTAATCCGAACCAGCGGGCGCTGGTCGCCAGGATCATGGCCGGCAACATGGAGAAGCGTGGCAAGGCCGGTGAACGCCTCGAACGGCTGCGCGAGCGCCGGCAGGAGCGCCTTGAAGGCAATCCGGACGAAAGCGCGCCCTAGTCCTTTGACTTGTGGGCCAGCCGCCCGGCATTCGCTTCCCAGTTCTGGCCGTCGAAGGGCGTGACAGTCACGTCCAGCTGATCCCAGTCATCGAGGCAGCGCCAGGTGACGGCAAAGCCGTCCGGATTTGATCGCGGGATGTAGAAGCTCTTGATACCGCAGGTCTTGCAGAACAGGTGTCGTGCACGGCGCGTGTTGAACCTGTACTCCGCCAGATTGTCCGCTCCCTGAACAAGCCGGAACCGGCCCGGCGGCAAGATCACGTGGATGTTACCGCTCATCGCGCACATCGAGCAATTGCAATCCTCGACCTCGAACGCATCTGGCAGTTCGGCCGAGAACCGCACGGCGCCGCAATGGCAGCCGCCGTCATGCCAGCTGCGCGCGTGCTCGCTCATCCCACCCACTCCGGCGGTTTGCGATGGGCCCAGGGCGCCGCGCGCTCGAGCTGTCCCGCGAGGGCCAGCAACAAGCCTTCCTGACCATACCGCGCGCCGAACATCATGCCGATCGGCAGGCCGGCAGGTGCGGTCGCTGTCGGCGCAGTCCAGTGAAGCGGAACAGACATCGCCGGCGCCCCCGTATGGTTGAACACGGCGCAATGCGGCGCAAATCCCGCGACCGCTTCGCCCATCTTCTGGGTATCCGCTGTCAGCGCCATCGTGCCCAGAAGGTCTGGCGCACGGTGCAGGGTGGGCGAGAGGGTCAGGTCAAACCCGCCCGCATCGAGGAAGTGTTCGTACTGGATCGCAGCGGTGATGAACACATTGTTGGCCTTCGCCAGCTCCACCATCGGCACGGTCCGGCCGAGGCGCACCATGCCCGCCGTCACAGGTTCGATCTCATCATCCGTGACCTGACGGCCCCGCGCGGCGCCATATTCATCCAGCTGCGCGGCAATGTTTGCAGAAATCGTGAACAGGCCCGCCTTGCCGAGCGCCTCGCCATTCAGCATAGGCCCGGCTTCAACGACAACATGTCCCAGGCTTTCGAGCAGCTTCGCAGTCGCTTCCAGTCCGGCAGTGGCGTCTGCATCCGGCTTCGTGCCATTCGGAGCGGTGCGCCAGAGGGCAATACGAAGCCGCTTCGGGTCGCGGTCCAGTTCGGAGAGGTAAGGCCGCGCAGGCGGCGTGGCGATATAGCGGCTGCCGGTTTCGGCGCCCTGCGTCAGGTCCAGCAATGCCGCACTGTCACGTACCGTGCGGCTGACGACATGCACCGTGGAAAGACCATTCCAGCCTTCGGTGCGCGATGGCCCCATCGGCATGCGCCCGCGCGACGGCTTCAGTCCGAACACGCCGCAACACGCGGCCGGAATGCGGATTGATCCGCCGCCATCGCTGGCCTGCGCGACCGGCAACACACCGGCTGCTACAGCCGCCGCTGCGCCGCCGGACGAGCCGCCGGCTATGCGGGTGAGATCCCAGGGATTGCGCGTCTGTCCGTAGAGGGTGGATTCGGTTGTCAGGGTCAGCCCGAATTCCGGCGTGGTGGTCGAGCCGAAGAAGACCAGCCCCGCCTGGCGGTAGCGCTTCACCAGCGTCGTATCATCCGCACTTACGACATCCCGGTAGGCGCGGCTTCCACCCGTCAGCGGTGCGCCCTTGACGCCCACCGCGAGGTCCTTGGTGACAAAAGGCACGCCCGCATAAGGCCCCTCAAGTCCGCCCCTGGCAATCTGCTCCCGCGCAAGATCCGGAAAGAGCGCCGCAAAGCAGTTGATCCGTGCCTGCGCTTTCTGCGCGCGACTGACCGCCGCGTCGAGCAGTGCAGAAGCGGTGACCTGCTTGTCCCGAACGAGCTTTGCCTGGCCGAGGCCATCCATTTCCGTCATTGCAGTTCCTCCCCGTTCGTTCTTTGTCTTTTATCCCCGGCGCTGCCAGATCAGCCGGCCCATGTCGGACTGGGTCACGAGATACTCGCCGGAAAAGCTGTAGGTGGCCGCCGGTGTGAAATCCGGAAGCGGCGCCGCATATACGTAAAAGGTCTGCCCATCGGCGCGCCACTGACCATCGAAATCGATCGTCCGGCCGCCATCATAGGACCAGTCTCCGCCGCCGCCGATGGATTCCGTATACTGAACAGCGCGGCCGTCCGGGTACAGCTCCAAGGTCATCACGGTCGTGTAGGAGGCAAAGTCGCCGCCGCCGCTGTTGATGATGTCCTCGTTCACCCATATGCCGACCAGGCGGGCATCGCGCTCCGCCGCCGGTTGCTGAACCGGTGGCGCAGGGTCAGGGTTTGCGGCAATAGGCTGGGCAGGTGCCGGGAGGGGCTCTGCCGGATCCTCAGGCGGCGCCTTTTCCGCAACCTGGTTCACCGGTTCGGCAGCTGCCGGCTCAGCCGCGATGAGGGGCGCGTCCGACGCCGGCGGCGTCGCTGTTTCCTGCGAACACGCCCCGAGTAATAGCGCTGCTGCGATCAGGAATTGTCGTCTCATCAAGCGTCCCCTCAGGCTTCCCGCGCAAAGGCGTGTCACAATTTGGCTGGCCTGAAAACAGGCAATCAGCCTTCGCCGTCTTCTTCCAGCCTGGCGTCGATTTCCTCGTCCGACCAGCCGAAATGGTGGCCAAGCTCGTGAATGAACACATGGGTGACCAGTTCTTCGATTGTCGTGTCGCCGCGTTGCGCCCATTCGAACAGGATGGGCAGGCGATAAAGATAGATCAGCGGCCGGTCGATGGTGGGCTGCGTCACGCTCTCGAGGGTCAGCGGCACGCCTGAATAAAGGCCGGTCAGGTCCAGTGCGTCATCGATTTCCATCTCATCGAGGATCTCATCCTCGGCATAGTCCATAACCAGGATGCGTACATCACCGGCGGCCTTGCGCATGAATTCCGGCAGCGCCTCGAAGCACTTTTCCGCGCAGGCGAGGAATTCCCCGGCGTCCGGCGCTGTCAGCGCAAACGCGCTCACTCGAGCACGACCGCCGTGCCGGACACGGCCACCATCATCATTGAGCCCTGCTGGCCGACCACACCGTAGTCGAACTTCACGCCCACGATGGCATTCGCGCCCAGTCGGCGCGCCTCTTCCATCATCTCGCTGATCGCCCCGTCGCGCGTCTCACGCAGCGAACTTTCATAGGACTCGGACCGCCCGCCGACGAGGTTGGTAAAGCTCGCGAGAATGTCTTTCCCAAGGTGCGCGCCGAACACGACCTCGCCGCAGGCAATGCCCTTGTAGGCGACGATCCTGCGGCCTTCGATTGAGGAAGTAGTGGTGATGATCATGCGTTCGTCCTATTGCGCTGCCGACAGGGCCCGATCCGTCTTGCCGTCCAGCAATTCGAGCATGCGAATGGCGCTGTCGGCAATGACGGTGCCCGGCGGGAAGATGGCGGCGGCTCCGGCGGAGCGCAAGGCGTCGAAGTCCTGCGGCGGGATCACCCCGCCCACGATGATCCGCGCATTCGCCGCGCCTTCGTTGCCGAGCGCGCGTTTCAGTTCCGGCACCAGCGTCAGGTGGCCCGCCGCCAACGATGAGGCTGCGACGATATCCACGCCTGCCTTGCGCGCATCGGCTGCCGCTTCCTCCGGCGTCTGGAACAGCGGCCCGATCTCGACATCCCAGCCAAGGTCCATCAGCGCAGAGGCGACAACTTTCTGCCCCCGGTCATGTCCGTCCTGGCCCATCTTGGCGATGTAGATTTTCGGCTTGCGGCCGTGCGCTTTCACGTATCCTGCGGCGAGCTCCTTGGCATACTCAGCTTTGTCATTGCCCTTCACGCCGCCGCCATACACGCCCTTGATCGAGCGGATGACCGCACTGTGGCGACCCTGGCTGCGCTCCACCGCTTCTGAAATCTCGCCCACGGTCGCCTTGGCGCGCGCCGCGGCCACGGCCAGCTCCAGCAGGTTTCCCTTGCCGCTCGCCGCGGCGTCCGCAATCGCGTCCAGCCTGGCTGTCACTTCGGCCTGATTGCGCTCAGCCTTGAGGCGCGCCAGCTTTTCCAGCTGCATCCGGCGCACGGCGGCATTGTCGACCTTCAGTACAGGGACGTCTTCGTCTTCATCCAGCAGGAACTTGTTGACGCCGACCACGGTCTGGGTGCCGCTGTCAATGCGAGCCTGCGTATTGGCGGCGGCCTCCTCGATGCGCAGCTTTGGCAAGCCTTGCTCGATAGCCTTCGCCATGCCGCCCATCGTCTCGACTTCGGCAATGTGCTTCAGAGCCTTTTCGGCCAGGTCATGCGTCAGGCGCTCGACATAATAACTGCCGCCGAACAGGTCTATCGACTGGCAGGCGCCGGCTTCCTGTTGCAACAGGATCTGCGTGTTGCGGGCAATGCGGGCAGAGAAGTCTGTCGGCAGGGCGAGCGCTTCGTCGAAGCTGTTGGTATGCAGGCTCTGCGTCTGCCCGCCCGCAGCCGCGATGGCCTCCAGGCAGGTGCGTATCACGTTGTTGTAGACGTCCTGCGCCGTCAGGCTCCATCCGGATGTCTGCGAGTGTGTCCGCAGGCTGAGGGATTTGTCAGACTTCGGATTGAAGTTTTCCTTCACGAGCTTCGCCCAGATCAGGCGCGCAGCGCGCATCTTGGCGACTTCCATGAACGTGTTCATGCCGATAGCCCAGAAGAAGGAGAGGCGCGGCGCGAACGCATCGACATCCAGCCCTGCTGCCACGCCGGCGCGGATATACTCAATGCCGTCCGCCAGTGTATAGGCCAGCTCCAGGTCGGCCGTCGCGCCGGCTTCCTGCATGTGGTAGCCGGATATCGAGATCGAGTTGTACTTCGGCATATTCTGCGAGGTGTAGGCGAAGATGTCCGAAATGATCCGCATGCTGGGCTTGGGCGGATAGATGTACGTGTTGCGCACCATGAACTCTTTCAGAATGTCGTTCTGAATGGTTCCGGCCAGCTTCTCCGGCGGCACGCCCTGTTCCTCGGCCGCCGCAATATAAAGCGCCAGAATCGGCAAAACCGCGCCATTCATCGTCATCGAGACCGACATCTGGTCGAGCGGAATGCCGGAGAACAGTGTGCGCATGTCATAGATCGAATCGATCGCCACGCCTGCCATGCCGACATCGCCGGAAACGCGCACATGATCGGAATCGTAGCCCCGGTGCGTGGCGAGATCGAAGGCGACTGACAGGCCCTTCTGCCCGGCAGCCAGGTTGCGCCGGTAGAAGGCGTTGGAATCCTCAGCCGTCGAAAAGCCCGCATACTGACGAACGGTCCAGGGCTGGTTGGTGTACATCGTGGGGTAGGGGCCGCGACCGAAAGGCGCAAGGCCCGGATAGTCATCGACGAAATCAAGACCCGCCCGGTCCGCTGCAGTGTAGGCGGTCTTCACCGCAATGCCTTCCGGCGTCTCCCAGGCCCCGCCCAGCTTTGGTTTGCCCGCCTTCACGGCAGGGGCCTCAAGCGCGAGTTGCGTGAAATCGGGAAACTTGGTCATTGGGTCACTCCGAGTTCGGCCTGCGCCAGTTTGAGCAGGTGCACCACATCCGCGCCCGCAAAGATATTGACGTCGACGCCTGCGCCCTCATGCTTTCCGGCGAGCCAGACGCGCTGTGCGCCGGCCTTCTTCAAGGCCTCTGCAGCGCTGGCGGCTTCGGCCTCGTAAATCTTGTCCGTGCTGCACAGCACGGCGATGCGCGCGCCGGATGCACGGAAAGCTGACACCAGTTCTGCCACAGTTTTCGGCGGAACCGGCGGCTCCTTTGAGACGATCCCGCCTGCAGCAAAGAAGTTGCGCGCAAAGTCTGCGCGCGCCGTGAATTCGGCAAGGCTCCCCAACGTCGCCAGAAACACCGCAGGCGGGCGATCCGACCGGGCCGCAGCGTCGCGCAGCGCCTCGAATGGCGCGGCGAGGCGGATCGGCTCAAGCGCTGCTGCGACGGAATCCGCGCCCTTTGCAGGCAGTGTTTTCACGAAATGCTTCAAGCCGGCTTCCGAAACGGGCTTCGCCTTCACGGGCGAAACGTCGGCGACCGGCGCGCCGATCTCCTCCAGCAGAGGATATTCCGAAACGCCCGTCAGCGGAATCTTCCGCCGCGCGACGTCTTTGGCGCGGGCCTCGCGCACCGCGGCGACGCGTGCCTGAAACGCGCCCGCCATCAGGGAGGCCGCAAAGCCGCCTTCGCTTTCGATCCTTTGAAACTCGGCCCAGGCCGCCTTCGCAAGGTCGTCCGCCAGCGTCTCCGTGAACCAGGCCCCGCCGGTCGCATCTGCAACACGGCCAAGCTGGCTTTCTTCCATTGCAATGATCTGCGTATTGCGCGCAATCCGGCGCCCGAGTTCTTCCGGCAGTCCGAGCGCTTCGTTGAAGGCTCGCACCGTCAGAATGTCCGCCCCGCCGACCGCGCCTGCAAACGCGGCTGATGTATTGCGCAACATGTTTGTCCACGGATCATACTTCGTCAGCATCCGCGCGGATGTTACGGCCTGCAGCTTCATCGGGGCCGCTGGCAAGCCCAGGGCCTCAAGGCAGCGCGCCCAGAGCCGCCGCGCGCCGCGCAGCTTCGCAATGCCCACGGCGTAATTCGTGTCGAGTGCCGCGAGGAACAGCATGCCGGATGAAGCAGTCTGCCGGTCCATCGCTTCGCCCAGGCGCCGCAAGGTATCAATCGCCGAGGCGATCAGAGCTGCCAGTTCCTGAGCTTCAGATCCGCCAGCCTCGTGCACGAGAGCGCCGTCCATCCTGAACAGGTTCGCTGCCGGGAACTTGTCAGCAAGGGCCGCCGCCAGCGCGCCGGACTTCGCAATGGCTGCATCAAGTCCGCCTTCGATGCGTCCCGTTTTTGCCAGTGTGCCGAAAGGATTGATATTGAAGTCCAGCTTCAGCTTCGCGGCGTTGCCCTGCCGCTCGGCCCATTGGCCCAGCAGCCCGGCGGCGCGCGCCCCCATGCCCCGGCCCGAATCGAGCGCGATGGTTGCAAGCGAGGCATCGACGCCTTTCAGCGCGGTGCTGAAATCCTGGGCCGAGCAGAGCTGTACGCCGCTCAGACCTTCGCCGTCCACGCGCACTTCTACCGAAGACACCCCTCGCTCCAGGTCGCGAAGGATTTCGGCATTGGTTTGCTCCGCAGACGGATGAGCAAAGGACTGACGGATATCCCAGGGCAGCCACTTGTCCGGCGCCGCAGTCTTGCCGCGCAGGAAAGGCGCCGCGCCGGGAATCCCAAGCGGGTCGCCGGCGCCTGCAAAGTCGCTCTCGCGGTACAGCGCCTTGATGCCGATGCCGTCCGCCGTCTTGCGGGTCAGCGTTTCGGCGCCTTTGCCTTTCAAGGCCTTTTCGACCTCGCGCAGCCAGTCGGCTTCGGTGGCTTCGGGAAATGCGGAACTGAAAGGGAGGATGTCATCGGCCATGGCGCGGGATTTAGGGCAATCCGGTGTGCCTTGTGAACCATTTCCTTTGGGACACCGCGACACCACGACAGGGCCTTGACCCCGGCCTGCCGGTTTGCGATTGAGAACTATTATCAAATCAGAGGCCAGGCGATGCGTCCGTCCCGTCATGTCGATGCCGAAAGCTTCCGGCCGCCCGCGCCCGAAGCCGCAGACGCGTCCGGACTGCCGGGCATCTGCCGAACCCGCCCCGTGAACATGCCTGGCCCTGCCGGCCCCGTTTCCTCCCCGATGCCGGCCAGCGGGCCCCTGTGTGACAGGATCCGTTTGCAGGCGAATGTGCCGGTTCTCTGGCTCGGCCGCCTGATTGCGGAGGGCGATCCAGGCGACCTGATCAGCATGGTTCACCGCCAGCAGGCCTGGCTGGAACTGCTGCGCGCCCGGACGGGCCGGGGCTGAAACCGGTTAACCTTACTGGCGTCTCGCGTCAGCCGCCTGGCGGGTGAATCAGTCGGCAAACGCAATTTGAAGCATGTTTTACACGTCCACTTCAGTGTTCTCCCGTAAGGCAACAGCCGAGCATTGTGATACTTTGGCGCCTCTCGCCGGTATCCATCGCAAACCAACAGGTGATCCAAATGTCAGACACATCCTCCAACGCCTCCAAACGCGCCAGGGCTGCGGCCGACAAAGCGACCCAGGAGCTCGAGGCCCGCCTCGAAGCGTTGCGCGAAGAAATGGAAGAGATCAAAGCGTCCCTCGGCCAGAAGGCCGAGAAGAAGTTCGATGCGCTGGCCGACGTATTCTCCGGCGGCGCGGTCGATGATGTCCTGGACGAACTTCGCGCGATAGTGAGCCAGATCAGGGAGAAGGCCGGCGCGGCAGAGAAGAAGGTCGTTGAAACGGCGCGCGACAATCCGGTCCAGACCCTGCTCCTCGCGTTCGGCTTAGGTTTCCTCGCTTCGCTCATGATGCGCCGCTGATCCCGCGCGATGCGCTTTCTTCCGCTGCTTTCGTCCCTTATGTCGCTTGCCAGCCTTGATGTGGGCGGCGCCGTGTCGCGGCAGGCGAAGGTGCTGGGCTATACGCTGGTCGCGATCCTGTTTCTGCTGACGGCCTATGTCCTGGGGGTCTGCGCCCTGGCGTTCTACCTGTCGCAGCAAATGAGCGCCTGGGCCGCACTCGGCGCCATCGCGCTCGGTTTCGTGGGCGCGGCCGGCCTCGTCTTCTGGTTCGGTACGCGCTCGGCCCGCGCCGAAGCGCAGCGCGCCCGGGAACTGGCCTCGGCCCGCCAGCAAGCGACGCTGGGAACGCTCACCGGCCTCGCCGTCGGCGGCGGCTCGGCAAGGATGCTGATCATCGCGGCGCTTGCGGGCGCTTTGGCCGGCGGGCTGCTGGGCCCCCGGGGCAAGCCGGGCAGCGACGACTGACGCTCCGGCGCCCGTCGGCGTGAAAGCCATATTTCCGACTCAGATCGCGCTTTAGCTGGCGCGCATTGCATGGCACAAAGCTGCCAGGCGGGGAGGGCGGACTATGGCAAAGATCGTGACCATCAAGGGTGTCGGCGACATCGATCTGGACAAGATCGCGAAGCTGCTGCCCGGCCGCAACGGATGGGACATCCTTCAGCTCGGCACTCAGGGCCGCTATATCAAGGCGATAATCGACTCCTGGCCAACCCTGGAGCGTTACGACATCTACACGCCGCTCCGCCTCGGTCACTTCTTCGGGCAAGGCCTCGTCGAAACCGGCTGGTTCAAATACACTGAGGAAGGGCTCAGCTATTCTGCCGAAGGACTGGTCAAGACGTTCCGGTTCTACCGGCGCAATCCGGAGCTCGCCAGGCAGCACGCCCGCAAGCCGGAACTGATCGCCAACACCGTCTACGGCGGCCGCGCCGATCTCGGCAACACGCAGGACGGCGACGGCTGGAAATTCCGGGGCCGCGGCTTCATCCAGCTCACCGGCCGCGACAACTACACCCGCTACGGCGAGGCGGCCGGTATCGATCTCGCGAATGATCCGGACATCATCAGGCGCGACCTCACCAAGTCTGTCGAAGTCGCCGCTGCTTTCTGGAAAACCAACGGCCTCAATGCCTACGCGGACCAGAACGACGCCGTGAAAGTCTCGCGCGGTGTCAACCGGGGCAACCCCAACGACACCGCCGCCGCCAACCACGAGGACCTGCGCATCCTCTGGACCAACACAGCCCTTGCCCTCACGCAGGCCCCGCAAAACGTCGCGCCTGAACCGGCCCCCACCACGCCGTCCCTCAAGCCGCTGCAAGCCGGCAGCCGGGGCGAGCGCGTGCGCGAGTTGCAGCTGGATCTGGAAGCCCTCGGCATCGCGACAGGCGGCGCTGACGGCATCTTCGGGCAGGGCACAAAGCGCGCGGTCGTTGCTTTCCAGCAGGAGAACGGCATCCCCATCACGGGCATCGCGGACGCGGCCACGATCACGGCCATCGACCTTGCCGCGGCCGATCCTGCCCGCACCCGCGCCGCCACGCTGGACCGCGACAGTGCCCCGATCTTCGGCCCGCCCGGCACCTGAAGCACCGGGCTTGCTGCCAGCGCCGGACCGGCCTTTAATCCTCCCCAACAGAAGAACCGGAGGAAACAGGAAGATGCGGCTCAAGGCCCCCAGGATTGCCCCGCTCGCGGACGCGGACATGAGCGCAGAACAGAAAGAGGCGCTCGCTGCCCAGTTCGGGCGCGGCCCGGTTTTTAACATCTTCCGCACGCTCGGGCGCGCGCCGAAAGCCTACAAGTCCTTCATGCGCTGGGGCGGCTACATCCTCTCGGAGTATAACAGCCTGCCGCCGCGCGAGCGCGAACTGGTCATCCTGCGCGCCGGTTTCAACTGGAAATCCGGCTACGAATGGGCTCAGCACGTGCGCATCGGCAAGCAGTGCGGCCTCACCGAAGCGGAGATCACCCGCATCAAGGCCGGCCCGGACGCCCCTGGCTGGAGCGCCATCGACGCCGCCCTCCTGCGCGCGACCGACGAGCTGACCTCCGACGCGTTCATCACCGAAGAGACCTGGGCGCAGCTCGCCTCGCTCACCGAGAAACAGCGCATGGATCTCGTGATGACGGTCGGCCAGTACACACAGGTCTCGATGATGCTGAACGCTTTCGGCGTTCAGCTCGACGATGACCTGACGCTCGACCCGGACCTCGCCAAGTGATTGCGCTTCCCGCGGCGTAAGGCTTGCTCCGCCGCGTCCCAAAGCTAAGTTCCGGCCAGCTACTTCCCCCCCATGGAGACTAAACCTCATGTCGCTGCCGCCCGTCCTGCAGAACCTGCGCATCCCGGTGATCGCCTCGCCGCTGTTCATCATTTCCACACCGGACCTGGTGATCGCGCAGTGCAAGGCGGGCATCGTCGGCAGCTTCCCGGCCCTCAACGCGCGCCCCGGCCCGGTGCTGCACGAGTGGCTGGAGCGGATCACGACCGAACTCGCCGAATACAACCGCCAGAACCCGGACCGCCCGGCCGCGCCCTTCGCGGTCAACCAGATCGTCCACAAGACCAACAACCGCCTCCAGCACGACATCGACGCCTGCGTGAAATTCAAGGTGCCGATCATCATCACCTCGCTCGGCGCGCAGAAGGACCTCAACGACGCCATCCATTCCTACGGCGGTGTTGTGCTGCATGACGTGATCGACACGCGCTTCGCGAAGAAAGCCCTCGAGAAAGGCGCCGACGGCCTGATCGCGGTCTGCACAGGCGCCGGCGGCCATGCCGGCGTGCTCTCGCCCTTCGCGCTGATCCAGGAAATCCGTGAGTTCTTCGACGGCCCGCTCGCGCTCTCCGGCTCGATCGCCAATGGCGGCGCCGTGGCGGCGTCCCTCGCCATGGGCGCAGACCTTGCCTACATCGGCTCGGCGTTCATCTCGTGCGACGAGGCTAATGCAACGGATGGCTACAAGGACGCCATCGCGGCCTATGGCGCCGAAGACATCGTCTACACCAATCTCTTCACTGGCGTGCACGGCAATTACCTGAAGCCGTCGATCATCGCCGCAGGACTCGACCCGGACAACCTGCCTGAAAGTGATCCCTCCAAGATGAACTTCGGCTCCGGCGGCAATACAGAAGCGAAAGCCTGGAAGGATATCTGGGGCTGCGGCCAGGGCATTGGCGCCGTCAAGGCGCGCGTGCCGGTAAAGGTCTTTGTCGACCAGCTCGTCCGCGAATACGACGACGCCCGCGCAGCCCTTGCCAGAGGTCTCGGCTTCGTTCGCAAGCAGTCTGTTACGGCAGTTTGAACTGAAGGCAACCTGGTGAGACCCGGATTGCGGGCACCGGTAACGGGCAACCCTGACTGCGCCTCGCGTCACCTCCATGCAGGGCGCACATCATCGGCAGGCCATCAGTTGGTGATAGTGCGCTGTGACAGGCAGATCGGAGGCAGACTACGGGCCGTTCCGAAGTGCGCTGGCATACCCGGCCCCGCAGGATATGGCATGGCAAAATGGGCTGGCGGCATTGCTCGCCAGTCAACAGACAAGCGGTGCCAGCATTCGTCGGCTGATTGATCCTTTGGAAGGGGACTTGACTTATTGTTTTTCAATTAACATTAATTGAAAAACGAAAAGGAAAGGTGCTCACATGCGTTTTTTAGTTGCGGCCAGCGTTCTGGCTCTCTGCGCGACTTCAGCCTCGGCTACTCCGGTTGAAGGCTCCGGTGCTGCAGATAAGCAGGCTGCAAGCTGGGAACTGCGCCCCTTCACCGTCTATGACCGTGACGACTATGACAAACCAATCGAAGAGCGCCAGTTGAACTATTCTGGCGTCATTGTTTATACGGTAGACAACGGCAAACCGGGAGCGCTTCTGACCTGCAGTGAGAAATTCGGCCTGTCAGTGATGTTCTCGCTGAAGCCTGTCGACTTTTCCGATCAGGACTATTTTGCCTCCAGCAGGCAGGCCCGTACTTTCAGCGGTCGCCTCAGTATAGACGGCGACCGCCCGAAACTGCCCAGCCGCTTTATCGTGCGGCGAAAGTTGGGTGTAGTGCAGTCTGTCAGCAAGGAAGAGGCTTTCACTGCCGTTGACGCACTCTATGCTGGCCAGACCATGTCTTTAGAAGTGCCCGGGTTCGATCCGGTCAATATCGACCTTCCACCTCCAGATAGTTCATTCAGGACTTTCGTTGCCGACTGCCCGGCTTTCGCGAAGTCCTGATTGCAGTCGGACGACCACGTTAAAAAAAAGAGGCGGCCATTTTCATGGCCGCCTCATTTCATTTGGGCCAGACTTTTAGATTCAAAGGCCGCATGTGGATGTCAGGAAGGTTTCAATCGCAGAAAGCGTTTCCCGATGATGCTCCGGGTACCAGGGTAAACTATGGGGCATGTCATCTACGATCAGGAGTTGCGATTCAGGCTGCACCTTTTTTACGGCATTATAGAAATCCACGCCGTGGAAAAGCGGCACGCGGACATCACGGTTACCGTGATAGACGAGGATAGGAATGTTGGCGAGCGCGACATTTTTCATCGGATCCATGCCCTTCACGGTATCGCCCTGAAACGCTCTCTGGAGACGGTTGTCGCTCCAGTTGTTGCCCAGGCGTGTAAGGTTTGAAACGCCTGCACCCGCAATAGCGCATTGATAGGGGCTGTTCGGCCTGACAGTTGCGGCCATTGCGGCGAAGCCCCCGTAGGAATAGCCGAAGATCGCCAGCCTGTCCTCGTCAACATAACCCTGGCTCACCAGCCAGGCCGCGCCATCGTCCTTGTCGTCCTGCATGCGCTCGCCCCACTGGGCGTCCCCTGCCAGCCAGAGCTCACGGCCCCAGCCGGTGCTTCCACGGTATTGAGGCTGCATGACAATGAACCCACGGGTTGCCAAAAACTGCGGCCAGCCCGATCCGTCCCAGTTCGCCGAATCGCGCGCCCAGGGGCCGCCATGCGGAAGGATCACCGCGCCGCGTGCTTTCTGACCCTGGGCCAGAGACTTGGGCATTGTTATCAGGGCGGGGATCTGAAGGCCGTCGCGCGCCGGATAGTAGACAAGTTCGGTTTCTTTCATCGAGTCCGTCTTGATCCACGGGCGCGACGATCCGATGACGGCGACGCGCTGCTTGTCGACCAGCAGGAAGTAAGCTGGCGGCATGGCTGAACTCGAGACCGTGAACAGGATGCGGCTCAGGTCGTCATTGTAGCTGTTGAGGCTGACGCTACGGCCGGGATAGGCAACTTCGAGGCCCTGCTGGATCGAGTTGAGTTCGCTGTCGAGCCAGTAAACTTCACTCTTTGCGCCGATATAAGTGAACCCGACTATGTCGCCGAAATCCCGTTTGCGGGTCGATGCCACGATACCGGCTGCATTGAAATCCGGATGCGCAAAAACCGGCTCAGCGTCAAATGTGTCCGTAGACGGATCATACAGGTAGATAGCCTGCTTGTCTGAGAACTTGTCGGTGAGGATGTAATACTTGCCTGTGCTTGCGTCGCGCCGGAGAACTTCAACCTGGAAGCGGTCTGCTGCTTTTGTTGTCAGCGGCTCCTCGCGATTGAAGCTGCCATCCCGCTTATCGATCAAATGAATGTGGAACTTGTATTCACCGCCTGCGGTTTCGAGTTCAGTCTTGCTGACCGGCATGCCGTCCACGCCTGAAATCTGGTCAACTGTCACTGCTCCGGCGTCGGAATAAAGGAGCTCTTCCTTACCGGTCCGCAGGTTGTGTTTGAAGTAGCGCTCTCCGTCACGCAGCGTTACGCGGTTGATGATAACGTTCTCAGGGTCGCCCGCCATTATCGACACGAGGCCCGTGGTATTTGACATATCCAGGCAACGCTGCAGGTCTTCTGATAACCGTTCCTTCGTTCCGCCCGGAAGGTCGCCAACCTTGAGGTCAGCGTCCGCCATGTAAACTTTCGTCACGAATGTTTCAGTGGCACCTGTTGTGCGTCCTTCGCCGCATCCGGCAAGCCGGCCCGTCCATTCCTGACGCGCGAATACGAGCGACTTGCCTTGCTTTAAGGCAGAGATTCCGAAGAACCGCATTTTGCCATTATGCGGGGTGATTTTGCTTGGGATCAGAGGTTTTTTGGTGTCAATCGCGCCACTGATGTCCCACATGGCTGCGGCCTGTTCTTTTCCGTCCCGTGTCGGGTCGGCGACCAGTCCAACGAGCATGTCGCCCTCCAATGACATGGAGACACTGGCGATCGAGGGATAGCGGGCGAAGTCTTCGATAGGAATGGGCTGAGCATATCCTACGCCATTGAGTAGAACGGCCGTCAACCCTGCCAGGCAGGCAAGCTTACGTTTCATGTGCGGGTTCCTCGATAAACAGGCTTATAACGATTGGACAATGCGCTCGATGAATCAAGTCCCCACTGCAGAGAGTCATACAGGGGTGGCACATGCCCTTCATAAGCGTCTCGGTGCGAGGAGAGCTCAGGTTTCGATACCAATATGACAAAATTGTGCTCAAAATGCCACAACCGCAACAGTAGTGCCTGTTGTGCACGATGTTAATGGCCCAGTCGCTTGATCGACTGGTGCAGCCATGCATTAAACGCGTCGTAATGTGTCGGCTGGCGTCGGCCCATAAAATTCTCGGGGAGTAAAACTGATGATTTTTCGTAATTTCCGCCGTGGTGTCCTTGGAGGAGTGGCGCTTGGCGCGCTCTCGGTAAGCGGCTTTGCATTTGCGCAGACTGAACCTGAAGAAACAACGACTCCTGCGGCCGAACCAGCCGCTGAGGAAGCGCCTGCAACGACAACGGCGCCAGAGCGCGCTGCCGGGGACGAAGCCCGTCAGGAAAAGATCGTTGTCACCGGATCGCTGCTGCGGCGCGACGAATTTACGTCTTCCGCGCCCATCCAGGTGATCACCGCTGAGATCGCCAGCCTCGAAGGGCTTGTCGACACGGCAGAGATCCTTCAGGGCAGCTCCATCGCTGCAGGCTCCACGCAGATCAACAGCCAGTTCGGTGGTTTCATCGTTAACGGCGGCCCGGGCGTGAACTCAGTCTCGCTTCGCGGCCTGGGCGCCCAGCGCACCCTCCTTTTGTTCAATGGCCGCCGGTTCGGGCCCTCGGGCGTAGAGGGCCGTGTAGGGGCAGTCGACCTCAATACGATTCCCCAATCAGTTGTGCAGCGCGTCGAGATCCTGAAGGACGGCGCCGGATCGATCTACGGGTCAGATGCTGTCGCGGGTGTTATCAACGTCATCACGCGGCGCGAAATCGACAAGCCTATCCTTAACCTGTCGGCAAACGCTCCGCTTGAGGGTGGCGGTGAGTCCTTCTCGGCAGACGGCGCGTTCGGCCTGAACTTCGACGACGGATTTCTGACCTTCTCCGCGTCCTACAGCAAGCTCGAACCCCTGAAGCGTCAGGATCGTGACTACTACGAGTGCGCTGAGGACTTTGTCTTCGACATCAACACCGGAGCACGCATTGATAGGATTGAGCGCAACCCGCTCGCTGCAAACCAGGGCGAATTCAAGTGCTTCAATATCGGCGTCGTAAATTCGATCGATGTGAACACGGGCGGAGGCATTCGGCGTTTCACCCAGGACCCCGGCGTGTCATCGGTGCGGAACGCAGGTAACCTGTTCAACGGTTTCCGGCTTGTTGGCATCAACGGATTGCCTAACCTGCCAACGGGCCAGCCGCTGGGAACTGAAGAAACGGATACAAACGATCCGCGTCAGCTGGCGCAGGACATCCTGCCAGCCACCGAGCGGATGAGTGCGTACGTCACCGGCGAATACAGCCTCGGCGGGTTTGCGGACGTCTACGGCGAATTGCTCTATAATAACCGCACCACAGAACAGGTACGTTTCCGGCAGTTCTTCCCCTGGAGCCGTCCGGGCAGCCTCCCGCTGAGCTTCGGATCGAATGACTTCGTACCGTTCAGCACATTGCCGGCAAATTGTCCGACCACAGTGGGTGGCCCAGCGACGGCTACCTGCGGCGGTGCGTTCAACCTTGTGCGTCCGATCGCTCTGATCCCTTTCGATACAGCAGTTGACATTGATTACTGGTACGGCGTTGCCGGAGCTCGCGGTGATATCTTTGACACCGGATGGTCATGGGATGCGCACCTTTCGCACTCAATCTCTGATGGCTCGTATACTCGCGATACTGTCGATGTTCGCAACGTCGTGGACGCGCTGGATGCCCGCGCAAACCTGATTTACCGCAATGACGGAACCGGTACGATCCGCGGTTACAGGATCGTGAACGGTGCCGTCGTGCTCGATCCTTCAGCGGTACCGGTCAATTACTTCTCTTCAAACTTCCTCGCTGGAAACCTGACGGACGCCGAACGGGATTTCCTGTTTGATAAGGATACGGGTAACACCGAGTTCACTCAGACCCTGTTCAATGCAGTCGTTGCCGGCGAGATTTTCGAATTGCCAGCCGGCAAGATCGCTGCTGCAGTCGGTTTTGAGTATCGCAAGTCGGAAATCGACGACAAACCAGGTCCGCTCTCGTTTGGAAACAACCAGTGGGGACTGACGTCCGCCGTCAACACGACGGGCCAGGATGAACTTTACGAAACGTTTGCCGAAGTTGAGATTCCGTTGGTCGCAGGCCAGCCATTCTTCGACAGCCTGACGTTCAACGGCTCGCTCCGCTGGTTCGACTATGAACTGTATGATGCCGATACCGTCTACAAGGTCGGCCTCAACTGGCAGATCAACCCGATGTTGCGTCTTCGCGCGACCCAAGGCACGTCGTTCCGCGCGCCTGGTCTCTTCGAACTCTACCTCGGCAACCAGACAGGCTTCGGGCCTCAGCAAGGTACCGACCCTTGCATCAACTGGAACGCCAGCACGAATCCCCAGATTCAGGCAAACTGTCGGGCCGATGGAATACCGGACAATTATGGCGGCGTTGGCTCCTCAGCCCTCATCATCTCGGGCGGTGGTGCTGGGTTCCTGACACCGGAAACCTCTGAAGCCACAACACTTGGCGCGATCTTCTCGCCGACTTCGATCGACCTTTCGATCGCCGTCGATTATTTCGAGATCCAGGTCGATAATCAGGTTGCCCAGCTTGGTGCTGGTTCCATCCTCGGCGGCTGCTATGGCGGCACGAACTTCCCGAACGCCTTCTGTGACCTGTTCACGCGGGGAAGGGATCCGGCCCTGCCGAACTTCCTGAATATCCTTACCGTGAACAACAACTTCGTGAACGTGAACAAGCAGTCGACCCGTGGCCTTGACGTGACTGGCCGTTATGAACACGAGTTCACGTTTGGTGACCTGACGGTGGATCTCACCGGCACCTGGACGTTTGAAGACGAGACAGAACTCTTCCAGGGCGTTGCTGGCTTTGCAACCAACGACTTTAACGGCTCTCTCGGGCAGCCCGACTTTGTCGCCGACGGCACTGTCCAGTTCGCAAAGGGCGACTGGACCTATTTCTGGTCGACGGAGTTTGCCAGCCGGATGTCGAACGATGAATTGTTCCGCGGATCTCAGTTCAACTTCCGCGGCACGAACGGTCTCCAGCCGGGCTACTTCAAGCAGTTCAATGAGCCCTATGCGACCCACACCGCTTCGGTGCGTTACTCGGGCAGTGACTGGCAGGCGATTGTGGGCGTGTCGAACCTGTTTGACGAGCATCCTCCGTTCGTCTCGACGGGCACCGATAACAGGCTCGGGAATGCCTCTCTCAACGCTTCGCAGGTAGACCTTCGCGGCCGCGCTGCGTTTGTGCGCCTGTCGAAAGAGTTCTGATCCGGCGACAGAGTTTCTTAAATTGAAGAGGGCGGCCCCCGGGCCGCCCTCTTTTTCGTTACCAGGCCAGTCGTAATTTCTGACACCAGGGCCTGAGATAATCCGGGCGGGGGCCTGCTTTGTAAATTTCTTTATCCAGAGCCGCTTCTGCCGGGGCTTATCTCTGGGAGAACAGTGTCGAAGCGCATGGTGCCCCGCAGACAGGTGCTGGAGTCAGCGTGGCGGAGGGTCTAATTCAGCAGCGATACTTATGGAGCCTTTATGCCTGACTTCATTCTTGTCATCGACGAAGGCACGACTTCGACGCGGGCCATCGTGTATGATCGCAACTTCGGCGAAGTCGCCCTCGCGCAGGAAGAGGTCGCGCTGCAGTATCCGGCAGACGGCTGGGTCGAGCAGGATGGTGAAGAGATCTGGTCGCGCACGCTTTCTGTCTGCCGCAAGGTGATCGCCAAGGCGGGCGGCGCGCACCGGATCGCCGCCATAGGCATCACCAACCAGCGAGAAACCACGCTCGTCTGGGAACGGGCGACCGGCAAGCCCATTGCGCCCGCCATCATCTGGCAGGACCGGCGCACCGCCGCTGCGTGTGACGTGCTGAAGGCGAACGGCCATGAGGGCGCCGCGCAGGACGAAACCGGCCTGCTGCTCGACCCCTATTTCTCCGGCACCAAGATCAGCTGGGTCCTGGACAATGTGGCCGGCGCCCGCGCCCGGGCCGAAGCGGGCGAGCTCGCCTTCGGCACCGTGGACGCCTTCCTCCTCTGGCGCCTCACCGGCGGCAAGGCGCACGCCACCGATGTGACAAACGCCTCGCGCACACTGCTCTACCGCCTCGGCCCTGGCAAAGACGGCTGCTGGAGCGCCCAGATGGCGGGCATCCTGCAAGTGCCTGCGTCGCTGCTGCCGGAGGTGAAACCCAGCGCCGCCGATTATGGCGCTACCGACCCGGCCCTGTTCGGCCGCGCGATCCCGATCTGCTCCGTCCTCGGCGACCAGCAGTCGGCCCTCGTGGGGCAGGGCTGCCTGAAGCCCGGCCAGGCCAAGGTCACGTTCGGCACCGGTGCCTTCCTGGTGGTGAACACCGGCGAGGTCCGCCCCGCCTCGGGTAACCGCCTGCTCGCCACCATGGGCTACGCGCTGCCCGGCGCCGCCGCGATGGCGCTCGAAGGCTCCATATTCAACGCCGGCACCGTCATTAAATGGCTGCGTGACGATCTCAAACTTATTCAGAGTGCGGATGAAAGCGCCGCCGCGGCGGCCAGCCTGCCGGGCAATGGCGGCGTCTACATGGTGCCCGCCTTCACCGGCCTGGGTGCGCCGCACTGGAACGCTGAAGCCCGCGGCCTGATCTGCGGCCTCACGCGCGCGGCCACCAGCGCGCATATCGTCCGCGCGGGCCTCGAATCGGTCGCCTATCAGACGCACGACCTGCTGGCCGCCTTCGCGGGCGATGGCGCGCCGATCGCGGAATTGCGCGTGGACGGCGGAATGGTCGCGAATGACTGGCTGATGCAATTCCTCGCTGATGTCTGCGCGCTGCCGGTGCTTCGCCCGGACTACCGCGAGATGACCGCGCTTGGTGCCGCCGCGGCTGCGGCGATGCAGCTCGGCTGGACCACAGCCGCCGACTGGGCGGCCCGCGCCGTGCCCGGCAAACGGTTTGAACCGGGAATGAAATCCGATGTCCGGACAGGCCTTCTCAGGGGATGGGATACCGCGCTCGGCCGGGCGCTCGCCTGATGGCCCCGGAAGCGGGCGCAGCCCATACACCCGTCCGTAGCCTGACGACCCGCTATGTCATCGTCGTCATTGTCGGAATGGTCATCGGTGCCGGCATCTTCAAATCGCCGGCATTGGTCGCCGCCAATGCCGGCTCCGAACAGATGGTCTACCTGCTCTGGATCATCGGCGGATTAATCTCGCTCGCCGGCGCCCTCTGCTATTCCGAGCTCGCCGCCGCCTTCGCCCATCCAGGCGGCGACTATCATTTCCTCGAACGCGCCTGGGGCAAGCGGTTCGCCTTTCTTTTCGCCTGGGCACGTTTCGCCGTCATCAACACCGGGGCCATCGCGCTGCTCGGCTTCGTGATCGGCGACTACCTGAACCGCGTCATAGATCTCGGCCCCCACGGCCCGGCGATCTATGCCTTTGCCAGCGTATTCCTGCTCACAGCGATCAAGCTGCTCCCGGCCGGTGAGGCAAGCGACAGCGCACTCGTCATCGTCCTGATCGCCGGCCTCGTGATGCTCGCCGCGGCCGCTGCCAGGCTTGTATTCGACGGCGCGCCGCCGCTCGATCCCGGCACGCCATCCGCGCCGGCTCTCGGCGGCATCGGATACGGTCTCGTCTTCGTCCTGCTCGCTTATGGCGGCTGGACCGAGGCGGCAACCCTCTCGGCCGAAGTAAAGGACGGCGAGCGCGGTATGCTCCGGGCGCTGATCATCTCGATCACGCTCATCACTGCGCTTTACCTGCTCACCGCCTGGGCAATGCTGCGCGGCCTCGGTCTCGCCGGACTCGCCGGTTCCGAGGCCCCCGCCGCCGACCTGATGAGCCGGGCTTTCGGACCGGGGGCAGGGGTCGTGCTCGCACTGGCGGTCGTCGCGGCGGCTGTCACGTCGGTGAATGCCACGATCATCGCCGGCGCCCGCACCACCTATGCCGCCGCCACCAATATCCCCGCGCTGAACTGGATCGGCCGCTGGAATTTTCGCACCCGCAGTCCGCGCAACGCTGTCCTCGCGCAGGGCGCCGTCTCGCTGCTGCTTGTAGGCCTCGGCGCCGCCTATGACGGCTTCGCGACGCTCGTCGATTATACCGCCCCGGTCTACTGGATCTTCCTCATCGCCAGTGGCCTCGCCGTGTTCCGCCTGCGCGCAATCGAGCCGGACGTGCCGAGACCCTTCCGCGTGCCGATCTATCCGCTGGTGCCGGCGCTGTTTGTGCTGACCAGTTCCGCCATGCTGATCTCCGCCGTGCTCTACGTGCAGGGCGGCGCGCTGTTCGGACTGGCCATACTGCTGGCGGGCGTGTTGGTTATCTGGTCGCTGGGAAGCAATCAGTGAGCGCAGCGCCTGCGCGTCTTCCAACCGGCGGTGAGTGGTGCCACCTGACAGATTTGAACTGTCGACCTCGTCATTACCAATGACGCGCTCTACCCCTGAGCTAAGGCGGCATTGCCGGTTTCGTTTCGGGGCTTTAGCCTAAGCGATATCGTATGAAAAGAGAGTTTAGGCGCCATCATGACCTATAAGACACCCCGTTCCTCGAATGAGGACCGTACCGCCCGCCAGGCTGAAGCCCTGCGGGCCAACCTGAAACGCCGGAAGGCCGCTGCCCGCAAGGATCCGGCGCCGGCCGATGCCCCCATAAAGGCTGACAAGGCCTAGGACACCCGGAGATTCGGGCCCGCCCGCCGATGCGTCAGTGAGCCGAACGGCTGCCCGGGAACTTAAATCGCAGGATCCGCGCACATTCCGGTCCTGACAAAGCCGCGAAGCACAGTATATCTCGCGCTTATGGACAGACTTCACATCACGGGCGGCACACCGCTCAACGGCCGCATCCACGTCTCCGGCGCCAAGAACTCGGCGCTGAAGCTCATGGTCACCTGCCTGCTGACCGATCAGCCGGTAGAACTCACCAACATGCCGAACCTGGCAGACACACGCTTCCTCGCACAGCTGCTGGAGACGCTCGGCGTCGAGGTCTACTGGCCTAAGGGCTCCTCGACCTGCCATCTCAATGCGGCGGAGCTCAAATCCACCATCGCGCCCTATGAACAGGTGCGTAAGATGCGGGCGAGCTTCAACGTGCTCGGGCCCCTGATCGCCCGCTCGGGCCATGCGACCGTGTCGCTGCCCGGCGGATGCGCCATCGGGGCCCGCCCTGTGGACCTCCACCTGAAGGCGCTTGAAGCGATGGGCGCGGACCTGCGCGTCGAGGGCGGCTATGTGAAGGCCGCCGCCATCCACGGCCTGAAGGGCGCGCATATCAACTTCTCGACCGTCTCCGTCGGCGCCACGGAACACGCGATGCTGACCGCAACGCTGGCCAGGGGCGAGACGATCCTCGAGAACGCCGCCCGTGAGCCGGAGATCGAAGACCTCGCCAACTGCCTGAACACGATGGGCGCCAGCATCACCGGCGCCGGCACCCCGATCATCCGCATAAAGGGCGTCGAGGCCCTCAAGGGCACGACCTATCCGGTCATGCCGGACCGGATCGAAGCCGGCACCTACGCCATGGCGGCCGCCTCGGCCGGCGGCGACGTCACACTCGACGGCTGCCCCGTTGCGGCGCTCGGCGCGATGATTTCGAAGCTGCGTGAAGCGGGCGTCACCGTTGACGCTGATGAAGCCGCCTCGACCCTGCGCATCCGCCGCAACGGTTCGGCGCTCAAGGCCGTCAGCCTCTCGACCCAGCCGCACCCGGGCTTCCCGACCGATCTGCAGGCCCAGTTCATGGCCCTGATGTGCACCGCCGACGGCACCAGCATCATTCGTGAGACGATCTTCGAGAACCGCTTCATGCACGCCCCGGAACTCTCCCGCCTCGGTGCCGACATCACGGTGCGCGGGCAGGAGGCGGTGGTGAAGGGCGTCGATCATCTGACGGCCGCCCCGGTCATGGCCACCGACCTGCGCGCCTCGGTATCGCTGGTTATTGCGGGACTTGCGGCGCAGGGTGAAACGGTCGTGAACCGGATCTACCATCTGGACCGCGGCTTCGAGCGGCTCGAAGCCAAGCTGGGGGCTTGCGGCGCGAAGATCGAACGCCGATCTGGCGAAGACGAGTAACCATTGCAGGGCTGAATGACAGATCAAAAACCGCTGCGCCTTCTCGCCGAGGAGGGTGACGACCTCAAGATCATTGCCGCGGCCGTTCAGGATGCGGTGGTGAAGGCGGGCAACCTCAGCTACGAGAAGCGCAAGCGCCGCTTCACCATCGAGCTGAACCGCTATCGCTGGGAAACAGCTCCCACCCGCAAGGGCCAGCCGGGCGAGCGCGTGCGCTCGCTGCTCGCGTTTGACGGCGTGCTGGGCGTGAAAACGCGCGGTATCACCAAGACAGACCCGGAACTGATCCTCTCCCTGCTGAGTGCCGATTTCGTCGCCGACGTGACCGAGCCGCCGGGCGGCAAGGTCGTGCTCCTGTTCGCCGGCGACGGCGAAATCGTGCTGACGGTCGAAGCCCTCGACGGGGCGCTGCTCGACAGTGATTACGTGTGGCCGACACGGCATGTCCCGAGCCATGAGCGGCGGAAAAGGTAGGTTGCAGCAGGCCGGAGGCCGGAATGCGCCGGCCGCACCAATCCGCCATCTTGCCAGCCTGCCAGCCCCGGTCCATGTAGCGGGGCGATACCAAATCCCGGAAATCCCCGCCCCATGGCCCGCCACTTCGACGCCACCAAACCTCAGTTCGATGAGGTCCTGACGCGCTTCCTCGCGGAAGATCGCGGGCAGGGGGATGACGTGTTCGACGTGGTCAAGGACATCCTCGCCGACGTCAAAAAGCGCGGCGGAGCGGCGGTGGCCGACTATACCGCCAGGTATGACGGCCTGCAGATCGACCCCTCGACGCTCGTGTCCGACAATGTAAACCTGCACGAGCTGGCCGCGACCTGCCCGGCAGACCTGCGCGCGGCCATTGATTTCGCGCATGACCGGATCGCCGCCTATCACGGCGCGCAGCGCCCCTCAGATCATCGCTTCACGGACGACGCCGGCATCGAACTCGGCTGGCGCTGGACGTCGCTGGACTCAGTTGGCGTCTATGTGCCGGGCGGGCGCGCGAGCTATCCGTCTTCGGTACTGATGAACATCGTCCCGGCCCGGATTGCCGGCGTGGAGCGCATCGTGATGGTCGCGCCGGCGCCGCAGGGCGAACTCTCCAACGCGGTCGCCTACGCCGCCCTGAAGGCCGGCGTGGACGAATACTACCCCATCGGCGGCGCGCAGGCCGTCGGCGCGATGGCGTTCGGTGCAGGCGCGCTGGCGCCGGTCGACAAGATCGTCGGCCCCGGCAACGCCTGGGTTGCCGAAGCCAAACGCCAGGTGTTCGGCCGGGTCGGCATCGACACGATTGCCGGACCTTCGGAAATCCTCATCATCGCCGATGCCACCGCCAATCCGGACTGGATCGCGGCGGACCTGCTCAGCCAGGCCGAGCATGATCCCTCCAGCCAGTCGATCCTCATCACTGTGGATGAGGCTGTGGGCAAGGCTGTGGAAAAGGCTGTGGAAAACCAGTTGAAGACGCTGGCGACCGGCGAGCGTGCGCGCGACGCCTGGCGCAGCCACGGCGCAATAATCCTTGTGCGGGACCGTCTGCAGGCGGCCGATGTCGCCAACCGCATCGCCGCCGAACACCTCGAGCTTTGCGTCGATGATCCGGACGGCCTTTTGCCCTTGATCCGTCATGCCGGTGCGGTCTTCCTCGGCCACCATACGCCGGAAGCGCTGGGCGATTATGTCACCGGCTCCAACCACGTCCTGCCGACCAGCCGCGCCGCGCGGTTTTCGTCCGGACTCGGACTGTATGATTTCCTTAAGCGCATGAGCGTGCAGCGCGCCGGCCCGAAAGGGCTGGACGTGCTTGCGCCTGCCGCGCTGCGTCTCGCCGAGGCTGAACGCCTGCCGGCGCATGCGCGCTCGGTGTCCATCCGCACGAACCGGGGCGGGAGCGATGGGCACTGATCGCCTCATCGAGGTCCATATCGACGACGATACGCTGGGCGCCTCCGGTCCGGACGCCGAGCACGAGCGGCGCGTCGCGATCTTCGACCTGATCGAGGAGAACAGCTTCGCTGTCACCGGCCAGGAGCGCGGCCCTTATGTTCTCTCGCTCAGCCAGGCAGAGCGGCGCCTCATCCTCGCCGTGCGCACCGAGGCGGCTGAGGACGTGCATACATTCATCCTCTCGCTCGGCCCCTTCCGGGGCGTGATCCGTGATTATTTCATGATCTGCGACAGCTATTATGAAGCCATCCGTACACAGACGCCCCACCAGATCGAGGCAGTCGACATGGCCCGGCGCGGCATCCATAATGAAGGCTCTGAACTGTTAAAGGAGCGCCTCGCCGGCAAGATCGAGATCGACCATCTGACGGCCCGGCGCCTGTTCACCCTGATTTGCGCGCTGCATGCCGGGCAGGGCAGGTCGCCCGGAACATGAAAAGGTAAACCACTATGAAGCCATCCTTCCTTCTCGCCGCCGGTTTCCTGGCCCTGGCCGCCTGCGAAGGGCGCAACCCCGCGCCCGCCCTCGGGGCGCCGGCCGCCGAAGCCGTGGCCGGGGACGTGACCCCGGAGGACGCCGATCCCGCCTTCGCGCCCACGGCGGACGGGCTCGAACTGTTTGACAGCGAAACCGGCATCTCAGTGCTCGACGTCGGCCCGCAGGATGCCATCACAGGCCTCGCGCCGCCGAAGTTCGCGCTGCATTGCGACACAGCGGCGAAGACCCTGGAAGTTGTCGCCCCGGCCCGCCAGCTCGGTGACTATGCTGTCGCCGGGCCCGCGCGCTATGTCGTCTCGGGCGTCTCGTTTGACGGCGAGGCCGTGCTCATCGATGCGGACGGTGCCGCGGTCAGCCTGACCCTTCCGCTGACCCCCGAACTGCTCGCCGCGACCGCCACCACGATCACCGCCCGCCTGGTTATCAGCGACGGCTTTGCCGAGTCGAATGTCGACACCAACGGCGCCTTCCCGGGCTTTGCGGGCCAGTGCAGCCTCAGGTCCGGCGTGCCACTGCCGACACGGTAAACGAGGCCCGCAAGCGGCAGGCTCCCCCGCGCGCTTGCCGGAATCCCTGCAAGCCTGTATGGCGCAGCCGAGCAATGCGGAGTCTGGGCCGGAATGGCCAGTCAGCTGGAGAAGGCATGTCGAAAGAAGAACTCATCGAATTCGAAGGCACAGTCGTTGAACTGCTGCCGAACGCGACGTTCCGCGTAAAGCTTGAGAACAACCACGAAATCATCGCGCACACCGCCGGCAAGATGCGGAAAAACCGTATCCGTGTGCTCACGGGCGACAAGGTCATGATCGAAATGACCCCGTACGACCTGTCCAAGGGCCGCATCACCTACCGCTTCAAGTAAAACCTTATGCCGGGCAAGCCGCCGCTCATCCTCGCGAGCGCGAGCCCCCGGCGTCTCGACCTGCTCGCGCAGATCGGCCTCGTGCCGGACAAGGTCGCCCCCACCGACATCGATGAGGCCCGCCGCAAGGACGAAGCGCCCCGCGCCCTGGCCGAACGGCTGGCGCGGGAGAAAGCCGCAGCCTGTCCCGAGGCCGGCTTCGTTCTGGCCGCTGATACGGTCGTGGCCGTCGGCCAGCGCAACCTCGGGAAGGCGGCGGACGAGGCCGAGGCGGAAGCCTTCCTACGGCTTCTGTCCGGCCGGGCGCACCAGTGCATCACCGGCGTGGCGGTGCGCGCACCGGATGGCCGGGTGGCCTGCCGCACGGTACTTGCGCGCGTAAAGATGAAACGCCTGACCGATGCCGAGATCGCCGCCTATGTCGCCAGCGGCGAATGGAAGGGCAAGGCAGGCGGCTACGCCATCCAGGGCCTTGCCGGCGGCTTCATCACCGCCATCAATGGCAGCTACACCGCAATCGTGGGACTGCCGCTCTATGAGACGCGGATGCTGCTCGAGGGCATGGGCTGGCGGCGCTGAGTGCGCTGCGACCCGGCGAACGATTGTGCTGCATAAAAGCGTCCTGGCGGGGAACCGCCGGATGCAGCCATCCAGACCGGCGTCACACCGGTTTAGGTCCACCCAAGAGAATTGCCTTCCACGCTTCGTCGAGCGCCGCATTGTCGGCGGCTTGGGAACTCGACATGGTGTCGAAGGCTTCTTCGATGGCCCAAGTCAGCGCGTAGCCCTAGACACCTCCCGCAGCCCGACCCTCAACGGTCCATTCTTTGGTCCAGCCGTTCTTGCCGCCGCTACGAACCTCGATCCACGTCCATCGGTCTTGCCAAATCTTGGCGCGAAGAACGAAGCCTTGGCTGGAGCGAGATTTTCGGAGCGTGAGGTTGACCTGCCCCATGAACTTGGAGCCCGAGTCCCGTTGCAGAGCGACTGGCGGTTTAGGGCCAGGGCACTAACGCGCTCGCGCGCGAGTTGAACGTTGCGGCGTCGGGGATGAACATGACCGTCTGATGTTTCCGGGCAGCGCCCGGGTGGGCCGGGAGCGCCCCACCCGGAGGCTCCCATGAGCAACATCGAGAAGACCCAACCGATCCATCCCCTTCGCCAGCGCATGATCGAAGACATGACCCTGCGCGGCATCAGCCAGATCAGCCAGTCCGGCTATATCCGATGCGTGCGCAACTGCTGCGCCCATCTCAAGCTGGCGCCCGGCGCGCTCACCGCCGAAGACGTACGCGGCTTTCTACTCCATCTGCAGGCTGAGGGCGTGAGCGTGTCCGGCATCAACAGCCATTCCACTGCGCTGCGCTTTTTCCTGAAGGTGACGCTGAAGCGCGGCGAAGAAGTAGACCGCATCCCGATCCTGCGTGACCATCGCCGCCTTCCCGTGGTGTTCACGCCTGAAGAAGTTGCGCGCATCATCGCCAGCGCACCGGGGCTCAAGTACAGGACAGCGCTGAGCGTGACCTATGGTGCCGGCTTGAGGGCGTCCGAGACCGCATCGCTGAAGGTGTCGAACATCGACAGCCGGACGATGACCCTCTCGATCGAGCAGGGCAAGGGATACAAGGATCGTAAAGCCAAGCTCTCGCCGCAGCTGCTCGAAGCACTGCGCAAGTGGTGGCAGATCACCCGTCCTCAGGTCTGGCTGTTCCCGAGCCGGATCGGCGTGATGAACCACATCAGTGCACGGCAGTTGTCGCGCCAGTTCCGCTTCGCAGTCGAGGCGGCCGGGATCCGCAAGGATGGACCTGTGTCGCTGCACACGCTGCGCCATTCCTTCGCCACGCATCTTCTGGAAGCCGGCGTCGATATCCGCGTTATCCAGGTCATGCTCGGCCACGCCAAGCTGCAGACAACATCGATCTACACCCATGTCTCGCCGAAGTTGCTCCAGGGCGCGGCGAGCCCGTTCGACAGCCTGCCAGTCATCGACCCGGCGGACTGACCGGGGATGCCCCGGCCAGCGATCGAGGTTGCGGATATCCTCCGCGGCCTCGGCCCCGCCCTGCGCGATGGGCTCTCGCGCGACCAGCACAGGGCGGTGAACGCGATCCTGTCATGCCGCACCGCTGCACTCGGCGGGCATGTCTCCCGCTGTGAGGACTGCGGGACTATGGACGTTGCGTATAACTCCTGCCGTAACCGGCATTGCACGAGATGCCAGGCGGCGGCTTCATATGAGTGGCTGGAGGCGCGCAGGCGGGACCTGCTTCCCGTGGCTTATTACCATGTCGTGTTCACGCTGCCCGCGCCGCTGGCGCGCGTGGCGTTCCAGAACAAGCGTGTTGTGTATGACGCGCTGTTCAAGGCCGTGTCCGAGACCCTGATGACGATCGGCGCCGACCCGAAGCATCTCGGCGCAAAGCTCGGCGCGACCCTGGTCCTGCATACCTGGGGCTCAGCGATGACCCATCATCCCCACATCCACGGCGTCGTGCCCGGCGGCGGCCTGTCGCCGGATGGCCAGCGCTGGGTCGATTGTCGCCGCGGCTTCTTCCTGCCCGTGAGGGTGCTCTCACGCTTGTTCCGCAGGCTGATGTGCGAGCGGCTCGCCGGCCTCCACGCCGCCGGCAAGCTCAGCTTCCACGGCGATCTCGTCCCTCTGGCTGACCCTGCCGCGTTCGCGGGCCTCCTGAAGAGCCAGCGTCGGCGCGACTGGGTCGTCTATGCCAAGCGCCCGTTTGCCGGGCCAGACCAGGTCCTCTCCTACCTCGCCCGCTATACTCACCGGATCGCCATCTCGAACAGCCGGATCACAGCCTATGACGGCCAGCGCGTGACGTTCCGGGTCAAGGACTATCGCAAGGAGGGCGAGACCAGATACGGGGTCATGACGCTCGCCGCCAGCGAGTTTGCCCGGCGGTTCCTGCAGCACGTTCTGCCCGACGGCCTGCACCGCATCCGGCATGTCGGGTTCCTCGCCAACACCCAGCGCCGCGCCGCCATTGCGCAGGCGCGAGACCTGCTCGCTGATCGCATCCCGCCGCCAGAGCCGGTGCCCGAACCCACGCCGGCCCCCGGGCCGGCGCCTTGCCCGTGCTGCGGTGGACGGATGATCCTGGTCGAACGGGTGACCCCGGCAGCGCAACTCAGGCGACGGCCGAAAGCACGGATGGACAGCTCATGACGGCCGCTCAAATCACTCATGCCGACGTCCCTGCGTTCGCCATCATCGGCGGCGTCGGCAGCTTGCGACCTGTTCGAACGTGCCGCGAGACAAACCGCACACGAGGCACATCCGAGCTTCGTCATATCCGCACTCGGCGCGCCGTCTCGATACGGAAAATGCACACAGAAGTGCTGCTCTTGGCCACCGTCGAACCGGGCGTTCGCTTCAAATCTCCATAGAGTGCCAGCCACCCGCGCGTCAGGCCTTGAGCTTTCCAGGACGCCCGCCACCGGGCCCGGGGCTGCCGGCAGCGCAGGGCGGGCGTCCTGGAAACCTTAACAGGTTGGCTCTAATCATCGGGTTCGGTATATGGCTGGGCCAACCCATTCCCGCCATTCGGCCGCCTTACCGGCACCCGGCCGGAGATTGCCGGAAAGCGACGCATAAACGAATGAAGCAAATGCCCGCCAAGGGCGCCAAGGCAGTCATGCTGTCCTTGCAGGCCAGGCTCGAGCCTGCGCTTCTCCTCTGTTGAGGGGCCTATACGCTTGCGCACAACTCAACCAGACGGCCCGCCTGGAATCTTGCGCCCAGCATATGATCATCATCCCATGCTGCAGCATAGACGAATTCGGTCGTGACGACGCCCCCCATCTTCACAACCGCTACCGACTGCAAGGTCACGTGATTCCAGACTTGCTCCGCCGTTTGAAGGGCAGGCATCTGCGTCCTTTGTGCAGTCTGGCCTTGCGCCGCAATCGCCTCGCCATAAGGGGTGTAATGATCAAACAACGCCCGCTGGATCGATGGCCGCCAGGCGTCGAACGTTGCACTGATCTGGCGCGCCGCCGCCAATGCCGCGGCATCAGGCTGCCGGCCGGAGCCGAAAAGGTTTAGCGGCATGTCGGGTGTTTCGCCTACGGCAAGCGTCCCCCGCCAAATTCCGCCCGAGCGCTTCAACCGGCCGATGACCGCATCGTCAAAGCGTGAGGATCCAAACAAGCCTGACATGAGCCCTCTCTGCAGCGAACGAGTTGCGCTGAAGACTGTCGGGGTTCGGACGACCTGGCCACAGGAATCCGGCAAAGTGTGCTGGTTGGGGTTCTGGGCTCCGCGCTTTGAGCGGCGTGCCTGACCTCTTCCTTTCCTGCTGCCGGAGGGATGTGGCCCCGACTGGCGGCCGTTCAGGGCCGGATCGGCCTGGATAGCCGGCAGCGCTGACCGGCAGGGCCAATCCGAGGGTGTTATCCGGCTGCCTGTCACGCGCCAGGCAGAACATCGCTCGAAACCACCGCCCCGTTTTCAAGGCGACACGTGCAGCCGCCCCCGGCGACTGACATCAACTTTGCGCTGGCTGAATCGGTAAATTTGCGCAATTCGGGACCGGTTCGCTTTTGTCCGACACCACCAATGAGGGGATCAGAACCCGTGACCAGACCCAGACTGTTCGGCATTTCCGGCTCCCGCGCGATCCGCGCCATCTGGGGCATGGAGGAAACAGGCATCGATTATGAGCATGTGCCAGTCACCTATGGCGCCGACTCGAAGGGGGCAGACTATCTGGCCGTCAACCCCAATGGCCGTATCCCAGCCCTGATCGACGGCGACCTGCAACTTTTTGAGTCCATGGCCATCAACCTCTATCTGGCCAAGCATTATGGCGGAGCGCTCTACCCCTCTTCACACGAGGATGAGGCGCGGACCTGGCAATGGAGCGTCTGGGGCATCAGTGAGATTGAACCGCTGCAGATGCAGATCGTGATCCAGAAGCTTTTCACACCTGAGGACAAGCGCAACCCGAAGGTCGTCGAGCACGCGACCAGGAACCTGCAACGGCCGCTCAGGGTGCTGGATGCCGCATTAGAAGGACGTGACTGGCTGGTGGGAAGCGCCTTTTCCGTGGCAGATCTTAATGTAGCTTCGGTGATGCATCTGATGGGGACGATCGGCTTCGACTATAGCGAACATGCCAATGTGCAGCGATGGGCCGATGCCTGCTACGCTCGCCCGGCGTTGGCACGGGCGTTGGCGAAACCCTGATACGACTGGTCGCTCCGGTTGTGCGCCCGGCGCAGGACCAACAGGTTCAGCGCGATCCACGCCAAAGTCATCGCTTGTCGTGTTTGTCGAGCATCATTGAACAGCGGCATTGGGTCAGGTCTGCAGCGCTGATCTTATTTCGGCTTCAGGCAGGGTTACTCAATCCTGCTATCAGCCGGCTCTGCAGACACGAGGCCGGAGATCGCCTTAGGCAGACGTTCGACACCCGATTCAAGATCGGATCTTTTGTTCGAATTGAATGGGGGAAGCGAGGGCCCCAGTTCATCTTGGCCAAAGCCGCTGCGCCGGTTCTGCAAACCGACCTCTTGCGGACTGTAGTTGCATGATATACATTTTTTTCGTGTATATCTTTACAGGGTTTTGACTATGCAAGTCGCGAAATGGGGTAATTCGCTCGCCGTTCGCCTCCCCCAAAGCGTCGTTGACGCGTTGAATTTGAAAGACGGCGATCGCATCGAAATCCAGGTCATGGGCGCGCGCACGCTTGAAGTTGCAAAGAAGCCGGCACCCACCGAGTTGCTGACACGACTGCGCAAGCTGCGCGGACGCCTGCCGGTTGACTTCAGGTTTGACCGGTTGGAAGCCAATGAGCGGCGCTAAACGCCCGTTCCTCGACACCAACATCATCGTGTACCTGATGTCTGGCGACGTCGCCAAAGCGAGCAAAGCCGAGAGCCTCATCGCCGGCGGGGGGGTCATAAGCACTCAGGTGCTGAATGAGTTCACTTCCGTCGCTCGTCTTAAGCTGGCGTTGAGCTGGGCCGAGACTGAAGAAGTTCTACAAGCCCTGAAGGCCAATCTCGAGGTCGTCCCGCTGACGCTCGCCATCCATGAACGCGCCGTCGTCCTTGCGTCCGCCCACGACCTCAACATCTATGACGCATTGATCGTGGCCGCCGCACTGGAGAACGGGTGCGATGTGGTCGTCAGCGAGGACATGCAGCACGAACAGACGCTCATGGGCTTGCGTATCGAAAATCCGTTTCTTTGAAGTGTGCGGGCGCTTGCGTTCCCAAGTGGCGGGCAGGATTGATGTGCCTGTCTGCCGCTTCGGCCGCCCGGTTGATTCGCCCGGAGATCGCCGATTGCGGTCCTTCAGATCAGATGTTGGCCAGTGCATAGATTTTGCGCGCGTGTTCGCACCGCGCTCACGCTCCGCCTTCGGACTGTCCACTTATGAATGCGCCGTGGACCGTGCCGAAATAGTCGATGCTGCACGCTTCGCCTGCGAAGCGTAGCGCGCCTTCTGCCTCCGGCATTGCCAGCGCTTCCCGGTCGGCGAGGCTGCTGTGGACGGCGTAGAACGAGTAGGAGCCGCCTGCGAGCTGGTCGCTTTCCCAGCGTGTCATCTGCGCCGCGACAGGGGCGGGCGTCGCTGCGCCGAACATGTCGCGCAGGGCGGCGCTCGCGTCGGCGAGGACGGCAGGCTCGTCCAGCGTCTCCACATGCCGCGCCGCGTCGCTGCTTGTAAAGCCGAGCAGCACTGGCGCCCCGGTCTTTGCAAAGCTCACCCATTGCGACCAGCGACCGGGCTCGCGCTTCATACATTCGTGCCAGTCGATATCGGTTGGCCAGAAGGGCGTTTCGAAGCGCAGGAAGTGCTTGTTGAGAAGCCCCATGCCGAGCCGGTCGATGGCGGCTTGTTTGCCCGCAGAAAGCGCTGGAGTGAAGCGGATGCTGCCCGCCTTCAGCACGCCGAGCGGCACGGTGACGATGACCCTGCCCGCCTGAAGGCGCTCGCCGGAGGTAAGCTCGACCTCGACGCCCGACCTGTCCCAGCGCACATGGACAACCGGCGAATTGAGACGAATATCGAGGCCGCGCGCCAGATGATCTGTGAGCTGATCATAGCCCCCTGGAAATAGCACATCGCCGCCGCCGAACGCCTCGTCCGCCCCGATCCACAAGGCGGACAGCTCGCGCGCGCTACCGGAATATTCCTGCTCATAGTCGCCTGCGAGGTGATGTTCGAGCTGCGCCGCTCGAACGGGAGACCGCTTACCCGGCGGGCTTATCCGGTCCACTGCATCGCGGAGAGACACGTCTGCGTCAGCCTCCTGCGCCCGCTCAAGCGCTCGCTCGACAACTCCGGACGCCCAATCCGTGCCGCGCCCCTTTACGCCCAGTGCGGCGAGCTGCGGTGCGATGTAGAGCTTTGAGTTGTCGTAGCTGGTAGTGAGGGTTTTGGTGCCCGCTTCGCGCGCAAGTGCGGTCAGTGGATTGCCGTGCGTCCCATGGATCCAGGACGCGCCAAGATCGATTGGCACATCCGGCCAGAGTCGGCTCGTGTGGATCCGCCCGCCGATCCGGCCGCGCGCCTCCAGCACAGTGACGCGTGCGCCGCGTGCCGTCAGCGCCTGCGCCGCTGCAAGCCCCGCCATGCCTGCACCGATGACAAGCACTGTCCCGGCCTTGACAGGCTTGCAGGCAGCGAGGCCGGGCGCGGCCAGCGCGGCACTCATCACAGCCAGAAAGCGCCGTCTGTCCATGCAGGCGAGCTCCGAGTTATTGGATCCAGCAAACCTGACTCGCCTATTCTGCCAAGGTTGGTTCCGCATTCCTGCGTCTGACAAGTTTCAGCATTCCATGCAATGGGCACGCGCAACCGGCAGGAAAGGGCCAGCTCCAGATATTCCGCCTCGACCCACTCCCTTTATCCTTACGCTGACATTTGAGCATATTCTCTGGAAGGGCATGCCAGCATGCAACCTCACCCGTCCGCAGAATTGCCCGGTTGCAGTAAAAACCGCCGGAATGGCTGCCGGGGTTTTCATTTGTCCGCAGGCGGTAGATTCAGGCCCGTTCGAAGGCCGACACCGCGAAGACGCAAAAAGCAGCCCCGGCGGCAACGGCGAGCCACACCGGGTTGCTCATGGCGGCGGTGCTGAGCTGGTTGATGGCGGCGGTGCTGAGTTCGGTGGGCGCCGTCGTCAGCGCTGCAGTCACGGCCCGGTCGACCCCGACCCATTCGCCGAGCAGGGCCGGCAGCTGGAGGACGGCAATGCCCGCCCCGGCCAGCCCCAGGCTTCCGACCACCAGGCGGCGCGTCATTTTCTGGCGGCGCACATTGCCCATCACCCGCTGGGTGAACGGCTCTGCGGGCAGAGCGTTGTCCCCGGCCCGGAAAAGGTCCGACAGATCCTTGTAGGCATCCTGTTCACGCATGTTGACTACTCCATCACGCCACATTGGCATTTTCAAGACGGGTCCGGAGCAGGGCGACCCCGCGCAGGACGTGCGACTTTACCGTTCCGAGGGGCCAGCCGGTCACGTCAGCTGCCTCCTGATGGGTCAGTCCCGTCGCGACGCACAGCACCACACAGACACGCTGGGCTTCGCTGAGGGTTTCGAGGGCACGGGTGAGGTCCATCCGCATCTCGTTGTGGTCCGCCGAGCGGTCAAACGGGATGATCTCCGCGGTCTCGTCGAACTCGATTTCCATTTTCTGCCGGCGTCGCCATTGCAGGAATTGCCGCCAGCAGATGGTGCAGATCCAGGCACTGAAGGTTCCGCCGGCATAGGTGGAGATTTTCTGCCATGCCGTCAGGAACGTCACCTGGGCGATGTCGTCGCCGGTGGCTTCGGAGCCGGCCAGGCGGCGGGCCATCCCGCGCACCTTGCCCTGGTGGCGCCGCACAAGCTCGGCAAAGGCTGCCTCGTTACCCTGTGCGGCGGCGTGGGCGAGATCAGGGTCGCTGCGCATGTCCCGCCCTCCTGAGGCAACCAGCCAGAGATCAGGCCTCTGACTTGCCACGGCCGAATGCCCACAGGCCGATATACGCGATCCCGAGGAAGATCGGGAAGGTGGCAACACCGAGCATCGGGGTCAGGGCTTCAGCTTCCTGATGGCCGATCAGGGCGGAGAGGACACCGAAGGCCGCGCCGAAAGCCAGGAACAGCACGCCGCGGCGAAGGTCGGCGCGCACCGGGTCGGTCACCATCGACATCCGGTCCATCAGCTCCGGCGAAAGCGACTGGCCCTTGTCGATGGCGTGGCGCAGCGTCTCGTGGATGGTCAGGCGCTTGCGGCCATTGAAATAGCTGACAAGCCAGACGGTGGCGATGATCGTGCCGAAAAAGGCAACGGGGACGAGGACTTCAACACCCATGGGGAGCTCCGGTTCAAATCTCTTCCAGCACGATTGCTGGTGTTCTTGGCTGTAAGATGCAGCCAGGTGCCCTGCTGGATGCGGCGGGGTCAGAATTTTTTGAGACAGAATGATAATCGGGCGGGAAATCCGCGTGCATGGCTGTGCTTGCCCCGCGACGCGCTGGCCGTTAGGTGCGGGGCCATGGTGAAGATGCGGTCCAAAAAGAAGCGCCGGGCGCACGTGGCAGCCGACCTCGCAACGCCCGGGGGGCGGGCCCGGGCGCAGCGGGAACTGATCTGGGGCGACCACGGGTTCCTGCGCGCCCGCTTCAGCAACCTGCACCAGATTTCCCCCGAAATGTGGCGCTCCAACCAGCCCTCGCCGCGCCAGATCGCAGCCCATGCAGCCGAGCGGGGCATCCGGACGATCCTCAACCTGCGAGGCCCCAGCACCCAGGGGTACTACCTCCTCGAGAAGGAAGCCTGCGCCAGGGCCGGTATTGAACTCGTTGATTTCCAGGTGTTTTCCCGCGACCCGCCGACCCGCGAGGCGATTTTTGCAGCCCGCGACCTGTTCGAGCGGATCGAATATCCCGCCCTGATGCACTGCAAATCCGGCGCCGACCGGGCCGGGATCATGGCGGTCCTGTACAAACTGCTGCGCGAGCGGGCGCCCTTTGCCGAGGCGGTGGAGCAGCTTTCAGGCAAATACCTGCACATAAAGCATGGCAAGACAGGCGTCCTGGACGCCGTCTTCGAGACCTACGCGGCCTGCAATGCGGGTAACCCGCCCGGCCAGTGGAAGCCCTTCCTGGACTGGGTTGCCGAGGATTATGACCGCGCCGCCGTCAAGGAAGCCTTCGCCCGCCAACTCGGCAACGGCCTGCAGCTGGACGCTCTCCTGCGCCGGGAATAGCGCTTTTCAGCCGCCGGAAATCATGCAAGCTCTCGGGCTGAAACCGTCGGGAGGGCTTGGTATGCGTGGTTTGGTTCTGGCAGCGTCACTGACCTTGCTGGCCGGGTGCAGCGCGCTTGGCCCGTCGGACAGGCAGGCCCTCGTTTCAACCTGTATCGAAAAGGGCGAAGCCGAGGCAACCTGTACGTGTGTTGCAGAAGCCCTCGAGAAAAACCTGCCGCCTGAACTTTTCAAGAAGGTGGCCCAGGCCGCCGGCCGCGATAAGCAGGACATGGTGGAATACATGAGCGGCCTGCCGGTGGAGGATCTGCTTGCCTTCTCGGCGGTTACCAACGACCTTGAAGTGTGTGGCAATGCCGCCGCAACGGGAGGATAAGCAAACTGAAGGCGCGGGCCTGGCCCGGAGCCTGCAGTCATAAAAGCCTAACGTGACGCGCATCTGCGCACGGCCTAGAACAGGACGCAACCAGGAAGGGGATCCTCATGAAGTTCATTATCATCAACAGTTTCCGGGTGATGGTCTATGTGGCCTACGTAGCCATCATCGTGGCCGGTATCGCCCTTGGCATTTACCAGAAGGGTGAATTCACCGGCGAGCTTATCGGCCTTTCGGGCCCGCTGGCACAGGTCGCCGACTTTGCCCTGTTCAGCTTCGGCGGCTGGGTTGCGGCCAGCATCATCTGCGGCCTGATCGTCACGATGATGGACATCCGAGACGACATCAACGACCGCCTGCCGGACGCGCGCCGGGACATGTAGGTTTCGCCTTTCAGGCGAGTAACAGGACACAAGGCCGCCGGGGAAACCTGGCGGCCTTTACCCGGGGAGGCTACCAGTGACCGCACTTTCAGCTGCCGCGCTTTATGCCGGTATCAACATCCTGCTCCTGTTCCTGCTGTCCATCCGCGTTGTCGGCAGCCGGATGCGGACCAAGGTCTCGCTCGGCTCCGGCGGCGATGCGGACCTGGAACTGCGTATCCGCGCCCATGGCAACGCCGCAGAGTACATTCCGGCCTCGATGCTGGGACTGACTGTGCTGGCGCTGCTCGCCGTTCCGGTCTGGGCCATTCACGTCCTCGGCGGGGTGTTCACTCTCGGCCGGCTGCTGCATGCACTGGGCCTTTCGGCAACCGTCCTCTGGGCGCGCCAGTTCGGAATGGTGTTCAGCTGGCTGGGCATGCTCGGCATCGGCGCCTTTGTCGTCTACGCCGCGCTCGCCTGACGCTACGCTGTTGCGCGCCGCCGCAGCGCGGTCCATTTAGCGCACATGACAGGTTTCAGTATTCCTCCGGCAGAGCTTCTGGCCGGGCTTCTCGAAAATTGCCTGAAGGCGGGCGCCAGCGAGGCGGACGCCCGGATCGGCGTGGCAGACGGCGTCAGTGTCTCCGTGCGCGACGGCAGGCTGGAAAGCATCGAGCGTGAGGAAAGCGCCAGCGTGGCGCTGCGCTGCTTCTTCGGCAAACGCCAGGCCAGCGTCTCCGGCGCGGACCTTTCGCCAGGCGGCCTGAAGGCGCTGACCGAGCGCTGCGTGGCGATGGCCCGCGCGGTGCCGGAAGACAGGTATTGCGGCCTGCCGGAGCGCGGCCAGCTCGCTCCGGGCAATGTCGACATGGACCTCTCAGGCGAGCCCGAAGTGCCAGCCGATGTGCTGGAGCGCGAGGCGATTGCTGCCGAAGCCGCCGCCCTGGCTGTGGCGGGCATCAAGACCGTCGCAGGTTGCGGCGCGTCCTGGAACCGGTCCGAGCGCTGGGTCGCGGCGACCAATGGGTTCAGGTCCTGGAAAACCGGTACGTCCACCAGCCTCGGCCTCTCGGCGGTGGCCGAGAAAGACGGCCAGATGGAGCGCGACTATGACAGCTGGTCTGTCCGCTTCACGAAGGATCGTCCGCCTGCAGATGCAATCGGCAGGACGGCCGGCGAGCGAACCATCGCCCGCCTCGGCGCCCGCAAGATCGAGACGCAGAAAGCCGCCGTCATTTTCGACCGGCGCGTCTCCGACAGCCTGCTGGGCGCCTTCCTCGGCGCGATCTCCGGGCCATCTGTGGCGCGGGGCGTCAGCTTCCTGAAAGACAGGATGGGCACGCAGGTCTTCGCCAGGGGTATCTACCTGACCGATGATCCGCATCGCCCGCTGGGCATGGGCAGCCGCGCGCATGACGGCGAAGGCCTGCCGGTGGCGCAGGCGCATCTCATCGAGGACGGGCGCCTGACCCGCTGGCTGCTCAACACCTCCACCGCGCGCCAGCTCGGCCTCGCGCCGAACGGGTTCGCCGGTCTCGGGTTCGGCGATCCGCCGGGCGTCTCCACCTCCAACGTCTACCTGCGCCCCGGCAATCAGTCTCCCGGCGCGCTCGCAAAGTCCGCAGGCAGGGGCCTGCTGGTCACCGACATGTTCGGCCCCTCGATCAATCCCAACACAGGTGATTACTCCGTCGGCGTCGCAGGCTTCTGGTTCGAGGGCGGCGAGATCGCCTATCCGGTTTCGGAAGTCACCGTGGCGGGCGATCTGCCCTCGATGTTTGCGCGCCTCATTCCCGCGTCGGACCTTGAACTGCGCAGCACGCGGGATGCCCCGTCGATCCTCATCGAGGATATGAACCTTGCAGGCAGCTGAGCGCACGCTGGAACAAGATGCGGCGCTGCTCTGCCGCCTGGCGCAGGAAGCGGGCGATCTTGCGATGTCCTACCTCCACAAGGGCGGCGCGGAATTCTGGAACAAGACGGGCGGTAGCCCGGTCACTGAGGCCGACCTCGCCGTCAACCGGCTCTGCGCGTCCACGCTGAAGTCGGCCCGGCCCGAATATGGCTGGCTGTCCGAAGAAACGCTGGACGATCCTGATGCGCGGCAAAAGTCGCGCTGCTGGGTGGTTGACCCGATCGACGGCACCCGCGCCTATATGGATGGCACGCCGGACTGGTGCATCGGCCTCGCCATCGTCGAAGACGGCAAAGCGGTCGCAGGTGTGGTCTACGCCCCCGCTCTCGGCCAGTTCTACGAAGCCCGGCGCGGGGCGGGCACCCGGCGCAACGGCGCTGCCCTGCAGGTCTCCGCGCAAGGCCAGGAAGCGGGCAGCCGCCTGATTACGAACGAAGGCATGATCACCCATCCCGGCTGGCGCGAGCCCTGGCCGGAAGTGCATCTTGCCCGGCCGAAGCCGAACGCGACCCTGCTGCGGCTCGCCCTCGTGGCCGCCGGGGACTGGGACGCCGTGCTGGTGCTGGCCGAAAAGGCGGACTGGGACCTTGCCGCTGGTGCGGTGCTGATCACCGAGGCAGGCGGGCAGGCGACCACCCATGCGGGCGAGCAGCTGGTGTTCAACCGGGCGATCCCGGCCCAGCGCAGTGTCCTCGCCTCTGGCAAGGCGCTTCATCCTTTGTTAGTGCGCCGCGCAGGATACGTGCGCATCCCGGACCCGCAATCGCGGGCCGTGACAAAGACTGCGCCCGAAAAAAAGGAGCCCCGAAAGATGCCCGCCAAGGATCAATCCGGCAAACAACTCCTCCACATCGTGTTTGGTGGCGAGCTGAAGGATGTGACCGGCGTCGAGTTCGAAGACCTCTCGAAGCTCGATTTCGTCGGCGCTTTCCCGAGCTACCAGGAAGCTTATGACGCGTGGAAAGCGGCTGCCCACCGAACCGTGGACCATGCTGAGACGCGCTATTTCATCCTGCATGCCCACCGGCTGCTCGACCCCGCCACGGGAGATACCCATAACGTCTGAGCCCGCCCCGGCGCCAGAAACGGTCGGGCCTCAGCGGTCCCTCTGGCGGCTGTTCAAGGCCCATTTCTGGCCGCAGAAGGCGTGGTTCATAGGCGGCACGGCGCTCGCCCTGCTGACGGCGCTCTGGGGCATCGGCTACGTGGCCGTACTCGATTTCGTCGGCACCTCGCTGCAGTTCCAGATAACCGGCGAAGGCGGCGGGCCTCGCGAAGGCTGGATCTGGACGGGCATCATCGCGATCATCGGCCTCACATTCGCGCGCTCCCTGTCAATGTACGGCATGACGCTGCTCAACAATACCGGCGTGCAGCGCGGCCTCGTCAGTGTGCAGACGGTCCAGTATGACGCGCTGACGGATGGCGATTTTGCGCGTGTGTCGGCCGACACCTCCGGCAGTTTCGTCTCGCGCTTCATCAGCGACATCATCTCCATCCGCGAAGCGGCGCTGCGCTTTGCCAACAGTTTCACCAAGAGCCTCGCGACTGTAACCGGCGTCCTGGCCTGGCTGTTCTGGAAGGACTGGCAGCTCGCGCTGATCATCGTGGTCGTCTATCCGCTGGCGCTTGGCCCGGTGCTCTCGCTCGGCAATGCCGTGCGCAAGCGCGCGAAGACGGCGGCGGAACAGATCGGCGAAGTCACCTCGCTTCTCTCCGAGGGCTTTCAGTCCGCGCGCATCGTCAAGGCCTACGGCCTCGAGACCTGGCAGAAGGAGCGCGCAAAACAGGGCTTCGTCCAGCGTTCGCGCCTCTTCCTGAAGGTGTTGTCGAAGCGCGCGGGCGTGGATCCCGTGCTGGAAGTGTTCGGCGGCCTTGCGCTCGCCGCGCTGCTCGGATTCGTCGCCTGGCGCATCTCGCAGGGTGAGAACACGCTGGGTGATCTGCTCGGCGTGATCGGTGCTGTCGCGGTGGCCGCGCCGGAAGTGCGCGCCCTCGGCGCGATCAGCGCGGTCGCGCAGGAGGGCGCTGCCGCGGCCGACCGGGTATTCGAGATCGTCGACGCCGCGCCGCAAGTGGCTGACAAGCCGGGCGCGCTGAAGATGAACAGCGTTGCGGGCGGCGTGGAATTCCGCGATGTGCACTTTGCCTATCCGGATGGCACGCAGGCCCTCAAGGGCCTCTCCTTCACCACGCAGCCCGGCGAGACGGTCGCCTTCGTCGGCGCGTCCGGTGCGGGCAAGTCCACGGTCTTCAACCTGCTCATGCGTCTTTATGACGTGACCTCCGGCGCGGTGCTGATCGACAGGCTGGATGTGCAAGATGTTGTTGGCGCCAGCCTGCGCAGCAATGTGGCGCTCGTCTCGCAGGATGCGGCGCTGTTCGATGACACGATCGCCAACAATATCGCGCTCGGCCGCCTCGGCGCGCCGCGTGAGGCGGTCGAAGCGGCGGCCCGGTCCGCCAACGCGCATGAGTTCATCCTGGCGCTGCCCGGCGGCTACGACGCGCCGGCGGGCGAGATGGGGCGCAACCTCTCCGGCGGCCAGCGCCAGCGCATCGCTCTAGCGCGCGCCATCCTGCGCAATGCACCGATCCTGCTGCTCGACGAGGCAACTTCGGCGCTGGACGCCGAAAGCGAGGCCAGGGTGCAGGACGCGCTGAACCAGTTCGCCCGTGCACGGACAGTCCTGATCATCGCGCACCGCCTGTCTACCGTGCGCGCCGCCGACCGCATCATCGTCATGGAAGACGGCCGCGCGGTAGAAGAGGGCACGCACGAGAGCCTGATGGCTCTGGGCGGGGTTTACAGGCGGCTCGTCGAGCTGCAGCTGAGCTGACGGCTGCGCGCTTCTGGACAGGCAGTGAGGCGCCGCATAGCGTTATCCGGCGCCGTGCCCGTTTCCAGTGGCCGGACAAACGGTTTCCGGAGATCCTGAGAATGAGAGGTTTTTTTCTGAATACTGCGACACTCGCCTTCCTCGTCCTGGCAGCCAGCGCGCCGCCCGTGAGCGCCGAGGCAGCGCCTGAGAGAACATTGCTCGGGCTTGCCGGCTGGGAATTGTACCAGGAAGGAGACCCGTTCTTTGACCCTGAAAACGCCGTGGTCAGGGCCACTTACGTTGATGCAGGGATGAAATTCTCCATCGGCTGCACCCGCGGATCGTCTGTTGATGTCGCCTGGCAGCCTGGCCGGCCCCTGCGGGAGGGGGCGGCTGCGGACTCGTTCTCCGTCAATGGCAGGCCGGTTGCGTCACGCGGGTTTCCGGAGCAGGTGCCAGGCAATGCGCCGCCAGAGCCCGGCTGGTCGCTGGAGGGCGGGGCCGCGCTGGACCTCGTGAAGGCGATGCGTGAAGACTGGACGGGCACAGTGGTGATCTCCGGCGGCGGCGTGACGGATGGAATTCCTTTTGATGAGGACAGGATGGGCGGTGTCTCGGAACTTATCCTTTTCGCCTGCGGGGAATGATCCAGCTCGCCGGAGGGGTCGCCGGGGCCTGCTTGCAGCGGTCTCCTGCAGCCAGGCCGGGTGGGTCAAGGCAGGCATTGACAGGGTGTGCACACGGTGAATTTCGTACGTCAGGGACTTGTGTCTGATCCGGTCCGGGTGACCGGCGCCATGCAGCGTGTTTGATGATTTATGATATCGCAAAATTCCTGCATGTGACGGGTGTCGCCATGCTGATGGGGAACATCACGGTCACCGCGATCTGGAAGTTCTTCGCCGACCGCGACGGACGGCCGGAAATCCTTTCCTATGCGCAGAAGATGGTGACCTACACCGACTGGTCGATGACCGTATGGGGCGTGGTGCTGATCATGGGGGGCGGCTATTTCATGGCCGTTTCGGCGGGTTTTCCGCTCGGGCAGGGCTGGCTTCTCTGGAGCCAGGTCCTTTTCGTGGTGTCGGGGCTGATCTGGCTGCTCGTGATCGTGCCGATCCAGGTGAAACAGGCCCGGCTGGCAAAAGCTTTCGCGCCGGGCGATGTCGGGGAGGCCTATCGCTCGCTTTCGCGCCGCTGGCTGGCCTGGGGGCTTGTGAGTACCGTCCCGCTGGTGGCGGCGACATGGCTGATGGTCGTAAAGCCGGTCTGAGAGGCTCCGGCGCGGTCCTGCTTCCGGCCGATGGATCTCAGTCCCCGGTAAAGTCCGGATCGCGCTTCTCGAAGAAGGCCTTCACGCCTTCCTTGAAATCGTCCGTCTGCTGCATGAGGGCGAAGGCTTCGAGGTCGCGGTGGGCGGTGGCCCTGGCGAGCGCGAGCGCGGCGACATTCACGTCCTGCTTCACCATCTTCAGCGCGGTGGGCGGCAGTTTCGCCGCCGCTTCCGCAATCTCGCGGGCCTTCGCCAGCGCGCCGCCGGGCGGGGTGGTGTGATCAACGAGGCCCCAGCCGAGCGCCGTCTCCGCGCTGACTTTCTCGCACAGGCCCGCTATGCGTTTCGCCCGCGCGGGGCCAACAAGGGCCACGAAGCGCGGGATCGAGCCCCAGCTCATGTTCATGCCGCGTTCGACTTCCGGCACGTAGATCGTGGCCGCCTCCGACGCGACCCGCAGGTCGCAGGAAACCGCCAGCGCCGCGCCGCCGCCGACACACCAGCCTTCAATCGCGCAGATCGTCAGCGCATCGACCGCCTCCCAGGCCTCGCACATCGCCGGCCCGGTGCGCAGGCGCACGCGGCGCTCGGCAAGGCCAAGGCGCCTCACGTCCACGCCTTCCGCGTCGCGCAGGTCCGCCCCCATCGTGAAGTTTCCGGCCCGGCCGGTGAGGATGACGGCAGAGACCGCCGGATCGCCCGCAAACAGGCGCGCCGCTTGCGTCAGCTCGCCCATCAGTTTCTGGCTGAGGGCATTGGCCCTGGCGCCGGTGTCGAAGCTGACAGTGGCGATACGGCCTTCCGTCCTGATGCTGACGAGGTCCATCCCGGTCACGAAGGCTGCCCGGCGGGCCGTTCCTGCGGCAGCAGGGAGGCAGCATGCCGGATGAACTTTGCCAGCTTCTCGGCGCTCTCGGCGCCTTGAACGGCCACGCGCCGGTTGGCGATATAGGTCGGCACGCCGGAGATGCCCATCTGCCGAAAGGTTTCGGCTTCGGCACGCACTGCCTCGGTATCGGCGCCGGACGCGAGCAGGTCCGCCACTATGTCCGGGTCGAGATCAATCGAGCGCGCGATATCCACGAGCACGCGATGGTCGCCCACGTCGCGCGCTTCGTTGAAATAGGCGCGGAACAGCGCTTCCTTCGCGGCGGCGCCCTTGCCCTGACCCTGCGCCCAGCGCACCAGCCGGTGCGCGTCGAAACTGTTCGGGCGGTGCGTCACCGCGTCGAACCGGTAGGGAATGTTTTCGGCAATGCCATAGTCCATCAGCGCCTGACGCATCACGGCCATCCGCTCCCTGCCTTCCGGCGAACTCACACGGCCCGACATGTAAGCCTTGTAGTCAACGCCCTCGGGCGGGATCGCCGGGTCGAGCTCGTAGGGGCGGAGCAGCAACTGCACCTCGACCTCCGGCGCCAGCGCGCGGGCCTCCTCGATCCGGCGCAGGCCCAGCCAGCACCAGGGGCAGACAATGTCCGAAACCATCTCGATGACCACCGTCATGGCACATCCTCCGTTTGCGGCGCCTTGTGCGCCGTGAGCATTTCAAGGGTAACCGAGCGCAGGGCCGCTTCGTGCGTCGCCTCAAGCACCACCAGCGGGGCGCAGCCCGCCTCCCAGGCTTCGCGCCAGCGGTTCACGCAAAGACACCAGCGATCGCCGGGCCGCAGCCCCGGGAAGGCAAACTCCCGGCGCGGTGTGATCAGGTCATTGCCGCGCGTAAAGCTGAAGTGCAGAAAATCCGCTGTCAGAACGGCGCATACGGTGTGGCTGGCGGTATCCTGCGGACCTGTCTCGCAACACCCGTTGCGAAAAAAGCCCGTGAGCGGATCATGGCTGCAATCAGCCAGCTCACGGCCGAGGACATTGCGCGCCGTCATGCGGCGGCCAGCCCTTTCGGTTGTTCGGGTTTCGAGGTCGCCATCGACAGCACTTTGAGATAGCCGCGCTGCACTTCCATCCGCTGTGTCACGCCCCTGGCAGCCAGCGCGCGGTGGATCAGGCCGAGGCGGTAGCAGGGCACGTGCATGAACATGTGATGCTCGCAGTGATAGTTCACCCAGTAAGGGGCCAGCAGAAGGCCTTCCAGCGGGTTGGCCAGCGTTGTGCGCGCATGGCGCATCGGGTCGTTGTTGTCCGCCACCACGGCGTGCTCGCCGATATTGCGCAGGCGGGTGATCATCATCATCCAGGTCGCCATCGGCAGCAGCCACAACACGAAGTACGACCACCAATAGCCGAGCACAGTCAGCACGCTGAAGATAACAAGGTTGGTGATGATCATCGGGATCACGGCTTCACGCGCGGACTGCGAGCGGTTCTCCGCGCCGGGGCCTTTCCTGATGCCGATACCGAAGGCATTGGCGAACTGGTTGGCGCGCTGCTTGTAGAAAGTCTGGCCCGTCAGATCACGGATGATCTTGCGGCGCAGGGACGTGCGCGTCACGGGGAAGGGTTTCGACAGGATAAGGTCCGGGTCTTCTTCCTGCTGCGCGAACTTGTGATGCGTCAGATGATACTGCCTGTAGGCTTTCAGGTGCCCGCCCATCGGCGCGCCGGCGAGCCAGTGGCCGAGAAAATCATTGACCTTCGCGTTGGGGTGCAGCGCGCCGTGCGCTGCGTCATGCATCAGGATGGTCAGGCCAAGCTGGCGTGCGCCGATCAGCATGATCGAGACCGGCAGGAACCAGAGCGACCAGATCGACAGTGCCATCGCCGCCGCGATGATCAACCAGGCATGCACCAGCAGCAGCGGCCCCATCCACGCGTTGCGGGCGGACAGACGCTCCCATTCCTCGCGGGGGAAGAGGTCAAGCGGACGGATTCTGGCAGCGGCTGACATGTCGGCAGTATACGCCAGCGCGGCGGCGCCGTCACCTTTCCGGCGGGGTTTCCGTTGCGTCGGGGTCCAGCCCGCGCAGTTCCATCGCGGCGCGGATTTCGCGGACCAGCCAGACATCCGATTTCGGCTCCGGCTTGCGGCGCAGTTCAAAGCCGAACGGAAGCGACACGCTTTCCGCCCGCTCCGGCGGCGCGACCGCAGGCGCCGCAAAGATCGACTCCGGCGCCCGCTCCGGCAGCAGCGCCGCGAACAGGAAACCTGCCGCGACAAGCGCGCCGGCCCAGACGTTCGACCTGAACACCTGCAGCGCGGCTTTCTCGCCCTGCGTTTTCAGCGTCACTGTCTGCCCGAGACCGTGCATGAGGAAGACCAGCGCGGTGAATGCTCCGATCCGTCCGGCATCATTGATCATCGCGGCCAGCGCAATCAGCGCCGCGGCGCCCACGTGGAAGCAGAACGAGATCAGCACCGCCCGCTTGCCGAACAGGCGCGCCGTTGACCGCACGCCGATCAGTGCGTCATCCTCACGGTCCTGCAGGGCGTAGATGGTGTCGTAGGCGACGGTCCAGAGGACGAGGCCGAAATAGAGGATATAGACCGGGCCGGTGATGACGCTGGCGGTCGCGGCCCCTACGAGGACGCCCCAGTTGAAGGTCAGGCCCAGCCAGGCCTGCGGCCACCAGGTCACGCGCTTGGCGAAGGGGTAGACAGCGACCAGCGGCAGGGCGAGCAGGGCGGTGATCTTGGCGTCGCCTGGCAGCAGCAGCCAGACACCGAAGCCGATACCCAGCTGGACCAGGAGGAAGGTGTAGGCCTGCTTCAGCGTGACTGCGCCGGACGGGATCGGCCGCAGGGCGGTGCGCGCGACCCGGGCATCAAAGTCGCGGTCGGTGATGTCGTTCCACGTGCAGCCGGCGCCGCGCATGGCCGCGGCGCCGATCAGGAACAGGACGGCCCAGGCAAGGTCTGCCAGGAACAGGCCGCCGGAGAGGCGCTGGAAGGCGAGGCCGATGACGCAAGGAAGGAACAGAAGCCAGATGCCCACCGGCCGGTCGAGCCGCGCCAGCATGGCGTAGGGCCGCCAACCTGCCGGCAGGCTCTCAAGCCAGCCGGGAAGGGCTGTATCAGCCGGATAGCTGAAGGTTTCCGTCTTGTCGTAGCGGGGCGGCTGGCTCATCACGATTCGGTATAAATGATTTGCCATCTTCTCGCACCGGTTGTGCTTTCAAAACCACAAAGCGTGATGCGAAAACCACACCTGACATGGGCGGCCGAAACGGCCTATACCGCCCGCCATGCCGACAACGCCGCGCCTCTTTGTTTCTGCTGATCTTTCTACCGGGCGCGCCGCCTCGCTGGACGATCAACAATCGAACTACCTGCTGCGCGTGCTCCGCCTTGGGGCAGGCAGCCAGGTGCGCCTGTTCAACGGGCGGGATGGGGAATGGAACGCGGCCCTCTCTGCGGCGGGCAGGCAAGCGGCTGTCACGCCGGTCTCGCAGCTGCGCGTACAGCCGCCGCCGGCCACGCCCGCGCTCACCCTTTTCTTCGCGCCGGTGAAGAAGGATCAGACCGACCTGATCGTGGAGAAGGCCACCGAACTCGGCGCCGTTCGGATCGTGCCGGTCCTGACCCGGCGCACGCAGACCCGCTCGGTGCGGCTCGACCGGTTCCGCAAGATCGCCCTCGAGGCGGCCGAGCAGACCGAGCGGCTGGACCTGCCGGAGATCGCGGACCTGGCGACTCTGGACGCAGCCCTGGCCGCGCTGCCGCCCGGCACCGCCGTGATCTTCTGCGACGAAGCCGGCGACGAGGCGGGCGCTCCCCGGGGCGGCGAAGCCGGCCGGGCCAGGCCGATGCGCGCCGTGCTGGAGGGGCTGAAGGGCCGGGATGGCGCCCTCCTGACAGGCCCGGAAGGCGGCTTTACCCCTGAAGAACGCGCCTTCCTCAGAAGCCGGCCGGGCGTCCACCCCGTCAGCCTTGGTCCCCGGATCCTGAGGGCGGAAACCGCCGCCGTGGCGGCTATGGCGCTCTGGCAGGCGATGTGCGGGGACTGGGGCTGACGGCGCGCCGGCAGCGAAGCGACTGCTAAGCGCCGGCGCCCTGGTGACCTCTCGTTTTCCAGAGCGAATACACGATGCCCGATGCAATCAGGCCAAGCGTAATTCCAAGGCTCCATTCCGACGGGAATTTCCCGCCAGGGAAGAAATCGCCGAGGAAAATCTTCGAGCCGATGAAGATCAGCGTGAGCGCCAGTGCATATTTCAGGTACCTGAACCGCTCAACCATTGCCGCAAGCGCAAAGAACAGGGCACGCAATCCCAGGATCGCAAAGATGTTCGACGTGTAGACGATGTAGGCGTCCGACGTGATCGCAAAGATGGCCGGCACGCTGTCGATCGCAAAAACGAGATCCACGATCTCTACGAAAATCAGGGCCAGCAGGAGCGGTGTGCCGAACGTCCGCAGCTTGCCTGTGTGCGGGTCGGGCAGGCGCACGCGGAACTTGTTTCCGTGCAGTTGCGGTGTGACGTTCATCCGCCGCTTCAGCCACAGCAGAATGCGGTTCTGGCTCATGTCCTCCTCGTCGGAGCCCTTGCGCCACATCATCACGCCCGTGAAGATAAGGAAGGCGGCGAAGATATAGAGGGTCCAGGAGAACTGGCTGACGAGCGTCGCGCCGAGGCCAATCATGATCGCGCGCAGGACGATGACGCCGATGATGCCCCAGAAGAGCACGCGGTGCTGGTATTTTCTCGGGATCGCGAGATAGGCGAAGACCATCGAGATGACGAAGACGTTGTCGAGCGCGAGTGTCTTTTCGACCGCGAAGCCGGTCAGATAAAGCTGTACAGCCGTCCAGGCCCGCTCAGGGCCGGTGACGGCCAGTAGCTGGGAGTCGATCGAGGCCGTCGGAGAGTCGTTGTTGTAGAGATGCCAGATAACGGCCGAGAAGCTCAGGCCGATGATGATGTAGAAGGCCGAGAGGCGCAGCGACTCCGCCACGCCGATCTCGTGATCGTTCCGGTTAACGACACCGAGGTCAAATGCCAGCAGTGCGACGACGGCGGCCAGGAAGGCCAGCCAGATCCAGACCGCCTGGCCCAGGAATTCGGACATGATTATACTGCTGAGGTATTCCATCGGGGCTCCCATCTGTTGCCAATAGAGACATCCGCCGACATCGCCGCGCATCAAATCGCGCGACCAGAGGGGCCCGGCCAGGATCGCCCGGAGGTAGGCAGGCCTCCGGATTGTTCAAGCCCCCTGACGTCTCGTTCTTGGCAAACTGCGTGGTTTACTTTGAACGGGGCATTGGCGTTGCCACATTTCGGCCTTATCTCCACGCGGGATACGAATAGAGCCCGGAGGCCCAACGGTGACGACGCCAACCAGCGACATCGACGAAGCCTCGCCCCGGATCAGCGGTAAGACCGAGCTGGTTGAGTACCTGGAAGGCGGCAACAAGCCGAAGACAGCCTGGCGCATCGGCACCGAGCACGAGAAGTTCGGCTTCCTCTGGGACGGCCTGAAGCCTCTGCCCTATGAGGGTAAGGCCTCCGTCAGGGCCATGCTGGAGGGGCTGCGGGACCGGTTTGGCTGGGAGCCGATCATCGAGGGCGGCCACCTGATCGGCCTCAAGAAAAACGGCGCCAGCGTCAGCCTTGAGCCGGGCGGGCAGTTCGAGCTGTCCGGCGCGCCGCTGGAGTCGATCCACGAGACCTGCATCGAGGTCGGCCAGCACCTGACCGAAGTGCGCGTCCTGGCCGAACCCCTTGGCATCGGCTTCCTCGGCCTCGGCGCCAGCCCGATCTGGAGCCTCGCCGAGACGCCCGTGATGCCCAAGGGCCGCTACAGGATCATGACCGCCTACATGGACAAGGTCGGGCGCCTTGGGCGGCAGATGATGTTCCGCACCTGCACGGTACAGGCAAACCTCGATTTCTCGTCCGAGGCGGACATGGTGCAGAAAATGCGCGTGTCGCTGGCGCTGCAGCCATTGGGCACGGCGCTGTTTGCCAACTCGCCTTTCATCGACGGGCGGCCCAACGGCTTCCTCTCGTACCGCTCGCAGATCTGGACCGATACAGACCCCGACCGCTCGGGCATGCTGCCTTTCGCCTTCGAGCAGGGCTTCGGCTTCGAGCAATACGTCGACTATGCACTGGATGTGCCGATGTATTTCGTGCGCCGGGGCGGGCAGTATCTCGACGCGAGCGGGCTCAGTTTTCGCGACTTCATGGATGGCAAGCTGGCGATCCTGCCGGGCGAGCGGCCCGCGATGGACGATTTTGTCGACCACCTCTCCACCATCTTCCCGGAAGTGCGCCTGAAACGCTTCCTCGAAATGCGCGGCTCGGACGCCGGCCCGTGGGACCGGCTCTGCGCCTTCTCTGCCTTCTGGACCGGCATCCTTTACTCGCAGTCCTCGCTTGATGCGGCCTGGGATCTCGTGAAGCACTGGACGGCGCCGGAACGGGAAGTGATGCGCCAGGGCGTTCGCACCCTGGGCCTTCGCACGCCGATCCCGGGCGGGCGACCCATGCAGGATCTTGCCATAGAGGTGCTGTCGATCAGCCGCGCCGGCCTTCGCGACCGGGGCAAGCTGTCTGCTGCGGGCGACGACGAATCCGGCTTCCTCTCCGGTCTCGACGAGATCGCCGCGTCGGGCATCACGCCGGCCGAACGCCTCCTCCAGCGCTATCACGGCCCGTGGAAAAAAGACCTGACGAAGGTGTTCGCCGAAGAGGCGTACTGAGCCCGTTTTCCGGTCCATGAACCGTCCACAACCCGCCGTATGGACGCGTAGCGTGTTTTTGCGCGTGAGGTGCATTCTGCCCAACGGCAGAAACCGCCTTGAGCCCTCCGCCGGGGCATGATCAAACTTCCGGCACAACTGGCGCCGGGGCGCTGTAGATCAGGGGTTAGGGCTTTGTCAGAGTCTGCATCGGCAAACGGCGCCGCCACGGGCGCGCAAGACACGTCATTTTTCGGCCATCCGAAAGGGCTCGCCATTCTCTTCTTCGCGGAGATGTGGGAGCGCTTTTCCTTTTACGGGATGCGCGGCCTCCTCATCATCTATCTCACCCAGCACTTCCTGTTCTCGGATGAGAAGTCGGCGTTGATATACGGCGCATACGGCGCGCTGGTTTACGTGATGACGATCATCGGCGGTACGCTGGCGGACAAGTATCTTGGCCAGCGCAAGGCGGTCATCTACGGCGCGATCCTGCTTGTCCTCGGGCATTTCGGCATGGCGTTTGAAGGATCGGGCTCAAAGGAAATCGCGACCATCAACGGCGCCGAGTATCAGCTGACACTTGACGGGCGTGGAGGCGACGGCAACCCCATCATCGTTCAAGGCGACAAGGTTTCGGCATTCAGTTTCGATTCGGCCACGAATGAACTTGTTATAGAAGATCCGGCGCTGATGGGCTTGCCGGAGCGTATCGACCGGGCGTCGTATGATACGAAAATTGTGACTGAAGAGCTGTTCAAGAACATTCTGTTCTTGTCCCTTGCACTGATCATCGCAGGCGTCGGCTTCCTCAAGGCGAATATCTCTACCATCGTGGGGGCGCTCTATCCGATCGGAGATCCGCGCCGGGATTCCGGTTTCACGCTCTTCTACATGGGCATCAACCTCGGCTCGTTCCTGTCATCGATCACCTGCGGCATTCTCGGGATCGTCTATGGCTGGGCCTGGGGCTTCGGCCTCGCAGGCGTCGGCATGCTGCTCGGCCTGATCGTATTCCTCTGGGGGCAAAAATTCCTCGATGGAAAGGCCGATCCGCCAGACGAGGCGGTGCTGAAGAAATCATTCCTGGGCCCGATCAATATCGAGATGGCCTGCTATCTTTCGGGCGTCGTGATGATCGCGCTGTCGATGTTCCTTGTGATGAACGAAGAACTGGTCGGCGGCATTCTGGGGCCAATCGGCATCCTGATGTTCGCGGTCCTCGTCGGGTATGCCTTCCTCAGGCTCAAGGGCCGCGAGCGAAACCGGATGTTCGCTGCGATCTACTTCGTGCTGGCGCAGATCCCGTTCTGGGCTCTTTTCGAGCAGGCTGGATCTTCACTCAATCTGTTCACGGATCGTCTTGTCGACCGCAACCTGTTTGGCTGGTCGGTTCCGGCGCCCGTTTTCCAGTCGCTGAACGCGGGTTTCATCTTTCTGTTTGCCCCGCTGATTGCATGGCTCTGGATCTGGCTTGCCAAACGCAACTGGGAGCCATCGACTCCCGTCAAGTTTGCCCTCGGCGTTCTGGGGGCCGGCCTCGGGTTCCTTGCGCTCGTCGCGGGCATCAAGACGGTCGGACCTGCAGCCATGACACCGGTCCTGTTCATTTTCCTCATTTACTGGATTCACACGATGTCCGAGCTGCTGGTCTCGCCCGTGGGATTGTCAGCCGTCACCAAGCTGGCGCCGCCTCAGGTCGTAGGCATGACGATGGGGGCCTGGTTCCTTTACTCCGGCCTGTCGAACTTCCTGGCTGGTATCATCGCGAAGCGGACAGGGTCTGAAACGATCAGTGGCCAGCTGACAGATGTTGCCGCAGCCAAGGCGACGTATGTCGATGTCTACAGTTCCGTGGGCTTGCTCGGCATCGGTATCGCCGTCGTGATGTTGCTGGTTTCCCCGTTCATCAAGCAGTGGATGAAGACCGACGACGGGAAAATGGTGTAGGTCGCCCTTTTTCGTTTCCCGAGTGACGGGTGCGGCGCTTCAGCCTGCGCCGCCGACCGTCAGTGAGCCGACTTTCAGCGTCGGCTGGCCGACACCGACCGGCACGGATTGTCCGGCCTTGCCGCAGACGCCCACGCCGTCATCCATGGCGAAATCATTGCCAATCATGGTGACATCCGAGAGGGCCGTCGGGCCGTGGCCAATCAGGGTGGCGTTCTTCACCGGCGCAACGATCTTTCCGTTCTCGACGAGATAGGCCTCGGTGCACTGGAAGACGAAGTTGCCGGACGTGATGTCGACCTGGCCGCCGCCGAAATCGACCGCCCAGAGGCCGCGCTTGATCGAGGCGACGATGTCCTTCGGATCATCTTTTCCGCCGAGCATCACGGTGTTGGTCATGCGCGGCATGGTCTGGGATTCGTAGCTTTCGCGGCGGCCGTTGCCGGTCGGCTGCATGCCCATCAGGCGGGCGTTCATCCGGTCCTGCATGTAGCCTTTCAGGATGCCGTCCTCGATCAGCACGGTGCGCTGGGTCGGCGTGCCTTCATCGTCAAACGAGAGCGAGCCGCGGCGGGCGTCGATAGAGCCGTCGTCAATGATCGTCACGCCCCTGGCGGCGACCTGTTCGCCGATGCGCCCGGCATAGACGCTGGTGCCCTTGCGGTTGAAGTCGCCTTCGAGGCCGTGTCCCACCGCTTCGTGCAGCAGCACGGCCGGCCAGCCGGGGCCAAGCACGACTTCCATCTCGCCGGCGGGGGCTGGGATGGATTGCAGGTTCACTTCGGCTTTCTGGATCGCGCGGCGCACCATGGCCTGCCAGCGCGAGGGTTCGATCCACTCGTCGTAAGCGGCGCGGCCACCCGCGCCGGCGCCGGCCGATTCGCGGCGGCCGTGTTCTTCGAGCGTGACGGAGACGTTGAGCCGGACCAGCGGTCGCACATCGTGGAACTGCGCGCCGTCGGGCCGCAGGATATCGATTTCCGTGTGGCTGCCGGAAAGGGACACCGACACCTGAACCACGCGTGGATCGGCGGCGCGGGCGAAGGCGTCGATTTCGGCGAGCAGGCTCGTCTTGTCCGTGAAGGCCGGGTTCAGCGTCGGATCGATGGGCGGATAGAGGCGGCGGTTGGTCGGCTGGGGGCCGTCGGCGAGCTTGCCGGAATAGCCGCGCTTGGCCTGGGCCGCAGTGCCCGCCGCGCGCCGGATCGCTTCGAGCGTGAGCTGCGAGGCGTAGCCCGCGCCTTGTGCTTCGCCTGCGACGACGCGCAGGCCAAAGCCCTGGTCGGTGTCATAGGCGGCCGATTTCAGGCGGCCGTCATCGAACACGAAGCTCTCAGAGCGTGAACGCTCGATATAGAGATCTGCGTCATCGGAGCCTCTGGCCGCGTCGGCGAGCAGGGGCAGGGCATCGGTCACATCGAAAGGCAGGGGTGTATCGGTCATCCTTGCAACATGTGGCCGTCCGCGCCGCGCTGCAAGCCGGAAGGTTCAGGCGTCAGGCGGCGTGACGGCGCACCCGGGGCGCAAGGTGTGGCGCGCGGCGCCGGCCGGAGACCCGTATCCCGCCGGCAATGCTGCCGAGGATCATGAGCGCGCCGAGCACCAGGGTGAGAAGCCTGAAGCCTCCGGCAATCTGCGGCGCCATGCCGTAATAGCCGGCGGCCGCTGCCAGGGCGACGGACACGGCCATCAGCAGAACCAGTTTCATCCTCTTTACTCCTGTTGAAATCACAGGAGTTGAACGCAGCGGCTCCCGGGAAGTTGCAGGTGTGGATAAAATATTAACGGCGTGGTTAGTTCGTGGTGACCTTGAACCGGGCCAGCTGCCGGTCGGTCGCTTCGAATCCGGGGTTCAGTTCCCTAGATTTGACGAAGTCATAGTAGGCGCCCTGCACATCGCCGGTGTTTTCCCGGGCGATCGCGCGGTTGTAGTAGGCGGCGTAGAGATCTTCTGAGTTCAGCTCGATGGCCTTCTCCAGCGACACCAGCGCGGAGTTGAAGTCCTTCTTGAAGATGTAGGCGGCGCCTTCGTTCAGCCAGGTCGCGCCGGTGTCAGGCTTGAGCTTCTTGGCGGCGGCATAGTCAGCAAGGGCGGCATCGTAATTACCCTGGCGCATGCGCAGCACACCGCGATTCGTGAATGTCGCGGCCTTGTTCTGGACATTCAGCGCTTCGAGCTGGATGGCGCGGGTGCACAGCGCTTCAGCGTCCGCAGGCCGGCCGAGGTTGAATTTGGCGGCCTCATAGCAATCACGCGCAATGCCGCCGCCAATCACGGTGACCTGGGCGCCGGCGACCGGGGCGAGGGTGGCGGCAGCGGCAGCCAGAATGAGTGCGCGGAACATGGGTCTTCTCCCTGAGTGTTTCGTTGCACTGCATGTAGCATGAGTTCGCCTGTGCGGCGATGCGCTGCGACAATTTTGAGCGTGGAAAGGACTGGGGGAAAGGACGAGGCTGGTATAGGAAGTGCCCGAATCCGAACGGAACCGAGGTTTTATATCGTGCGACACCTGACTGCCGCCCTGTCCGCCTGCCTGCTTGCCGCTCCGGCATGGGCCGCCCTGCCAGAAGATGGCGCGCTCAATTTCCAGCCCGCAGCGACCCGCATTGCGGAACGCGTGCATGAGTTCCACAATGTCCTTCTCTGGATCATCACGCTGATCACCGCCCTGGTGACCGTGCTGCTGGTCTGGGTGATGATCCGCTACAGCAAGGCCGCCAACAAGACGCCGCGCAAGTTCAGCCACAACACGACGGTCGAAGTGATCTGGACAGTCGTCCCGGCGCTGATCCTCGTCGGTATTGCCAGCCTGTCGTTCCCGAACCTGTACTACCAGAACGTCACGCCGAACCTTGGCCAGATCGCGGCGACCTCCAAGGCACTGCTTGCCGAGGGCAAGACGGCCGAGCACCTCGCCTACACCAAGAACCATTTCCCGGACGCTGCCGAGAAAGGCTTCGTCAACGTGAAGATCCAGGGCAACCAGTGGAACTGGACCTATACCTACATGGATATCCAGGACGAAACGGGAAGCGCTCTCGAGTTCGTGTCGAACGGTCTGCACAAGGGACGTCCGACGGATCCCGTCGATGCCGGCCCGCGCAACCTCGCGACAGACTATCCCATGGTGATCCCGGCCGGCCGCTACATCCGCTATTACACGGCTGCGGCTGATGTGATCCACGCTTTCGCCGTGCCGGCATTCGCGATCAAGACCGATGCCATTCCGGGCCGCCTGAATGAAGGCTGGTTCCTCGTCGATGAACCGGGCGTCTACTATGGCCAGTGTTCTGAGATCTGCGGTATCGACCATGCCTTCATGCCGATCGAAGTGCGCGTCGTCACGCAGGCGCAGTTTGATCGCTGGGTTGAAATCATGAAGACCGGTGATTTCGACGCGGCGGCCGCTTCGGTGCGCGAAGTCGCGGCGCTCGAAACCGACACCCAGTTTGCTTCCACCAACTGATTTCACGAAGAAGAGTAATTTCCGATGCCCATGGATGAAATCGCCCTCGATCACAGCCACGACGCCCATGATCACAAGCCCGGCTTCGTGACCCGCTGGTTCTTCTCGACCAACCACAAGGATATCGGCACGCTCTACCTCGTCTTCGCGATCATCGCCGGCATCGTCGGCTATTCGCTGTCGGGCCTGATCCGCTGGGAACTGGCCGCGCCGGGCATCGGTCCGATGCTCTGGATCCAGACCACTTTCTTCGGTCTGGAGGGCGATGCGGCCATCACGGCTGCGAAACACTTCTACAACGTCGTGATCAGCTATCACGGCCTCGTCATGATCTTCTTCATGGTGATGCCGGCGCTGATCGGCGGGTTCGGTAACTGGTTCGTGCCGCTGATGATCGGCGCGCCGGACATGGCGTTTCCGCGCATGAACAACATTTCGTTCTGGCTGACCGTCGTCGCGTTCATTCTCGCCTGTATTTCGATGGTGGTTCCCGGCGGCCCCGGTGGCAACGGCTTCGGTGGCGGCTGGACCCTTTACCCGCCGCTCTCCTCAACGGTCGGCCACCCCGGCCCGTCGATGGACCTTCTGATCCTGTCGCTGCACACGGCCGGTATTGCCTCGATCCTCGGCGCCATCAACTTCATCGTGACCATCCTCAACATGCGCGCCCCCGGCATGACGATTCACAAGATGCCGCTGTTTGCCTGGTCTATCCTGGTCACGGCCGTGCTGCTGTTGCTCGCCCTGCCGGTCCTCGCCGGCGCGCTGACCATGCTGCTGACCGACCGTAACTTCGGCTCGCAGTTCTTCATCCCGAACGGCGGCGGCGACCCGGTAATGTTCCAGCACCTTTTCTGGTTCTTCGGCCACCCCGAAGTCTACATCATGATCCTGCCGGCCTTCGGCATCGTCAGCCACATCGTGTCGACCTTCTCGAAAAAGCCGATCTTCGGCTATCTCGGCATGGCCTATGCCATGGTATCGATCGGCGTCATCGGCTTCGTCGTGTGGGCGCACCACATGTACACTGTCGGCATGAACGTTGACCTGAAGGCCTACTTCGTGGCTGCGACGATGGTCATTGCCGTGCCGACCGGCATCAAGATCTTCTCCTGGATCGCCACGATGTGGGGCGGCTCCATCCACTTCACGGTTCCGATGCTCTGGGCCATCGGCTTTATCTTCCTGTTCACCGTCGGCGGTGTCACGGGCGTCGTGCTGGCCAACGCCGGTGTCGACCATGCCCTGCATGACACCTACTATGTCGTTGCGCACTTCCACTACGTGCTGTCGCTGGGCGCCGTGTTCGGCCTGTTCGCGGGCTGGTACTACTGGTTCGAGAAGATGTACGGCGTGAAGTACAACTCGGTCCTCGCCGGCCTGCACTTCTGGCTTATGTTCATCGGCTCCAACGTCCTGTTCTTCCCGCAGCACTTCCTCGGCCTGCAGGGCATGCCGCGCCGCTACATCGACTATAACGAAGGCTTCACGACCTGGCACTATGTCTCGTCGATCGGCTACGCCATCACCCTCGTCGCGACGATCATCTTCTTCATCTCGATCGCCGAAGCCGCCATCCGCCGCCGCAAGGCGACCAGCGGCAACCCGTGGGGCGAAGGCGCCACCACGCTCGAGTGGACCCTGCCGTCCCCGCCGCCGTTCCACCAGTATAATGAACTGCCGGTGGTCACCACCAAGGGCGGGCACTGACCTGATCACGGCCCGCCGCTCCGGGCCGGACCAGACCTGAACTCCGGGGCGGCCCTCACGCGCAAGGCGTGCGGGCCGTTTCGTCAACAGAAGTCCGAGACACAAACGCCATGACCGACGCTGCCCTCCCGCAAAAGCGCTATGCCACCGCGGCGGACTACCTGAACCTGATGAAGCCGCGCATCATGATGCTGGTGGTGTTCACGGGCTTTGCGGGCCTTGTGGCGGCGTCCGGCATGACCGGTATCACGATGCATCCCGCGATGGCCGCCATCGCCACGCTCGCCGTGGCCCTCGGCTCCGGCGCGGCAGGCGCCATCAACATGTGGTACGATTCCGATATCGACGCCGTCATGACGCGCACTTCGACCCGTCCGATCCCGTCCGGAGCCGTGCCGCGCGAGGAAGCGCTGGCTCTGGGCCTGATCATGTCGGGCGTCTCGGTGATGCTGATGTGGCTGGCTTCGAACTGGCTGGCGGCCGGGCTGCTCGCGTTCTCGATTTTCTATTACGGCGTCATCTACACGATGTGGCTGAAGCGGGCGACGCCGCAGAATATCGTCATCGGCGGCGGCGCAGGGGCCTTCCCGCCGGTCATCGGATGGGCCGCCGTCACCGGCAACATGCCGCTCGACGCCTGGATACTGTTCGCCATCATCTTCTTCTGGACCCCGCCGCACTTCTGGGCGCTGTCGCTGCTGGCGCACAAGGAATACGCCAAGGTCTCAGTGCCGATGCTGCCGGTCACGCATGGCGCCAGGGTCACGCGCCAGCAGATATTGATCTACACCCTCGTTCTCGTGCCGGTCTCGCTGCTGCCGCTGGCTACCGGTCTCGGCGGCTGGATCTACGGCGCAGCGGCCCTTGGCCTCGGCGCGACCTTCCTGGCCTATGCCATCCGCCTGATCCGCTCCGATGCCGGCGATGCCACCTCCACCGGCGCCGGCATGAAGCTCGCCAGGAACACATTCGTGTTCTCGATCCTGTATCTTTTCGCCCTGTTCGGCGCCGTGCTCGTCGAGCATGCGGCCGGGCTCCACTTTCCGCTGACGGGTACCTGACATGGCCGAAACGCCTGATACCGCCGTACCGCAATTCGACGCCGAGGCCCTGAAGGCCCGCAAGCGCCGCAACCTCTGGCTCGGCCTTGCGCTGGCCGCCTTCGTGGTGCTGGTCATGATTACCACTGTGATCCGCCTGCATACCGGCACCGGCGTCTCGGAGCGCATGTAATGGCCCTGTCGAACGCCACCATCGCAGGCATCGCCGCCGCCGGGACGCTGGGCATGCTCGGCCTCGCCTTTGCGTCTGCTCCGCTTTACGAAGCCTTCTGCCAGGTCACCGGCTTCGGCGGCACGACCCGAATCGCAACAGAAGCGCCTTCTGGCATCCTGGATCAGTCCATCGAGGTGCGCTTTGACGCCAACGTCGCCGATGCGCCGCTGCTGTTCCACGCCCTGCAGACGACGCAAACCGTCCAGATCGGCCAGCACGGCCTGGCCTTCTATGAGGTCACCAACCCGACACAGCAGGAAGTGCGCGTCATCGCGAGCTACAATGTGACGCCGCACAATGCGGGGCCGTATTTCAACAAGCTGGAATGTTTCTGCTTCTCGGAGCGGGTGATCGCGCCCGGCGAGACGCGTAAGCTGCCGGTGGTCTACTTCATTTCGCCGGACCTGGTCGAAGACCGTCTGGCCGCGCAGATCGAGACGATCACGCTCAGCTACACTTTCTTTGACAGTGCCGCGTATTCAGGTCCGCGTAATCAGGCGGCCGTCCAGGCGCTGCCGGAGGGTGCGGCGAATTCGGCAGCACCCGGCTGAATCGGTTGCAACGTGGCCGGGGCGCACGTTAAACAGCCCCGAAGTTCAGGGATTCCAGAGGGGATTTGACACTCATGTCCGGCGGCGACGTAAAACACGACTACCACCTCGTAAATCCTTCGCCCTGGCCACTGCTCGGCTCGCTGGCGGTGATGACGCTGGCGATCGGCGCGGTCGTCTTCATGAAGGGCCTGTTCGGCATGCCGCAAGGCACCTGGTGGCTGATGGCCATCGGTTTCGCCATGGTCTTCTGGGTGATGTTCGGCTGGTGGGCCACCGTCGTAAAAGAAGGCCGCACGGGTGACCATACGCCGGTCGTCGAGATCGGCCTGCGCTACGGCATGATCCTTTTCATCGTATCGGAGATCATGTTCTTCGTGGCCTGGTTCTGGGGCTTCTTCGAATTCTCGATCTTCTCGGATGCCCGCGTCGGCGGCACCTGGGATGCGGCCAACCCGATTTTCCAGGAAGGCCTGGAGCGCTTCAAGCAGTTCCCGCCGGATGGCGTCACGACCTTCGACCCCTTCCACCTGCCACTGATGAACACCCTGGTCCTGCTGCTGTCGGGTACCACGGTCACCTGGGCGCACCATGCGCTGCAGCACGGCGACATGAAAGGCGCTAAACTCGGCCTTTTCATCACCATCGTGCTCGGCCTCGCTTTCACAGCGCTTCAGGTCCTCGAGTACAGCCATGCCGGCTTCACCTTTGACGGCACGCTGTATGGCTCGGCCTTCTATATGGCCACCGGCTTCCATGGCGCCCACGTCGTGATCGGCACGATCTTCCTGATCGTCTGCCTTATCCGCATGTACGCCGGCAACCTTACCCCGAAGAAGCACCTCGGCTTCGAATTCGCCGCCTGGTATTGGCACTTCGTGGACGTGGTGTGGCTCTTCCTCTTCGCCTTCGTCTACGTCACGCCCTACCTCGTCTTCGAAGCGGGCAAGTAATTCGGCGCAGGCCACTGCAGCTCATTGAAAGCCCGCCGGTGCGACAAGCCTCCGGCGGGCTTTTGACTTTCCGGGAAGGACAAGACCCATGACCTTCAAGCCCTATCCAGTTCTGACGCTGTTCACGGCCGTATCGGTCGTCATCCTGATCATGTTCGGGAACTGGCAGTGGAGCCGCTATCACGAGAAGATGGCGCTGGTGGACGTGGCGCCGGAATGGACCACCGTTTCGGGCTCCCTTCTGCCAGGCACCGTGCGGCAGGTCTATTCGCTCACCGGTGGCAGCGCGGCCTGGCGAGATGTGGTGCTGGTCGAGACGGCCGACGGCGCTGTCTTCGTCGCACAGACGCTGCACTACGGCATGGACGCACCGGTCCCGACCCTGGTGACCACGCCCCAGTTCTTCTCCGCGCGCGGAATCTGGCACGATCCGGGCCATCGCAATGCCTTCTCCACCGAGGACGACCCGGCCGCCGGACTGTTTTATTCTTTCGATCCGGCCGCGCTCGCCGGGACGCTGCCTGCCGATCTTGCCGCCAAGGTCGTCCCGCGCGTGTTCGAGCCGGAGACCTTGCTGCGCACCGACGGTGCAATGCCGGAGCCGGTGGTGAACCCCTTCGCCCAGCCCCAGCTGAACGAACGGCTGCCGCCGGAACGCCATTTCGGCTATGCGCTCACCTGGTGGGGGCTCGCCATCGGGCTGATCGGTGTGTATCTCGCCCTGCATCACCAGCGCGGACGCCTCCGCTTCAGGGGAACACAGAGCCCGTGAAATATATCTCCACTCGCGGCGAAGCGCCGGAAACCGGCTTTGCCGAGGCCTGTCTTGCGGGACTTGCGCCGGATGGCGGCCTCTACGTTCCTAAGGAATGGCCGCGCATCGAGCCGGCCCGGTTCGGCGAGCCCTATGCCGAAGTCGCGGCGCGGATCATCTGCGCATTTGCGGGCGACGCGATCCCGGAAGGCGACGTGCAGACGATCTGCCGGGATGCCTATGCGAGCTTCGCGCACCAGTCTGCGGCGCCGCTGACCCAGTGGGGGCCGGACAGCTGGCTGATGGAGCTGCACCACGGCCCGACGCTGGCGTTCAAGGACGTCGCGATGCAGCTGATCGCCAGGCTGTATGATTACCTGCTGGCCAAATCCGGCGAGACGCTGACGGTTGTCTGCGCGACGTCCGGGGATACCGGCGGCGCGGCAGCAGCGGCGTTTGCGGGGGCGAAACAGTCGCGCCTCGTGATTCTCCACCCGCACGAGCGCGTCTCGCCGGTGCAGCGCCTGTTCATGACGACGACCGGCGCCGCCAACATCCTCAACATTGCCACCGACGGCGACTTCGACGACGCGCAGGCGATCGTCAAATCGCTGTTCGCGGACAGGGCCTTCGCGCGCACCGTGAATCTCTCCGGCGTCAACTCGATCAACTGGGCGCGCATCGCGGCGCAGTCGGTCTACTATGCCACCAGCCAGGCCCAGCTGCGCGGCGCGCCCATCCGCTATGTCGTCCCCAGCGGCAACATGGGCGACGCGCTGGCGGGCTTTGTCGCGGCGCGCTGCGGCCTGCTGACCGGCGGCTTTGAAGCGGTCTGCGCTGTCAACGAGAACGACGCCCTGGCGCGGCTGTTCGACACCGGCCGGATGACACGCACCGCTGCGGTTGCGACGCCCAGCCCGGCGATGGACATTTCGGTGCCGTCTAATTTCGAGCGCCTCCTCTACGAGATCACGGGACGCGACGCTGGCGCCATCCGCCGCACATATGCCGCCTACGCACAATCGGGCGACGCGCCGCTGCCGGACGGCGCGCAGACCAGGCTCAGCTGTTCAGGTCTCTCGGCAGCCTCTATCAGCAATGGCGAGACGCTCACCGAGATGGAGCGTTTCCGGAAGGAAACCGGCTGGCTGATCTGTCCGCACACGGCCGTTGGTACGGCGCTCGCCCGCCGCCTGCCTAAGAAGGACGTCTCTACCATCGTGCTGGCCACCGCGGCTGCCTCGAAATTCCCGGAGACAGTCGGCGAGGCGACAAGTCAGGATGCCCCGCTGCCCGCGCGCTGCGAGGCCTTGCTCGGCCGCGGCGAAGTGTTCGAACGCCTGCCATCCGATCTGGGCGCCGTGCGCGCGCGCATCCTCGAATTCGCGCGCTGAGCCCGCCGCATGGGCGCGCCGCTCGATACCCTGATCACGACGTCCCGCCTTGTGCTGACGCCGGCCCGCCGGCAGGACTTCGCCGACTGGTCTGAGCTGCGCCGCATCAGCCGCGATTACATCGAGCCCTGGGAGCCGTCCTGGCCTTCGGACGCCCTCACGCGGCGCGACTGGAACCGCCGCCTTTCGGCCTGGACCTCGGCGTGGAAAGCCGGCAGCGCCTATATATTCTTTATTCGCCGCCTCAGCGACAGAGCCCTGGTCGGCGGCCTCTCCTTCACGCAGGTGCGCCCCTGGCCGGCGGACAGCGCCAGCCTTGGTTACTGGCAGGGCGAAGGCTTCGAAGGGCAGGGCTTCATGCGCGAAGCGGTGTCCGCTGCCTGCACATGGGCGTTTCGCGATCTCGGGCTCTGGCGTATCGAAGCGGGAATTGTGCCCGAAAATGCCCGCTCGCGGCGCGTTCTGGAAGGCACGGGATTTGCTGAAGAGGGGCGGGCAACCGCCTATCTTGAAATCGCGGGCACACGCCGCGACCACATCCTTTTCGGTCTCGTCAGGCCGCGACCGGACCGCTAGGTATCAACCTCATGGCACTTGCAAAACCCGTTCAGGCTCAAGGCAGCTGGCACTGGCGCTCCGAGCCGGGCCGTCTCGAAATCGAGGCGCCGTCCGGTACCACGCTGTCCGAACTCGGCGGCGTCTGGTCAATCGACGCACTGGAAAAGATGCTGGAAGGTCTCAGCCGGGGCCGCCTTCGCCGCGTTTTTGCGCCGGGCGACGGCCCCGTCCGCTGCCCGCTGCGCCTGTCGAACGGTCATGACATCCACCTCGTCGGCGCCTTCATCAGCGAGACCGAGGCCCGCGGCATGCTGCTGACGGGAGAGGACTTCCCGGAATTCGATCCGATCGACCTGAAGCCCGGCCCGGACCTCGTGCCGGTCTACCAGCCGATCATTTCGCTGCGCGATGGCCGCGTTGTCGGCTTCGAGGCTCTGGCGCGCTGGACCGGGCCGGGCCTCACCGCGCCGCCGAGCCGCTGGGAAGACCAGGCGCTCGCCTCGAACATGCTGATCCGCGCTGCGGAGACCCTGTCGGACCTGCGGCGCGAAGCCAGGCGCGACGACCTGTTCGTGCACGTGAACCTCACCGCGCGTGAGCTCACCAAGAGCACCATCCCGGCGCTGATTGATGCGCTGACCACAAGCTACGCGTTGCCGAAGCGGGCGATCCGCATCGAGCTGACCGAACAGGCTGCGCTACGCGACGAGGCTAACTCGCTGGCTGCCGCAATGGCGCTGAAGGCCGTCGGCGCCGGCCTCGTGCTCGATGATTTCGGCACTGGCCATTCCTCGTTCGCCTGGCTTGCGGACCTGCCGTTCGACAGCCTCAAGATTGACCACGGCCTCACCGCCCGCCTCGGCGAGGCGCGCACCGACACGATCCTCTCGACCATCACGCTGCTCGCCCAGCGCCTCGGTATGTCGACCACCGCCGAAGGCGTCGAGAAACGCGAAGATGCCGGCCGCCTGCGCGCCCTCGGTTTCGACAATGCGCAGGGCTTTGCCTTCTCGAAAGGCATCGATGCGAAGGGGGCGCTGAAGTTCCTTAAAGGCTGAAGCAACGCTGCCAGGCAAAACCAGCTCATCCTGAGTAGTCGAAGGATGACCTGCACACAGGTTCAGCAGCAAGATATGTCAGGCCCCCTCCAGGTCCCGCGCCATGAACAGCATCATTGGCCGCATGCGTTCCGGATAGTCCGCGAAAGGCGCCGCATCCCTGAAGCCGAACGAGCGGTAGAGGCCGACCGCCTCCACCATGTCGCGGGTCGTGTCGAGGCGCATGGTCCGGAAGCCGTCGCGCCCCGCGGTCTGCATCAGGGCCTCGCAGAGCTTGCGCCCGAGACCGCGTCCGTTGGCCGCACTGCGCACGAAAAGGCGCTTCATTTCGCAGGTATTCCTGTCGATGCGCCTGTAGGCGACGCCGCCCAGGATTTCATGCGCGTCTTCGGCGATCAGCATACGGCCATTCGGCGGCGCATACAGTTCGGTGAGGTTCAGCAGTTCCGCGTCAAGCCCCTGATGGCTGAAAGCCATTTCGACCAGCCAGGGATCGTTGCGGTAGCGCTCGCGGCACCAGGCGACGTATTCGGAAATCAGCCCGCCGAATGCGGCAACCTCCAGCGGCGCGGCGGCTTCCCGGATGGTAATGGCGCCGTCCGGTCTCATGCATTCCCCGCGCCGGAGTGCAGCCGCGAGAGATCAACACCCAGCCGCGTCATGGCATGGCGCCATTTGTGCTCATGGGCGTCGCCAAACACGAGATCGGAATCCGGTTCGCACACGAGCCAGGCATTCTCCGCCAGCTCGCTTTCCAGCTGGCCGGCGCCCCAGCCGGCATATCCCAGCGCAAACACGGACTGGCGCGGAGCCGCCATCGAGGCGATCATGGCGAGAATATCCCGTGTCGCGGTCATGCAGATATTGCCGTCAACCTCCAGGGTCGCGCCGTCACAGATTACATCATCCGTATGCAGAACAAACCCGCGCTCGGTTGCCACCGGGCCGCCTTCGAGCACCTGGACGCCGCGCAGCGAGATTTCCATCTGGATCCCCATCTGCTCCATCAGGTCCTGCAGGTCGACGCCCTGAGCGGGTTTGTTCAGCACGATCCCCATCGCGAACTCGGGCGTGTGGGCGCAGAGCAGGATGACCGAGCGCTCGAAGCGCGTGTCGCCGATGCCCGGAAGGGCGATCAGGAGCTTGCCGGTGAGGTCGGTCTCGAGCTGCATGCCTGCCTCCGGTATCAAGGCTGGGCCACCGGGCGTATGATTGCAAGCGAAAACCCTTGCAGGCCCGCCCGTGCCTGCCGCCGAGAGACGCCTTGCGGCTGCGCCCGCGCGGCCTTATCTCCGGCGGGCAACAAAGGAGACTGCCCCATGACCATCAAAGTCGGCGACAAGCTGCCCGAAGCCACCTTCATGGAAATGACTGCGGATGGCCCGAAACCCGTGACCACCGCGCAGGTGTTTGGCGGCAAGACTGTCGCCCTGTTCGCCGTTCCGGGCGCCTATACGCCGACCTGTTCGGCGCGCCACCTGCCGGGCTTCGTCGACAAGGCCGGCGAGTTCGAAGCCAGGGGCGTCCAGGAAATCGTCTGCACCTCGGTCAACGACGTGTTCGTGATGGGTGCCTGGGGCAAGTCCTCGCACGCTGAAGACAAGATCCGCATGCTGGCCGACGGCAACGGCGCCTTCGCCCAATCCATCGGCCTCGAGCTGGACGCGTCCGGTTTCGGTATGGGCAAGCGCTCGCAGCGCTACTCGATGCTGGTGAAGGATGGCGTCGTCGCCGAGCTCAACGTGGAGCAGGGCGGCGAGTTCAAGGTCTCTGCGGCGGACTACCTGCTCGCCCAACTCTAGGCCGGGCGGTTAACGAACCTTAACCGAATGCCACCATGATCGGCCTGCCTGGGGAACGGGCAGGCCGATTTTGTGTCTGGTTTTATTGAATATCGGCAAACCCTTCCCCATCTGGATTTCAGGTTACATCGTGGAGAGGGAGCCCCGTGGATATTGTCATCTCAGCATTCCTGCTGATCTTCGTCGTCGTCATCATCGGTCTTTTCGGTGCGCTGAAGTTCGTGCCACAGGGCTATAACTGGACGATCGAGCGCTTCGGCCGCTATACGCGCACGCTGACGCCAGGCCCCCACGTCATCAATCCGCTGTTCGACCGGGTCGGCCGGAAAATGAACATGATGGAGACGGTGCTGGACGTGCCCCAGCAGGAAGTGATCACGCGCGACAACGCCATGGTCTCCTGCGACGCCATCGTGTTCATCCAGGTGATCGACGCGGTTCAGGCCGCCTATGAGGTCAACAACCTCGTCAGCGCCATCACCAACCTGTCGATGACCAACATCCGCACCGTGGTCGGCTCGATGGACCTCGACCAGGTCCTCTCGAACCGCGACGAGATCAACGCGCGCCTGCTGGGCACGATCGACGCGGCTACGCTCCCCTGGGGTGTCAAGGTTACCCGTATCGAGATCAAGGACCTCACCCCGCCGGCCGACATTACCGAAGCCATGGCCCGCCAGATGAAGGCCGAGCGCCTCAAGCGTGCGGAAATCCTGACGGCCGAAGGCGAGAAGCAATCGGCGATCCTCAAGGCCGAAGGCCAGAAGCAGTCGCAGATCCTGCAAGCCGAAGGCCGCAAGGAAGCCGCTTTCCGCGACGCCGAAGCCCGCGAGCGCGAAGCCGAAGCTGAAGCAAAAGCGACCGCCATGGTCTCGGAAGCGATTGCCAAGGGCGACGTCAACGCGATCAACTACTTCCTCGGCCAGGCCTATGTCGCCGCGTTCGAAAAACTCGCGACCTCGCCGCAGCAGCGCACGGTTATCATCCCGGCGGAATTCTCGTCCATCCTCGGCACCATTGAAGGCATCCGTGGGCTGACGGATTCGGCCAAGGCCGTGAATGCCTCGCCAAAGCCCGCCGGCAGTGCCGTGCCGCCGACCCGTACCTGATCGATCCTCCGCCTGCAGAAGAAGGCTGTTTTTCATGGAACAACTACTCTCCCAGATCACCTGGTGGCACTGGCTGGTGCTCGCCCTGATCCTTTTCGGCCTCGAAATGGTGACCAGCACCTTCGACCTGCTGATGGCGTCCGTTGCCGCCGGGCTGACGGCGATCTTCGCTTCGGTCGCGCCGGAATCAGCCACCGCCTGGCACGTACAGATCCTCGTGTTCATGTTTGCGTCGATCGCGCTGATTGTCCTCAGCCGGTCGGTATTCCCAAATATGCGAAAGGCCGCGCCGGAACACCCGACGCTCAACAAGCGCATGGTGCAGCTTGTCGGTCAGCGCGGCGAGGTCACGCGGGAATTCAATGGCGGGCAAGGCCAGGTGAAGATCGGCGACACCGTCTGGGGCGCCGAAGCAGCAGACGGTGAAGGCGCGCTGAACATTGGCGACCGGGTAGTCGTCGACTCCACGCGGTCCAGCCTGGTGATTGTACGCAAGGCCTGAGCGGCTTTACTCCGCCTCCGGACGGCCTGCCTGTTTCGGGTCCAGTTTCGGGGCGGGCGCGAGCCGCATCACTTCGGTCTGGAACCGCTCGTCGTCATCGGCCAGCAGGTAGGGCAGGGCTTTGCAGATCGCGTCGCCGAGCGGGAGAAACCATTCGAGGTCGGCCTTCGGAAAATCGGACAGCACGTAGGGCATCACAAGTGACTTGTCGCCGGGATGGCCTACACCGACGCGGATGCGCCGGAATTCCGGGCCAAGGTGCGCCGTGGCTGAACGCACGCCATTGTTGCCCGCCGCGCCGCCACCGCGCTTCACGCGTACGCGCCCCGGCGCCAGATCAATCTCGTCATACATAAGTGTGACCGCTTCCGGTCCCACCTTGTAGAATGCGCACGCCTTCGACAGCGCCCGTCCGGACTCGTTGTAGTAAGTCAGCGGCTTCAGCAGCAGCACTTTCAGCCGGCCGTTCGCGGTGTCGATGACCCCTTCGGAAATCTCGGAATCGAATTTCGCGCGCCATGGGCCGAAGCCGTGGGCAGCATGAACCCGGTCGAGCAGCAGGAAGCCGGTATTGTGCCGGTTCTTCGCATATTTGGCGCCCGGGTTTCCCTGTCCGGCAAGGATCAGCATGGCTTGCCTGTCCGTCCTTTATCCGCCCCCGGAATCAAGAGGCCGCCCGCTTGTGACGGGCGGCCTCCAGATTGTCCAGAAGGATCACTTCTTGCCGGCGGGCTTCGCAGGGGCCTTGGCCGGGGCAGCGCCCTTGGCCGCGGCTGCTGCGCCTGCAGCCGGTGCCTTCGCCTTGGCGGCCGGCACGGCGTCTGCCGAAGTTGCCGCTGCGGGCTCTTCCTCGGCCTTGCCACCGCGGCCCGCGATCGTGGCGATCGTGAAGTCACGGTCGGTGATGGCGGGGGTCGCATCTTTCGGCAGCTTGATGTCCGAGATCTTAACGTTGTCGCCGACTTCGAGCGCCGAGATGTCGGCCTCGATGTATTCCGGGATCTTGGCTGCCGGGACGTTCAGTTCGACCGCGTGGCGCACGATGTTGAGCGTGCCGCCCTTCTTAAGGCCGGGGCAGGCTTCCTGGCCCCTGAAGTGGACCGGAACCTCGACCTTGATGATCTGGTCCGGCTCGACGCGGCGCAGGTCCACGTGCCAGGGCTGGTCGGATACGGGGTGCATCTGGATGCCCTGCGGGATCACGAGCTGCTTCTCGCCCTTGTGAATCAGTGTGGCGGTCGCGTTGAGGAACTGGCCTGTTTCGATGGCCTTGATCACTTCGGCTTTCTTGAGATTGATGGCGACCGGGGCAAGATCGCCGCCGTACAGGACGCCGGGCACGAAGCCCTGGCGGCGGGCTTCACGGGCGCCGCCGGTGCCGACGCGCTCACGCACGTCAACATTGAATGAAATCTTTTGCTTGGACATCTGGTTTCCTTTCGCCCTGGACCGTGCCTTCCCTTAGGGAAGATCGGAACCTGACAGGTACGGCCTGGCGCCGTCCTTTGAAGGCGGGCGTATAGGGGAAGGGGAATTGGAAGGCAAGCGTGCCCTTTAACCCCGGAAACAATGCGCCACCTCCCCCATCCAGCGCATCACCTCGTCCTTCTGCTCCAGCGGGGATTTCCCGTTGCGCACGAGGATCAGGTCCAGCTCCGGCACCATAACCGTATACTGCCCCTCATAGCCATTCGACGAGAAGCTGCCCGGTCCCGCCATGCCGAGCCACCAGTGGGCTCCGTAACCATAGGTCTCGGTCGCCGGCACCGGCGTCGGCGTGCGGGCATAGTCCACCCAGCCCTCCGGCAGGATGCGCCGCCCGTCCCAGACGCCGCCGCGCAGGTAAAGCATCCCGAAGCGCGCAAAATCCCTCACCGTGCAGAAGCAGAAGGACGAGCCGATGAAGGTGCCTGCCTTGTCGAATTTCGGATCAGCCGAGGCCATGCCGATCGGCCCGAACAGTTCCCGGACCATGAAGTCGCGGAACGCGTCACCGCTTGCGCCCAGCGCCCGCGCGGCAATCCGCGCCACGATATTCGTCGTCCCGCTCGCATAGCTCCAGGTCGTGCCCGCAGGATGGATCAGCGGGAACTTCGCGGCAAACCCGCCAACATCCTCCTTGCCGGATCCGAACAGCATCTCGATCACATCCGAGACACCCGCATCGACATAATCCTCGGCAAACTTCAGTCCGCTCGACATCCGCAGCAGCTGGTCCAGCGTGATCGCGCGGCGCGGATCGTCCGTGCCCTGCCATTCCGGCACATCGGCCGGCGCGTGGATATCCAGCTTGCCCTCGCGCACGAGGATGCCGACCAGCGCCTGCGTCATGCTCTTCGCCTGCGACCAGGAATGATGCGTGCTCGTAACATCAAAGCCTGTCCAATACCGCTCTGCCACAATCTGCCCGCCCTGCACGGCCAGGAAAGCATGCGTCTCGCCAAGGCTGGCTGGCGCCGGATCAGAGAAGGCAAGATCAAGCAGCGGTGCAAGCTTCTTTGCCGTTGCCATATCCGGTTTCGCTTCCGGCCACTCGGTCGTCGGCCAGGGCACACCCGCAGGCTGCGAGGGAAGGGGCGGGAGTTTCGTCATCACAGCTTGTACACCTTCCGGGCCGTTGCGCTGAACATCGCCGCCTGTGCGGCCTCCGGGTAGTCCTTCGCGATCTTCTTCAGCCCGTTCCACAGCGTACGGTAACTCAGCGACAGCCGGTCCACCGGAAAATTGCTCTCGAACATGCAGCGCTCTGGCCCGAACACCTTGATGGCATGATGGTACCACGGCGCCTGCGCCTCCACGAATTCATCCGAGCCGGGAGGTTTCGCCTGCGTGTTCCAGCCAAATCCATTGTCCGGCATCGCAAGACCGCCGAGCTTCGCGTACACATTCGGGCAGGCTGCCACCGCGGCAATGTCATCCTTCCACTTCGCGAAGATCTCGTCCCGCTTGCCGGCATACGGGCCGACCCCCAGCGGCGTGCCGAAATGGTCAAGGATCATCACCGTGCCCGGCGCCGCGCGAGCGAGCGTCGCATAGTCCGCCAGCTGATGATGGTAGATCCAGGTATCATAGGTCAGCCCGCGCTCGCCAAGGCGGTTAACGCCCCGCCGGAAATCCGCATCCCCGAACAGGCCCTTCGGCGCGCGTCCCGGAATGCGCAGCGGCGCGCCGCTTTCGTCACGCGATCCGGAATGCCGGATACCCCGGAACAGGCCGCGCGCGCCAGCGTGATGCGCATCCAGGATGGCGTCCAGGTCACCCCGGCGCAGGTCCGCATGCGCGACGATCCCGGCAATCTGTGCTTTCGAAGGCTCTTGCGCCGCCCGCAGCGCCGCCGCTGCCACGAACTCCGTCTCGCCCACCGGGAACAGGTGTTCGGGCCCATCCGTCCGGTAAGCCGAGCCGCACTCCATGAACACCGTCTGTACGACCCTGTGCCCATCCTGCGTGTCGCACCACAGCTCCTCGAGGTCGTAGGACAGGTGCGGCTTCGGCCAGAGATGATGGTGCGGATCGACGATCTCGCGCGCCGGATCGACCACGTCCTCACGCACCTGGCTCAGCCATTCTGTATTGTTGAACATGGCGGCGCACTCCCCTTGAGTATTGTTTGGGCTGATCAGATCGCGCTCCTTGCGCCAAGTAAAGGCTTGATCGGGCCGGTTGAGTGCTGCCACATCACCTGAATTATGAGTCCGGGGAGGTACCAGATGGCCGACACGCCAGAATCGTCAGACCTGACGCCAGACCGCAAGGGCTATTGGCCGGGGGTCATCCGCCTGACGCTGACCCTCCTCGCCCTCTGGTTCCTCGTTTCCTTCGGCGCCGGCATCCTGCTGCGCGAATTCCTCGACCAGTTTCATATCGGCGGCGCCCCGCTGGGCTTCTGGTTTGCTCAGAACGGGTCGATCTACGTCTTTGTCGCGCTCATCTTCTGCTACTGCGCCGCGATGAACCGCCTTGAGAAGAAATACCGGATCGGGGGCTGAGGCATGGACTGGACACTGATCTGGGTTCTCGCAACCTTCGGCCTCTACATCGGCATCGCCCTCTGGGCCCGCGCCGGCTCCACCAATGATTTCTACGTCGCCGGCCACGGTGTCCACCCGGTCGTCAACGGCATGGCCACCGCCGCCGACTGGATGAGCGCCGCCTCCTTCCTCTCGATGGCGGGCCTGATCGCCGGCATGGGCTATGGCGGCTCAGTCTACCTGATGGGCTGGACCGGCGGTTACGTTCTGCTGGCGCTCCTGCTCGCGCCTTTCCTGCGCGAGTTCGGCAAGTTCACCGTGCCGGACTTCGTCGGCGACCGGTATTATTCCGGCGTCGCCCGCGTCGTGGCCGTCATCTGCGCGCTGTTCGTCTCGTTCACCTATATCGCCGGCCAGATGTCGGGTGTCGGCATCGCCTTCTCGCGCTTCCTCGGTGTCGACTTCAACACAGGCATCCTGTTCGGCATGGGCATTGTCTTCGTCTATGCCGTGCTCGGCGGCATGAAGGGCGTCACCTACACCCAGGTCGCGCAATACGTCGTGCTGATCTTCGCCTACACCGTGCCCGCCATCTTCATCTCGCTGATGCTCACCGGCAATCCGGTCCCACAACTCGGTTTCATCGGCAACCTCAAGGGTGAAGACATCTCTATGCTGCAGAAGCTTGACGAAACCGTGAAAGGCCTCGGCTTCGAAAGCTATCTGTCGTCAACCAAGACCAACTTCGACATCTTCTGCATCACCGCCGCGCTGATGTTCGGCACCGCCGGCCTGCCGCACGTTATCATCCGCTTCTTCACTGTGCCCCGCGCGTCCGACGCGCGCCTCTCGGCCGGCTGGGCGCTCGTCTTCATCGCGCTGCTCTACACCGTCGCCCCGGCCGTCGGCGCCTTCGCGCGCCACAACATCATCGAGTCCGTCAACGAGACGACCTATGTGCCGGCAGCCGGGTATGCGCAAGGAAGCCAACTGGTCAGCGAAGCCGGTGAGACGCCGAGCCCCGCCTGGTTCGCCAACTGGGAGAGCACCGGCCTCGTCGCCTTCGACGACAGGAACGGCGACGGCCAGATGCAGATCCGAGGTCCCGCCGCGCCGGACGGCCTCGAGAACGAAGTCACCATCAACAACGACATCTACGTCCTCGCCAATCCGGAGATCGCCCGGCTTCCCGAATGGGTCATCGGCCTCGTCGTTGCGGGCGGTCTCGCCGCGGCGCTGTCCACCGCTGCCGGCCTGCTGATGGTTATATCGTCCGCCATCAGCCACGACCTCTGCCGCCGCACCTTCTTCAAGGGGATGACGGACAAGACCGAGCTGCGTGTCGCGCGGGGCGCCGCCGCAGCCGCCGTCATCGCGGCGGGCTTCATGGGCATCTACTCGGCCGATCTCGCCTTTGTCGCGCAGGTGGTCGCCTTCGCCTTCGGGCTTGCGGCGGCGTCGCTATTCCCGGTCATCCTGCTGGGAATCTTCTGGAAACGCATGAACCGCGAAGGCGCCATCGCCTCCATGCTCACCGGCCTGATCCCCACCTTCGCCTATATCTGGCACTTCAAGCTCGGCGCCGGAAAGGCCGCCACGTCGGAGGACTGGTTCCTCGGCGTCTCGCCGGAGGGCATCGGTTTCGTCGTGATGATCGGCTCGATCGTCGTCGGCGTCGCGGTCTCGCTCGTCACCAAACCACCCCCGCAGGACATCCAGGACCTCGTTGAGGACATCCGGATTCCCGGCAGCCGCCGCTCCCATGGCATTGCGGACTCAGGCATGGCGCCGGTAGACTAGGGCCAGCAAACCAGTCAGGCCATCCCCATGAGCGATACGTCGAAATCCTATCCCGTTCCCGAAGCCTTCGCGAAGCAGGCGAACCTCACGCCGGAGAAATACCGCGAGATGTACGCCGCCTCGATTGCGGACCCTATCGCCTTCTGGGGCGAGCAGGGCAAGCGGCTGGACTGGATGGTGCCCTATACCGAGGTCAAGGACGTCTCGTGGGAGACCGGCGACCTGCACGTGCGCTGGTACCATGACGGCGTCCTCAATGTCTCCGCCAACTGCCTCGACCGCCACCTCGAAAAGCGCGGCGACAAGGCAGCGATGATCTGGGAGGGCGACGCCCCCGGCGAGACCTACACAATCACCTACCGCCAGATGCATACCGCCGTCTGCAAGTTCGCCAACGTCCTGAAGAAGCTTGGCGTGAAGAAGGGCGACCGCGTCACCATCTACATGCCGATGATCCTCGAGGCGGCCTATGCCATGCTCGCCTGCGCCCGCATCGGCGCCGTCCACTCGGTTGTCTTCGGCGGCTTCTCCCCGGACGCCCTCGCAGGCCGCATCACCGATTGCGGATCAACCGTGATCATCACCGCCGATGAAGGCCTGCGCGGCGGCAAGACCGTGCCGCTCAAAGCCAACGTGGACCGCGCCTGCGAGATCGCCGGCGGCATCGTGAAATCTGTCCTCGTCGTCCAGCGCACCGGCGCCGACGTGCCGATGGCAGAAGGCCGCGACCACTGGCTGAACGAGATCGGCAGGGACATCGCGGCTGACTGCCCGCCGGAGCCGATGAACGCCGAAGACCCGCTTTTCATCCTCTACACGTCCGGCTCCACCGGCAAGCCGAAGGGCGTGCTGCACACCACCGGCGGTTATCTCGTCTGGGCCTCGATGACGCATGAATACGTCTTCGACCTGAAGGAGAGCGACATCTTCTGGTGCTCGGCCGATGTCGGCTGGGTCACTGGCCACACCTACATCGTGTACGGACCATTGGCGAATGGCGCGACCAGCGTCATGTTTGAAGGCGTGCCGACTTACCCGGATGCCAGCCGCTTCTGGAAAGTCTGCGATCATCACAAGGTTACCATCTTCTACACCGCTCCCACCGCCATCCGCGCCCTGATGCGCGAGGGCGAAGGCCCGGTGAAGAAGGCGCACCGCAGGTCGCTCCGCCTCCTCGGCACGGTCGGCGAGCCGATCAATCCCGAAGCCTGGGAATGGTATTTCCATGTCGTAGGTGAGGGCCGCTGCCCCATCGTCGACACCTGGTGGCAGACCGAGACCGGCGGCACGCTGATCGTGCCGCTGCCGAACACCACCGTGATGAAGCCCGGCGCCGGCTCGCACCCCTTCTTCGGCATCCAGCCGGTCCTCGTCGACGGGGAAGGTAAGCGCCTCGAAGGCGCCGCCGACGGCAACCTGCTGATCACTGACAGCTGGCCCGGCCAGATGCGCACCGTCTATGGAGATCACCAGCGTTTCATCGACACCTATTTCACCGCCTATCCCGGTCAGTACTTCACCGGCGATGGCTGCCGCCGCGACGAGGACGGCTTCTACTGGATCACCGGCCGCGTCGATGACGTCATCAACGTCTCCGGCCACCGCATGGGCACGGCCGAGGTAGAAAGCGCGCTCGTCAGCCATGACGCGGTCGCCGAAGCTGCCGTCGTCGGCTATCCGCACGACATCAAGGGGCAGGGCATCTACGCCTATGTCACGCTCCGCCAGGGCGTCGTCGCGGATGAAGCGCTGCGCAGGAACCTCGTCCAGCACGTGCGCGCCGAGATCGGCCCCATCGCCTCGCCGGACCTGATACAGTTCGCCCCCGGCCTGCCGAAGACCCGCTCCGGCAAGATCATGCGCCGCATCCTGCGCAAGATCGCCGAGAATGAGTTCGCCAGCCTCGGCGATACCTCCACCCTCGCCGACCCCGAAGTCGTCACCGACCTGATCGAGAACCGCCAGAACCGCTGATGCCGACAGGCGCCCGGGCAGGGGCCTGTTTCGCAAAGTCGGTGCAACTGGCCCGGCCCATGTTGCGGCGGCTGCGTGAACAGACCCACGCGATCTGTCCGGAGGCGGAAGAAGCGGCCGGGCGTGGCGCCCGGTCGCTCTCGTATCGGGGCAGGAACTCCTGCGGTCTTGCCGGCTTCAAAAGCCGCGTCGCTTTCTTCGCGCAGGGCGAACACAGGGAGGAAGGCGCCGGGGGCACGGTCGGATCCGGCAGGATATGCTGCCCGGCAGACCTGTCCGCGAAGGCTGCGCTCGCGATGCTGCTGAAGGCATGCAAGCAGGTCATCGAAACTGGTCCCGCCGCCGCCGCCCCCGTAAGGCGCCTGAGCCGCGACCTTCAGGGCGCTCTCACCCTTCAGCCAGCGCGGCTGGGTCACCTCGATCACGGAGGCGACACAGGACGCCGCCCGTGTCCGCCGCATCGGACAAGCCGCGAAATGGCTCGCTGAAGGCAAGGTCCGAAACCGGAAGTATATGCGGAAGTGAATAAGCCGTTCGCTGCCTGCGGCGCAGTAATGGGAGGTGAGGGGCCGGCGGCCTAAACCGCTGGCAGGTCCACTGTGAACCGCGCGCCGCCCTCGGTGCGGTTCTCCGCCCACACCTGGCCGCGGTGCGTGGCGATGATCTGCTTGACGATCGACAGGCCGAGCCCCGAATTGTTGCCGAAGGCAGTACCTTTCGGACGGTCCGTATAGAAACGGTTGAAGATCGTCTCCAGCTTGTCCGGCGGCACGCCCGGGCCGGAATCCTCCACCGTCAACCGGGCAATCGTGCGCGGGCCGTCATTCGTCTGGTCGAGGCGTACCTCGACGGTCGAGCCGCCCGGCGAGAAGGAGCGCGCATTGTCGATCAGGTTGCGCAGCACCTGGCCCAGCGGCCCCTCGCGCCCGCGCACCACGAGCCGCGCGCCCATCGTGGCATCCGTGAATGACACATGCACCGCGCTCTCGCTTTCGCCGATCCCTTCGTAGGTTCGCACGACATCCCGCACAAACCGGGCAATATCGATCTGCTCGCTTGGCAGGCGGGTCATTTCAGCCTCGAGGCGCGAAGCATTCGAAATATCCGTGATCAGACGGTCCAGCCGTTTGACATCCGAGGTAATCACCTGCCTCAGGCGTGTTGCGGCGTCCGGGTCCTTCACCCGTTCCAGCGTCTCCACCGCCGAGCGGATGGACGTCAGCGGGTTCTTCAGCTCGTGCGCCACGTCCGCCGCAAACTGCTCGTTCGCCTCGATCCGCTCCAGCAGCGCTTCGGTCATGCTCTGGATCGATGTCGCAAGGTCTCCGATCTCGTCGGTGCGCTGCGTCAGGAGCGGTACGTCGATCTTGTCGGACGCGCCCGAGCGGATCCGGTCGGCCGCCAGCGCGAGACGCCGCAAAGGCCGCGCGATCCCCAGCGTCAGCAGGACAGAGGTAATGAACGCCATCAACACCGCCACGCCGATGAACGGCACCAGCGCCACTCGCTCGGCGCGAATGATCTCGTCGATGTCGCTTGCTTCAAGAACCAGGACGCCGACAACTGCGGAGACCCGCTGCACCGGCATCGACACCGAGATCACCCGTTTGCCCCGGTCCGAAAACCTCTGGCTCGCGGACTGCCCGCCCAGGGCGGCAATCTCGAATTCATCCTCAAAACTCTGTGAGCGGAGCGCTTCGGACGAGCGTCGCGGCGAAAAGAAATCGAACGCATTCCCCGCCCATTCGGAAAGGTCGCGCCCGGTGCGGGCCAGCAAACCGGGTTCGCTGAGTGGGGGCAGGGCCGTCACGTCGACGCGCTCGGAGAGATAATAGCTGTCGCCGATCAGTTCGCCTTCCGGCGTGAAGATGCGCGCGCGCACACGTTCCGGCAGGTTCAGCCGCTGCAGCGTCTGGCGCGCCGCCTCGGCACTGAGGCCGGGCTCCGGCGTTGTCGCATCATCCGAAAGCAGGCTCGAGAAGATCTGTGCCTGTGCCTCAAGGTCCTGCTGCTTGGAGGCGACGAACCCGGCGCGCATCTCGTTCAGTACCATCGCCCCGATGATCAGGATCGCGAGTCCCGCCAGGTTCGACGCGAAGATCAGCCGCGCAATGCGCGAGCCGAGGATGGTCGTGTTGCGGCGCAGCGCAGGCCGGCGGCGAGGGGCGCTGGCTTCCGGCATCAACATGTCCCCGCCCGCCCCGGCGTCTTCAGGCGTCGGCGGCGACACGCATCGAGACGATGCGGTCCGGGCTGCGCGGCGGCTCGCCCTTGGCCAGCGCGTCGATGGCGTCCATGCCTTCGGTCACCTGGCCCCACACGGTGTATTGCCCGTTGAGGAAGGCGGCGTCGCCGAAGCAGATGAAGAACTGGCTGTTGGCGGAGTTCGGCGCAGACGTGCGCGCCATCGAGCAGGTGCCGCGCACGTGCGGCTCCCTGTTGAACTCGGCCTTCAGGTCGGGCTTCCTGGAATTGCCGGTGCCGGTGCCTTTCGGACAGCCGGTCTGGGCCATGAAGCCCGCAATCACGCGGTGGAAGATGATGCCGTCATAAAACCCCTCACGGGCGAGTTCCTTGATCCGGGTCACATGGCCCGGCGCCAGGTCCGGCCGCAGCGCGATTTTGACGGTGCCCTTGGAAGTCTCCAGCAGCAGCGTGTTTTCAGGGTCGGACATGGGTGAACTCCATCTTGTCTGTGTGTTATGCAAGGATCAGGTTCTTGGCTATTCAATCGCGGCTCTGGCGGCAAGCTTGCCCTGCATGTAGTGTGGTACGCGGGCAACGGGCCGGAGTGCACAGAAATGGCTGAACTGATCGGCAATTGTCTCGCCCTGGTGCTCGTGGCCGCCGGCCTGCTTTACCTGCTGTGGGCCGCCGGGGTCACCTTCCCGTTCGCCAGCGAGCAGGCGCTGGCCCGCTCGCTGATCGGCCGGCGGGGCATTACGCGCGTTCCCTCCCGCGCGGCATTTGTATATCTCGCCGTGCTGCTCATCGCGGCGGCCCTGGCGGCGTTCCTGCTTGGCGACTACAGCGAGGCAGTTCCGCAATCGAAGCCCTTCCTTGCCCCGGTCGGCCTGCTGCTGGCGCTCGTCTTCCTCGGGCGCGGCGTCGCCGGCGTCCTGCCGGCTTTCGAGCGCGCCGCGCCGGAACAGCCCTACCTCTCCCTCAACCGCCGCATCTATTCGCCGCTCTGCTTCGCGGCCGGCCTCGGCTTCCTGTTCCTGACCCTCGCCCTGCCGAACTGGAGCGCGCGGCTCAGCCAGATGCTGGGCTGAGCCGGTCCGGAAACGCCGCCAGCCAGTCTTGCGCCGATTGTCCGTCGCTGCCTTTCGTCTGCATCATCCCCCGGAAGTTCCAGTGGTTGAGCACCGCCGCAATGCGCGTATCGGCAAACCGGAACGCGCGCGGCACCCCGCCGCCCGTCAGGTATCCGGCGGCCTTGACGTAGTCTGACCGGTCATAGGCCGGCGGCTCGGCGTCCACATGCAGCACCAGTGCTGCCGAGGCCGGCCGGCCGTCGCGCGCCGTGATCCGGCTCACCGGCTTTGCCACCGGGTCCGCGCCGACAATGAACACCTTCGCGTCCGACGCGCCCGCCGCGCGCAGTACCGTGTCGGCGCCCCAGCTATGCCCGATCAGCGCCAGCGGATGGCCGGCGCCGCTCAGCCCGGCCGCCAGCTGGCGCGCCGCCGTGATCTTCCAGTGGGGCAGGTAATGCACCTGCCGCTTGCCGCGCACAGCGTCCCGGCGCGCCTCGGCATACGAAAAGACAAGGCGGGAACTCTCGTCTCCCGCCCCGCCGATATAGATCTCTGCAGGCTGCTTACTCGGTATAGCGATAGCCGACGCCATACAGGGTTTCGATTGCATCGAACTCGTCCGTCACTTCGCGGAACTTCTTGCGCAGCCGCTTGATGTGGCTGTCGATAGTGCGGTCGTCCACATAGATCTGGTCGTCATAGGCGGCGTCCATCAGCTGGTCGCGGCTCTTCACATAGCCGGGGCGCGAGGCCAGCGCCTGCAGGATCAGGAACTCGGTCACTGTCAGGCGGACGGTCTTGCCGTCCCAGGTACAGGCATGGCGGTTGGGGTCGAGCACCAGCTTGCCGCGCACGATCGGCTTGGAATCGCCTTCCTCGGGGCCCGCCACCCCGCCGCGCGCCCGGCGGAGCACCGCCTTCACGCGCTCAGCCAGCAACCGGTTGGAGCAGGGTTTGCGTACGAAATCGTCGGCGCCGATGTTGAAGCCGATCACCTCGTCGATCTCTTCATCCTTGGAGGTCAGGAAGATCACCGGCAGCTCGGACGTCTGGCGCAGGCGGCGCAGCAGCTCCATCCCGTCCATCTTCGGCATTTTCACGTCGAGGATGGCGATATCCGGCGGGCTCTCGGTCAGCGCGGGCAGGGCCGCTTCGCCGTCAAAATAGGTGCGCACCTGGTAGCCTTCCGCCTCGAAGAACATCCTGAGGGAGGCTACGATGTTCTCGTCATCGTCCACCAGTGCGAGTGTCGTCATTGCCTTGTCCTTCTCGGCCAGCCGCAAGCCGGATGAGGCTACGGTCCGCTTGGCAGAAGGTTCAATCACAGCTCGGTCCATTTCAAAAGCCCTCCGTTGGTGGAGCTTCAACAAAATCAATGGAGTGCGGCGCCCCGTTGCCCGGATTGCGGCACTCTCGCGATTCATTGCGGCGCAGTCCGCCGCAAGTGTGAAGTGTGGGGGCGGGCGAAGGACCGCTGAGCCGCCCTCGACCGGCACAGCCGGCCCGAGGGTCCAGCGCCCGCGCTCTCCCCATTCCCGGCCTGAACGGGTCGTCTTTCCGGTTTCGCCAGAGGCGAAGACCGCAGGCCCGGCGCAAGCTGGCGATGCTGAGAATGATAAAACAGCGGCAGTAAGTGAGAACGAATGAGAAAAACCGACCTTCGGAATGCACGGGATGCATCACCGCGAAGCCGGTGGAAGCCATCTGAAGCGAGGCAGGGCCAGCCCCTGCGCCTTTAAAAATCAGCCCTCCCGGAGGATAAATCGCACCCCGATCAAGCGCCTGCAGAATACTTGCCCTGTCCTTGCGCCACACCTCCGCCCACGGAGCTATACTCCGTGGATGATGTCACAGGCGTTTTCCCAACCTCGATCCCCAATCGGCCAGCACCCGCTGCCCCCGGCCTGAGTTCACGCCGGCGGCGGCCCCTCGGCCGGCGGCCTGGTCACGCCCGGCGCCTGGAGCGCGTCCGCCCGCTCGGTGAACGCCTTCCGGAAAGGCCGCAGCGCGCCCGGCCGGTATTTCAGCTCCCGCTTCGCCGCGCGCTTGAGCACCGCCTCATCGAACAGCGCTTCCAGGTCGCTGACACCCGGTTTCCTGCGGTCCTTGCCGCGCGTCTTCGGCCAGACCTGCCGCGGCCGGATCGGCCAGTTCATCATGTTGAGCGACCGCGCGAACGACGGCCGGTCCGGGCGTGCATCATACGCCGCCTTGCCGATCGCCTCGACGAGGGGAGACGTATCGCCGCCATCCGTTCCATAGAACCGCAGACCCTCGGCGGCGGCGCCATCGGTGATCCATTTCAGCGCCCAGGCCGATAGCTCCTCCCGCCCGCCGCCGCCGATATCGCCGTGATAGCCTACGAACCAGCGCTGCAGATACACGCTTCGGCCGACGCGGGTGTTCTCCTCCTCGAGACCCTCCCACAGCGTCGCCGGAAATCCGGCGCGGCATTCGTCGATCGCCACCGCATGCCGTGCGGCGCGCACATTGCTCGCAAGCCGCCGGTTCTTGAGCCGGTAGCGATCCCTGTTCCTGGTCGAGAAGTAGGACTTCAGCACCTCGCCCGCGCCGCGCTGCGCGACCGTGTCGAACACGCCGACATAGGTAATGGGCGGCGCCCGGTCGATGGCGCGGCGGGCGCCGGTCTCGTCGCGAGTGCCCTTGCCATAGCGGATACGGAAGGCGCGGGCCTGATCGGCGTGCAGGTCCTTTTCGGCTTGCGGCGCCTCATCGCGCGGGGCGCGGTAGTAGAGGCGGAAGCCTTCGCGGGCGCGCTCAGCATGGCGCCGGCTGACGATGCCTGCCACGCTGATGAATCCGGCCAGCCGGCGCGCCGCAAAGGCCCCCCGGCTGAACCCGAAGATGTAGATCTCGTCGCCTTCCTCATAGACGAAGGCGAGCCGCAGGTAGGTCTCGACGATGATGTCCTCGAGGCCTTCCCCGAAAGCGCCGCCGAAAAGGCGCGTCGTCCGGTAGATCAGGTTGCCGAAGAAGCCCGCCTCTTCCAACGCGCCGACGGTCGATCCGACGCCCTGGCTATAGATGACGTTCTGGTGGATATGCGTGCCATCCGGCAGCGTTTCCTTGTGCGCTACCGAGCGGGCGATTATTGCGATGTTGGTATGCCTGGCCTGGTTCAGTGTCTGCCAGGTGCCGTCCATGCAGATGATGATGCGTTTCATGCAATCCGGCCCACCCTTATGCGCTCCCCCGAGCCAGCGGGCAGGATAGATTACAATCGGGACAGGCGGAAGACGGCGCCTGCGCCGGCAGTCCTAGCTGAACCACTCCGCCAGCCAGGGGGCATGGTCTGCCACAAAAGTGGCCGCAAAGCCGGCCCCGGTGATCAGGCCGAAGATCAGGATGCCCAGCGCCGTGACCCAGCCGAGCGCCAGCGTCGCCCCGCCCAGCATGAACACGCCGTCGCGTTGCAGGAGGCCGACGGCGGCCACCGTGATCGCCAGCGACGGGATCGTGTTGGTGATCGGCAGCATGATGGTGACGGCCGCCAGCGCAATGATCAGGCCGAGGATCCTTTCCCCCGCCCCATGCGCGACAAACCGCCAGCGCGGACGCGACAGGCGCTCGGTCCAGCGCAGGCGTCTGGAGGCGAAGTCGGCGATCGCCGTCAGCCATTCCGGTTTCAGCCTGGCGCGCATCGCTGCGCCCGGCAGCCAGGGTTCGTTGCGGCCGGCGACGATCTGCAGGCCGAGCAGGAAGATCGGGACGGCGATCAGCTGCGCGCCCGGCAGGCCCGGCACGAGGCAGGGAATGGCGAGGATCAGGATCAGCAGGCCGAACGCGCGGTCATCCAGTGCGTCGACAACATGGCCAAGCGTCCGCGGCGCATCGCCTTTAGCGCCCGCGATCTCGATGATGGCATCGATGAAACTGCCCTGCGGCGCCGCTTCGTGGTTCACGGAAGGCGAGGTACCAGACATCTTAGTGCGCCGCCGCCCAGGTCTTGGCGGCTTTCGCCTCGACGACGAGCGGCACCGACAGCCTGATGGCCGGGCCGTCTGCGTTCGACATCGTATCCTGCGCGACCTTGATCAGTTTCCCGGCTTCCTCTTCGGGGCATTCGAACACGAGTTCATCATGCACCTGAAGCAACATCCGTGCCTTGAGGCCGGCGCCCGCGAGCGCGTCGGGCATCCGGATCATGGCGCGCTTGATGATGTCGGCGGCGGTGCCCTGCAGCGGCGCGTTGATCGCCTGGCGTTCGGCAAACGCGCGGGCAGGACCCTTGGCCTTCATGTCCGGCAGGTTTATCTTCCGGCCGAAGGCCGTGCGCACGAAACCGGTCTCGCGCGCGAAGTCCTTGGTTTCGTCCATGTACTGACGAATGCCGGGGAAACGTCTGAAATACTGCTTGATGTATTCGCTGGCCTCGCTCTGCGGGATGCCGAGCTGGCGGGCGAGGCCGAAGCCCGAGATGCCATAGATGATGCCGAAATTGATCGCTTTCGCCTGGCGGCGCACCATCGGGTCCATGCCCGCGACCGGTACGCCGAACATCTCGCTGGCGGTCATCGCGTGGATGTCCAGCCCATCCCTGAACGCCTGTTTGAGAGCCGGGATATCCGCCATGTGGGCAAGGATGCGCAGCTCGATCTGCGAATAGTCCGCTGAGACGAGCACATTGCTATCCTCGGCAATGAAAGCTTCGCGGATCTTGCGGCCCTCTTCCGTCCGTACCGGGATGTTCTGAAGGTTCGGGTCCGTGGAAGACAGGCGCCCGGTCTGCGCGCCCGCCATCATGTAACTGGTATGCACGCGGCCCGTTTCCGGCTTGATTGCAGCCTGCAGTGCTTCGGTATAAGTCGAGCGAAGCTTCGACAGCATCCGCCAGTCGACAATCGTGCGCGGCAGGGCATGGCCAGCGTCGGCCAGTTCTTCCAGCACGTCCGCATCTGTCTGCCATGCGCCGGTCTTGGTCTTCTTGCCGCCCGGGATGTTCATCTCGTCGAACAGGATTTCGCCCAGCTGCTTAGGCGAGCCGATATTGAATGCGCGCCCGGCCTGCTCATGCGCCTGTGCTTCAAGGCCCGCCATGCGCTGCGAAAAATCCGCAGACAGGCGCGACAGCATCTGCCGGTCCACCTTGATGCCCGCCTGCTCCATGGCGGCGAGCACAGGCACCAGCGGCCGTTCCAGCGTTTCGTAGACGGTGGTGACTTCTTCGGTGCGCAGACGGGGCCTGAGGGTCTGCCACAGACGCAGCGTCACGTCGGCGTCCTCGGCCGCGTATTCGGTCGCCTTGTCGAGCGCCACTTGCGCAAAGGTCTTCTGTGTCTTGCCGCTGCCGGCGACGTCCTTGAACGAGATCGGCTTGTGGCCGAGATAGCGTTCGGAGAGTTCGTCCATGCCGTGATTGTGGACGCCGGCGTTCAGCGCAAACGAGATCAGCATCGTGTCATCAATCGGTGCGACGCGGATGCCATGACGCTTGAACACGCTGAGATCATATTTGATGTTCTGGCCGATCTTGAGGACGGAGGCGTCCTCCAGCATCGGCCTTAGAACCTGAAGCGCCTCGTTCATCCTGATCTGGCGCGGCGGATCGGCGCCGAACATGTCGCCGCCGCCGGCTGCGGCATCCGGGTCCACATGGGCCAGCGGAATATAGCAGGCCTCGCCCGGCGCGAGCGCCAGCGAGACACCGACCAGTCCGCCGCCAACCGGATCCAGAGCGTCGGTTTCGGTGTCCACGGCGACCCAGCCCTGCGTGATGGCGCGCGCTACCCAGCCTTCCAGCGTCGCCAGATCGCGGATGCAGACATATTTCGTGCGGTCAATCACGGCAGCCTCAGGCGCAGTGACTTCGATCGCGCCGTCCTTTTCCATCTGCTCGCGCACCCGGCGTGTGAGGGTGCGCAGCTCCATCTCATCAAGGAAGTCGATCAGCGTTCTGGGATCGGGGTCCTGCACGGCCAGGTCTTCGAGCGAAACGGGCAGGGGTACATCATCTTTCAGCGTCACCAGGCGTTTCGAGATGCGCACCTGGTCGGCAAACGCGATCAGCGTCTCGCGCCGCTTCGGCTGCTTGATCTCGCCCGCGCGCTCCAGCAGCGCCTCGACGCTGCCGAACTCGGTGATCAGCTGCGCGCCGGTCTTCACGCCGATGCCCGGCGCGCCGGGCACGTTGTCCACCGGGTCGCCCGCGAGGGATTGCACATCGACGACATGTTCCGGGCCGACGCCGAATTTCTCGATCACATCCTCGCGCCCCATCAGCTTGTTCTTCATCGGGTCGAGCATCAGCACCCTGCCGGTGATCAGCTGCATCAGGTCCTTGTCCGAGGACACGATCGTGACGCGCGCACCTTTGGCCTCGGCCTCGCGGGCATAGGTTGCGATGATATCGTCGGCCTCGAACCCGGCCAGCTCGATGGCATGCGCCGCGAAGGCGACCGATGCCCGGCGCACCAGCGGGAATTGCGGGATCAGTTCCTCCGGCGTCTCGGACCTGTTCATCTTGTACTCGGGGAAGAAGTCGCTCCGGAACGTCTTGCCCGAGGCATCGAAGATGCAGGCAAAATGGGTCGGCCGCTCGGCGCCTTTCAGCTCCTCCAGCATCTTGAACAGCATGTTGCAGAAGCCGGCGACCGCGCCGACGGGGAGCCCGTCCGACTTGCGCGTCAGCGGGGGCAGGGCGTGGAACGCCCGGAAGATATAGGCGCTCGCATCGATCAGGTAGAGATGGCTTTTTTCGGTGACGGCGGCCGTGGCCATGGGCGATTCCTCTGTGGTGGGGAGGGTTTAGCCGCTGCATGCAGGCACGTCACCCTGAGCCGGGACGTGAGGGCCGGATTAAACCTGCGTTATCCGGGCAGGATTCCATTCTGCGCCGTTCATAAGTGTGGTAGAAATGTGACATGCAACAGGATCTCGTCTTCCCCGAAGCCGTGGACCTTGCCCCGCCGGTGCAGAAGCCCGCGCTTAAGGCCCCCTGGCATCTCTTCCTTATCGGCGCCGCCGCGGTGCTCTGGAACGGGCTCGGTGTGTTCGATTTCCTTGCGACCCTGACCCGCTTTCCGCCCTATATCGACAGCCTGCCGGAAGGCGCCCGGGCGCTTTGGGCCAGCCTGCCGCCGTTCGTGTTCGGCATCTGGGCTCTGTCGGTTTTCTCAGCTGTGACCGGGTCGGTCCTGCTGCTGAAGCGCCGGCTGCTGGCGCTGCGTGTCCTGGCGGTCTCGACCACCGCGACGATCTTCACCATGGGGCTCACCTATTCCCGGCCGGGGATCGACCCCGGTTCCGAGCGCGTGTTTGCCGTGTGCATTATTGTCGTCTCGCTGCTGATCCTCAACTATGCGTTCGACCAGGCCAGGCGCGGCATCCTGCGCTGACGGATCAGGCTTTGACGATCGGTTTGATGTCATCAAGGCGCGGCGCTGCATCTTCAGACAGCTGCAGGTCAAACCGGGACTGAAGGTTCATCCAGAAATCCGGCGAGGTATTGAAGGCGCGGGCAAGCCGCCGTGCGGTATCTGCCGAAATTCCCGACTGCGCGCTGATCAGTCGGGTGACGCGATTTGCCGGAACCCTGATGATCGAGGCGAGCTGAGAAGCGCTCAGGCCCAGAGGCAGGAGGAACTCCTCCTTCAGGACTTCTCCGGGGTGCACTGGGGCAAGCTTTGGCATGGCGCTGTTCCTTTTAATGATAGTCAACGATTTCAACATCGTGGGCACCATCCGGCGCCCAGACAAAACAGATGCGCCACTGATCATTGATCCGGATCGAGTATTGCCCGGCGCGGTTTCCCCTGAGCAATTCGAGCCGGTTGCCGGGCGGACTGCGCAGATCGTCCAGCCGCATGGCGGCATTCAGCATTTCCAGCTTGCGCTGGGCGACCCGCTCAATCTGAACAAATCGCCTGGAGCGACGGCGATTGAACAGGCCTTCTGTGTCCTCACAGGCAAATGACCGGATCATGGTTTTACATAGTATGTAACGACCGCCAGAGCAAGCCCGCGCGCCGCCGGGGCGAGCTGCGTTGGAGATGGGTGCGAACCGGCGTAGGCTGGCGACTTCCGGATAGGACGACCCCCATGACCGAAGACGCAACGCCGATCGGCGCGAAAGCGGGTTGGCATATCTGGCCGGTCGGGATTCTCGCTGTGGTGTGGAACGGGTATGGCTGCTTCGACTTCATAATGAAGACGACGCGCAATCCCGCCTATTCGGTGCAGTTCGCGCAAGACATCCAGACTTACTGGTACAGCATGCCGTGGTGGATGTTCGGCCTCTGGTCGGTTGGCGTGTTCGGCGCGCTGATAGCGAGCCTCGCGCTGCTGATGCGCAGCAGGACCGCGGTCACCCTGTTCGCCGCCGCGTTCATAGCCTCGGCCGCCAGCTTCTATGTGCGCTGGCAGGAAATCGTAGCGCCGCCTGTGAAAGGCATGGAGTTCATGCCCTTCGTGATCCTCGTTTTCGGGTTCGCCCTGACGGGCTACGCCTACTGGCAATCTATCCGCGGCGTCTTGCGCTGAGAGCAATTCCGTCTAGCCTTCCCGCCAACGAAATCGGGAGGACGGCATGATCAATGAAAAGAACCTGACCTGGGTGCTGCGCAGGCGGCCGGTGGGGGATTTGCGCGAGGGTGATCTGGAGCTGGTCGAGAGCGCGCTGACGCCGCTCGAGGACGGGCAGGTGCGGGCCAAGACGATCTACCTGTCGCTCGATCCGACGAACCGGATCTGGATGAGCGATATGGATGCCTACCTGCCGCCCGTTCAGATCGGCGATGCGATGCGCGGCGGCGGGCTGAGCGTGGTGACCGAGAGCCGCTTCGCCGGCCTCGCGCCGGGTGACATTATAAATACCGGGCTTGCCGGCTGGTCGGTCTACAATACGCTGCCGGGCGCGGCGCTGGCGAAACTGCCTAAGCTGCCGGGCGTTCCGCTGACGGCGTACATGGGCCCACTGGGCGCGACCGGGATGACGGCGTATTTCGGGCTGATGGACATTGCCAAGCCGAAGGCAGGCGAGACGGTGGTTGTCTCGGCGGCCGCCGGCGCGGTCGGCTCGATGGTCGGGCAAATCGCGAAGATCCAAGGCTGCCGCGTCGTCGGCATTGCGGGCGGCCAGGACAAGTGCCGCTGGCTGACGGAGGTCGCAGGCTTTGACGCGGCGATCGACTACAAGTCCGAAGATGTCGGCGCCATGCTCGACAGGCACTGCCCGAAGGGCATCGACATCAATTTCGAAAATGTCGGTGGACGGATCATGGACGAGGTGATGGCGCGGCTCAACGACTTCTCGCGCATGCCTCTCTGCGGGCTGATCTCGACCTACAATGCCACCGATCCGGTACCCGGCCCCTACAACTTCGCGAACCTCCTGATGCGGCGCACGCTGGTCAAGGGCTTCATCGTCATCGACTATTTCCCTCGCTTCCCTGAAGGCATCCAGCAGATGGCGATGTGGCTGATGGAAGGAAAGCTGAAGTTCGAGACTGATATCGTCGACGGCTTCGAGAAGGCGCCGGCCAGCCTGTCTCGCCTGTTCGAAGGCAAGAACCTCGGCAAGCTTGTGGTGAAAGTGAGCGACGAGCCGGCCTGAGGCGCGGTTCAGCTTGCGTTCACGCGCACCCCAGGAAGAATAACTTCAGTTAAATCGGGAGCTTGGGCTGAAATGATGACGGGGATTGGCGCGCGTGTGCGCCTTTGGATGGTGGGCGCCGGGGCGCTCGCGCTGACAGGTTGCACATCTACGGATATGGAAGCCTTCGCGGCCGGGTTGCAGATGGCGGCGGACGACCTGTCTGTCACCATGACCATGGTTCCGGCCTGGGAGTGCGGGGTCAATGCGCAGGGCTATGCCGTGTGCGACGATACCGGGGACGGTTATGCCGACCGCTACGGCGACCCGGACTATGAGTTTGTGCACGGATGGAACTACGGCGTGCCAACCCGGGTGAACGACTATGGCGAGGCCTTCCAGTATGACGGCAGCTGCGATTGCTGGCGGCGGGAGCCGTCGCTGGACACCTATCCGCAATAGCACCGGTTTTCGGCCTGCCGCCTCCGGCTTGCGCTCCGGCGGCGGCCCTGATCTTATACAACTGTGTAACGTTGCCTTGGGAGAGCGGGATGCGTTGGCGGCCTCTGACTGCACTGGCGCTTCTTCTGGCCGCCTGGGGCATTGGCGCCGCGCAGGCGCAGGTGAAGGCTGAGGATGTGCCGCTGGAGGAATGGGCGGTCGGCGTCCTCGCGGCAGACTGGCGGGCGAGCGACGGGGCGCCGATCGAAGCCTTCGAGAATGCCCGGCGCGACCTGGCAAGGGCCTTTGGTGAAGCCGGGTTTGATCCAGTCAACATCGCGGATCTGTCGCTGCGGCCGCGCTGGCTCGGCGGTACGTCCCTTGTCTCGGAGCTGGCTTTCGCGGCCATCGCGTCGCGGGCGCAATCGGCGAAAGCCGGATGCCTGCTTTACTTTACATCGCACGGGTCGCCGGAAGGCATTGTGCTCGGCAACGAGGGCCTGCTCAGCCCGGTGCGGATGGATGCGCTGGTCGACGAGTGGTGCGGCGAGCGGCCGACCGTCGTCGTGGTCTCAGCCTGTTACTCGGGCGTCTTTGTCTCGGCGCTGGCAGCACCGAACCGGATGGTGATGACAGCGGCGCGGCCCGACCGGTCCTCCTTCGGCTGCAGCGCCGATGCGGACTACCCTTATTTCGATGCCTGCGTGATCAAGTCGCTGCCGACCGCAGATGACTTCGTGCACCTCGCGAATATGACCCGCCGGTGCGTGGCCTTCCGGGAGCAGGCGGAGAACCTGATGCCGCCGTCCGAGCCGCTGGTTCACATGGGCGCGGATGTCGAAGACCTGTTTGTCTTCCTGAACTTCGAACGCCCGGCGCCCTGACAGCGACGACCGTCAGTTCCCGGACAATGCCTTGAAGGCGCCTTCGAGATCGCGCTTCAGGTCGCTGGTCGCTTCAAGCCCGATGTGAAGGCGCAGCAGCGGGCCGGCGCGCGTTTGCGTCCAGCTGCCCTTCATCCGCTCGAGCTGCTGGTCGCAGGGGATGATCAGGCTTTCGAACCCGCCCCAGGAGAAGCCGAGCGTGAACAGCGACAAGGCACTGAAGAAGCGATCCATGCCGCCTTCCGGCGGCGGGTTCAGGATGACGCCGAAGAGACCGTTAGAGCCTGTGAAGTCGCGCTTCCACAGCACATGGTCCGGGCTGGCGGGCAGGGCGGGGTGCAGCACGTCGGCCACTTCCGGACGCTCTGCGAGCCAGTGCGCCATTTCCAGACCGGACGCTTCGTGCGCCTTCAGCCGCGTGTGCAGGCTGCGCAGGCCGCGCAGCGCGAGATAGGCATCGTCCGGAGCCAGTGCGATGCCCCAGTCTTCGGATGCTGCCGCTATGCGGGCGGCGAGGCCATTGTCGCGTGTCATCACGGCGCCGCCGAAGGCATCGGCATGGCCGACGGCGTATTTAGTCAGCGCCTGGACGGAAATGTCGACACCCAGTGCCAGCGGCTGGTGCAGCAATCCTGCGCCCCAGGTATTGTCAAGGATTGTCCGTATGCCCCGCTGGGAAGCCGCGGCGACGACGGCGGGCGTGTCAGTGATTTCGAAGGTGAGCGAGCCCGGCGCTTCAAGGAAGACGGCCCTGGTGTTCGGACGAAACAGCGAGGAGATTTCGCCGCCGATGCGCGGATCGAACCGTTCGGCGTCCACACCCATGGCTTTCAGGCGTCGTTCGCAAAAGCGGGCGGTCGGGCCATAGGCACTGTCAGTGAAGAGGAGGTGGTCGCCGGAAGAGACGAGGCTGGCTATGGCCAGCGCGCACGCCTGCAAGCCGTTGCCGGCGAGCCGGGCGTGCCTTGCGCCTTCAAGGTCGCACATCGCCGCCTCGAGTTCGCGGTGCACCGTCAGGCCCATGCGGCCGTAGGTAGGTTTTGCGCCGTACAGGCCCGCTTCGTCACGGAACAGGACGGTGGACGCGCGCTCCAGCGGCGGGTTCACCGTGACGCGGCCAAGACGTTCCGCGCGCGTATGGATGAGGCGCGTTTCGGGGGCGGCCTCGTCCTTGTTCACGCCGGCGCCTTTGCGATCGGCCGGGAGGGATCGGACGCCCAGTCCGACCACGAACCATCATAGACGGCAACATCCCAGTTGCCGAGGCGGGCAAGTGCGAGCGCGGTGATGGCGGCGGTGACGCCGGAGCCGCAGGTGGTGACCGTGGGGGCGAGCGGATCCCTGAACAGGCGGCGCAGGTCTTCCGCCGGTTTCATCTGGCCGTCTTCGGTTATCAGAAGACTGCCGGGCAGGTTGACGCTGCCGGGGATATGCCCGGACGGAAGGCCGGCGCGCGGCTCGGGATCGCGGCCTGAGAAGCGGCCTTCCGGGCGCGCATCGATAATGACCGTGCGGGCGGTGCCAGCCAGGTTTTCCATCGCCCTGGTGTCCATGACGAGATCGCTGCGCACGCGCGGCGTGAAGTGGCGTTCGCCGGTGATCGCAGGCATGTCGTCGAGCGACCCGCCTTGCGCGACCCAGGCCTTGAGGCCGCCATCCAGGACGTGCACGTCCTTGTGGCCCATGACGCGCAACATCCACCAGGCGCGCGCGGCGGCGAAGAAATTGTTCTGGTCGTAGATGATGATGCGGTTGCCGTCGCCAAGACCCAGCCGGCGCACGCGCGAGGAGAACTTCACGGCGTCCGGCAGCATGTGAGGCAGGTGCGAGGAGGTGTCGGCGATGTCATCGATATCGAAGAAAGCGGCCCGGGGAATGTGACCGCGCATCCAGGCCTGACGCCCTGTCTCGGGCGGGTTGGTGAACGGGGCGAACCAGGTCGCATCGACCACGCGCACATCCGGCGCTTCGATATTCCTGAGCAGCCATTCTGCGCTGACGAGGGGGTCACCGGTTTCCATGTCTTTACTTCTCCATCCAGGACGGCACGGGCAATCCTTTTGCGCGCAGGAACTCAGGATTATAGAGCTTGGACTGGTATCGGTTACCGTAGTCGCACAAAATCGTCACGATGGTGTGGCCGGGGCCGAGGTCCCTCGCAAGGCGGACAGCGCCGGCGACGTTCACGCCGGCTGAGCCGCCGAGGCAGAGGCCTTCTTCTTCGACCAGGCGGAACAGGACCGGCAGGGCTTCATCGTCGCTGATGCGGTAGGCCTTGTCGACTTCGATGCCTTCAAGGTTGGCGGTGATGCGCCCCTGGCCGATGCCTTCGGTGATCGAAGTGCCTTCGGCCTTCAGTTCGCCGGTCTTGTAGAAGGAATACAGCGCCGCGCCGCCGGGATCTGCGATGCCGATCTGGATTTTCCGGTTCTTTTCCTTGAGGGCGAGGGAGACCCCGCCGAGCGTGCCGCCGGAGCCGACAGCGCAGATGAAGCCGTCCAGCCTGCCGCCGGTCTGCTGCCAGATTTCCTGAGCAGTCGTGGCATAATGCGCGCGGCGGTTCGCCTGGTTGTCGAACTGGTTGGCCCAGATGGCGCCATTGGGCTCGCTGGCGGCCAGTTCCTCGGCGAGGCGGCCGGAATAGCGCACATAGTTGTTGGGGTTGGCGTAGGGGACAGCGTCCACTTCGATCAGCTCGGCGCCGAGCAGGCGGATGGCGTCCTTCTTCTCCTGGCTTTGGGTGCGCGGGATAACGATGACGACGCGGTAGCCCAGCGCCTTGCCGACGAGGGCAAGGCCTATGCCGGTATTGCCTGCGGTGCCCTCGACGATGGTGCCACCCGGCCTCAGCAGGCCGGCGGCCTCGGCTTCGCGGACGATGCCTAGCGCGGGACGGTCCTTGACCGATTGGCCGGGATTCAGGAACTCGCACTTGCCGAGGATCTCGCAGCCGGTCTCGCCGGATGCGCGTTTCAGGCGCAGCAGCGGCGTATTGCCGATCAGGTCAACGATCGATCGGTGGACGGTCATGGACGGGTATTTCCTGGCAGATTTCGGTCTTTTCCCAGCCTTAAGGGGCTGCGCGGCCTGCGGCAACGGGTTGCCGGGGATTTGATCCAGTGGGCCCTGCGGCGCGTATTGGAAACAGCTACAGAAATTAAGGCTGACACGGCATGCTGTTCACGCGGGATGACACTTACGCGGCGTTCATGATGGACCATGCGGCGGGCAATCACCCGGAATCGCTGGCGCTGGCGGGCGACCTGCACATTATGCTGTCGCCCGCGGCAGCGCGTGAGGCGTTTGCCTGGTCGATCATTGGCGGGGCGCTGCTGGAAGCGGAGGACCCCGAAGCCGTTGCGGCGCAGCCCGAACCGGAGCGCCGGTATCAAAAACGCAAGCGGACGCGTGCCGGTGCGACGGCCATCCTGGATGCAGCGGTGCAGGATGTGACGTGGAAACGCGGCCTCTTTGGCCTGCCGTATCTGCCGGTCGGGGTGCCGGGTGGGAGACTGATGAGACTTTCGCCGGGCCAGGGCGTTCCCAGGCATGCACATACGGCCATCGAAGCCACACTGGTTATCCGGGGCGAGCTGCGTGACGAATTTGGACACTACCGGAAAGGTGACCTGATGTTGGGCGAGCCCGGCATGCGCCACAAGCCGGTCGCCGCAGGCGAGGAAGCCTGCATCTGTTATGTGGCTGAGCCACCCCGTTTTGCCTGGAGACTGCAATGACCTTACGGCGCGCACTACTTTCGCTTTTCCTTCTGGCCTCAGGCGCCCTTCCGGCTGCAGCCGAGCTGTCGCCCAAGGCCTGGCAGCCCAAGTCCGGCGACGTGATCAGCTTCAACGTCCTGCGCGAAGGCAAGCCTTTCGGCAGCCACGCGGTGAAGTTCACGACCGATGCGAACGGCGCTCTGGTGGCTACGACCTCGGTTTCACTCAAGGCCGGTCTCGGTCCTGTGACGGTGTTCCGCTACAAGCTCGATGCCACGGAAACCTGGCTGAATGGCCAGCTTCAGAAAGTATCAGGCACCGTCAATGATGACGGCAAGAAGCGCTCCGTGACCGCAACCCGCAAGGGCGACGCGCTGAATGTCAGTGGCACTGATTTCAAAGGGGTGGCACCGGCCGGGATCGTCCCTGCGAGCCACTGGAACTATGCGCAGACATTAACCGGCAAATTGCTGTCCACCGAGGACGGCGAAATCCTCAATGTGAAAGTGGTCAACAAAGGCCGTGAGGCGATAAAGGTTGGCAAGAAGACGATAGAGGCAAACCGCTACCTGATGGATTCTGCGCTCGACGTGGACCTTTGGTATGACGATGACGGACGATGGGTAAAACTCGCGTTCGAGGCGCGCGGTCAGCAGATCGAGTACGTGCTCGCCAGCCTCTACTAGCGATCAGCGGGGGCGGGGATGGGTGTTCTGAGGCTGGTCCTCGGCGATCAGCTGTCGCCGGACCTTTCGTCCTTGAAAGAGGCGCAGCCAGACGATCTGGTGTTGATGGCGGAGGTCGCCGAAGAAGCGACCTACGTGCGTCATCACAAGAAGAAGATTGCCTTCCTCTTTGCCGCGATGCGCCACTTCGCAGAGGAACTGCGGGCTGCGGGGCTCAACGTTCGCTATGTGCGCCTCGACGACCCCGGCAATCAGGGCTCATTGCGGGGCGAAGTCGCCCGTGCGCTGGAGGAGGACCCGGCGCTGAGCGCGGTCATCGTCACCAGGCCCGGAGAGTGGCGACTGTTGCAGGACATGGAGACGTGGCGGGACCTGATGCCCGTGCCGGTCGACTTGCTCGAGGATACGCGCTTCATCGTTCCGCTCACGGATTTTTACGCCTGGGCGAAGGGGCGCAAGCAGCTGCGGATGGAGTTCTTCTACCGCGACGTGCGGCGCAGGACGGGGCTCCTGATGGACGGGCAGGAGCCGGCAGGCGGCCAGTGGAATTTCGACCATGACAACCGCAGGCGCCTGCCGAAATCGCTGACACCCCCGCCGCGCCGGCTACCACCGCCGGACGCGCTGACGCAGGACGTGATCGCTCTCGTGGCCGAGCGTTTTCCGGACCATTTCGGCGACCTCGAGCCATGGGTGTTTGCCACCACTCGCGCCGGAGCCGAGGCGGCGCGCGATCATTTCATCAGCGAAATCCTTCCCGGCTTTGGCGACTGGCAGGACGCGATGGCGAAGGGCGAACCCTGGATGTGGCATTCGCTGCTGTCAGTATACATAAATTGCGGCCTGCTGGACCCGCTGGATGTGTGCCACCGCGCCCAGGCCCAGTGGCGCGAGGGGCGCGCCCCGCTGAATGCGGTGGAAGGGTTCATCCGGCAGATCATCGGCTGGCGCGAGTATGTCCGTGGCATCTACTGGCTGAAGATGCCGGGCTACCGGCAGACCAATGCGCTGAACGCACATCATCCGCTCCCGGATTTTTACTGGACGGGCGATACAGACATGCGCTGCATGGCCGAAGCGATCGGCCAGACAAAGCGTCACGCTTATGCACATCATATCCAGAGGCTGATGGTGACCGGCAATTTTGCGCTGATTGCAGGCCTTGATCCGGCGGCGGTGAACGACTGGTACCTGCTGGTCTATGCTGATGCTTATGAGTGGGTGGAGCTGCCGAACACGCATGGCATGGCGCTGCACGCCGATGGGGGGGTGATGGCCTCCAAGCCCTATGCTGCCAGCGGAAATTACATAAACAAAATGTCTGATTATTGCGGCAGCTGTGCTTATGACGTGAACGCAAAGACAGGTCCGAAGGCGTGTCCGTTCAACTACCTCTACTGGGATTTCATAGCGCGAAACCGCGAAAGTCTCGCCGGAAATCCCCGAATGGCGCTGATTTACAAAGCGCTGGACCGGCTGGATCCGGCAGCATTAACAGCCATGCGCGGCGAGGCTTCAGCCTATCTTGCGAGCGGATGCAGGGCAGGTTCGTGAACGGGCGGTAAATGCCAGCCGGGCAAGTTCACGCAATGCGGTTCCGGAAGGTTTAAGCTGTTGTGCTACCCCGGCGAGTGAAGAGCCCCTGTTAAAGGCGCCGGAGAGACACGGATGGAACAGCAGACCCCCTCGCCGGCGACCTTCTGGTCGCTGCGCGGGCTCCTCCGGGACATTCCTGTTCCGGAAAAGTACCGCCCGGGCCTGCTCAAGAAGCAGATCGATACCGTGAGCAGCATGGTTTTCGTCCTGCTGTTCGCAAACCTGCTGAATCTGGCCGTTGTCCTCCAGTCTTTCCGCCAGTCCGAGGCGGGCAGCCTTCTCGCAATCTGGGGCTTCTGCATCATCTTCATCACCGGCCTCGCCGCACTCCGGCATATCCGGATACGCAGGGCGAGCATCCATGGGCGCCTCGCGCAGGCGCATGTCGATGCGATGTCCAGAGCCGCACTGATCATTGGACTGTTCTGGGCCGTAGCGCCCCTGCTGGTGATGCATATGGCTGACCATCAGGCCCAGATGGTCATGGCTATCGTGCTTACCGGCATGATGTTTGTCGGAAGCTTCCTGCTGTCACGCCTGCCTGGCGCCGCCTTGTCCCTGATGACCCCTATCGGCGTGGGGCTAGGCATTTCGATGCTGCTGCAGGAGGGCGCTGCATACCAGCTCATCACGGTTCTTATCGTTGTCTACCTTGGCGTCCTGTTCTTCGCGGTGCGCTGGTCGCACAGGCTGTTCGTGGAACAACACCTCAGCGAATCTGCAGTGCAGGAGCAGACCCAGCTGATCGGCCTTCTGCTGCGTGACTTCGGGCAGAGCACATCGGACTGGCTCTGGCAGACCAATACCGACGGCCTCCTCGAAGAGATACCCCTGGTGTTCGACACCGGTTGCGAGCCTGCCGGTTTCATGAAAACGGGCGCTCTGCTTTCCTCAATGTTCGAGCCGTGCGAGGGGCGCAGGGAACTTGAAGCGGCCCTTCGCCGTCTTGAGAGCTTCCAGGATATCGTGCTGAAAGTCGAGGACGGCGCCGGCGAAATGTGCTGGGTGTCGCTGACCGGCAAGCCGATCTTCGAGGGGCATGAGTTCCGCGGGTTCCGCGGTGTTGCGGCCGACATTACGAAGTCCAAGCAGATCGAAGACCGCATGGCGCGCATGGCGCATCATGACAGCCTGACCGGACTGCCCAACCGGGTGAGCATGCAGGAACATCTCGAGAAGGTGATGCGCAGGCCGCAGACGCCCAATATGGTGCGTGCGCTCCTCTGGCTTGATCTCGACAATTTCAAATGGGTCAACGACACGCTGGGCCATCCGGCAGGTGACGAGCTGCTCCGGCAGGTAGCGTTGCGCCTCAACAGCATGGCCGGGACGACCGACATGGTGGCGCGGCCCGGCGGCGACGAGTTTGCGATGATCGTCGAGCGGCCGGCAGGCGGCGCGCTTGAGGAATTCTTCGGCCAGCTGACCGAGGTGATGCGCGCGCCCTATAACATCTGGGGTTCGACGGCGCACTGCTCGGCCTCATTCGGGGTGCGCGTGTTTGATGCCTACACAAGCGATCCGCGTGAGGTGCTCAAGCATGCGGATCTTGCGCTCTACGACGCCAAACGGACCGGCAAGGCGCAGTGGTGCATGTTCACCCAGCAGCTGGAAGCCTCGGCCAGGGCGCGCGTGCAGATTGAAGCCGAGCTTGAGCGCGCGATCGACAATGATGAGCTGCGGGTTTTCTTCCAGCCACTGGTCGATGCCCGGTCACACAGGATTGTTGGTGTGGAGTCGCTCCTGCGCTGGCGCCATCCGGTGCGCGGTCTCGTGTTCCCGGACGAGTTCATCGGTCTCGCTGAGGACTATGGCCTGATCACGCGTATGGGTGAGTGGGTGATCCGCGCCGCACTGGCGCAAGCTGCCCGCCTGCCCGATCATGTGAATGTGGCCGTCAACATCTCGCCGCTGCAATTCCATTCAGCGACGCTGATGGCAACGATTGTCAACGCGCTCGCGGCCAACAATATCGCACCCGGCCGGCTGGAACTCGAGATCACCGAGTCCGTGCTGATGACGGATACGGAGTTCACACTCAGGCGCCTGCACCAGATCAGGGATCTTGGTGTCCGGATATCGCTTGACGATTTCGGGACGGGGTATTCGTCGCTCAGCTACCTGCGCTCGTTCCCGTTCGACAAGATCAAGATCGACCAGAGCTTTGTGAAGGATATCGATTCGTGTCCTGAAAGCCGCGCTATTACAGTCGCCACGCTGACGCTGGCCAGGTCGCTCGGTATGCGGTGCACGGCCGAGGGCGTCGAGACGCTCTTCCAGGCCGACTTCCTGCGCGACCATGGCTGCGACGAGCTGCAGGGCTTCTTTATCAGCCGCGCGCAGCCGCTGGACAACCTGGCGCACCTTGTCGACCTGCGCCCTGCCGGTGATCTGCCCCGCGTCGTCGTCGCGATGCCGGAGGTGAGTTCGGACGCCAATGTGCTGGCATTCACCAGCGAGAAGCGCGCCTAGACTCTCTCAGGGCGTGGCCCCTTCAGGCACGGTTTCGGGCACGGTTTCAGGCACGCTTTCGGGCACGGTTTCGGGTGCAGCCGGGCGCCTGCGCCCCAGCAGTCCCCCGAGGGCGTCGCGCGCGGCCTTCGCCGCCGCGTCCTCAAGTTGCTGTTCTGGCGATACCGGCGCCGCCGTGCCGCCAGGCGCGCCTGCTCCTCCGGTCGCCGGCGCTGCCGGCGCAGTCCCGGTCCCGCGCTGGCCGCCGGTAATCCCCTCCAGCAACCTGTCCTTCAGTTCGGCTTCGAGCGCCGCCTGAACGCCCGAGAAGTCCGGTGTCACCTTGAGCTTGTTCCAGTTGCCGGAAAGGCGGACGGGGACGGGAATGCCGTTCAGCTGAACCACCGCGCCATCGCCCTGGCCTTTCCTGTCGATGGCGGCGGCGAGACGCAGATCGAGCTTCTGGCCGGCAATGTCGATGCTGCCGGTGCCGTCGATGCCGAGGGCAGGACTGATCAGTTTCAGCAGGTCGACATTGGCGACGCCGTTCTCGATCTTCAGCAGGCTGTCGAATTTCGTGAAGTCCGTCTCGGCGGTGGGGGAGAGCACGTTTCGGAAGTCGAGCGTGTTCAGCTTGCCGCTGGCCAATGCCTGCTGCAGCGACTGGGCGCTGCGGATGAGCTGCGTGACGTTGATGCCCTTCAGGGCGCCTTCGCTCAGATTGGCGGAGACTTCGCCATTGAGGCCGCGCATCAGCGCATCCAGAGAGCCGCCGCGCGTGGTGGCGTCGATCTTGAACGCGCCGGTACCGGCGAGTTTGTCGAACCCGGCGAGTGTACCGAGAAGGTTCGACATGGCGACGCTGTCACCCTGCATGGCGAAGGAGATTGCCGGGACGGTGGATGCCGCATCGACCGTCATGCGGCCTTCCCAGTTGCCGCCGAATGCCTTGAAAGTCGAAAGATCTGCCGCGAGCCTGCCATCCACCAGTTGCGCGGTGAGCACGGCATCGGTCAGCTTCACGCTGCCGAGCGTGATCTGCGCGGTGGTCAGCTGGAGGTCTGCGTCAGCGACCGAGAGGCCCGCCAGATCAAGCTTGTCCTTGCTCCAGGCTTCCAGCGGCCTGGCGGCCTGCGGCTTCTGGTCGGCCGGGGCAAGGAAGGGGGAGAGGTCCAGCGAGCCCATGTTCAGCCTGCCGGTGAGGCGCGGCCTGGGCCCGGTCAGGTTGATGCCGGCATTTCCCCTGGCGGTGATCGCGTCAAGTTTCATGTCCAGCGCCGCAAGGGCGATGTTCGTGAAGGTGCCGCTGACCTCACTGGTCGCCGAAAAGGTCTGCATCGTGGAGCCCGGCGCGAGTTCGATATCGGCCGCGGCGAGGAGGGCGCGCAGCTGCTCGCTGGAGGCGGTCAGCTTGCCGCGAAGGGCGCCGGGGCCGGCCAGCGTGACATTGCCGGTATAGGTCGCCTCGAGCAGGTCGCCGGCGTGCTTGAAGTTGATCGCGGTGAGCTGCAGTGCATCGGCCGCGCCGGAAAGGTTGCCACTGAAATTCACTTTCTCCAGTGCTGCCGCGCCGGGGAGTTCGACGTTCAGCTGCCTGGCCAGTTCACCGGCCCTGGGCGTATCGAATGTGAGCTTGCCATTGAGTTGGGGCACGGCGCCGAGTGCAACTTCGCCGGTATAGCTGGCGTTGATGAGCGGGCCTTTGACTTTCAGTTTTCCGAAGTCGAGACCCGGCTCGCCCAGCTTTCCGCTGACTGTGCCTTCAATGTCGAGGGCGCCGAGCGGGGCGAGGTTGACCGGCAGCTTCAGGCCCGCGAACTTCGTCAGGGCGTCAATACTGGGCGCGTCGAACGTGAAATTGCCGGTGATCACCGGTTCGGGGGCGAGGTTGATCTTGCCGGTGAAGCCGGTCCTGGCGAGTTCGGAGGACTGGGTGAATTTCCTGACGTTGATCGCCAGCGTGCCGAGGGCGCCGGAAACATCGCCTTCGGCGTTGATCTTGCCGAGCTTGGCAAGGTCGAACGGGACTTCGACGTTTGCGTAGTCGAGCAGCGAGCTGACGGCTTCAGAGCTTGCCGAGAACGCGCCGTCCAGTGCGGGCACGTCGCCAAGCGTGACGGCGCCGTTGTAGCGGGCCTTGACGAAGTCGGTGCCGATCGTTGCTGAGAGCGTCGCGGGCTGGCCTGTCATTGCGGCTTCGAGGGAGTCGAGATTGGCATGGATGTCGAAGCGGTGGCTCTGGAAGAAGCCTTTCGCGTCGAGCTCGAACGGTTCGTCCAGTTCCGTCATTGCGGCCGTCAGATCGAGTTCGCGCAACTCGTAGCGCGCGCCCGCCCCGTCGTCCTGGTAGGTGAGGCTGGCATTCTCGAGGCGCAGGTGCTCCACGGCGCCGTTAAATCCACCACCCTCCGCGGCCGGCCCTTCGGACGGCGCCTTGTCCTCGAGCACCCAGTTGGTGGTGCCATCCGCCTTTCTCTGCAGCGACACTGACGCATCGACGAAGGCCAGCTCATGCACTTCGACGCGCTGGCCGAACAGGAGCGGGGCCCATTTGACAGCGCCGCGCAGTTCGCCCGCTTCGATCATGTAGGTACCTTCGAACCCCTCCGGGTTGGCGACCTTCATGCCCCCGACACTGGCCGCAATGCGGGGGAACAGGGAGAGGCGGACCTCGCCCTCGAGCGTGACCTTGCGCTGCAGGGCTTCGCCCGCCGCCCGCTCGATCTGGGCGCGGTAGACGGATTTCGGAATCAGAAACGGCACCGCCATCGCCGCCCCGATCAAGAGAACAAAAAATCCGCCTGCAATCAGGGCAATGCGCTTCATGGTCCGAATCCGTCTGTGGTTCTCGCTGCCCCATGACGGGATACTATGTCCCTTGAATGGCAGCTGAAGGGCAAATGACAGGAAGCAGGCCTTTTTCCAGGCACCCAAGGGCAGCCATCAGGACCGCTTGACCCGGCAGGCAGGCGCGATTAGAGAGGCGCTTCGCTCGCAAGGGTGACCAGAAAATGCGCGGGTGTAGCTCAGTCGGTTAGAGTGCCGGCCTGTCACGCCGGAGGTCGCGGGTTCAAGTCCCGTCACTCGCGCCATTCCTTGCGGAATGAAAATCTCCCAAGTCCTTGAAAATGAAGAACTTTAGTCGCTCTCACGGAGCGCTTTCGGGTTCGACGCCGCCTGTTGCACTACAGCTTGCACTACGGATTGCATACTTTTTGCACTACAATTCGCGATGAAACAGAATGGTCTTGGATTAAGATATCTGAAGTCCCGCGGTGGCTGGTGGCATTACCAGAGACGCGTGCCGAGCCGCTTCGAAAGCGTTGATAACAGGGGCCTGATTCAGGTCGCCCTGCGGACCCAGTCCCTCGAGATTGCGATGATGCGGCGGGACGCGCTTGCCGAGGCCGATGACGCCTTGTGGAACGCTCGCAGTCTTGAACTGACGGGGGGTGACCGGCAGCAGTCGAGCTGGCGCGCGGCAGACAATCGTTACCGCAGCGCTGTCGCCCGGGCCTTGGCTCAGGGGTTCGTTTACAGGCCGGTTGAAGAGATTGCGGCGCTCCCGGATGTCGAAGAGATCATTGCGCGCCTGAAGGCCGCCGATTTTGGCAAAGCACCGACCGAGGCCAAGGCAGAAGCCTTGCTCGGGGGCGTGCCGGCACCCGTCGACAAGACCACGGTTTCGGAAGCCTTCGAACTCTATGTTTCAAAGATCGCGTTTGATGATCAGTACAACAAGTCACAGGCCCAACGCGAAGCCTGGGAGAAGACGAAGCGCACGTCCATCGAATACTTCATTGCTCATGCCGGTGATATCCCGCTGACGGATATCAGCCGGGAAGTGGCGACAAGCTACCGCGACTGGTGGCAGTCGCGCATGCTGCCTCAGAAGGATGGCTCCAGGCCGGTTACGCCAAACACCGCGAACCGGCATGTGGGCAATATCCGATCCCTCTGTCAGCGCTACTTCAAATATCGCGGCGCGGATGACGTTGAAGATCCGTTCCGGCGTTTCTGCTTTGCGGGCAAATCCACCGTGAAACGCGCTTCGTTCAGCGATGACTTCGTGCGTTCGAAAATCCTCGCCCCCGGCGTCTTCGATGGCCTTCGCCTGGAGCTGCGTGTCATCATCCATCTTCTGATCGAAACCGGCGCACGGCTCAGCGAGATTGTGAACCTGCGACCCCAGGATATTCGGCTTGAGCACGATATCCCGCACATATTCATCCGATCGGAACAGAACCGGGAGCTAAAGACGGATGACTCTGAGCGTGAAATTCCGCTCGTTGGCGTCGCTCTCCCGGCCATGCAGCTCTGTCCTAAGGGCTTCGACCATTACTATGATCGCAGTACATTGGTGTCTGCCAACCTCTTAAAGGCATTTAAGCAGCGACATCTTTTTCCAACAACCGACCACGTCATTTATTCCCTGCGACATTCCTTTGAAGACCGAATGCTCGAAGGCGGGTTGGACTATGGGCTTCGCTGCGCGCTTATGGGACACAAGAACAACCGCCCCGAATACGGACAAGGTGGCTCGCTGGCGTATCGGAAGGAACAGCTCCTGAGGATCGCACACCCGTTTGATCCGCTCGTATTTGCGAATTCCAGCGCATGGAAGCGATAGGAATGTCGGGAACGCTCCGGTTTGGCCATAGCTGCCCTCTCCAGAGCTTCACGCATCCTCGCCGAGTTTGCGCTTAGTCCAGCTTCAGGAAGTACCGGGTCGATTTGAGTTCCCCCTCGCGGACGAGCGCACCTTTGGCGACCATGTCGGCAAGGTCGCGCGTTGCGGTTGCTGTCGGGGCTCCCGTGATGGTCATGTAATTTTTCGCGCTGAGGCCGCCCTTGAAGCCGTCAATTCCTTCCGCGAACATGCGCAGCAACGCTTTCTCCTGCCTGGTGTTCAGCTGCCCTGCGAGGCGGTCGAAGAGGCGGGCCTTGCCCAGCATGTATTCGACCTGACTCAGGCTTCGGTCCTGTGCCTCGAGCGCGATGTCCGCAAACCAGTTCAGCCACCGATCCGCGTTCAGGGTTGCGCTCGCCAGCTCCAGTTCGCGGTAGTACGCCTTGCGGTGGCGCAGCAGGGCGCCGGCCAGAGATGTAAAGACGGGCCGCTGCCTTCCTTGGGCGAGCGCCTTTTCCGAGATGGCACGTCCGATCCGGCCATTCCCGTCTTCGTACGGATGGATGCACTCAAACCAGAGATGCGCAAGACCGGATCGCTCGATCGGAAGCAGCGGCGCAGCGCCTGTCGGCGCCGTCTGGTTAAACCAGTCGATGAACGCTGCCATATGGCCAGGGACGGCGCTGGAGGGAGGCGCTTCATAGTGAACCTTTGGCGCATAGGAAGCGCCCGATATGATCTGCATCGGTTCTTCGTGCTGGCGGTAGCCGCCGACGCTCTTCAGGTCAGTGCGACCGGTCAGCATCTTCCTGTGCCAGCGATGAAGCATTTCGTCCGAGAGCGGTTCACCTGTTGTCTGTAGAAGATCGACCATCATGTCCGCGATCCCGCTTTCGGCGGGGCGGGCGGATGTCCGGGCGGCCTTCAGACCGAGGGCGCGCTGGATAGAGGACTGCACACTTGCCCGGTCCAGCGTTTCCCCCTCGATCTGGGACGTATCGATCGCTTCCAGGCTCATGACCGATATACCGAGCTCGATCCTGTCTTCATCGGAAATATGACGGGATGTGCCGATCAGTAGGCCTGCCTGCTCGAGAAAACGGGCCTCGCGGGCAGCGAGTTTCTGGCGGTCCCGAATGAAGTCCGGCCAGTCGCGAAGCTGCCAGTTCCAGTTCATGATCGATAAGGTCCCATTTTTTAGATCACATTATTCGGCAAAAGTGATTAATAAAAGGGTGTTTTATCGATCATTTCCTCTTTTGAGGGCCTGGAGTGGCGTCTGTAAGCTGTTGAAGGATACAAGGGTGTGGTCTTCAAGGCGGACACATCAGCTTCACTCTTAATTGCCGTGTGAATTCTCAATTCCTTCGGCGTTGAGCCTGCGGGCCGGTCTTGGGTCTTTTGTGGGCCTTCCCCGAACAGGTCGGGACTGGCTGAGCCGCGCCATGACCCTCGATCGTCTTTTGCTCCCAAGCAGCCGTTCGTCATGAAGCGGCGAGAGCCGGTTCTCGGCGCTATCCGGTCATTCGCCCCAGTTCGTGTGACGTGCTGTTGCGCGGTAGATCGACAGTACTGTTGGCGCTTCGCCGATCTCGTCCATCGAGATGTTCACGCCGTACTTGTTTTCGATTCCTGACAACGCCGCCCCGATTGCGCGCCAGTCAGCTGCAAACGTCGTCAGAAGATTTACCTCGTCCGACATGTCCGCGGGGGTCAAGCCGACCGCGTGCGCCACGATCAGACGGATTTCGGAGAGCCTCTGTTCGCGGACGCTCATGCTTATCCTCCAGCAAAAAACTGCAGTGCTGGAGCGAACGTTAGGTTAGTTGCTGCATTCAATCGAGTGCGCCGTTCGGAAAACCTGGATGACGGCAGGCTGGGCATGCTTTCCAGCCGTTCAGTTCGGGAGGTACGTTGACCTCAACCGGCGAACGACGTGCGCTGCCCTGTGTTCGCGCGGTTAGCGCGAACGGATCGTACGGCCGACAGAGGGCGCTTGCCCCCGCCGCGCCCGCCTGCTAGCGCGGGTGTCCTGAGGGAGCTTCCATGATCCGCCGCATTGTCCTTGCGCTTGCTGCGCTCGTTCTGTCCGCCTGCGCGCACCAGGCGGGCGCCCCGGCGCCGTCGTCCGACCTTGCCACAGAGCGCACCGTGAGCACGGGCGTGCTGCGCGGTTTCGTCGATGCGACCACTGGGGCATACGTCTGGCGCTCCATCCCGTTCGCTACACCGCCCGTCGGTGACCTTCGCTGGCGCGCGCCACGCCCGCCTGCGCCTTGGAGCGGCGTGCGCGCCGCGACAGCAGAAGCGCCTTGGTGTCCACAGGTGCTGAGTGCGCTGGACGGCGTCGGAAAGGGTCAGTGGGGCAAGCTCGTGGGGCAGGAGGACTGCCTCTACCTAAACGTCTACGCCCCGGCGATGACCGCAGACGCCGCGGCGGCGGCGCGCCTGCCGGTGATGATGTGGATCCACGGGGGTTCGAACGTGTGGGGCCGCGCGGCGCAGTACGACGGTGCGACGCTCGCGGCGAAGCAGAACGTGATCGTCGTCATTGTGCAGTACCGGCTCGGACCAATGGGCTGGCTGGCGCACCCGGCGCTGCGCGAAAGCGCTGTGACGCCGGACGACGCCTCGGCGAACTTCGCGCTTCTCGATCATGTCCGCGCGCTGGAATGGATCCGCACCGACATCGCGGCGTTCGGCGGTGATCCCGGCCGCGTAACGATCTTTGGTGAGAGCGCCGGCGGCCACAACGTCGCCGCGCTGTTGGCCAGTCCGCGAGCCAACGGGCTCTTCCACCGGGCAATCGTGCAATCTGGCTCGTTCCGTTCTGAGCCGCTGGAGCAGGCCGAAGGCGTTGACAGCGATGCGAAAGATACGGGACGCGCTATCGCCACGCGCCTGGTGCGCGGCGCCTCGGTCACGGGCGCGGCGTTGCGAGCCGTTCCGCTGTCCGCGATATATGGCGCGATAAACACGGGTCCCGAGAGAGAAAGCCTGCCGCGCGTCATTGCTGACGGCGTTACGCTGCCCCGCGAAGGCATTGAGTCGGTGCTCTCCGATCCGGCGAAATACAACGCCGTACCGACGATCCTGGGGACCAATCGCGACGAGATGAAGCTTTTCAACGCGCTGAACCCGCAGCTGTCACGACGCGCGCTCGGTGTCTTCCCACAACCAAGGCATAAGGCGCTGTACGAGGCGATGTCGCACTATCCCACCCGCAACTGGCGCGCGACCGCCGTCGATGGACCGGCAGCCGTCATGGTGGCGGGCGGCAATCCCAACGTCTGGACTTACCGCTTCGACTGGGACGAGCAAGGCGCCTTCCTGTTGACTGACCTCAGCGAAGTTCTGGGCGCCGCGCACAGCATGGAAATCCCCTTTGTGTTCGGCCACTTCAAACTGCTGGGGGCGTTCGACCGCTTCGCGTTCACCCATGCCAATGCGCCTGCACGCCTTGCGCTGTCGGACCTGATGATGGGCTACTGGGCCCGTTTCGCCGCCACAGGCGATCCCGGCGGCGCGCCGGCGTGGATTCGCTACGCCGCCACACCGGATGCACCTTCGGCCATGGTCTTCGATACGCCGCATTCCGGCGGCGCGCGCATGATCGTCGACCGTGAGACCCAGCCACGCTTGATTACCGACCTCTTTGCCGATGAAACGCTCAAAACCGACGCGCGCCGATGCGCCGTTTTCACATCGATGGCGGACTGGAACCCCGAAATGGTCGGCATGGATGGCGGTCGCTGCCGGTAGTTGGCCTGGAGCTCCACACCGGAAGTTGCACGCGATCAGTCCAGGGCTCAGGCTTGCCATTGCGTGAGTATCCGTTGATGGCGATGGCCCGCCGGGTATCCGCCAGGCTCTCGAATGGCAGGACTGAGTTGGCCCTGCCGGACGCTGAAACTGACTATCGGAGCAGGGCTGGTCCTAAACAGCCGTCTTGTTTTCGGTCCCTGACAGCTTGACCGGTCGCTTTGCTTGTTGCCGGCTGAAAATCGCGCACGTTATCCGGACAAATAGCCCTTCAACATCTTTGATGCCTGGGCGATCATGATGTCTGCCGATGCGGGCAAGCCGACCTCATCAACGATCCATCTGTGGGCAAGCGCATCCGCTGTGTCGACAAGCAGCGTGGCCTTGAGTTCAGCCTCGTCGACATGTTCCGAAAGGACATCAGCGACAAGGGTGACGATTTTGGAGCGCAGAGCTGCGATCCGTTTGCGCTGAGCAGCCGAAATCGGGGCCTCGCTGGCTAGGGCGCGATGGAGGCGCGGATCATCCTCATGCAGACGAATGAACCCAAATACCAGAGCGCTCACAATATCATCAATTGCCATACCGCCAGCAAGACCGTTGGCGGCGTCAGCCAGCATGTCTTCCCCTTCGGCCAGATGCCGGTCGATGATCACCGCCAGAATAGCCTGTTTGTCCGGGAAGTATTCGTAGACGGAGCCGACCGAAACACCTGCGCGCCTGGCGATGGCGTTCGTGTTGACGCCCTGCCAGCCGTCGTCAGCCAGGATCCGAGCAGCGGCTTCCACAATAGCGTTCACGGTTGCCTTCGAGCGCGGCTGTTTAGCCTGTCGCAAGGGGCGCTTCGGAGTCTTTTTCCGGCTCTCAGCTGGCATCGAAAATCCGAGTAGAAAAACCTGAGCTTCTGCTCAATTATAAGTCCATGAAGAGCTTTCGCAACATCAGGTCCTGGACAGAATACCGAACCATCCTCGCAGAAGAATTCGGAATCACGCTGACGCAGGAACCAGCGGAATCCTGCCGGCTGGTGCGCGGTCACAGGATCCGGATTGATGAGTGGTCACCATCGGGGCCGGCGAATGGCACCGTCATGCTTGTCCATGGCGGGGGAGGCAATGGACGCATTCTCGCGCCGCTTGCGGAGCCGATCGCTGAACTCGGATGGCGGGTAATCGCACCTGACCTGCCGGGCTACGGCCTGAGTGAACCTGCGCCCGGCTTCAAGGGAGAGTATGGGGAATGGCCCGCCGTCCTCGCCGAAATCGCTGACGCGGAGCCGGGACCGTTGGTAATGATGGGACTGTCCATGGGCGGACTGACAGCCTTTCTCGCAGCGCAGACGAGCGGCAAGGTCAGCGGGGTAATTGCGACAACGCTCCTCGACCTGTCCGACCGGGACATTTTCATCCGGGCAGGGCGATGGAAATGGCTGGGCCGCCTAAGCCTCTTTGGAATGACGGCTGCGCCCTGGCTGTTCGACCAGATCGTGATGCCGCTTTCGCTGGCAACACCGCTCGCAGCCATGAGCGGCAACAGGCGTCTGCAGGCCTATTTCAGGAAGGATCCGCTCATTGGCGCCGGATGGAAACCCGCACGGTTCTTTCGAACGGTCCATAATCATCGCGTCGAGAGCTGGGCGCTTCACTGCCCGTTTTTGCTTGTACATCCCGGCAAGGATACCTGGACGCCGACCGAACTCAGCCTCAGCGTCTTCGAGAAGATCAATGCCACCAAGCGCTTCGTCGAATTGAGCAACGGATCACATCTGCCAGCAGAAACACCGGCCTATCGTGAACTCATCGCGGAAGTGACAAATTTTCTGAACGAGATCAGGCGGAGTTCGTCCCCACTCGAAGTCGATCAAGACCAGGCGTGATCCCGGAATTGCGAAACCACTGCTATCGAGCCAGCTCCGCACAGGCCCGAATTGTCGCCTTTCAGCTAAGTCCGGCCTGGCGGCGTTGCGGCAGCCGAATGACCGGGCTGAGGTGACCCTGCCGGATGCCGAAACCGAACCGCAGCGCCGACCTGGCCCTGAACCGTCGGTCGCTACGCAATCAGCCTTTGGCCCGAAATTCACGCAGCAGGTCACCCCCAGATTGTCAGTCTAAGGTCCTGAACGGTCCTTCAGCGCTGGTTCCGATCAGCACCCGAATGGGCATATCTGCCGGAGATGAACCAGCAACCAGGCGCCTTATGGGTGCATAGTCGAGCGGCAGGTCCAAGGTCTGGGTCTCTCCGCTTCTGAGGACCAGTTTTGCAATTCCGACAAGGGCTCTGAATGGCTTGCTGCCCGGTCTCGCTATTGTCTCGGCGTAGGCCTGAACCACAACTGTTGAGGCCCGGTTTGACCGGCTCACAATCTCGACCTGGGCAACGCGCGCATCGCTGCCTGCATCATGGCGCCAGTTCGCGGCCCCGATTTCCGCATCGCCATAGCTGAGGCCGAAGCCGAAGGGCGCCAGGGGCTGAACATCCTGCGCAATGAAACCGCGGTATCCGATGCAGGGCCCCTCGGTGTAGGGCATCTCGCCGTCCCGGCCCGGATAAGTCTTCATGGCAGGATGATCGGAAACGTGCTTTGGCCAGGTGAATGGGAGGCGACCGCCAGGGTCGGCCCGGCCGCACACGACGTCTCCGAGCGCATTGCCCATCTCTTGTCCTCCGAACCACGTGACCAGTACGGCGTCGGCTTTCTCAAACCACGGCATCTCGGTTGCCGAACCGACATTCATAACGACGATCGTGCGCGGGCTTGCGTTGAGAACCGCTTCGGCGAGCTCGTTCTGGCTGCCGGGCAGGCCATGGACTTCGCGATCATTGCCTTCGGTTTCCCAGTCCGGGTTCGATCCAAGGATCAGGAATGTTACATCACTGTTCCCCGCCAGATGCGCCGCTTCCGGGATGGCTGTATCGGAAAGGGGCGGCTCAATTCCAAACTGGACCCCGGCGATCAGCGCAGCGGACGGGCGCTCGTATTCGATGCGAAGACGATAGGACCTGCCAGCCTCAAACTCGAAGTTTGCCCGGATCTCGTCGCTGCCGAAAGTGTAAAAACTGAACCCGCGCCGCCAATCGGTCCAGTTATCGATGACTTCTTCGGAATCTACGAAAAGGCGCGCGCGTCCGGCGCTCATGAGCCCCAGGACATGGCTGCCGCCGGTTTCGGGAGTATAGTCTCCCTCCAGAATTATTCCGGCTGTTTCGTTCGTCCCGGCGCCGTCAGCATCCAGCAACTTCATGACACTCGATGGAATGCGGTCGATGCTTGTCGGTTGTCCATCAAAGCGCGATGTTGCGTAGGTGCGTTTCTCAAAACCGGTCTGCAGGCCGGAAGGATGTCTGATACTCGACGGATCGATGAGCGGGGCATATTTGTTATTCCTGCAACCCTGCAGATATTCAACAGTGGCGTTCGGAAAGGCCGCCTTGATGCCTTCAAGCGGGTGGCTTGGACGATGGCTGTTTACATATGAACTGCCGCCTCCCATGATCTGCCCACGTGCCGCGTTGGGACCGATCACCGCAATCCTTCCTTTGAACCCGGGCTCAAGCGGAAGAGTATTCTCCGAGTTCTTCAACAGGACCATGCCCTCCTGCGCGGCTCGCTTCAGAAGGTCTCGCTTTTCCGGCGCGTCGATGCCTGTTTCCGGTTGTTCTGCTTGTCCGGCGCAGGCTTTTGTTCGCTCTATAAGCCTGAACAGGCGCTCGATCTTTTCGTCGATGATCGCTTCACTGACGTTTCCTTCCTCGACGGCTGCGACGAGTTTCTTACCCCACACCTTGGAGGGGCCGGGCATTTCGAGATCCAGTCCGCCGAGCGCATTTGGTATGGTTTCCAGCGCGGCGCCCCAGTCCGATACGACAACGCCGTCAAATCCCCATTTGTCCTTGAGGGTGGTGACCAGAAGTTCAGTGTGTGAAGAGGCGTACGTGCCGTTCACGCGGTTATAGGACGACATGATCATCCAGGGCCTGGCGCGTCTGACAATCATCTCGAACGGCAACAGATAAACCGCCTCGAGCGTTTCCTGATCCACAACGGAACTGATCGTGTGACGCTCGAATTCCGTGTCGTTGGCAACGAAATGCTTGGGGCAGGCCCCGATGCCTTCGGCCTGCAGGTTCGCGACGAACGCAGTTCCAAGAATTCCTGTCAGGTAAGGATCCTCGGAATAGCATTCGAAGTTGCGCCCTCCGATCGGTGTTCGCTGCAGGTTGATGGTGGGGCCGAGAACAACATGTGCGGATTTTTCGCGTGCTTCTCCCGCCAGCGCGCGCGCAACTTCTGCAAGAAGGCCCGGATTCCAGCTTGCGCCCAGGCACACGCCGACCGGAAAGCAGGTTGCGGGTATGGATCTCGAAAGGTCGCCGCGGACCCCGTTTGGGCCATCGGATAGCTTGACGGACGGTACGCCGCGCCCGGGCAATGCCCGGGAGCGCCAGAAATCTGCCCCGCTCAGAAGCGATATCTTCTCCTCAATCGACAGTGTGCTGACCGACGGCAGATTTGGGGATTCCGTTGCGTTCATTTCGTGACCTCTTCTTGAATATTCAGACAGTTTCGCCAGATACTTTCGACGATAGACTTCAGCTCGAGTGCCTCAGTCCAGCGATCGGAATATTCCGAATACGGATCAGACGGATCCCGGAGCCTTGCGTAGTTCAGGGTAAATTCCCTGCCCTGGTGCAGCACACGTGCAGGCAGGAGTTCCGGGGCAGCAAACAGTCGCTCGTTCTTTCCGGCGCTCGCCAGAAACCCCGTCATGCATCTTTTCCAGAGAGCCAGGTAATCCTGCCAGGCGCCGTGATTACGCAATTGGGGAAGTGGCACCTGCATTTCGCACGAATGACCCATCCGAAGGTGCATGTACCGCACCCGGTCAAAAACGGGTTGCAGCCTGTCAAGCTTGGCCTCGAAGTCGCCGTACCGCATCTCCAGACCTGTATACCAATGCGACAGGTCGGCATTGAAGCGAAGCTCGGGGAACTTCGCGACCAGGTCCAGCGTTCGGACCGGGTCCTGCGTTATCGTTGCCCTGTGGGTTTCAACGTAGACCGGATGATAGTGCTTCGCGGCAGCCTCCAGCAAGGCTTCGACCAATCGGTAGCCTTCTGTATCTGACTCGAACCCAGTTCCAAGGTGCACGGTGGATACTTCAAAATCCCAGGCTTTGTGCTGGCAGACAACGTCATCACAGGAAGACGCGTCAACGATCCGGGCCATTCCCGAGCTGAGCAGGCCGGCCTCGATTGCGTGATTATTTGGCGCATAACTCTGGAGACCGCAGAATCCTTCACGCCTGATCTGCGCGAAGTCGACGTCCTGGCTTGAGTTTCTCGGTACACTGCTCCATGCGGGAAGGCCAAGAAGCGTTCCTTCGTTGAGGTGAACGCGCAAACGTTGCGACGAGACGGCTCTGTCTTCAGGTTGGACGGTCATCCCGTTTATGGCGCGCCTGCCGGTTGGGGGCGCTGCGACCATTCTCCCCGCTGATCGGCAATCGAGGAAAAAGCGTCGAGATTCGCGAAGGAAAAAATGAAGGCTCGCCGTCCGGAAGTCTGCGACCTGTTCGGGCCAGTGAAGTGCGGCGTTGCATACCCGTGAACAGTTGCCGAGCCTGCCTTGAGGGGGCATTTCACGGCACGGCTCAGATCCAGATCGCGGGATGGATGCGCCATCGCAAGGAGCCTGCCTTCATCATCCGGTTTGCCACTGGCCACGAGGTGCTCCGGCATTGGCTGGTTCTGGACGCCGGGGATGAACTCCATACAGCCCATCTCTTCATCGACGTCATTCAGCGCCAGCCAGAATTGCGCAACCGCATGGTTGGGAAGGCGAGAGCCAGCGGCCGTGAAGGGTTTGCCTGAGTAGGCCATATCCTGATGCCAGGGTGTTTCATGCGGATGCCCGGGCGGCTTGAAGATCAGCATTGAAAAGAAAAGTTCCGGGCCCGGCTTCCTGATCAGCCCGCCGGCAATTTCCTGGGCATTTCTGATGGCTTCATTCTCAGCGAAAGCAGGGTGGCACAGGTGCGGCATCATGACCTGGCGTGTCAGCCCACCCAGGTTGCGGTCGAATTCGCCGCAACTCACCCTGCCTTCGATGATGTCGTCATATGCTGCGACCAGTTCAGCGACCGCGCCCGCCGAAACGAGATTTTCGATTTTCGCATATCCGGCGGATTCAAAATCAGTCTCTATACGGAGCTTCTCCAGCTCTGAAAAGCGGCCCATCGTGTTTTGCCCTCATTCTTTAGTCGTTCATTCGATGAGTAACTGTCGCTGACCAACAGGTCAATGAAAAAATCAGCTCGATTTTCGGGCGTTGAGCCTGCCAATTGCGCGTGCAACAAGCTTTGAGCGAACGTGGGAGCGTGAAATGAAGACTCCAGGAACTTCAACTCGGGCAGAACAGCGAGAGGCGTCGCGCCAGTCAGTGCTTGAAGCGGCAGCCGAGTTGTTCTCCCATTTCGGCTTTGAAGGCACTTCGATGAATTCGATTTCCGACAAAGCCGGCGTGTCAAAACAGAACATGATCTACTATTTCGGATCGAAGGAGGGGCTCTGGGAGGAAATGCTCGACTGGCTTTTTGCGAATGTCGCCGATTCCTTCGACGAAGTTCTCTACAAAGGCCGCTCGGTAGACCAGATATCAATCAGCGACTTTATACGGGCCTATTTTGAAGTCTGCAGGCGACATCCGGCTTATGTCCTCATCCCGATGCTCGAAGGCGTCAACGACACCTGGCGCTCGAAAATGATCGCTGAGCGGTATCTCAGCCGGCATGTGGGGCGTTTTAACAGGTTCGTCCGCGCCTGCGCCGATCGCGGAGAAATCAGCGATGTTGAGCCGCTTCACCTGCAGAACCTTGCGGCGGGAGGGGCCCAGCTTTTCCTGGCGCTTGCGCCGATCTGGAAGCTGGCAGCCGGCAAGGACACAACCAGTGAGAAATTCATTCGTGAATATGCCGAGACCGTCGTCAGGCTTCTGAAACCGGCCAGTTGATCCGATCAGCAAAGCCATAGCGCTTCATTTTCCGCTTGCCATTCACATACCTATAGGTCAGTGAAAGCTGACCAACAGGTAAGCCAATTTGAAATTGGCAAGGGAGGATGAATATGAAGTCGCTGCTAAACATTTTGATGGTTTCGTCGGCAATCGCCGTGTGTGCGCCAGGGGTTCACGCGCACGCCCAGTCCGGGGAGCAGGGAGAGGAGGGCCGGGTCCTCGACCGCGTTGTGGTTACTTCGCAGAAGCGCGAAGAAAACCTGATTGATGTTCCGGTGTCGGTCGTGGCGACGACCGGGGACGAACTTGAGGCTCGTAATTTTGTTTCAGCTACTGATCTTCAATACGTTGTTCCCGGGCTCGGACTTGGAGACTCTAACACCCCGCGAGGAGCCGGGCTCCGAATTCGCGGTATCGGGACAAACGTTTTTGCCGATGGAATCGAGCAGAGTGTCGGCACCGTTGTTGACGGCGTCCCATTAGCGCGCGCCGGGCAGGGGCTTGCCGATATTGTCGATATTGAGCGCATCGAGGTGTTGCGCGGCCCGCAAGGCATGCTGTTCGGTCGTAACGCGTCGGCGGGCCTCATCAGCATCGTGACGCGGGCGCCGACGGATGAGTTCTCGACGAGGGCTTACATTGCGGCAGGTGACAACGGTCTGCTCAATCTTTCCGCCGCCGTCTCGGGGCCGCTCGCCGGCGACCGGGTCACCGGCAAGATCAGCGGCTATCAGAACAAGCTCGACGGTATTGTCAGTACATCTGACGGCAGAGAGCTGAACAACCGGGATGAATTTGGCTTCCGCGGCGCGTTGCGCTTCGAACTGTCGCCCGAGTTTGATGTAATGGTCCGCGCTGACTATTCCGAACGCGACAATGCCTGCTGCGTCTGGACTCCCCGCCAACTTGCTTCAGCGTCTACAGACCCGAGGCCGGGCATACGCTTTCTCTCAAGCGCGCTGCCACTGGTCGACGCCGGTCCGGAAAATCGGACGATCGGCGAAGCGTCCGGAGACTATTTTAACAAGGTGATCAGCCAGGGTGCTTCGGTGGAAGCTAACTGGGACATCGGAGACTTCGCTCTGACGTCTCTGACGGCGCTGCGCGGATGGCGGCAGAAAGACAATAACGATGCTGATCTGTCGCCCATCAATGTTCTGGACAATAACTTCGGAGCGAACGATCTTGAGCAGTTCAGCCAGGAGATAAGGTTGACCTCGCCTGAAGGCGAACGCCTTGAATATGTTCTGGGCGCTTTTTTCTATGAAAGCAAAAACGAGGGTTCCTTCGATCAGGTTGGCCGCTTTGCGCTCTCTTTTGCGCAGGCACAGGCTGCCGGCGCCAGCATCACACTGGCGCCCGGTGTGGTGCTTCCGCCCTCGCAGCTTTTCGGACGCAGCATCGAGACCGTTATCGACGTGCAAGATGTGGCAGTGTTCGGCCAGGGTACGCTTTCACTGACCGACAAACTTTCGTTCATCCTGGGCGCACGATACACAGAAACAGAAGTAGGCCTCGACTTCCAGCGTATCGGAACGCCCGGCGCAAACGCATTTAACTTCGCGCTAGGCGGCGCTTTCGCTCCCCTGGCTTTCGAAACCGATACGTCCGATACCAATTTTTCCTGGCGGATCGGGGCTCAATATGCCCTCTCGGACAATGCGAATGTCTATGCAACGGCGGCGCGAGGTTACAAAGGCCCGGGTTTCAATAACCTTCTCGATATCGTGATCCCGGCCGGGCTGACCGCCAATGCATTTACACTCGTGCGGCCTGAAATTCCGACGTCGTTCGAAGTCGGCTATAAAGGTGAATTGCTAGATGGTCGCCTCCGTCTCGAAGTGGCTGCTTACCAAACCAATTTCGAGGATTTCCAGGCGCAGGTGGTTGAGCGCGACGCTGTGACCAACCTCAACAGGTTCGCGATCCGCAACGCCGGCGAGCTGAAGACCCAAGGTGTTGAGTTCCAGGCCCGTGCTTCGGTGACCGACAATCTGACACTCGGGGCAGCCGCTGCGTGGAACGACAGCGAGTTCGAGAGCTTTAAAGGAGCGGCGTGTCCCAGGTTGGGCGCACTTGTCAGCACTGTAGGTGCGCCTTGCGGACCGGTCAGCGCTGGCGGGGCCAACGCGATATCGTTCGATGCTTCCGGACAGCCCAACACAAACGCGCCGGAGCTGACCATGAGCCTTGATGGTCGCTATGAGGCCTCGCTGACCGCGGGAATCCTCGGCTTCGTGCAAGCGAATTACTTCTGGCGGGATGATGTGACATTTGGTCTGTATCCGGAGAATATCCCGAATCCGACCGTCCAGCCTTCATACGGCATACTCAACGCTTCGCTCGGGGCAGAGTTCGACGACGGCCGGATCGTCGCCAGCCTGTTCGCTCGTAACCTGACTGACGAAAACTTCGTCACATCAATCTTTGATCTGCCGTTTGACGGAGCTGGCGGCCTTGGACAGTACACGACCCCGGACGCCCGGCGAATGGTCGGTGTCTCACTCAACATCGCCTACTGATTTTCCTCCCGCTTGGGCGTGCAGAGTGATCTGCACGCCCATCTTTTTGAGAAGAATTTCCTGATGGCCTCTGCTGCACTGAAAGTCCCTCTGGTAAGTAAGTTCGGCTTTGGCGTGGGAGACCTGGCCTTCAACCTTATTTGGCAAGGAACAGCCCTGTTCCTTATGTATTTCTACACAGACGTCCTTGGTATCTCCGCCGGCGTCGCGGGCTTGATATACCTTGTGTCTATGATCTGGGATGCGGTCACTGACCCCGTCATGGCGACGCTGGCCGATCGGACTGAAACCCGCATCGGCAAGTACCGACCGTACATCCTGTTCGGGGCCCTGCCACTGGCATTGGCTTATCCGCTGGCTTTCTCTTCTTCGCCAATTACGACGATCCCGGTGGAAGCGTGGGCATTGCTGACCCATCTGATGCTTCGGACCGCCTACACAGTGGTCGGGGTCCCTTTTTCATCTTTGCAGGCCCGCCTGACGGATGATGCGCAGGAGCGTACTGTACTCGCGGGCTTCAGGATGGTGGGGGCTGCTTCCGGGGGTTTGACCGTCGTTTTCCTTACGCCCGTTCTGCTGGGGGTCTTCGGTCCGGAGCAGGAGTCTCTGGCTTTCATCTCAGCCGCGTCCATTGCCGGCGGCATCGTCCTGATAGCGTTGCTCTACTGCGGCCTGGTTATGCGTGAGCCTGAAAGACCCAGACAGGTACAAACGGGAAGTTTCATGGACGACCTGAAGTCGGTCATTCCCATGTTTATCGCAAACCCTCCGCTGATCCGGGTGTTTGCAATCATTGTCACGTCGTCTGTATGTCTCGCCATGTTCGGCAAGAATACGATCTATTTCTTCAAGTACGAACTCGAACGTCCCGATCTTACTCTCTGGGCGCTGGTTACGCCTGCCGCGATGCTCTTGCTCTGCGTGCCCTTCTGGGTTTGGCTGGCAGGGCGTCGCTCAAAGAGAGATGCGCTCCTCCTTGGCGGGAGCATCGGTTTGATCGGCTATCTGGTGTTCTTCTGCTTCGCGCACATCTCCGTGGCATTTGCCTTCGCGGCCATTGTACTGATCGGGATCGGCGGATCAGCATTGCCCGTGATGTTCTGGTCGATGTTGCCGGACACAGTTGAGTATGGTGAGCTGAAATCTGGACGACGCTCGGAGGCGAAGATCTTCGGCTTCGCAACCTTTGCCCAGAAAGCCGCAATAGGGCTGAACGCCCTGATCCTAGGCTTGCTCCTGGACGGGGTCGGCTTCACGCCAAATGTGGATCAAACGGAGTTTGCACTTCTCGGCATCAGATCCGTGATGGCTTTGGTGCCGGCAGCGGGTGCGTGCCTTATCCTAGTCCTGGCGCTTGGCTATCGGCTTGATCGGCTCGAGCATGCGCGACTGGTTGAAGAGTTACGCCGCTCTTAGGCAGGGCCAGAGCCGGAGAAACTGGCCTTGAGCCGGTCAATACCGGTGCGTTGGCGCGGGTTATAACAAAAAACCATTTTGCTACTTCAAGACCTCGCCTGAGATCGTCCAGTGTGCTGTGCCGATTGACGTCCGGTTCCTGCTATCGCTGCGCAACGCTGAAGACCTCCTTCACGTGCGCTGCATAGACATATGCCACACGGGCTTGCGCCTGTGGGTGGACCGCTGGCCTGGTTGGTTCAAACAGCTGTTAGTCGAAGCATAACAGGCCCATGCCGGACGGAGTGCGGTTTTCCCCGTCAGGCAATTCATCGCCCAGAGGCGACATTCAGTCGAGGACCAGATGAACGTTGTCGACGGCCTGACTTCCACCCGGGCCATGATCCTTGATAATTTCAATGAGCCAATCGAATACGGTTGGGCCGGTACCGGCGCGAGCGTCGGACAGCCTCTGGCGCACTTCTTTTCGATTAGTCGGGTGGCACCGTTCCAGGCGCAGTTCCAATTGCCTTACCGTCTCGTCGTACCCTAAGGCTCGCTTCGAAAAAGCTGCGGCAGACCATCTCAGCTTGAAGCCGTCGTCCGGTGTGCCGAACCCGCCCCTCAGTATGTCGTTGAACGCATCAAGATTTCTGCCCCACGGAGAACCTGGAATTACCGCGCGGCTGATCTCGGAGTTATAGCCGAAAGTTGGTGATGGCCTGAAGCAGGCGGCATATCATGGCGGTGTTGAAGACGCCGTCGATTCTCAAAGAGAAAAGGATATGCCGCCATGACCAAATCTACCGTTGTACCGTTCGCATTGCCATCT
>WGNP01000010.1 GCA_016124495.1 Hyphomonas sp. | reverse complement strand
GGTACCAGCCGGGGATCAGGACAACCCGTTCGCGTGGCAGCATCTTTGTATGCGCAATTTTGATAGGGACCATGATCCGCGGACTTCAGCAGGGCCCGCAGCCGGACTTGCTGCATCATCAGAGGCCGGACACATGAGAGCACTGAACCGGTATTGGATTATTTTGCGAAGGCGGGCTTGACCGCGGGGGTGTCCACACATGCCGCGCGAGGAATGCGCCGCAGTCGCAGGGGAAAATTCTTCGCCGGTCAGGTTTCAGGCCCGGCGCAGGTCGTCCAGGTCCAACGGCAAGAGACGGAAGCAAGGGGGCCGCGAGAGGCAGGTTTCAGGAACGACTGAGGCACCGCATTCTGCAACGCAGTCTGATGTCGCAGGAGAAACAGTGCGCATTTCGAATGGCTTGGCTACCCGCCTTGAACCCGCCCGCCCTTTGATCCGCACACAGAGACCCTCGCACAGAGAAGCCGCCCGGCGGCAGGCACCGGGCGGCTCCCTTCTGCCTGAGAGGAGACGAAAAACTCAGGCAGCGTTGGCTTTGCAAGACGATGGTTCTCCGCCGGCTTCCTGCTCCGCATCCGCCTCGAACAGCCCGACAATCCGGTCCCACGCATCAGCCGGCGGACTGGCTGCGCCCTCGATATGGCGAGTGGGTGGCACCTGCATCCAACCCGGCATCCATGCGCTGTCCAGTGAAGTATCGCGGGCAACGAGCGCCTCTGCCAGCTGCGCCTTCTGCGCCTTGGCAGTGGCATCCCCTGCCTCGCGCGCTGTCTCTGGCGAAACGGCGTCTGCGATAAAAGCGTTAATCACGCGCTTGTCGCGCAGCAGGTCGAAGAATGCCTCATCAGGTTTCCAGAACTCTGCCGGGTCAGTGTCGCAGGCATGCAGCACTGCCTCGACCGCTGGCCCACCCGAGTCCAGCGTTTCAGCCAACGCCAGCGCCACTACTTGCATCACTTCAGCGTCGGACATGGCCAGCAATGCGGCAAAGGTCTCGCAGAGATGATACGCGTCCCCGCTCCGGCGCGGGACCGGCGCGCCGAGCGCATCAAACAGCGCCTCTACGCTCTCGCGAGCGGCGCTGACTTCAGCGACTGCGGCGCTGCTGTCGACGCTCGCAAGTGTCGCTTCCTTTACGGCGCCCAGCGAGTGAGGCCGGACGTTCCAAAGCGCTGAGCCGCAGAGCGCATGGGCCGCCACCAGGCGCAGCGCGATGGCCAGGCTGCGGGTGAGGCTCGCCTGTGCAATGGCATGCCGGTGCAGCCCGATATAGTCCGCCATTGGGCCGGACATCTCAGGCCGCGTGTCTGCTTCTGCCTGCGCTTCGCCGCTGGCCGAAACCGTCCTGGACTTGCGGGCCTCATCTGCCTTGAGCCAGCCTTCATGGAACGTCACTGTGCCATCATGGCGCTGCTCGACGATGACCTTGCCGCCCTGTTTCTTCGTCGTCTGGACATAGTCCCAGCGCTGGAAGTAGGCCCCGCGTTCCATCAGGGTCACATCGGACCAGCCGCGCTGCCGGTAGCCCTCGGCGTGCTCTGCAATCACCGCGCCTTGTGCCTCCCAGAAAGATGCCGCGTCCGCAAACACGGCCGCCTCGCCGAACAGGTCAGCGGTCACCCCGCCGGTGTAACCGGCGAGGTCGAACAGGGCCTTGTCGGTCGTGATAGCACTGCCACCGGTGATCCACGCACGGCAGGCCCGCCCCATCGGTGCGCGCTCTGTCTCGCTGTTCCAAAGGTTCAGCCAGTCGGCCTGCTGGGCAGGCGTGGCGAGCGTTAGCGCACGGACAGTTTCGCGGTCGATATCTTCGTCGGCATAGAGCTTGCGGATCGGGGCGCTGAGCGCTGCCAGCGCCAGCACGCGCCGCACGTTCGGTTCGGTCACGCCAAAGAACGCAGCGATTTCCTCTACGGTCCGGCCTTCGTCATGAAGCTTCCGAAATGCTGTGTACTGCTCCATCTCGGTTGCAGGCAGCCGCGCAACGTTCTCGATGATCGACGCCTCGATAGCGGACGCCGCATCGCCCTCCGTCATCACGGCGCAAGGCACCAGCGGATCGGAACCGGTCTCCTTTGCGATCTGCTGAAGTGCAAAGAACCGGCGGCGTCCGGCGACGATGCCGTAGCCGCCCGCTTCTCGCCGGACGAGCAGGGTCTGGCGGATACCCTTCTCCCGGATCGACGGCAGGATGTCGGAAACATCCGGGACCTTCCGGCCGTGGCGCATGTTGAGTTTGGAAATGCTGAGCTTGCTGAGCTCAATGTGGATCAGGTCAGGTTGTGACATGGGGTAACTCCTCAGAATGGAAACAGGTGTTGGGGCGCAAGGGCGAGGCCCAGCCGCCAAGGCGGAAGGTGCCAGTTGATCGGCACGAACGGCGCGCCGAAGTAATCGAGCGAGGCATCGGCTGCACGGGCGCCGAGATCAAAATCCCGGATCGTCACATTCGGGCAGCGGCCTTCCACCCAGATGGCCGTGACAAAGCCCTGCTCGATGTCGAGCGTCAGCGAGGGGCGCGGGCCTAGAAGCTGTTCGAAGATGTCAGGCATCACGCGCCCTCCAGAGCTTCGGCATGGCGGGCAAGCCGCGCGAGCCTTTCTCGGGCCACAGCAACGGCCTCGGGGAGCAGTTCGTTCGCGACCTCTGTGAGGTAGATGTTATCCGTTCCCGGATAGTTGGCCTCGATGCCCCAAAGGCTGGCAGCGTGGGATGCGAGTTGAACGCCCTCCAGAGAAACTGACAGCACGATCCCGCAATAGAACCAGTCACCCTTTCGCCAGCCCTCCATGACGGCTTCGGCCTTGGCCTGCGCCACGGCAAACCGCTGGCGGTGATTTGGCCCGGGACCAATGAACCCCGGCGCATTGGCATAGAGCGAGGGCCAGAAACCGTCCTGGCGCTGATCTGGTGCATCCGGACAATCATCCGGCACAACCTGCGCAAAGACGGTGAAGGGCCCGGCTTCACAGGTGATGCTATCACCGGGGCAGACATAGGATGGGAAGCCTTGGGCGAACATCATGCTTCGCCCTCCGCGAACAGGCCCGCGATGGCGATCCGGTGCGGGCCGTAGACGGAGCGTTCGCCGCACTCGTCGCATTCATAGGCCTGCGCGTCCGGCTCGCAGCCGTCACGCGGCGCGCGGCAGGCGATGCAGAAGCCCTCGGACCAGTCGTCCGCCTGCTGCAGTTCTTCGAGGGTGAACCGGTGCTGGGTAGATTCGGGAGTCATGTCCGCGCCCTCCCCTACCGCGACCAGAAGACATGGACTTCGTCGAAGCCCATCTGGAACACCATGATCTCGCCATTGAGCGCCATGTCGCGGGCGAGTGCCTGCCAGTCGATATAGTAGCTGAGGCTCTCGGGAATCGCGGTGCCGAGTTCGGCGTGAAGCTCTTCGGCAAAGTCGGCGGCGCTGCGATACTCGCCTGCATAGTCCTCGAACGCGGCACGTGCCTGCTCAAGGTCGTTGCCGTAGTGTCCATGGATGCGGGCAGCGAGCTGCCCATATTCGCCGATGAAATCGGCAAGGTCGCACACGGTCTCGAACGAGGCGTACTCCGAAAGGTGCGCGCCTTCGAAGCCTTCGTAATCGTGGATCGCCCATTCTTCGGCATCGGGCTCCGGGCTGGCGCGCAGCATCGCCGAAACTTCGCGCCAGATTTCGTCGGGCGTCGTGGCCTCGATCCAACGTCCGTGCAGGCGTCCGTGGTTGTAGGCGGCAAGGCACGCAACGTAGATGCGTGGCCTGTCCTGAAGGGTTGGCGCACCCGCAGTTCCAAAAAGTGCAACGGCAGTGGTCTGGTCGGTCATATCTCGTCTCCTCTCGCCGCGCGTCTCTCCCGGTCGGGTGGGCGGCAGTGAGGTGCGCCGCCAGGGCGCTGAAGGCGCGGCGCAACCGGGCCAAGTCCGAAACCTGTCAACGCCTACAGACGCCATGGATCTGCCCGGTTGCGGCGCGCCTGCGCTCTGGCAGAAGCACCGTCCGCCCACCTGACCGTAAAGATCGAAGCGATCGCCGCAGAGCGCACCGTTGAGGACCTCGCTGACGCATTCTTCGTGTCGCCGGAGGCGGGTCAGCGCGCCTCTTACCAACGTCAACCAGCGTTTCGGATCATATCTACATACCACGGCCCCGGCTTGTCGCCGAGTACCGGGCGCCGGTTTTGCCGGCAATCCATGGCAACGGACCGGTCGATCGCCATGTTGTCACGCGCGCCATGAGCCGAGTCTGCGAGAAGCTCAAGATCGTCAATGGCACCGCTTACGACCTGCGGCGCACCGGGGCCAGCATGATAGCCTCCGAGCGTTGTGGCGTGCGCGGGGAAGTGATCGTCCGTATCCTGAACCACACCCCACTCGGATCACCCGTAGCGCAGATTTACAACCGGTATGACTATGCGGCCGAGAAACGCACGGCGCTCGAGCTTTGGGCGGACACCATCATTAAGATGGTCGCTCTGAGCGAGCATGAAGTCAAACGCACAGCTCGTTGTTGCCACCCCGTCTTGCCTTGATTGGATTGCCTCACGAGTGCCGGCTTTGGGTTCGTTTCACAGTGAATGATCTCGCCATTGAGGTTCACACTCGTTGCCAATTTCGCTCTTTGTGGGTTCAGACGATTTTCGCTTGCCCGATACACTCTGCGCCAACAAACAAAAAATCATACCGGTGACGCTGAAAGCGGAGGGACGACATTGCCGTGCTTGCGAGCAGGGTAAGTCATGGACGCAATGCGAATGCCCATGGAGATTCAGTCGCGGCGCGAGCGGCAGCTAGAAGCTCCTGTTCAATTTCTTGAACCAGCTCGGCGACAGCGACTAGGCGCTTTACGCTGCTTACTGAATGACCTGCGCTCCAAAGATCGGTCCAACGCTTTGGCCCTCCACCTCCTGCAACGGCCGAAAAAAGCGTCTGCGCAGACTGATGCGTCAAAAGCGGCGAAACGTCCCGCAACACGATACCTGCCGCTTGCAATGACGGTTCAAGCATATTTGTTGGCAAGCCCGTAAATGCCGACGTTAGAACAATGTCATCGAGATCGCAGTCCACGAGCATCTGCTTGTAGCTGTCCGACGCAGCGCTCTCGTGCGTGGCAATGAACCGTGTACCCATATATCCAAGGTCGCAGCCCAACGCTAACGCCGCCCAAAGCGACGACCCATCGCATATCCCGCCGGCCAAGATGACTGGCCCCTCGAATAAATCCCGCACCGCACGCGCGAAAGCAAAACTGTTTAGACTTCCGGTTTGCCCACCCGCGCCGGCCGACAGTAACACCAGCCCATCAACTCCGCACGCAATCGCCTTTCTTGCATGTTCCAATGTGGCAACATCGGCAAATACAAGAGAGCCAGCCTGATGAAGAGGTTCAATGACATGCTCAGGTGACCCTACGCTCGTGATAACAAGTTCGACACGATGCTGGCAAAGCACGGCTAGGTGATCGCGCAAGTCAGAGCGCTTGATAATCAGATTGGCGCAATACGGCGCATCCTGAGGCCCGAGAGTCTCACTAAAGTAACCCAACCAAGAATCGAGCTCAGCTACAGTTCTGCAATTAGCCGTTGGGAACGCCCCAATGACTCCAGCACGGCATGCAGCGACGACCAGATCACGGCTCGATACCGTGAACATAGGCGCGGCTACCAGGGGAAGCTTCAGCCGTCCGTGAAACTTCTCCAGCACACCCATCAATTCACCGCACGATCATGACCGGCCCAGAAGCGCGCCCGCAAGCTTGCCTTGTCCACTTTGCCAATGGCTGTTAGCGGGAGATTCTCGACAAACTCAAAAGACTTGGGGACGTGAGTAGAACCCTTTTTCTCCTTCACCCAAGCCGCGAGCAGATCTCCATCAGGACCTTCGTTCGAACGGCGGACCACAAACGCTTTCACCGCTTCGCCCCATCTCTGATCCGGAACGCCGATCACTGCAGCATTTACGACCCCCGGATGGGAGAGCAGTGCGTCCTCGACATCACGCGGATAGATGTTGAACCCGCCGGATACGATAAGCTCCTTTTTCCGATCGACAATGAAGATGCGCCCTTCGTCATCTCGCCAAGCCACATCTCCGGTATGGATCCAGCCATCCTTTAGCACTTCTTTGGTCGCGGTGGGCTGCTTCCAATATCCGCGCATAGCGTATGGAGCCCGAACACAGATCTCCCCGCGTTGGCCGGGCGCGACGTCTTGCGACACGTCAGATCTGATCCTTACCTCACATTCCACCATAGGACGTCCGGCCGAAGAGAGAAGATGCGGCTTCAACGGATCATGATCATCGAATCCCAGAGCCGAAATCACAAAACACTCTGTTTGCCCATAGAGTTGGCAGAACACGGGCCCAAATCGCTCCAGCCCCTCAGCGAGCCGCGCCGGGGACATCGGCGACGCTCCGTATACGATCAGTTCGAGAGAACGAACATGTTCGCGGCCCCAGGATGGGTCATCCAGCATTGCATAAATCATGGACGGAACGAGAATGGTGAAATTGACAGCATTCTCCTTGATGCGCCGGACAACACCATCTGGGGAAAACGACGGCATCAGATCTACCGTGCCGCCCTTTGCAAGCACCGGCCCGATAAAGAGGCCTGCCATGTGAGAAATTGGCGCTGTTGTCAGAAAGATCGGCGCTCGCGGCAGGGGAAAGTTTGCCAGGATGCACGCCAGACCGGCAGACAATTCGCGATGTGTCCTGACGACACCCTTGGCACGACCAGATGTGCCTCCGGTATAGTTAATAGAGGCCACATCGCCGACGTGCGCCATATCAACCGCCGAATGCAAACTCGACTGCGCAGCTTCAAGCAGATCAAATCCGATGCCCGCTTTGCCAAGCGAAAAAATTTTTTTGAGCGATGCAACTCCCGCCAACTGAGCGGCACGATCGCGATAGCGATCAACATCGATCAGCAGAAAAGACGCCTCGGTGTCTTCGATCTGGTTCATATGATCCTGAAGGGATCCCAATGGATGCAAAGGCGTGGTGATCGCACCAAGTGCTTGTGCGGCGACCCCAGCGCACCACGCTTCAATGCGATTGCTCGTCAGACCAGCAACAACATCCCCTCGCCCGACCCCAGTTTGGGCCATCACTCCCTGCATTCGACCAATCAGATCGAGCGCGGCTCGGTACGTCAGGCTCTGCGTACCGAGCCGAAACGCGATGCGTTCCGGGTACGCAGCAAGCGCGTTCAGGATCATCTTCGTCGACGTGGGGTATGCCTGCCACACTTGCTCTTGGGGCCTTGAGCCCAGCGATGCGAGGCCTTTGTAATTTCCTCCCCGTCCACGCGCACTGAAGAACGGCACGACTTTTAACCCTCAAAGCATTCGTTCAGAAAGTTGAGCACTTTCTGTCGTGTTCGCGCTTCTTCCTCGAGCTGTGCCGGTGTCTTTTCTCCACGCCCAGCACGTGCGCCGAATTCACCCTCCCGCCCCCAATAGAAACCGTGCAGGCTATGCTCAAGCGTCAGCACCTCTGCCGGATTTCCCGCGGCGTGAAGCTGGTCAATAAGCCCTTGAACAAAATCATGCGGAACTTGCTCGTCCGCCCGGCTAGTAAGCAGGAGGACACGCGCCTCGATTCGCGCAGCGTTCTCTTCGACCGAATGGTCCGTCAGAAAAGCCTCATATGCAGATGAGGTCTTTCCGGCCGCACGGCTGACAAGCGGACGCAGCCGGTCTCTGGCGGTGGACATCCAGGATTGCGCTCGATCCGAGGCCGTAGACCACGGCGCTTGTGACAACTCTCCTTCGAAAAAGACAACAGGATTGGTGAGAAAGGGCGAGCCGGCCACCACGCAGCCCATAGACTGCGGCGCAATGATGGATGCCCGCAGGGACAGCCGCCCCCCATTGCTACCGCCAAACACCGCGACCTTTTCCGGGTCGACGTCGGGCAACTGGCGTGCAAAGGAAATCGCATCAACGATGTCCGTCTCCTCTGCGCCTAACCAGGCATTTCGGAAGTCAGGCGCGAGGATGACCCAATCCTGCTGATTGAACATTTGGACAGTTGGGCTGTCACTATCTGGAGCAGCAGCATCACGCATGACCTCGATCGGCCGGTCTCCCATCCCGCCGTGTACGGACACGAGCACGGGATACTGCCCGGGTGCAGCAGGACTCGACATGACCGCACTCAGTTCACGGCCATCACGCATTCTTATCGAAATCTCCTCGACGCGGCGCTCCGAGTTGGCTGCCGGTTGAGCAAAAGATTGCGAACGCGATAGAGCCGAACAAGAAGCGACCACTATGGCAGCAAGCGCTGTCGAAGCGCCGATCCGGATGGCGCGCGCAACTACACAACTAAGCTGAATTGGACCCGGATAGTTCATCACTTACCTCCAAAAAATTATACAATCACTGGCTTGACCAAACGCAGGCATCGCGCGCAACAGGTTCACTGAGGTGTCAGCGCATTCTCTTTGAGGAACGCCCAGATGTAGTCCGCTCCTGAAACCTCCTGGCTCGAGATACCCGAGAGCCTGGCCCGCCGCGGATCACTGGCGATACGCTCGCTTTCACCCGGAAGCCTGTGACCACCACCCACGACCGTCATAAGCTGCACCGGCGCAACGCAGTCTACGCCAGCGTCGAGCTTGACCCGCGTACCATCATCAGGAACGCGATCGGGCCATTCTGAGCGCTGAAAACTATCATCACGACAGCCGTTCCGAGATGCCCAGTAGGAAAAAGTCCTCGGCGCGCCGATAACTTCGCCTCTATCATCTCCTGACATGGGAGCCACAGGGCCTCCATCGAACGGCATGAGCAGATCGGCATCTCCCGCTATGAGCAAGACAGGCAGTGCGCGAACAGGCCGACAAGTCTCGCTCAATGGCTTTGGCAAGCTTGCGGAAAAACTGGCAACACCGGCCAGGCGATCGGAAAGCTCGCACGCGAGACGCAAAGTCATCATGCCGCCATTCGACCCCCCCGTGACGTAAATGCGCGCCGGATCCGCAATGCCCTCATCGACGAGATGATCTATCATTGTACGGAAGAACGCGATGTCGTCAGCACCGTCTCCGCGCTGGATCAGGAAATCTGTTCCTCTCCCGTCATTCCATCCTTCGCCTCTTCCATTCGGATGCACAGTCACAAAGCCCTCTCGCGCGGCAATATCCTGAAATCCGAAGCGCAACGTCACCCGGCCGTCGGCGGTTGAGCCGCCATGCAGGACAAAGAGAACGGCCCGGGCCTCTGACTTCGGACTTTCAAGACCGGAGATCCAATAAGATCTCACCTCACCCGCTACGCTGATTTTACGTTGCTCGATCGGAAGAAGTTGAACTGGCGTAGCGGCCGCCGCGGGGCTTTCAGGGGAGGAAACGCAGCTTGCGAGCCCCGCGGCGGCCGCCACTGAACTTATGGCCAAGAAGACGAAGAAGACGGTTGGGCCATTACGCATCGCGATTGTCCGTTTCGCACTGCCAACCTTCCCCGCCTGACAGCTTCAGGCGGGGAATTTGGGGTGCATGCCTAGAACCTGTAACCGAGTGTGATTCGCCAAGTCGCTGGCTGGTTCTCCTGGGCATTGAACGCCTGACTTCCCGGCGAGATGTTGAAGTAGCTCTCGTCCGTGATGTTCTTGCCGCTCAGGACCACTCGCCACTTGTCGCTTTGGAAACCCACAGATGCGTCAAACAGGTTTACGTCGTCCATTTTGTTGATGTTCTGAGGGTCTTCAAAGCCCCCGTATTCACCTCGCCAGCTCGCCATAGACACAAGGTCGAAGCCGCCCCCGACTGGCAGCTTGTATATCAAGCTTGCCGCCGTGGTCGATTCTCGCAAACGCTGCAGCCGGCGTCCATCGATCGAGATTGTTGTAAGTGTCGTTGCCGGATTGGATTGCGCATTCGAGAAGATCGATCCGCCCTCATACTCGCCGTCTGCCCATGAGAAGCTGAGACGCGGTGAAAGGACGCCGCCTGCAAAGTCGAAGCGCGCACTGAGCTCACCATCCACACCAATCTGTTCAGAATCACCAACGCTTCCGAGCACACCGACATTTCGGACAGTGCTCGTAGCTGCCGTGCCAGCGAACACCGAATAGTTCACAAGCGTACCTTCCTTCTGATTGAGATACGCGTTGATGTTGTACCTCAAGCTGCGCCCAATACGGCCGCGGATACCCGTCTCGTAACCGGTGACAAACTCTTCTTCATAAACCAGAGGGATCGCGATACTGCTCACCCCGTCCCCAGGCTCGCCCAGATCGTTGTTGAAGCCTCCGGCTCGGAAGCCGGTTGCGATGCGGCCGAAGAGATATTGATCATCCGACCATTGCCAGTTGACCGAGACGCTGGGCGTCCACCGGTCAAAAGTCTCTGAGGCATTGACCGAGCGGGTTAGTTGCTCATTTGCCGCCGTTGCCGGGTTGTCGAGCCTGAAGATATTGTCGAGCGCGAAGTTCTTTTCATCTTCACTGTAGCGAATGTCGAAGCTCGCCTGAAGATTGTCGCTGACCGCCCAATTCAGCGCGGCGTAGACTGCATAGGAGGTATCGTCAATTCCCGAATCTTCAACCCGGTAGGCGTTACGCGCCACGGTTTGGATCTGCGCGAGCGTACATGTGGGAGCCACTGTGCAGGCAGTCGGCAGAACTCCGGGTACGTCAGTCAGCCCTTCGAATACGTTATTCTTTATCCCGTCTGCGAAACGCTCAGTACCAAAATCGGAATCTACTTTGTTGTACTCGACGCCAATGAGCCAATCGATTACGCCATCGTCTGCTGAAAGCAGTCGCAGGTCTTGGGTAAATCGTTCGAAGTCCTCTGACCCAAGCGCGACCGTTGGGACGAGGCGCGCGTTCTTGTTGTTGCCGAAAACGTCCACATCTGACTGCGTTATTGCTTCGCGGCGACGCTGCGCCGAGGTAGACTGAAGCGTTACACCTCCCAAATCCCACGACATCTCGAGGATGTTGGTTTCCGTGACGCGGTCAAAAAAGCTGGGGGTGTCAACCGGCTTCACGAAACGTTCCACCGAGTAGCCCGACGGCGCCCCCGCAGGGTTCACCGGCGGATCATTCTCTGGGAGGATCTGACCGAAGGCGATGACGTTCGGCCCGAACTCATCGGCGCGCTCGAGCAAGAGGTTGAGATTGAAATTGTCGCTTGGCTGCCAAGCCAATTGCGCACGCAGCGCTGAGCTCTCCTCCTTATCAAGAACTTCGCCGGTGATCGAACTGGTATAGAAGCCATCGGACTGATCCACTGCCAGCGCGCCGAGCCTGATCTGGAGCCGGTCCGTAACGGGAATGTTGACGATAGCCTCGCCGCTCACATTTTCGTTTGTTCCATAAGCGAGATCCACCGACCCTTCGAGTTGATCTGTTGGCTTCTGCGAAATGATATTGACGGCGCCGCCAAGCGCATTTCGACCGAAGAATGAGCCCTGCGGACCCCGAAGGACCGTGACCGATCCCACATCAAAGAAATCGACCGGGATGAAGTTACGGCCACCGGCATTGCCACCAGGCACAAAGACGCCGTTTCGATAAAGCCCCGATCCGGTTTCCGCATTGTTCTGCCGCGCGGCACCTTCACCACGGATGAGAAACTCATCATTGAAGCCGGACCCGTTGTCGATGACGTAAAGACCAGGCGTGACCCGTGTGAGATCCTTGCCCGACCCAACACTCAGATCTTGCAGATACTGCGCATCGAAAAAGCTGATGGAAGCGGGAACGTCTTCCAATTGCTCCTCGCGCTTGCGCGCTGTGACAACAATCGTGTCAGCTATCAACTCAGAATCCGCCGCTTCACTCGGGGCAGCTGAGTCGTTCTTCTCGGGCTGATCTGGTGAAACTGTCTGCGCCCACGCCGTCCCCGAAATCGCCCCCACTGACTCCATGCACAATGACATCAGGAGCCCAACACGTATCACAGACATAATTTCCTCCCGTCTATGGACGCCGGAAATTCGCTTTGAACCCGGCTCTTTCTTTATGTGGTTCGTTCTAGTATCATTTAATTTCGGGGGTCAAGCGCTTATTGCGATTCAGGCGTCCAGTTGGAGAGAACACGTGACCAAATCGACACCGCGGCAAACTGCAAAGGTCACGCACCTCAAGAAAGGCCGCCCGCCTCGTGATGAGGCGATTGCGCGCCGCCAGGAACGCAGTGACGAATTGCTGCGCGCATCAGCGGTGGTTCTCGAGCGCTGCGGTGTCCGCCACACTTCAATGGATGCACTCGCTGACCAACTCGGGATCCCCAAGACCGTGCTCTATCGCTATTTCGGTTCGAAGGATGAAATCGTCCGCTCCATTCTTCAGCGCATCCTGAACCAATGGACCGAACTGCAAACTCAGCCATGGCGAGGCCTAAGTCACAACTTGCACGAGGTCATCGCGCTGGCGCGCGCCAATCAGAGCGAATTTCTCTTGCTGGCCCGGCACAGTGCGACCGACCCTGATCTGCGTCCCTTCTTCGAAAGCCTGCACTCCAGCATCGTCGACCGCACTGACAGATTGCTGGAACTCTCAAGTCCTTCGATGGCAGCCGATAGAGTCATCCGGCAACTTTGCTCCCAGGCTGTGACCGGTTTCATGATCGATGCAGTCCTCTGGTGGATAGAGAATGGTGACAAGAAAAGAGACGATGATTTTTTCAGATGGGCCCGGCAGTCCCTCAACACGCTTTACCGCCAATGGATGCCAGATTCGGACTGGCGCCCCAACCTAAGCAAAGACAAGACGCCGTAGTCATCCGCTCAGTCAGAGCTGAGCACTCAGCTGTCCTGATAAAGCGGTGACGAGGCTTTGAGAAAGGCCTGGTTTAGCGTTGTTTCCGCGACAACAACGCCCTCGCGTGTCAGCCTGCTTCGGATCCACATGCACTCAGTACGCGGAGTCTCCGTCAGCGCGATGAGCTCTCGCTCCAGCCCATACTCATCATTCGGAAAAAGAGGCCCGGCCAAGATCTTGATCTCTTGATCAGCGAACAACCCGATCGCAGGCTGCGACACCGGAAAAGGATCCTCCAGAGCAACGTGCTGGCACAGAACACTGATCATTTCGACCGGCACCACAGGACGCCCCCATGGAGTCCTCGCGCCCTCTTCATACCATGACGACGGCTCGGTAATGACCCGTAGCTTCTGTCGCAGCGTGAAAGGATAGAGCGCTCCGAAATGGTCATCAAACCCCATCGTGACCGAACGTAACGATGTCCGCATGCCGACTTGGGCGCCCGCCAGAATACGCGCCGAGACCAGCGGAACCGATCGCTTGAGTTTTGAATAAACCGCCGACGGATAAGTACCACTTCCGATCGATGCACCGCCTTCCAGCACAACCGTTCCGTCTTCCTTTTTCACTGCGACATCGGCGCTCTCGTTGCCCATCGGCGCCGCAAACGCACGCACTGCCTCACCTTCGTAACTGGGGGAACGATAGTTTGCAGAAATCGTCCCGGTTTCAAACCAAGCAGTCCCCCACAATTGGTAGAGCAGCGGCGCCAGCTGACTAAAGTGCGTTGGCCCTTCAATTGTGCCGCCGCGAAATCCAAGCTTCTGCGCCGTGGCGTCATCATGGATAGACGCACCTGAGTTATAGGTCTGCTCAATCAGAAGGTTGGTCGGCCTTCGCCAGGGACCACTCAAGCCACGACTTGCGTCGCGCGCCGCAACTACATCAGCAGAAAACACGTCAGACACGGGCAGCCCTTTCCAGCAAAACAAATGAACTAAGCACGCTCGACCGGCGGCAAACGATAATCACCGTCCACGAGACGGCGTGCCGGTCTGTAGGCACGCAGAATGAGCGCGAATGGCCCGCGCGGACACGGAAGCCAATTCGCGCGGATCATCTCTCCGGGGTCGTCAGGAGCAATGAGGATATCCAGCGCGCCGTCTGAGGAGTATCGAAGACCCGAAGTTCGGTCTCCGATCATAAATCTTTGAAAGGGGTTATCGAAGAAAAAGAGTTCGCCGCTCGGCAGAACTTCATAGAGCGATAGCGACCAGAACGCTTCAACCGGTGGAGTCCCCCCAGCTGGAAAGGAAATGCGGTAAGCACTGCGGCCATCAAACGTGGCGTTGCCCTGCATTCCAGAAGCTCGCATGTACATTGCTTCCGTCGAGGGAAGTGCACCCAGACCCCACGTTGCTATGGACGCGCGATATAAATAATCGGTGCCAAAGTTTCCGATGGTCGGTCGCGGATAGATCCAGCCGTCCTCAGATTGAGCACTTTCTATTATCCGATCAATGTCCGCTCTAGCCGCAAGAAGCCCTTCTTCGGCCGCATGCGTCAACGCAGAATCGGGCGCTGCCAGCGCCAGTCTCGACAGACCTGCAGACGTCCATGTCGCGACAAAGGAATCGTCTGCCTGCGTGGGAGGCGCCTCGGTCTCGAGCAAACGCAGGATATCCGCGAGTTGAACGTGCGCGGGCGATTCGCGACCAGTTGCTGGGTCTGCCGCACGACCAGCCGGCCCTGTGATTTTCAATCCATCTTGTACGGCATGGGCACCGGGCAGATCTTGTTCATCAAGCACCAATGTTCGCGCTTGGGCCCAAACCCACCAAGTTGGCGCCCGAACTTCACCTTCACGGGGCGTCGCATTTGGAGGCACCAGAACAAGTTTATGTGCATTGCCGAGAGTCGTGCGCGCGCCCACGACATGGAAATTGTTGGAGAACATGTCGAGGAGCGCCAGAGAGAAGTAGCGACCACCTGCAGTCGGCACATCAATCTCGACTGACCCTTCCCTCAAATCAATCCAGGCCGATGAATAGAGGGTGTCCGCATTTGGCGTGGTTACATGTCGAGAGGCGGCCGAAGCAAGGCGCCTCACATGCCGAAATGAATTGGGCCGCGGGCCCAAGGTGCGGTCTCTGGCTCGTGCCATCTCCAGAACCGGCAGTCCGTACAGAAACAAGTTCCTGCACGCCATGGCGGTATGGGAGCTGCGAGAACGCGGTGGGCCCGAAAGGCAACCGGGCAATAAACCCAAACCAAGCGCGGCGGCCAAAAGACTACGCCGGCCAATAAGCAATTCACTCATGGAGGTCATGATCCTTCACTTTACAGCTAAAGGAGTTACACATACAGACTTAAATGTCGACACTTAAGCGATCGGCTATGGGTTGGATATACCAGAACTGCCATGTCGCGAGGACGTAGGGGTCAGCGCCGGCGACGCCGGCCCTTGAGCACGGCCGGCGACGCTGACGCCGATCGAGGCAGAACCTCGCTCAACTCGACGGCCCGCTTGACACCTTCGGCGTGCATCGCTCTGGCGGCGTTGAATACCGCCCCGCCTTGACGAGACTGGACCGCCTTCAGGAGCCGTTGATAGCCGCGCAAGTCTGCTTGTCGCATATCCCTCGTGGCAACCGCCAGATGCCCGAACAATTCTGCCGGTCCAGAGCTGAGGTTTTGGATGAGTTGGTTCAACTGCGGCATGCCGGATATCTTGTAAAGTCGCGCAGCGAATCTGTCCGTTGCCGCCTGAAACTCCCGGGCACTGCAATCCGGCTTTGCACTCAAGGCTTCAAGATCTGCGACAGCGCGCTCGAGGCCTGCAAGATCCGAAGATGAAGCGCGTTCGCTGCAACGCTCAGCAAGCAGCGCAAAGAGCACCTCCCTGATCGACAGCAGTTCTTTGATCTCTGCATCGTTCAGGGCAACCACGAAAGCACCCTTTTGCGGCACGATGCGAACCAGTCCTGCAGACTCCAGCAATCGCAAAGCTTCCCGCACCGGCCCGCGGCTCACGCCGAACCGGGAGGCTAACTCGATCGCGCTGAGATGATCCCCGGGTCGCGCCAGGCCCGCCTGAATAAGCGCCCGTATCTCTTCCGCGATCTGGGGGGGGCTTCGATCTTGCTCGCTCACCTTTTGTTTCTCTACCTGATTCTGCAACGTCCACTCTGCCACACGGTAACATCCTACAGGCGGCGCTTCCAGAAGCGCTTGACTTCAACCCAATGTGTCTACCATTTAAAATTAAAATGTCTACTTTTTTGGGGTAATCTACATGCTTCTCCAGGAACTCGAGTTCCTTGCATTCCACGTGCATGACACAAAACACCTGCTTGAATCCGATGTGTTCGCTGATCTCGACCACGATACGCTGTTAGCGGCATTGGAGGCGGCTGACTCCCTGGCCCGCAGGTCATTCGAGCCTATCGCGGCCCGGATCGATCAAGAAGAGCCGCAACTGCTCGATGGAAAAGCAGTCGCCTCACCTGCTTTGGCTCAGCCCCTGCGTGACTACGCCGACCTTGGTTTCCTGGCTGCAACATTTCCCAGGGAATGGGGCGGTCTGAATGCGCCTTCCATAATCAATGGCGCAACCATGGCCCTTTTCGGCGCAGCTTGCACACCCGCTGCAGGTTACCTGTTTCTGACCACCGCTGCTGCTCGACTTATTCTCAATTTTGGCAGTGACGCCCAGAGAGCGACCTACCTGCCGCCTATGCTCGCTGGGCGCTGGTTTGGCACCATGTGTCTGAGCGAACCGCAGGCCGGCTCATCCCTTCAGCATATCAGGACAAGGGCGCTTCCGGCGGCAGATGGTGAGTTCCAGATCAAGGGTTCAAAGATGTGGATCTCGGGTGGAGACCATAACTTGTCCGAAAACATTGTCCATCTCGTACTGGCCCGCATCGTGACGGATGGAGAACCGAGCAACGCACTGTCTTTGTTCATCGTTCCAAGACACAGACCGGACGGCCATGGGAACGATGTGATTGTCACCGGCTTGAACAAAAAACTCGGTCACAAGGCGACGACGAATTGTGCCCTTAGCTTTGGTGAGAACGGTGCCTGCAAAGGGTACTTGCTGGGAGAGCCGCACCAAGGTCTCCAGCACATGTTTCAGATGATGAATGAAGCACGCGTTGGCGTGGGCACAACGTCGGCCGCGACGGCATATGCCGGCTACAGATACGCGCTTGCCTATGCAGCCGAGCGCCGGCAGGGTCGGCGCGCCGGAACACAAACACCTGCACGTCTGGTCGAACATCCAGATATCCGCCGCATGCTTCTGGAGCAGAAGGCAATCGCGGAAGGCGGCCTCTGCCTGAGCCTGCGCGGCGCGTACCTGATCGACCAGATTCGCATTGCCACAGACAATGAAGAACGCCTAAGGCTCCAGGGCCTGCTTGATATCCTCACGCCGCTCATAAAACTATGGTGCGCAGAAAGAGGTCTGGAAGCGAATTCGCTGGCAATCCAGACGATGGGGGGGGCGGGTTATGTTCGTGACCACCCTGTTGAGCGACTGTTTCGCGACCAGCGGTTGAACCCAATCCATGAAGGAACGAACGGTATTCTTGCCATCGATTTGCTTATGCGCAAAGCGAAGCAAGGCGTGGGTTTGAGCCCTCTCTTTGAGGCCATCGAGATCGACACAATATCCGCAAAGGATGACGAACCGGCCATCACTGACGCCCTGCTATCTGGCATGGCCATCGTCCGCCAATGCATCTCGAAGGTGATTGACGGCAAATCCGATACCGACCGTTTGCTGGTATTCGCCTCACCAATTGCTTTGATGTTGGGGGATCTGGTCGCCTCCTGGCTCTGGCTGGCCCAAGTGCGTGCACTTGCTGGAAGAAACGATCCCTTTGCACGGGGTAAGCGCGCCGCAGCCGCCCACATGGTGCACCATGTCTGGCCAAAGTCCCTGGCGCTTGCTCCCGCGATCATGGCAGGCGCCGCCCCCTGCCTCGCGATTGAAGAGCGTGCACTATGACGGCGCCCTTGCTGTCTCGCCGCGCCCCAGTTCCAACCGAGCAACGCTTTCAAGATGAACTTCATCTGGTCCGTCCGCAAGCCTCAGAATACGCGCTCCAGTGAACGCGTAGCCAAGAAAGAAATCATCGCTGAGGCCTGCCCCACCATGAACCTGAATAGCACGATCGATCACAGACTGCGCCATTCGAGGCGCCGCAACCTTGATCATGGCGATCTCCTTTCGCGCAGCTTTCGCTCCCTGGAGATCGATCATGTGGGCCGCCTTCATGACCAGCAAGCGCACCTGGTCGATTGCAACACGTGACAGGGCAATGTTCTCGCGCACACTCCCCTGCTCAGACAAGCGCTTGCCAAAGGCAACACGTGCCTTTGCCCGGATGCACATAGCTTCCAGAGCGCGCTCCGCCAAGCCAATCAAACGCATGCAATGGTGAATTCTCCCGGGGCCCAAACGCCCCTGTGCGATCTCAAATCCACGCCCCTCACCCAGAATCATGTTGGACCGCGGGACCCGCACATTCTCGAATAAAAGTTCCGCGTGACCATGTGGCGGCTCATCGAATCCAAGCGTCCTCAGTGGACGAACAATTCTCACACCGGGCGCATCCATAGGGACGAGAATCATGGATTGCTGGCTATGCCGAGCCGCATTGGGATCCGACTTCCCCATCACGATCGCTACACGGCAACGGGGATTCATGGCCCCAGTCGTCCACCATTTGCGTCCGTTCACAACATAGACATCTCCATCACATCGAATGCTGGTCTCGATGTTTGTGGCGTCCGATGAAGCGACTGCCGGTTCGGTCATGGCAAAACACGAACGAATTTCGCCCTCCAGCAGAGGCTTGAGCCATTTCTCTTTCTGATCGACATCCCCATACCGGTGCAGAACTTCCATATTGCCGGTGTCGGGCGCATTGCAGTTAAAGACCTCCGACGCCCAGAAGACACGGCCCATCTCTTCAGCCAGCGGCGCATATTCAAGGTTCGAAAGACCTGCCCCACCCTCAAGATCGGGAAGAAACAGATTCCATAGTCCCTCCGCTCGCGCCTCGCGCTTCAAATCATCCAGGATCGGCGGGGTCGTCCACGGTGTTGGCCCTTCTTCTATCTGCTTTTGAAACGTCTCCTCGTTCGGCAGAACCCGATCACACATAAAGGCGCGTATGCGCGCATGTATGGCCGACGCACGCGCGGAAACGGGAAAGATTGAAGCCACCGCTTTATTGTTCATGAAACGAAATCCTGCCGCACTGAAACACTTGTAGAGTCTGCCCAGGCGGCCAAGCCGGCGGCTGCATCTCAGCGCTCCATTCCTGGTATCTGCGCTGCAGATCGGCGACGACCTCGCGGCGCGCAAAGGTCTGAGACGACCGCTCCTCGGGGTCGACAGACAGATCGAATAGCCAGGGAAACGCGCCGGGTCGAGTATTTGACAACAGCTTCCAATCACCCGCTAAGACGGCGAACTCTGAACCGGTTCGCCAGAACAGCGTCTCGTGAATTTCCTCCTCGGCACGCGCGGGCTGCACCAGCGGAGTCAGGTCCAATCCGTCGTATGCGCCCGCAGAAGCGACGCCGGCAGCGGACACAAGCGTTGGCGCTATGTCCAGATGCGAGACAGTACGATCATCGATCCGCCCGCCCGGCCAACGCTGCGGCCAGCTGATGATGTAGGGTACTCTGGCACCCCCTTCAAAATAGCTGAGCTTTCCTCCCGCGAGGGTGTCGCAGTCCGAGACACCCATATAGGTCGCTGCACCATTGTCCGCGGTGAACACAACAATCGTGTTGTCTGCATCCGGCGAACGCTCTATCGCATCCAGCACTTCACCGACACTACGATCAAGCGAATGAACCATAGCAGCGTATGTTCTTTGAAGCGGATCCTCTATTGACGAAAACTGAGTCAGATCGGAATCCAGAGCCTGGAACGGCGCGTGCGGGGCTAAATGCGCCAGATACAGGAAGTATGGCTGCCCCTGAGAGGTTTCGATGAAACGAACGGCTTCATCGGTTAGCTCATCTGTCAGATATGCTTCGTCATTGGGCAAAACTTCAGGTTGAAGCCCATCGCCGGCCGTGTCGCGCTGAATCTGAACCCAGTCCACCTTCCGCTCGAAACTCCGAATACCAACATAAGGCGCTGGCAAACTTGTCGTTCCGGGCGTTCCGGCGCGCACATAGGCTGTCTCTCCGGATAAAAATCCGTAGAAGTAATTGAACCCGCGCGCAGTCGGGACGCGATCCGGTGATGCGCCGAGATGCCATTTGCCGATCGCCGCTGTTCTATAGCCAGCTTCCTGGAGATCCGCAGCAAAGACCCGCTGGGACGGCGCCAAACCGCCCCCGCCACCATCGGCGCCCTCCGGCGTCAAGAACTCAAACCCGTGGCGCTGCTGATACTGCCCCGTCATCAATGCCGCACGCGAAGGGCTGCAAACGGACGCAGTTGCATACCCGCGCCGAAACAAAATGCCTCGGCGCGCAAGGCGATCGATGTTCGGGGTTGGAACAGCGACGGAACCATCGCCATAGGTCGTTAAATCCAGAACACTGAGATCATCGGCGACGATAAGAACTATGTTTGGTCTTTTTTGACTTTCTTGCACCTGCCCACTCACAGTCGAGCAGCCGAAGGCAAAGATGGCACAGATCGCCAGAAGAATTGATTTTTTCATGTTGCCTGCTCCGGTTGCGCCAAATTGGGCTCCATAATGTGCCGCCACATTGACAGTAAAGTGTCTGCATTTTATGCTGGCCAACGATATTGTTGTCAACGGGGCAGTCTTGTGCGCGCTAACGCCATCGCTCTCATGGTAATCCTGGCAACGGTCGCGTGCTCGGCTTCGGAAGACAATGCGTCCTCCTCCCTGCAACAATGCGATCGCACTAGTACGAATGGCAAAGCCGCCGTGCCGGAGGAAGTTTGGATTCCCAGCCAGATCGTGACTCTCGGATCAGATGTTCACCCCGAAGAAGGCCCTCGCGTGAACGTCCGAATTCCCGGCTTCTGGATTGATCCGTATGAAACAACCAACGCAGACTTCGAGCGATTTGTGGACGCAACAGGCTATCTGACAACCGCGGAACGGGACAACGCAGGCGGCGCCGTTTTCGACAACGGCCAATGGCGCCTCGACGCGACCGCTACCTGGCGCAATCCCTTCGGTGCAGCCGGCCCGCCGGCACAACCAGATCACCCCGTCGTACAGGTTACTTATGATGACGCGATTGCGTATGCTGGCTGGCGGGGGCGAGATTTACCGACTGAGGCTGAATGGGAAGCAGCGGCGCGCGGCGGTATTGCACATGCTGAATACACTTGGGGCTCATCGCCTCGACTTGAGGATGGACGCCCCGGCGCCAACCACTGGCAGGGTGTTTTTCCAGTTCTGAACACTGATGAAGATGGCTTCCCGACTCTCGCCCCGGTCGGGTGCTTCCCCGCAAATCCCTACGGCCTGTACGACATGGCAGGCAATGTTTGGGAGCTCACGAAAGACGCCTGGAGCCTTCGTCCGGGAGCAGACAAGTCCGCAGCTGCAGCGGTGAACCAATCCGCGGCCATAGGTGCAAACACTATAAAAGGCGGCTCCTGGCTTTGTGCGGACAACTTTTGTCGCAACTACCGTCCCGCAGCGCGCCAGCCTGCAGATCCATCCATGGGCACTAGTCATATAGGTTTTCGTACCGTGAAGCGTGCCCCAAACAACCCCAATAAAGGCTCGGGAGGCCAATGATGCCAACGCTTGAGAATAAATGTTCCAAATCCATGAATCGCCTCTTCGTGTCTGTTTCACGCATTGCTGTGGCGACTTCAGCTTGCATCATCAGCGCGTGCGTTTCCTCCCCGCAGTCGCAGACCATCCTTCCAGCTGAACAGTCGCGTCCCAATATCATCGTTATTGTCGCCGACGACCTCGGATACAATGATCTGAGCGTTTACGGTGGCAAGACACCGACGCCCCACATCGACAAACTTGCTGCTGGCGGCGTTCTGATGACTTCTGGATACGTCACTGCAGCCGTCTGCGCTCCGTCGCGCGCTGCAATACTGTCTGGCCGTCAACAGACGCGGTTTGGCTTTGAATTCAATCCCGTGGGACGCGACGAAAGCGGCGGCATGTCGCTCGAAGAAACCACCATTGCCGAAACCATGAAGTCGGCTGGTTATCGCACAGGCATGGTAGGTAAATGGCACCTCGGCCAAGCTGAGGGATACCGGCCCCTGGATCGCGGTTTCGACAGTTTCTTTGGAATTCTAGGAGGCGCTACGCCGTATCTGAAAAAGATTGGCCCAGATAACCTCCATGTTGTCACAGCTGAAGATCAATTCATTACCCGAGATCGAATTCCGCTCATTGATCAAGAAACGCCCGTCGACACAGATCAATACGTGACGGACTTGCTCACTGATCGCGCGATCGAATTCGCTGGTGAACCTCAGACTCAACCTTTCTTCCTCTATCTCGCCTATACCGCGCCTCACACCCCGCTCCAGGCGTCAGCAACCTATCTTGAACGAACGCCGATCGATGCTTCCGACAGTGAGCGGGTCTATGCCGCAATGCTAACATCACTCGATGACGGCATCGGACGCCTCACGGATTACCTGAAAAGTACGGGGCAATTCGACAACACGCTTATCATTTTCCTAAGCGACAACGGCTGCCCCAGCTACGTTTCCTGTTCGAACGCGCCACTCAATGGATGGAAAGGATACCCATGGGAAGGCGGCGTGCGCGTGCCATTCATCGTAAGTTGGCCAGATCGCATAGCGCCATCCGTGAGCGATGCGCCTGTTAGCTCGCTGGACATCGCTGCGACAGCTGCGGCAGCTGCCGGCGCTAATCATCCGGGTGCAGAAGGAAATAATCTGGTGCAATCGCAGGACGCTCCGGACTCAATACAAAGTGAACGCGCCTTATTCTGGCGCTTCGGCCCCACGCGCGTCGTCAGAGCCGGCCAATGGAAACTCATCACCGTAAACCGAGCGGCGGAAACCGGCAGCGGCGACGAACTACAGCGCTCTCGTTTGCCGGACGGGACACCCGCAGTCGTATCGGCCCTCGGCCAATGGACATTCCTCTATGATCTTTCAACCGACCCCGCTGAACGCTTTGATGTCGCTGCCCAGCATCCCGAGGTCGTCATCGAACTGCAGCAGAAATGGGAAGAATGGAACCAGCAGAACGTGGAACCTCAGTGGACGAGTCGGCGGGGCGTTCGGGGAGTCGTCAACGAATCGCGCATAGAGCTATTCAACTAGGAGCGGTCGATGCTTGCCCCTCATTTTCCAAAACAGATTACGCGGCGCGTCATGCTCGTGACCCTCGCAGCGGTGGGGGCGTGCGCGTCAGTACCCGACTTCGGTGCATCGCGGCGCAGCGTTATCGATACACCCCGGGGACCACTTGAAGTCTACGATGATGGTCCGGCAGGCGGCTCACCACTTGTGCTCCTGCCATCTCTGGGACGGGGCGCCGAGGATTTTGATGAACTCACGTCGCAGCTGACGGCTGCCGGATACAGGGTCATTCGCCCCCAACCTCGCGGAATTGGCGCATCGCGAAGTTATGACTTCAATCCTACGCTCGCTGATCTTGCTGACGACGTCATCTTCGCCGCGCAACAATCCAATCTGGCGCCGTTCGTTGTCGTCGGACACGCTTTCGGAAACCGTGTTGCGCGTATGATCGCAACCCAAAGCCCGGAACGCACACATGCACTCATCCTGCTTGCGGCGGGCGGCAAGATTGCGATGGCGCCAGAGATCGAGGAGGCTCTTGTTCGCTCCTTTGATCTCAGCCTTCCTGACGACGAGAGGCTCGTTTATGTGAGCCGCGCGTTCTTTGCGCCAGGAAACACCCCTGAAGCGTGGCGTAACGGCTGGTACCCGGACGTTGCGGAGATGCAGATCGGCGCAACCGAGCGCACCTCCGTTGATGATTGGTGGCTTGCAAACAGCCTCCCGGTTCTGGTCGTGCAGCCCATGCAAGACGTTCTGGCCCCGCCCGAGAACGCCGAGATTCTGAAACGCGAAGGTGGAGACCGGGTTCGGATAGCTTACATCGAGCGGGCGGGCCACGCATTGCTGCCGGAGCAGCCGCGTGTGCTCGCTGAAACCATTCTGAGATATCTGCGGGAAATAGATTTCTAAGCGCCAACATCCAAGGATGACTGCTATCGCATGCCAGATGAGAACCCGCGCCGACCAGCCGTCGCTGCCCGACCCACTGTTTACGCCCCTTCCGGCTTGCGGCTCGACGAGACCGACCTCAAATTGCTTCGCGTCCTTCAGGAAGGCGCTCGCGAGCCGATCAAGACGCTGGCTGAGCGGATCGCACTGTCGCCCAACGGCACCCTACACCGGCTCAACCGCCTCGAAGATTCTGGGGGGATCCTTCGCTATATGGCCGATGTCGACGAAAGCATCTTCGACAACTGGCCGTTTTACTGGGTTCAGATTGCCTTGACCCAACATGGCCGCGCAAATCGCGGCCGGCTGGAAGCTGCGATCAACGCTGCGCCCGAGATCACGCAGGCATCAGAACTTGTTGGCGTCTTTGACCTCAACTTGAGAGTCGCGCTGCAGAAGCCCGCCGATTGGAGGCAGCTGCAGGCGCAGCTCGATCCGTCCGCCGATCTCATCCAGAGCGCTCACCTCCATCCTATTGGCCGCGTGATCAAGCAGGTAAGCCCGCATCCGCTATTCATTCAGGACGCAGTGTAGGCATGACCGGCGGCCGCAAGCCCCTCGAAGCAGACCTCATCGTCGGCGCAAATATCCGCAAGCTTCGGGGAAAGCATGGCTTGACCCTCCTGGACCTCGCGTCCCAGCTCGGCATGAACCACTAGCAGCTTCAGAAATATGAGACGGGCAGTAACCGGATTTCTGCCGGCGTCCTTTACATGATGGCCCGCGCGTTCAGTGTTCCTGTCGATGCCCTGTTTGAAGGCGTTGATGGTAGGAACGGTTTGGACGAGGCAACGAAAACGCTTCAGCTTGCGCGCAACAAATGCCACACGGTCGTGGACCGCGCTTCATCCGTGACCGTATTGACGTCGATGGCGAAGGTTCTGCGCGCCTTGCAGGATACCGACTGATCCCTACCGCGCGAATTTTACCAAGGCGAGCCATACCGGGATCTGCCTGCGCGCCTGCGCCGCAGCGGATGAGAATTCTCCAACCCTAGACACCTGCTCCTGCAAAACTGCGCAATCCGCGCGCCTGATTTCGCAAGACCAGAGTTAACGCGCCTCTGAGCCTCGATCGGCGCGCAGTCGCCCGGCAGGCGTTCCGGCTCGTCGCATCCAGCCCCACCAGCCGATGGTCCGTGTACGACCCGCAAGACGGCTTGCGGCAGGTACTGACGGCCCAATATGCGTTTTGCACTCGCCTTTGCCATCCCGCCCCTGCTGTTGATCGCAGGGCTTGCGCTCGCCACAGGGTTCATCGCCGGCGTATTCGACGGCCACCCTGCCCTCGGCGAGCAGCTCTTTAGCGTGGGCGGCGAACCGGTCTACCCGCCCTTTGCAGTCATTGCCTGGACTGAGGTCCATGCCGAGAATTTCCCCAAGCCCTTTGCGATCGCCCGGCTGATCGTCCTCGCAGGGTTTGCCGCCGCTATCCTCGCCTTCGCGCTCCTGATCCGTACCCGCACCAAGCCGGAGCCTTTCGGCAAGGACGCCTGGGGCAAGTTTGCGGACGCAGAAGAGGCCGGCCTCTTTGCCAGGCGCGGCACGCCGCTCGGCAAGCTGGACGGCGAGATCCTCTGCTTTGACGGGCCGGAGCATCAGTTGCTGGTCGGCGCCTCGCGGTCTGGCAAGGGCCGCGGCCATGTCGTGCCGACACTGCTTGCCTGGCCGGACTCGGCCCTGGTGCTCGACGTCAAGGGAGAGCTTGCGAGCGGCGATGGCCGGCACGGGTTTCCGGGGACGGCGGGGTTCAGGGCAACGCGCGGGCCGGTGCTCCAGTTCGCGCCGACGATGCCGGGCTCTGCGCGGTTCAATCCCCTGTTCGAAGTGCGCCGCGGCGCAAACGAAGTGCGCGATGTCCAGAACATCGTCGACATCATCGCCGATCCGGCCGGTGACGGGCGCCATTCGGATTTCTGGGACAAGTCTGCCAAGCAGGTCCTGATCGGCGTCATCATCCATGTCCTTTATTCCGAGCCCGCCCATCGCAAGACGCTTGCCGTTGTCCGGTCAAAACTCAGCGACCTCAAAGCTACCGCCGACGAGATGGGCCGCACGCTGCATCTCACCGACGCGCTCACCGGCGAAGGCGAGGTGCATCCGGAATGCAAGCACGGCTCGGACAGCTTCCTCGCCAATGAGGAGCGACTGCAGTCGGGCCTGAAGGCTACGGCTGAGAGCTTCTTCGGCCTGTTCGCCGATCCGATTGTTGCGGAGATGACATCGGCCTCCGACTTCCGGGTGGCCGACCTGATGTGCGGCGCAAAGCCCGTCACGCTCTACCTGCAACCGCCGCCATCCGACGCCGCGCGCCTGATGCCGCTGATGCGGCTCGTCCTGAACCAGATGGCCCGCGCCCTGATGGAGCACCAGGAGACAGGACCGGCGGGCGAGCCGAAGAACTACCGCCTGCTGCTTTGCCTCGACGAGTTCCCGCAGCTTGGGAAGCTTCCCTTCTTCGAGACGATGATGGGCGCGATGGCAGGCTACGGCCTCAAGGCCTATCTCGTCTGCCAGTCGCTGAACCACATTACCCGGGCCTATGGCCGCGACAGCGTGATCCTCGACAATTGCCATATCCTCACCTCGTTTTCGGCGACCGACATGGAGACGGCGCGCCGGATCGCCGAGATGGCAGGCGAGGCCTGGGAGGTCCGGCCGCAGATCAGTGAGCAGATGCCGGCCTCGCTGTTTGGCCCGAAGCGCCGGACGATTTCTTACCGCGAAGAGCGCCGTCCCTTGCTGCTGCCCGGCGATGTGCGCCAGCTTGCGCGCGATGAGCAGCTGATCTTCCTGTCCGGCACCAAACCGCTGCGCACGAAGAAACTTCGGTTCGACCAGGAGCCTGTCTTTGCGCAGCGCCTCCTTCCGGCACGTCTTGCACGGCCTGCCTCGCCCGCTCGCCACGACTGGGACGGCGTATTGCCTGCCGGCACGCTGCCGCCGGCGCCGGGCCCAAAACCGCATCCGTCTTCATCGCAGCGCCGGACACCGCCATCACCCCGCGCGCCGGGTGCCCAGCCAGATCTCTTCACGGCGGCGCCGGCGCGCGCCTCGCAGCCGAGCCTGTCGCGCACGATCCTCGCCGGCCTCACCCCTCCCCCGGGACATCCGGCGACGGAGGCGCGTGAACAGGAGGCCGCCACAAGCAACACAGAGGCGCGCCCCAAGCGCCGCGTTCAAGGAGACTGAAGCCCCCATGTCGACCACCGGTATCCGCGCCTATTTCGAAAACACGCTCGCCCGCGAGATCGCCCGGATGGCGCGTGTCCAGGGGCGATCCGAATCGAGCATCATTGTTGAAGCGGTGCGGGTCTATCTCTCGGCGCGGTCGGAAGGCGCGCTTGTTGCGGCCGGCGAGACGCAGAAGCGTCAGCTGAACCGGATCGAGGCACGGATCGACAGGCTCTTTGCCGACCAGGCGCGTATCGACAAGGCCATTTATTGTTTCGTGCGCCTCTGGCTTGAGCATAATCCTCCGCTCCCGGAAGATTATGCCGAGAGTGCCGCGGCGAGCGCGTCTGCCCGGCTGGAGCATTTTGCAGACTATGTCGACCGCGCAGCCGCAAGGGCTTCCAAAAGCCGGCGCAGCGCGCTCGCCGCGCTCTCCCATGAGGACGCAGAATGAGCGCGGGCGCCATTCCCTTTGTTCCGGGCGCGCGCCGCCGCGCTGTGCTGGCCGCGGCGCTCGGGCCGGACGTTGCCGCTGCGCTGAACGCGCCGGACGTGACCGAAGCGCTGATCAATGCGGACGGGCGGCTCTGGCTCGACCGGGCCGGATCAGGCCTTGAACCGACCTCGGTCGTCATCCCGGCCGCGGACCGCGAAGCGGCGATCCGCCTCCTCGCCCATGAAGCGGGCGAGACGGTCGGCCCGGACCGGCCCCTGCTGTCAGCAGTTCTGCCGGGCAGCGCTGCGCGGGTGCAGGCGGTGCTCGCGCCGCTCGTTGCGGCGCCGGTGCTGGCGATCCGCAAGCGCCCGGAGCGCATCTTCACGCTGGACGATTATGTGGCGAGCGGCGCGGCGACAGAGGCCCAGGCGGCCGAGCTGCGCAGAGCCGTGACTGACCGGCGCAACATCATCGTTGCGGGCGGTGCGGGCTCCGGCAAGACAACGCTCCTCAATGCGCTGCTGGCCGAACCCGCCTTCCGCGCGGCGCGCACCATCGTGCTGGAGGACACAGCCGAGCTCCAGGTCTCCGGCGAGAATGTCGTCCAGCTGCTGACGAAGCGGACGCCGCCGCAGGTAACCTTGCGCGATCTTGTCCAGACCGCGCTGCGGCTAAGACCGGACCGGATCATCGTCGGCGAAGTCCGGGACGCGGCGGCGCTTGATGTGCTCAAGGCCTGGAACACCGGCCATCCCGGCGGGCTCCTCACCCTGCATGCAAATTCTGCGGCCGACGCGCTCGGCCGGCTGGAAGATCTCTGCCTCGAAGCTGGCGGGGGCGACCCGTCCCGGCTCATCGCCCAAGGCGCAGGCCTCATCGTGTTTATCGAACGCACCGCCGAAGGCCGGCGCATCTCGCAGATCCTCACTCCTCATCCCAGCCAACCCATGTCCAAAGGAGACCTGACATGACAAGCCCAATCCACAAAAACGAACGCGCCACGCGGCGCCTCATCATGACGGCCGCCCTCGCGCTGCTGCTCGCCGCGCCTGCCCATGCGGCGGGCTCCGGCATGCCCTGGGAGGCGCCGCTTGAGCAGGTCGTCGACTCGATCACCGGGCCTGTTGCACGCGCGGCCGGTGTGATCGCGATCGTGCTTGCGGGCATCACGATCACCTTCTCGGAAGGCGGCTCCGGCGTGCGCAAGCTTGCCTTTGTCGGGCTCGGCATCGCGATCATGTTCGCGGCGGTGTCGTTCTTCCTCGACTTCTTCGGCTTTGCCGGCGGCGCGGTGATCTAAAGGCCATGAGCGAGCTGCCTGAGGGTTACGTCCTGCCGCTGCATACCTCGCTGACGCGGCCGATCCTGATCGGCGGCGTGCCGCGGGGGTTTGCGATCCTCAACGGGACGTTCGGCGCGGCGATTGCGCTCGGGTTGCAGCAGCCGCTGATCGGCATCCCGCTTTGTACCGCCCTTCACGGCGCGGCCGCCTGGGCGGCGGCGCGCGATCCCTGGTTCCTCGAGACCTGGCCGCGCCACCTCGCCAAGCCCCTCTACCTGGAGGCCTGAGTCCCATGTTCGACCTTCGCTTCTATAGCCGCCGCCGCGCGAAGCTCACCGATTACCTGACCTGGGCCGCGCTGATCGCGCCGGGCATCGTCCTCAACAAGGATGGCAGCTTCCAGCGCTGCCTGAGATTTCGGGGGCCGGACCTTGACGCCGCCACGCCGGCCGAACTCATCGGCCAGTCTGAGCGGCTCAGCAATGCGCTGCGCCGTCTCGGCCCCGGCTGGTGCCTGCATGTCGAGGCGCGCCGGCGCCCCTCCCCCGGCTATCCGGAGAGCAATTTCAATCAGGGCCTTGCCTGGCTGATCGAGGAAGAGCGCCGGATGCTGTTTGAAGCAGCGGGCGCGCGGTTCGAGACGGATTATTTCCTGAGCGTGACCTTCCTGCCGCCGCCGGAGCGGGCGCGCTGGCTTGAAGCCCTCCTGTTCGAAGGCGGCGAGAAAGCTGCGTCCACGGATTATTCTGCGGTGCTCGCGCGGTTCATAACGGAGAGCGACGCATTCCTGTCGCTGATCGAGCCGCTGCTCCCGGAGGCAGACTGGCTCGGCGACGAAGACCTGCTCGGCTACCTGCATGACTGTGTCTCCGACCGGGCGCTGCGCCGCCTGCGCTTGCCCGAAGAACCCTTCCATCTCGACGGGCTCCTGACAGATGCAAGCCTCACCGGCGGCCTCTCGCCCAAACTCGGCGGCAAGCACCTGCGGCTCCTGTCGGTGCGCAGTTTTGTATCCTCAACCGAGCCCGGCCTGCTCGACGCACTGAACCGGCTCCCGGTCTCCTATCGCTGGGTGACACGGTTCCTGCCGCTCGGGCCCGAAGCGGCGCGCCGCGAGATCACGAACGTCCGGCGCAAATGGTTTGCCAAGCGCAAGGGCATCATGTCGCTCATTCGTGAAGCGCTGTTCCGGGAAGAGTCCGGGCTCCTCGACAATGACGCGGCCCTGCAGGCCGCCGACGCAGACGCCGCGCTCGTGAGCCTCGGCCAGGACGGGGTCACCGCCGGTTATGCGACGATTGTCATCGTGATTGCGGAGGAGACCAGCGAGGCGGCAGACGCTGCCCTGCGCCTCATCCGTCAGACGACGGACAGTCTTGGCTTTGTGACCGAGGCCGAAGGCGTCAATGCGGTCGAAGCCTGGCTCGGCACGCTGCCGGGACAGGCTTACGCCGATGTGCGCCGCCCGCTGGTCCTGACGCGCAATCTTGCGCATCTCATTCCGGCCAGCGCCATCTGGGCCGGGCCTGAGACGAGCCCGCACCTTGGCGGGCCGCCGCTGATGCTGGCGGCGAGCGACGGGGCAACGCCGTTCCGGCTGAGCCTGCATCAGGGGGATATTGGCCATACGCTGGTGCTGGGGCCGACAGGGTCCGGCAAGTCAGTGCTGCTCGCGATGCTGGTCGCCCAATGGCTGCGCTATCCAGGCGCGCAGGCCTTCGTGTTCGACAAGGGTCGCTCGTCCCGGGCGATGGTGCTGGGCCTCGGCGGCGTGTTCCATGATCCGGGCGCGACAGAGACGAGCGCACCTTCGTTCCAGCCGCTCGGAAACATTGATCAACCGGCGGAGCGGACCTGGGCACAGGACTGGCTGAGCGGCGAAGTCGAGGCCGGCGGCGGAGAACTCACCCCGGAGCGCCGGCGTGAGCTGTGGCGGGCGCTCGATCTCCTCAGCCTGCGCCCGGCGCGCGAGCGTACGCTGTCGCTGCTGACGGCGCTGATCCAGGACGAGGGCCTGCGCGCGGCGCTGGAGCCGCTGACACATGCCGGCCCGCTGGGCAGTCTGCTCGATGCCGACCGGACGTCGTTTGGCGCCGGTGCGGTGACGGCGTTCGAGATGGAAGCGCTGCTCGCGTCCAAACGTGCGGCGGCGGCTGTCCTGCCGGTGATCTTCCACATGCTGGAGGCGCGCTTTGACGGGCGCCCGACACTGATCGTGCTGGATGAGGCCTGGCTCTATCTCAAGGACACGGACTTCGCGGCGCGCATCCAGGACTGGCTCAAGTCGCTGCGCAAGAAGAACGTCGCGGTGATCTTTGCAAGCCAGGAACTCGCCGATGTCGCGGCCTCGCCGCTGGCCGCGACGCTGAACGAGGCGGCCGCCACGCGGATCTTCCTTGCCAATGACCGGGCGCGCGAGCCGCAGACGAAGGATTTCTACCGCGCGGCCGGGCTCAATGAACGCCAGATCGAGCATATCGCGGGCGCCACCCCGAAGCGCGACTATTACATCACCAGCCGGGCGGGCAGCCGGATGATCGACCTCGAGCTCGGCCCGGCTGCGCTCGCCTTTGCGGGCGCCGCCAGCCCGGAGGACCAGCGCCTCATCGACCGCCTCACCGCAAGCGGGGGCAGCGCGCGGTTTGCCCGCCGGTTCCTGGAGGCGAAGGGTCTCGGGCCAGCGGCCGACGCGCTCGGCCGGTTCGACGCCGCGGATATTCTCCCCTTCCCCACGCCCAGCTCTCAACCCACAGAAGGCGAAGCCGCATGAGCCGTCTCAGTACACGCCTCGCAGCCATGATCGCGGCTGGCCTGCCTCTGGCAGCTATCACACCGCCCCCGCCTGCGGCTGCGCAGATCGCCGTCTATGATCCGGCCGTGCATGCACAAAGCGTGCTGTCAGCAGCCCGGGCGCTGGAACAGATCCGGCATCAAATTGCCGCGATCGAGCAGCAGGCCCGGATGCTGGAGCGGAGCCAGCTTGATTTGTCCCCGGAGCTTACTCAGTCGATACGCAGCGCAAGAGACTTGTTCACGCAGGCCGAAGCGCTTGCCTTCGATATCGGCCGGATCGGCGGGGACATCGAAGCGCTCTACCCGGAGACTTGGGAAGCCTATGACCTTGAGAGCGTGCTCGCCCAGTCGCAGCGCTGGCGGGCGGCGAGCCGCGCGAGCCTTGCCCGCGCGATGGCGGCCGAGGCGCGCGCCGCGAAGTCCATCGACGATACAGGCACGCGCCTTCAATCGGCGCTCAGCGCAAGCCAGGGCGCTGAAGGCCAGACCGGCGCGATCCAGGCCGGCAACCAGCTGCAGGCCTTGAGCGCCGCTCAGCTTGCCGAGATCCATTCGCTGCTCGTGCTGCAGGGCCGCGCGCTGCAGACCGAGCGGATGGAGCGCCTTGCCCGGGAAGAGCGCGCCGAAGAAATCCAGCGCCGCGCGTTCCCGGCGGACCTGCCCGCGCCCTCTGATTCCGCCCGCTCGGTCTTCTGAGGGGAGAGAGCGCGCCATGGATCCTTCAACGATCAACAGCTTCCTCGACCAGTTCATCCTGGTGATCGATTCCGGGTTCGGATTGATTGAAGGCGATGTCGCCTATGTGCTGAACGCGCTGATCGTGATTTCTGTGACGCTGGCGGGCGCGCAATGGGCGCTGGCGGCCGAGGCGCCGATGGCGCCGTTCTTCCGCAAGGTCCTGTTCGTCGGCTTCTTTGCGTTCCTGATCAACAACTGGAACGATCTTGCGTCCGCGATCAACCAGTCGGGCGCGATGCTGGGCCTGCGTGCGGGCGGCAGCGATCTGTCCCTGCCTGACCTGCACAATCCCGGGCGGATTGCAGGGATTGGCACGGAGCTCTTCGGGCGCACGGCAGAGCTTGGCCGCGGCATGAACATTCTCACGGACTTTGTGCCGCTGGTGACGATCCTCATCGCCGCCTTCGTCATCATGTTCGGGTTCTTCATCCTCGCGCTGCAGATCTTCTCGGCGCTGATCGCGTTCAAGCTCGGCAGCCTTGCGGCGTTCGTCGCCCTTCCCTGGGGCGTGTTTTCCGGAACGGCCTGGGTCGCCGAGCGCCCGCTCGGCTGGGTGGTGGGCAGCGCGATGCGCCTCTTCGTGCTGGCGCTTATTGCATCCGTCTCGATCTCGTTCGTGGACCGGCTGCCAGCCGTGTTCGTGCTGGACGCCGGCGGCGCGCTCAACATTCTCCTCTTTGGCCTGACGCTGTTGATGCTCGCCTGGTTCGGGCCGCAGCTGGCAAGCGAAGTCGTCTCAGGCCAGCCACATCTGTCGGGCGCCGACACGGTGCGCGCCGGCCAGGGCGCTGCGGCCACGGCGGCCGGCGCAGCCGTCACCACACGGCTCGTCATGAGCGGCGGCGGCCGCGCGTCCACGCGCAGCGCGGCAGCGCCTTCGCCGCGCGCGCCCGCCACACCGATTGATCATAGCAGGATTGAGCCCCCACGCGGGCGAGGAGGCAGACGATGAGTTTTCCGTTTAGGGCTCCGGCGAGGTCCTATGCCCCGCCCCCGGCCGAAACACCTTACCGGCGCGCGCAGGCCGAATGGGATGCGCGGATGGGGTCCGCCGTATTGTCAGCGCGCAGCTGGCGGCTGATGGCGTTCGCAGCGTTCGGCCTGTCGGCAGCGCTCGCCGCGTCACTGACGCTCGTGGCGCTCCAGAAGCGCACGTTCGTGCATGTCGTGGAAGTCGCGCCGGAAGGCCAGGTCCTGTCGGTGCGCGTCGCCGACGGCGCCTGGACACCCGGCACGGCCCAGACGGCGTATTTCATCGGCGAGTTTGTCAGGAACGTGCGCGCGCTGCCGACCGACCAGATCGTGCTGCGCGAGAACTGGCTTGCGGCCTATCAGTTCCTGACGCCGCAGGCGGCCGCCAAGCTCAGCGAGATTGCCCGCCAGGATGATCCGTTTGCCAATACCGGCCTTGCCGGGCGCACGGTACATGTCCGCTCGATCGTGCAGCGTTCAGACAAATCCTGGCAGGTCAGCTGGAGCGAGGAGACGAGCAGTCTCAGCCGAACCGAGCGGGCCAATTATACGGGCCTGTTCACCGTCACCCATGCCCCGCCCCGCAGCGCCGACGAGATCTCAAAGAACCCGCTCGGCCTCTTCATCACCGAGTTCAGCTGGAGCCGTGACCAATGACCCGCGCCGTCCTCATTGCAACTGCCTTTCTGGGTCTTGCCGCCTGCGCCACGCCGCAAACACAAGCGCCAACAGGCCTCATTGAAACAGCCCCCGTCGCAGAAATCCTGCTCCAGGCCGAGCCCACAGCCGAGTCGATCGCAGAGATCGAACCCGCGCTCCAAACCGAACAGACGCCAGACCCCCTACCTGAAGCGCCCCTGACACCGGAGCCAGCGCCGATGAAGCCGGAACGTGTCAGCGCGCCGCCGCAATCCCTCGCCGAGGTCAACAAGGCCGCGCGCCAGGGCGCTGCGAACGCGGTCTATGAGGACGCGGCGCTCGTCTACGCCTATGCGCCGGGCGCAATCTACGAGCTCCAGACGGCGCCATCCTATATCTCAACGATCCTGCTTGAGCCCGGTGAGACGGTGCTGGACATTGCGGCCGGCGATACCACACGCTGGATGGTGTCGCAGACGCTGACGGGTGCGGGCGAGACCAGCCGCACACTGATCATCGTCAAACCGCTCGCCGCAAAACTCAAGACCAATATCGTACTCGCGACGGACCGGCGGGCCTACCTGATCGAAGCAGTCTCGGTCGCCGGCGACACCTACACGGCGCAGGTCGCCTGGTCCTATCCGAAGCCCCCGGTCCCGGAAGCGCCGCCTCCGCCACCCCCTCCGCCGCCCCCGGTCCTGAACTATGGCTATGACATCACGCCGCCCTGGCGAAAGGCGCCCGTCTGGACGCCGGTTAGCGTCTGGGATGATGGCAAGAAGACCTGGATTGCGTTCAGTTCGAACGTTGCGGCCGCTGACATGCCGCCGCTGTTCGTGCGGACGGGAGAAGGTCTTGAACTCGTCAATTACCGGGCCGAAGGCCAGACCTATGTGGTCGACCGCCTGTTTGACCGGGCCGAGCTGCGCCTTGGCCAGAAGAAGCCCATCACCGTGCGCATCGACCGGAAGGAGGCGGCTCGCCCATGACAAACGCAGCGCCCTCGCCCCAGCCCGCAAACCCCGTCGACATCCGCGCCCATCCGCCCTCGCCAAAACGCCTCTCGCGCCGTGTGCTGATGACCGGCGCCGGCGTGTTCGGCAGCATCGTGGTCTTTGCTGTGCTCACAGGCCTCTCGGATCGGACCGCCAATGCCGGGCCTGCAGCGTCTGAACCGCGCGCCGTGGCCACCAGCAACTTGCCGGAAGCGCTGACATCGAGGCCGGCGGACTATTCCAAGACGCTGGCGCTGCCAGCCCGCGACCCGAACGAACCGCGCGACATGCTCTGGGGCGATGCCGGCCCGCCGGAAGGGTTCGGCCTGGAAGACGATCTCTACCTTCCTGAAGACAGTGGCTGGTCAGACATGCCGGAAGACACCGGCTACCAGGACACCTATCGATCTGAGCCCCCAGCAGAGCGCACTGTTGCACCGGCCCCGCTCTTCTTCGAACAACGACCGCAAACGGCGAGGCCCCTCACCCACCAGATCACAATCAAGGACGAAGCCCCGGGCGCCTATCGCCCGCCCGCCTCGCCCTATGAGCTGCAGGCCGGAACAGTGATCCCGGCCGCGCTGGTCACCGCGGTCAATTCTGACCTGCCGGGCAAGGTCATCGCGCAGGTCACGGCGCCGGTCTATGACAGTGTCACGGGCGATCATCTCCTGATCCCGCAGGGCGCGCGTCTCATCGGCACCTATGAGAGCGAAGTTCTCTACGGCGACACGCGCGTGTTTCTCGGCTGGGACCGGATCATCATGCCGAACGGCTGGTCTCTGGACCTCGGCGGAATGGCGGCGACCGACCCGAGCGGCGCTTCTGGCATCTCGGACAAAACCGACAATCATCTTGGCCGTCTCGGCGGGGCAATCGCGCTCTCGGCCGTACTCAGCATCGTCGCCAACGAAGCCGAAAGCGATGACGATCAGGGGTTCACCCGCAGCCTCGGCGACGCTGCCGCCCAGGAAGCCGCCCGCACCGGCGGCCGCATTGTCGACCGCGAACTGACCATCCGCCCTACCCTGCGCGTGCGCCCTGGCGCCCCGGTTAGGGTGCTTGTAACGTCGGACCTTACGGTGTTACCGTACGACGGCTAGCTTTTCCTTGTACGTTTTTGACTACGACGGACTGACCTTTCAGGTTAAGCACCGCTTCGTCGGGCAACGCTATTGATGAGGACTGACCCCAACTTTCTACATTAGCTTGCGGGACACGGAGAATCGGCAACCAGTAACGGAACGCCGAGGATCGGAATGTACTACGCTCGCACGACTGACGACTCAACTAAGAGCAATTGGCAATTGCTTGACCAACATCTTGCCGGGACAGCAACGCTCGCGGGATCGTATGGCAGGCCGTTAGGTATTGAACATGCTGCATTCCAATCCGGATTGTTGCATGATCTCGGCAAGTATACCGCGGCCTTTCAGCGTCGTCTCGCGGGGTCGCCAGAACAAGTCGAGCATAGCTCGGCAGGGGCGTGGTGGGCGTGGAACAATGCGTCCCCGGGTACATTGGTCTTCCGCCAACTTATTGCCCACGCAATCGCCGGGCATCATGCCGGACTACCAGACCGGACAGGTGAGATAGGCGCCGGCTCGTCCCTGGAAGATAGACTGAGCCGATTCGACCCCAGCGATCTCGACCCAGTGTGGCAATCAGAGATATGCCCAGATCTCGGCAACGTGACGCCGTCGATGAATCCGTTACCGGACGCTGCTGCCCTGCCTTTCCGACTCGCCTTTCTCGGCCGGATGCTTTTTTCGTGTCTGGTGGACGCGGACCGGAAGGATGCCGAGGCCTTTTGCGTCAGGAGCGGCAGCCGGGCGGCCGACCGAAGCTGGCCGCAGCTGCAGGAAATCCTCGACGACGCCATAAGTGCGTTTGATGCACGGATTGCAAACTTCAAGACTGACTCCCCGGTCAACGCGCTTAGAGCCACGATCCTCAAACACACCCGTTCGCAAGCAAAACGCAAGCCAGGCCTCTTCACGTTCACAGTGCCCACGGGAGGCGGCAAAACGCTAGCGTCACTGGGCTTCGCGCTCGAGCATGCGCGCGCGCATCGTTTGCGCAGGATCATCTATGTTGCACCGTTTACGGCGATCATCGATCAGACCGCTGCAATCTATCGCGACATTCTCGGCGAGGCATGCGTTCTTGAGCACCATTCGGCCGTCGAAAACGATGCTGCCCAATCGGCTGATGAGAACGAAAACAACCGCCGCGTCCGTCATGCGATGCAAGATTGGGCCGCGCCAATTATCGTCACCACAAATGTTCAGCTTTTCGAGAGCTTGTTCGCCGCCAAGCCTTCGAAGTGCCAGAAGTTGCACAACATCGCGCAGAGTGTGATCGTTCTAGATGAGGCGCAAACGCTTCCACGCCATCTGCTCGCCGCTTGCATGCGAGCGATCGACGAGCTCGCGCGCAACTATGGGTGCACCGTGATCCTGTGCACGGCGACCCAACCTGCACTTGACGTCAGAAATTTCGCATGGCCCACGTCGGAGCGGCAGGCACGATTGGGACTTGAACTTGAGGGCCGCGAACTCGCGCCCGATCCAGCCGGACTAGCGCGCGCGCTTCGGCGGGTCACTCTTTTGTTTGCTGGGCCCCGCACGAACGATGATCTGATCACGGAGCTTCGCAATCACAAGCAGGGCCTGATTATCGTCAACTCACGCAGGCATGCTCTGGCGATATACCGCGAGGCACGATCAGCGGGATTGGAAAGCCTTGTACACCTCTCGACGCGCCAATGCGGATTAGACCGAAAATCCGTTCTCGCCGATGTGCGCGGACGATTGCTGGGCAACGAGCCCTGCCGCGTCATCGCGACTTCGCTTGTTGAAGCGGGCGTCGATCTCGATTTTCCGCGTGTCTGGCGCGCTGCGGCAGGCCTGGACCAGATTGCGCAGGCAGCGGGGCGCTGCAATCGGGAAGGCAAGCGGCTCGCCGAAGACAGTATAGTGACGGTCTTCGAGGCGACCGATTTTCCAGCACCGGCGGAGATTCGAAACCTGACAGGTGACCTGTCTCGCATACTGGGCAAACACCCGGACCTCTTTGCACCCAGCGCGATGGAGGATTATTTCGGTGAGGTTTACTGGCGCGTCGGCCCTGAGGGTTTGGACCGAGACGGAATACTCGGACTGCTTCAGGCGATGGACAGGACAGGCGTGCATTTCGCGTACCGAACGGCAGCCGAGAAATTCCGTATGATCGAAGACGGGATGGCTTCGGTGATTATTCCCCGAGACGAACGCTCCGCATGCGCTATTCAGGATCTCGGCAAGGATTGGATCTCGTCCGGCGGACTTGCGCGAGACCTTCAGCCCTATATCGTCCAGGTGCCACCGCGCGCCCGCGCGCGCCTAATTGCCAATGGCCGCGCGAGCTTTGGCAACCCTAGCCTACGTGGCGACCAATTCTGTGTGCTGACGGACCCGGACCTCTATACGCCCGAAACCGGCCTACTTTGGGAAGACGCAGATTTCCTTTCAACCGAAAGCATGATGTGGAGCTGAGACCGACGTGACATACGGCATCAAACTTCTCGTAACGGGTCCGCGGGCCTGTTTCACTCGGCCGGAGATGAAGGTCGAGCGTGTTTCCTATGACGTGATGACCCCTTCGGCGGCACGCGGAATACTGGAGGCGATCCACTGGAAACCGGCGATCAGCTGGGTGATTGACGAGATTCACGTGCTGAAGCCGATCCGGTTCCAGTCGTTCCGGCGCAATGAGGTTGGCTCGAAGGTGCCAACTAGTTCGGTAAAACAGGCGATGAATCGGGGCGACCTTGCGGGCCTTCAACTCATCGCAGACGAGGACCGTCAGCAACGGGCAGCCACGATCCTGAGCGATGTAGCTTATGTCATCGCGGCGCACTTCGTCATGACGTCCAAGGCTGGCGCGGACGACAACGAGGGCAAGCATCTCGACACGTTCAACAGGCGCGCCGCGCGCGGGCAGTGCTTCCACCAGCCCTGCCTCGGCACTCGAGAGTTCGATGCGTGCTTCGAATTACTTGATCCTGCAGCGCCGTTGCCCGTCGTGCTGCCGGAGCACCGCATGCCGGAACTTGGTTTCAGTGTGCCGCGCGACCTCGGCATTATGCTGTGGGACATTGCCCACCAGGAGAAGGGCAAGCCGTCAATGTTCTTCCGTGCCCGTCTGGAGGCAGGCGTTATGCGCGTGCCGCAACCGGGCTCATCAGAAGTGCTCAAATGACGATATTGGCTTCGCTCGCCCGCGCCTATGATCGCCTACCGGACGCGCCACCGTTTGGGTATGCGTTGGCAAAAATCGGATTCTTGATCTCGCTGAACGAGGATGGCTCGGTCGCGCAACTCATCGATCTGCGCACTGGTGAAGGGAGCAAGCGACAGCCACGAGCGCTGGCGGTACCGCAACCACCAAAGAAGTCTGCAGGAATAATCTGCAGCTTTCTTTGGGATAAAACTGCCTATGTGCTCGGGATCACAGCGGGTCAAGGAAAGCGTCTCGACCGAGAGCACGCGTACTTTCGCGAATACCATCTGGCTGCGCTAGAAAAGTCGGAAGACATAGGCCTAATCGCATTTCGATTTTTTCTCAAGTCGTGGACTCCTGACCAGTTCATTTCGCTGGGATGGCCAGAAGACCTCAAAGACCAGAATGTCGTCTTCGCGCTCGAGTCCGATCGAAGGCCCGACAATACCTTCCTGCACGACCGGGACGCGGCAAAAACCTTGTGGGCCTCCATGCAGGCCGCCGCCAGCGGTGAAGCCGAGGTGTGTCTCGTTCGGGGGGCGCGGCTCCCGGTCGCGCGCCTTCACCCATCGATCAAGGGCGTTTGGGGCGGGCAGTCTTCCGGTGGCTCGATCGTTGCGTTCAACGCAACTGCTTACGAGTCGTACGGACACGACCAGGGAGGCAACGCGCCCGTATCCGAATCCGCTACGTTTGCCTACACGACGGCGCTAAACATATTTCTCGCCAAGGGTAGCAGAAACCGGATCCAGATCGGTGATGCATCGACCGTTTTCTGGGCCGACGCGTCTGATGTAGAGACAGCGGAAACCGCGCAGGAGATCTGGCTCGCGGGTTTCTCGGGCATTGACGAGACACAACAATCGGAGAGGGTTCGCGCGGTCCTGGAAGGCCTTCGCAACGGTCGCCCGCTTGGCGAACTCGATCCGAAGCTCGAAACAGGCGTTCGCTTTTATGTTCTTGGCCTTGCGCCGAACGCGGCGAGGATCTCAATTCGGTTTTGGCACGAGAGCGACTTTGCCGGCCTCGCCAGAAATTACCAGCGTTTCGCGGCAGACATGCAGATCGAGCCGCAGACCCGAACGCCGTTTCCACCGCTCTGGCAGTATCTCGCCGAAACGGCCGTCCTCGGGAAGCGTGAGAACGTACCGCCCAAGCTCGCCGGGGAGTGGATGCGCGCAATTCTTACGGGCAACCGCTATCCCCTGACTCTGCTGACCAGCGTGCTGATGCGCATCCGTGCCGACAGAGAGGTCAACGCACTTCGCGCAGGAATGCTCAAGGCCGTTCTCATCCGTAACTTCGAACGAAAGGAAACGCCTGTGGCACTCGACCCGGACTTCAAGGACAAAGGCTACCTGCTGGGACGGCTATTTGCCGTCTACGAACGCATCCAGGAGGCAGCGTTGGGTGGCAACATCAACGCAACAATCAAGGACAAATTCTACGGTTCAGCCTCGGCTCAGCCGCGAAAGGTTTTCTCGGCAATTGACCGCAACGCGGCCAACCATCTGTCTAAAGTCGCCAAGCGCAAACCTAGTTACAAAGTGACGCTGGAACGCGCACTCTCAGCCATCATGGAAAACCTCAGCCCAGCTGATGATCCTTTTCCCGCGTCGCTCTCAGCGCAGGAGCAGGCCCTCTTCGGCCTTGGTTACTACCATCAAAGAAGCACATTTTTTCAATCCCGCGAGACGGAAGCACCGGAGATAGCACAATGACCGCCCTCAAGAATCGCTTTGATTTCGTGCTCCTTTTCGATGTGACCAATGGCAATCCGAATGGTGACCCGGACGCGGGCAATCTTCCGCGCCTTGATGCGGAAACCAATCACGGTCTCGTTTCAGATGTCTGCCTAAAGCGAAAGATCAGAAATTACATTGAACTCGCGCACGCAGGAACCGATGGACGACACATCTATGTTCAGGACGGATCAATCCTGAATGACCGGCACCGCATGGCTTATAAGGCAATCCGGCCCGGCGACCAGAAGGTCGAAAAGGACGCCAAGCTCAATCCGAAAGATGACGCAGAGGCGGATGCACTCCGCCGCTGGATGTGCGCAAACTTCTATGATGTGCGTTCGTTCGGGGCCGTCATGTCCACGGGAGTCAATTGCGGACAGGTGCGCGGACCGGTTCAGCTGACGTTTGCCGCCTCGGTTGAGCCTATCGTGCCATCCGAAATTTCGATCACCCGCATGGCAGCCACCAGCGAGAAGGAAAAAAGGGATCGGCAGGAAGGTGATGACGGCGACGCGCGCAGTGACAATCGCACAATGGGCCGTAAGCATATCGTGCCCTATGGCCTCTACCGCGCACATGGCTTCATTTCGGCCAAGCTGGCCGAGCGCACCGGCTTCGACGATGATGACCTTGCGCTGTTGATGGAGGCGCTGGAGAGCATGTTCGAGCATGATCGCTCCGCCGCGCGCGGAGAGATGGCCACCCGAAAGCTGATCGTGTTCAAGCATGCAAATGCCCTCGGCAACGCGAAGGCCCACGACTTGTTCGATCGGGTCAGCATTGGCCGGAATGTAGGTGGAGAGTTCCGCGATCCGGACGACGCCGGACTCGGTAACCTGCCCCCGGCGCGGAAATTTGCAGACTATTTGGTAAAGATCGACCGGCGCGACCTTCCCGAAGGGATCGAGATCGTCGAGCGGATATAGGTCCGGTGATGGGCGCGCCTTCTGCCGAAGACGAATCGTCGGCCGACGGCGAGCCCATTCCCATTTCGGCGATCCAGCACGCGGTCTATTGCCTACGGCAGGCGGCGCTCATCCATCTTGAGCGCTTATGGGCCGAAAACGTTCTGACAGCCGAAGGCCATATTCTCCATCAGGCATCGGATGATACCGGAAGCCGGAAGGTCCGAGGTGTAAGGCGCGTGACGGCGCTCCATCTTGCGTCTCGTATGCTTCGTATTGCAGGAGTGGCCGATCTTGTCGAATTTCATCCCTCTGCTGACGATCGTGAAACGCCCTACCCCGTTGAAATCAAGCGCGGCAGGCCGAAGCTGCACCGCGCCGATGAAGCACAGCTTTGTGCGCAAGCGCTTTGTCTAGAAGAAATGACAGGCCGCTGCGTTCCTGAAGGCGCCCTGTTCTATGCGCAGACCCGGCGCCGAACGGTCGTGCGCTTCGATTCCGAACTGCGAGCGCTGACCAAATCCACCATCGACAGCCTACGCGATGTATTCTTGAGCCATCAAACGCCGCCCGCCACTTATAAGGCTGCGCTTTGCCGGGCCTGTTCGCTGATTGAACTATGTCGGCCGAAACTTGCATCAAAGCCGGCCCTTGCCTGGCGGGAGCGGGCACTCGCCGCCGCGCTACGCGCTGATGACGACCCTTTGGGCGAAGCATGAAGAAGCTGCTGAACACCGTCTATGTCACCTCCGAAGGCGCAAGCCTGCGCAAGGACGGCGAAAACCTCGTTGCTCAGATCGAAGGCGAACCCGATCGGCGGGCTCCTTTCCACATGTTGTCCTCGATCGTCGTCTTCGGTGCGGTCTACGTTTCCCCGGCGCTTATCGGCTCTTGTGCCCAGGCGGGTATATCCATCGTCCTGCTCGACCGGGCCGGCCGGTTTCAGGCCCGGGTAGAAGGACCCGTGAGTGGCAATGTGCTTTTGCGCCGCACCCAATATCGCATTGCAGAGGGGGATGCCGGACTTGAGATCGTGCGCAGCATTGTGCTCGGCAAACTTGCTAACCAGAGGTCAGTACTGATGCGAGCCCTGCGTGATCACGCAGGCGACATGCTTTCGCCAGCGCGCGAGGCCATCGAGATTGCCTGCCGCAGACTCGAATTACTGCTTCAGGGCTCGATTGCTCAGGCGACCAGCATTGACATACTGCGCGGTCATGAAGGCGATGCGGGACGGCTGTACTTCAGTGTGTTTGACCACCTCATCCGGTCACCGGACGACGAGTTGAAGTTCCAGGGCCGGTCGCGGCGCCCTCCCCTAGACCCCGTCAACGCCCTGCTCTCGTTTCTCTACACTTTGTTGACGCACGATTGCCGAAGCGCTCTCGAAGGCGTCGGCCTCGACCCGGCAGTCGGCTTCCTGCACCGCGACCGGCCCGGGCGGCCAAGTCTTGCGCTTGATCTGATGGAAGAGCTCAGGCCTGCTTTGGCGGACCGTTTGGCGCTCGCATTAATCAACAGGCGCCAACTCCGCGCGTCCGACTTTGTAGTTAGCGACACTGGGGCAGTGACCATGCGTGACGACGCTCGTAAGACCGTTCTCACCGCGTGGCAGGAACGCAAGCGCGAAGAGCGCCTGCACGACTTCATTGGAGAGCGTGCCCCCATCGGCCTGACGCCCCACCTCCAGGCGCTTTTACTGGCCCGCCATCTCAGGGGAGATCTCGATGGCTATCCGCCGCTATTCTGGAAATGAGGCTCTGACATGATGGTCCTTGTCACCTATGATGTGCGGACCTCAACATCCGGAGGTGCGCGCCGGCTAAGGCGCGTTGCAAAGGCCTGCCGGGACTTCGGTCAGCGTGTTCAATATTCGGTGTTCGAGATCGAATTGGATCCGCACCAATGGGTGACTTTGAAGGCCAGATTGGAGTCGCACATTGACCCGTCAGAGGACAGTCTAAGGTATTACCACCTGGGCTCGAATTGGGAGCGCCGCGTCGAACATGTCGGCGCCAAGCCTGCCGAAGATCTCAACGGCCCGCTCATCATATGACGATTGTCGGCTAAGTGGACTGGGTCCGCGAACCGTAAGTGTGCCGAAGAATGCCGACATGTTCGCGCCGGGCCCAAGACACTGAAGTTGTTTGACATTGTGAATTTTTGAGCGGTTCGGCTGTGCTGGTCAGCTTGGCTATCTTTGTGTTCGCGGGAATTGCGAGTCTTGTTCAATGAATTCTGACAGTTATCATTGATGAGGTCGCCCCCTTCGCGGGGGCGTGGATCGAAACCTCTGAGAGCCGATCAGCCTTCTGGCCGCGTGCGAGTCGCCCCCTTCGCGGGGGCGTGGATCGAAACATCGTTGGCAGGCGGCACATAAGGGGCGATGCCGTGTCGCCCCCTTCGCGGGGGCGTGGATCGAAACCCTTGTGTGTTATCGTTTCAGGCCGAGCGCTTCGGTCGCCCCCTTCGCGGGGGCGTGGATCGAAACATCATCTCAATCTGCTGCTTGCTCTGTAGCTGCTGTCGCCCCCTTCGCGGGGGCGTGGATCGAAACTGGTTGTCGGCTTAGGTAATCGTAATGCCCAGAGGTCGCCCCCTTCGCGGGGGCGTGGATCGAAACGGCGCCATCTTCCGCTTGAGGGGAGGCAGCAAGGGTCGCCCCCTTCGCGGGGGCGTGGATCGAAACGGAAGTCATCGAGCTGACGCTTGCTGCGCTTGAGCGTCGCCCCCTTCGCGGGGGCGTGGATCGAAACGCTTCAGGGCACCGTGATTAACGGGCAGACCGTGGTCGCCCCCTTCGCGGGGGCGTGGATCGAAACAGCGCCTAAAGTGGCGACATATGCAGCAGTAGGATGTCGCCCCCTTCGCGGGGGCGTGGATCGAAACATGGCAATCGATTGGGCTGGGGTCCACCAGGGCTAGTCGCCCCCTTCGCGGGGGCGTGGATCGAAACAAGTTTTGCCGTTCGCCCGCCTTGCAGCCACGCAGTCGCCCCCTTCGCGGGGGCGTGGATCGAAACAAATACGAAAGCATACTCTGCATCTGTTAACCAGTCGCCCCCTTCGCGGGGGCGTGGATCGAAACGGAATACACTGCACGATGCCCATGAGCAGCACGCGTCGCCCCCTTCGCGGGGGCGTGGATCGAAACCGCGCATGACCCTTGCAAGCGATGACCCTGCGGTGTCGCCCCCTTCGCGGGGGCGTGGATCGAAACTCTCAGGCGGTCGAATATGAAACCGTTGCCGCCAGGTCGCCCCCTTCGCGGGGGCGTGGATCGAAACGTTTGTCATCTCTCACCCACGGCAATACGGGATGGTCGCCCCCTTCGCGGGGGCGTGGATCGAAACAGGTAGACCGCGAGGAACAGCTTTGGGGAATCAGGTCGCCCCCTTCGCGGGGGCGTGGATCGAAACGTGTCAGAAATGTCGGAGTTGTCCGCGACCATGGTCGCCCCCTTCGCGGGGGCGTGGATCGAAACCGCATCCTTGCGGGCCTGCGTGCGGGCAACGGCTTGTCGCCCCCTTCGCGGGGGCGTGGATCGAAACGTCTTTGGGCGGAGCATCAAACGGCCCTGGTCTGTCGCCCCCTTCGCGGGGGCGTGGATCGAAACACTTTGAAGGAACTTCAGGAGGCGGTCGCGGAGCGGTCGCCCCCTTCGCGGGGGCGTGGATCGAAACTTCGCCCATCTCAAGGTCGAAGGCATGGCCGACGTCGCCCCCTTCGCGGGGGCGTGGATCGAAACCCCAGCGCCACGCCATGCAAGTGGAGCCCCCACAGGTCGCCCCCTTCGCGGGGGCGTGGATCGAAACGCCCGGAACGCAGGGCACGCGGACGGCAGAGCTGGGTCGCCCCCTTCGCGGGGGCGTGGATCGAAACCATGCGCGGACCGATTGAGGTGTTGCACCCCCGCCGTCGCCCCCTTCGCGGGGGCGTGGATCGAAACCAGTATCCGATGCTGATGGGCTCTGACGGCAAGGTCGCCCCCTTCGCGGGGGCGTGGATCGAAACTTCGGATCTGCAATCCATGCCTGAGCCGTGGGTAGTCGCCCCCTTCGCGGGGGCGTGGATCGAAACCGGCAGGATAGCTCCCCAAGCAGCCCGAACGTCGTCGCCCCCTTCGCGGGGGCGTGGATCGAAACTGTCCTAAGTGCGCCGCGGTGCGCGTCATAGCGGCGGGTCGCCCCCTTCGCGGGGGCGTGGATCGAAACGTTCCACGCGCTTTCCGGCGACGGAGCCGCGCGTCGCCCCCTTCGCGGGGGCGTGGATCGAAACTGCTTGTCGCGGATCGCCTCCGACGCAATGCGGGTCGCCCCCTTCGCGGGGGCGTGGATCGAAACATTCTCGCCGCCATCGAAGCCGCTGGTGTGCGGCGTCGCCCCCTTCGCGGGGGCGTGGATCGAAACCCCACATTGACGCGCCAACGCCCGCCCCGCCCCGTGTCGCCCCCTTCGCGGGGGCGTGGATCGAAACGATCTCGTCACGGATCATCCCGCGCTCACCGGCAGTCGCCCCCT
>WGNP01000002.1 GCA_016124495.1 Hyphomonas sp. | reverse complement strand
GTTGCCGCCTGCTCCAGCCGCCCGCTCTGGTGATGATGAAGGGCAGCACTAAGCGCTTCGCCCGCCGGATCAGCCCTGATCCCCGCCTTTGCGTCTGCGCGGCGCTGTTTCCTGTTCATCCCGCACCTTACCCTCAATAACCCGAGCATTTTCAACCGAAGTCGCCACTGTGGGCGGGAAGTCAATGTGCCCAGACAAGGCTTTTAAAGAGGGGCGCGCAAACCGGAGCTCATGCAAACAGCTTTAAACTGCGGCCCGGTAAGGGTGCTCGTCGTGAACAAAATCGATCAGTCTGCCGCCATGTTCGATGAGGATGGTTTCGTAAGCAATGCCATGGCGCTCGATCTCTCCCAGGATGTCGGCCGCCCGCCATTGCGGCGGAATGATGATGACCTCCACGGGATGGTCCTTCAACCAGAGGCTCGGACGGATGTCCTGCCCGGTGCCGGGCACGAAGGTTCCCGCCTTTCCGGCATCCGAATCCACAACGATCGGGAAACGGCCGGCATCCACGCCATACCGGCACATGAAAGCAGCCGACTTGCCGGTTCCGCCCCACACCGCCGTCCGCTTGCCCGATCCGTACAGCTCCCCCAGTTGCTGCGAAATCAGGCCCAGGGCCGCCGTACTGTCTTCACGAAAGGCGGCAGCCTCCTTGATGAAGGCCGTCGGGAAAGGTGCCCCCCCCAGGCGGACGATGCCGAAGATCACCTCATTGCCGTAGCTCTGGCCGATCTCGATGATCTGCGCCTGGCACCTCGTCAGCATCCTGACAAAGGATGTGGTGGTAAACTGGGAGCTGTGTTCATAGTAAAAATCCACCGTGCGACGTGCCGCTACGGCATTGTCGATGCACGGAACCTCGAAATAGGCCAGGGGTGTGACCCCCAGAGCAGACGCCGCCGCCGCAATCCGCTGCAGGAACCCCAGCGGGTTTACCAGGTGTTCAAGCACATGCCGGCTCACGATGACGTCCGGTCGGATCTCCGCCAGATGCCTTGCGGCGTCAAAGTATTCCTTGCGCAGATCGAGGCCGGACACACGCCCGTCGGCGCCGTGCGGGTCAAAACCAATGAAGCGCCCCTCGGGACGTTGCTGGCGCAGGGCCGCAAGGAACCCTCCATCCCCATAACCCACATCGACCACGACCGGAGCCTTGGGCAGGCGGCTCAGTATATCGCGGGACCGCCGGACAATATGCTCCGACCACAAGACCCCGTCATTAAACATCAGGTTCGGTTTGTCGGTATAGGGAACCTGAGCGTAGTCGAAGGCCATGTTGTAGACATGGCCACACTCTGTGCAGCGCACAAAATCCAGCGGCAGCCGGGGCAGAGTTTTGGCCTCGTCCATCGACGCCGGCCACGCAATGGTCGCCAAAGGCTGGTGACCGCCATCAAAGAACGCAATCGCCACATAGTGCCCGCATGCCGGGCATGTTGCCTCCCGGAAGTCCGCCAGGATCCCAGCGTCCACTTTTCCAGCCCCCTTAACGCCGTGTGCTCCGAATCTCCTTAACCACGCCGTGAAGCCCCGGCAACCCCGCGCGGCACGCTGGGCCGGGTTCTGAATGTATCAGTTCCGTTCCCCGTCAGGATCACCGCGCCCTAAGGAGCAGGGCAGGTCAACACGATTTCTGACGGCCTCGGTCCTCGACGTCGCCTTCGACGGAGATCGTTGCGGGATCCGGAAAGATAAATCCATCAGAGGCCCGGCTCGCCTTCGCAAAGCCGCCCTCAGCCTCCTCGCGCGCCGGCCATCAAAGCTCTCCACCTTTGGCAAACGCCGCAAAGCCTGAATCAATCCGGAGTGCCGAGCCGCCAGCCTTGCATGTTAATTATGTCGCATCTGGCCCCGGGACCGTCAGGGTCCGGTCTAGTCTTCTTCGGCGGCGTCCGGCACGCCCACCGCATGGAAGCCCGCATCGACGTGGATCACTTCGCCGGCAATCGAGCGCCCGAGCGGTGAGAGCAGGTAGAGCGCGCAGCCGGCCACGCCTTCCATGCTTGTGTCTTCTTTGAGCAGGGACCATTGCCGCCCTGTGCCCATGAGGCTCTTGCCGCCCTTGATGCCAGCCAGCGAAAGCGTGCGCATCGCGCCCGCCGAGATCGCGTTGACGCGGATGCCCCGGGGTCCGAGGTCGCGCGCCGCATAGCGGGTTGAGGCTTCGAGCGCGGCCTTGGCGACGCCCATGACGTTATACGACGGCACGGTACGCTCGGCGCCGAGATAGGTCATGCAGATGATCGAGCCGCCCTCGGTCATCAGTTCGGAGGCGCGGCGCGCGCAGTCGATAAAGCTGTACACGGAGATATCCATCGCGCGGCGGAAGCCTTCACGGGTGGTGTTGGCCACCATCGAGCCCTGCAGCTCTTCCTTGCCCGCAAAGGCGATGGAGTGGACGAGGAAGTCGATCTTGCCCCACTTCTCCTTGATGGTGGCAAATGCGGCGTCCATCGAGGCATCGTCCGTCACGTCGGCGGAGATCATCGTGTCCATGCCAATAGATTCGACCAGCGGGCGCACCCGCCGCTCCAGGTTTTCGCCCTGGTAGGTAAAGGCGATCTCGGCGCCCTGCGCGGCGAGCTGGCTCGAGATGCCCCAGGCGATTGAGTTCTGGTTGGCGACGCCCATCACGATGCCGCGCTTGCCCTTCATCAGGTCGCCCTTGGGCATGTTCCAGTCATCGGCCATCGGGGGCTCCCTTGGTTGATTTGAGGTCTTGCGCGAGGGCTAGGCGGGCCTGCAGGGCGCGTCAAGTTTCCGGCATGCTTCCTGCAATTCGCGGCCCGAGCCGGGGCGCGTGCCCCGCCGGGAGCCGACATGCGCATCGTCATTGCCATCTTCCTGATCGTGGGCCTTTTCCTTGAGCCGTCCTGGGCAGACGTGGCCCGCATCGCCGCTCTCTGAACTCGCCTGCGAGGCGAATTCAGTCCAGATGTCCCTGCCGCCCGTGTGGAAGGGTTATGGACGGACTTTACGCGTCTTTTTCGAGGTTCTTGAGGCCGACTTTCATGTCGAGCGCGGTGTAGACGTGCTCGCCGTCGACATAGACCCGGCCGTCCGCGATGCCGAGGTTCAGCTTGCCGCGGCGCACGCGCTTAATGTCGATCTCATAGCGCACGAGCTTCTTGTCCGGGGTGATCTCGCCGGTGAACTTTACCTCGCCGACGCCGAGGGCGCGGCCCTTGCCGGGCGAGCCTGACCAGCCGAGCCAGTAGCCGACTGCCTGCCACATCGCGTCGAGGCCGAGGCATCCTGGCATCACGGGGTCGCCCGGGAAGTGGCACTTGAAGAACCAAAGGTCGGGGTGGACATCGAGTTCGCCGACCACGTGGCCTTTGCCGAACGGGCCACCATCGGTGCTGATCTCGGTAATCCGGTCCATCATCAGCATCGGCGGCTCGGGCAACTGGGCGTTGCCGGGGCCGAAATAGCCGCCCTTGCCGCTGAGCAGGAGGTCTTCCTTCGAATAGGAGGACTTGGGGGTGTGGAAATCGTGCGGACCAGGCATCGGCTCTATCCTGTGAAAGGCGCTGAAACAGGCGCCTTCCCACCGCTTGGCGGGGGCAAAGTCAACCTTTTGTGGCGGTTGCGCCCCAGAGTTGACCGCGCGGCGCCCAGCCCCGGTAGCCGTCGGCAGTAATCTGACACATCGCCGCGTCGCAGGTGCCGAGCTGCACCAGCACGCCCGCTCCAACGGCCGCCACGTCCTTGCTGTCCGCCGCGCGGCCAGCCTTCAGCACGAAGTCGCCCGTCGTCAGGGCGTTCTGCTGGCCTGCCAGCTGGGTTTTCTTGATCCAGACCTCGTCGCCGTCCGGATCTCGCGCATAGCGCCAGTCGCCGCTTTCCTTGACGATAAGCATCGGCAGGCCCTTGCGGGCATATTCCCACTGCACCTTGTAGTCTTCGCTCGGCCCCTTGCGGCCGTTCACCTTCTCGTGCTTCAGCGTCTCGAACCGGGGGACGGGCTTGCCGGAAAACCGGCTGATCATCACCTCGCCCTGTGTTTCGGCGAAGGCTGCGGCGGAGCCCGCCATAAGAACGGCGAGTGCAAGAACTGCCCGTTTCATGTGCAGCGATCCTCAATTTCCGGGAGGCGTACCTGTACAGTGCCCTTCATGAATCCGAGGTAAAACAGCGGGTCATTGGCGGGGCGCGTGCGCTCTGGTAAGCGGCAATGACAACAAAAACGTTCTACGGGAGTCCCATGCCGGCATCGAAACTCAAAGTCGTCGTCACCCGCAAGCTGCCGGCCCCGGTCGAACTGCGGATGAAAGAGCTGTTCGACGCCCGCCTTAACGAGGCCGATATCCCGCTGACCACCGAACAGCTGGCCGAGGCGATGCAGACAGCCGACGTGCTGGTGCCCACGGTCACGGACCGGATAGACGGGCGCCTGATGGCCCGGGCCGGCCAGCAGCTACGCCTGATCGCTCAGTTCGGGGCAGGGGTCGACAATATAGACGTCGCCAGCGCCGTGCAGCGCGGCATCACGGTCACCAACACGCCGGGCGTGCTGACAGATGATACCGCCGATGTTGCGATGGCGCTGATCCTTGCCGTACCGCGCCGCCTGCATGAGGGCGTGCAGATCATGGAAAGCGGCAAGTTCGATGGCTGGACGCCGACCTGGATGATGGGCCGCCGCCTCTCCGGCAAGCGCCTCGGCATCATCGGCATGGGCCGCATCGGTCAGGCGGTCGCGCGCCGCGCCAAGGCCTTCGGCCTGCAGATCCACTATCATAACCGCAAGCCGGTCGGCCCGCGCATCGAGGAAGGCCTTGAGGCGACCTATTGGGATTCGCTCGACCAGATGCTGGCGCGGATGGACATCGTCTCGGTAAACTGCCCGCATACGCCGGCCACTTTCCACCTGATCAATGCCCGCCGTCTCGCGCTGATGAAGCCGGACGCCTACATCATCAACACGGCGCGCGGCGAAGTGATCGACGAGGCCGCGCTGGCCCGCGCCATTCGCGGCGGCAAGCTTGCGGGCGCAGGCCTCGACGTGTTCGAGCGCGAGCCGTCTGTGAACCCGGACCTGATCGGCCTGCCGAACGTGCTGCTGCTGCCGCACATGGGCTCCTCCACGATCGAGGGCCGGACCGAGATGGGCGAAAAGGTGATCATCAACATCAAGACCTTCGCCGACGGCCACCGGCCGCCCGATCGCGTGATCCCCGCAATTCTCTAGTCCGTTGTCTCGGGCAGCCCTTCGAGGGCGACGTCCCGCACGCCGTAGACGCGTGTGGTGAGGAATGCCCGCAGGTCACCTGCGGAGAGTTCCGCAATCTCTTCCTGCGGCAGGTGGCCGACGCCGGGATACAGGATCAGCTGCGCGCCTGGGATCGCCGCGGCGAACTGCTCGCCGTGCTGGTAGGGGATCAGGTTGTCGCGCTCGCCGTGCATGACCAGCGTCGGCGTGGAGATATCCGAGAGAAGTTCCGCCGTCGCCTCACGCCGGGTCTCGCCCTGTCCGGAGACAAGTTCGAGGAGCGCTTCGCGGTGGCAGGGCGCGCGGGCCAGGCTGGCATAACGCTCCACCATCTCGGCGGTGACGAAACCCGGATCGCCGAAACTGTCTTCCAGCCCGCCCCGGATCAGGGAGGACAGATCGAGATCCTTCATAACGCGGCGCGCCAGGTCGACTTCCAGCAGGCGGAAGACCAGCGGGCGCTCTTCGCTTTCCGTGGCAGTGCGCGGCCAACCGGCGGCGTCCACCAGCACGAGGCCGTCTAGCCGCTGGGGGAAAGCAAGCGCATAGTTCCAGGCCGCAGCGCCGCCCATTGAGTTTCCGGCGAGTGTGAAGCGTTCGATCTCCAGCGTGTTGGCCACGCGGTTGATCGTCTCGATGAACTGCGCCGGACCGATCTGCGCATTGTCGATGCAGCGCGAGAGGCCGTGGCCCGGCAGGTCAATGCTGATCACGCGGTAGTCGCGCTTGAGGTTATCCACCCAGGGCTCCCAGGTGTGCAGCGAGGCGGAGAAGCCGTGGACCAGGATGATTGCCTCGCCGTCGCGTGGGCCGACATCGCGGAAGTGTACGCGCATGTCGTCGCCAAAGGCGAGATAGCGGCTGTCAGTATTGGCGTAGATGGCTTCCAGCTGTTCGTAGGGAATATCGTCGCGGCGCAGCGCCATCCAGCCGGCGAAGAGGATTACACCCAAGGTAAGAAAGACGGCAAGGAAGCGTCGGAACATGGCAGAGTGCAACTTTCAAACTCGAAACTGCGCGAGATAACGCCTTCGGATGGCGCGCTGTCAAACTCTCAGTTCAGGCATTGCATACTGGACACTGCAGATCGCGCCGCAGATTGATCGTCCGCATGTGGCCCGCCAGACCGTCGATCAGCAGCAGGCGGCCGATCAGCGGCTCGCCCGCGCCGGTGACCAGCTTGATCACTTCCAGTGCCATGGCCGAACCAGTCATGCCTGTCACTGCGCCCACCACACCGACCTCGTCGCAGGCCTCTGCGGCGGGCGGCGCTTCGGGCACCCAGCACTGGTAGCAGGGGGCATCCTCCACCATGCCCGAAGCAAACACGCCGACCTGTCCGGCCCATCCGCTGGCCGCGCCGGAGACGAGCGGGCGGCGCGACGCATGGGCGAGGCGGTTCAACGAGAAGCGGGTCGGAAAATTGTCGGACGCGTCCATCAGGATCTCGCCTGAGGGCGCGTCGCCGTCCGCATAGCGGCGGGCGTGCGCGGTGATCGTCAGTGCAGGATCGATGGCCTGCAAGCGGGCGGCGAGGGTCGCGGCTTTTCCGGCGCCGGTGTCATGCTCGGCGAACTGGATCTGCCGCTGCAGGTTCGAGCGCTCCACTGTGTCATCGTCCCAAAGTTCGATATGGCCCACGCCGGCCGCTGCAAGGTAGAGCGCGCAGGGCCCGCCGAGCGCGCCGGCGCCAATTACTGAAACCGACGCCGCCCGTAGCTTCTGTACGCCGGGGCCGCCGATCTCTTTCAGCAGGATGTGGCGCTTGTGGCGTTCGATGTCGCCCGGCGTCAGGCTCATCGCGCGCCTCGCAATGCCGTCGAGGAGAGGGCGTTTCCGGGCGCTCTCAGATACACCCAGGCCGGCGGCGCAAGGCCCGGCAGCGTTCCGGCGTCGCGCTCGGCGATGCGGGCGTCCCCGAAGTGGCGCGTGAAAGGCAGCGCGCGCGTCAGGCGTGTGCCCGGCCGGGAGATGATGGCGATGGGTATGCGGCCCGCGATGACCTCCCAGTCCTTCCAGAGGTGGAAGTTTGCGGCACTGTCGGCGCCCATCAGCCAGACGAAGTGCGCCTCCGGCTCCATCTCCTGCAGGGCGCGGAGCGTATCGACGGTATAAGTCAGTCCGAGTTGTTGCTCGAGATCGGTCACGAACATCCCGGGCGCACCGGCCACCAAGCGGGCAGACGTGAGGCGCGCCTCGAATGATCCGTGTTCGGACTTCAGCGGATTGCCGCGCGCGACAATCCACCAGACCGCATCAAGTCGCAGGCGCTTCAGCGCTGTTTCGGCAACGTGCAGGTGGCCGCCATGGGCGGGGTTGAAACTTCCGCCGAGCAGGCCGATGCGGCGGCCGGCAGCCGGGCCGGGCAGGCGCGCGCGTTTCAAGGGCGGACCTGGCCTGCGCCGCGCACGGCATACTTGTAGGTGGTCAGCTGCTCGGCGCCAACCGGCCCGCGCGCATGGATACGCCCCGTCGCGATGCCAATCTCGGCGCCGAAGCCTAACTCGCCGCCATCGGCAAACTGGGTCGACGCATTGTGCAACACGATGGCGCTGTCGACACGGGCGAGGAAGGCCTCGGCGGCCGCCGTGTCCTCGGTGATGATCGCGTCGGTATGGTTCGACGACCAGCGGTCGATATGCGCGAGCGCGCCTTCAAGTCCGTCGACGACGGCGACGGACAGGATCGGCGCAAGATACTCGGTCGCCCAGTCTTCTTCCATGGCCGGCGTGATGTGAGGCAGCAGCGCGCAGCTGCGCCGGTCGCCGCGCAGTTCGCAGCCGGCGGTTTCCAGTGCGGCTGCGATCTTCGGCAGCAGCGTGGCGGCGCAGGCGACATCGATCAGCAGCGTCTCGGTCGATCCGCATACGCCGGTGCGGCGCAGCTTGGCATTGACGACGATGCCCACCGCCTTGGCCGGATCGGCGGCGCCATCGACATAGGTATGACAGAGGCCTTCGAGATGGCCGATGACCGGTACGCGCGCTTCGGCCTGCACGCGCTCCACCAGGGTGCGCCCGCCTCGCGGTACGATCACGTCGAGCGCGCCGCCAAGGCCAGCGAGCATATGGCCGACAGCGTCGCGGCTGGTCGTCCCGACGAGCTGGATGGCGTCGGCCGGAAGGCCTTCGGCGTCGAGCGCGGCCCGCATTGCCCCAGCGAGTGCCTGCGAGGAATGGAGGCTTTCCGAACCGCTGCGCAGAATGGCGGCGTTGCCGGAGCGCAGGCACAGGGCGCCGGCATCGGCCGTGACGTTGGGGCGGCTTTCATAAATGATACCGATCACGCCAATCGGTACGGCGACGCGCGTGACGTCGAGCCCATTCGGCCGGGTCCAGCGAGCGAGTTCCCGGCCGACCGGATCGGGCAGGGCGGCGACCCTGCCAATACCCACAGCAATGTCTTCGACGCGGGCCGCGTCAAGCGCGAGACGGTCCAGCATTGACGGCGCGAGACCCCTGGCAGCGGCCGCCGCCATGTCCTCGGCATTGGCCCTGAGGATGTCCGGCGCAGCGGCGCGGATCGCAGCAGCGATCGCGGTGAGGCCGCGCGTCCGGTCGGCGCTGCTCATCAGGCCGAGCGCGCGCGACGCGGCGCGGCCCCGCGCGCCCATGGCATGCATGAGCTCGGCAAGGACAGCGTCCGGGGGCGGGGCGGCAAGGGTCATGACAGGCAGGCGTGTGCCGCAAATGGGCGCCAGCCGCAAGGTTCGGCCGAGGGCGCCGGCGCAATTCCGCAACCGGCGCATTCCGGCGCGGGTTGTTCCCCGGGCAGCGCAACGCGGAAACCGGACTGGCGATTGCGGGCCTGTATCGACAGGCAGGCCTGGTCGGCCGAACGGTGGTTGGCCGGACTGCTCCTGACCGATCCGCCGCGCATACTTGGGCGCGGGCAGTCGCCGCCGGACACCGCAATGATATTGGTGGGCGGGTCAGTGCAACCGTTGGCATTGCGGTCCTGCGTTTATTCGCCGGCATTGCCCCCTGCGGGCGTCGCGAGTTTTCCGGCAGGTTCGCTGTCTCGCAGTGCTTGTCGCGCGGGGCCTTGGCCGAACCAAACGTATTACCCCGAAGGGAAGGCGGCGGCGGTCTCCGCCTGCGCGGCGTAATCTCATTCGGTTTCGGTTGGCCGGGTTCCTTCCGCGGGATCGCAGCGGCGTGCATCGCCTCCTCGACGCCCGGCACCTGCGGTGAGCGGCGCCCGAGGGGGCTGACAGGTGTGGGAAATGCCTTAAGTTCAGCTCCAGAGAGACCTATCCATCATATCCGGAGGAAACCGATGATCGACATTGAGGCGATGCCTTACCTGGCAGACATTCCGCGCGTCCAGGCGGAGCGGCGCCCGAACGAGACTGCGATGTGGTTCGAAGGCAAGGCGACCAGCTACGGCGATCTCGAGACCCGCACCAACCAGGTGGCGAACGGCCTGCTTTCGCTTGGCATCCAGCCGGGGGACCGGATCGGCTATCTCGCGAAGAATACCGACGTCTATTACGAGATGCTGTTCGGCGCCGCCAAGGCGCGCGCTGTGATGAACGGCGTCAACACGCGCCTCGCCCCGCCGGAAGTGAAGTTCATCCTGTCGGATGCGCGGGCCAAGGTGCTGTTCGTCGGCAAGGATTTCTACGCGATGATCGACCAGATCAAGGCCGATTTGCCGGACCTGAAGCGTATCATCACGCTCGACGGCGACCGCGAGGACTGGGATTTCTACCCGTCCTGGCGGGGCTCGAAGGCGGCGACAAATCCGGGCCTCCAGGTGCGCGGCGATGATGATGTCATCCAGCTCTACACCTCCGGCACCACCGGCCTGCCGAAAGGCGTGCAGCTGACCAATGACAACTACCGAGCCTTCTTCACGCAGGCCGCGATGCTGGAATGGTCGAGTTATGATGCGGGTGAAGCGGTGATGAACGCCATGCCGCAATTCCATGTGGCGGGCGTCAATGTCGGGGTGCTGGCATCGTTGCAGGGCGCCAAGACGGTCATCCTGCGCGACATCGATCCGCAGTTGATCCTGAAACTGATCCCGGAGCACAAGATTGCCCACGCCTTCTGGGTGCCGGCGGTGATCCTGATGCTGACACAGCAGAAAAACATCCGCGAGGTGGATTTCTCCTGCCTGAAGCAGGTGTTCTACGGCGCTTCGCCGATCTCCGAGGCCCTGCTGCGCACGGCGGTGGAGATCATGGATGCGCGCTTCACGCAGCTCTACGGGCTGACGGAGACGGTGGGCGCCGGGACCTTCCTGCCGCCCGAGGCGCATGACCCCGCCTGGGGCAAGCTGCGCTCCTGCGGCGTGCCCTGGCCGGGGGCGATCGTGCGCGTCGTCGACGGTGAGGGCAAGCCCGTGCCGACCGGCGAGGTTGGCGAGATCGTCATCAAGTCCGGCTTCGTTATGAAGGGCTACTGGAACCGCGAGGAGGCGACGAAGGACGCTGTCCGCGACGGCTTTTTCTATACCGGCGACGCAGGATACTTCGACGAGGACGGCTTCCTCTACATTCACGACCGCGTGAAGGACATGATCGTCTCCGGCGGCGAGAACGTCTACCCGGCGGAGGTCGAAAACGCGATCTTCGGCGCGCCAGGCGTGGCGGATGTCGCCGTGATCGGTGTGCCGGACGAGAAGTGGGGCGAGGCGGTGAAGGCCATCGTCGTCAGGAAGCCCGGCGAGGAGCCGACCGCTGAAAGCATCATCGCCTGGGCCAAGGAGCGCATCGCGGCCTACAAGGCGCCGAAGTCGGTCGACTTCATCGACGCCCTGCCACGCAACCCCTCCGGCAAGATCCTCCGCAAGGACCTGCGTGAGCCCTACTGGAAGGGATACACGAGGCGGGTGGGTTGAACGCTGCGCCGGCCACCATCCGTCCTGAAGGCGCCGAAGACATTGGCGTCATTTATGCGCTGACCCGGCGAGCGTTCGCGCGGATGCGGTATGCCGGCGGCAATGCGCAAGATCTGATCGATGCGCTGCGGTTGGCCGACGCCCTCTCGCTCTCGCGGGTTGTGAATGCGGCAATGAGATGGCGGGGCATATCGCCTTCTCGCCGATGATGCTCGAAGGCTGGCTCGACCTCGGGCCCGTATCGGCCGAACCGGCCCTCCAAAGCCACGGTATCGGGTCTGCGCTGATCCTGGCGGGCCTCGACTATTTGCGCGAGGCCGCCTCCCTGACGGGCAATACGCTCTACTGCCGGCGGTTCGGGTTTGCGCCGGATGCAGCCGCGTGTCCCGCGGACCAACCGCCCAAATATTTCATGACTCGCTGCTTCGGGGCGTTGAGCCCGTCAGGGCCGATGGCCCCTCATCGTCTGTTCAACAGGCCGCCCTGAAGGTCACCCGTCTCCGGGCGTTGGCTCGCAGGTGATTGAGAGATGGGCTCAGTTTGCCAGTTTCAGCCAGTCGCGGGCGGCCTGCAGCGCCATCTTGATTTCGGCGGAGGTCAGCATCTCGGCCATTTCCTGGCGCTGCGCCCTGGCTTCCTCATGACCGCGCGCGGCGGCGAGGTTGAACCATTTGTGCGCTTCAATGAGATTGATCTCTGTGCCCGTGCCGGTCGCGAAGGCGAGGCCTGCGCGGTAGAGATCGTCGGGCAGGGAGTGGGCGCCGATCAGCGCGCCGGGCTCCACGGGGATATCTGAATAAGCCACTGCATTTCTTCCTTTGACACCTGCGCAGCGGGCCGGGAATTCCCCATGTCCGCGCTGCAAAACCAATCACCTGCCAGACCATCCGGCAACGGATCAAAGGTGAACTGAAGGGATTTGCGCTTGGTTAATTTGCGGTTTGCCAAGCGGCGGCTATGTAAAGAATTCGGGGCGCGGCGTTAGGAATTGCACCGTAGGCGGATCTTTAGTCCATTTCGGGATAGTGGCGGAATGCGTGAAGCGTGTGGATGCGCGCCGCCCATGCGACCATCGGCGCCCCGGCGCTCATCTGACAGTCCCGGCAATGGCAGATCGAGACGCGGTCCGCCGGCCCGCTGGGTTCATGCCGGATTGGGCCGCACTGGGGGCCGCCGGAAATCGCCCCGGAACCCCTCCCTGTATGTTCATGTTTTGCTCAAGTCGCTATGGGTCCGGGCAACAGTCAAAATGAAAATCCCCGCAGGCCCATAGACCCACGGGGATTTCCTCAATTTACTCTGGTTCAGCCCAATATCAGGCGGCGATCTTCTTCTTGGCCAGCGACTTGGCGAGTTTTTCCATCGCCTTGACCTTGTCGATGTTCTCGACGGCGGCCAGTTCGCGGGCCATCCGGTCCAGCGCGCTCTCATAGAGCTGACGCTCCGAGTAGGACTGTTCCGGCTGGTCATCGCCGCGGTGCAGGTCGCGCACGACCTCCGCGATCGAGATCAGGTCGCCCGAATTGATCTTCGCTTCGTATTCCTGGGCACGGCGCGACCACATGGTACGCTTGATGCGGGCCTTGCCGCCAAGGGTCTTCAGTGCGTCATCGACGAGCTTCGAGCCGGCCAGGGCACGCATGCCCGAAGCTTCGGCGCGGTTGGTCGGCACGCGCAGGATCATCTTGTCCTGGTCGAAGGCAACGACATAGACCTCTAGCGCCATTCCGGCGACCGTCTGTTTCTCAACAGCGGTGACCCTGCCGACGCCGTGAGCCGGGTAGACCACGCTTTGCCCGACCTCGAACGCCAAAGTCCGAGTCTCTGCTTTTTTCGCCATTCTGAATTGACCCTTTTTCTACACACACGCAAGCGATGTCTTCCCGGCCCAGTGACCTTATTGAGGTACCGAGTTAGGAATTCCCGCTTCTCTTGAATTATTGATCAGAATTAAATGGTAGCACGATTTTGGCGCATTTACAACAGTTGCGCGCAGGGCGGCGCGAAATGTAAACTGTTTGAAATCAAGCGCGTCGTTAACTTTTGAGGCGCCCTGGAAGCTGTGGCCGCCGCACGGCGAATCGCCGCTGCAGGCTATTTCAGTCGCCGGATCCGGGGTTGGGGCTGAAGTATTTTTCCAGCTTGCCGGTTTCCTGCGCGAATTTCTCGCGGTCCTCGGGCGGGGGCTTCAGCCGGGTGATATTCGGCCAGATCTTCGCGTATTCGGTGTTCAGCTTCAGCCACTTGCTGTCCGGATCGTCTTCGGTGTCCGGCTTGATCGCTTCCACGGGGCATTCCGGCTCGCAGACGCCGCAATCGATGCACTCGTCCGGGTGGATGACGAGCATGTTCTCGCCCTCGTAGAAGCAGTCGACCGGGCAGACCTCGACGCAGTCCATGTATTTGCAGCGGATGCAGGCATCGACGACGATATAGGTCATGGGCGGGTTAGTCTCTCAGGGAGGGGAACAATCAGGCCAGCCAATTGGCGGCGAGGCATCGCGCTGTCAATGTCACAGGCTAAATCGGGCGTACAGTTTCGTTCAAGCCCCGCTCGAGATACGCGCTCCGGCGCGCTGGCGGGCCTGCGCGCGGCTCACGTCATCGACATGCAGCAGCCCGGCGACATGCCGGACATAGGCCTCCTCGACGTCCGACCGCTCGCCGTCGGACAGGATCACCCGGTAGATCGCCTCGACGACCTTGATCCGGTTGGTCAGCGCCAGCTTCTTCGCATGTCTGGTGAACTGGTGGCTGCCGACCGCTTCTTCGGCCAGGGTTTCAGCTTCGGCCAGCACGGCGTCTGCCCTGGCTGCGTCGAATTCAAAGGACTCCAGCAGGATTTCGGCGATCATGTCGCTTTCGATGTTCACGTAAACACCGTCGACCAGCGCCGCCTCGACCAGCAGAGCGCCGACCGCTACTTCCGCCGGCATCGGCAGCTCGGCCGGCGTTCTCGCGGTGAACAGCTTTTTCAGGGACTTCATCATGGCTTGGGCTCCAGCGGCCGGTACAATGTCCGCGCCTCTTCGGCCGGCCCCCGCCGTGTTCCGAGGCCCAGCACTTCAATGCTTATGATATCTGCGCCTTTCCCGAATGTCACGATGTCGCCCACCGCAAGGCCGGCGCCTGGCTTATCAGTTCGCCGCGTCTGTCCGGCATGCGACAGGCGCAGGCCCGATTTGCGCACATAGTCGCTCGAGAGTGCGCGGGTGCGGAAGAATCGCGCCCGCCAGAGCCAGACGTCTGCGCGCACCGACGCTTCACCGCCGAGCTCTGGCGTCATCTGCCAAGCTCTGGCGTCATCTGAAGGGGCGGTACCGGAACGCTCCGGGCGCGCGGGCGGTTTCGGTTTTCGGCGGCCGCTGCTTTTGCGGACGGGCGGGCTTGGCGGGTTTGGGCGGCGGCAGCAGCGCAGCGAGCGCGGCGAACGGGCTGTCGGGATCGATCGGCTTGGCGCGCCGTTCCGGCTGCGGCGGCGGGGCGGGTCTGCGATTCTCGGGGCGGCGATCCGGCCGGGCGACCGATCCGTGTTCGCTGCGGCCTTCCGGGCGATCCTTCGGGCGGCGGTCCCGGCGGGGCGCGCCTTCGGGGCTCGGCGTAGCGGTGTCAGCGCGCGGCGGGCGGCGCGCAGGGCGGTCTTCCGCATCCGGACGGGCGCGCGCCACATAGCGCCACAGCGTCACGGCGCCGGTTTCGGGATTCTTCTCCGCCGGGGCGATACCGAAGCCTTTCAGCACGGCGGGCCAGTCTTCGGCAGGGCAGGAGATGACCGAAGCGAGATCGATCGGGATTTCGAACACGGCTTTAGCCGCGTCCTTGCGGCGCTTGGCGAGTTCCCAGCCGAGGCGTTCGGCGAGGTCTGCGCGTACGGCGCGGCGGCCGAAGCGGAGGTAGCCGTTTGCGGCGAGCGCCGGTTCCGGCCAGGTTCCGTCCAGACCGAACGAGCCCGCGCCTTCCGGGGCGAGGGGGTATTCGGTGGACGATTCAACGGCCTTGAGGATGGCGATCATCCGCTGCGCAGCCGGTTTCTGTGCGTCCGGCGCATAGGCGGCGACGCGGCCAACACGGATGCCGGCAGACTTCAGAGCTTCGCGCTGTTCGGGATTGAGGCGCGGGGCGGATTCATCCGTGCGCAGATCAATCGCCGCCCCGCTTTCGAGGATACGGAAGGCGAGGCCCCGCAGGAGACCTTCGAGCGCTTCGCCGGATTTCGCAAAAGCAAGCTTCGCGTGCGTCGCAAGCACGCGGCCGATCTCACCGCGCACCCATTCCTCGATCCGTGCCAGGGCGGGCTGGCGCTCGGCGGATTCGGCCTCCACAGCGCCGATCAGTTCAGTGCGCGGCGTCATCCATTGCGCGCCCTTGCCGAGGCGGGCGACAGGTGCGTCCTTGTATTCGATCTCGGCGGCTTCGGTCAGCTTAAAGGCCTCCGCCGGGGCTGAGGCGATTTCGGCAAGCCGGCCAGCGAGCATCGGGCGGATGGCGGCAAGCGCGGCGCTGCGGACGGCCTTGCCCTCCAGGGTGCGCGCATCGACGACCGGCTCGAAGCTCAGCCCGCGCAGGCGGCCCACGAGATGGCCTTCAACGGTCACATCGCCTTCCGGCGTCAGGTCAGTCACGAGCGCATCTTCTTTCCTCAGGCTTGCGAGCAGGGCAGTGGTTCGCCGGTCCACGAAACGGGCCGTCAGCGCAAGGTGTAGCGCGTCTGACAGGGAGTCTTCAATCTCCCGGGTTTTCTGTTGCCAATATGGAGGGTTCTCAAGCCAGTCCTCGCGGTTCGCCGCATAGGTCCAGGTGCGGATGGCGGCGAGGCGTTGCTGCAGCTGGTTGATATCGCCGCGCACCGACGAGAGGTCGTCCATCCGGCGCCGAAGGCCCTCGTCGGAGAGGCGTGCGTCGGGGTCAGCCAGCGTCTCGGCAAGGCCGAGCACCAGGCGGCCATGACCTTCAGGGCCAGCCTTGCGGAAGTCCGGCAGGCGCGCGAGGTCCCACAGTCGGCGGACTTTCCGGTCGCCTGTGACGTTCGGGCCGATGGCGCCGTCCTCGCTCATCCGGCGCAGAACCCATTCATCCAGCGCGCGCGGATTATGGATCAGCACGGGCTTGCCGGACGGACGTTCGAGGGAGCGGATGAGGGCCTTGAGGCTGGAATAGTCGAGCGCCGAATTGCGCCACTGCACCGCGTCCACCGGATCGAAGCAGTGGCCTTCGATGGCTTTCCATTCTTCGTCCTGGAAAGGCGGGCAGCTGCCGGTCTCGCCGAACTCGCCATCGGTGCGGAAGCGTCCCGCGCGGCCGGCGATCTGCGCGCATTCGGCCAGCGTCAGCGCGCGGTGGCGCCGCCCATCATACTTCGTGCGCGAGGCGAACACGACCCGGTCGACGTCAAGGTTCAGCCCCATGCCGATGGCGTCGGTGGCGACGATGTAATCGACTTCGCGGGACTGGTAGAGTGCGACCTGCGCGTTGCGGGTGCGGGGCGAAAGCGCGCCCATGACGACCGCCGCGCCGCCTTTCTGGCGGCGGAGGAGTTCGGCGATCGCGTAGACTTCCTCGGCGCTGAAGGCGACGATGGCGGTGCGTTTCGGCAGTTTGGTGATCTTGGCATGGCCGGCATAGCGCAGCTCCGAAAAGCGCGGCCGCGGCTCGGTCTCGACACCGAGTTTGAGTTCCTTCAGCAGGCTGCGCACCGTGTCGGCGCCAAGCAGCAGGGTCTCGTGGATGCCGCGCATGTGCAGGATACGGTCGGTGAACACGTGGCCGCGGTCATCATCCTCGGCAAGCTGGATCTCGTCGATGGCGACGAAGTCGGCGCGTACGTCGACCGGCATCGATTCCACCGTGCACACGAAGTAGCGCGCCGTCGGCGGGCAGATGCGTTCCTCGCCGGTCAGCAGCGCGGCGGCGGCATAGCCCTTGGCCGCGACGACCCGGTCATACACTTCGCGCGCCAGGAGGCGCAGCGGCAGGCCGATCATGCCCGTGCCGTGCGCGAGCATCCGCTCGATCGCATAGTGGGTCTTGCCGGTATTGGTGGGGCCAAGGATGGCCTTGAGGGTGGTCATGTGTGGAGAAGGGGTGGGGACGAGGCGGGCTTAAGTCAAGCGCGGCCTGCGGTGATCCGGCGGATCATGCCGTGCTCATGCGGGCGGAAGGCCGGGGGCAGGCGGGTGGCGCCGTCATACAGGGCCCCGGCAAGGGCGAGCTGCTCGCTGTCCGACCAGCGGCAATCGGCGCCGCAGAGATTGGCGCCGGAGAGGTTCGCCTGGCGCACCGAGGCGCCGGTGAAGTCCGCGCCGATCAGGCAGGCGCCCGAAAGGTCTGCGCCTTTCAGCGAGGCATGGCGCAGGGACGCGCCGCGCAGGTGGGCATTGCGGAACGTGGCCGACATCAGTCGGGCATGGTCGAACCGGGCTGCCTCGAGGTTGGCCCAGTCGAGGCAGGCGGCGCGCAGTTCGCAGTCCCGGAAAACGGCGCCGGAGAGGTCGCGCCCGCTGAGATCGGCGCGCAGGAAATCCTGCCGCTCGATCTGCGCGCCGCGCAGTTCAGTCAGGCCAAGTTCCATGACCCGTTCAGATTCCAGATAGCGGATCGCAATCACACCCAGCTCCCATTCCTGCAGTTCAGGTTGAAGTGATTGTCGCCGCTGCGCAACCGTCCGGGTGCGGGTTTCCGTTTGACCGGGATATGCCCGTCCGATACCGGATGACCTGAGTTTCGGAAGGCCTGCCGCCGGTGATAGTTTATCGCTCCCTCCTGTTCGTTCCCGGTACCCGGTCCGACCGGTTCGGCAAGGCCGTCGCCGCCGGCGCCGACGCCGTGATCATCGACCTCGAGGACGCCGTCCTGCCAGCGGACAAGGACCGGGCGCGCAGCGAGTCGCTGACCTGGCTCGGTGCCTGGCGCGGGCGCCATCTGGGCTTGCGCATCAACTCGCCGCGCACGGCGTTCGGCTGCGCGGACCTTGCGGCGCTCGCCGGTTCGGCCGCCGCGGCGCGGGCGGATTTCCTCATCGTCCCGAAGGCCGACACGGCGGTCGATCTCGAGATCGTGGCCGAGGCACTGGGCCGGAAGATTCCGCTCATCCCGATCATCGAGAGCGGGCGGGCGCTCTCGAACGCGTTCGAGGTTGCACGGCAGGCGACCGGCGGCGTGTTGTTCGGCGGCGTCGATTATTCGGCGAGCCTCGGTGCGGATCTCTCGGACTGGGACGCTATGCTCACCGCGCGCGGCATGATTGCGGCCGCCTGCGGCGCGGCGGGCGTGCCGGCCTATGATGTGCCGTATCTCGATACGTCGGATACGGACGGCCTTGCGGCTTCGACGCGCAAGGCGAAGGCGATGGGTTTTTCGGGACGCGCCTGCATCCATCCGGATCAGGTCTCGGCCGTGAACGCCGCCTACGCGCCGAGCGAAGCCGAGATCGCTGACGCCCGCGCCATTCTCGCCGCGATGGAGGCGGCGGGCGGCGGCGTGGCGCTGCATAAGGGCAAGATGATTGACCGGCCGGTGATTCTCGCCGCCGAACGACTTCTTGCAAGTGTCCGTTCAACGTGAACTCGGGAGCCAGCTCATGTCGTCCTTACCCGTCTCACCCGTTGCCCATGTTCGCGGGGGCCGCGCGGCGCCTGAAGACGACAATTGGGGCGGGGAGCGCGCGGTCATACTTCTTGAAGAGACTTTTCCGCCAGACGCGCTGTTCGGTCTCGGCGCCTTCAGCCATGCCGAGATCGTTTTCCAGTTCCACCTTGTGCCCGATGCGAAAATCGAAACGGGCGCGCGCCGCCCACGCGGCAACCCGGACTGGCCGCTCGTCGGCATCTTCGCTCAGCGCGGCAAGAATCGGCCCAACCGGATTGGCGTCACGGTCTGCCGGATTGTATCTGTGTCGGGCCGCGAAATAGCGGTCGAAGGCCTTGATGCCATCGACGGCACGCCGGTTCTCGACATCAAGCCCGTGATGCGGGAGTTTCTGCCGCACGGAGACATTTGCCAGCCGGACTGGTCGCGCGAGCTCATGAAAGATTATTGGTAGAACTGAAGGACCCCGGCCATGGCCGATACGATTGTGCATTCCGAAGCCGATGAGCGCCAGATGCTGGACGCTATCGCCAAGTGGATCGAAAAAAAGGTCGCGCCGGTCGCGCTGAAGCTCGAGCATGACAACGAATGGCCGGCCGATCTTGTTGCCGACATGACAGAGCTCGGCCTGTTCGGTGCACTGGTACATCCGGACTATGGCGGGCTGGGCCTGTCGGCGACGACCTATACCCGCATAGTCTCGCTGATCTCGGAGGAGTGGATGAGCCTGACGGGCATCTTCAACACCCACATGATGATGGCGATCATCGTACAGAAGTTCGGGACCGATGCGCAGAAGGCCTATTGGTTGCCGAAGTTCGCAAGCGGCGAGATGCGCGGCGGCCTCGGCCTGACGGAGCCGGACGCGGGCAGCGACTTGCAGGGCATCCGCACGGTGGCGAAGCGTTCTGGCGACAAGTACCTCGTGAACGGAACCAAGACGTGGATCTCAAACGCCATCGAGGGGCATTGCGTAGCGCTGCTGGTGAAGACGGACCCCGACGCCGTGCCGCGTCACCGGGGCATGTCGATGCTGATCGTGCCGAAGATTGATCCGGAGACAAGGCTGCCCCTGAAGGGAGTGCGTAACGGGAAAAAGCTCGGCAAGCTCGGCTACAAGGGCATCGATTCGGGCGAGTTCATCTTCGAGGACTATGAGTGTGACGCAAGCCTCTGCCTGGTCGGCGGCAAGGAGGGCGAAGGCTTCTATATGGCGACTGGCGGGCTGGAGCTGGGCCGGATCAACATCGCCGCGCGGGGCGTCGGCATTGCGCGCCGGGCGCTGCGGGAATCGGTCGCCTATTCGCAGGTGCGCAAGACGATGGGCAAGCCGATCTGCGAGCATCAGGCGATCCAGCTGAAGTTGGGCGAGATGGCGGCAAAGACCCGCGCCGCTGAACTGCTGACCGAAGATGCGGCGCGTGCCTACGACTCGGGTGAGCGCGTCGACATGGAGGCCGGCATGGCCAAGTGGTTTGCCTCCGAGACGGCACTGGAAGTGGCAACCGAGGCGATGCGGATCCATGGCGGATATGGCTATTCGACCGAGTATGTGCTCGAGCGCCTCTACCGAGATGCGCCGCTTCTGTGCATCGGCGAGGGAACCAATGAGCTCCAGCGGATTATTATTGCCAAGCAGCTCATAAAAAGGAATCCCGCTTGATGTACCGTATCCTGACGATTGCCGCCGCATCGATTGCTCTCGCCGCCTGCGTAGCTGGGCCGTCGGGCCGGGCCAAGGATGCAGCGCCGCTCGAGGCGGTCTCGTCGGTCGATGTCGAACGCTACATGGGCCTCTGGTACGAGATTTCGCGCTATCCGACGAGTTTCCAGAAGGATTGCGAGGGCACGACCGCCGAATATACGTTGCGGGCGGATGGCCGCGTCAACGTGGTCAATACCTGCCGCTTCGGCACCAGGGACGGTGAGCCGCGCTCCGCCGAGGCGGTGGCCCGTGTGATGGCCGGCTCTAACGGTGCGCGAATCTTCGTCAACTTTGCGCCCGTCCCGCTGCCGGAGGGGCGCGGCAATTACTGGATCATACATCTCGACGAGGCTTACCAGCATGCGCTGGTCGGTGAGCCCTCCGGCCGTTTCCTCTGGATGCTGTCGCGCACGCCCACGGTGACGCCAGATGTTCGGGCCGAGCTGAACGCGGCGGCGGTGGCGGCCGGATATGACCTCAGCCTGCTGAAGGAAACTGAGCAGAGATGAGCGACGCCGGTCTCGCTGCTTTTTTCCGCGTCCATTCTGTTTGCGAAACTGGTCGGCCTGACGTTCATGCGCCCTGAGAAGGCGAGCGTAAGTGCGACGGTCACCGTCGGTGCGATAGGCGCCTTCCCCAATCTGCCCGAAGGCTCGAAAGGCACGATGACGACCGAGAGCAAGGCGAACCTGATTGCAGCTGCGCCGATGGGCACGGTGCCCGCGGCGACGGCGGAACCGGTCAGTGTCGGCCGCCGGTTGCAGGTCTGGCAGACGCGGATTGAGACGACCGAGGGAAATCCGGTGACTTTGACGACGCAAGCGCAGCTGGAACTCTGACCTCCTTCTTCTGGATGTGGGGCTTAGATGCAAAAAGCACTTTTCGAATGAATCCGTGGGCGGAGGTGTTGCGGAAGGAGTAGCCAGGCATTTCGTAACGTCTTGATCAGGATGGAGTGTGTTTTCCGGACGGGTTGTTTCCTGTAGGCGCAAGTTTGGCTTTTTGCCTCTCCGGACTTCTTCTTCGCGTTGCAATCCGTGCGCTCAGGGTGGTGGTTTTCTCTTATCTGATTTTATTTTTTTATCACTTCGCATCGTTTGCTTCTCGTCCTCTCTCGGTGGCGCCGGATGTCGGCCTTTGGCTCTATCCGGCCTGAGGGGGTGCGCTGGCGGGTTTGAGGCTCAGTTTAACTCCGGCCGGAGGCGCCTGGTGTAAGTTCTGGCCGGGTATTTGGCAGCGCCTTGATGCGCATACGGATTTTATTTTCGAAACGGAGGGTTCTGTTGCATAAGCCCCTCCGCAGCGAGGCATCTTCACCGCCTCACACCCCTCGGCGCATCTCGTCCCAGGCGCTCGCGAGCGTGTCTCTGTGAGAGGGCGCGGCGATGGCGATGAGGGCGTGGGCGCGGGCGTCGAGATCAAGGCCGCGCAGGCGGGCTAGCCCGTGTTCTGTGATGACTACGTCCATGTCGGCGCGCGGGACGGTGACGGCGTTTTGTGCGAGCCTCGGGACGATGCGGCTTACGGCGCCGCCACTGGCGGTGGAGAGGAGGGCGGTGATGCCGGTGCCGCCGGGCGAGGCGCGGGCGCCGCGCAGAAAATCGGTCAGTCCGCCGGTGCCGGACACCTGCCGTCCACGGATGAATTCGGCATTCGCCTGTCCAAACAGGTCGACTTCCAGAACGGAATTGATCGCGGTGAACCGGCGCAGCGCAGCGAGGCGGGCGAAGTTGTGCGTTTCTCGGGCGGGCAGAAAGCGGACGCGGGGCTCTTCGGCGAGGCGCTGGTAGAGCGCGGGCGTGCCAACGGCGACGCCGGTCGTGATCGGAAGGGCAGGATCGGCGTCCAGCATGCCCAGCACAGGGTCGGACACGATGCCGGACCAGATCGACATGCCACGGCGTCCCGCGAGTGCGGTCAGCGCGGCCTGCTGCACGTTGCCGATGCCGAATTGCAGAGCGGCGCCGTCCGGAACGAGATTGCAGATATGTTCGCCGATCTCGCGGAAACCGGGCGCAAGCGGGGCGGTTGGTACGCTGACGAGGGGAGAGGAGTCTTCGGCGGCCAGCGCGAAGCGGGAGACAGGCAGTTTCACGCTGTGGCGCGGGGCGGGCATGTTCGGACTGATCAGCGCGAGTATCGGCACATCGGTGCGGGTGATTACGGCCGGTCCGAAATCCGGGCTGATGCCGAGACTGACATTTCCGTCCGTATCCGGAGGAGAGACGAGCAGGACTGCGCCGTCCAGCGGGGTGTGGCATAGCCAGTCCCAGGACTGGTACCAGGTCATCGGCAGGATGCGGGTGCGACCGGCGTCGAAGGACCGGCGCAGGGCCGGGCTGAGGAACGTTGTTTCCGCTTCGGCGTGCGGGTTGAGGCTCGCCCAGTCGGTTTGGTTGAGGCCGGGCACCCATTGGCCGACAAAGGTGAGCCCGGCGGCGAGGTCTGGCGCTTTGCGGAAAGCCTCGGCGAGGCCGAGCGGTTCGCCGCTGCAGCCGCCGACGTAGAGCCGGGCGCGCGGGGGCAGGCTTGCCCGGAAGGCGCGAAGGGCGGCGAAGGGGCTCATGGGACTTTCCAGTCCGGCTTGCGCTTGCCGAGAAAGGCGCTGACGCCTTCGGCGAAATCCGGGTTGGTGAAACCGTCGAGGAAGAGGGCTTCGGCCTCAGGCGAGTCAGGCATCAGCCCGGCATTGAAGCCGAGCAGCATGCGTTTGGCGGCGCGCACCGACCATTGGGATTGCGCGGCGATCTCAGCGGCGAGGGCGATGGCGGCCGGCAGGATGGCGGGGGCGTCCACCAGTTCGTCGACGAGGCCCATGGTGAGCGCCTCGGCGCTGCTGAAGATACGGCCTGTATACAGGAGGCGCCGGGCGGTGCCGGGGCCGGCGAGGCGGACAAGACGGAGCATGTCGCCGGGCGGGTAGACGAGGCCGAGGCGGGCGGGCGTGATGCCAAAGGTGGCGCTGGTGGTAGCGATCCGCAGGTCGCAGGCGACCGCCAGGCTGACGCCGCCGCCGATGCAGGGGCCTTCGATCGCCGCGATCACCGGTTTCGGGCTGTCTTCAAGGGCGGCCAAGGCGCGGGCGATGGTCTGGCCGGAATGCCGGGCGTCGGCCTCCGTGCCGTAGATGGCGGGAAACTCGGAGATGTCGGCGCCGGCCGCGAAGACGCCGGTGCCGCCACCGTGCAGCAGTAGAACCTTCACCGCCGGGTCCGCATTGGCCTCTGCCAAACGCGCAGGCAGGGCGGCCCACATCTCCAGCGACAGGGCGTTGCGGCGCTGCGGCTGGTCGAGAATTATTTCGGCCAGCGGGGCGGCAATCTCGAGGCGGATGGTCTGGATCAATTGGGTCTCCGCCGCTTGAAGGGATTGGACAGCGCCTCATCCTCGTCATAATCTTATCACAGCGTTAACCTATGGGACTGGGGCGTTCATTGGCAATCGCATGGGGACCACCAAGATGTTGAAACGACTGACAGACCGGCGGCTGCGCTGGGTTATCGTGTCTGCTCTGGCCGGAACGGCCTTGCTTTCGGGCTGCGACCAGATTGGTGAACGCATCGACCGGGCGAAGGAGCTGGCGGACAAGTCGGCCGGCCAGATCAGCGGTGAGACGATTGTAGATCCGAGCGCGCGCAACCTGGAAACGGCCGCTACGGCCGACCGGGCGCTGGCCGGAACCGTGATGGCCGAGTTCTTGATCGACGAGGACGAGCGCCCCCTGTTCGCCATCGGCTCGATCATCGCCAAGCCCATCGACATTGCCCCGACGGCGGCCCTGATGCTGGAAGATGCCGAGTTCTCGGCCGATGAGCTCGAGTATTTCGAGGAAGAATATTACTACGAGGAGGCGGCGGACAGCGCCGGTGACGGGCTGGAATCGGCGCCGGCTCCGTCGGAGGGCGCCTCGGAGCCCGCCATATCGCGCGCGCCGATCGGGGAGGTGATGCAGCCGGAGCAGGCGCTGCCGACGATCACGCTGGATCCGAAAGCGGTGGCGAAATCCGAACGCGAGATCGCCCAGGCTGAGGCCGATATCGACAAGATGGTGGTCGAGCAGCCGTTGCAGGAAGGCCGCCTCAAGGGGCTGACGCGCGAGGAGTTCAAGGCGCTGCCGGTCGAGGAAAAGGCCGAGGTGCGAAAGCTGGCGCGCCGGGCCCCTTTGGTGCGCGAGACCATCAAGGCGCAGATCGACGCGAACTCGGTGATGCTGGACACGATGACTAAGTATGGCATCGGCGGCGAGGTAGCGCTGTCGCGGCAGGGCCAGATGGTCATCCAGATCGGCGCCGATGGCGCAAGCCCGACACAGTTCCGCAGCGCCGGGACGGGTCCGCCCGACTTCCTCGTACGGGCAGACCAGGCGGAATGCCCGGCAGACATGCAACCGGCCGACGTGGCCGGGGACCTGGCGCTGACGACGGCCTGCGTGGTGCGCGACCTGCGGGCGTCCGGCCAGTTCGAATATGTCGAGCCGGACTTCATTTTCCAGAACCAGTTTGTGCGCCGTACCAAGGACGCACCGCCGCCCGCGACGGGCACCGGAACCGGGACAACCGGCGGCACGACGACGTCCGCGACGCCGGTAAGCTACAATCCGAACGATCCACTCTGGGCGCTGCAATGGCACTTCCGGGACCGGGGCACGACCGATGGCCGCACGGCTGGCGGCGCCGGGTTCGAGACGTTCTGGAACCGTCAGGGTACGACCGGTTCGCGCAGCGTAGTGGTGGCGGTGGTCGATACCGGCTTGCAGATGACGCATCCGGACATTGCCGGCTCGCCCAACATAATGGCGGGCTGGGACATGGTGTCCGATCCGCGCATGGGCAATGACGGCGACGGGCGCGACAGCGATGCGAACGATCCGGGCGATATGTGCGATCCGACGAAACCCTACGCCGCTGACAGTTTCCACGGCACGCATGTGGCGGGCACGGTCGGGGCGGCAGCAACGAACAATGGTTCGGGTGTGGCGGGCGGCGCGTGGAATGTGCGCCTGGTGCCGGTCCGGGCGCTCGGCAAATGCGGCGGGCGCCTGTCCGACATTAACGATGCGATCCGCTGGGCCGCCGGGCTGATCCCGGCCGAGGGCCCGGGCGATACCGAAGTGTGGAATGAGAACCCGGCGGACATCATCAACCTGTCAATTGGCCTGCTGGGCGCCTGCCCGGCCTCGCTGCAGGACGCGATCGATGCGGTGACCGAACGCGGCGCGATTGTCGTCTCGGCCGCGGGCAATGCGCGGATGTCGACCAGCTATTACGCGCCGGCCGGATGCCGGGGCGTGGTGACGGTGGCAGCCAGCGATGCGCGCGGGCAGCTGACGCCTTACTCGAATTACGGGCCGGAAGTGACCTTGCTGGCCCCTGGCGGCGACCTGACGCGCGACGACAATGGCGACAGCAAGCCGGATGGCGTTTTGTCCACGAAGGCGGCGACCAACTGCTATGATCCGGTCACCGGCGCGAGTGTCGCCACCTGTCATTATGCCTATGAGCAGGGCACCAGCATGGCGGCCCCGCATGTCTCCGCGGCGCTGGCGCTACTGAAGGCGCGCACGCCCTCGGCCACCAAGGACGAGCTGATCGCAACGCTGACCGGCGCGGTGGACGCCCGCGAGCCGCTGCAATGCTCCGGCCTGTGCAGCCAGTATCCCGGCACGACAGCGGTTGCGGGCAGTCCGGACATGTGTTCGCGTCCCTGCGGGACGGGGCTGCTCAATCTCGCCAACATACCCGCCGCACCATCCGGTGGAGGAGGTCGCTGACATGGCGGGAACCCGCGCGCCGTTGCATCTGGGAGGGCCGCTCGGCGCGCTGGGACTGGGCTGCGTCGGCGGGGCGGTTGCGCTGGCGATTGCCGCGCTGAACAATGATCCGCCGCCGGGCAATCCCGCTCCGGGTCCTGCGCCGGTCATGAGCGTGGATATCGAGCCGTCATCCGCGCCGGAGCCGGCGCAGATGCAGGCTGCAGGCAGTTTTGAGCGCAGCGGACCTGCTTCGGCCGAGCCTCAGATTCCAGTGGTGGAGATTGCGCAGGCGCAGGGCGCGCGGGCAGAGCCGTCCGTCCGTCCCGCGCGGGCTGATGGCACCGAGGTGCATTTCATTGTCCGCCTCAAGGGCGCGCCGGAGATTGACGAGATCACCCGTAATTTCAAGCGCGATCCCGCCGTCGCGCAGACAGCATGGGGCGAACTTGTCACGCGGCTGCCGGGCCTCGCCGATTTCTCGCTGGTGGGCGCCAGCTATTCGGGCGAGATCAAGCTCGCCTACCAGATGGCCCCCGGCGCGTCCGCGACGCCGGAAGACATTCGCGCGGTCCAGGACCGTCTTCTCAAGGTGGAAGGGGTCTCCTATGCCGACCCCGACTATGTTGCTCATCCCGGCAAGGAATAACTGCATGAACCGTACACTGATCATCTCCGGCCTCCTCGTCAGCGTGATCGCGCTGACGGCCTGCGACCGCGTATTCCAGCGTCCGGCCGATACATCCGGCACCGGGCCGGCGGCCACCGAGGCACCGGATGCAGCGGTGGCTGAGCCCGGCGCGCAATTGCCGGTGCATCCGGAATCGGCGTCTTCGGGCGCAGTGATCGACTGGGAAGCCGCCCGCCGCGACCTCGCCTCCCGCTCGGCGGATGATCTGGAGGGCAGCTTCTCGGTTCAGTCCGGCGGAGATGCGCCGCCTGTGCCGGTCTTCCTGCCGTCCGGCCCGGTTGCGGCCCAGAGCGGTGACGTGGCCGTGCGCTTCCAGCCTACCAGTGACGGCTATTATGCCTTCTTCCCGTCGGAGGCGTACGACATCATCGTCAACGGCACGAACGTGGTGATGACCGAGCCTGGCGCCGGCGCAGCGCCCGCGCGCACAGAAGCCTTCAGCTTTCAGCCGACCACCAATGGCGCGCAGGTCGCCTTCTCGCGCTATGGCGCGGACTATCTGGTCGAGTTTGAATGCAAGGAACTGGTGAACGGCATGCCCGCCTGCATCACCGAAGAGGAAGCGGTTGCGTTCGCACGCGACCTTGCGATTTCAGGAACCCGTTGATGCGAAACCTACTGGCCGCAGCGGCCGTCGCGCTGCTTCTGACCTCGATGGCTGCCTGCGACTTCGTGCGCTATCCCGGAGATGGTGGGCCGGAGCCCAGCATGCCCGAAGCTCCGCCTGAAACACCGCCCGGCGCGCCCGGTCCGCCGCCGCCCGTGGTCGACGATGACGAATTAGAAACGCCCGTCGAGACCCCGGAAGGCGAAACGCCCGTTGAGCCGGGAACGCCGACGGATGGAACGGCGCCGCAACCAGATCCAGTGGATTCTACCGAGGAGACAACGACGCCGCCGGTCGATGTGCCGGTGGACGAGACGCCGGTGGAGCCGGAGCCCGAGACGCCGGTCGTGGTCCCTGAGCCGGAGCCCGAACCTGTGGCGCCTGTGTTCAGCTATTATCAGCCGGGCGCGCTGCTGGCGGGTTCAGGTGGCGGCTTTCCCGATCAGATTGTGCATGCCCCCGGCTTGATTTTTCCGATCAAGTCCGCGCCGGCAGTGCTGCAGTCGCAGGTGTTCGCATTCGGCGGCGGTGTGGCCGGTGGCGACCAGTGCGACCCGCGCAACTATTCCGCACCCTGGCGGGACAATTTCTGCGAGACCCGCTCTGCCAACCGCAAGACGCCCTTCTGCCCGGTGGCCAAGATCCATCAGGGCCAGGACATCCGCGTCGGTACGGCGACCGATTGCAAGACGCTGCGCGGTCAGACCGCCGACGCCCGCGGAATGCATGAAGTGGTCGCTGTCGAGGATGGGATCATTTCGTCGATCAGCACGTACACAGTGAAACTGCGGGCTGAAGGCTCGATCTACAACTACATGCATCTCAACATGAAGCGCCTCGCGGTGACCGCCGGCCAAAGCGTCAAGGCGGGCGACCTGATCGGCTATGTGTCGAATGATTTCGGCGGCACTCCGACGACGATCCACCTGCACTTCGAGATCATCCAAAACACCGCCGATCACGGCTGGGTGCACGTGCCGCCCTATCTCTCGCTGGTCTCCGCCTATGAGCGGCGCGAGAATGGACCGGGTGAGCAGCTCGAGCCGGATATCGGGATTGCTTCCACGCAGGATGTGTTCGTCATCCCCGAGGGCTACGAGATCATCGAATAGGGCAGGTTAGCCCGAAATCGCCTGCTCGTCGCGTTCGCCGGTTCGGATGCGGATGATCATTTCAAGGTCGTGGACGAAGATCTTGCCGTCGCCGATGGTGCCGGTGTTGGCTGACTGGGTGATCGCCTCGATCAGGCGTTCGGCATCATCATCGGCGCAGGCCAGCTCGACTTTCACCTTCGGCAGCAGGCGCACTTCGTATTCGGCGCCGCGGTAGACTTCCGTCTTGCCCTGCTGGCGGCCGTAGCCGCGCACTTCGGTCACAGTGAGACCGGTGGCGCCGGCTTCAGAGATCGCCTCGATCACGGCATCGAGGCGGCTCGGCTTGAACACGGCAGTGATCAGTTTCATGTCGGGGACCCTCGCGCGCCTTGTTTGCTGCAGGTGCGAAAATAATGTTACAATTGCGCGCGTCAATGATCTTCGCGCCGTGCGGCCTGGGCCGGGCGGGCGATGCGCAGACGTTCCGTAACGGGAGCCGCGGCGCCGCCGCCGGGCGGGGCATAGAGCCGCTTGACCGCCTCGATGAGTACGACGCCGCCGAATCCCGGCGTGAACATGCGCCCGATCGCCTCCCAGCCTTCAGCGGCAGAGGTGACGAGGCCGCTGGAGAGCGGGGGCATGTAGAGCGCGCTGGACGAAGCAGTGACCTGGAACAGCCCGCCGGAGAGCAGGTTCGACAACTGGCTGCGCGTCCAGGGCCGGCCCTGTCCGAACGGCGTCTGCGTGGCGCGTGACCAGAGGCCGGCGCGGTTGGCGGCGGCCAGTACGATGCGGCCTTCCGGCGCGGTGATACGCCAGATCTCGCGCAAATAGGCGCGCGGGTCACCAGCCTCCTCGAGGCCGTGCAGCACGATGACGCGGTCAAACAGGCCATCCGGGAAAGGCAGGCGCGGATCCCCGACCGCTACCGAGGCATTGCCGCGCTCGGACGCGGACCAGCGCACGGGGCCATGTTCGAAGGGGATCGCCGCGATCATCCGGCTGGGCGCGCTGCCGAAGGCTTCCAGCACGGGCAGCGCGTAGCCAAGGCCAAGCATCGACAGGCCGCTGGCGTCGCCCCAGAGATCGGTAAGCTTGCCAGCGAGGACGCGGCCGGCGGCGCGGCCGAGGGCCGAGGCGTAGAAGCGTTCGAGGGTGACGGCGTCCTGACGCATGGGCTACAGTCCGGACTCAATCAGCAATTCGGGAATCGGGCTCATGGGCATCTTTATCGACATACACCAGTTTCCCTGCCTGAACGACAATTACGGATATCTGGTTCACGACGCCGGTTCCGGCGAGACGGCGGCGATCGATACGCCGGACGCCGAGCGCTACCTCGCCGAGGCGAAGCTGCGCGGCTGGACGATCACGCAGATCTGGAACACGCACTGGCATCCGGACCATGCGGGCGGGAACCTGCGGCTGAAGGAAGAGACCGGTTGCCGGATCATCGGGCCAGCCGGGGAGGCGGCCAAAATACCGGGGATCGACCAGGCGGTGAAGGGCGGCGACGCCGTGATGCTTGGTGAGGCGAAGGCGGCGGTCATCGATGTGCCGGGCCATACGCTGGGGCATATCGCGCTCCACTTTGCGGACCAGTCGGCGGCGTTCGTAGGCGATTCGGTGTTCGCGCTTGGCTGCGGACGGGTGTTCGAGGGCACGATGGAGATGATGTGGCAGAGCCTGAAGCGGTTGAAGGCGCTGCCGCCGAAGACACAGCTTTACTGCGCGCATGAGTACACGGCGTCGAACGCGCGTTTCGCGGTGACGATCGAGCCGGAGAACAAGGCGCTGAAGGATTACGTCGCCTGGATCGAGAAGCGGCGCTCGGACAATCTGCCGACCGTGCCGGCGCTGTTGGAGCGGGAATTGGCGACCAATCCGTTCCTGCGCGCCGACCTGCCGGAGATGCAGCTGGCGATGGGGCACGCGGGTAACGCGGCGGCGACGTTCGGGGAAATCCGTGGACGGAAGGACCGGTTCTGATGGCGCTTGCCCGCGCTGGCGATCTCGGCGCCAACGAGATCATCCGCTTGCTGAACATGTCGCCGCACCCTGAAGGCGGCCACTATGCCGAGACTTACCGGGCGGGCGGCGAGGGCAGAGCGGTGATGACGGCGATCTACTACCTGCTGGAGGTCGATCAAGTGTCCGCCTGGCACCGGGTGGACGCCGAAGAAGCCTGGCTCTGGCATGCGGGCGGGCCGCTGGCGCTGACACTGTCACCGCCGGACGGCAAGGGCGCATCGTCTGTCACCCTTGGCCCGGACCTGCGGGCGGGGCAGCGGCCCCAGGCTGTGATCCCGGCGCATCACTGGCAGACTGCGGAGACCCTCGGCCACTGGACGCTGGTCTCCTGCATCGTGGCGCCGGGGTTCGAGTTTTCGGGTTTCACGCTGGCGTCGGCGGACTGGCGCCCGGCCGTCTGACGGCGGGCGATTAGCTGAATTTTGAACTTCGCGGTGCAGGATTGCGCGGCGGCAGAGAGGTTTCCTATCTATGTTTGGAAGACGGCCCCGGTATGATGACACGTTCGGCGTGCGCATGGATCTCGGCGCGGATCGCAAGGACCCGATGTCGCTGCGCCCGACCAGCCAGGCGGGCCGGCTGCGGGTGAAGGCGCCGGTGCTGGTGGAACAGCCGGTGTCGATATTTGGCAGGTTCGGCAAACGCGAGACTGATCCTTTCTCCGTGATCCGCGACAAGCCGGCCACGGCGCCGCCCGCGCCGGAAAAGTTTGCGGCCGTCACCAAACATACGCAGCCGCAGCTGCCTCACGCGGCGCCCGGTGTTCAGGCATTCAAGGCGGGGCTGCACGCGGGCTGGCGCCGGCTGTCTGTGCGACAGCGGATCGTACTGGTTGTGATTGCAGGCTGGCTGCTGATCGGGACCGGACTCTGGATTCCGGCCCTTGTCATCGCCGCGGCCTATTTCAGCCTGCGCCGTCGCGCGGGCTGAGTTCAGGCGATCAGCCCGCGATGTACTGCGCGCCGTTGACGGTCATAGTCGCGCCGTTGATGAAGGCAGCTTCGTCGGAGGCAAGGTAGGCGCACATCGAGGCGATCTCTTCGGCCTTGCCGAGGCGGCCGACCGGGATGGTCGCAATGATGCCTTCGAGTACTTCCGGTTTCACGGCCTGGAGCATCTCGGTATCGATATACCCGGGCGCGACAACGTTGGAGGTGATGCCCTTCTTGGCGCCTTCATAGGCGAGGGCCTTGGTGAAGCCGATCAGGCCGGCCTTTGCGGCGGAATAGTTCGCCTGCGTGAACTGACCTTTCTGGCCGTTTATCGAGGAGATGTTGATGATGCGGCCGAAATTGCGGTCGCGCATACCGTCCCAGACCTGGCGGGTGACGTTGAATGCGGAGGTGAGGTCGACGTTGATGACTTCCTGCCACTGGGCGAGGGTCATCTTGTGGAAAGGCGCGTCGCGCGTAATGCCCGCATTGTTAACCAGGATATCGACCGGTCCCACCTCGGCTTCGACGGCCGTCAGGCCTTCGCCGACTGCGCCATAATCGGCCACATCGAATTTGAAAACCTTGATGCCGGTGGCTTTGGAGAACTCGGCGGCGGCGGCGTCATTGCCGCCGTAATTGGCCGCAACCGTGTAACCCTTGGCCTTCAGCATCTCGCTGATCGCCTTGCCGATGCCCCGTGTTCCGCCTGTGACCAGTGCTGTGCGCGCCATTTTAAGTCGTTCTCCCGTTTGAGTTTTTCTCGTGAACCTGCCTGCAACTTCAATACCGCATTGGTCAAGCGCGTCTTTTGTGCGATCATTTCGCACGAGCACAATAATTGCTTGCCCGGAACGGACCCGGCGAGAACTAGGGCGAGGACATGGCCAAGACAAATGGATCGGGTGGACCGATCATCATCAAAAAGTATGCGAACCGGCGTCTGTACGATACGTCGACCTCGTCTTACGTGACGCTGGACCATCTTTCGGACCTCGTGCGCGAGGGCCGGGACTTTGAAGTCCGCGATGCCAAGACAGGTGATGATCTCACACGGCAGGTTCTGACCCAGATCATCTTCGAGCAGGAAACCAAGGGGCAGGGCGCGCTGCCGCTGAACTTCCTGCGCCAGTTGATCGGCTTCTATGGCGGCGGTGCGCAGACCTTCCTGCCGGCTTTCCTGGACATGTCGATGAACTCGTTCTCGGACTCGCAGAAGGAATGGCGCAAGGCTGCCAATCCGATGAACCTGCTCGAGGCGCAGGCGCAGCGCAACATGTTGATGTTCGAACAGGCCATGAAGATGTTCGTGCCGACCGTTTTCCAGGCAGGCCGCAATGACCGGGCGTCACCTGCGGCGGCCAATCCGTTCCTCGAATACCAGGCCGAAGCGATGGCTGCGATGCAGGAGCAGATGGAGCTGATCCAGAAGCAGCTGAGCGAGATTTCCCGCAAGGACTAGGCCTGCTGCAGCCTCCATGAAAAAAGCCGGAAACGCAGGCGCGTTTCCGGCTTTTTCTTTGCCATCTGTCTTCGTTCAGACGTTGCCGTCCACACCGAAGTCGCGGCGGGCCGAGACGATGGTGACGATCACGCCTGCCAGCACATCGAGCAGTGTCATCGCCATCAGGATGAAGAAGGTCGAGGTTGCGAAGTTCGGCATCAGCAGGAACTGCACGAGGCAGATGATGAAGAGCAGCAGCGAGATGCCGTGATTGATGATCGTGGCGGTGCCGGTGCTGGTCGATTTCAGGATTTCGAGGAAGAGGAAGGTGACTGCGAGCAGGACGATCGCGTCGCCCTTGGTGAGCACCCATTCGACGCCGGAAATCATCGGCAGGCCGAGGAAGCGTTCGCCCAGAAGGCCGCTGATCGGCGGCTGTCCTGCACGGATCAACTCACCTGCTGCGCCGGTCGTCTCGACGGAGCCGCCCGCGAGGGCGATCAGATTGTAAAGAATGACTGGAATGACCAGCAGCGGAAAAATTCCGAATATCAGACGCATTGGTGACCCCTCTTGCTGCGCGCCGTCACGAGCCTTGCGTTTTTCGCTCTGCTGCTCCATCCGGGCAACAGTTGCGGCGGCGATGGCGACTTTTTCGTCCCGAGAACCCATGTCCACCCTTTGGTGTGATCGACATAACGAATTGGTGTTTACCGTATCGCGGGGGAGGTGGCGAGCGGATTTGCAGCGGCCGTGCGGGCCCGCGGTCAGCCGTCCTTGCGCTCGAATTCGGCCTGGCCGGAACGATGATGCAGCTGCAGGTTAAGGAGAATTCCCTTGGCCACCGGCAGTAGCCACATTGACAGGCCGGTGATCACCAGCGCGACAAACACGATGGCGCCCGCCTTCATGAGCGGCGGCAGGGGGCTCATCGGGATCAGGAACAGAAAAGGCGCGGTCAGGATCAGCACGCCGAAGCCGACGAAGAAGGCCGGGCCGTCCGCCGTGTCGGCGGCGCGCATGTCCCGGCCGCAACGCGGGCACGCTTCGTTCAACTTAAGATAGGACGAAAACAGGCGGCCTTCGCCGCAGGCGCCGCAGCGCTGGCGCAGGCCGCAGAGGATCGGGGCTGTGTCATTCATCTGAGCAAGCTGGGCGCCGCGCCTCCACTCCGCACCGTGTCAAAGCCCCGCGCGCCCCCTTGACGCATCGGGCCCCATTGCCCACCAAGCAGCCGCGCCAAGCCCCTGCAGAGAAGTACCCGTCATGACCGACCCTGTCTTTCCGCGTATCGCCATCATCGGGGCGGGCCTGATCGGCTCCTCGATCGCCCGGGCGGCACGCGAATATGGCATGGCCGGCGAGATCGTCCTTTACGATGCCAATCCGGACGTGCGGGCCCGTGCGGCAGAGATCGGCCTCGGCGAAGTCGCCCCGTCGCTGGAAGCTGCTGCGGCGCAGGCTGATTGCGTGATCCTGTGCGTGCCGGTTGGCGCGCTGGGCAATGTCGCTGCCGGGGCAGTGCCGGCGATGAAGGATGGCGCCATCCTGACGGACGTAGGCTCCGTGAAAAGCGAAGCGGCGCGCGCGCTGTCGGCCGCCGCCGATGGGCGCATTCACATGATCCCCGGTCATCCGATTGCGGGCACCGAACAATCCGGCCCCGATGCCGGCTTCCCGACGCTGTTCCAGGGGGCCTGGCATATTCTTACGCCGGTCGAGACCGGGGCGGCGGGAGAGGCGGAGGCGCTGGCGCAGCTCACGGCGTTCTGGAAAGGGCTCGGCGCCAAGGTGGAATCTATGGACGCGGCGCGGCATGACCGCGTGCTGGCGATCACCTCGCACCTGCCGCACCTGATTGCGTTCAACATTGTCGCAACCGCCTTCGACATGGAAACGGTCGAACAGGGCGAAGTCGTCAAGTACTCTGCTGGCGGATTTCGCGACTTCACGCGGATCGCGGCGTCTGACCCGGTGATGTGGCGCGACGTGTTCCTGAACAACCGCGAGGCCGTGCTGGAATGCCTCGGGCGGTTCTCCGAAGACCTTGCCGCCCTGCAGCGCGCCATTCGCTGGGGCGATGGCGACATGCTGATGCGTGAGTTCACGCGGGCGAGGACGATCCGCAAGGCGATCATCGATGCGGGTCAGGATTCCGGCGCGGTAAACTTCGGGCGGAACGTTCCGAAGGCTGAGGAGTAGCCGCTAGCGCGGTGCGCGTTTCGCCAGGATCCGCTGCAGGGTGCGGCGGTGCATGTTGAGGCGGCGGGCGGTTTCCGAGACGTTGTGGTTGCACAGCTCGTAGACGCGCTGGATGTGTTCCCAGCGCACGCGGTCGGCTGACATAGGGTTCTCGGGCGGCGCGGGGCGTTCGTCCTGGGTGGCGGTCAGGGCACGGATGATGTCTTCGACATCGGCGGGCTTCGAGAGGTAATCGACCGCGCCGGCCTTTACGGCGGCGACGGCGGTCGCGATGGCGCCGTAACCGGTGAGGATCACCGCGCGGGCATCGGGCCGCGCCTTCTGGAGAACTTCGACGACTTCGAGGCCGCTGCCGTCTTCAAGGCGCAGGTCCAACACGGCAAAAGCGGGCGGGTTGAGGCGCGCGATGTCCTTGCCTTCAGCGACGGTGGAGACCGCCGAGACGACAAAGCCGCGCTGGGCTAGGGCCCTGGCGAGGCGCTGCACGAACGGGCCGTCATCGTCCATCACGAGACAGGTCTTGTCTTCGAGCGCTTCAAGGCTCGGGTGCACGTTTACGGGGGCGGGGCGGTCCATAGGACGGGTTCCTGAATTCAATTATGTATCAACAGCAAATATAGGGCCAATATGCCTGCTAGTCCAAACTGCGCGGCAATAAGGCGCGAAGAGGCCAGACTGCCTGTACCACCGCGCCGGTAGCAGGCGGCGTTCGGTTACGCGAGGCAATTCGCCCGCCGGTGCGCTCGATCAGCGTCTTGGCGATGAAGAAACCGAGGCCCATGTCGCCGCCGCCGAGGCGGGCTTCGGACCGGTCGGAGATGTAGGGCTCGCCGAGTTTAGGGATGACTTCGGAGGAAAAGCCGGGGCCGTCATCCATGATGGTGATGATCACCTGGTCGCTGGTCCAGCTTGCAGTCGCCTCGACGCGGGTAGCGGCGAAGCTGACGGCGTTCTCGATGAAGGCGCCGAGGGCGTGCAGGATTTCCGGGCTGCGCTCGATCACCGGTGGACGGGGCGTGCCGCCCTCGCCGGCGGTCGCGCGCACAACGACCGCGACGCCCAGACCTTTCATGGGGGCGGCGGCCTCCTCGACGAGGGCGTCCAGTGGCATGCGGGCGTGTACGATGTCGGTAGCGTCGCGCGCTTCGCGGATGGCTGAGAGGATGGCGCGGCAGCGGTCGGCCTGTTCGGCGATCAGGCGGATATCCTCGGCATGCGGATCGCCCGGTCCCAGCTCGCGCACCAGTTCCTTGGCGACGAGGTGGATGGTGGCGAGCGGGGTGCCGAGTTCGTGCGCGGTCATCGCTGACATGGCGCCGAGGGCGGAGAGTTTCTGCTCGCGCGCCATCACGACGCTGGCGGCGTCGAGCGCGCGCACGAGGCGGGCCTCGTCCTGGCTGACGCGGCCGGCCGAAAGGGTGAAGAACACCGTGCCGACGGCGAGGGCGGCAAACTGGCCCCACTGGAAGAGGATCGGCAGGTGGGTGCCGCCGGCCTCGGTCCAGGGCAGGGGGAGGCTGACGAGCGGCATGACGGCGGCCATCACGAGAGCGGTAACGGCAACGAAGGTGGCAGGCGGGAAGCTGAGGCTGAGCGCGGCGACGGTGACCGGGGCGAGCAGCAGGAGAAGGAAGGGATTCGACAGGCCGCCGGTGACGGCGATCAGCGCGGCGAGCTGAACCGTGTCGAAGCCGAGCTGGGCCGCCGCCTCCCAGCTGCGCGTCAGGCGCTGCGAGGGGAAGGCGAAGGACAGGAACACGTTGAGCCAGGCCGAGGCGGCGATGATGGCGAGGCAGAGCGCCAGCGCCAGCTGGAAGCCGAGGCCGAAGTAGACCAGCAACACGGCGCTCGTCTGACCGCCGACGGCGAGCCAGCGCAGGGTGATGAAGGTGCGCAGGCGTGTGCGGCCGAGGGCTGACTGGGCCGAGCCGAGCCCTTCAGGCGCCAGCGTGAAGATGGCGTCCTCAAATCCTGCCCGCGAATCCCGTGCGCCCTCTTCCATCCGCGGACTTATGCGGCAGGCTGTCGCTTGCGCCAAGCGAAGGTTTGCGGGCTAATGCGGCGCATGCGTACCCTTCTGCAGATCGTATTCACCGCAGCCGCCCTGGCCGCCTGTTCACCTGGCGGCGAGGCCGGCGACCCGGCTGCGGCGCCTGTGGCCGCCAGGTCCGGCGGCGTTCAATCAGGCTGTCTCAGCCGCGCCTACCCAGAAATCGGCGGGCCCGTCTCGCTGGTCTCCAGCACCGGCGCGCGGGTGACCGAGGCCGACTTCAAGGGCCGGCCCACGCTGATCTATTTCGGCTTCACCTATTGCCCGGATGTCTGCCCGATGACGCTCCAGACCGTCGCCGCCGCTTACCGGAAGCTTCCGGAGGGGACCGAGCGGCCGCAGACGCTGCTGATCAGCGTGGATCCGGGCCGTGATACGCCGGAGGCGCTGGCTACCTATGTCGCCAACAAGGCGTTTCCGGAGGGCCTGCAGGGACTGACCGGGACAGAGGCAGAGATCCGCGCGGCGGCCGATGCCTTCAAGGCGGACTATTCGCGCGTAGAACAACCGGGCAGCCTGGCCGAATACACGATGGATCACACGAGCCTGCTCTACCTCATGGACGAGGAGTGGAAGCTCAAGACCTTCTTCACCCACCAGGACACGCCGGACACGATTGCGGCCTGTCTTGAAGAGGTGATGGGGTAGGGGGCGGATCAATCCGGCTGCCTCAGGCCGGGCGCGGGGATTTCCGGGTATATGATCTCTGCCTGCACTCTATGGCCCAGCATACAAGGCAGCGCTCGCCGGTCCGGTCATTGTGTCCGCCCCGGGAGAAATAGCGGCTGCGGGGGCCCTGCCATGTCTCGCCTCAAAGGGGGGGCGGAGAGGTCGGTGGCTTTGCCGCGCAGATCGACGGCATTGAAAAACTGGATGATTGGAAATTTCCGCCGGGTACGGATGGGCAACTGCGCGCTCACCATGGCCGCGGTATTGATGCCGAAGGCCTCAACCAGCCGCTGGTAGACCTCCCGGGGGCCGATTTGCCGGTTTCCAGTTTGGGCAGGTAGAACTGTTCGATACGCGGCCTTGGCCGTCGCTGCCGGCTGTGTCCAGCCAGGTTCGGCAAGCCGGTTTTTCAGGTATTCTCCAAAGTTCATGCATGTCAGTCATTCGCAGGAATGGCAGGAGCACAACAGGAACAGCCGGGCATATCCGGAATTGTCAGACCAGCCGGGGCGGGCTGCCTCCGGCGAGCCTAGAACTCGTCCGCGCCGCCCGGATTGCGCCTGCGGCGCGTCAGCCACATGACGCCGCGCAGGTCGGAGAGGGCGTCATTCAGGCGGCCGAAATTGGTGTAGTTGGATTTGCCTGCGCCGCGCGGACGGTGGTTCACAGCGCGGAATTCCACGCCGTGCCCTTCGGCCCGCATCAGCGCCGGCATGTAGCGGTGCATGTGGTCGAAATAGGGAAGCATCACGTAGGCCGCGCGGTGCATCACCTTGATGCCGCAGCCAGAGTCGTCGCAGTCGTCGCGCAGCATCCGCTGACGGATATTGTTGGCAAACCGGCTCCCGAATTTCTTCCACGCCGAATCCTGTCGGCTGGCGCGGCGGCCCATCACCATCTTCAGGCCGTGGGGCGCGTCGGCGCGGGTCAGTTGACGGTAGAGGTCTGGCAGGTCGGCCGGGTCGTTCTGGCCGTCGCCGTCGAGCGTGCCGACGACCGGGGCGCGGGCGCCGAGGATGCCGGAGCGGATCGCGCGGCTCTGGCCGGCATTGGTGCGGTGGCCGAGCACGCGCAGCATCGGGTACTCTGCCTTGAGGGCCATCAGGCGGGCACGGGTATCGTCGGTGGATGCATCGTCGACGAACACCATCTCGAAGGCGCGCCCCTCGAGCGCCGCGGCGATTTCGCCCACAAGGGTTGCGACGTTGCCGGCCTCATTGTGGACGGGCACGACGACGGAGAATTCGGCAGCTTCGGTCAAATTGCCCTCATCCCGACCAGGTGCGCCAAAGACGGCGCGTAAGTAACCGGCGCCTCTTACCGGGCCTTGCCTTTAAAATCGAGGCCCTGATGACATTTGCTACAGCCCGGGTGTTTCGGCCAAATTCGCAAGACGCCGCAGCAAACCTGCGCTAAATGGCCCGCCATGACCGTTCTCGACCGACTTGTCTCCGGCTGGAAAGCCTGGATCATCCTGTTCCTCGTGACCTTCTGCGCCGCTGCGCCGGGCGTTTTCCTGCTGCCGGCGCTGGACCGCGACGAGAGCCGCTTTGCGCAGGCGTCAAAGGAGATGCTGGAGGAGAACAATTACATCGTCATCCAGTATCAGGACGAGCTGCGCAACAAGAAGCCGGCGGGTATCCATTGGCTGCAGGCGGGGTCCACAGCGATCTTCACCGGGCCTGAAGCCAGGCAGATCTGGACCTACCGGGTGCCGAGCTGGCTCGGCGCGGCGTTCGCCACGCTCGCCTGTTTCTGGGCCGGTATTGCGCTGATCGGGCGGCGCGCCGCCTTCCTCGGGGCGGCGCTGTTCGGGGCCACGCTGCTGCTGACCTCCGAGGCGCATATCTCGAAGACGGACGGCGTGCTGGTGTTCCTCACGACGCTAGGTATCGGCGCGCTCGGGCGGCTTTATCTGGGTACCTCCAGACCGGGCCGGATGGCGTTCCTCGTCTGGCTGACGGTCAGCGCGTCATTCCTGATCAAGGGGCCGGTGACGATGATGGTGGTCGCCTATGCTGGGCTAGGCGCCTTTGTCTGGGCCCGCGCGGCGCAGGGCAGAGGTGGGGACTGGTGGCGCCCGCTGGCGGACTGGAAAGGCCCGGCGCTGTTCGTCGCGATGGTGCTGCCCTGGTTCCTGTGGATCCAGGCGGCGACCGATGGCCAGTATATCGAAGGCGCGGTGGGCAAGGACCTGAAGGACAAGTTCACCGGTGCCTCGGAAGGCCATGGTGGCTGGTTCCTCTACCACCTCTCGCACATCCCGGCCTGGTTCTTCCCGGCGACGCTGCTGTTCGTGGCCGGGCTTGTGGCCTCAGTGAAACAGGTCGCCGGGGCAGGGGGCATAAACACCGCGCCGGTGCGCCGGTACGCGATCGCGGGCCTTGTCATCTTCGCGGTGCTGGCGGCGCTCAACTACGGCCTCGCGCTGGTGCCGGCGTTCGAGGCGGGTAGTTTGGCCGAAACCCTCCGTACACTGAAGCCGCTGCCGGCATGGCCGTTCCTATTCATCGCGGCGGTCTGGTTGATGTCACGCGACGTGCCGGGTGGAGCGGAGGCGTCGGACGAGACCAAGGGGCTGCGCCTGCTGCTCGCCTGGGGCGTGCTGACCTATGCCTTCTTCGAACTGATGCCGACGCTGCTCAGCCACTACATTCTCCCTGCCTATCCGGCGTTCGGCCTGCTCTGCGGCTATGCCGCGGTGCGGCTGATGGACGGGGCGAAGCTGCCGGTGTCGAGCGCGGTGGGCATGGTGCTTTTTGCGTTAGGCGCGGTCGTGTTGCTCGCCGCGTCATTTCCGGGCGTGACGACCAGCCTGATGGCGGAGACGGCGGGCGATTTCCGGACGGTTTCGGCCGAAGAAGTGCTGGCGGCCTGGAGGCCGTACAGGGACTATCCGGTATGGTTGTGGTGGGGCGGCTTCGTGCTGGCAGGCCTGGCGCTGGTGGAGCTGGCGCGGCGGCATGTGACCGCCTCGATCCTGCTGGCAATCCTCTCCAGCATAGCGCTCGGCTGGCATATCCGAATCAACATGCTGCCAAGCCAGGTCTGGGTGCAGCCGACCGAGACGGCGAGGCTCGCGCTGGAAGACGTCTGCGGTGTTCCCGGTGAGGACGATCTTTGCAACGTCAAGACGCCGGAGCGCGTGCTGGCGCTCGGCTATGCGGAGCCCTCCTATGTGATGACGCTCGGCACGCAGAACCTGCATCCGCCGCAGACGCCGCTGGACCTGCCGGCCGACGCGGCCGCCTATCCGGTCGTATACCTGCTGAATTTCGAGGACCGGAAAGCGAATGAGCCGATCACCGCCACGGCGGCGCGCCTGCGCGCGGAAGCGACAAGCCTCGGCGCTTGCCTGACAGAAGGGACGTCGTACTATGCGCTGAATTATTCCAACGGAGACCCGGTGCATTTCCGCGCCTGGCGGTTCGACTGGGGTGGTTGTCCGTAGGCGGACTTTTAGCTGGTCGCAGCGCTTTCGCGCAAGACCTCGCACACTGTTGCGCGCGCTGCTTCAGCCTTCCAGCTCCACATCCCAGTAGAGATAGTCCATCCAGGTTTCGTGCAGGTGGTTGGGCGGGAACTTGCGGCCTATGTCCTGCAGCTGGTAATTATTCGGGCGGTAGGGTTTGCGCTGCAGGTCGAGATGGCTTTCGCGCAGCAGGCGGCTGCCCTTGGTGAGATTGCAGGGGCTGCAGGCGGTGACGATGTTGTCCCAGGTCGTGCGCCCGCCGCGCGAGCGGGGGATCACATGGTCGAAGGTCAGGTGTTCCTGCGCGCCGCAATAGGCGCAGGCAAAGCCGTCCCGCAGGAACACGTTGAAGCGCGTGAAAGCGGGCGGGCGGTCCTGTCGCACGAAGTCGCGCAGCGCAATGACGGAAGGCAGGCGAAGCTCCCGGCTGGGTGAGCGCACAACGCAGTCATACTCGGCGACGATGTCCACCCGGTCGAGAAAGACGGCTTTTACCACTTCCTGCCAGGGCCAGAGAGACAGGGGATAATAGGACAGCGGCCTGAAATCCGCATTCAGGACGAGGGCGGGCCGGCCATTCGGCGGCAGGGAAACGACTTCAGTCATGCCAGCCTCCCGGGCCGCGTGATTGGGTGAAATCCGTGCAAATCCTACAGAAGACGCGCTCTCCCTGCTTGTCCGGACCGGTGTCTAAACGATTCCTTTCATAAGATTATGACAGCCGGGCATGAACGCAAGGGGCGCGGCTCAGGCGCCTTCGGGCGCAGTATCGCGTGCCCTGTCCACATGCAGCCAACCCCAGAGGAGGTGTGTTGCGACGCCCCGGTACGGGCGCCAGCGTTCGGCATGGGCGGTGAAGGCCTTCGCGGTCATGCGCGTGTCGTAGGCGCCAAGCCGCTTGTGGGCCTCCATCAGGCCGACATCGGCCGTCGGGAAGGCGTCCAGTGCGCCAGCGGCGTAGAGGAGGACGAGCTCCGCCGTCCACGGCCCGATGCCTCGCACCGCCAGCAGTTCGGCGCGTGCCTCATCCAGCGGCGCGGCGCAGACGCGGGCGAGGTCAAGGCGGCCGGAGACCATCGCTTCGGCAATCGAGATCAGGTGCGCCACTTTCGGGCGGGACATGCCGCACAGCCGGATTGCTTCGGGATCGGCGGCCAGCATCGCTTCGGCGGTCACGTCGCCGAGATACGCTTCGACGCGCGACCAGATGGCGGCAGCGGCGGACAGCGAGATCTGCTGATGCGAGATCATCCGGCCCAGCATCGCATAGCTTGGGTCCTGATAGCGCCAGACGGGTATGGCGATCACCTCATAGGCGCGGGCGAGGGCAGGGTCGGTCACCGCGAGGTGTTCGCACGCAGCTTTCAGCGCGCGGCGCGGCGGCGCAGTGCTCACGGGGCCGCCTTCGCCGCCTGCACCGCGCGGCCTTCGGCGATCAGGCGGTTGGAGGCGGTCTCGAGATCGTTCTCCAGCCGCGCCATCAGCGCCTTACGGTCAAGGCCGCCGGGAATGGCTGGCAGCACTTCGTAGACGATCAGCCCTGGTTTGAACCGTGTGCCCCGCGCGGGCCAGCAGAGACCAGCATTGGTCGCCACCGGGATGATCGGCACACCGAGCGCCTTGTTCATCGCCGAAATGCCGGCGGGCTGGTAATCAGGCGCTGCGTTCGGGTCGCGGCGCGTGCCTTCCGGGAAGATCACGATCGTTCGTTTCTGGGCGGCCCGCTTCCTGGCGGCCTCGACCATCGCCTTCAGCGTCTTGGTGGTGCCCGCGCGGTCGATCGCGATCATGCCGGTGCTCATCGCGTACCAGCCGAGAAAAGGCGTCCATGCCAGTTCCTTCTTCAGGATGTGGCACGGCTCCCGCGTGGCGATGAAGGGAATGAACACGTCGAGCATGCAATGATGCTTGCCAGCGTAGATGGCGGGGCCGGGGACGACATGTTCGCGGCCGCGGATTTCCGTACGGATGCCGCAGATCCAGTGCAGTCCGAAGCGGATGATCTCGCCGTAGAAGCCGATGGCTTTCAGGGTGACCACGCGCGGCATCACGAGCGTCGGCAAGTACAAGACGCCGACGATCGCCATCCAGCCATAGAGCCAGAGCAGGAAGAGATAGGATCGGAGCATCTGCATCAGGTCCGGCTCTAGCGCCTTGTCAGGGCTGCGTCACTACATGACGGACCGGAGTGACCTCATGACGGTGATTCCGGCGGCCAGCCGGGCAGCGAGGCCTGCAATCACCGGTGTCACCACCAGAACCGCGAGATCCGGGAAATCGAGCGACAACTGCGGCAGGAGGCCGGAGCGCTCTGCGCCGGAGCGTCCCAGCGCGATCAGGATGGCCACGCTGGCCAGCGCCACGAGCGCACCAACAGTGCCGGCGCGCAGACCCAGCAGCCAGAAACGGCGCTCGAACAGGCCGGCAATGAACCGGTCCTTGGCCCCGGCCACGTGCAGTACGTCCACAATATCGCGCCGGGCCAGCAGGGCGGCATGGGTCGCGAACGCGATCACCGCGATAGCGGTGGCCGACAGCAGCGCGACGATGGAGAGCGCGGCGATGCGCGAGATCGACAGCATGCGGCGCACATCGCCGGCCCATTCGGCGTGAGCATCCACCGCGGCGCTGTGCCCCGCGTCATGCAGCGCCGTGCTGATCCTCGCCCCGAGGTCTTCGGCGTCCGCGGCGCCGGTCACCGCGATCAGGCGGGGCACTGGCAGGTCGGCGGGCAGGCCGCTCTTGCCGAAATTGGGCTCCAGCAGCGCATTGATCTCGGCGTCGCTGAAGGCGCGGGCGGTGATTACGCCGTCCAGCCCCGACAGCAGGCGCGCGGCTTCATCGGCGGCGGTTGCGTCGGCGCCGGAGAGGGACACAGTGTATTCGCCCTCGACTTGCGCCGTCCAGGCGCGGGCGGCGCCGTAGGTGGATTTCGCCGACAGGGCAGCGAGGGCGGCCAGGAAGCAGAGCGCGCCGACGACAAAGAACAGGGCGGCCTCGCGGGCATCCTCCAGCGGCAGAAGGGAATTCTCGGTTGGTTTCATGGCATCGCCCTCAAGGGATCGGTGCGTCGGCGGGCGGTGGGGCCCACCTCGCCGTTTTCCTGTACCAGCATGCCGTCGGCGAGCCGGTAGACCGGCGCGTCGATCTGGCGGATCAGGCCAAGGTCGTGGGTGGCGATCACAACGGTCGTGCCAAGGCGCTTGTTGAGCTCGTAGAACAGCCGCATCAGGCGGGCCGCCATGTCGGGGTCGACGTTGCCGGTCGGCTCGTCGGCGATCAGCAGGTTCGGCTGGGTCACCACGGCGCGGGCGATGGCGACGCGTTGCTGCTCACCGCCGGACAGGGTTTCCGGGCGCTTGTGAAGGCGCTCGCCGAGGCCGACCCAGCGCAGAAGCTCTTCGACATCGCGGCGGTACTGGCTCTCCTTGCGGCCCATCACCCGCAGGGGGAGGGCGACGTTCTCGTAGACCGTAAGATGGTTGAGCAGGCGGAATTCCTGGAACACGACGCCCACACGGCGCCGCATCGCCGACAGTTCATCCCGGGAAAGCCGGCTGGTGGGGCGCCCGAACAGCGAGACTTCGCCCCGCGAGGGCGGCTGTGCCAGATAGAGCAGCTTCAGCAGGCTGGACTTGCCTGCCCCCGAGGCGCCGGTCAGGAAGCTGAAGCTGGCGGGTTTCAGGACGAGATCAATCCCGCTAAGGATTTCTTCGGTCGAATCGTAGCGAAGGGATACGCCGTCCAGGCGGACGGCAGCCTCATCAAACATGTCCGGGCGAAGCTGGGTCATGGTGCGGGGGTCCGGGTTACGAAGTTGGCCGAAGGGGCAGCAGCCGGAAAGACGACGGAATGATCCTTATCTGTCCTTCTTGCAGCACGCATTATTTCGCCGATGACTCAACAATCGGTGAAAGCGGGCGAACTGTTAAATGCGCGGCCTGCGGGCATTCCTGGTTCGTGCAGCCGAAATCGCTGGCCGAAGACAAGCCGGCGGCGCCTGCGCACGAGGTTTACCGCGAACGTCTGCGCGAGCAGCGGCGCGAGAAAAGCCGCTTCGCCGCCGCGTTTTCGTGGGTGCTGGTCGGGGGCCTGTTCGCGGGTGCGACCTTCGCGGCGTTCATGTTCCGCAATGACGTCGTGAAGGTCTGGCCGCAATCGGCCGCAGCCTACAAGTTGGCTGGCCTGGATGTGAACCGGTTCGGGCTCGACTTTGCTGACATCGAACGCGCGCGGACGTTCAATGATACGATCCCGATCGTCACGGTCACCGGCCGCGCTGTGAACGTCGCGAATTCAGCCGTCGAGACACCCGGCGTGCGCGTGGACCTGCGCGACGAGGCGGGCAAGATCGTCGCCACCGAATACAGTTTTGTCACGCCGGGCGAACTCGAACGGGGCGCTTCCGGCCAGTTCGGTGTCGTGGTCGAGCCGGCCCCGGTCGAGAGTTTCGAGGTCGCCGTCAGTTTCGTCGAACGCTTCGCCGTCCCGAATGAACCGCCTATGGAGGAGTTGCCGCCGCTTACGGACGAGCCGCTGCCGGTGGCCGAAGGTGAAGATGTAGTGCCAGCTACCGAGGGTCCCCTCTGACCATGCAAGCCCCTACGCCTCTCGCTCCGATGCCCAAAATCGATGTGATCCTCTCCGAGGCGGACCTTATGGCCCGTGTGGACGATCTGGCAGACCGGCTCGTACCGCGCCTCACCGGCGACTGGACGGCCGTGTCGATCCTGATCGGCGCAACGCCCTTCACCAGCGACCTGATGAAGGCGCTGGCCCGGCGCGGTGTGCATCCGGTGCTGGATGTGCTCTGGCTCGAAAGCTACCGCGATGCGCGCGAAAGTTCGGGCCGCGTGGTCGTGCGCGCGGATGTCTCGCGCCCCGTCGAAGGGCGCGGGATGCTGCTGATAGATGACGTGTTCGATACTGGCCGCACGCTTGATTTTGCCAAGCAGCACCTGATCGCCAAGGGCGCGCGTGAAGTGCTCACCGTGGCGCTGACACAGAAGCCCTGGGCGCCGCGCGGGCCGGAAGGCGTGGATTTCTGCGCGTTCGATGCGCCCGGCCGTTTCCTCGTCGGTTACGGCATGGACGATGCGGGCCTGTACCGCGGCCTGCCGTATATCGGTGCGCTGGACTGAGCGGCGAAGCCTCGATCACCGCGCTTGTGGCTGTCAGCGCGGCGCCCGGGTTTATCAATCATTCTTTGCGTGTCGCAGAAACCTTCGCGATTTTCTCAGCGCGTCTCAGTTTACCGCGTACCAGACGCAGGCGCCCGCAGTGATCAGGATGACAATCAGCGACAGCAGCGTGCCAACGGTACGGCCGATGCCGGCTCCCGGCATGCCGCCTAGCCCGACAGCATGCAGTACACGGCCAATCAGGAACGTCGTCCCCAGTGCGTGAATCAGCAGGACCGGCGCTTCGAGAAGGCCGAGGCCCACCAGTCCGAACAGCAGGACCGGGACATCTTCCACCGCGTTGCCCTGAACCCGGATGGCGCGCTGCATCGCCTCGTCATTGCCGTCACCGAGATTGATCTTCTTCGAGGCGCGCACCCGCCCCACATTCAGTTTCAGGATCATCATCAGCAGGCCGAACAGGCCGATATAAAGGGTAGTGGCGGCGATGGGGGTCATAGGCGTGTCCTTGTGAAGCCCCGCGATATTAGCGTGCTTCGCCTAAAGCGCCAGACACCGTCACGCTACCACGCCCCGACATTTGGCGCACTCGCCCAGGGTTCTTTCGGTGGCTGAGGTTTGCCCTTCTGGAGCAGTTCGACCGAGATGCCGTCCGGGGAGCGTATGAAGGTCATGCGGCCGTCGCGCGGCGGGCGGGAGATGGTGACGCCGAGATCGGCGAAGCGCTGGGTGGCGGCGTAGATATCGTCGACCTGATAGGCGAGGTGGCCGAAATTTCGCCCGCCGCAATAGTCCTTCTCGTCCCAGTTCCAGGTCAGTTCGATCATCGGGATGTTGAGCGAGGTCGGCGCGGCGCCGGCGGGAACGCCGCCGCCGCGTTCGATGTCGGAAGGGGCGGCGAGGAAGACCAGCGTGAAACGCCCGGCCTCGTTGTCGTAGCGTGTCACTTCTGCGAGGCCGAGGCCGTCGCAGAAGAAGCGTTTGGCCGCGTCAATATCGCTGACGCGCACCATCGTGTGCAGGAATTCAACGTTCATGAATGGGTCTCCCGGAGGGTGCGGATCACCTGCTTGAGGTTCGGCGGCGTCAGGGTGTGATAGCGGTGCATGGCCAGCGCGAGCAGGCCCACGGTCAGGCCAAAGAAAGCCAGGAAGAAGCTGAACGTGTGGATCAGGGTGCCGACCTCGAAAACGGGCGACTGGCCGGCCAGGCGCCAGAGGGCGGTCCACACCGTGTTGAACAGCGCTGACAGCGGCGCCAGCAGCAAGGTGATGAAGGCGGCGCAGGCGTAGACATAGGTGCCGCGGCGCGGACCTTCGGCCCGCAGGTAAAGGTCCGTGAACTCGGTCTCGTCGATACCCTCCGGCAGCTCGCCCGCTTTCTGGCGCGCCTTCAGAAGCTCTGGAGCGAAGGCTTTCGCCTGCTTCCAGCGCAGCGCGAGGTGGATGCCCCAGGCGGCCACAGCGACGACGAGGGCGAGATAGACATACATGGCAGGCCGCTTTGTTCCGGGTTCGGCGCCCGGTGGCCCGTCAAATCAGGCCCGGTGCGCGCGTTCGTAGACAAGCATGGCGCGCTTTCGCGCCACGCCCCAGTGATAGTTATGCAGCCGGCCATCGGCTGCAAGGGCCCGGTGGCAGGGGATGAACCAGCTGACGGGGTTGGCGCCGACGGCGGCGCCGACCGCCCGGGCGGCCTTCGGGGCCGCAACCGCGTGAGCGAGGGCGCCGTAAGTGCGGGTCTCTCCGGCCGGAATGTCGAGCAACGCGCGCCAGACCTGCCGCCGGAAGGCAGTTCCATAGAGACAGACGGGCAGTGGAGCGCCCGCTTCAAACACGCGCGAGGCGAAGCGCTCGGCTTCCTGATCATTGCGCCGGATCACGGCGCCGGGATAACGCGAGGCAAGGTCCGCGAACGCGTCCGCCTCGCCGCGGCCCTGATGCACGAAGCCGGTGCGGGCGGGGGCGCCTTCATCGATGAAGCCGAGCGCGACGAGGCCGCGCGGTCCGAGGAGCCAGGCGCCCAGTCCGAAGGGGGTCGGCGCGCGGCCGAGGACAAGGTCGGCGCCCTTGCCGCCGGCCTTTGCTTCGCCGGGGGTGAGGCCCTCATGGGCGATGAACAGGTCGTGAAGCCGGCCGGGACCGGAGAGGCCGGTCTCCAGCGCCGCGTCCAGTACGCTGGCGCCGCGGCGCAAAAGGTCTCCGGCCGCGCCGTGCGCCAGAACGCCCTGGTACTGTTTGGGGCTGATCCCGGCCCAGCGGGTGAACTCGCGCTGGAAATGGTACGGCGAGAGGCCCATGGCCGCGGCGGCGGCTTCAAGGTCCGGCCAGTCCGGCCAGGTTTCGCCCAGCCAGTCCAGGGCTTTCGCCATCCGGTCATAAGCGCGGGCGCGTTCGTCAAGAGGGGCTTGTCCATCAAACATGGTCGTAAAATGCGCCCGCGCGGCGCGGTGCGCCACCCGTTTCTTGCTTTGCACCACAGGTGGTTTCTTTTGCCTCTTTACGAGGGGCCGGGATCACGCAAAGTGCGCGGCTTGCATACGGGGAGGTTTGCGACACCAAATGGCCGACGCACGCAGCATCATCCTGCACGAATACCCGTCCTCGCCCTTTTCGGAGAAGGTGCGCCTTGCGCTGAAGCTCAAGAACCTCGCTTATGCGCGCGTCGAGCAGCCGGTGATCATGCCGAAGCCGGATCTCATTGCGCTGACCGGCGGATACCGGCGCATTCCCGTGTTGCAGATTGGCGCCGACGTGTACTGCGACTCGGCCATAATTCTTCGCGAGATCGAGGCGCGTTATCCGCTCTACTCGCTGAAACTGCCCGGCCACGAAGGCATCGCGCAGATGGTGGCCGGCTGGGCGGATTCGCGCTGGTTTCAGTCCTCCGTCGCGGTGATCTTCGGGCACATGGGCGACAATGTGCCGGAAGCCTTCATCAAGGATCGTGAGCAACTGTCAGGCCGGCCTTTCAACGTCGAGGGGATGAAGGCCGTTGCCCCGATGATGAAGGACCAGTGGCGTGCGCGCCTGATGCTGATCGAGGAACGCCTTGCCGGCGGCAAGGGCGCGGGCAGCGGCAACTACCTGATCGGTGCCAAGCCCGGCCTCGTCGATGTGCATGCTTACATGAACGTCTGGTGGATGAAGTCCGCCGTGCCGGAATTTGCTGATGCCTGTCTCGAGAACGCGCCGCTGACCGCAGCCTGGTATCGCCGACTTGCCGAGGTGGAAGGGCAGGAGCCGGAGACGATCACCTCGAAGGAAGCCGTTGCAATTGCCAAAGATGCTGCGCCCCGCCTTGTCGCGGCCACCACTCGCAATGAGCCGCAGGAATTCTCGCCCGGCGAAAGGGTCGCGGTCGCCCCGGACGACTACGGTCAGGACTGGGTCGAAGGCGAACTGGTGCATGCTGACTCGCAGCGCATCATTGTGCGCCGGTTCACGCCGGAGGCCGAGACCATCCACGTCCACTTCCCGCGCGCCGGTTTCTGGGTGCGCCGCGCCTGAGGGGATTGCCAATGCGGCCCGCAAGGGTAGGCTCCGCCTAAACATTAAGGGAGGAGACAACATGAAACGCATTCTGATCGCCGGCACGGCCTTGCTCGCCGCATGCACCAGCTTTTCCAGCGGCGAGGCCGAGGCGCCCGCAGCGGCCACGGCCCAGACCGAGATCAAGTCCGAAGGCTGGTATCCCTCGCGCTACGGCGCCGAGGACCGGCTTGGCGCGATGAACAATTTGTCGGAGGCGAAGACGGCCGAGGCGGCGCGCCTCATTACCACCGGCAAAACCTACGCGCTTGGCCAGGTGACGGGCAAGAAAACCCCCGCCTATGGTCCGCGCACGTTCAGCATGACGGTTCTTCAGTTGTCGGACGGTTCGGGCACGCCGCTCGGCGAGAACAAGGCCGTCGGAAACGATGATCTCGTCAACACCTATGTCGGCATCGGCAGCCAGCTCGACGGTCTCGGCCATATGGGTATCGATCATCGTTACTATAATGGTGTGCCGGTTGCGGACTTCGTCACAACGGGCGGCCTCACCCAGTATGGCACGCACACACTGCCGCCAGTCGCGACGCGCGGCGTGCTGCTCGACATGACGAAAACCTTCGGCGATCCGGTCGCGGCCGGCACCGCCTTCAACCGCGCCGAAATCGAAGCCGCTGCCAAGGCCGCCGGCGTTACCATCGGCAAGGGCGACATCGTGCTCTTCCACACCGGCACAATGAAAGCTTCGGAAGGCTCCAGCGAACTCTCCCCGGTAGAGCCAGGCCTTGGCGTGGAAGGCGCGCAATACCTCGCCGATCTTGGCGTCGTCGCCATCGGCGCGGACACCTGGGCGCTGGAAGTGATCCCGTTTGAGGCCGAGACGCGCCCGTTCGACGTGCACCTGACACTGCTGGCGAAGAACGGCGTCTACATTCTCGAGAACATGGTGACGGCCGAACTGGCCGCCGATGGCGTGACGGAATTCTTCTTCACGCTGGGCGCGCCCCGGCTCGAAGGCGCCGTGCAGGCGATCGTCAATCCGGTGGCGATCCGTTAAGTCGTCCGTATGCGTCCTTCCGTTCGCTGGAGCGGGCGGCTTAGGTGTAACGCAGGAATGACAGGATCTTGGATAGCACGTCCGGATCCAGGCACACTTCCCGGTGATCCGGTCCGGTGACGGCGTAAACCTCCGCGCCTGCTATTGCGCCGCCTACACGCTTGATCTCGTCCAGCGGGCAGACGCTGTCGGCGTCCGAGCCTATGAACAGAAGTTTGCCCTGATAGCCAGCCAGTGCGTCCGCGAAATCGAAAGGCCCGATCTCGCCGCCGTCCGCCGCCTGAATGATCTGCAGCGCGCGCTCCAGCACAGCCGGCTCCACGCCGCTCCGGCGCTTGCTTTCCGCCCAGCCCAGTACCGGCGGAGCGATCAGGATCACATAGTCCGCCTTCGCCCCGTTCTTCAACGCGAGTGCCGTCGCCACGCAGCCGAACGAATGTGCGATGATCGCATCAATGGGCGCCTCGGCGTCGCAAACGGTCTTCACCGATTTGCCCGCAGCTTCACGGCCGAATTCCTTTGCTTTCGAAGCGCCGTGTGCTGGCAAATCCATCAGAAGGACTGGCCGGGAACTTGCGATAAAGTCCTGCGCGAACTGCCGCCAGATCCGGTGCGTATCATTCCATCCGTGAACGAACAGGGTGGCGGGCCCCTCATGCGCGCGCCATAGCGGCGTCTCGCCTGCATCCCGCCGCGCGCCCGGGGGCAGCATGTTCTGACCCGGCGCGGCGCTGGGAGAGATGGGCGCGAGTTCGGCCAGGAGCTCCCTGACGGCTGATTGGAACTGCTCCGTCATGACGGCCGCTCAAGCCCTCAGGAATGGCACGATATCGGCCACCAGCGTCTCGCTCATCCGGTCGGCGAGGTCGTGCCCCCATCTCGGATAGGACTTGAACACCGCGCCCGGAATGCGCCGCGCGATATCCCGACCCGCCGCCGGGCGGATCAGGGGATCGTCGGCACCGTGCAGCACCAGCGTCGGCGCCCTCACGCTCCCGAGGCGTTCGTGCCAGCGCGGCGTGCCCAGGATCGCCGCATACTGCCGCATCGCGCCTAACGGGCGGTCGGAGCGGTGGAAATCCTCGATCGTCCGTTGCCGGATGATTTCAGCACTGTTGCGCAGGTCAGGATGCGAACCGATGGCATGCTGCGTGCTCACCGCAATCGCAGACACGGCCTCCGGCGTGCGCGCCAGCGGCACAGCCGTCAGCGCTGCCATGGCTTCAGGAGTTGACGGCGGCAAAGACGGGTCACCCGAAGATGTCATCACCGGGATCAGCTTGCGCACCTTATGGGCATGATCCAGAGCCATGTGCTGCGCTATCATCCCGCCCATCGACACGCCGAGGATGTCGGCCCTGTCCACGCCAATTGCGTCCAGCAGGCCGGCGGCATCGGCCGCCATGTCTTTGACCGTATAAGGAACAAGCTTGCTTGCATCCTGCCCGGTCATTGCGGCCGTGAGCACGTCCATCGGGGAGGGCGGGGTGTATTGCGTGAACTCGGTGGAGAGGCCGACATCCCGGTTATCGAACCAGATGACGCGGAAGCCCGCATCCGCCAGCCCGCGCTTAAGGCCTTCCGGCCAGCGCGTCATCTGCAGCGCAAAGCCCATCACAAGCAGGATCGCGGGATCCTTCGCGCTGCCCAGCGTCTCATACTCGATCTCGATTCCGTTCGCCTTCGCCCGCGCCATGCCTCATCCTCCCCGCGTTTGCCTTGTCTTAGATCAGTTCGTGCACCTGCGGAAAACGAAAAACGCCGCTCCCTTCCGGGAGCGGCGCTGATTTCAGGTCCGGAAAGCGCGGATCAGAAGTTGACCGTTGCCCGTGTGTATACGAAGCGGCCGGAATAGCCGAACGGCGAATAGGTTGAGAACGGCGTGTTACCGGTTGAGTTCAGGCCGCGAGGCGCTGCATCCGGGTACTCGTCGAGGAGGTTGTCGGCGCCGACAGAAAGCGTGAGGAGATCGTTCCAGGTATAGCGGGCCTCAAGGTCGATCAGGGTCTTCGGGCTGAGCGTGTAGTCCAGCGACGGCGTGTTTGACGGCACGAGAACTTCGCCGTACCGCACCGCACGAAGCGTTGCTTCGAAGGGTCCGTTTTCCCAGTTCAGCTGACCGGTGAACTTGTCCTTCGGCGTGCCTTCCTCGAAGGTGAGGACGTTGGTTCGTGCGAACAGGACAGGCGGCGGGGTCAGGCTTGTCAGGACGGGAATGGCCGGGATCGCGGTCACCTCGGTCTTGTTGAAGTTGGCGCCCACGGTAGCCGAGAACGAACCCAGTGCGGTTTCCGGGAACGCGTAGTTCGCGATAATGTCCACACCGGTCGTTTCGGTATCAACGCCGTTCAGGAAGAAGCGCCCGCCGCCCGAGCCGATAAAGCCCTGCGATACAAGGAAGTTCTGAACGTTGGTTGCAGTGAGGTTTTCAGACAGAACGATCCGGTCTTCCACATCGATGCGATAGCCGTCGACGGTCAGGTTGAACGAACCCGCCTGGAACACGGCGCCCACTGCATAGTTCAGTGAGGTCTCGGCATCGAGGTCTTCTGCACCAAGGGCGCGGGCGATCGGATCATCCACCCGGAAGGTCGTGATGTCGAAAGGAATGCCGTTGATGAAGTTGGTCGAAGTGGTCGTAAAGAACTGCTGCTGCAGCGACGGCGCACGGAAACCGTTCTGGACGGATCCGCGAAGCGCAAAGGCATCGTTGAAATCGTAACGGGCCGCGAGCTTGCCCGTCAGGGTTTCGCCGAAGTCCGAATAGGACTCCCCGCGAACTGCGCCGGACACGAGAAGCGCGTCGGTGACGTTAGCTTCAAGGTCGAGATAGACGCCTATGGCAGTGCGGTCTTCTTCCAGTTCGTTCGCAGGCCGGAAACCCGGGAAGACCTGCGAGCCGGATGCGGTGGCGCAGCCGCCAGCAAGCGTTTGCGCAGGGGTCGGCGATGCGCAGCCGGGGCCAAGCAGCGGCAGCAGGACGCCGCCATTGCGGTAGGAGTCCGGCTCGCCAGCCGTGATCTCGTAGGTTTCCTGGCGGGCTTCTGCGCCCCAGGCTACGTTGAGATCGGAGGCGAGGCCTTCAATTGCAAAGCCCTTAACGAAAGAGAGGTTTGCAACGATCTGTGAGTGCTCATAGCCGCCAGCATCAAAAGACGTTTTAGACGCCGGGCCGAGCGAGCGGTTCAGCGTATCGATGATCTGGAATTCCATCTTGTTGGAGCCATACCCGAGCGAGGCATCGGCTTCCCAGCCCGCCAGGTCAAAGCGCATGCCGCCGAGCGCGGAATAATCAGTGGTGGTCGGATTGATCTTCGGCAGGAAGCCGTTCGGATAGATCTGGATCACGTTACGCGTATCATTGGGGAGGCGCGCAAAGCCGGCAGAGATCGTCTCGCGGTCCTGGAAGCTGGCCCAGCCGTAGAGTTCTGCGCCGTTGGCCAGATTATAGCCAGCATTCGCAAACAGGCTCAACTGTTCGAGTTCCGGCTCGCCGGTCCAGGCGTTGAAGCGGTTGATGACGGCTTCCCGCGCCGCGTTGCCCGCCGGATACTGCTGGCGGTGATCATAGCCCGAGCGCCGGGTGTGGCGCTGGTCCTTGTATTCACCCGTGACTGTCAGGAAGCCGTCCTCGCCGAGGCTGAGGCCTTTCCAGCCCGCGATCGTATAGGTGTGGCCGTCGGAACGCTTGCGCGACACTTCCGGACCGGGGTTCGGGACGCCTGCCGCTGTCGGCGTGATGACCGGCACGGTGTACTCGGTCTCGCGCCAGCCATAGCTTGCCGCAACCGCGCCGCCTTCCCGTGCATCACGCAGACGAACGTTGACCACACCGGCAATCGCGTCAGACCCGTAAAGGGCCGATGCCCCGTCGCGCAGTACTTCAACGCCGCCGACCGCCAGGTTCGGGACGGTGTTCAGGTCCACTGCGGAGGCGCCGCGGCCGATGGTGCCGTTGACGTTGACGAGCGCAGCGGTGTGGCGGCGCTTGCCGTTGACCAGCACGAGCGTCTGGTCCGGCGCGAGGCCGCGCAGCGCGGCCGGGCGGATCGAGTCGGTGCCGTCAGCCAGGGCAGGGCGGGGGAAGTTGAGAGCGGGCAGGTTGACCGCAAGGGCCTGGTTCAGTTCGCCCACACCGATGCTCTGGATTGCTTCGGCAGAGACCACATCGACCGGGGCGGCCGTATCCAGCGCCGACCGGTTGGCCACGCGCGTACCGATCGTGACGACGGTTTCCATCGTGCGGGCGTCTTCCGCCGTCGTGGTTTCTTCCTGCGCCCAGGCCGCTGAGGCCCCGGCTGATACAGCGACCGTGGCCGCTGCGGCGAGAAGGATTGTCTTGAACTTCATGCTTGCGCTCCGTGAGTTTGAAAAACGGGCAGAGCCCGCGATGTGTTGTGTTCACCGGACATAACCCTAGAGTGAGGATTTGCGATTGCGCAACGCGCAAGCGGTGCTCTCGTCATGTTTAAGTTACGGATTTGTTGTATTTGCGCCACACATTACTAATTCTGGTGAGTTTTTGAGCATGAATCGACGTCTTTGCCTGATTACGGGCGCTTCCGCAGGGATCGGCGCAGAGTTTGCCCGCCAATATGCCGCCCTCGGTTGGAACCTCGTCCTTACGGCCCGGCGCGAAGACCGCTTGCTGGCGCTGGCAGACGAGATCCGCAGCCGGAACGGCGTGGACATCACCGTGATGGCCGAGGACCTTGCCGACCCTGCCGCGCCGGCGCGGCTTTTCGCCAGGCTGGACGCCGGGGGGCTGACGGTAGATGCGCTCGTCAACAATGCGGGTTACGGCCTTCCGGGTACGTTCTTCACCACGCGTTGGGAAGATCAGGCGGCCTTCCTGCAGGTGCTCTACACGGCCCCCATCGAACTGACCCACCGGCTGCTGCCCGGCATGGCGGCGCGCAGGTTTGGCCGCATTATCAACGTGGCCTCGCTTGCCGGCTACGCGGCCGGCAGCGCGGGCCACACACTGTATGGCAGCGTGAAGGCCGGCCTGATCAGGTTCTCCGAGAGCATAAATGCCGAATGCGAGGCCCTCGGGCACACGGACGTTCATTGCACGGCGCTTTGCCCGGGCTTCACGTTCAGCGAGTTCCACGACGTGAACGGCACGCGTGAGGCGACGAAGCAGATGCCGCAATGGCTGTGGATGGAAGCGGCGCCCGTCGTCGCAGCGGGCATCGAGGCGGTCAACCGCGGCCAGCCGGTGGTCGTTCCCGGCGGCGCTAACAAAATGCTGGCGACGCTGACCCGTATCCTGCCTGAACCCCTCGGCCGCGCGATGGTTCGCGCCCAGTCCTCGAGGTACCGCCGGATGGACTAACCCCCAAAAAAACGGCCCCTCCGTGAGGAAGGGCCGTCTGCGGGTGCGTGGACGGATCAGCGGCGCGCGTAGCGCTGGCGGATGCGGACAGGCTCATCGTCGGTCGCCGGGGGTTTGCCCTCGTCTTCCGATTCGGCAGCGATCGCCTCGGGCTCGTCATCTTCGAAGGCATCGATGTCGTCGATCTCTTCGTCGTCTTCGGCGTCAGCTTCATACTCGAGCGCTTCGTTTTCCTCGAGCAGGACCTCGTCAGCCTCGTCCTCCTCGGTGTCGAATTCTGCCGCCCCGTCCAGATCGTCTTCCTCGATTGCTTCTTCGGCTTCCAGCATCCGGGCCCGGATCCGGTCAGCGGTCGGGGTTGCGTCCTCGCTGCGCCAGTCGCTGGCCCGGCGGCGGGTGATCACGGGGCCGTCTTCTGACAGCGCGCGGTCCGGATTGCGGCGTTCGACAAAGGCCGGCTTCGCCGCATCGACGATCACTGGCCGGCGCACGGCGGGCGGCTCATAGACCCTGTCCTGCACCTCGATTGCGGCGGCGCCGAAAAACAGGTTCCAGTAGGTATCGACCAGGCCCGCCCGCTGGTCCAGTTTGCGCAACCTACGGCGTTCGGACCATCTGGTCAGCTTGACGCCTTCGATCTGGTAGCGGCGCCCGCCGACAGGTTCTCCGTATCCGGAGTAAGCCTTCGGTGCGCCGCGACGTTGTTCGAACATCAGCTCGCTGGCGCCCCGCGCCTGATTGCCCACCCCGTCAGGCATCAGGCTGCGATAGGCATGGAACAGCACCGGCCCGTCGAGCTTGGTATACTCGACCATGCAGTTGCTTTCGATCTCGCTTTCCCGGTTGAGGCTGTAACCGGACACTTCATAGCCGGCGCCGGCCGGGCTGATGTGCAGCACGGTCAGCCGCTCGCTGCCCGAAGGCCCGCGCTCGGCTTGCAGCCAGGTGCCTTCGACATAATGCCGACCCAGCACCATCCGGCGCAGGAACGCGGTCTGGAACAGGGCGGGGAAAACGGCTTCGGAGAGGGTCAGGAAAGCGACGACCGACAGCAGGGCGGCGGCGGCGACAAAGGCCGTATAGGCGGCCGTCACGCCGCCGGTGGCGGCGGCGATAATCCCCGCCAGAAGCGGCCAGACGGCGCACAAGCCGCCGGCGATCAACGCGGCGGCGGCGGTATTCGAGATCAGCCTAAATCGTGAATAGGGGGGCATCCGGCGGGCGGCTCCTGAAAGGTTCGCTACGATGGTTGATTTATTTGGGCTTCTCGCACCAAGGTTCTGTTAATAATCTGAGGGTTAACGATACCCTAATCAACTCGCAGCTGGTTAACGCGTGTAAGCAAAGCGTTAAGGATTGGCGCGGCGCCGGCTTCGCAGGCCCAGCGTTGTTGCGCCGCACCATCCGGACTCGCCAGTTGCGGCGGCGCGCCTATAATATCGGAAGTACCGGAACACTTGCTAAAACGATTGAGGGAACGGGTCATGGACGGCTTGAGCGGATTTGACGATGTGGCCGCGGCCCGGATAAAGGGTCTGCCGCAGGCCATGGCGGAAGCCGTCACGGCCGTGGAAACCTATGTGGATGCCGCCACCAGCGCCGCGCGCCTGAGCCTCTCCCTGCCCAATGGTAAGCCGGACCGCGCCGCCTTCGAGCGCCACCAGCACCGCGCCCACGGCCTCGCCTGGGTCGCGACCTATCTTGAAACTCTCCGCCAGACGGCCTGCTGGGCCGCGCGCCTCGAAGCCGAGGGCCAGTTCGGTGACGTCGAGGCACTGCTCTCCCAGATCCTGTTCGGCGAATACTGCGCGCAGCTGCGCGGCGGTATTCCGATGAACCAGGGCGAGATGGTCCGCCCCGCCGATCTCGGCTGCGGCCCGGTCGAAGTTGCGCTGCTGTCTGCGCCTGCGATTGAGCGTTTTATCACTGAAGGCAAGACACCCGAGGTGATGGCTGCTGCCGCGACCTTCCTGCCGGACGCCCTGTCGCGCCACACGGTGGAGCGCACCGGTCTCGACGAGACGATGGAGATGGTGCGCGAGCAGTTCGCGAAATTTGCAGCGACGCGGATCAAGCCGGTCGCGCATGGCTGGCACCTGCGCAACGAATACATCCCGATGGACATCGTCAACGAGATGGCCGAACTCGGCGTCTTCGGCCTGACGATCCCGGAGGAGTTCGGCGGCCTCGGCATGGGCAAGACGGCGATGTGCGTCGTCTCCGAGGAACTCTCGCGCGGCTATATCGGCACCGGCTCGCTCGGCACACGTTCGGAGATCGCCGCTGAGCTGATCCTGATCGGCGGCACCGAGGAGCAAAAAGCGAAGTGGCTGCCCGCCATCGCGTCCGGCGAAATCCTGCCCACCGCCGTGTTCACCGAACCCAATACCGGCTCGGACCTTGGTTCGCTGCGTACGCGCGCGGTGAAATCCGCAGACGGATCGGAATATGTGGTCACCGGCAACAAGACCTGGATCACGCACCCGGTGCGCGCCGACCTGATGACGCTGCTCGCGCGAACTGATCCGGCCACGAACAATTTCTCCGGCCTCTCCATGCTGCTCGCCGAAAAGCCACGCGGCACAGACGCTGATCCGTTCCCGGCCGACGGCATGACCGGCGGCGAGATTGAAGTGCTCGGCTACCGCGGCATGAAGGAATACGAGATAGGTTTTGATGCGTTCAGGGTGAAGGCGGAGAATCTGCTCGGCGGCGTGGAAGGCCAGGGATTCAAGCACCTGATGGCGACCTTCGAGAGCGCCCGCATCCAGACCGCTGCCCGCGCCGTGGGCGTTGCCCAAAACGCGTTCGAGATCGGCCTGCGCTACGCGCTCGACCGCAACCAGTTTGGCCAGGCGATATTCAATTTCCCGCGCGTCTCCAACAAACTCGTGATGATGGCTGCCGAACTGATCGGCGTACGCCAGCTCACGTATTACTCGGCCCGCCAGAAGGATGAAGGCAAGCGCTGCGACCTCGAAGCCGGCATGGCGAAACTGCTCGGCGCGCGCGCAGCCTGGGCCGCAGCCGACAACGCGCTGCAGATCCATGGCGGCAACGGCTTCGCCCTTGAATACCCGATCAGCCGGCTGCTGCAGGATGCCCGCATCCTCAATATCTTCGAAGGCGCCGGCGAAGTGCAGGCGATGGTCATCGCCCGCCGTCTGTTAGAAGGCGGCAATTGAGCGCTGCTGTCTTCCAGGGGATTGTCCGCTAACGGATGATGCCGCCAAGCGGCGCGATATCGGCCGGCTCGTGCTGGATGATCACCTTCGCGCCCAGCTCAGCGGCCCGCGCCTCGAAGGCGGCAAACGCAGCGACCGTGTCTGCTTCATTGTAGTTGAAGCGCGGCACACGGCCGAGGGCGCGGCTTTCGGTGCAGTGATAGAGATCGCCCGTCAGTAGCACGGGGCCGGTCTCCGGCATCTTGAGCTGGAGTGACGCATGGCCGGGCGTGTGCCCGCTGGTCTCAAAAATCACGACGCTGCCGTCCCCGAACACGTCATGCTCGGCGCCGATGATCTGGCGTTCCATCGGCTGGAACAGGGCATAGGTGGGCGCGAGTGTCGGGTCTGCCAGCGGTGCACCGTCTGGCGGGAACATCGCGTCATATTCTTTCTGGTTCACCAGCCAGGTCGATCCCTGGACCTGGTCGACTTGTCCCACATGGTCAAAATGACTGTGCGAGATGGACACGTAGGTGATTTCCGACGGCAAGATGCCGAGGGCCGCGAGCTGGTCTTTGATCGACTTCTCTACGGATACCGTGAAAATCTGCTGGGTGAAAGGCGGCTGGCCGACCAGTTGGGTGGGCAGGCCGAGGTCCCACAGCAGGCGGCCGTTGGGGTGGTTGACGAGGTAGCAGGTGTCCGTGAATTCATCTGCCTGGCCCGCATAGTCTCCGGCCGATGAAAACGCATCGAGATTCGAGATCGTGATCTTGCCGCAATCCAGCACGTTCACGGTGAGTGCGGCCGCTTCGGCAACTTCGGGCGCCGGCCCGTCGGCGACGGCCTCGACCGCTGCGGGCGTTTCGGGCGCGCAGGCGGCGAGGAGCAGCGCGCCGGTGGCGGCAGTCAGCAGGAGCACGAGGCGCATGGCGGTTTCCTTCAGGACGTTTTGAATTGACCTGAGGCTAGCCTGCTTCGCCCTCGCCCGCCACCGTGAGCCCGGAGGCGTCCGCGATCCGGTAGAAGCAGCTCTCGCGGCCTGTATGGCATGCGCCGCCGGTCTGGCGCACTTTCAGGAGGACGGCGTCCTGGTCGCAGTCGACCCTGATTTCGATGACGTCCTGCGTCTGGCCGGAGGTCTCGCCCTTCACCCAGATTTCGCCGCGCGAACGGGACCAGTAGGTCGCGCGCCTCGTCTCCAGCGTGCGGGCCAGCGCCTCGGCGTTCATCCAGGCGAGCATCAGCACTTCGCCGGTCTCCGCATCCTGCGCGATGGCGGCCACGAGGCCGCTGTTATCGAATTTCGGGCGCAGCTCGTGTGTTTCGTCCTGGGCGCGGCCGGCGAGGGGATGAGGATAGTCGGTCATGACCCGAGGCGTACGGGGCGGCGCAGGGCAGAGTCAAGCGGGCGCCGGGAAAGGCTGACATCCGGCGCGGATCGGGGCTACACTCGGGCGATACATAATCAAGGGAGCCTCCGGATGACCGACTACAGGGAAATTCTCACGCACGTGGCAGGCGGCGTGCTGACGATCACGCTGAACCGGCCGGAGCGGCTGAATGCGTGGACCGGCCTGATGCAGACCGAAGTGGAGACGGCGATCCGTGCCGGCGGGGCGGACGAGGCGGTGCGCTGCATAGTGATCACCGGCGCCGGGCGCGGTTTTTGCGCAGGGGCCGACATGAACGGACTGCAGTCGATCCAGGCGGGCGGCGGCGAGAATTACCAGGCGAGCCGTCCGGAAGTGAAGCGGCCTGCGCCGTCAGCTCTTGAGCAAACCTTTCCGGGCCGGTTCGGTCATATGTTCGCTTGCCCGAAGCCGATCATCGCGGCGATCAATGGTCCGTGTGCGGGCATTGGCCTTATCCTGACGCTGTTTGCGGACCTGCGATATGCTGCGGCCGATGCGAAGTTCACGACAGCGTTTGCTCAGCGCGGGTTGATTGCCGAGCACGGCATCGCTTGGCAGCTGCCGCGCCTGGTCGGCGAGGCGAATGCGCTGGATCTGCTATTCACCGCGCGCAAGTTTGACGGCGTGGAGGCCGAGCGCCTTGGCCTCGTCAACCGCGCGCACCCCGGAGCGGAGCTGATGGCGCATGTCGGCGAGGTGGCGCAGCATCTGGCGACGCAGGTCTCGCCGCGCTCGGTGGCGATCATGAAGCGGCAGATTCGCGAGAGCTATTTCCAGTCCTATGGCGAGTCCCTCGCGGTGGCGGATGCAGAGATGGAGGCGAGCTTTGCGGCGCATGACTTCAAGGAGGGCGTGGCGAGTTTCGTTGAGCGCCGCGCGCCGGCCTTCACGGGTAAATGATCATGGGACGCAAGATCCATATCGTCGAGGTCGGGCCCCGCGACGGGTTGCAGAATGACCCGGCGAACCTGAGTGTTGACCAGAAGCTGGAGTTCATCGCCCGGCTGGAGGCGGCGGGGGTGGCGCGGATGGAGTCCGGCAGTTTCGTCTCGCCCAGGGCGGTGCCGAAGATGGCGGACTCGCCGGCGGTGTTTGCCGCGCTGAAGCGGAACAGTCGGACGAAGCATATCGCGCTGGCCCTGAACGAGACAGGGGTGCGCCGAGCGATCGAGGCGAAGGCGGACGAGATCAATTTCGTACTGGTGGCGGGCGAGGGGTTCGGACGCCGCAATCAGGGCATGAGCCCGCAGGAGAGCGCCGACATGCTGGCGAAATGTGCGCCGCTGGTGCACGAGGCAGGGTTGCCGCTATCGGCGACGATTTCGGTGGCGTTTGGCGATCCCTATGACGGGGATGTGGATATCGGCGTGGTCGGCAATCTTGCCGCGCAGGCGCAGCGGGCGGGGATTGCAGAGCTCGCACTGGGCGACACGATCGGCGCGGCGACGCCCTGGGACGTACGCCAGAGGATTGAGCGCGTACGGATGGAGGCGCCCGATGTGTCTCTGCGGCTGCATTTTCACGGCACGCGCGGAGCGGGCCTCGGCAATGTGTTTGCGGCTGTCGAGGCGGGCGTCGATGTGATCGATGCCAGCTGCGGCGGGATCGGCGGCTGCCCGTTTGCGCCGGGCGCAACGGGTAATGTGGCGACCGAGGATGTCATCTGGATGCTGCACCGGGCGGGCTTTGAGACGGGGATTGACCTTGAACGGATGATCGAGACGGCGCGCTGGCTGGAGGGTGTACTGGGACACGGCGTCTCGTCGGCGCTGAGCCGGGCGGGGGCGTTTCCGCGCCTTTGATCGTGCGCGCTGGCGCCGGGATGCGGAATCTTGCCCGGAAACTACCTTTTGATGACCAACCAAGCCCGCCACCCAGGTGCCAGAGTGCCAGCTTTTTTGCAGGTCTCTGCGGCTAGGCTTTCAGCAGGGCCTCGACTTCGGCGCGGGTGGGCAGGCTCGGCTGCGCGCCGGGTTTGGTGCAGGTGGCGGCGCCGGCGGCGACCGCAAAAGTGAGCGCAGCCTGGTGGTCGATGCCTTTGATCAGGGCGCAGGAAAGGGCGGCGAAAAAGGTATCCCCGGCGCCGACGGTGTCGACGACGCGGACCTGCGGCGGCCGGGCTGAGGCGATCCGTGTGCCGCCTTTCCAGAGCTCGGCGCCATCGCTTCCGAGCGAGATGGCGACCAGGCGTCCAGGGGCATGGAGGGACACGCCGTAGAAGGCAGCCTCGGTTTCGTTGACGACGAGGAGGTCTGCCTGCGCCAGCAGTTCATCCGGCACCGGCAGCGCGGGCGCGAGGTTCAGGGCGACGAGGCCGGTGGCGCGCCTGGCGGCGGCGAGCAGGGCGGGGATGGGGACTTCCAGCACGCCAAGCATGTGCCCGATTGTTTCTTCCTGCACGTCGCTGGCAGAGAGCGCATTGTTCGCCCCCGGACAGACCACGATGAGATTCTCGCCCTCGGGGGAGACGGCAATCAGGGCAACGCCGGTCGTCTCGCCGTTCAGGAAGTGCGTAGCGGAGAGGTCGACACCGCCCGCGCGCAGAAGCTTCAGTGCTTCTTCGGCCATGTCGTCATTTCCGACCGCAGCTATGAGGCGGACCTGGTGGCCGAGGCGGGCGGCGGCGAGCGCCTGGTTGGCGCCCTTGCCGCCCGGATAGCGCGCGAGGTGGGCGCCGGTGACGGTTTCGCCCGGACGCGGCAGCGGCGCGCCGGAGGCGACGAGATCGAGATTGACGGAGCCGACGACGGTGATCATGCGCGGCCTTTCAGCAGGTCTTCGATGACGCCGAAGAAGGCATCGGCATCGGCGGCAGTGACCCAGGCATGGGGGCCGCGTCTGGTGTCTTTCACCCGGGTACGGCCAAACCCGGCGCCGGGGCGGGTGACGACACTGACGCGGCAGGGCTTCACCTCGAAGATCTCCGGGGCGAGCAGGTAGACCACCGTGGACGGATCATGCATCGGCGCCATCTGGCCGTTCTTCCAGCGCGCTTCCAGATTATTACTGGCCGCCAGCAGGTCTGCCATCATTTTTGCCTCGGGTCCGGGGATCCTGCGCAGGCCCGCGATCCGCTCGGGCCCGGATCGCACGGTATGCGTGACATCGAGGCTGAGAACGGTGGTACGAATGCCGGCATCGAAGACGATGGCGGCGGCGTGGGGATCAGCGAAGACGTTGAACTCGGCGAACGGCGTGATGTTGCCGCCGATCTCGTCGCCGCCCGCCATGACGACGAGATGGCTGATACTGGCGGCGATCTCCGGCGCCATCACGAGGGCGGCTGCGAGATTGGTCATCGGGCCGGAGAGAATGACGGTCTGGCTGGCAGGCGCAGCCACCGAGAGGCGCGCGATCAGTTCAGTGACGCCGTGCCCGGGCGCGAGGGGCGCTTTCGGTGCGAAGATCTCTATGCCTTCGATGCCGGACTCGCCGTGGAAGTCTTCGGCGGTAACGGGCTTGCGCAGCATCGGGCGCGGGCAGCCGGCGTAGACGGGGACGTCGGAGCAGCCCATCCGCTCACAGATCATCCTTGCGTTACGGCTGGTCAGACGCAGCGGCACGTTGCCGGCGACAGTGGTGATCGCCTGCACGTCGAGCTTCTGGCTCATGAGGGCGATCATCAGCATGACGGCATCATCGATGCCGGGGTCGCAGTCGATGATCAGGGGCAGAGACGTGTTCATCCGCGCGCCTGCAGTTCGGCGATGACGCGGCGGTAGTGCTCGTCGAGCGGCGGGCTGTCGTATTTCACGCCGAGGGCTTCCATCGCCATTTCGGCGGTGACCTTGGCTTTCCTGCGGCCGTAGAGGCGGGCGACCATGCGGCTGGTGGCGCAGACCTGATCCTTCGCGACGAACGTGTGTTCGAAGCAGATGAAACAGTCCTCCCATCCGGCGAGACGGGTCTGCAGTTCGAACTTCTGCGGATAGCGCAGCATGCGGATGTAGTTGAACGACTCGTATTGGACGATCGGAATCCAGCCGCGCTTGCGGTAAGTTTTCAGGGCGCCGGTGCGGCCCATGAAGTTCATCGTGCCGAGATCGGTGAAGGAGGAATAGCGCGAATTGGTCATGTGGCCCATGGGGTCCTGGTCGCCGAGCCAGACGGCCGAGCGGACGATGTGCAGGTCGAGCAGGCCGGTTTTCACCTTCGAAAAGAAGGCGGGCAGGAAGACGCGCAGGAATCGGAAGAACAGGTTCATGACAGGGCCAGCCGTTTCCTAGATCTTTTGTATCGCCCAACTCTATGCGGAGCGTCTGCGCGCCTTTCAAGCGTCATGCCGGTCCGGGTAACCTCCAATCGGGTCGCGCCGCTATTCGCCGGGCTGGGCGAGGGCTGTGGATTCGGCCTCGAGCTTGCGGGCGACGTCGCCGGGCGAACCGGTGCGCCGGGCGAGCAGGCTGTAAGCTGCGGGCACGACCAGAAGGGCAACGGTGACCGAGGCAATGGCGCCAAAGAAGACAACAATGCCAATGGCCAAGCGCGTTTCGGCCCCGGCGCCGTGGGTGAAGATCAGCGGCAGAGCACCGACGGCGGTGGTGAGGCCCGTCATCAGGATCGGGCGCAGGCGGGCGAGCGAGGCTTCCTTGAGGGCGGTGTCGAAATCCTTGCCCTCGTCGCGCAGCTGGTTGGCAAACTCGACGACGAGGATGCCGTTCTTGGCCGCCAGGCCGATCAGCATGATGAGGCCGATCTGGGTGTATATGTTCAGCGTCTGGCCGGTGAGCCAGAGGCCGAACATGCCCCCGGCAAGCGTGGCCGGGACGGCGAGGATGATCACCAGCGGATGGATCCAGCTTTCGAACTGGGCGGCGAGCACGAGGAAGACGATCAGGAGGCCGAGGCCGAAGACGAAGAGGATCGAGGCGCCGGAAGAGCGAAACTCGAGCGACTGGCCTTTGAAGTCGATTGTGGCTTCCTGTGGCAGCACGTCGCGGGCGACGCGTTCCATGCCGTCGAGCGCTTCGCCGAGGTTCACGCCGGTGGCGAGGTTGGCGTCGATGGTAATGGCGCGGACGCGGTTGTAGCGGTTGAGCGTCGGGCTGTCGGCGAAAGGGGTGATGGTCACCACGCTGGCGAGCGGGACGAGTTCGCCGGAGCGGGTCGAGCGGACATAGATGTTCTGGACATCGTTGGGCGTCGACTGTTCCGAGCGCAGGCCTTCGAGGATAACGTCATATTCCTCGCCCTGGTCGATATAGGTCGTCACCCGGCGCGAGCCGAGCATGGTCTGCAGGGTCGAGCCGATCTCGGAGACGGTGACGCCCAGGTCGGCGGCGCGGGCGTAGTTGATCTCTATCCTGTATTGCGGCTGGTTTTCCTTGTAGTCCCAGTCGATATCGGTGAGGCCCGGATTGTCGGCTTCGAGGGCGGCGACGAAGGTGTCGCGCCATTCGATGAGCTGTTCATAGGAGGGGCCGCCGATCACGAACTGGACCGGCTTGCCGCCGCCGCTCGCGAGGCCCTGGCGCATGATGGCGAAGGCGCGGATGCCGGGAAGGTCGGACATCTTGGCGTTGATCTCGCTCATCACCTCTTGAGCCGGGCGGCGGCTTGACCAGTCATCGAGCACCGCGACGACGTTGCCCTGGTTGTAGGCGTTGGAGCCGAAGCCGGGGGCGCGCACGAGGAGGCGGCTGATCTCGCCGGACTCCGTATACGGAAGGAGGCGGCGTTCGATCTCGTCGAGGTATTTCGACATGTACTCGAAGGATGCGCCTTCGGGGCCGCGCACGCTGATGAAAAAACTGCCGCGGTCTTCGTTCGGTGCGTATTCCTGGCCGAGCGTCTGGTAGAGCAGCCAGATGGCCGCGAAAGCGCCGAGCAGGCCGGCAATCATGATGACCGGGAAGCGCACGATGATATCGAACACGTGGCCGTAGAGCCATTTGATAACGTTAAAGGCGCGGTCGACCAGGTTCGGCAGCAGCGCCAGGACACCGGTGCGAGACCCGGTGTGCGGCTTCAGGATTTTCGAGGCGATCATCGGCGACAGGGACAGCGCCACGAAACATGAGAATGCGACGGAGGCGGCAATCGCGACGGCAAATTCAGTGAACAGGCGGCCGGTATTGCCCCCCATGAAGGTGATGGGGATGAACACGGCCATCAGGACAAGCGTGGTGGCGAGCACGGCGAAGCCGACCTGGCGGGTACCGTTGAAGGCGGCGACAAGCGGGGTTTCGCCGAGTTCCTTCATGCGCCGGTCGATATTCTCGAGTACCACGATGGCGTCGTCCACGATCAGACCGATGGCGAGCACAAGCGCCAGCAGGGTCAAGAGGTTCAGCGACAGGCCGAGCGCGTACATGATGATGAAGGTGGCGATCACCGAGACAGGCACGGTGACGGCCGGAATCAGGGTGGCGCGCAGGCTGCCGAGGAAGAGGAAGATGACGAGGGTGACGAGACCGACGGTGATGGCGAGGGTGAGCCAGACTTCGCGGATCGAGGCTTCGATGAAGACCGAGCTGTCGAAGGCGCGGTAGATCTGCATGCCGTCGGGCAGGGTGGCGTTAAGATCCTCGGCGAGTTCTTTGGCGGCTTTCGCCACATCAACCGTGTTGGCGGTGGACTGTTTGACGATGCCGAGGCCGACCATCGGCTCGCCATTCCCGCGGAAGGTGGTGCGGTCATCAACAGTGCCGCGTTCGACGCGGGCGACGTCTCCGAGGCGGACGAGATAGCCCTCGCCCTGTGCAATCACTAGCCCGGCGAAATCATCCACCGTGCGGAAGGCGCGGTCGATGCGCATGGTGTAGTAAAGGTCGCCGGATTCGAGGTTGCCGGCGGGCGCTTCGATATTCTCGGCGCGAAGGGCGCGTTCGATGTCGCTGGCGACAAGACCGCGGGCGGCAAGGGCACGGCGATCGATCCAGACGCGCATCGCATAGTCACGCGCGCCGCCGACCTGAACACGGGCGACGCCGTCGAGGGCGGAGAAGCGATCGACGAGGTAGCGGTTGGCGTAATCGGTGAGTTCGGGGGTCGCGAGCTTTTCGCTGGCGAGGTTCATCCAGAGGATCACGTCATCGTCGGCGTCGGCTTTCTCGACTTCCGGCGGATCGGCTTCGTCGGGCAGGAGGTCTGCAACGCCGGATACGCGGTCGCGGACATCGTTGGCGGCCGATTCAATATCCCGGTCGATGCGGAACTCGATCGAGATGTTGGAGCGGCCGTCCTGCGAGCGCGAGTTGATGAAGCGCACGCCTTCAACACCGGCGATGCGGTCTTCGATGATCTGGGTGATGCGGGTTTCAACGACCGAGGCGGACGCGCCGGGATAGTTGGTCGAGATCGAGACGACCGGAGGGTCGATGTCGGGATACTCACGAAGGGCAAGGCGCGAGAAGGCGACGAGGCCGAACACGATCAGCACGAGGGAGACGACCCAGGCGAAGACGGGCCGCTTGATCGAGGTATCCGACAGCATCATGGCGGTCTAATCCCGGTTCGCGGCGGATGGTTCTCCACCGCCACCAGGCCCGCCGGCCGCGGCCGGTTTCAGGATCGCCTGATCTCGCAGGACAATGGCGGCGCCTTCGCGCAGGCGCAGGGCACCTTCAGTGACGATGCGCTGGCCGGGTTCAAGGCCCGCCAGGATTTCGGCGCGGCCGTCCTGGCGCAGGCCGATTTCGACCTTGACGCGGTTGGCCACCGGACCGGAGGCGCCGTCCGACACGGTCCAGACAAAAGTTTCAGGTCCGAGGGGCTGGAGCGCGCCTTCGGGCACCGAAAGCGCGTCGCGCGGCTGGGCGAGCAGGGCAACGGCGACAAACATGCCGGCCTTCAGCTGGCCATCGGCGTTCGGGATCATTGCGCGCACACGGACGGAGCGGGTGACGGGATCGATCGAGTTGTTGATGCTGTCGACAGTGCCGGTGAAGGCGGCGCCCGGTAGGTCGTATGAGCGCGCCTCGATGGTGAGACCGGGCTTGAGACTGCTGAGGAATATCGAGGGGACGGCAAAGTCGAGACGCATGACGCTGTCATCGATCAGCGTGGCGACGACATCACCGGGGCGGACGAGCGAGCCGACGGAGACCTGCCGGAAACCGAGCACGCCGTCGAAGGGAGCAACGAGCACACGGTCGCGCTGGCGCGACTGCACGGCGCGCAGCTCGGCGGCGGCGGCGTTGGCATTGCGGCGGGCAATGTCGAGTTCGGCCTGAGAGACGGCGCCCTTCGCGGTCAGCGGCTCGAGGCGTGCGAGTTCCTGATTGGCCTGCGCCAGTTCGGCTTCTGCCCCTTCGACGAGGGCGCTCTGCTCACGCTGGGCGAGCGAGACGAGGGTCTTGCCGGCTTTCACGCGCTGGCCGTCTTCGAAATAGACGGCGGTGACGCGGTCGGAGGCAGAGAGGGTAAGGTCGGCGCGCTCGTTGGCCTCCAGCGTGCCGATGGCCTCGACGCGGTTGGCGAAGGTCTGGTTCCGAGCGGGCTCGGCGAAAACACTGGCGGGGGGCGGGCCGCCGCGGCCGCCTCCGGGCCCGCCGGCGGGCGCTGGGGCGCCGTGGTCGGAGCAACCGGGCAGAACGGCGAGCGCGATCAGCATTGCGGCGCCCGCCACAAGGGCGGCAGCGCGGGGCCGGGTTCGGGAGGTCGGCGTATTCATGGATTTTCTTCCTGATCCGCCCGGAAGGCGGTGAGTTCTTCGTCAGTCCAGATGCCGCCAAGGCTGCGATACGCGCGGATGGCGCGGCGGGCGATTTCGGCTTCGTTCACGGCGAGCTGATCTTCCGTGGTCAGAAGGGTGCGTTGCGCGTCAAGTACGTCAAGGGACGAGTCGAGGCCTTCCTGGAAGCGCAGGCGCGAGAGTTCGTAGGAGCGGCGTGCGGCGGCGAGAGCGGCTTCGAGGTCGGCGCGGCGCTCCCGCTCGGTGACGTAGTCGGAGAGCGCGGTCTCGGCCTCGGAGAGTGCGCCGAGAACGGTGGCTTCGTAGTCGGCGACGGCGGCGAGCGTGCGGGCGTCGTTGATGTCGATCTGTGCGTAGACGCGGCGCAGGTCCGGGCCTGCCCAGCTTATCGAGGGGCCAAAGGAGAGGCCGATGGAGTCCTCGTTGAAGGCTGCGCCCGTATCGCTGATCAGGCCGAACAGGTTTGCATTGAGCGTAATGCGCGGGAACAGGTTGGCGCGGGCTGCTTCGCCGAGGGCTAGGGCGGCGCCGATGCGCGCTTCGGCGAGGCGTACGTCCGGGCGGCGGCGCAGCATGCCCTCCGGCGCGCCGGCGCTCAGCGAGGCGGTGAGGCGCGGGATGCGGGCAACGCGCTCGCCGTCTAGACTTGTGACCGGGGCCGGCAGGGTCGCAGCGGCGCCGGTGAGGGCGGCGAGGCGGTTGCGGGCGGACGCGATGGTCGCGCGGAAGACGGGGAGGGAGGCAAGGGTGGTGCGATACTGGGCTTCGGCGCGGTTCAGATCCAGCTCGTTGGCGCGGCCATTGTCGAACAGGGTCTGGACAAGGTCCAGGCTGTCCTTCTGTGCGGCGGCATTGGCCTGGGCGACGCTGAGGCGGGCTTCGGCACTGCGCAGGTCGATATAGGCGAGGGCGGTTTCCGAGGCGACGGTCACGGCGAGGTCGCGGCGCAGTTCGCGCGCGGCGGTCTCGTCATAGCGGGCCGCTTCGATGGCGGCGCCGAGGCGGCCGAAGGCATCAAGTTCCCAGCCGGCGGCGAGGCCAGCATCGCCGCTCGCTTCGAAGTCGTCGGCCCCGCCCGTGGGGCGCCGGGCGGCGGCGCTGGCGGAGCCGGTGAGCGACGGGCTGCGGCCCAGCAGGGCGAGGCGGAGCAGGGCTTCAGCCTCGGCGACGGAATAGTCGGCGCCGCGCAGGACAGGCGAGGCCTTAAGGGCGGTCTCGACGAGGCGCTGGAGCTCGGGATCGTCAAAGCCCGTCCACCAGCCCGCAGAGGGCGCGTCGGTGCCGGTTAGGGCACGGAACCCGGGACCGGTTTCGACGGCTGGGGTGGCGGCAAGGGGAGCGGCAGGCACGCCAGCGCAGGCCGCAACCATGAGGGCAGCGAACACGACTCCCGCAAGGCGGGCCGGGCGGACCAGGGATAACGTTGTCATAGGCCTCGACAGATAGATGATGAACCTTACCGATCAAGGCTATAGCAGCTATGCACGCGTTAAGTCCCGTGCATCCGCCATAAACTGTCCGTGCCGGTTTGTCCGTCGCAGCGGCCACTTAACTTTGCGCATAATAGCCCTGCGTAGCAGCGGCGAGGCCCTTGGCCGCGTGCGGTTCACGGCTTCGTGATCAGGCCGGCCGTATCAGGCCGGCTGCTCCTCGCCCCTGGCGAGACGCGTGTTGCGGCGCGCGAAGGCGAAATACAGCACCAGGCCGAGGGCGTTCCAGATGAAGAAGTTGACCTGGGTGGAGACCGGCAGGCTGACAAACAGGTAGAGGCAGCCGGCGATGCAGCCGGCGCCGACTAACGCCCAGGCAGGCGCGCGGAACGGGCGCGGGCGAGCGGGTTGCTGGACCCTGAGAACGATCAGTGATGCCCCGACGGCGACGAAGGCTGCCAGGGTGCCGGCATTGGCGAGCGCGGCGAGTTCGCCAAGGCTGAACAGGCCGGCGATCATAGCCATCAGGACCGCGGTCACGGCGGTCATCAGCACGGGCGTGCCACGCTTTTCGCTGACAGCGGCGAGGCGCCGGGGCAGCATCCCGTCGCGGGCCATGACGAAGAAGATGCGGCTCTGGCCATACATGAAGGCGAGGAGCACCGTTGGCAGGGCAACGATGGCAGCGCCGGCGATCAAGGTGCCGGCCAGGTCGCTGCCGAGGGTGCGGGCGATATAGGCGAGCGGCTCGCCGGAACTGGCGAACTGGTCGAACGGCATGGCGCCGACCGCGGCGGCGGCTACCAGCAGATAGATCAGCATGCAGACGGCCATCGAGCCGACAATACCGATGGTGAGGTCCCGGCCGGGGTTTTTCGTTTCCTCGGCGGCGGTGGAGACCGCGTCGAAACCGTAGAAGGCGAAGAAGATGATGGCGGCGGCGGCCATGACACCGACCGAGACGGTTTCGCCGTCCACCACGGTTTCGCTCTTGCCGAAGCCGAAGGGCATGAAGGGGGAGAGGTTGGCAGGATCAAAATGCGGGGCGGCGATGGCGACGAAGGCAGCGAGCGCGAGGACCTTCAAGGCGACGAGCGCGGCGTTGAGTGTCGCACTTTCGCGCATGCCGAGGATCAGCAGGCCCGCAACCACGCCGACGATCCCGACGGCGGGGAGGTTCACGAGGCCGGGCGTGTCCGTGCCGAAGGGTCCGTTGGTGAGGTAGGCGGGAAGGCCCCAGCCCAGGCTGTCGAGGAACCCTGAAAAGTAGCCGGACCAGCCAACGGCGACCGCGGAGACGACGAGGGAGTATTCGAGGATCAGGCTCCAGCCGATGATCCACGCGAGGCCTTCGCCGAGGGCGGCGTAACTGTAGGTATAAGCGCTCCCGGAGGCGGGGATCATCGTCGCGAGTTCAGCATAGGCGAGCGCCGCGAAGACGCAGACCCCGCCTGCGATCAGGAAGGACAGCATCACCGCCGGGCCGGCCTTCGCGGCGCCGACGCCGATCAGCGTGTAGATGCCGGTGCCGACGATGGCGCCGACGCCGAGGGCGATCAGGTGCGGCCAGCTGAGCGTAGGCGTCAGCCGGGTGCCGGGCTCGAAGTCCGAGATCGTGTCGATCGATCGCCGGCGCGTAAGGAATGACATCGGCTCTACTCCCTCCGGCCGCCTCAATGCTGTCGCCACCTTAGCGCGGCTGCGGGCGGTGGGAACTCTGTTTGGCGGGCGGTTAGAAATTCACCCGGCTGGAGACGGCGCCGTCGACGATGAGGTTCGAGCCCGTGGTGTAGGAGGAGAGGGGGCTGGCGAGGAAGACGGCGGCGTTGGCGATCTCCTGCGGCGTGGCGCAGCGGCCGGTGGGGTTGCGGGCGTTGGCCTGGGCGAAGAAGTCCGGCGCGTTGGTTTTGACCATGTGCCAGACACCGCCTTCGAAGAAGACCATGCCGGGCGAGACGACATTGACCCGGATGCCGGCCCTGGCGTGCTGGCGGGCGAGGCCCTTGGCCATGTGGATCAGCGCGGCCTTGATCGGGCCGTAGCTGTCGGCGCGGTCGGCCTGCGCTGCGGAGATCGAGGAGATGATGATGAAGGCCGCGTCGCCAGACGCCTTCGCGGCTTTCTCGAGGAAGGGGTGGGCGGCGTCGAAGGCGTTGACGGCTGCGAGCACGTCGAGCTGGAAGTTCTTTTCCCAGGCGTCGATGTCATTGCCCTGGGCCATCGCGCCAGCGTTGGAGACGAGGATGTCAAGGCCGCCGAGTTCTGACGCGGCCGAGGCGATCCAGCCTTTGAGGGCGGCGCCGTCGGTGACGTCCACGCTCGCGCCGGTGGCTTTGACGCCGAGCGCTTTCAGCTCGGTCACGGCGGCGGCGACCTGATCGGCATTGCGCGCGCAGACGCCGACATTCGCGCCTTCCTGCGCGAGCGTGTCCGCGATCGCGCGGCCGATGCCGCGCGTGCCGCCGAGGATGAGCGCGTTCTTGCCTTTGAGCTGGAGATCCATGCGGGCGTTTCCTTTGTTGGGGCAGCCTCTCACGGGCCGCGCGTTGACGGCGCCACTGTGCGGGCAAATCGCGGTTTGTCTACCGGGGCGGTGGGCCTAGCGGACGAGATCGTCGGCGCCGCTGTCATCGAGCGCCTTGATGATGTGCCCGGCCGCGCGCGCGAGGTCGGTCTGCGAATTGAGCGCGGCGGCCCAGACCGTGTCTCCGTAGCTGCCGGCCCAACGCGTCTCGCCGGTCCGGACATCTATAAGCCGCAGGGTCATTTTTGCCCGGTCGTAGGCGTAGAGGGGACCCACGACTCTTTCGGCCGTTCCGGCGAGGATAAAATCCACGCCCAGGTCGCCGCCATATTCTCGCAGCGGGCCGGCAGAGGCGGGCGAACCATCCGTGATGTTCGCCTCATAACCGATGAGGCTGATGACGGACGGACCTTTCCGTGCCGGGATGCCGCGCGCCGCCAACTCGCCGGAGATCCAGTCAATCGCCTCTGGGCCGAGGTCTCCCTTGAGCGGAACAATCGCCAGTCTCGCAGGTGCGTCCGGGCGCTCCGGAATGACGATCGAACGGGTTGGCGCGCAGGCCTGCACGCCTGCCAGGAGCGATGCGGCAACAAGCAGGTGCTTCATGGAACTGTTCTTCCCCGCTTCGCCTTCGTCCCGGTGCAGGCCGAATCTCCTCGCACCCTATTTTCTGTTCGCGCAAAGTCTACGGGGCCTGGACCGTAAACGGACACGGCGCGAAGTTTCGGGAGACCAGCGTGTTGCATGGCGCACCGGCGAGGGTGAGACGAGAACGACTATCTCGCCACCGTGAAGAGATAATGGGTGCTCCTTACGCATCTCTGTTGTGAGCGCTTGCCGGTGGCCTAGAGCGCGAGCTTGCCTCAATACTGAGGGGTTACTTCTTTGAGGTCTTCTCGAATGCGTGGAGAGGGCCTCTTTGATGTTGTAGATCAAGCCGCTGCCCCCTTTGATGAGCAGATCACGCATTTCGAAGAGCGGGCTCGTTTGCGCCGGCAGGCTGTCAAATGGCGCGATTTTCGACGGTATTTCGAAAAGAGAATTGTTTTTCAACATTCTGTTGTCGTTTCCGACGATTTTTCCGATTAGGATGTCTGAATCGACACTGTCGAAGGATTTTCGACACGTGAACCAGTTTCAGACCTCACCCGTGCGCTTTCAGGATGAGCCGGAATGCGTCAGGCCGCTCTTTTGAAAAGCTGAGTTCGTTCGGTGAAATGTGAAAGGGCGTGCGTTCGTAGCCGACCGTCGTTTTGACTTCGGTTATAGCCTTTCCTGGGGGTCGCCTCGGTTGCTTCAAATGCAGAATGAGATTGGCGGGCTGAGTGTGCCCAACGGCTTCAAAAAGAAACTTTTCTAAAAATGAGTATGTAGGCCCGAGCAATCGGTCAGCGTTTGACCTTCCACGGATCGATGACACTGAGGCCAGCTGCTGCAAACGCGCCGTGTAGGCATAGGTGAGATCGACGGGCAGCTCCGCCCCCTTCACGCTGCGCAGCCGGTCCGTACCGCGCGGCTGTGAGCGGCTCCGTTAGGAGCTAAATCCAACTCGTGCTTCGACAGTACGCGGAGGTCCGAAGCTTTCGTAGACGCCTGAGAAGAACACGTCGGCGCGCTGAACACGGTAGAGCGTGTCGTCGAGATTGCGGCCGATGATCTCCACGTAGAACTTCTCGTTCGGATCCGTCCAACGGACGCTTGCATTGAAGGCGCCGTACTTCTCATTAAAGTTCTGTGGTGGATCCAGCGTCAGCGGGAAGATGATCTTGCCCCGGTAGAATTATTCAAGGTGGCTTTGCAGGGCGCCCCCCAGAACTTCGCCGTCATAGCCGATGCTCGCTGATCCGCTCCATTCGGGAGACAAGGGCAGTCTTGCTCCCATCCGGTTCTGGTTGTTGGAAGGCGAGATGTAGTTGCCAAGCTCCGAGTCAAGATATGTTCCTGCCGCGTCAAACGAGAACCCGCCTCAGAGTCCAAACGCTGCATTGCGTTCGGAGCCAGCAAAGGGCGGGTCGATCAAACTGGACCGATCAAACCGCCGCGCGGCGTCTGTTTGAGGCGTGAGGGGGACAGGCCTTGTGCTTGTCTTGCCGCTGCCACTCACGTGCTCCGTTGGCGCAGGACGACCGGAAACGACTTGAGCTGCAGGAACACGGTTGAGCGGGCCCATTCATCTGCCGCCTGCTCCGGCGCCAGTTCGAGGCCCTCGCAAGCGATGGTTTGCAGCAGCGCCTGCGTCAGCATCTGCGCCATGTGCCGGCCGGGGCATATTTGTGAGCCTCCGCCAAAACTCGTTACCGCGGCGCTGTTGCGGGTGAGATCATAGGTTTCCGGCGCCGGGAAGGCGGCAGGATCGTGATTTCCTGCCGCCCACATCATCGCCACACGCGTGTGTTTCGGAATGAGAAAGCCGTTATGAAAAACATCGTCTGAGGTGTAGCGCTTGAAGATCAGCGCCACCGGCTGTAAGCGCAGCGCTTCCGCGATGGCTGCCGGCCAAAGCGAGGGCATGCGTTCGAGCTGCGCAAGGACCTCAGGTCGATGGGCCAGCACGCGGGCGACGCTGGTTGCCGTGGTCGCGACGGTGTGAAATCCATCGATCAGGAGCCCCGCCAACATCTTGCCCGCGCTCTTGGGCACGATGCCCGCGTATGCGGGATCGTCGACGAGGTCCAGCTGAGCCAACCCGCTGTCAAGCGCAGCCAGAATCGGATGAGGCTGGTGGGCAAGACTGCGCCGCGCGGCGCGGTCAAGGATGCTCATATATGCGGCGAACGCATCGTCGGTGGCTTGAAACGCTGCGGGCGTGTCGAAGCGGACGAAAACCGCCGACATGGCGCGTACGAGCGCGGTCACCGCAAGAGCCTCATGCTCGCTCAATCCGACGATGCGCGTCCAGAACGCCACGACAAATCTTTCGGCAATGTCGCGAGTGAAGTCGATACGCTGGTCTCGTGGGGTTGCAGCGAGCGTTTGGACGGCGATGGAGCGCGCGAGGTCGATCATGGACGGTGCCGCTTTTGGCCCAATCTGGCCCAGCGTCATTCGGCGCAGAGGCGCGCGGATGGGGTCGTTGTTGAAGAAGAACTGGTTGGCGAACCCATCCGCGATTGCCTGACCTGTGGTGCTACTGCTGGCGCTTTCGCCGAACCCAAATCTCCTTGCCGCTGCGGCCATTTGCGCACTGAGCACGCCACTGGGAACATTACCCATGGCGGGCATCACCGCCAGGGCGCGCAGATCCGCATGACGAAACACCACCAATTCATCGTCGTCGGTGCGCAGAAACTGCGGCTCTGGTTTTGCGAACACGGTTCGGCAGAAATCCAGAAAACCCTGATGGCCCGGCTTGAAGTTGAACGCCTCAATGTTTGTCAGGTCCGACACGACCAGCCGCACAGGTTCCGAACCGGTATCAGGGTCTTGCCCCGACCTGTTTCTTCCCGGCATGCTTCTTCACCTTTCCCCGTTGCTGGCAGCGGCGCACTTTTGCCGCCACCGCGGGTACGGTGACGGCATCGTGGAGCTAGATTTTCGCTGCGCGGCTAGAAGTTGAAGCCAACTCGGACCTCGCCGGTGCGAGGCGCGCCGTAACTATCATACACGCCTGAGAAGAAGATATCCGCGCGCTGTACTCTGTAGAGTTCATCGGTCAGATTGCGACCTACGATCTCGACATAATAATTTCCGCCTGGCGCGGTCCAACGCGCGGTCGCGTTCACCAGGCTGGAGGCCTCGTCGAAGTTCTGCGTCTCATCGATTGTGAGCGGGAAGATTATTCTGCTGCGAGACACATATTCGAGGCGCGCCCGCAAATCACCTCCGGCAAGCGGTGTCTCGTAGGCCAATCCCATTGTTCCGCTCCATTCGGGCGAGAGCGGCAATCTCGTGCCGGACAAGTCGCGCTTGTTCGACGGCGAAATGTAGTTGTCGAATGTCGCGTCAAGATAAGTCGTGGCCAAATCAAACCGAAGGCTGTCGGAGAGGTCTACTGCCGTATTCAACTCGAAGCCCGTTACCGAGGCGCCCTCTGCATTGTTGACAGAGGCGAATGCGCCGCCGCCGCTACCCGTGAACAAGAGTGTGCGTAGCTGCAGATCGCTATAATCATAGTTGAAGATGGACGCGTTGAAGGTCGCCCGGCCGTCCGCCGAGCTGGTGCGCAGGCCTGCCTCGTAGGCGACGATCTCTTCGGGCTGATAAAGGGTTGGAGGGCCCGCAGCCAAAAGATTGAAACCGCCGCTCTTGAAGCCCTGGCTCACCCCGAAATAGGTCATGATATCGTCTGTCGGACGATACTGGATCTGAACCTGGGGGGTGAAGGAATCAAAACTCGCGGTGACATCCGCGGTCGTCGCGGCAATGAAGTTCCGGGTTTGACCGGTCTTTTCTTCCTCATTGTAGCGCCCGCCCGCCATAAGGGCCCATTGGTCATTAAAGTGGTACGTGGCTTGGCCAAATAGGGCGCGCGCTTCGCCTTCGCTGGTCGTATTGGCGCGGGCAAAGGGCCCAAACGCGAACCAATCAACAAACTGCGCCCCTTCGTCTTGGTAAAGGTACGCGCCGAGCGTCCATTCAAGAGGACCGGGGGTCGTGCTGTAGAGCTGGAACTCCTGCGATATGGATTCGACTTCTGTAGTGGATACGAATGTCTCGTTGAAATCACCGGTGAAGTCATAGTCGAGTGCGTCTGCGGCATCGTAATTGGAATACCCTGTGATGGCTCGCAAAGCGAAACCGCCAAAGTCCCAGTTGAGTGTCGCGGCGTAGATTTCGCTGTCGCGTCGGCTTGAGACTGGGGAATCAAGCCGGATGTTGCGCTCATCGATGCGTTGCAGATTGGCTGGAACAAATGCGCCATAGAAGTTCGCGGGGAAGGCTCTGAAGCTCGGATCCGTCGAGATGCCATAGCCAACCGTGCCGTCATCGGAGGCGGTCTGCGCGAGGAACGTGAGGTCAGCATTCTCGCTAAGCTGAAACCGGACTTGACCTCGCAAGGCGGTGAAGTCTTGAGCGTCCAGACCCTCGCCAGTGAGCACGTTTTCTGTGTAGCCGTCGTCCTCGGCGTAGGAAACGGCGAGTCGCCCGGCGACGGCTTCGCTGCCCGCATTCACAGCGAGTTGCGCTCGCCGAAGGTTGAAAGAGCCAACACCCAGAAGACCCTCGGCGCTCAGCCCCGCTTCAGGCGCCCGCGAGATGACGTTGATCGCACCGCCCGTTGCGTTGCGGCCGTACAATGTGCCTTGCGGACCCTTCAAAACCTCGACCCGCTGAATGTCGAACAGGTCAGTCAGGATCATGCTCGACTGCGGGAGGTAAACGCCGTCGAGGTGGACCGCGTTTGAGGGATCCGAACCGATGCTGCGAACGTTGTTTGAGACGCCGCGAATGGCGACATTGGTTTCCCGATTGCCGAAAGAGATCGCGAGGCCGGGCACCAATTGCTGGAGATCGAACGAGTTGGTTACGCCGGATTCTGCCAGCATATCGGCGCTGAGCGCGGTCACAGACGCGGCCACATCCTGCACCGACTGTTCGCGCTTGAGCGCTGTAACAAGGATCGGCTGCATTACGGCATCTGCATCTTCAGGCGCGGTCTGCGCATGCCCGAGTGCAGGCACCAGGCTCAGTGTCAGCAGGATCGGCGTTGCGGCGGTCAGGTAACGCGATTTCATCGTATCCTCCAGTCGTGAAGCTGTTTGAAGGATTAGTTACACAAATTGTGGATCAGTCAAACAATTTTTCCAAAACAGATAAAGTTTCGGAATTGGCGATGAAATTTCGCCACAGTGAAGCGGGCCGACTACTTCAGGCGCTGCTTCAGCAGGCTGGAGACAGCGAATGTCGTCAGCGCCATCGTCACGAGGATGATCAGAATGCTGAGCGAAAGGGCGTTTTCACCGCGGCCTATCGACTGATTGAGGAAGGCGACCGAAGTCGGGCCAAACCCAAGGCCGATCCCGATGCTCAGCGAAACCGATACAGCCGAAGAGAATGCGCGGGTTCGGTCGGTGACGAGTTCCACGAGTGTGACGGCGCACGAAACATAAGCAATGTTTGCGACGACCTGCCAGATCGCGAAGGCGCACAGAGCTGCCCAGAGTTGGGGAATGAGCAGGAAACCTGCGCCCAGAAGCAGGCCGAAGGCGCAGTAGCGAATAACGCCCACCCGGCCTGCAGTGCCATGTCTGGCCTGGGCGCGATCTGACAGCACGCCCCCGATCCAGGCTCCTGCGGTTCCAGCGATGAGTGTTGTCAGACCAAGATACTGCCCGCCGGTGCCGGCCGTAAGGCCGTAGGTTCGCGTCAGCAGGGGCGTTTGCCAGGTCGTGTAGGCAAAATCCGCGAGCGCGATCGACAGGCCGGTCAGCAACATCGGCCAGATCAGGCGCCGCCGGTCCCAGAGGTCCCTGAAACTTCTTTCGCCGCCTACCTTCGGATCAAAGCTGCGAGGCGGCTCCCGAAAACAGACCAGCACGGCGAACAGCGGAATGCCGACGGATGCAAGAATAATGCAAACCTGACGCCAGCCCGAAAGATCCCCGATGATCGGCACACCCGAGAAACTGCCCCTCTCGGCAATATCGAGAAGCCATCCACCGCCTCCAAACGACAGGGAGGCGCCGATGGTGGCGCCAAGATAGATAAAGGCAATAGCCCGCGCCCGGCGTTCTGGCGGAAGGTAGTCGCAGAGCAGGGATATGCCGGCTGGTCCGATGACCGCTTCGCCAAGTCCGATCATAACCCGCGCCGTCAGGAGCCCGGAAAGGTCCTGCGCAAAGCCAAACAGGAAGGCGCCTGTCGTCCAGACCACCACGCCGACCAGAAGGAGTCTGAGGCGATTGAAGCGGTCTGCGATCAGGCCGCTGACCAGGGTCGCGCCCGCATAGGTCAGCGCGAAAGCTGTCTGGAGCGTACTGTACTGAATGTCGCTGACGGCGATATCCCGGCGGATAGAGTCGATCAGGACAGACGGTAGATATCGATCGACAAACGAAACTATAGTGGTCGCCGTAAGCGCCAGAACAAAGAGTTGGGTCCGGTTGAAGCCGCTTCTGAAGTGCCCAGGTGACGAAACGGGATCCGAAATGCGACTCTCCAGCGGGCGAAATCAGAAATCATTTTTCTCTATCGGAAAAATTGTTGACCGCCTGTTCTGGATTGTCAAGGTTGATGCGTGGTAGACCCGAGTGCGCCGATGAAGATCTTCCTGGCCGGCATCCTCGCCGAGACGAACAGTTTCAGTTCGTGCCCGACGGGCATGGGCGCCTTCGAGGAACAGGGTATCCGGCTCAACGCCGACAGTCTTGAAGACCCTATGGGAATGCTCGGCGCCGTCAAATCGGTAAGGCGTCTGGCAGGAGAAGGACGGCATACGCTCGTCGAGGGCATCATTGCGGCGGCTCAACCTCTCGGGCCGGTCGTGGAACCGGCTTACCAATGGCTCAAAGCTAGGCTTCTGAGCGACCTCGCCGCAGCCCTGCCTGTCGATGCGATCGTCCTCCTGCTGCATGGCGCAATGACCTCGGAGAATTGCGAGGACTGCGAAGGCGATATTCTTGAGGCCGTCCGTCAGATGGCAGGCCCGGACGCCGCGATCGGTGTCTGTCTCGACCCGCATTGCCACTTTACCGAACGCATGCGCCAGCGCGCCGACATTCTGGTCGCTTACAAGGAATATCCTCACACGGATATCAATGCGAGCGCCGAGGCAACAGCGCAGCTCACTCTCAGCGCTGCCGCTGGTCGTATACAGCCCGCAGTCGGCGTCTTTGATTGCCGGATGGTCGGCTTATGGCCGACGATCCAGGAGCCGATGAAGGGGTTTGTCGAAAAGATGCGCAGCCTCGAGCACGAACCAGACATCCTGTCTGTCTCGCTCGGGCATGGCATGGCCTATGGAGACGTGCCGGAAGCCGGGGCAAAGGTCTGGGTCATCACCGACAACAAGCCTGATCTCGCTGACAGGATTGCCCGCGAACTCGGCGAGGAGCTCTTCCTGCAGCGAGAAGCCATCGCGACACCGACCGTAGCTTTGGCGCAGGTAGTCGGCAGGCTTGCAGACTGGGAGGACACACGCCTTCTTGTCCTTGCCGACATTGCAGACAATCCCGGCGGCGGTGCACAAGGCGACAGCACTTTTATTCTCAAGGAGCTCATTGAGCGGGGAATTGGCCGTGTCGCCCTTGGCGGGCTTTGGGATCCTGGAGCGGTCCAGATGGCAAGAGAGGCCGGCGTGGGCGCTCGTTTCCGCATGCGTATCGGAGGAAAGACCGGCGCAGTCTCTGGCTCTCCGGTCGATGTCGTGGCGACGGTCATGCGGACACTCGACGAGCATAGCCAGGACGATTTTGGCGCGAGGGCTTCGCTCGGACCCTCAGCTTGGGTTCGGACCGACGCAGGTCTAGACGTCGTTCTCATTTCGCGGCGCCAGCAAGTTCTGGGTACGGATTTGTTCTCGGGACTGGGAATCGAACTTGAGGCCTTGCGCGGGATTGTCGTCAAATCGATGCAGCACTTCCGGGCCTCGTTCGAACCGCTGATCGGTGAGGTCCTGTTCGTCGATACGCCGGGCTTGATGCGATCGGATTTCGAGGCAATCCCGTTCGTGCGCCGGGATCTCAATTACTGGCCGAGAGTTGCCGATCCCTTTGGCCAATCATGACGCCGGATCAGCGAGCCAGCGTTCGGCGATCTGTACCCAGGCCTGCGCCCCGATTGCGATCAGGGAATCGTTGAAATCATAGCTCGGGTTATGCAGGACGCAGGGCCCCAGCCCGTGAGCGCCGCTGCGATGATCGCCGCTTCCATTTCCGATCATGAAGTAGCAACCTGGCTTGTGCTGAAGCATGAAGCTGAAGTCTTCTGCGGCCATGCTCGGCACAAAGGCCTCGACCGCTTCCTTGCCGACCAGATTCGTCAAGGCTCTGCGCACGAACTCTGCTTCCGCGGCGTGATTGACGGTGGGCGCACAGTTGCGGATGAAGGTCACCTTGCTCGAAGCCCCATGGGCAGCGGCAACGCTCTGCACAATCAGATTTAGCCTCGCCTCCATTCTGTCTGTTACCTCTTCCGAGAACGTACGGATCGTGCCTTTGAGAACGGCCGAATTCGGTATGACGTGGACCGCTTCGCCGGCATTGATCATGGTGACCGAGAGAACGGCCGCTTCGGCAGGCGGCAGGTTGCGCGAGACAATGGTCTGAAGCGCAATCGCGATCTGGCACGCCGGTTGAACCGGATCACAACTCAGGTCGGGCATGGCGGCGTGTCCGCCATGCCCGGTGACTTCGATCGTGAACTCATTGCAGGATGCCATCATCGGGCCGGGCGCGACAGCGAAGGAACCCACCGGCAGGTTGGGCCAGTTATGCGCTGCAAATACGGCTTCCATGGGAAAGCGCTCAAACAAGCCGTCCTCGAGCATCGCGAGCGCGCCCCTGCCGGATTCCTCGCCCGGCTGAAAGATCAGGTAGACCGTCCCATCAAATGTGCTCGTCCGGGCCAGGTGCTTGGCGGCGGCCAGCAGCATCGCTGTGTGGCCATCATGTCCGCACGCATGCATGCGGCCTGCGACCTTGCTTCGGTGCGGCAAGTCACTGGTTTCATTGATTGGCAGGGCATCCATGTCGGCCCGAAGACCGAGTGCGCGGTTCGACGAACCCTTCTTGATGATGCCGACCAGTCCGGTTTTACCGACATTCTCGGCGACCGGGATCCCATAGGAGGCCAGCTGCCGGTGGACGATGTCAGCGGTTCGTGTCTCAAGGAACGCCAGTTCGGGATTGGCATGAAGGTCCCGGCGCAGCGCCGTGAACGCTGGCGCGTCCTCGAGAATTTCGGCTTCAATCTTCATGGCTTGAGCTCACTTTGCTTGGGGGCATTTCGAACGGCGCGGGGTCAAGAAATCTTTGTACGGCGTTGTGCATGAGGCGCCCAGCGCCATCGGCTTCGTCAAGTGCTGTTGCGAAGAACACAGAGCCGAAAGAGAGAACGGCGCCGCCGGCCGGCGTTTCGTAGAAGGTGATGTCGGACCGCATGGGCTGCTCTGCGTCGATCAGCGTGTGCGTCAGGCGCTCTTCGTTCACAGGCAACATCGCAGCCCCGAAGGGCAGCGACGTCGCGACGACCAGCGCATGAGCTGGCGAGCCAAGCCTCGGATCGAACCTGTCGATTTCATAGCCCGCAGCCGCGACGAGCCCGCGGTTCTCGCCAAAGACGTCGGCCTCGATGCCTTCGAAGAGAAATCGAGCACGAAGGTCGCCGGCCGCATCGGTCTTGCGGTAAGGCGCAGAGTCGGTTTCATCGCCCTGGCCCGAATACCCTACCCCGGTCAGCCGGTTGGGCGGACAACCAATGCGCCGCCAGAGCCCACCCAATTGCCCATCCGACTGATGATGATACTGGCCTGGTTCTTCGGCCCACATGCGGATGCCGCTTTCTGCCCTGCGAACCTCCATGATGTGCGGGGCATCCGGAAGTGTGGATACACGCCAGTAAAATCCGTTTCCGCCAAGATAGATCATCCGCCCCCCCCGGCCCTGGAAGGCTTCGAGGGCATCGAGGGTCTGGGCGCTATGGTACTCAGGATGCGCGCCCGTGATCAGCAGATCGCAGCCGCTCAGCGCCGCGCCGCCGCTCTCGTGTAGATCGTGGTCGGTTACCACGTCATAAGGCTCGCCGGTGGAATCCAGCCAGGCGATGATCCTCAAATCGTCACAGAGCAGGACCTGCCCGCCAGCGACTTCTCCGAGGAAGCCAGGTGCGCAGTTCAGGATCGGTCGGCGGGTTGAGACAAGACCTATCCCTGAGCCATCGGTGTGACGTGCGTAAGTCGACAATCCGAACCGGCGCATCTGAGACGTCTCTTCCGGATAATCCGCTTCAAGCTGCTTGCCGTAAGGGGAGGCCCAGAGGCTGTTGCCATAGGCAAGATAGGAAAAGGTCGATGCGAGAAAGACCAGTCGCCGGTTCTGAACCGGCCTGATGAAGACGGGGGCATAGCGCGTCAACGCACCCACGGACATCCGGACAGCGCAGACGCCTGATCCGGCGTCGTCCGGAACTTTGATCCAGGCCGTGGTTGCCCAGCGGCAATCAGACAGATCGTCATCGTGGAAGTGGATCGCGTCATACCGGGAGGGGGCGTAGCGCCAGTCATGATGGGAGCCGGTCCATTCAGGGCCCGTCACGGCACGTTGAGGCGCATTGATCAGTTCAAGCGGGCGCGCCTGCACACCGGTACCCGGCACGGTCTGTGATGACATCGAGGCCGCAAAATCCCACTGCGCCGCGAGCAAGTCATCGACCCAAAGGGCGGGCCCGCTGATCTTTCCGTTGAAGCCGCGGCCGATCTCCAGCGGGCCAGCAATATCAAAGGTGAAAGCCGGTAATTCGGCTTTGAATGACGACCTGTATCTGTAGCCGGGCCCTTGAGGGCGCGTGGACAGACACAAGACGCCGTCGCTGGATAAAGCGACCTCAACGAAGGTCCATGAGCCAAGGTCGAGATGTGCGCCGATTTCGACGTGGCCGAGCAGAGCGACGAGTCGTCCTTCGCGAAGCTTCAGTCGCAGGGCGCCGTTACCCCAGTCGAGAACTGTACCTGCGCCGCCGCGCGTCGGATGGATTGAGAGCCGCCATTTCCAGCTGCTCGCGCCTGAAACAGTCGGCCCCGTGGAGGTTGTGGCGCGCGATCCTTTGTCCAGGTTCTGTCTGCCCAGTCGCGCGGCAACGGGCGCCGTCAGCGCTTCCTCGACGAAGCCGTTCGGCTGCGCCTCGCCCTTCAGGCCGCGCAGGCGGGTAAGGGCGAACGCGGCCTCTCCAGCGCCTTCCGCCATCACCTCGATGACGTCGCCAGGATCATAGACCCATCGATCGGTGTAGAGCGCGGGCAGGGGAGTGGGTTGTTTTTCAAGCATGCGCAAAAGTTTTCTTATTTGACAAAAGAGTGCATTTGATTTTCTGTTTCGTCAATGAATCAGGTTCCAGACACGCCGGTTTTTGAGGGTCCGCCGCAGGACGGGGCGGCGTGTGATCTGCTTGTGATCGGATCGGGTGCATCCGGTTTTGCGGCGGCTGTGACCGGGCAGGCGCTCGGGCTCAAAGTAATGATGGTGGAGAAAGCGCCGACTTTCGGTGGTTCGACCGTCTCGTCCGCCGGGGTTATCTGGATTCCTTCGAGCCGGCAGGCGCTGGCGGAAGGTATTGTTGACGCGCCCGATCAAGTGCTCACCTATCTCAAGGCAGAGGGTGGCAACCGTCTCGATCTGGCAAAAGCCGAAGTTTATGCCAGCCGCGCGTCCCGCATACTGGAATGGTTCGAGACGCACACTCACGTCGACTACGCGCTCGCCAAGGCCTGGCCGGATTATCACCCGCTGCAGCCCGGCGGCAGTTCAGGCGGCCGGTCATTAGGGCCGCGCCCGTTTGACGGAAGGACACTGGGAAGAAACTTCGCCCGTCTCAGGCCACCGCTCGCGACAACGATGATCTTGGGCGGAATGATCGTCGGGCGTGAAGACCTCGTTCATTTCTACGGAATGACTCGCAGCCTGACAGCGGCGCGCCACGTGTTCTCCCGGTTTGCGCGCTACGCTGTTGATCGTGTGACCCATCCTCGCGGAACGCGGCTGTCGAACGGAAGCGCCCTGATCGGCATGCTGAGCAGGACCGCTTTCGAGAACGGCGTTGCACTCCATCTTCGCTCGCCGCTTGAAGAGCTTATCATCGAAGGCGGCCGTGTGGTTGGCGCCCGTATCGCAGGGCGAGCCGTTTACGCGCGTTCAGGCGTCGTTCTGGCGACCGGCGGGTTCCCGGCGAATGGCGCGATGAGAAACCAGTTCTATGAGCATGTCGGCCTGGGAAAATCGCATCGCTCGCTTGCCCCTGAAGACAATACCGGTGACGGCATCCAGGCGGCGGCAGGCGCCGGCGCGGCGCTTGTCACCGATCAGAAGCACGCAGCTGCCTGGACACCGGTTTCGCTCGTGCCGCAGGCGGATGGAACGAAACTCCCGTTCCCTCATTTCTTCGACCGCGGAAAGGCTGGCTACATCGCCGTCTTGAAGAACGGACGTCGATTTACGAGTGAAGCTATCTCCTACCACGATTTCGTTCCGGCGATGATCGAGGCCTGCCGGGACCAGCCAGATGTATTCTGCTATCTGATCTGCGATTCTGTCGCCATTCGCCGTTATGGCCTGGGCATGGCGCCGCCAGCCCCCGGCCAGGTCGGGCCACATGTCAGGTCGGGATATCTGGTGCGCGGCGCAACAATAGAAGAGCTCGGGCGAAAGTGTGAAATCGACCCGGCCGAGCTCGCGCGCACCATCGAAGAGTTCAACCAGGGCGCCGAGACCGGGGAAGATCGGCAGTTCAACAAGGGATCGAACGTGTACGAACGGTTCAACGGAAGCGCCGGTCAGCAGCCCAACCCGTGTGTCGCGCCCGTCGGGAAGGGGCCATTCTATGCGGTCAGACTCTATCCGGGTGATATCGGAACCTTCAATGGCATACGCACCGATGCGAGCTGCAAGGCGCTGCGGCCGGATGGTCTGCCCATAGATGGCTTGTACGTGGTCGGAAATGATGCGGCCAGTTTCATGGGCGGCTCGTATCCTGGCGCCGGCATAACCCTCGGCCCCGCTCTCGTTTTCGGTCACCTCGCGGCGCATGACGCGGCAGGGCGATCCCCGCCATAGCTGCCGTCAGAACGCCTTCGACCTGATTCCAAACTTCATGTGAGACCACACCGATGCACCTGCTCGATATTCCGCAGCCCTACCTGATATTCGTAGGCGACAATGCCGACCGGCTGGACGTCAAGACCGGCGCCGGGATCATGGAATGGCGACCCGACCGCTGCATGGGCCAGTACCGTTTCCCGGAAGGTGGATGTGATCTGGGCCTTCCGGATCTTGATCCGGCTTCAGCCCGCCAGGCCGGAGCCGCGACCATGGTCATCGGCGGCGCGTCCTTCGGCGGAAAACTCCCGCCCCGCTGGGAAGAGGCGGTGAGCGAAGCAATCGATGCCGGTCTGAATGTTGCTTCCGGCCTGCACGACAAGCTGGGTGCCCGCCCGCATCTGGTCAAGCGTGCAGCAGAGAAGGGCGTGCGGCTCTTCGATGTTCGTGGTCTGCCGGAAGGCTTCTCGCCGCCGATTGCCAAAGGCTCGCGGCGGACCGGAAAGCGTCTTCTCACTGTTGGAACGGACTGCGCGGTCGGCAAGAAGTTTACGACCCTTGCGCTTGAGCGCGACATGCGCGCGCGCGGTCTGAAAGCGACCTTTCGTGCAACCGGTCAGACGGGTGTACTGATCTCCGGGCAAGGTCTGGTGATCGATGCGATCGTCGCAGATTTCCTCGCGGGCGCCGTCGAACTCCTGTCGCCGGACAATGCGAGCGACCACTGGGACTTGATCGAGGGGCAGGGGTCCCTGTTTCATCCGGCCTATGCCGCCGTCAGTCTGGGTTTGCTTCACGGCAGTCAGCCTGACGCATTTGTCGTGTGCCATGAAGCAACCCGCGACCGGATCCTGGGATATGAAGACTTCCCGACGCCCACGCTGGCCGAGTGCATCAGCCTGCATGTCGCCAATGGGCGCCTCCTGAACCCGCAAATCCAGTGTGCCGGGATCAGTCTCAACACGTCCAATCTTGCGCCGGATGACGGCCGAAGGATGAGACAACAAATCGAGGACGAGCTTGGGCTGCCCTGCGCTGATCCTTCGGTGACCGGGATGGATCCCATCATCGACCATATCCTCAAATGGTGAAGCGCGCCGTTTCGGTCTCGTCCGAGCGCTGGCGGCTTGCCGAGCCTTTTGTCACGAGTCACCAGGCCTATCTGTTTTCTGACTTCGTCGTCGTGGAACTTCGCGAGGGGAGATGCGTGGGACGAGGAGAAGCCTCCGGCGTCGAATACAAAGGCGAAACACTGCAGTCGCTGCTGGATGATATCGAGCGGGTTCGCTCCTTGCTTGAGGCGGGCCTCAGCCGGGACGAGTTGCAGCGCCTCTTGCCGGCTGGAGGCGCCAGGAATGCAATCGACTGCGCGCTCTGGGCGCTCGAGGCAGACATCAAGGGCGTCCGTGCAGCACGTATCGCCGGCGTGCGGCCGACCAGGTTCCAGACGGTAAAGACCCTTTCGCTCAACACGCCAGAGAAGATGGCCGACCAGGCCGGCCTTGCCCGCGAGTTTGGCATCCTTAAGCTCAAGCTTGATGCCAGTGAGCCGGCGGCGTGCGCATCAGCGGTGAAGGCGGCCCGGCCGGACGCAAGACTGATTGCCGACATCAACGGAGGGTGGACGTTGAGCGAGCTTCGCCTGTTTTCCCGCGAGTTGGCGGCGATCGGCGTCGAGATGATCGAGCAGCCGCTGGCCGCTGGCGAAGACAGCGAAATGACGAAGTCCGATTCTCCGATTCCCCTTTGTGCTGACGAGTCCTGCTCGACGCGGGAGGATCTCGTGCGCCTTCCGGACGGCTATTCGATGATCTGCATCAAGCTCGATAAGGCTGGCGGCCTGACCGAAGCCCTCGCCCTTGCGAATGCGGCGCGCGCCCGAGGGCTGCGCCTGATGGTCTCCAACATGATCGGAACCTCGCTGGGTATGGCGCCCGCGAGCCTGATTGCGGGCCTGTGTGACTACGTCGATCTCGACGGTCCCCTCCTGCTCGAAACTGACCGGGTTCCGGGACTCACGTACCAGGGCGATCAGGCCGCGCTTTTCGGAAGGAATGTCTGGGCGTGAGCGCGCACTGACGCCAGAGCCATGCGCTAACAGAGCCGATTGGCACAGCGAGAGGATAGCGCTAGAGTTTCTTTTATGGAAAATCTCGACTCGACTCTTCTCGCTTCAAGTCCGGGTTCAACCCTGCGAACCATCCGCAATTCCAAGGGCTGGACACTCTCTGACGTCAGTGAGCTCACCGGTTTGTCGGTCTCCACGCTTTCCAAGGTGGAAAACGGAAAAATGTCTCTATCCTATGAAAAGATGGTCAAGATAGCGACCGGACTGGGGATAGATATCGGTGTTCTGTTCGCCGTCGCATCCTCCGCGCAGGCCTCACCGGTCGACGCCTCGCCTCTGGGACGACGCAGCGTGACACGCCGGGGCGAGGGCAGGATCGTTGAGACGCCCAGCACACGCCAGCTCTATCCGGCAGCCGATCTGCTGAACAAGCAGCTGGTTCCGATCATCGTTGAGGTGAAGGCGCGTTCGCGGGAGGAGTACGGCGACCTGCTGCGCCATGCGGGCGAGGAGTACGTTCTGGTACTGGAAGGCGCGATCGAGCTTCATACGGAGTTCTACATGCCGACCTTCCTCGACACCGGCGATTCAATCTATTTCGATTCGGGGATGGCGCATGGCTATGTCGCGGCGGCGCCGGGCCCTTGCAAAATCCTCTCGGTGATGTCGACGAGTGAATGGGCGCCTGAAATGCGCAACGGGTCTGCAGCGGCAGAGGCGCTCGGCCGGCGCAAGCTGCAAGTCATTCGGGCGCAGTAGGCCTTCAGAGCAGTTTGCCCTCCATCACGGGAATGCAGCTGCCGCTGATCCAGGCGCGAACCGCGCCGTCAACGTAGCGGGCTTCACAATGCATGTGGCTGGTGCGTCCCATCTCGACGCCCTGGATGATATCCAGCGACAGGCTGTCGTCGCCCGTTTCACTCAGCAGATGCGCCGTCAGCGCGCCGGCCGCACTGCCTGTGGCAGGGTCTTCGATCGTTCCGGAGGACGGTGCGAACATCCTTGCGCGGACGCCGCCTTCAAAAGGCGCGTAGAGATAGAGCAGGCAGATCTTTGCGAGGTCTGGCCGCGCCTCGCCGAGCTTGCGAAAGGCGTCTGGCTTGCAGACAGCCTTTGAGAGCACCGTGTCGCTTACGGCGACACAGATGGTCGACAGGCCCACGGAGACCAGGGCTGCTGGACCAATCTCGTCCGGTGCAAGGCCGGCACACGACGCAATGGCCTCCTTGCAGGGAGTTTGCAGACGGGTGAGGGGCAGAGGCGCGGCAACCTTGCAGGCGGATACGCGTCCACCGACGCGTTGAGCCTCGACCTCCACAATTCCGCTGCCTTGTTCGAACCGCAAAAGTCCGTTGTTGTCGCGGCCTTCGCTTGCAAGCAGCCAGGCGGTGCCGACATTCGGGTGGCCTGCGAATTCGAGTTCCATGCCTGGGGTAAAGATGCGCACGTGCGCAGTATTCTCGGGGTTTTGCGGCGACTGCACGAACGCCACTTCGCTCATGTTGAACTCGCGAGCGAGGTTCAACATGTCCTCTGTGCAGAGCCCGTCTGCGTTCGGGAATACGGCTAGAGGATTTCCGCCGAAGCGTGACTTTGCAAAGACGTCCAGGGTCACGAACCGATAGTCTTTCATGCGATTTCTCCTGAACGCTGGGCAGGAGTGAGTTCGTCCAGAGCCGTCCGGTATGCCTTGTAGAGGCGATCGACAATCTCCTCGGCGTCTGCCTTTGACAAAGTCAGCGGCGGCGCAAGGCCGATGATGTCTCCGAATGGCATCGTCCGTGAAAGGAGGAGTTGCTGGTCACGCGCGAGGGCCGACACTCTTGCGGCAAACTTCAGTGAACTCGGCAAGTGCCGCTGCGGCGTGCCCTCGGCTATGAACTCGACCGCGCAGAACAGGCCTTCGCCCCTGACGTCACCGACAAGTGGTTCGCCCTCAAATCGCCGTTTCAGACTGGCGAGGAGCGCCTCGCCGACGGTGCGCGCATTTTCGCAGAGGTTATCGCTTTCGATGATCTCGATATTGGCTGAAGCAGCAGCTGCGCCGAGCGGGTGAGCGGTATACGTGAAGCCATGCCCGAACATACCGTGCTTGGCGGCGCCAAGCTGCAAAGCGTCCCAGACTTTTTCGCCGACAAGGACGGCCGAGAGGGGGGCGTACCCGCTGGTCAGGCCTTTGGCGAGCGTCACCAGATCCGGCTGGATACCCCAGCGTTCTGACCCGAGCATGTATCCCACACGGCCAAAGCCGGTCACGACTTCGTCGATCATCAGCAGGATGTCATATCGCTTGAGCACCTCCTGCATCGCGGCCCAGTATCCGGCCGGTGGCGGGACGGCCCCGCCGGCGCCGATCATGGGTTCTGCAATGAAGCCGCCAACCGTCTCGGGTCCCTCGAGCAGGATCAGTTTTTCCAGATCGTCAGCGCATTTGCGAGCGAAAGCTTCGGGACCCAGACCGCCCGACCAGAACCCATCGGGTGCGGTCGTATGACGGACAACGTCGGTCACGAGATCGAATCCCTGATGATAGGCCGGCAGACCTGTGAGGCTGCCGGTCATGATCGTTGCGCCGTGATATCCCCGCCGCCGAGCGATGATCTTCTTCTTCTTTGGAAATCCCCGCACATTGTTCGTGTACCAGACCAGTTTGACCTGTGTTTCGTTGGCATCAGAGCCGGACAGGCCAAAGAAGACACGCTTCATTGAAGGGCCGCTGATCTGCAGGAGCTTTTCCGCAAGCTCGATGGCGGGCTCGTGCGTCGCGCCGGCGAATACATGGAAAAAGGGCATCTGGCGGGCTTGCTCGGTCATGGCGGAGACGATGCGCTCCTGTCCGTATCCGACATTGACGCAGTAAAGACCTGAGAAGCCGTCGATCAGTTCTCGCCCAGCGGCGTCGCGTACACGAATGCCTGAGCCCGACCTAACGATGAAGGGCGCGGGTGTCTGGCCGGCAGCATAGTCGCTGACATGCGTGAACGGGTGAAGCACTGACCGGCGATCCATCAGCTCCAGCATGCTCGGCGTTTGCTCGGACGTGGTCATCAGTGCCGTTTCCTCTTGTCATTCCCGAGATCAAAATGTAGGGGATTTCAAAAATGGAAACAAGTTGCTCAAACGTAAAACACGAGGAAAATCCGATGCGAAAGAAAATAGATCCAGTGGGCGCGCCCGAAGTCATTGGACCCTTTTCGCACGGCATTCTGGCTGAGGGCCGTGTACTTTACGTGTCGGGGCAGGGTCCTCAGGATCCCGTATCGAAGACCTTTCGCCTCGGTGATTTTGAAAAGGAGGTGCGGCTGACAATGGACAATGTCGGCCGGGTCCTGAGCGGTGCCGGCGCCGGCTGGGAGCATGTCGTGCGCGTGGGTGTCTACCTGGCCCGCACGTCAGACTTCGGCGAATTCAACCGGATCTACAGTGAGTATGTCCGAGAGCCATATCCCGCACGCACGACTATAATCTGCAGTCTGCTGGCGGGCATTTCGGTTGAGGTCGACTGCGTGGCAGTGCTTCCCGCTTCGCCGGAAGGTGCTGCCTGATGATCATCGGTACAGTCAAGGAAATCAAAAGCCATGAGTACCGCGTAGGCCTGACGCCTGAAAGTGCGGCGGAACTTTCCAAATCGGGTCACAGGGTTCTTGTTGAAACAGGTGCTGGCCTTGGAATTGGGGCAAGCAACGAACAGTATGTATCTGCCGGCGCTGAGGTGCTTGGCACGGCGGGCGAGGTTTTTTCTTCGGCGGAAATGATCGTCAAGGTGAAAGAGCCTCAGAAGGAGGAGCGAGCCCGGCTCAGGCCGGACCAAATTCTATTTACCTACCTCCATCTCGCGCCAGATCCTCAGCAGGCGGAAGATCTCGTTGCATCGAACGCGGTGTGCATAGCCTATGAGACTGTGACGGACGATGCCTCAGCTTTACCGCTCCTGAAACCAATGAGTCAGGTGGCTGGCCGGCTTGCAATTCAGGCCGGCGCCAGCGCACTTGAAAAGGTTCATGGCGGGCGAGGAGTTTTGCTCGGAGGCGTCCCGGGTGTGCCTCCGGCCAGGGTGACAATCATCGGCGGCGGCGTCGTCGGATTGAACGCAGCTCAGATGGCGGTAGGGCTGGGCGCTGACGTGACGATCTTTGACAGGAACGTTGATGTTCTCGAGCGGCTCAATCTGCACTTTGGCAGTCTGGCCAAGACGTGTTTCGCCAGCGCAACGGCAATCGCGCAAGCTTTGGAGTCATCGGATCTTGTGATCGGTGCGGTTCTGATCCCTGGCGCTGCCGCGCCGAAGCTGGTGTCGCGTTCCGACCTGCGTTCGATGAAAGCCGGTTCGGTTCTTGTGGACGTGGCGATTGACCAGGGCGGTTGCTTCGAAACCAGTCGACCGACAACGCATGACGCGCCAACATTTGTGGAGGAGGGGATCGTGCACTATTGCGTGGCAAACATGCCGGGAGCGGTAGCGAGGACTTCTGCTTACGCCCTCAATAACGTCACGCTTCCGTTTGTTGCCCGGCTTGCGAATCTCGGATGGAAGGCAGCCTTGAAGGCGGACCACCATCTGGCCAATGGTCTCAACGTATGCCGCGGGCACATTACGAACGGAGCCGTCGCCAAAGCTCTGGGCGCTTCCTTTGTCGAACCGGCAAACCAACTCTAGTTTGGACGCGGTCGCATAGTTCGCACACGGTTGGGTAAACTGAGACTGGCCCTTAACAGCCGGTCGCCCGCGCCTGATCCTCGCGGTTGCAGGAGAGGAAGATGTCGGTCATCGAGCCTGGATGACATCAAGGCCAGGAATTGCCAGCGCGCTCCATTGCCGGTCAGTCGTGATCGCCGGCAAGCCCGCCGCGATCGCCAGCGCCATGCAGGTGCGGTCGCCCAAGCCGCGGCCTTGGGCCTTCGTCGCCTGATAAAGCGCCGCCGCCGCATAGGCGTCTTCGACGGTGTGGGCGCGCGGTTCCAGATGCAGCGCCTCGATCATGGCTCGGGCCAGCTCCAGCGTGAAGCCACGCACCAGAAGCGCTTTGACCACTTCCTGCAAAGTCACGGTCGATATCAGCGCATCGCCAACATAAGACGCGATCAATTCAGCGCCCGGCTCATTGCGCAGGAGCGCAATCACGGCCGAAGCATCCAGAACAGCGCGCGCCACGCTTAGACCGGCTCGCGCGCAGCTTCGGCCTTGCGGGCCTCAAGGAAGTCTTCGCTCGATTGGTCGTCTTTGACATGCGCCTGATAAAGCGCCTGCGCCTTCTTGATGCTCGCGGCCATAGAGGTGAGCTTCACCTCATCGCCCTCAACGGAAACCGCGATCACGCCGGCGCCCGAAAGACCCAACGCCGCCCGCGCGGCCTTGGGCAGAACCATGCGGCCGTTCGGCATGATGCGAACTTCGATCTGCTCCGCCATAGCGCGCGCCCTCTCAATGACACGGTGTGCGTTTATGCCACAAAAGCAAAAATGTCAATTTTTTACAGGCGCCACACTCCCGGCGACCTGATCCTCGCGGTTGAAGGAAAGCAAGATCTCGGTCACGCGCGCCCCAGGATTGATCAAGTGACTGTTCGCGTGCGGAAACGGCGGGGTCGAGGTCGCGGGCGTTCGCCAATAGGCGCCTATGGCTGGAACCGGCGATGAATTGCCTGATACGCAAATCTGGATTCCGTCTGGTTTCCGCAAGATTGCTGCCGCTGAGCGGACGGCGATCGAATGTAGATCGGTCTGACAAGGCTCTTCGAAGCTGGCGTTGAAGTCCGCAGACTTCACTGGGATAACCGGCAGCCTTGCCCTTGCGCTCAAGGGCGGAGCAAGTTTCAGAATGGGTGATCGGCAAAGCATTAGAAGACGCAGAAGTTTGCTTTCGAGGCCTGTGCTTCCACCGTGCTTCCACGTACTTTTTGGAAAAACGAGCGCTTCTCGTAAGTCCCTGATTTTAATGGCGCACCCAAGAGGATTCGAACCTCTGACCTTTGCCTTCGGAGGGCAACGCTGGGCTGTTTTTTGGCGTTTCGGCCAGTTTCGAGTAGACGGCTTAACACACAGTATAATATAGTATTTTCAGGTAAACCGTCCGTAGGCGTTTCATTGTGTTTCGTTCCGTTTCGAAATCTGGTGGAGCCCCGGTGGAGTACCATTCGGCATTTGCCTTCCCGATATACGGAAAGGCAAAGGTCGCAGAAAGGCAAAGGTCGCGACGAGGGAGCGGGCATCCGAAGGCACTATGAAACTTACATTGAAAAGCATCGAGGCGGCGGAGCCGAGGCCCACCGAGTACGTCCTTTGGGATGACGAGCTCTCCTGCTTCGGTGTCCGCGTCCGGCCGGGCGGCGCAAAAACATTCATTGCAAAGACTCGCGTGGGAAAGGGTCGCGCGGCCCGCAAGATAACGATCACTCTCGGTAAGCCTGGCGCCATGACCGCGGATGACGCGCGCCGCAAAGCCCGCGCTGCGATTGCCGATGCGGCTGCTGGAAAGGCGCCTGCGAAAGTCGTCAAGGCAACCGGACCTTCGACCGTTGGCGGGCTCTGCCAACTCTGGATCGAACGTTCGGCCCTGCGCTCGCGCCAGCGCGGGAAGCTCGCGGGCAAGTTACGGGACCCGCGCAACATCGCGGTCGATGTCGGCCGGATCAACGCGCATATCCTCCCCCTGATTGGCAAGGTCAGCTTGAGCGAACTCAATTCGGGTGTGATCGCTCGTTTCCGTGACGCGGTCGCGCGCGGCGATACCGCCAAAGACACTAAGTCCAAAGCTCGCGGTGTGCGCCGCGTCCGGGGCGGGGAGGGGACTGCCAGCCGCACGCTGTCGCTCCTATCGTCCATATTCTCGTTCGGCGTGCGCGAAGGCTTTCTGCCTGCCAATCCCGCCCTCGGCGTCGAGAAGACGCCGAGCCGGTCCATGGAACGGTTCCTCAGCCCTGATGAAATGCGCCGTCTTGGCGAGGCACTCGACCAGATCGAGAAAGCCGGCGCGCCGACTGCCGGGATTGCGATCATCCGCATGCTTGCGCTGTCCGGCGCGCGCAAAGGCGAGATCGAACAGCTGACCTGGAAGGAAGTCGATCTGCATACGGGCTTCCTGCGCCTCGCCACCTCGAAAACAGGCGCCAAGCTCATCCCAATCACCGGACCAATGCGGGCGATCTTCGAAGAGCGTTCAAAGCACGGGACGCTGGGATACGTGTTTGCGAGCGCCAATACGGAAACTTACTTCCAAGGCACACCGAAGCTCTGGCTGCGGGCGCGCAAGCTTGCGGGGCTTGAGGATGTCCGGCTTCACGACTTGCGCCATTCGGCAGCGTCGTTCGCGCTGGCTGGCGGTCTTGGGCTCGAAGTGATCGGCAAGCTGCTTGGTCATGCCGACATCAAAACGACCCGCAGGTATGCGCACCTCGCAGATGGCCATGTTCGCGCCGCCGCTGAAGCGATGGCCGATAACATTTCTGAGCTACTTTCAAATGGTCCGACAGCGCGCTCCTAGTCGAGCCGACTGGCCAAGTCATTCATAAGCGTCGTCGACGGCTGACGGGCAAATAACTGGCCGAAGTCGGACGGAGACAGGTTTTCGCCATCAGGCAATTTATCGCCGAAAGGCGACGCTTGAACGAGCGCAGCCGATGCGGGATTTGGCAGGAAAGCAGACATCCACCAAGACGCGCTAGAACGGACTCAGTTTTTGAACCTGTCAGCCCCCGACTGAAGCGAGGGCTGGTTGCGTGTTCACCCGGCCAAGCCGAATTGCGTCTTGATGCCGCCGATGAAGGTCGCGTCATCCTGTGCAGAGCGCGCGGACATGTATGCGGCAGCATCCGCCCCGGCGGTATAACGCAAGCGGGAGGTGCCGTCTGTCACGGCGGCCCAAATCGCCTCGCTGACGACCGACGGCGGCGACGCTGTAGCGGCCATTTGAGGGCTGCCAAGGACGGCAAAAAGCTTGTCCACTACGGATTGATAGGCGGTCAGTTCGGGCGTCTGGCGGAAATCAAAGGAGCGACCGCTGAAGTCGGTTGCGATCATGCCGGGTTCCACGATCTTGATCCGGATGCCCAAAGGCTCGAGTTCATAATGCAAGGCTTCGGAAAGGCCTTCCACCGCGAATTTCGTGCCATGATAAAGGCTGCCAAGCGGAAAGGTCATACGCCCCCCGATCGAGGAGATATTCACGATCACGCCTTTGCCCTGTGCACGCATCTGGGGAAGTATGGCCTTGGTGACCTCGAGCAGCCCGATCACGTTCGTGTCGAACTGACGGCGGATTCCGTCCATGTCGAAAGCTTCCAATGGACCATAGGCGCCGTAGCCAGCGTTGTTTAACAGCACGTCAATACGGCCGAACCGGGCGTAAGCCGCTTCGACCGCGGTCGTGATCGAGGAACCTTCCGTCACATCAAGTCGTGCGACTTGAACCTTCGGTAGAGCAGCGAGCTCGCCCGCCTGCTCCAGGTCGCGCATGGTGGCCACAACGTTCCAGCCCTTGTCATGGAAGTAATGGGCCGTCGCGTTGCCGATGCCACTGGATGCCCCGGTGATGAAGATCGTCTGTGTCATGGTCTGCCTCTAAAGCTGTCTGCGATGTGTTAGACGTGACCCTTCCTACACCTTCACACAAATGCGGATCGCGCCAACAAACAAACGGATCACGCCAATCAAACAGCAGGCGCTGCGCGCGCCTCGGCAGGGGTCATACCGGTCCAGTCACTGAAGGCACGATAGAAGGAGTTCGGATCGCGGTACGCCAGCAGGAAACTCGTCTCTTCTGTGCTGAGCTTGCGGTCGCGTAGATAGATCAGGGCCAATTCCGCACGGGTCTCATCAAGGATCGTCTGGAACGATTCACCCTCGTCCTTCAGCTTGCGTTGTAGACTGCGTGTGCTGACCCGCAAGCGATGAGCAATCGCCTCGGCCGATATCCGGCCAGACGGCAGCATAATGCGGATCTCGCGCCGGACGCGCTCTGCCATGCCGATTGCGCCGGATAACGATGTCAGGCGGGCCAAGAGCTCCTGCTCGATTGCTCGGTAAACAGCCGTGTCAGCCGAGATGATCGGCAGCGACGCATCCGCACCACGAAGCGCAAGACCGGCGTGATCCCCAAGGACGATCTCGCACCCTGCGAAACGACGGAATGCATCGGTGATCTGCACCTGTGCGGGCAAGATCACAGATTGCGGTGTGATCTGTTCGGAAGCGAATGTGCGCAAGAGTTCGAGAAAATAGGACACTTCCATGATGGCCGCCGCAGGGGGCAGGCCTGCGGTCGCTTCTGCTGAAGTCAGCGTGATAGAAAGTATCCCGCACTGTTCTTCAATCGTAAGGGCAACCGGTGCGATCAGTGGTTTGAACAAGGCCACTCGCTGCAGTCCCACCCGGATGTTAGGGCTTGCCGAGAAGGCAATCAGGGCAGGATGAATCGGCCCCGTGGCAAGCGCGCGCCCTAGCTCCATCGCGCGATCCGGGGTGCTCGCTTCACCGACCAACGCCTCCAGAACGGCAAACCATCCGGCGGCGTCCAGACCGCGCCCCTCATGCGCAAGGTAGTCGAAAGGAAGGCCCGCTTGCGCAAGCACGCGAGCAGGACCTAAATCAAGCGTCTTGCAGGCCTGTGTCAGAAACGGAGCGACTTTGAAGCTGCGTGACGGCATCTTTGGGTTACCTACTTTGTAAGCCACCTGTAATGCCATTCCAGACGCTACCATCAACGCATACGCGACCGTTGGCGCGAAAGAATGTATTTATGACGTCATCCGCGAGTGGATAGCAATGAATAAAACAATTAGCGCTCTGTCTGCGTTCCGTTTCGGATGCCAACCGAAGCGGTCACTAACGCACCGCAGCTAAACAGCACGAATGGGCCAGGTCGACTCTGACAGTGGGTTTCGGCTTCCGGCAAGGTCGCCTCAATCCTGTCATTCGGCGGCCTCTCGGGCGCCAGGCGGGAGATCGCCGAACGAGCCATTTGCCCTTAGGAGGCTTCCGTTGGCAAAGCCTTGGACTGAGCCAGCTCTCCCCGAGCCTGGAGCTTGACCAAAACGGTGTGCCTCTGATTGACAGACTAACGTTCAGAGAAGTCTGATTGCATTCTCAACCCAACTCTTGAAGAATCGTTCGTGGAAACCGCCCAAACGCCCTCTGCACCAGATGTTGTAGTCGTAGGGGCCGGCGCCGCGGGGATCGCTGCGGCACACCGGCTGCAAGCTCTGGGCTGCAGCGTGCTTGTGGTCGAAGCGTCGGACCGGATCGGCGGGCGCGCCTTTACCGAGAGCAACACGTTCGGTTTTCCATTCGATCATGGGTGCGCCTGGTTGCAGGGACCCGGCGATCTGCCCTACATCGCCGCGGCTCGTTCGGCCGGCTTTACCCTGATCGATCATAGTGACCCCCCAGGTGCCCTGTTCTCCGGAGACAGACCCGCAACGCCTTGCGAGGTCGCAAAATATGATCAGGCAGGGGAAAGCCTCAGGCAATTGCTGGTGTCTTCGCAATACGATGTTGCCGCCTCAAGCCTAGTGAAATTCAGCGACCGATGGCTTGCCGCCGCAGCAACCTGGCTCAGCGCGATGGATCACGGCGTTGATCTGATCGAGCTTTCGAGCGCCGATGTAGCGGTTTATGGCACCTACGCCGTCAATGCACTTGTCAAGGAAGGGTTGGGAACCCTCGTTGCACATGTCGCGAAGGGCCTACCTGTCTGGACCGGCACTGTTGTAACAGGTATCGACTGGTCGGGACCCGGTGTCATTGTGCGTACACAGAAGGGAGATATCCGGGCGGACGCGGCGGTGGTCACTGTCTCAACCGGCGTCATTTCATCGGGTAGAATAAAGTTCACGCCCGGTTTGCCGGTTGGAGTCCGGCAAGCCTTTGACGACCTTCCGATGGGGCTGCTGACGAAGATCGCGCTTCAGACAGACGGCGCGCGTTTCGGTCTCCTGGAGAACGCATTTGTCACGCGCGCCATCGACGAGCCTCTTCCGGCGCGTTCGGCCTTCTTCCTGTCATTTCCGATTGGGTTTGATCTCTGCGTCGGATTTGTGGGGGGAAGCCATGCTTGGGAGATCGAGAAGGCAGGAGAGGAAGCCGCGATTGCGTTTGCAATCGATGAACTTGCCTCCATGCTCGGTAGCGACGTCCGTCGCCATATTCGCAAAGGCCGGATGACGAATTGGGGCAGCAACCCATGGACGCGCGGTGCCTATGCCGCAGCAAGGCCCGGGCGCCACGCCGCGCGTGCAGTGTTATCCAGTCCTCTCGGGGACCGGGTCTTCTTTGCAGGCGAGGCGCTTGGCGGCGCGTACCCTGCTCTTTTGTCTGGCGCACACATGAGTGGCGAAGCGGCCGCGCGGCAGGCTGCAGCTATCCTTGCACGCAACCGGAGAAGCTGATTGTCGGCACCAAAGAGCGTGTCGACCAAGGTCCCCGTCAGCTTCGATAGTCATGGCCGTTGATCGGCAGGGTCAATCCGATCGTGTCGTTCGAATGCCTAACCGTTTTCAGGCCGGACTCCGCCGAAGGCAGGCACTCACTCCACGCAATACGCCGCGCCGATGGCAGCAATTTGTGAGTGGAGCCGAGCGAGCCTCCCGACTGTTTGCCCGCGCCCGTCATCGCCGCGTCCAGTATATTAAGTTCTGATGAAGATGCTGATGGTCTCAGTCTACGGGGTTGCAGGCAGCCGGGCGCCCTACCATTTCTTCAGTATGCGGACCGGGCCCCTCTGGCGGCAGCAACCTCGACAGGAAGCTGCTGTGATGTCGGACCGCACCGGGAGAACCGGCGCAGGCTTGGAATTGTCCAAAGCGCTCTGCGTCGCCCTCTCCCGAATGCATGCAAGAGGAGAGACCCATGAACTCGAGATATATCAATGCGCTTGTCCGGCGCCATACCGGCGTAGAACGCCAGATCGAGGACGCGCAGAAATCGCCTTGTCCTGACGCGCTGCTCATCTCTCGGCTCGAAAAGATCCGCCTGCAGTGCCGAGACCAGATGAAGGAGGCGATCACTCAGAAGCGCATCCCAACCAATGGAGACCAGCTATCTCGCTTCCCCAAGGCGTCAGCCAGGTTGACGCAGGCATATCAACCCCAACCGAACGGAGGCGCGTGAACCATGCCCCTTGTGAACTCACCGATCGACGGCGCGCCGATGCGCCAAATCCACCGCTTCGGCATCGAGTTCGATGTTTGCCCCACAACGGGCGGCGTCTGGCTCGACAAGGGTGAGCTTGAAAAGCTCATCGCCCTCGTCAAGGAAGAAGACTATGAAGAACGAGGTCACCCGAGTGGCGGAGCGACGTTCCGTGCCCGGGACGACGATGATGACGGACGGAGCCGTGGCCGTGATGGCGGTCGGAAGCGGTCGAGGCTCAGTGACATCTTCGACTTCTGATCCGTGACCGGCGCTGCTGCCTGACAGCCGGCAGCGCCGGCTGGTCAGCGAAGATCGAGATCGTCGACCTCGAATCAAGATGCGACTGGCGCGGTCGCTAGCGCTTATCTGCGTAGCGCTGCGCACATGAATCCGCATATGGAACGAGGCGGATCTATCGCCGTGAAAGAAAGAAGGAAAACATGATGCGTACTGTTCTGGTGGCCGGTTTCGCACTGGTGCTTGCGGCCTGCGGCGATGCGGCCGACCTACAACAAGTGAAGCAGGGCGCGCTCGATCTGGGCGGGCAGGCGCTCGAGGCGGCCAGCGGCGCAGTGGATACCAACACGGCCTGCGTTCTGGCCGGGCAATCGGAAGCTTTCTGCGGCTGCGTGCAGGACAGCCTGGGGTCAGAGATCACCGGTGAGCACCTGCAAGCGCTGAAGAATGTCGTGAGCGAAAGTCTCAGCGGTGAAGGCTTGCCGGCCGCCATCGAGAAAGCCGGCAATGTTGACGCCCAGACCCGCGAGGCATTGGTTCAGTGTGCAACAACGGCCGCCGTTGAAGGCGCTCTGGGCGAGGCGGGGAACTAACCTTTCAACCACTCTGACCGAGCGGCTGTTTAGGGCCAGAGCCCGGCCGACTGGCCATGCGGTAGCGTATGACAGTTGTCGCGCCCAAAACAGCCTACCGCTCCAGTCCGCTCCTCGACAGGCGTCGCGCGAGGCGTTCCCGCTCCGCCTGCTGCGCCAGTTGCCGCTCAGCCATTAGCTGCTTACGGATATCGAGGTGCAGCTCCATCGCCTTGAGGCGGTCCTGCCAGCCCCGCTCGAACTGCAGGACGCCCCGTCGGACCTCGCGGGCGAGGCCAAGGCGCCGGAGCTCCTTGGTTCGCGCCCTCAGGGCTGCTGTGACGTGAGGATCTCTGTTCAGGGCTTCCAGGCGGCCAACCTCGATGATCTGGCTTTCTGGCAGCTGCGCGGCGATCAGCCGGTCGAGGCGCGTCGGTGCATGCCGGGTGGTCTCCCGCTCAAGTGCTTCGCGTTCCTGACCGGGCGTGCGTTGTCCGAGCCAGCTCGTTGCCACATCCCGCGCGATTTCGCGCAGCCGGTGCCGGATGAAGTCACGCGGCAGGATCAGGTCCTGCCCATTGGCCCGGCGCCCGCGCAGGATGATATGGGTATGGGCGTGGCCGGTGTCGTGGTGGTTGACCGCGACCCAGGAGAAGCGCGTGCCGAGCTCGGCTTCGGCCTGCGCCATGACTTGCCGTGTATAGCCCGTCAGGTCGCGCAGGCGCTCGCCTTCTTCTGGCGCAAGGATGATCCGGAAGTGGCGTCTGTCGGACTTGGCCCAGGCTTCGGCGAGGGCTCCTCCGTCAATCCCTGCGCCGTCCGGGCCGTAGAAGACACCCCGGTCGCGTTCGCCTCTCGCGAGATAATCGGCATGCGCGCGGGCGCCGTCTTCCGGGGTGCCGAGGAATGGCTCGAGGGCAGGGGCCCCGGCCCCTTCGCTTAACTCGTCGCGGCCAGCGGCGTCACGGGCAAGGTAGCGCGTGTGGGCCTTCAAGGCGCCGGCGCTCCCGCCGCCGTGATTGAAATAGTGCACCTTGACCGCTGCGCGCTGGCGCATGTCCGAGAACGCGTCGCCGCGTCCGGCAGCCTTTGCGTGCCGCTTCACCGGCGCCCGTTCGGCGAGGCGGCGCGCGAGGGGCGTGAGCGTGCGCGAACCCTGGCCTCCGGTCTCGCCGCGGCGGGCGCTGCCAGCGAGGCGGCCCTCGAGCCGGTCGGTATCGATGGGCCGCGCGAAGCGCGAGGACTTCGTCTGAGCAGGCGCCTGGCCACTCGCGGCGCGCGAGAGTTTCGAAAAGCTCAGCAGGCGGTCATTCTTGCTATCGGTCATCTGCGACTCGCTGCATTGAGGCGAAATCCAAAGCGTCCCTATACGGATCAAACCACAGGCTGTGGCACGGCCTGCGCCGCAGGCTATGGCCTGTGAAAACCTCCGCGCCGACAGGCGTCTCGCGCGGCCTGCAGGCCGCGCCTTTATCTTGCCCTGTCTTCCTTTTTCGGTGCTCCATAACGAGGAGACTACCATCGCCGGGATTTCAGCGATTCCGGTTTCATTCGATGGGCGAAGATGATCAGTCGCTTGATTAGCGAAGCGGGCGCCAAGGTCCGATCAGGTTGGCGCGCTCCGAGATGCCCCAATAGCGTCCGTCAAAACTGCCAGGATGATCGCCGAGGAGAAATGCTTGGTCAGCATCGAGGGTCACGCAGCCCGTCCATGAAGGCAGGGGATCGCCAGCCGCATCCACCTCAGCACGTTCAGCAACCGGCTTACCGTTTACCGAAAGCGTGCTGCCCTCGGCGCACACTGTATCGCCCTCCATTGCTGCGATCCGCTTCATGAACCGGTCACCCGCGTCGGTGAAGTTGCGTTTGGCGGCATAGTCCGGAGCCGCATGGATTGATCGGATCGTGACGATCGATCCGCGCACCAGTTCTGACCCGTCCCGGACATAGAACCCCTTCGGGATCGAGTCTGACGGGTTGTACAGGATGAGGTCCTGGGGCCGGAGCACGGCCAATCCGATCCCGGCCAGCACGCCGGCCAGGATTAGAACTTTCGCGCGAGGGGAGAGCATAGGCGAAGGCATCGGTGCGCCGACACGCAAGTCCCGCGCCATTTGAAGTGCAGAAAGCCGCCCCGGAGTATCTCCGGGGCGGCTCGTCAGAGGCCGGACTTGCCTGCTAGTCGCGGGGGTTCCAGAGGATCACGTGGCGGCCTTTCTTGCCTTTCACCGGGGCGAGGTTCGCGAAGATCTTGCGGGGTCCGATCTGCGGATCTGCGAGCGTGATCGAGAGGTATTCCCGGCCCGATTGCTTCGCCTTGCGCATCCACGCGCCGCCGATTTCGGTCGAAGTCTCTCCGGCGAAGATGCGGTAGTCCGGCTGGCCGTCGCCGGCTTTCTCCGCGTTCTTCTCGATGCGGATAGCAGCTGACAGGTTCATCATTGCGAGGGCGCCTTCAAAGCCGGTCTTGGTTTCCGTGACGTATCCGAGTGCGTTTGCCATGGGGGTCTCCTTTTCGTTTCCTTGGCTGTCTTCCGGGAACCCCTTGTTCCCGTCGACGCCGGACCGAGAGGACGGCCTGCGCGGGGTCTGAACCCGCAGGGGCGCAACGAAGTGGAGCACCACCCCGGGCAGGAAATTTGTGTCGCGATGAATGCGCGTAGCGCAGAGGAAATTTCTTGGCCGGGGCGGTTTCAGGCCCGGCGCAGGCCGTCCAGGTCCAACGGCAAGAGACGGAAACAAGGGGGCCGCGAGAGGCAGGTTCCGGGAACGAATGAGGCTCCCTGTTCTGAACTGCACTAGGATAACTCACGGAGAATCAGACGTAGTTTCGGACGGTACGACACGTGACTTGAACCTTCAGCTCCCTAATCCGCAAAGAGAGACCCCCGCGAAAAAGCCGCCCGGCGGCAAGCACCGGGCGGCTCCATACTGCCTGAGAGGAGACGAAGAACTCAGGCAGCCGTGGCTTCGTAAGTTGAAGGCTCGGTGCCGGGTTCGTCCGCCACATCGGCGTCGAACAGTCCGGCAATACGGCTCCAGGCAATAACAGGCGGACTGTCTGCGCCCGCGATAAGGCGCGTAGGTGGCACTTGCATCCAGCCCGGCGTCCACGCGGCTGCGTGCGATGTCTCACGAGCCGCTAGCGCCTCTGCCAGCAGCGCCTTCTGCACCTTTGTGGTTTCGCCTTCCGCATCGCGCGCGGCCTCCGGCGACACGGCGTCGGCGATGAAGGCGGTCATCACCCGCTTGTCGCGCAGCAGATCGAAGAACGCCTCATCCGGTTTCCAGAACTCGCTCGGATCGGCGCTGCAAGCATGCAGCACGGCCTCGACAGCGGGCCCGCCGGACTCAAGCGTCTCTGCCATCGCGAATGCCATCACCTGCATCACTTCGGCATCAGACATCGCCAGCAACGCCGCAAACATCTCGCACAGATGATAGGCATCGCCGCTCCGGCGCGGGACCGGCGCGCCGAGGGCCTCGAACAGGGTTTCCACGCCCTCCCGCGCGGTGACAAGTTCGGCGGCAGCAGACCCGCCCTCGACGCTCGAAAGTGTCGCTTCCTTCACGGCGCCCGGCGAGTGAGGCCGGACATTCCAGAACGCGGAACCGCACAGTGAATGCGCTGCCATAAGGCGCAGCGCGATGGCCGGGCTCCGTGTGAGGCTCGCCTTTGCAATGGCATGACGATGCAGGCCGACATAGTCCGCCATCGGGCCGGTCATCTCGGGCCGTGTTTCGGCTTCCGGCTCCGCTTCGCCGCTTGCCGTAGCCGTCCTGGACTTGCGGGCCTCGGCTGCCTTTAACCAGCCTTCATGGAACGTCACCGTGCCCTCATGGCGCTGCTCGACGATGACCTTGCCGCCCTGCTTCTTGGTCGTCTGGACATAGTCCCAGCGCTGGAAGTATGCGCCGGGCTCCATCAGGATCACGTCGGCCCACCCGCGCTGCCGGTAGCCCTCGACGCGCTCCGCAATCACCGCGCGTTGCGCCTCCCAGAATGCTGCCGCGTCCGCAAACACAGCCGCCTCCCCGAACAGGTCAGCGGTGACGGCGCCGGTGTAACCGGCAAGGTCGAACAGGGCTTTGTCGGTCGTGATCGCACTGCCGCCGGTGATCCACGCGCGGCAGGCTCGCCCCATCGGGGCGCGTTCTGTTTCGCTGTTCCAGAGGTTCAGCCAGTCCACCTGCTGGGCAGGCGTGGCGAGCGTCAGGGCTCTGACGGTTTCACGGTCGATCTCTTCATCCGCATAGAGTTTGCGGATCGGGACACTGAGCGAAGCCAGTGCCAGCACGCGCCGCACGTTCAGTTCCGTCACGCCGAAGAAGCCCGCGATTTCCTCAACGGTTCTTCCCTCGTCATGAAGCTTCCGGAAGGCCGTGTACTGCTCCATCTCGGTGGCAGGCAGGCGCGCCACGTTCTCGATAATGGACGCTTCGATGGCAGAGGCCGCATCGCCTTCCGCCATCACCGCGCAGGGCACGAGCGGATCGCTGCCGGTCTCCTTGGCAATCTGCTGGAGCGCAAAGAACCGGCGGCGCCCGGCGACGACACCGTAGCCGCCCGCTTCACGCCGAACGAGCAGGGTCTGACGGATACCCTTCTCCCGGATGGACGGCAGGATGTCGGAGATATCCGGCGCCTTCCGGCCATGGCGCATATTGAGTTTGGAAATGCTGAGCTTGCTGAGCTCGATGTGGATCAGGTCAGGTTGTGACATGGGATAATTCCTCAGAATGGAAACAGGTGTTGGGGCGCAAGGGCGAGGCCCAGCCGCCACGGCGGCTGGTGCCAATTGATCGGCACGTAGGGCGCGCCGAAGTAGTCGCGCGACGCATCCGGCGCGCTGGCGCCGAGATCGAAGTCCCGGATCTTCACATTCGGGCAGCGGCCATCCACCCAGATGGCGGTGACAAAGCCTTGCTCGATGTCGAGCGTCAGCGACGGGCGCGGACCAAGTAGCTGTTCGAAGATGTCGGACATCACGCGCCCTTCAGAACGGTGGCATGGCTAACAAGCCGGGCGAGCGTCTCGCGGCCCGCAGCGATAGCCTCCGGGAGAAGTTCGTTTGCGACCTCCGTGAGGTAGCTGTTGTCAGCATCCGGATAGTTCGCCTCGATACCCCAAAGGCTCGCCGCATGAGAGGCGAGCTGAACGCCTTCCAGCGACACGCTGAGCACGATCCCGCAATAGAACCAGTCCCCTTTGCGCCAGCCCTCCATAATAGCTTCAGCCTTCGCCTGCGCCTCGGCGAACCGCTGCCGATGGCTTGGCCCGGGACCAATGAACCCCGGCGCATCGGCATAGAGCGAGGGCCAGAAACCGTCCTGGCGCTGATCAGGAGCGTCCGGACAATCATCCGGCACAATCTGCGCCAAGATGGTGAAGGGCCCGGCCTCGCCGGTGATGCGATCGCCGGGGCAGACAAAGGATGGGAATCCTTGGGTGAACTTCATGCTTCGCCCTCCGCGAACAGGCCCGCGATGGCGATCCAGTGCGGGCCATAAACGGCGCGCTCACCGCATTCATCACACTCATAGGCCTGCGCGTCCGGCTCACAGCCGTCGCGCGGGGCGCGGCAGGCGAGGCAAAATCCCTCGGACCAGTCGTCCGCCTGCTGCAGTTCTTCTAGGGTGAACCGGTGCTGGGTGGTTTCGGGTGTCATAGCGCAGCCCTCCCTCACCGCGACCAGAAGACATGGACTTCGTCGAAGCCCGTCTGGAACACCATGATCTCGCCATTGAGCGCCATGTCGCGGGCGAGGGCCTGCCAGTCGATATAATAGCTGAGGCTCTCGGGGATCGCGGTGCCGAGTTCGGTGTGAAGCCCCTCGGCAAAGTCCGCGGCGCTGCGATATTCGCCTGAGTAGTCCTCGAACGCGGCGCGCGCCTGTTCAAGGTCATTGCCGTAGTGTCCATAGATGCGGGCAGCGAGCTGCCCATACTCGCCGATGAACTCGGCAAGCTCGCACACGGTCTCGAACGAGGCGTATTCCGAAAGGTGCGCGCCTTCGAAGCCTTCGTAATCATGGATCGCCCATTCCTCGGCATCCGGCTCCGGGCTGGCGCGCAGCATTGCCGAAACTTCGCGCCAGATTTCGTCCGGCGTGGTGGCATCGATCCAGCACCCGTGAAGGCGTCCGTTGTTGTAGGCTGCGAGGCACGCGACGTAGATGCGTGGCCGTTCGCTTCGCGAGGACTCACCGTTAAAAGCCAGCGCGTGCAGTTCCGGGGAAGGGGTGGTTAGTTCGGTCATGTCAGTCTCCTCTGCCGCCGCGTTCCTTTCCGCATGAGGCGGTGGCGGGCGGCAGGATCGGCGCATGGCCGGAGCGCATGAGGGCGGCGCACAAGGGGTGCAGAAGGTAGGGCGGTTACAGACGCCGCTTGCCGCTAAAGGACCGCCCCCTTGTGCGCCGGCCGCGCTCCGGCACACGCGCCGTCCGCCCGCCGCCGCCTCGGAGGATATCTGACGCCGGGCAGGAAGCAGGAGCGACGGCTTGACGAAACAGCCTGGGTCCTGTGGACACGTTATTGGCCGGGCGGAGTGCACACGTGAGACTCGTGAACTGGAACATCGAACGGCACGGTCCAACGACCTGGCAAGCGCAGTCCCTTCTGGCTGAGATCGCGGAGCTTGACCCGGATGTCGTGTGCCTGACCGAAGCCTGGGAAGCGTCGGCGGCGGCGCTCGGCGGCCATGCGATTTCAGCGCCCGGCGCGACCTGGAGCGCCAAGCATGACAACGAGCGCAAAGTGCTGCTCTGGTCGAAGCATCCCTGGCACAGTGTAGAGACGATCGATCAGCTCGAGGCCACGGGAAGTGCCATCACGGGTTTGACGCTTCTTGCGGGTATGCAGGTTCGGGTCACTGGGCTGTGTGTTCCTTATCATTTCGCGAGCCCGTTCGGTCAGGAACCCAAGGCGAAGCCCTGGAGCCAGCATGAGCGGTTCCTTGAGGATCTGTTGCCCTTGCTTCGTCAGTGGCGAGACGAAGGCCCGGTCATCATACTTGGAGACTTCAATCAGTTCATGCCGCGCGTCTGGGGGCCGAAGCGTTCGCATCAGCTGATGGAGGAGGCCTTTGGCGGGTACAATATCGTGACGGCCGGCGAGATCGAAGGAGTCGGGGCGAGAGCGATCGACCACGTTGCCTTTGCCGGAAACCTCTACCCCACAAGAGTTTTTGGGCTTCCTGCAGCGCGTGACGGCGGGCGCCGGCGCTCCGATCATTTTGGAGTTGTGGTCGAGTGCGGAACGGATCCTGCCTAGGTCAATCCATAGTCCTTCGCGCCTGTTGCGGAATAAATCTGCGTGCAGCGGCATTTTACCTATGGTTTAATTGCGTGACTCGCGCTGAGACGATTGTCTCTGCAATTGCCAAACAACGCCCTGTGTCAGAACCCTGCCTCGCGAGGAGAGGATCATGAATACCAAGACCAAAAAAGAGCCGGGATCGAGATCGCCCAATGAGATCGACCGGCATGTCGGCATAAGACTCCGGAAGCTGAGAGTGGATCAGAGACTGACGCTGCAAGATCTCGCAGGACAGATCGGCGTCAGTCATCAGCAACTCCAGAAATACGAGACCGGGACCAACCGTCTCAGCGTCGGCATGCTCCCCGGCGTTGCGGATGCGCTTGGCGTCGATCTCATGGAGTTCTTCGAAGACTCGGCCAGCGCGCCGCCCGAAAAGAAGAGCAAAGCCGATCAGCTACGCCGCGAATGCGAGTTCGTACTTCGAAGGACGAAGTCCGAGGAAGCCTTGAAGCGTATGCTCAATGTGCTCAAGGCGCTAACCCATTAGTGCTTGATCGCTGCAACCGGTGTCGCCCATGATTCCTGATTATCAGTCTCTGATGCGCCCAGTGCTCGAGCATGCGGCAAAGGGCGAGGTTCGCATCTCAGACCTGATTGCAGCGCTCAGCGTTGAACTCGGGCTCAGCGATGCTGAGCGCACTGAGCTCCTGCCGAGCGGCAAGCAGACTGTCATTGCCAATCGCATCCATTGGGCAAAGACCTATCTCAAACAGGCGGGCTTAGTTGCGGCGACCCGGCGCGGGCACTTTGTGATCACAGACAGGGGCCGGGCGGCACTCGCTAACACGGGCGTGCGGATCGACAACCAGCTTCTCAAGAAATTCGAAGAGTTCCAGGCATTTCAGGCTCGAAGCGCGGAGCGTGCTGACGAAGCGGATTCTTCTCCTTCAATTGATCCGCCTGCGATCACGCCAGATGAAGCGCTCCGCGTCGCCCACCGGCGGATCGAGGCGAGCCTCGCGGCCGATCTGATCGACCGGGTACGGAACGCTTCGCCTGCCTTCTTCGAAACCCTGATCGTCAACCTGCTGCTGGCGATGGGCTATGGAGGCTCGAGTGAGGAGGCGGGCCGCGCGCTCGGGCGTGCCGGAGATGATGGCATCGACGGCGTGATCGACCAGGACCCGCTTGGTGTCGACCAGATCTACATCCAGGCGAAGCGCTACGCGGAAGGCAATACTGTCGGGGCAGGGGCCATCCGGGACTTCTTTGGCGGGCTCAGCCTGAAGCGGGCCTCCAAAGGCATCTTTGTCACGACTTCGAGCTTTTCCGCATCGGCGGTCGAAACAGCACGCGGGCTTGGCAGCCGCATTGTTCTGATCGACGGCCCTCAGCTGGCCCGCCTGATGATCCGGTATAATGTCGGGTGCCGGGACGAAGAGATCCTTCATCTCAAGAAGCTGGACGAAGACTTCTTCGACACGGACGTCTAAGTCCCAGGACCAGAGAGGGCGCCAGCTTCCAGGCTGAATACGCCGATCGTCCGACGGCGATTTGTCTGTCGTAAGATCATCGCGGGCGCATCTTCTTCAAAGGCGCATTCATGACCGTGCAAAGCTCATCAGCGGCTCGATGTCATGCCGGTCTGCTGCTTTGAGGGCGGCGACATACTCCGCCCGCGTCGAGGCGGCTTCGACAAGGCTTGTGCGTCCCCATGAGAAGCGCGGGCGGCCGAGCGCCACGGCCAGGAGATCTGCTGCAAGGCGCGCATGCCGGCCGTTGCCGTTCGGAAACGGGTGGACCCATACGAGGCGATGATGAAACCTGACTGCAATCTCGTCTGGCGAAAAGGTCTCATGTTCGATCCAGTAGCGCACGTCGTCTAGTGTTGTGCGCAGCTCGGTGCTGATCCTGTAGGCCGCGACGCCGATATTGCGTTCGGTCGTGCGGAGCGCGCCTGCCCAGGTCCAGACTTTGCCGAACATGCGCTTGTGCAGGTTCAGCAGGAATGGCTCGTTCAGCACATCGCGTTTGCGCGAGAAGGCCCACAGGTCGGCTTCGGAGATGCCGATCTGCTCGGCCTCGTTCAGCTGGGCGCGCGTCGTGATGTAAGTCGGAATCAGCTGCCGGCGCTCATCCGGTTCCAGAGGGGTGGCTGCCTCGTCGCGTGAGTCAAAGAGGGGATCGCTCACAGGGGCTCCCAGAGGCGGCTTGCCTTTGCCATCAGAACCGCGTCGGTCAAGCGTTCGAGCTCCGCGGTGAGATCGTCGCTGCGAAGCGCCTGGTCTTCGAGGCGCATGGTGTGATGGACGCGCGCCAGTTGGCTCCTCGCCACAAGGTCGGCACGCTGTCGTACGGTCTCCTCGAGCGTGGACCGGGGCACCAGCGCGTAGACCAACTGGCAATCGAGCGCCTCGGCGGCCTGACGAAGCGTGTTGAGCGTGACGGTTCCGGCAGCCTCTCCTTGTTCCATCGCCGTGATGGTTGACTGTGAGAGTTCCATACGGGCGGCGAGCTGCCGGCTGGTCATGCCGAGCGCGTCACGGATTGCCCGCACCCAGCCTTTCGGCGGGCGTGCCTGATCGGCCGCCATACGGTATGGGATCAACGCCTTGTCGAGGTGTTTCCGGGCGAGGGCTTGAGGAGATGAGCGAGCGGGCATGATCAGTCCTTTTCAAGCGTTTTGATACACCAAAGTCGATCAAAAGTCCATAAATTGATCGATTATAGCGGATAATATAAATCACTATTGATCGACGATAGCCGTTCGAAAAGAGAATTTTCCCGCTTAGGTGTTACTTAAGCTGTTTACGATAGGAAATCGGAACTTCCTGAATTCTGCCAATTGTTGCCTGTATGCCCGCCCATAGACCAAAATCTGTTGTCTTGATTGAGGGGCAGCCTCTCTACACGCCGTCGGGCGCACGTCTGGACATGACAGATCTCAAGATCCTCCATCTTCTGCAGACCGGCGCACGCGACTCGATACAGGACATTGCCCAGCGCATTCGGCTTTCGCACAGCGGGACGCTGCATCGGCTGAGGCGTCTCGAGGAGTCCGGCGCGGTCCTGCGATACATGGCGGAACTCGATGAGTCGATTTTCCAGACCTGGCCTGTCTACTGGATCGATATCGCGCTGACCCGGCACCGGAGCGACGCCCGAAACAGATTTGAGCGCGTCATTGCGGATACGCCTGTCGTCATGGAAGCCGTCGAATTCGTTGGCGAGTTTGACCTTTCCCTCAAGGCCGCGCTGCGCAGCCCCGGCGACTGGCCAGCGCTAAAGGTATCGCTTGATCCGGACGCCGAGTTCATCGAGCGCGCGCAGCTTCGGCCTGTGGCGCGTGTCGTCAAGCGCGCCATCCCGCATCCACTTCTCTCCAGCTGCGGCGCGTGAGCTGCGGCCTACACGACTTGCGCAGACAAGGCAGGATGCCTAATTCCACAGTCACGCGAATCCCTCACGGTTAACGCGGGCCACATTGAGCCTGCGACCGGACGGCGCGGGTCCAGCGTATTTCTCAAAAGATCCGTCAGCGGATCAACTATTTCGCCAATCCGATATCGGATTATCGCGATTTTCGCGAACCAGACCTCCTTGGTGCATTCTGCGGCTGCTCGCCCGCCAAGTGTAGCGACTGGTTTCAAGCCGTTTCCTCGGCGGTGATGCACCCGGGCGTCCGGACATTTTTCCGGATGGTTTGAGCCGGGGCTGGTCTTGCGTTTCGTCATTGCTGCGACAGCTTGCATCGTGATCCTCATGATCGGCATGAGCGCGGCGACGCAGTTCCTCGCCGGCGTATTCGACCATCATCCGGCGCTCGGCAGCCGCCTTACTCTCTCCGACAACGTCATCCTCTATCCTCCGTGGGCGGTGCTCGGCTGGACATCGTCCTTTGCGGAGGATTTCCCGCACCCCTTCGAACTGGCCCATGCCATCCTCTTCGCTGGACTGATGGCCGCGCTCTTGCCTGCGGCGCTGCTCATGCGGCGCGGCAACAAGACCAAGCCCTTCGGCGCTGCCGCCTGGGGCACATTTGCTGATGCGAAGGAAGCCGGCCTTCTTGCGCCGAGTGGCACCGTCCTCGGCAAACTGGACGGCGAGATCCTTTGCCATGACGGGCCGGGCCATCAACTGCTGATTGGGGCCTCGCGCTCGGGCAAAGGCAGGGGGCATATCGTGCCGACGCTGCTGGCCTGGGGCGGGTCAGCTCTGGTCCTTGATGTAAAGGGCGAACTTGCAGACGGAGACCCGCGCCACGGGTTTCCGGGCACGGCGGGCTTCCGCGAAACGCTCGGGCCGGTCGTCCGCTTTGCGCCGACCTTGCCGGGATCGGCTGCGTTCAACCCGCTCCTCGAGGTGCGCCGGGGCGTCAACGAAGTGCGCGACGTCCAGAACATCGTCGAGATCATCACCGATCCGGCCGGCGACGCGCGCCATTCGGATTTCTGGGACAAGGCGGCGCGCCAGGTCATGACCGGCGTAGTCCTGCACGTTCTCTATACCGAGCCCCTGCACCGCAAGTCGCTGGGCGTCGTGCGCGAGAAGCTTCGTGATCTGAAGGCAACGGCCGAGGAGATGCGCACGACGCTTCACCGCGTGAGCCCGGTGACCGGCGAGCCGGAAGTGCACCCGGAAGTCCTGCACGGCGCGGTGAGCTTTCTCGCCGGCGAAGAGAGATTGCAGGCGGGCCTCAAGGCGACGGCTGAAAGCTTCTTTGGCTTGTTCGCCGATCCGCTGGTCGCAGAAAAAACCGCCACGTCTGACTATCGTCTCTCTGACCTCATGTGCGGCGAGGCGCCTGTCACGCTCTACCTTCAGCCGCCGCCGTCTGATGCGGCGCGCCTGATGCCGCTGATGCGCCTTTTCCTCAACCAGCTCGCGCGCAGCCAGATGGAGGATCTCGCTCATGGCAGCGATGGGCGGCGCAAACGCCATACGCTCCTCCTCTGTCTCGACGAGTTCCCGCAGCTTGGAAAGATGCCCTTCTTCGAGACAGCGATGGGCGCATTCGCGGGCTATGGTCTCAAGGCCTATCTCGTCTGCCAGTCGCTGAACCATATCCTGCGCGCCTATGGCCGGGACAATGTCATCCTCGACAACTGCCAGATCGTGACGGCCTTTGCAGCGGCCGACATGGATACGGCCAAGAAGATCGCCGAGATGGCCGGCGAGGCGCGCGAGGTGCGCGCGCAGCATAGCGAGCAGCGTCCGCGGCCTATCCTGGGTGCCCGCAAGGGCAGCATCACCTGGCGCGAAGAAAGTCGGCCTCTGCTACTCGCCGCCGATGTGCGCCAACTGGCCTCTGGAGAGCAGCTGACTTTCGTGACGGGCGCAAAGCCGCTCCGTACCCAGAAGATCCGGTTCGATGAAGAGCCTGTATTTGCGGCGCGCCTGCGCTCCTCTTCAAACCTGCGCACACGCCTGACGACAGGTCACGACTGGGCGAGCGTTCTGCCCGTCGGCCGGGTCCAGCCCGCGCCGACGCCAAACCGGCAGGCTGCGCCGGCCCGGGCGCGCGCGCCGGAGCCCCCTGCATCGCCGCAGGGCGACCTCTTTTCGCCGGCGCGCCCGAGCGTGTCCGAGCAGGCACTCGCCGGTCTCAAACCGCCGCCGGGCTGGCCCGCGCCGCCCAAAGCCGCCTCCGAGCTCGCGGGCCCGCGTCCTCGCCGCCGAACAGGGATCTAACCATCATGGGATCGATTTGCCTTCGTACTTATCTTGAACCGGACCTTGCCCGCAAAGTCTCGAAGCTTGCCGAACGCCAGGGCCGCTCGGAATCAGCCTTCATCGCGTCTGCCGTGCGCGCAATGCTGGCGACTGGCGACGACGGGCCGGCGCGCGCCGCCAATGACAGCATCAAGCGCCAGCTTGGACGGATCGAGGCGGAGCTTCTCAGGGTGTCCGGCGAGCAGGCGCTGCAGCGCGAACTCATCCTGACGTTCGTGCAGGTCTGGCTTGAGCATAATCCGCCGCTCGATGACGCGATTGCGGAAAGCCTTGCAGCTAGCGCGGACGCAAGGCTCGACCGGTTCCTTGACCTCGCCGCGATGACCTATTCGCGCGGCGGTGCGGTCCACCTGCGCGGACTTGAAGGCGAAGATGACGAGCCCGCACTGACGGGCGCAGATGCGGAGGCGCCGTTGTCATGAGCGCTACGACCGATCGGACCCTCCCCGCGCTCCGGCGGCTGTCCGTCCTGGACGGCGCGCTCGGGCCTGTTCTCGCGGCGGCGCTCTCTGATCCAACCGTCGCCGAGATCCTGATCAATGCCGATGGCGCGGTCTGGATCGACAGGGCCGGGGAGGGGCTCAAACCCACGGGCGCGCACATGGCCGTTCATGACCGCGACGCCGCGATCCGGCTCCTCGCCCATGCCGTCGGCGAGACGGTCGGCCCCGAGCGTCCGCTGCTCTCGGCAAGCCTGCCGGGGAGCGCCGCGCGCGTGCAGGCCGTGCTCCCGCCGCTCGCACCCGCTCCGGTCCTCGCGATCCGCCAGCGCCCGGCGCGCATCCACACGCTGGAGGACTATGTCGAGGCGGGCATCGCCGATGGCGGCCAGGTGCGCGTCCTGCGCGAAGCGCTCCTTGCCCGGCGCAACATCATCGTCGCCGGCGGGGCAGGGTCGGGCAAGACGACGCTCCTCAACGCGCTCCTTGCAGAGCCGTGCCTCAAGGCCTCCCGTCTCGTCGTGCTGGAGGACACGCCCGAGCTTCAGGTCTCGGGTCATAACTTTGTCCAGCTCCTGACCCACCGCGCAGAGCCGAAAGTCACACTGCGCGACCTCGTTCAGGTCGCACTGCGTCTGAGGCCGGACCGTATTGTTGTCGGTGAAGTCCGCGACGGCGCCGCGCTTGACGTGCTGAAGGCGTGGAACACCGGTCATCCGGGCGGGCTGCTGACACTGCACGCAAACTCTGCGCGCGACGCGCTGGGCCGGCTCGAGGATCTCTGCCTCGAGGCGCAAACGGCGAGCCCTGAGCGCCTCATCGCGGCGTCAGCTCCGCTCATCGCATTTATCGCGCGTACGCCGTCTGGCCGGCGCCTCACGCAAATCCTCGATCTCAAAACCCCTGACTGCCCAGCCAAAGGAGACCGGCATGACTTTTAATCCGTATACAGCGAGACGTCTCGCCCTGAAGGTGGCCGCGCTTGCCGCGTTCGCTGCTCTGCCTGCCTTGCCGGCACTGGCAGCCGGCTCTGGCATGCCCTGGGAGGGGCCGCTCGAACAGGTCGTCGATTCGGTGACAGGTCCGGTTGCGCGCGCGGCGGCGGTGATCGGTATCGTGCTCGCGGGCATTGCGATCATGTTCTCGGAAGGTGGCGGCGGTGTGCGCAAGCTCGCGTTCGTTGGCCTCGGCATCGCGATCATGTTCGCCGCCGTGTCCTTCTTCCTCGACTTCTTTGGCTTTGCCGGCGGCGCGGTGCTCTGATGACCGAGCCGCTGCCCGAGGGTTATGTGATCCCGCTTCACACATCGCTGACGCGGCCCGTCCTCCTCGGCGGCGTGCCGCGAGAGTTTGCAATCCTCAATGCAACGCTCGCTGCGGCGATCGCATTCGGCCTCCAGCAGCCCATGATCGGCCTGCCGCTCTGGGCGATTGCCCAAGGGGCTGCGGCCTGGGCGGCGGCGCGGGACCCCTGGTTCCTCGAGACCTGGCCGCGTCACCTTTCCAAGCCGACTTATTTCGGGACCTGACAGACGATGTTCGACCTCAGCCCCTATCGCCGCCGCGGCCACAGGCTCAGCGACTACCTGCTCTGGGCCGGGCTCGTGGCGCCTGGGATCGTGCTCAACAAGGACGGCGCGTTCCAGCGCACACTGGCGTTTCGCGGGCCTGACCTCGACTCGGCCTCGCTCACCGAATTGATGGGCACGTCTGCGCGGCTCGCGAACGCGCTGCGCCGGTTCAGCTCCGGCTGGTGCCTGCATGCCGAGGCGCGCCGGCGCCCTGCGCCTGGCTATCCGGACTCGGTGTTCGGGCAGGGGCTTGCCTGGCTAATCGATGAGGAGCGGCGCGTCCTGTTCGAGACGGCGGGTGCTCGGTTTGAGACGGATTATTTCCTGACACTGACTTTCCTGCCGCCTCCAGAAAAACAGTCCCGCCTTGAATCCCTCCTGTTCGAAGGCGGCGCCTCGGGAGCGTCCAAAGCGGACTACCAGGCGATGCTTGCCCGGTTCACTGAGGAGACCGATCAGTTCCGGATGGCGCTGGAGCCGCTGATGCCGGAAGCGCGCTGGCTGGACGATGCGGAAACGCTGGGGTTCCTGCATGATGGCATTTCTGATCGCAGGCTGCCCCGCGTCGCGGTTCCCGATAAACCGTTCCACCTCGCTGAACTGCTGATCGACACGCCGCTCACCGGCGGCCTCGCGCCAAAACTCGGATCGCATCATCTGCGGATCCTTTCGGTTCGGAGTTTCGGCAGTACGAGCGAGCCTGGCCTCCTTGATGCGCTGAACCGCCTGCCGCTCACCTATCGCTGGGTGACGCGCTACCTCGCGCTGTCCCCGGAAGAGGCGCGCCGCGAGATCGAGCGCACGCGCAGGCGCTGGTTCTCGAAGCGTAAGGGGCTGATGACGCTTCTAAGAGAAGCGCTCTTCCGCGAAGAATCGGCCTTGCAGGACAATGATGCCGCCGCCCAGGCGAGCGATGCCGATGCGGCCCTGCAGACCCTTCTGGGTCAGGGGTGCGGCGCGGGTTATGTCACGCTGACGATCACCGTTGCAGAGGACAGCGAAGCGGCGGCGGATGAAGCAGTCCGGCTGATCCGTCAGACGACGGACGCCCTCGGGTTCGTGACGGAGCTTGAGAGCGTCAATGCGGTCGACGCCTGGCTCGGCAGCCTGCCTGGGCAGGCCTATGCCGATGCGAGGCGTCCGATGATGCTCGCGCCGAACCTCGCCCATCTCCTTCCCACTAGCGCGGTCTGGCCGGGCGAGGCCCGCAACGCCCATCTTGGCGGGCCGCCGCTGATGCTGGCGGCGACGGACGGGGCGACGCCGTTCCGCCTCAACCTGCATGTTGGCGACACCGGGCATACGCTGGTGATCGGCCCGACTGGCGCGGGCAAGTCTGTCCTGATCGCCGCGCTCATTGCGCAGTGGATGCGCTATGAGACTGCGCAGGTCTTCGTATTTGATACAGGCCGGTCTTGCCGCGCGATGGTGCTCGGGCTTGGCGGCGTCTTACTTGATCCGGAAGCGGACGATGTGGGATCCATGCCCGGGTTCCAGCCGCTCGCAGACATTGATCAGCCACCGGAGCGTGCCTGGGCTGAGAGCTGGCTCTGCGACCTGATCACGGGCGAAGGCGTGACGCTGACACCGGAGCTGCGCCTTGAGCTTGGCCGGGTGCTGACGCTGCTGGCCGCTCGTCCCCTGCGTGAGCGGACACTGTCGCTGCTGGCGGCGTTCGTGCAGGACGCCGGCCTTCGCGGCGCGCTGCAGCCGTTCACGCATTCCGGCAGCCTCGGCGGTCTGCTCGATCAGGACCACGAGCCCCGGAGCAACGCGGATGTAATGGCGTTCGAGGTTGGCGCCTTGCTGCGCCAGCCGCGCGCAGCGCGCAGCGTGCTGCCGGTGATCTTCCGAAGCCTTGAGGCGAGGTTTGACGGCCGCCCGAGCCTGCTCGTGCTGGACGAGGCTTGGCTCTATCTCAAGGACACGGCCTTTGCTTCCGAAATCGAGACCTGGCTGAAGACACTGCGCAAGCGCAATGTGGCCGTCGTGTTTGCAAGCCAGGCGCTGGCGGACGTCACGCGATCTCCGATCGCAGCATCCGTGCTGGAGAACTGCCCGACCCGGATCTTCCTGCCGAATGACCGGGCGCGCGAGGCGGGTACGCGGACCTTCTACGAGGCGGCAGGTCTCAATGAGCGCCAGATCAATCTGATCGCGGGCGCCATTCCGAAGCGCGACTATTACGTGGCCGGGCGCGCCGGATGCCGCCGGATTGAACTCGAGCTCGGCCCGGCGACGCTCGCCTTTGCCGCCGCTGGCAAACCCGAAGACCAGGCCCTGATTGACCGCGTCCTCGCGCTGCACGGGACGGATAACTTCGCGCGGCATTGGCTGAACGCGAAGGGCCTCACCGAAGCCGCAAATGCGATCGGCCGGTTCGAAGCGCTTGCTGGCGCTGAAGACCAACCCGCGCAGGATGCCCTGACATCTATCGCGCAGAACGACCATGCGCCTGCGGATCAATCGTCCAAGAGCGCAGATCGCCCAAAGGAGGCCGCCGCATGAAGACCCGAAGCGCGATCCTGAACGTACTCCTCCTCAGCCTGTCCGCGCCTGCCATGACTGTCCTCGCAGCGCCTCCGGCAACCGCGCAAATTGTCGTACACGATCCTTCGAACCATGCCGAAAACCTGCTCGCGGCGGCGCGGATGCTGGAGCAGATCGAGCATCAGATCGCGGCGCTCGAGCAGCAGGCGCAAATGCTGGCGCGCGGCCGCCTGCAGCTTTCGCCGGACCTGTCACGCACGATCGATGAAGCCGAAGCCCTGTTCCGGCGCGGGGAGGGGCTCAGCCATGACATCACCCGCATCGGCGGCGAGATCGAAGCGCTCTATCCGGAGACATGGGAGGCCTACGCACTCAGCGACGTGCTCAGCCAATCGGGCCGCTGGGCCGAAGAGAGCCGGCGTAGCCTGTCGCGGGCGATGGCGGCTGAGGCACAGGCGGCCGCGAGGCTCGGAGAGACACGTACGCGGGTCGAGAGCGCGCTTGCCGCCTCGCAAGGCGCCGAAGGCCAGACTTCGGCTGTGCAGGCAGGCAACCAGCTCCTTGGCCTTACGGCGGCGCAGCTTGCCGGGATCGAGGCGCTGATGATTGCGGAAGGCCGCGCGTTGCAAGCCGAGCGGATGGAGCGGCTCGCCCGCGAGGCCCGCGCCGAGGAGATCCGGGCACGGGCGTTCCCGGAGGCGCGACCCGAGGCGACGCCGCCCGCGCGGCGCGCGTTCTGAGGCGGGTCCATGGATAGCAGCATCATCAATGGCTTTCTCGACGCCTTTCTCGGCGTGCTGGATTCCGGGTTCGGGTTCATCGCCGGGGACGTCGCGTATGTGCTGAACGCACTGATCGTGATTTCGGTGACGCTGGCCGGTGTCCAGTGGGTGCTCGCCCAGGAGGCGCCGCTCGGGCCCTTCTTCCGCAAGGTGCTGTTCGTCGGCTTCTTCGCCTTCCTGATCAATAACTGGAATGCGCTCGCCGGCGCGATCAACGGCTCCGGTGCAATGCTTGGTCTCAAGGCGGGTGGCAGCAGCCTGACGCTGGAGGATCTCCACAATCCCGGCCGGATTGCCGGGATCGGTACCGAACTCTTTGGCCGGACAGCGGCGCTCGGGGAGGGGATGAACATCCTCACCGACTTCGTGACGCTCAGCATCATCCTGATCGCGGCGATTGTCGTGATGCTCGGCTTCTTCGTTCTCGCCCTGCAACTGTTCACGGCGCTGATCGCATTCAAGCTCGGCACGCTGGCCGCGTTCGTGGCGCTGCCCTGGGGCGTATTTTCTGGCACGGCCTGGATTGCAGAGCGCCCGCTGGGCTGGGTGGTGGGGAGCGCCGTGCGCCTGTTCGTGCTGGCGCTGATTGCATCTGTCTCGATCGCGTTCGTTGACCGTCTGCCGCCGGCGCTGACGCTGGACGCGGGCGGCGCGCTCAACATCCTGCTCTTTGGACTGACGGTCCTGTCGCTCACCTGGTTCGGGCCGCAGCTTGCGAGCGAAGTGGTGATGGGCCAGCCGCATCTGTCGGGCGCCGATGGCTACCGCGCGGCACAAGGCGCAGCTGCGACTGCGGTCGGCACGGCCGTCAGTGCGCGTATCATGGCGAGCGGCGTCAGCGCGGGCAGGGGCGGCAGTGTTCGCTCCGCCGCGGCGGGCAGGCCCGCGGCCGCGAGCGCCAGCGTTGATCACTCCAGACTGCAGCCCAGACACAAACCGAGACCGAGGAGGCAATAATGCGTTTTCCATTCAGGGCGCCCGCCATGTCCTATGCGCCGCCGCCGGCCGATACGCCCTATCGGCGTGCGCAGGCTGAGTGGGATGCGCGGATGGGATCGGCGGTCCTGTCAGCGGCCAGCTGGCGGCGCGTCGCCTTCGCCGCGCTGGTCCTCGCGGCCGGGCTCGCAGTGGCGCTGACGGTGGTCGCGCTTCAGCAGCGCACGTTTGTGCATGTGGTCGAGGTTGCGCCTGAGGGCCAGGTCCTGTCAGTGCGCACCAATGCGGGCGCCTGGACACCGGACACGGCCCAGACGGCGTATTTCATCGGCGCATTCGTTCGCCAGGTCCGCGCCCGTCCCACGGATGCCGTCGTGCTGCGCGAGAACTGGCTGACGGCGTACAAGTTCGTGACCCCGGAGGCCGCGACGAAGCTCAGCGCCGTGGCGCGGGCCGATGACCCGTTCAAGGCCGTCGGCGCCGCTGCCCGTACCGTACACATCCGGTCTATCGTTCAGCGTACGGACACGAGCTGGCAGGTGAGCTGGACAGAGGAGGAGACCGGCCCCGTGCCCCAGGCAAAGGGTACCTATACGGGCCTCTTCTCGGTGTCTCATGTGCCGCCGAAGCGCGCCGATGACGTCGCTGTCAATCCGCTCGGCCTCTACATCACAGACTTCAGCTGGAGCCGCGACCAGTAATGCGTGCCGTCATGTCAAAATTCATCTCAGCGACTATCGCCGCAAGCCTCCTCGTCGCCTGCGCCAGCGCGCCGCCGCTCGTGGCCGCCCCCTCTGAACCGCCCTTCACCCTGACGGCCGAGATCACGCCGGAGCCGCTTGTTGAACCAGAGCCCGCTGCCGAAATCATTCCAGGTCCTGAGCCGGAAGAACCCGCTCCGGAACTCGCAGCCTCGCCGGAGCCTGCCAGTGCAAAGCCCGAACGCCCGGCAGTACCCGTCAGCCCGCGTACGGCCGCCAGGACGCTTGCCGATGCCAACAGCGGCGCGCGCCAGCGCGCCGCTCCCGGGACGTTCGAAGACGCAACGCTGCTCTATGCCTATGAGCCGGGCGCGATCTACGAGCTCCAGACATCGCCGGACTTCGTCTCGACGCTGATGCTCGAGCCGGGGGAGGTGCTGATCGATATCGCGGCGGCCGACACCGCGCGCTGGAGCGTGTCGAACACACTCTCGGCAAATCGCACCATCCTCATCGTGAAACCCTCAGCCCCAAGGCTCAAGACCAACATCGTGCTCGTCACCGACCGGCGCGCCTATCTGATCGAGGCGGTCTCGGCAGCGGGTGATGTCTATACCGCGCAGGCCGCCTGGACTTATCCGGCGCCGCCCGAACCACCTACTCCCGAGCCGGAACCTGAACCCGAGCTGCGCCCGGTCCACGAGGACTATGTCCTCAAGGCGCCGCGCAAGGGGCCGCCTGCCTGGATGCCGCAAAAAGTGTGGGATGATGGGCTCAAGACCTATGTCCAGTTCCCGGACGATATCGCGGCTTCAGAGATGCCCCCGCTGTTCATCCGGACGGCGGAAGGACTGGAGCTCGTCAACTACCGCACCCAGGGAACCCTCTACGAGATCGACCGCATCTTCGATGCGGCAGAGCTCCGGCTCGGCCGGAAGAGGCCAGTCGTCGTGAGCATCCTGCGTAAGGCGCCAAAGCCTCAAGGGGAGGCCAGCTAATGCAGGTGCGGCCAGATCCCCATATCTCTCCAGCGGAAGCGGCAGTGCGCCTGCGCGCGCATCCGCCCTCGCCGAAGCGCCTGTCGCGCAAAGTGCTGCTCGCGGGCGCTGGCGGCATCGGCGCTGTAATCGCCTTTGCGCTCGTCACGGGTCTCTCGCCCCGGTCAGAGGCGGCGTCACTGAGCTCGGAGACTGCGCCGCCGGCCGCCGCGGCGCTGCCCGAAGGCCTGAGCCAGCTGCCGGCACGCTATGAGACAGGCGCGCTGACGCAGGCTTCTGCACCGCAGGAAGAACCCTATGACAGGCTCTGGGGGCCTGACGGCCCGCCGGAGCACCTTGATCTCTATGCGGAAGGCTATGAGGAAGACCTCAGCCTGCCAGAAGGCAGCGCTTGGGATAGTTCCGAGCCGAAAGGGTCAACTTACACGTCAGACGTAGTTCCAGCACGCGAGCCGAGACAAGCTGAGCTCTTTTTCAAACGCCGTGAACCAACAGTATCGGTCGCCACAAGTGTGCAGCCGGTAATCGGGGGAGGGGCCTTAAGCACCAAGGTCTCCGAGACATCCTATCTCACTGCCACGCCCGGCCCGCCGCCGGGACCTCCCTATCTCATCCAGTCGGGCAGTCTCATTCCGGCGGCGCTGCTGACGGCGGTCAACTCTGACCTGCCGGGCCGCGTCATCGCGCAGGTCTCGGCGCCGGTCTATGACAGTCGAACCGGAGACCACCTGCTCATCCCGCAAGGCGCGCGTCTGATCGGCACCTATGAGAGCGAGAACAGCTATGGCGACACACGTATGTTCCTGAGCTGGGACAGGTTACTCATGCCGAGTGGCGCGTCGCTCGATCTGCCCCAATTGGCCGCGACCGACGCAGCGGGCTCGGCCGGCCTCGCCGCAAAGGTCGACAATCATCTTGGCCGTGTCGGCGGCGCGATTGCGGTCTCGGCGGTCCTCAGCATCTTGGCCAATGAGGCGGAGGACAAAGGCGATCAGGGGTTCACGCGAAGCCTCGGCGACGCAGCGGCGCAGGAGGCGGCGCGCACGGGAAGCCGGATTGTCGACCGCGAACTGAATCTCAGACCTACACTTCGAGTCCCCGCCGGCGCGCCCGTGCGCGTCCTCGTCACCGATGATATCCTGCTCGACCCGTACACGGAGTAACTCATGCCCGTCCGCAAACCCACAAACATTTCGCAGTTCGACCTGTTCGCCGCCCCGCCACCGGCACCGGCGCGTCCACAGAATATGCCAACACCGCCCAAGCCAGCCAATGACAGACCGGTGGCTCAGGTGCGCCGCAGTCCACAGCCCGCAACAGCCCAACAGCCTCTTGCGCCGGACGAATGGTGGACCACCCGCATGACCTGCGCGTTCCTCAAGATTAGCCGCAAGACACTATGGGAACGCCGCCGCGATCCAGATCTGGATTTTCCGCAGCCTGTCCATCTCGGTGGATCCCGGAATCTCTATCGTGCTTCAGCCGTTCGAGGGTGGGCGGAATCGATGGCCAATGTTTCTGGCGCATCTGAAAGCTAGTGCAGATGCAGGAGCTCTGGAGGCTCTCGCCATATTGGTCGCTCCAGCGCCGACTCGAAATGCCACAAGTCGCTGAACTCCGTTCTTAAGAAGCGCGTATTGCTGGAGGGGAGCGCTGCAACCTTAGTTTGTTTAGATGGGTGAATTGGGCGAATCAGTGCGTTATGGTTGCTCCGGGAATGAGCGCGGAGCAGGTTATGTCGATATCTGAGGGGACTAGGGTTCGGCTATCGAACGACCCCTCGAAGGTTGGCGTGGCAACGGGCCATGTCCGTGACATCAATGGACGGCGATATCGGACAGTAGATTTGGGAGGTGGAAAGCTGATCCAGTCTCTCGAGTCCAATCTGATGGTCGCTCACGAACGTCCCGATGCATTATCAGATTTGATCGCAGGGAAGCTTGCTGCGCCGGATGATTTGGCGCGCCTCCTGACGCATATCCGTCTTACCGGAAGTCTTTCGGATATGATCTATTCGATGGAGTCCACAAATACCGATTTCCATGCCTATCAGTTCAAGCCGATAATCAAACTTCTGAATTCTGCTGCGCGCGGCCTGCTCATCGCGGATGAAGTGGGTCTTGGTAAAACGATCGAAGCGGGGCTTATCTGGACTGAGATCTCGGCGCGGTACCAGGCAGGCCGCCTGCTTGTGGTTTGTCCCAAGTCCCTTCAAGAAAAATGGCGCCTCGAGTTGTTGAAGCGGTTCGCGGTCAAAGCGCGGGTCGCTGATGCAAGGGAAGTGCATCTGGCCCTCAAGGATGCCCAAGAATCCAGCGCGGAATTTGCGTTGATTGCGACCTATTCGGCACTTCGTGCGCCTCGCGATTGGCGGGAAGGGGGCGCAACAAGCCAGCGAGCAAGCGCAGGTCTTGCCAGATTTCTGGAGGAGAATGATGCAACTGATCCATTGATTGATCTGCTGGTATTTGATGAGGCGCATCATCTTCGAAATCCAGAGACATCACAGCATCGCTTGGCGCGGCACCTCGTCCCGGTCGCCGATCACAAACTAATGTTGTCGGCGACGCCGATCAATCTTGGCAGTGAAGATCTACGGTCTCTGCTCCGACTTCTCGAGCCTGACCTGTTTGAAAGCAACTGGATCTTCGAAGAAATGCAGGCTGAGAATGAGCCTATTGTGCATGCCAGAGAAATGGCACTCAATTCTTCCAAGTCTTTGACAGCATTGCGGGAGGCGATCGCGGCCATTGAGCCGGGGCGGATATTGAAGACCGACAGGCGCCTGGCAAATCTGCAAAAGCAGATCTTGGATGATCCGGTGACAGATACGCCTGAGCGGCGCGCTCACATTGCAGCTAGTCTGGAAGAGATGTCGCTTCTAGGAGGCATTGTGAACCGGACGCGGCGGCGTGATGTCGCTGAGATCCAAATCAAGCGCCGAGCCGTGTCGCGACTTTGGGCCATGAATGAAACCGAGCGTGCCTTTTATGGTGCCGCGACGCAGATCATTCGTTCGTACGCATTGCAGAAAGACCTCAGCGATGCATTCCTTCTTGCAAACACTCAGCGGGTACTCGCGTCTTGTCTTCCGGCCGCCTGGAAGAGGTGGCGGCAAACCGAGGTCGTTGACGACATTGATGAAGACATCGGGGACGAGGAGCTGGATAGACCGGCGTCTGTCGGCCCGCTTGTCGCTGCATTGAGTGCGGCCTGCCGGGATAGCCGCCTGTTCGATGAGCTAAGGGCAGGCGATAGCAAATACAAACTTCTGCGCCAAGCATTCGTCGAATCCTGGGCCGCGAACCCGGATGAAAAAATAATTGTCTTTTCGAGTTTCCGTGGGACCGTCGACTATCTCGAAGAACGGTTGGTATCGGATGGCGTACCCTGCATAAAGCTGCACGGTAATGTCAAAGAAGATAGGGGAGAGGTCCTCGAGCGCTTCCGCAAGGCAATCGGCCGCTGCGTTCTTTTAGTGACAGAAGTGGGAAGCGAGGGCCTAGATCTGCAGTTCTGCAGGGTCTTGGTCAACTACGATTTGCCGTGGAATCCTATGCGAGTCGAGCAGCGGATCGGCCGGATCGACCGGATCGGTCAGGCTTCTCCTTCCGTGGAGATTTTCAGTCTCGTCTGTGAGCGGACGATCGAAGAGTCTATCTACCGAAGACTCTATGAGCGGCTCGACCTCATCGAGCGGACGCTAGGTGGGTTCGAACCGATACTTGGCGAAATTGTCATTGAATTGCAGAGGCGGGTTCTCGATCCGAGGCTGTCTCCGGAAGACATCGACCGCGAAATCGAACGCGCTGCGGTAAGTGCGCAGAACCGAAAGGTTCAGGAAGATGCGCTAGAAGAAGAGGCTCCGGGGTTGATCGCGCACGGTGATATGATCCTCAACCGAATCCGGAGTTCGCACGATCAGAAGAGGTGGATCGGGCCAGAGGAGCTCTATCGCTACGTCCGCAGCGGTTTGATGGGGAAGTATCCCAACTCGTCTGTTGACCGAGCCGCAGTCACCGATTGGCAGCACGACGTGAAGCTTTGCGCCGTGGCTCATCACGACTTCCGGATATTCCTTGAGCGGGAGGCCAAAACTTTTCCGACGCAGTTGAGACGACAGAATAGCCTGAGGGTAGCTTTCGGCCGGAGTCGACCAGTGGACAAGCCTGACGCAGTAGAAGTCGTACACACCGGCCATCCTCTCGTGCGCTTTGTTGGAAGGTGCCAGCAGGAAGATCTCTCGCTGTCGGAAGGACGGCCGGCAGTCTGGGGCCGACTTGATCGAGCGAACTTATTTGTTGTCTGCCCGGAAGGTAAGTATGGCCTCGCCGTTCAGCGATGGTCCGTGAAAGGCACGACGCCTCAAGATCGGTTAGTCTTCGCGGGGATCGATCTAGCGGATGGCCAAACTATTCCCGCTGAAAGGGCCGAGGAGCTCGTGTTGGCGTCGTTCGAGGGGCTTAAGCCCGTGCTTCCTGCCAAGGACGAGGCTAGTCTTGTGGGTGAGAAGATCCGAGAACGTATCATCGATCACGATCTTCTAAAGTCATATGACGCCTATTTGGCAGAGATGGAGGCGGCGCACCAAGATAAGTTGGAAACAAATCTCGCGGTCCTTCGGCGAAAGCTCTCCCAGCAGGAAGAGCGGGTGGCCGACCGGTTGGCAAAATGGAAAGCGCGCGCCGATGGGAAGGTGAACAATTTGATGCTGGCCGAACGCGCAAAGCTCGAGAAATTCAAAGCTGGCATGGAAGCAAAGATAGTGAGGGCGCTTGAGTCCGGTCAGTTCGACTTTCAGCAAGCCGAAACCCTGGCGGTTATGGTTGTCGAGGTGAATTGATGACGTCGGATCGACGGAAAAGCATCCGAGAGCAGTTGGAAGCCCTTCTGGGCAGTCCAGACGCGGGGTGGCAAGGATCCAAGCCTAAGAGTTCCACGGATCAGAAGCGACTGCCGAGTGCACCGAAGACTGCCAAACAAGTTGAACTTCCGCCCGCTGGAAAACCTAATTCGGGGGCGTCGGTGTCTGGGCGCGATCGGACGAAACCATCCGAACCCGGACCTATAGAAAGCAGCTCGAAGCCGTCTCGGGTAAACTATAAATTCCCGGTAGGAGCCAGACTGGAGCGGGACCCCGCCATCGCAGCAATCCGGGGAGACGCCGATCTCAATTTTGTCCGTGAACGGCTCGGTCAAGTTGTGTTCCGCGGAGAAACGGCTCCAGTTCAGAAGATGGCGCAGCAAACCGTAGAAGACGTTTGGAGCAGGATCGAACTTGGCAGCTCGATCCTGCGAGCTTGTCCCGGCCCTGATGAGAGCGGCTATCTGGTAGGTTTCGATTTCGGGACCAGTTCGTCAAAGATCGTGGTCCATCAGCCAGGTGCCAGAGATCTCGCTTTCGCACTTCCCGTGCCGCAAGAATTCCAGGTAGAAGAGAACGGGAGGCGTCAAGACCATCTCTGGCGCACCGTCGTCTGGTATAATCCGGACTCGGACCACTTTTGCCTGACACCGCAGGCGAACGCTTCTCCGATAGAAGGTTTCAAGACCCGTATGCTACAGGGGGATTCTCAGCCTCTTGTGGACAGCGTAACTGGCTTGGAGGCAGCGACTGCGTATTTGGCAATGCTGTTTGCGTATGTTGTCGGCCATTACCGTCTTGCTGCGCCAGATGGATTTGATCGAACCAAGCACTTTTCTCGGTTTCACTTTGGCGTCCCGGTCTCAAGTCTTCAAGGGGCATCGTGTGAGGCCGACTTCAAGACATGCTGCATTGCTGCGATGGGCCTATCAGCCAATGCAAGATCGATTACGCTTCGCCACGTTAGGGCTGCTCTGAGCCTCGCTTCAAAGCCGCACACAGTCACTGCGAATACACCGTGCATCCTGTTCGAGGAGTTGGCCGCTGTGGTCGCTGGCTATAGCGCATCGCCGGATCATCGTCCGGGACCTCACATCATTGCGGATATCGGGGCGTCCACGTTGGATATCGCAACGTTCAACATTCTGGGTCCGGACGAACATGTCCCGGTGTTTTACTCTTCCGTCGAGTTGCTCGGTGCAGACTCTTTGTCCGTTGCACGGAGACTTGGCATTTCGGAGTCTCAGTTCGAGTCGGCCTGCCGAGGCCAGACAAACCGCGTGATCTACGTAACGCATACTCGCCGTGACCCCAAATTCAGACCAAACAACGGAACGCCAAAAACGCTCATCATAACTGGGGGAGGGCGCCTGGCGCCTCTGTATGGGCAAGTCTTCACGCCCTATGAGCCTGCTCTGGGCGCGCCCTCCCGTACACCCGTGCCCTCTAAGAACCTAATCTACAATCGGGAGACGGATTTCGCACGCCTGCTACTGGCTTGGGGCTTGTCACAAGAAGAAGTCTATCTGCCAGCGATAAAGCCGCCGAACGAGATCGAGGACCTGTTGCCCGTAAACTCGGTTCTCAAAGCTCAGATGCCTTCAAAGGACCAATGCTGATGGTTGCTAGCGATTGCGGACCCAATAAGATCAAGTTCCAATCGCTTTTGGTCATTGCGCACTGTGCGCAAGGCTAGTCTCGAAAGAGGTCATACAGCTCTGCGTGGTCCTATTCGAGTAGTAGAGTGGGGCGGGAGCCATGCCAGCTGATCCGTAGATGCGAGCGGGCTCTGGTACTGGCGACGTGCAAGAGCGACTTTTCTCGCTCAATGATTTCTCTTCGCCCTGCATCGTCGACTGCCCGCTGCAATGCGTGCCGGGGTGGCAACATGTTTTCTGCGAGCAATGCCAATGCGACACGGTCAAACTCCAAACCTTTTGCCCGGTGCATTGTGGCAATGCGAATGCCTGTTTTTGAAGGGTCGTCGAACATGTTGTTCTTCAGCACGAAGGTCGACAGCTTTGCAGCTTTCAATGCTGCTTCCACTTCCACAAGCTGCGCGTTGGTCCGCACAAGGACGGCCACGGAGGAAGTGTCGGTTGACCGGCCGTGTGATGCGCTGAGCCATTGGGTCAACGCCTTGAGCTCTTCTGATTTGGTCTTGTATCCGTGACGTTCAGGCTCGCCGCCCTTCACAAGGCTTCTATATCCAGAAAGCGTGTCGGCGCTCTCATCGAGATCATCAACGTCGATGCCTTCAAGTATGGCAACCGCGTAACGGCGGATCATCTCTGTTGTGCGATAGTTCAGGCGTAGTCTGCGAGACCGGCCGCGCACATCGATACCACACGTGCCCATTGATGCTTTGCGCGCGTAGATGCGCTGGTGGGCGTCGCCGACGATAAAGAGCGAATTGCGATCATCAGCTACCGACTTCGGCACAATGGCCCTAAGCAGCTTCAGCGCAGGTTCGCCCATATCTTGAGCCTCATCCACGACTGCTGATGTGTAGGGAAGGCGAGTTCCATCGCGTTCAAGGATAGCAATTGCTTCGCGGTAAGCGTCATCCGGCTCCGCCAGTCCCTCATCAATCATTTTGGCGCGGTAGGCTTCAAACACCGACCATAGATCCCGGCGCTTCCGGCGGTCCAAGGGAGTGCCTCGGCCGACGCGTTTAGCTGCGAAGTATTCGCGTTCTGAGCCTACGCCCTTGGCTTGGACGACCTGGCTCCATTCGTCCTTGATGAAGTCATTCGTCAGGCCTTCCGGCAGATCGGCACCCGCCAGAACCTCATCCCAGATGTCGTCGAGACGATCACGCTCTTCGCCAAAGTAGACGACGCTCCGCTCAAACCCTCGACGCTTCAAAAACTCTCCAACCCAGCGATCAAGGTTGATGACTTCAATCGTGGGGTCGCCGCCAGAGATGTGTTCGGGGCACAGCGTTTTGAGATTGCCTTCTACATCTCGGGCCAGTGTCGAAGTGAAGGTTGTGAACAGCACCTTGTCGCCCCTGCGTCCAGGGTCGCGGGCGATCTCATCTGCTAAGTGTTTCGCACGGTGCATCGCGACAACTGTTTTGCCGGTACCGGCGCCGCCGCGCACAAGCGCCGGACCGTTATACCCTTTGTGATATGCGATGCGGCGTTGCTCCGGATGCAGGAAGACCCGCCAGCCTTCCAGGTCTCCGTTCAGGAACCGTCGAAGCTCTTTTTCATCCTCCGGCACGAAAATCTCTTGCCGGCTTTCGTCTGTGCGCAGCGCATCAGCAAAATCGAGGGTCTGTGTGGGCGGGGCATCAGCTGCGACAATCAGGGAAGGAATGTCGCTAAGTGCAAATCCCGCCGCGAGCGAAAACAGAATATCGTACACGGCTCCGTCAAGCGCGCCCTGGTCAGCTTCGAGATCGCGTTCTGTCTGATACTGCCGGATACGCGGAAGCTCTTCCGCCGGAATGCCGACGCTCAGAAGATCAGAGTCGGGATAAGCGGCGAACAGTGTCTGGGAGCGCGCGGCTTCTGGTCCCGGTTGTGGCTCTTGCGCCGGCGACTCTGCAATCTCGACCGGGAGGCTTTCAAGGACCTGGATCCTGTTGAGTTTCGGATTGAACTGAACGGTTCGGTTGGTCGCCCATCGGTAGGCCTTGTCGTGCTCATCGACATGCAGCAGCAGCAAGTCACCACCCTGCAGGTACCCGATCGCGCGGTATCCCTGATCAATTCTGAATGAGCGCATCGCCGGATCGCGCGCGCCCTGGATCGATTCAATGTTGAGACCACTGCGAGATGGATCGACCATCAACTTCAAAACCATGTCATGAAAGCGCTCCATCACCTTTGATGGCACCTTGCGCAGGGCTTTCATGCAGGCGATGTCAAAAGAGACTCGGTATTGAGTATCGGTCATGCCTTGCCTCCTGACACTTTGGTCGCAACGCGGCGAAGAAATTCGGAAAAGTCAGGTGAACCGAAAGAAACCAACTGGGCAATCTCCCAATTGGGGATAGCTGGAGGCTCCTGCGCAAAGCCAAAGCGTTGCTCGCGCCAGCCGATGTCCACGGTCCCGATAACCTTGTCGCCGTCCATAAGGTCTTCCCCGATCATGTCGGGCGGAGGCAGGCCAGCCTGATAGAGCGCGGTTACAATTTCAACCATGTCTTCATCGACCAGAGACCGCACGTCGTTCCATGCGACATCAGACAATACACTATCGGGAGCGACGTCTTTGTCCGAGGCGTTTGCGTCCAGTGTCTCAAGGCCGGGCATGCTGACATGCAGGCCGCGTAAATCCTGTAGCAGGTTCACGCACCGCCAAAGACCTTTCCACAAAGCTCTCGCCGGCTCGTCGCCCAGTCGGTCCTGCGGCGCGCCTGAGAATTCGGCATACATCACAAACCTTGCGGCAGCCGTGTTCTCGGCGATTTCCAGGGGCGAGCCATTTGGTAAGCCGAGGAAAGCGGACAGGCCGCCATTCTCAAGACTTCCAAACAGACTCGCTTCCTCCAGGAAGAGGCGGGCGTCTTCATTGAGCTTCGAGGTATCCAGAGCGGATATGACATTCCCCTTTGGCCCAATCGCGATGCGTCCAAATAGAGCGGCCGCCTTCTCGCGTCCTTCGCCTTCCAACTTCAGCTGCTTGAGTAGCGCGTCCATCGAGCGACCAGCTCGGAGCGTGTCAATCGGCGCGGAGAGGGCATGCAGCGTCTCAAACTGAGGTTGGGTCAGCAGTTTTGTCAGTGTGCCCTCAGATGATGGATCCAAAACGCCTGGGCCGAAGGGATTTGCCAGGCGTCCCGCGTTGTCCTCGAAGTCCTCCCAGGTCAGCGTCCAGACTTCAACTTTGCCGCTGCGGATCATGCGAAGGCGGGTCTCAACATCCTCTTCGATTGTTGGCGCGTGATATTCCCAGCCATCGAGCTCCACGACCATCGGCTTGTCCGGTCTTTCCCCGGTCATGCTCATTAGGAAATCCACTCTGCGGACCGGTAGTCCCGGGAACCGCTTGTCGATCTGGACCTGTGGCTCGATCTGCCAGAATATTTCCTGTCCCTGCGCTTCGATGCGAAGCTGAAAGCCCCGCTTGCCACCCTCGAGCACGATGGGCTTCAATGCCTTCGACCCAAAGGCTTTCTGAAGCCGGTCCAAGAATCTCGCTTCGAGCTCGCTTTCGATGAGCTCAGCGCCAAGAACCTCGTTGATCGCTTTCTCGACACGGACCAGGCCGTCCCAATCGGCCAGCACAGATTCGACCATCTGCAGCGCGAGATCCCGCTTCGGCTCACCTGGGCCGAACTGCGACCGGTAGGGCTTCACACAGCGAAAGCAGCCGTTCTTGCCCTCTTGGCCGACGCAGCGGCAATCGCGCAGGGCTGCCGCAGACAGCCGGAAGACCCTCAACAGCGTCTGCGGATTGCTTGCAAGTTGGCGCAAATAGCCCGACCCACCCGGGATAGCGTCATAGAGGTAGAGATTCTTGACGCTGGCACCGCTGCGCAGACGTTCATCAACAACTACGCTGCGGATGTGATCAACGCGGCCGGAGAAGTGCTTCTTCAGTCCGAGCTCGATAGCCGCAACAAAGCTCTTGATGTCATCCGCGCCGGCACGACCCGCGACCGGCACGATCAGGCGAAGGGCTTCGGTTGTGAACCGGCGCATCAAGTAGACTGCCGTTTCCCAAGACGCGCGCGGCTCAGCCATATGGTCGGCCGAGCATCTCGATTGATGCTCGCCTGGCTTTTGGTCACGGTCTTTGTCAAAGCCGTCTGTCTGCAGCATTCCGCATTTTTTGCAGATCAGGAATGGCCGCGACTGGCGTTGCTCCCCAGCGATGTTCTGGCCCATCCGCATGGCGGTCTTCTGGCCAAAATTGATATCCCGGAACTCACACAGCGGAACGAACTCAAATCCAAACGGAACCTGCGCCTTGCCATCCTTGACTGCATAAGCGACTTCAATCGCATCGTCGGCATAGTTGGGGAAAACTTCTCGGTCGTATTGTTTGGACGTGCGATCATCGAGATCGCGTATTGCAGCTTTCTGCTCACTGGAGGTCGCCACAACCGAACGCAGCTCAACCGCATCGGCTCGTGACCCAGAATCCGCCCACATGGGGCTGGTACACCTCGGACAGGTTGGCTTCGATGCGGCGGTGGCTTCCAGTTCGCCATGCGTGCAGTTCGGACAGAAACGCCAGACCGCCATGTCCTTCGATCGCAGATCGATCCGGTCAATGGTGACTTGACGCCCTTCGGCATAGAAAGTCTGATTGGGTGCAAACTCACTCAACGCCGAGGACGCCGGGCGTTGGTACTCACGGATGATCAGGTCCGCATCCTGGTCCTTCTGCGTGGTGCCTGCTTCCCGCGCTTTGACGATGATCGATTTGAGTTTAACGCCCTCTTCGGGGAAAGCGTAGTTGGGCAAGAGTCCGCGATCTGTCAGGAATCGCAGAACTTTGACCTGGTTGATCGTCTCACGGATTGTCCGTGAAATCTCTGTGCGGCGCTCCTTGAGCTTGTTCAGTTGATCTTCAAGATCAGTAGGCGGAGGCGACTGCTCTTTCATGCGGCGTCGTTCATTGTCGAGGCGCTTTTGAAGTTCGAGCAATTCTGCGCGTTCTTCAGCCGCCGATCCAAATGCAGCGCTGATCTTGTAGCGGAGGCTTTCTTCTCCGTCGCTTACCAGAAAGTCTTTGAGCTGATTGGCAAGCACGTCGCGTTCGCGAACTGCGTCGGGCAGGATCGCGAGGAACGTCTCCGCAATTGATTCTGCGTTCTGAGACAGATGGTCAAACCAGTTACAGGGAAATTCTGTCTTGAGGTTGCGCTCGATTGCCGAGATCGACGAGTTGACCGTGCCGTACTCGATCTCTTTGTCACTCTCGGCAACAAAGCGATCAAGCGCAAAGGCCGCCGCCTGGCGACGCAGCACCGCAATAGCTTGCAGGTGGACGCCTGGAGGCGTCACCTGACCCGCGAGCATCGACCCTGGATCCTCCCAAAACTGAAGATCATGCGGCCGCGCCGATATCAGCGTCAGGTTCAGAGAATTTCCATCCCGCCGGCCTGTGCGGCCGATGCGCTGGACATAGTTAGCTTCTTCCGGCGGCATCGATGCCAGGATAAGCGTCGAGAGATCCCCGATATCTATACCCATTTCGAGGGTAGGGGTCGCCGAGATCAAATTTGGATGCCAGGGCGCCTCGCCTTCGATGAACAGGGTCTCCAGCTTACGTCGATCATCCGTCTCAAGAATTCCGGTGTGCTCCCGGGCCACGACCCGGTGATTTCGCGCTGTGTCCATCACCGATTTGAGATAGGCAGACCCGTGTGTCTGCCCCTCTGCTGTCTCTTCTGCCAGGAGGTCACCGCTACATCCTATGCGAAGACAGGCGTGACTGAAATCTGCCGCTTCATGAGCCGGAAGGCTTTCCCTTCGCCCACATCGATTGCAACTGACGTGTGTAAGTTGACTGGTGACGATGATCGCCTCGGGTCGGAGAGCCCAGGCATCAACTGAATCCGTGCCGCTCGTCGCGATTGCCTCGGCAATCTTATGCCGGGCAAGCGTGTCAAACGCATGCTGGAAGATGTCCGTATGCCGGGTTCCAAGTCCGCCCGACGCTTTGCCGAAGAAGCGATTGCTCCAGGCACGGTACCAGTTCGCACCATTGTCCCGGCCGACATACTGAAAACCTTCCGCGCGAGACCGCAGGGTAGGGAGCCGAGGCGCAGCAGACGTCCGTTGGTTAGGTGCGGGCAGCACTCCTCGATTGCCAAGTCCTAGCGCCTTCTGACCGGCAAAATAGTTGGGTCCCTTCACAGCGCTGCCGCGTTCGACAGCTGCTTTTACATAGGGATGAGAGACGGCGCCGGATCGGCGCATATGAATGGCAAGCCCCTCGAGAAACGAGAATGCTTCCTCTTTGCTCAGAGCAAAGTCAGCACCCAGTCCGGCGTGCAACGCGATCTGAAAATCTTCAGCTGCGGCCGCAATGCTTGTTGTGGGCACGTCGGCGACGCAGATTCGGGCCGTTTCAAGCGTTTGCGAGGTGCGCGAGCGGTAGGTCAGGTCCGAAAAGAACTCCCAGCCGAGACGCAAGGCGACGTCATCCGCAAACTGACCATTCGTAGGCTCTCTGCCTTCAAGGCTCAGATCGACATAGGGTTGACGCCAGGTCTGATCGCGCGACACGAACCGTGAGATAAAAGTCGTTTCTCCGAGTGCGTGGCGCATCTCGGCGATCGAACTGCTCCAGAGCTCGCTGAGAGGCAGCCCGCTGCCTGGCTCATCCTGAACTGCGCGGTAGAGCGCTTTGCGCACCACCGTCTGAACATTACGAATCTCTGTGACGGCAGCGCGCTGGGCTGCGTCCTGAACAGAGTCGGAGAAGATCAACACACGAGGTTTCTGATCATCAAGCTCTTCGTGATGATCGGAATTGAACAAGGTCGTGGAGAGCGCGGCAGTGAGGCGCGCAGAGCGCAGTCCCAGGATCTGCAAGCTATGGGACGTTCCGCAGGAGGGGCAGGTTGTATTCACGTTGCTGCGATCATCGACCGGATTGAATAACCACGCAGGCAAAGTTCCGTCCGATTTTTCCGATGCCTCTTCCCATTTGAAATTCAGGCTCTCCGGGTGAAGTCTGCCCGGGACGACTGCGCCATATCCGGCACTCTTCGAAATTCTCTGGACGGGCTCATAGTAGACAATTCGAATGCGGTCTCCGCCATCGAAGAAGTCAGAGTACAACGTATCCAGCGGCGCCCAGATCGAGCCGCCACCTTCATTAACCCTGCAAAGCTGTCCACTCGTGCCACAGTGACGGCACAAGACGACCGGAAGGGATTTCTGAAGCTCGACCTCTTCAAGGTCATCGGAATGGTGCAGGATTCCTGGCGCGCGACCTGCGCCTTCATCGGGCAGGGGAATGGTGGCGACCATGCGTCCAAGTTCCCGCGCCCAGGTTTGGATCCTGACGTTCAGGAGTGGTTGCACGCGTCCGTCGAGGTCTCGCCGTGCCCAAGCCGTCAAGATCACGATCGCTTCAACGAGCGCGGTCAGCTCTGCCCTCGTCCATCCCGCCCGGAATAGCCGCGCACTGGCCAGCGCATCGACAGTGGATTCTAGAGACGCCGCGCGGCCGCTGGCTTGGATTGCTTCGAGCGCCCTGTGGAACGCGACATGAGCCCGAAGCTTCGTTCCCAACGCAACGCGCCAAGCCGGATCAGAAGGATCGCTAGGGATCGACTTGTCAAAGTAAGCGCTTCCGGGATCAAAATCGTCGAAGAAGAGCTTGGCGAGACTGACGGCCGCCTGTGCCTGGGTTTGCCCGAGACCGGCTTCGACAGCTTCAAGAACACTTTGCGGCGAAGGCAGATCCGTGAAGTCGATGCTCTCGAGATACTCGTGCGTGAGTAGGCGGTCCTCGCGGACTACGCCCTTTGCTTCGAACCGCTCCCCGAAGAGATCCTCTGCATATTTGACAAGTTTTTCGGCGGCTTCATCGCCGCTGCCGAGCGTTGCGGAAGATCCGACGCAAGCAAGGTGACCAGCGGGAGTTTTGAGGCGTGCTTTTAGACGCCGGATGAGCAGCGCCAAGTCAGCGCCCTGCGCGCCATCAAACGTGTGGAGCTCGTCGACGACCAGATAGCGAAGCGTCTCGGGGCTATTTTTCGCCCAGAGCCGCTTGTCGCTTCCTCGGAGGAGGAGGTAGTCGAGCATCTTGTAGTTCGTGAGCAGAATATCCGGTGGATCCCGTCGCATCTGCTCCCGACTGGTGATGACGTCCGCTTCCGTCATCATGTCTGTTGCAGGCTTCGGTTCTGCGTCAGCATATATCCCGCAACGAACGCCCTTGAGCGATGGAATACGGTGGATCGCTTTGGCTATCCGGCGCGCCTGGTCGGTTGCCAGCGCGTTCATGGGGTAAATTATGATCGCCTTGATGCCGGGTTCATCTTTGGCCGCACGGCAGGCATCGAGAATGGGCCAGAGATAGCATTCCGTTTTGCCCGATCCGGTGCCGGTCGCCACCAGTGTGGATTTAGCGTCAGGCGCGCGTAGGCGTTCAAACGCAAGCTCCTGGTGCTTGTGAGGCCGGAATCCCAGCGGGACCTCAGGAAAGGGCTCAGTCGAAGCGCTCGACGATCTGAAGGGCAAGTCAACCGACAGCCACGGGCCTTTGAGGAAGTTACCAGGCGTGTCGAGAAAGGTCTCGATCATGCCTTCAAACGCTGGAGAAGAAGTCTCGAAGCTCGACCGGATAAGGTCTTTGAGACCGTGTTCAACTTGTTTGCCAAGAAGGGTGGGGTTCATTACGCGCTCTTCCCATCCTTGTGCGCCTCAAAGAAGGCCCAAGCACGCTTGTAGTCTTCGACGCGATCACACTTGGTGAAGGGGCCGACGAAGCGCCGGGTGACTTCACGTGGGCCCGTTGAATAGGCATCAAGCTTCACGACACATGTTAGTTCGGTCGGGTTCGTCTCGACTGTGCGCAACCAACTTGCCTCAGGCGGTGATTTATTGTTCGCATCAACGTATCCTGTTCCGATCAATCCCCTCGAATTTGTCCAAGCAATACTCCCGTTAGCATCGTACCACGTGCCATCCTCGTACTTCTGCATTACTGGGAAATATATCTGATAAATATCGATCAGATCCTGCAGGCTTAAGCCTAGAGCCTGCGCTACCAAGACATCAATCTCTACAAGCGCCATCCGCCTACTGAAATGCGTTTTAAGAGCATGTTCGGAGGTCCATTCGACTATGTTTCCCTCGAAATCTAGAGTTCGAAGCCGCTCATCCTCAGTATGCCACCTGGACGATCTGACATGCTTCAAAGCCTCGCTCCAAAGCGGTGCGTAGGGACGCGTAAGGCAGGAAAGCCGTAGTACATGCAGCTTGCAAGCATCAGCTAGATCAACATGCGGCCATCCACCAACCGCAGAGTCATAAAGATCTGTTCGACCCGACACGCGTGTCAGAAAATCGTAGACGATGGAAAATGACAAAGCGCTGACGCAAAGAAGATCATCGATCTCTTTAAACGCAATACTTTCAATGGTGTGAACATGGGCCATACCGGGTGGCACAAGGGCTGTGATCAGGCTCCTTTCACCTTTTGGGTCAATCATTCGGCGACAAGCCAACCTAAAATGGTCCGTGTGCGATTTGGTTGGATCCCATCCAGTTTTTGGCAAATGTTGTCTGTAGCGGTCAGTATCATCGGTTGGCACATACAAGCATCGAGGCAGATACTCTTCGCCGATTTGATCCAGCTGAATTACTTCATAGTCCTTGTTCGATTTGCAGCCGCGGTTCGGAGATTTGTACAGGGGGTTCCCGACATGAATCATAGAACCGGTGAGAATTGTCTCCGAGGATGAAGCCGCAAAATCGATTCTTTTGCGAAGTACTTGCAGCACCTTTTGGGAATTCGTTTCATCCCAAATTCTGTCCATTTGCCATTTTGAAATTGCGGCGGCGATCGTGCTCTTGTCAGCTAGTTTCCTAAAAATATCGAGCATGCCAGCGTGAAAAGGCTGCAAGAATCGAGTTTGTTCGATCGGGATGATTTCAGCTTCTGAGAGTGCATGGATAGCGCTCATTGTGAATTCGTTTATATGAACAATACGCTGTCTATGGCCTCTCGTGTCCCATTTATTGTCGTGGGTTCGCTCGAGGGGAACGCTTCCTTTTCCGTCGTGAGCGTAAGATTCCTCGACTTGAGAGGCGAGGAATGCTGCAGCAAAATTATCGAAAGAAACAGATCGTTCTGAGCCAAAGTAAATATTAAGCGAGAAGTACTTATTGTTGGCTACTTCTGAGAAGTTCTTGGATCTAATCTCATTCCGAAACTGAAAGCGCTTCACCAGTCGACGGTATACTTTAGAACGGAATATGCCCGACTTTGGATCGGTGAGGTGTCCATCTTGATGAATGAGTGCCGATACACCTGAGGGTTGCGATGCCCGAAATGCTAAATCAAGGAAGCAGCGATAAAGGTTATTGGCGCCGCCTCCTGCAAATGGATTCATTTGTTCAGAGCTTGTGACTGCCATTGCACCGCGAGTGGACACGAACTCCGAGAGAAATTCTTTCTGCTTCCCAATTTTGGCGAGCGCTTCTGCCAGAACTGCTTTTGCTTGCGTAGCTGATAGTCCGAGGTGGATAGGGTCGAAGTCTGCGAGCACCAGGCCTTCGTTCCAGCTGGGCTTGGCCCAAGGCGGGTTTCCGACGATGAGGTCGAAGCCGCCGCGGTCGCGGAGCACGTCTGCAAAGATGAGATCGTAGTGAGTGAATCGCTCGCGGGCAGCGACTTGTTGGGCGACCTTGAGCCAGGGGGAGGCTTCGACCAGAGCATCGATATCTGTTTGCTGAAACAGCGCGCTTTGTGAGTTGGCGGAGGGAAGTTCGGCGGCGAGCGCGTCGGCTGCTTCCTGTCTTGTAAGCAGGTCGCCTTGTCTTGGGCTCATGTCTTCTCGTGCCGGGACCTCAAGGTCTCCGCTCGAAGTGATGCCACCTTTGAGTATAGACGTCAGACCGAAGAGGAACTGCTGCCGGCTTGGGAGCTTGTCCGCTTGATCCAGCGGCCATAGCCAAAGCGCGCACCAGGCGTCCATTGCGGTCTTTAGGCGCTGGTAGGGGAGCGAGTTTGACACGTGCTCCACGCCTTGCAACACCCGGAGGCGTTCGAGCTTTGTGTTATAGTCCTGACCTTTGACGCCGGGCATGGTCTTGCCGGGCCAGAGCGTTATCTCGTCATTGCAGCTGGCGCGAATTTTCTTGAGGTCGTCAGCAACGGACTCGAAAAGTGCGTCTGCAGCTACAGACAGCTGGACGAGGATCTTCACCTCATGATCCTCGAAGGGGGCGAAGAATCCGCCCCTGCGCCACGCCTTAATCGCGTCCTGCGCCGGCTTTGCAAACTCCGCGATCGATTTCTCGGTATCGAACTTGGCCATGTCCTTGGCGGGGAGCAGGAATTGCCAGACATGATCGGCAGGGCGCGCGCCGCGCCAGCCGATTTCCTCCGGCTTTTGTTGTAGCCAGAGATCCTTCGCATTCCTTGTCGTCAGCAGGCGTTTAGGATAGCTCGCGCGCCTTGCGCCGATCAACGAATTGCCCGCGTGCAGTTGGTCGCCAAACCAGGGCGAGAACTCACCATTGTGCAGGCTGTTGAGCCAGAGAGATATCTGACCCAGTTCAACAGCGATCGGGTTGAGGTCGACGCCGAAACAGTTTCGGTCCGCAATATACGCTCGGACGCGTTGGCGTTCCTCGAAGTAGTTTTCCTGAGGGATCCGCTGGTCGGTCTCTGTCTGCTTGCGCTCCAGATAGAGATCCGCAAGCTGATTAGTTGTCTCGACAAGGAACGCGGCCGATCCCATCGCCGGCTCTAAGATTTTGAGATCAAGGATGTCATCCGCTTTGAGATCCTTACAGCGCTCTATCAGCGCATGCTTGACGAGAAGTCGCGCGAGAGGCTCCGGTGTGTAGTAGGATGCGGACTTCTGGCGGTCCCTGCCGGCAAGGCGGTAGATGAAACTGCCTTTTCGATAGATCCGTGGCTGGGGGCCGTCATAGACGATCTGTTCGGGTTTAAACTCGTCAGCACGGCTACGCTCTACAAAGTAACTCGGAGCAAGGGGGTCGATCTTGTTCGTTGCCGAATAGGCTCCGACTTCTTCTTCATCTGTGTCCTCTGCATCGGTTTCGTCTTCTTCGTCGTTCGCATCCTCATCGTCTGCGTCGTTGGACGCCGCTTTGCCAGGGATCAGCTCGATCAGATCTGTCTTGGCGACAAAGCCAGTGAACGAGATCAGCGTTTCATAGACTGCGCCGAGTTGGCCAATGCCGAGCTGGGCGTACGAGATGCGACCCGTGCCTGCTTTGTCTTGCTTCAGCGACAACAGGCGAATGATCTTCTGCAGAGCTTCGTTGCGAAGCTTCACCCGCGAGAGGATTGGCGTGCTCTGGGGGTCGAGCAACGAAACACGCACACGCGGCAGGGAGAAAGACTTGCTCGCGCCAATCTGGCGAGGCGTCAGACCCTCGAACATCAATCCAAGCAGCCTCTGCAGGCTATCCCAGATGAATGTGCCTTCACGGTCCTCCACCGTCCGCAGTCGCACGGATTCAAGTGCTCTCAAGGCTTCGAGACTATAACCCGTGCGATAGGCAGGATCGTCCATGCGGACGATGCCGAGACGGGGATTGGCTTCAGTATAGAAGAGGAAGAGTAGCCGGTACATGTAACGCAGACACTCGATCGAGAGATCCTGGCTCTCGATCCAGACCCCCGCGCGCGGATGCCCTTTCGGATATTTGTTCTCGCAGGCTGCCAAGACTTCGTTACCGAGAATCTCGATTGCTTCGCGAACCGTTTTCTTGAGCGAGCCGGTGACCGCGTTTGCGTGGCGCTGGGCTTCCTCTTCTAGTCGTTCTGCCAGCGGAATACCCGTCTGGGGGACGCGGGCCTCCCGCGACAGGAAGCAGGCCATCGCCTGAAGGGTAGGGCGATCGCTTCGCGTGAAGATTTCAGCGAGGTCGAAGCGAAGAACGGAGCGGCTCGTCCATTTGTTTCGGTCGACCAGAACCAGCTGGGATGGTGACGCCACAATGACAAAGCGTGGAGGGTCAGTCTGATCAAAGATGCCGCTCGAGATCACATCCTGGATCGTGGATTCTGTATCCGCAGAAGCCACGAGGCTGTCAGGGAACTGATCTTTTGAGAAAGAAAGCGACAGAGGATCAGCCGCCTCGTCCTCTTTGCCGGGGAGCGGCGATTCAATCATCCAAAGGCGGTCCCGTCCGTCCGCATCGGCAACTCGCGCAAGCAGAGGCACTTGGACGCCGCTATCGAGAGACGCGAAGGCGCGTCTATATTCATAGCCGAGCGCAGGGATGATCAGGGAGGATGCGGCTTTTGCGTTCTCAAGCGAAATCTCCCGTGTTCCTGACAAGCGAATACGGCTCAGCAGCCTAAGGTATTCTTCAGCAATCGGCTCGAGCCGCTTGTCGGGCGAAATTGAGGGTTCGCCCGACGCCCAGCGCGAAATCGCATCCGCGATCTCTGCTTCCAGCGCCGAAGACAGAAAAGCAGCGGGATAGAAATCGTTCTCGTTCTCAATGCCAATCAGTTCAAACGCCATGCTCTGACCTCCGGAACACAGCCTTGATATCCACATGTGGATTGGGCTCATCGATCAGCACGCAGGCGTTCGTGATCCACTGCTCCCAACTTCGGAACATGCCCTCGACTTTGCGCTGCATACGGTCCTTCGCATTTGCTTGGCCGGCTTCAAGCTGAAGAGAGAGCTGGACGTCAAAGCGGCCTTTGAAGCCTGCTAGGCGGGCGCGAACACTGGTTGCCACTTCGTTGAGTTCAGTTTGGCGGACGCGCCGCGCTTTGGAAAGTTCGGATTGGAAGGCTTCCACCGCGAGTTCTAACATGGTGGCGGATACCGGTGCCTGCTCACGCGCAGGGTTCGGCGTGTCTCCCTTGAATCCGATCCGCGTGAGAAACGCATCGACATCCGCCTCAATGCGCGACACCGCGCCCTGCGTCAGGAATACGACACTCCAAAGCTCGACCGCTGGACGCCCCGCACCATCCGGCACGGCGCCATGAACCAGAATGGCTGTCTCACCGGGCTCCAATCCCTGCTGCACTTCGCAAAGAGGTGCTTGCCCATGAGAAAACAGAGACTCGGCGCGCTCCCCGAGCCATTTGACCAAAGGATGCACGCCCCAAAGATATTGCAAAGTCGGCCAGGCGCGTTCTTCCGCTCGCGCTTGCTGAATCGCCTGACTGACATTGCTTGCTCGGTCCGTCAGTTCGATACGGTCGCCCGGCCCGACGGCTTCAGGCGGCATGTACCGGTCATCCACCTGACCTGCCAGATTGTAACCGAACGCATCATTGGCCTTGAGTTCGTCAGGCAAGGTAAGACGGATCACCCGCTCCACGGGATCAACGGCAAAATCTCGGCCATTGCCACTTGAGAGTTGCTGCAGCATCGCCGCGACAAAACTGAATGTGTCCTCATAAAGTTGCGGTGGCTTCCGAAGGGGCTGCGCGGGGGCGGGCGCGGTCTCCTGATATTCGCTGAACAACAGCTCCCATTCGTCGGTCACTTGCTCCGGTGCGCGTGATGCGGCGACCGCGTCCATCTGGGCTTCGAAGGCCTCAGCGCCGATCCCCTTTGCAATCGCCTCTGCGACTTTTGCCTCTTCCCCTTCGATGTCGCCGCATCCGAGGAAAACGGCCGGATCGCCGATCCCGTCCTGCGCGGCTTCATCTTTGGCCACGAGCTTATCGAGTACCCACATGTCACGCACGCGGGGGTGGCTGCTCTCGCCAATGAAGTAGTAGATCTCTGGTCGGCGATCCTGTCCGTACCGGTCGATACGTCCATTGCGCTGCTGAAATCTCAGCAGCGACCAGGGCAAGTCAAAATGAATGAGACGGTGGCACTGAAAGTGAAGGTTGAGCCCTTCAGAGGCCATGTCTGACGCAAGGAGGATGCGGAGCTTCGAGCCCTCCTGACCAAAATCCTGCAGCACTTTCTGCGTGGTCTCATCGGCTTCGACAGAAGAACCGTCTACTTTGCCGATCGTTTCGGGAGCAAGACCCAAGTCCTCGGTCAGACGCGACTGGAGCCAGTTCAAGGTAGCAATCCGTTCGGAGAAAATGACCAGACGGTCGCGCGCTGCGCGGCCCGTCCATTTCTGCTCTTTCAGAAGCTGCAGCAGGTCCTGGTACTTGCTGAAATCCTTTGGCTCGATCTGCGAGAGCAACGCTGCCAGCGCTTCGAGCTTTGCCCGGTCTGCTTCTGACCCCTTGGCCGTCCCCGCCTTGATCCGGCGCAAACGGCCCTGGACGGTTTCCAGACAAGCCGCAGGGCTCGAGAACAGAGCTTTGGCCAGTGTGGTCCGAAAGAGGTCGATCGCCCGCCGGCGTTCGCCTGCTTCGATGTCCTCATCGAGTTTCAGGTTGGCAACATAATCGTAAGCCGCGTCTTCCGCCGACCCGAGCGGGAAATGCCGCGGATAGAGGATCCGCGGCTCAACATGCTGACGAATGTCGGCCATCACCTCCGGCGAGGAACGGAACCGGCGCACAACCAGGTCTTCGATGTCCTCGCGCTGCAGCTTGTCGGGGTCAGGGACGCGCGTTGGGTCGAGCATCTCGATAAGGCTCGCAAATGAGCTTGCCGAGCCATCATGGGGCGTCGCTGTCAGGAGCAGCAGTGCGTCGGTTTGCGCTGCGAGCAACTCCGCGAGCCGCGCTCTTTGGCTCTTCGAGCCCGTCGCGGATTTGCGGGCAGCCACATTGTGTGCTTCATCGATGATGATTAGGTCCCACCGGGACGTCTCCAGGGCGACGCGGTACTGGAGATCCTTCTTGAGTGTATCAATCGACACGATTGCACGGTCGAACTGGTCGAACACATTGTAGCTCGCCGGGATAGAATTGCGCATTCGCTTGATCGCAGAGCTGTCGAGCCGCGCGAGGGGAATCGAAAACCTAGACCAGAACTCGCGCTGAAACTGTGTCAGCATCGCGCGGGTGGATACGACCAGGATCCGCTCCGCGCGGTGGCGCAGAATCAACTCAGACGCAATGAGACCTGCCTCAAGCGTTTTGCCGAGGCCGACATCGTCGGCTATCAGGAGCCGTATGCGCGGCTGCGCCAGCGCTTTGCGGACGGGTACATGCTGGAAGGCCAAATCATCGATCGCAGCCTTGCCTAGTACCAATGGAGACGGAGCTGTTGGAGGCGCGCTCCGGAACGCCGCTTCCAGAAAGAGTTTGGTGTCCCGGAAATTGCTGCTGTCGTCCGGCACCAGTATCAGGTTCGCAGGGTCCAGAAGCTCAAGGTCGGGCTCGAGGCGGTCGATGAAGATCGACGACTTGCCTTTGGCGATACCGGTCAGTCCGACGCAGTGCAGGAAGTTCGCTGCCCCGTCTGGCTCCACCCTCTGAATTTTCCAAACCGAGCCCCGGATCTTTGCGCGGGCGCCCGGGGAGGGGCGGCGATTGCTGACAGGGGCGAATTTCAGTTCAAACGTCATTGTGGAATTTTCTTAGAGCATGAGGGTGCAAAGCAAGGCGTCGTCGATCGGTCGCGTTAAGCCGCGCTAAAACTCATGACCTCCATATCTGCCGCCCAGCCTTCGCTTCTCCATCCGGGTAGTTCCAGCACTTTCTCAACTGCATCACCCCGATATCAGTAGACGAGGATTCGGAACGGCGGAACCAGAGATTGCGCGCATTGCAGCGCATACATGTGGAGTTGCCGCTGTATGCGCGCTTCTACAGCGCTTAAATGACCAGCACGACCACGGATTTTGGCTAAAGTGTTTCTAGCTGCTGAGGACTGACCCGGGCCCCTGTTTGAACTGAAAGGTGCTATTGCCGGCGTGGAGCGCAAGCCCTGGTTTCCCATCAGATCCAGGACAATGGCGAGCATAGTCGTCGGCGATCCGATTGAGCAGCTCGGTTGTCATTTTTAGACGGCCGAATACGCTGGCCAACTCACTAGATTGGTCGTGATGACGACGCTGGTGGGTTCGCAGAGTTTTCTCACAGGGTGGAACGAGAGCGCTCCGTCTGGTGTGCTGAGAAGGGTGATCAAGTTTGGTCTGGTATTTTGTCTGGCTGACGGCTGTATTCACCGCGCCGCTAACAGGTGGATGGAGTCTGGCGCTTGCGCTGGTGCTGCACCTCTTGTCGGCTTGGGCAGAGCACAAACAGAAAAGCGCAGCACGTCAGGAGGAAGTACAAAGAGACGAAAAGGCGCAGCAAGTTGCTCTCGAGAGGTTTGTCGACACCGAGAGTAACCGCTTGAAAGTCTGCGAGTATCTTTCGGAATTCGAGACAGAGGCGCGGCGAAAAGGCGATCAGAATGTATCGCTCAGGATCAGCCGCCTAAGCACACGCGTGCATCAAGCGGCTGCGGTTCATGTCGTAGAAGAGTACATTCTTGCTAAGGTCAGGACCGCACAAGACCACGGGTGGTTTGAATGCGGCAAACTCATAGATGAGCTCAGAGACCGTGACTTATCTTCCTGGTGGTACCTCGACGATGCTGGACGCCCGATTGCCGTAAACATCACCTGGATAGAGGCCGAAACACCCCCTGATGTATTCGACCGCGAGTTTTACCTTCGGGCGAAGGGAGTTACTGCAATTCTCGATCAGTCGGGGTCGGGAGTCGTCGCGCGGTCGCGGGTTGAGTATAGGGGATCTGATCGCTCTGAAGCCCGAAGCCTAAGTGTCATCGAGAGCGGGGAAGTTTTGGCTCCACAGGCTGTGCGCTCGACTTTCGAAAGACTTCGAGTTGCAGGGGCTAGGCAATAGTCTCTCACCTCAAAGGGTGTGGCTTGAAGCGTTACCGACTGAAACTCTCTCAATTGATTTCGTTATCGATTGTGTTGCGATCGCCAAAATGCCCCGGTCGAGCTTGGGAAGTTTCAGGGGGGCGCGCTTCTGGGATGTCACGCCGCCCGTTTAGGAACATTCCACGCCGACTTTAGCTCATGCAGCGCATCGATCCAGTCGCCACCATCGCGTAAGCGCTGGACGTAGAGCTCGAGGATTTGGCGGGCAGCCACGCTGGGTTCAATCCCGCAGCGTTCTGCGTGTTCAGCGAAAAAGTCCTTGTCGTCGGGATCAAGCCGGACGGTCAAAGGGACGCGATTATTGCTCTTGGACACTCGGAGACTCCATTCGCTGCTCTGAGGTCGGTTATGAGATTCCGGTATGAAGAAGTCAATAAGACTGTTATTAAAGGAAAATTAATCGATAAATAAAGGTACAGGACGCGGAATGGCGCGGTGGCCGGACTCTTCAATCGATGCCCGGAGCCCCGGTGACGGTGTTTCGCCTCCCGTCGTGGTGGTCTATTCGCCCGATCACCGTGTCAGCGTTCCGAAGCCTGTCATTGCGGCGCTGTCCGGCTGGCTGGAAGAGGGCAGTGCCCGGCAAGACATCGTGTGCGAGATGGCGCAGCCGGGCGTCATACTTGTTCACCCTGACAAGCCGCTCCGCCTCCGCATCGAGGCGGCGATCAAGGCTGATCCGGACCGGGCTGACAGTTTCAGGCTGGTCTTTGCGTCCGGCAGTTTCGTGCTCAATTCGCTACGCCTTCACGACCGGGCGGCGCTGCACTTGTTCGGTGGTCCCGTTCCCGACCTCGAGCGAGAAACGGCAGTGACCGTTCGGGCCGTGGAAGACCGTATCGAGCTCAGGACGGTGTCTGCTTATCAGGCGCGTCACCAGCAGGCGATCCGCGATGTAGAGGATTTCGCGCGCCGCTGAGAGCGGTTAGCAAGGATTTCTTGACCTTCGTCGCCGATCCTTTGTTCACGTCGCGGCTCATATTCCGGCACCCTTGGCCCAAAAACTGGACCGGCCTGCGCTGCGCCAGCGCCCAAAGGACCCGATGTCGTCTGTTGCCGATCAGCCTATTGCCTGTCTGGCGCTTGCTCATGCGGGCAAGGTGATCCAGCTGGAACGCGAGGCAACCTGGATTGCCATCGGCGAGAAGCTCGTAGTTCCCGAGATTTATCCGCCATATGACTTCCCGGAGATTGATCGCGAGCAAATGCGGCGCGAGAAACTGGCAGACCAGAACGTGGAGTCCGCGCGCACCGTTCTTGCGGTTCAGCATCCTGTCTGCCTTGATGGCGCAATCTGCCAGCTTCTTGCGATGTTCCGGGAGCTCCGGCGGGACAGCGCAGTTCCGGAAAGGCTGAAGCCGCTCTCTGCAAATGCCTGTTCGTTCCTGAGCCGCTGGGCCGACGATCCGCAGACGGAGCAGATGCGCGGAAAGGCAGACTTCACCGAATGGCTCGTCATGCGCCTGTTGTGCGACCCACTCGTGCGGTCAGATGAAGAAGTCGCAGGCGCGCTCGCGTGCGTCAGGGAGAGCCTCATGGCGCGCGCGGGGATAGAAAGGCCGCTGGATCCAGGGCCAGGTCTTCGTGCATTCGAAGCGCGTATGGTAAGAGGCTCCGGCCGAAACCTGTCGCGACACGCCTTCATCGGAGGCTGGCCCCTGCCGCCGGCAGAACCACTCCCGCCCGCCCCGGATCCAAATCGACCCTTTGTCATGTCTGCTCGAGCCCTTCGAGGCTGAAGCCCGAACCCATTCGCCCCGAAGCTCGACCTTTACTGCAGGCCTGACTGCGGCGCGCCTCCCTGTCATTTTCAACACTGCGCGGCCGTAAGCCGCCGATCCCGGTGCTCGGGATCGTTCGCTGTCGTTAACGAGCTCTTAACCAATTCCGATCCATGAGTAGCCGCGGGATGCGAAGCGAACCTGACAGCAGCCAATAGCAGCCGCGAATAATGTTCTTGATCCAGGAGAGGCCAATGGAAACTCACAATGCAGTGGAATGCCCGGCCGAAGCAATGGCTTCGAAGCTCTCTGGAATTGAAAGATTGCGAGACGCGCTGCCTGTCGCGAGCCGCGTACTTCAGCGCATTGCCGTGGGGCTTCCTGCGACCTTGCCGGAAGGATTTGACCGTTGTGACGAGGCGCTGATCGAGCAGTCCGAGAGGCTGCGCGATGCGTTGGCCGGGACCGAACCGGAAAGCCTTCAAGGAGCGGTCGCGCAGATGATTGTCGCCGAGCGGGACTGGTTGTCGGGGGATCCGCAGCTGAGACAGCGCGCCATCAGCATGATCGAACGCGCCGTCCGCTTCATCGAAAGCCGGGCAGACAGTATCACGGACTCGCAGGCCTGGTCGCGAGGCCTGCGTTTGCTGCCTGTGTCGACTCGCAATCCGGACTAGTCGCCATGCGAACCTATTTCCTCGATACCGAAACAACGGGCCTGCGGCCGCCGGAAGACAAGCTGGTCGAAATCGCGATCATCGACGAGGCCGGAAACTCTGTACTCAATACGCTCATCGATCCTGGCCGCCCCATCGGATTTGCGACAAGCATTCACGGCATTTCGGATGACATGGTGTCGGGCGCGCCGTCACTCGATACTGTATGGCCTCGTGTCCAAGGGCTGCTCTCCGGGCAGCATGTGGTCATCTACAATGCCGCCTTCGACTGTGCATTCTTTCCAGACCAGCTGCGCTGCTCAGCGCAGGTGAGCTGCGCGATGCTTCAGTTTGCGCGGATCTACGGCGAACGGTCGCCCCGGTACAACTCGTATCGCTGGCAGAAGCTGACGCACGCTGCCGCGCATATCGGTTACCGTTGGGAAGGGCAGGCGCACCGCGCGCTTGCGGATGCTAAAGCCGCCCGCGCTGTCTGGCGATGGATGGGCTCAAGATCGGCAGCATAGCCAAGCCGGGTGACCCATCACCGCCTTTGCGGAGCAACAGGTACGACGATGTATCAGGGACTATCTGGAAGACCGCTCCTCGACGAGCACGATATGCTGATCCTCTGGCGAGCGTGCCTTGCCGTCGAGATCCAGCCCCAGCCTGAGCTTGGTGTAGAACTGCAGCGCCCTGCGAACCGTGATGACCAGCTTGCCCCGGTGCATGCCGTAATCGCGTTCTATGAGCCGGCGCTGGGCCGGGCTGAGGCCCGGATTGGCGGCGATGGTGAGCTGCACCATGTCCTGCCAGTCGGCGTCATCGTCTGCGGTCATCTCGCTCGGGGTCTCGAGCAAGGAAGCGCGCGAAAGGCGGCCGAGAACGAAGTCGCGCCAGCCGCTGGCTTCGACGTCGAACGCGCGGGCGTGCCACCGGAACCCGTCGAACACGATGGCGTGCGGCTCGATCGTGCGCATCTTTCCATCGGGCGAGGTCAGCGAGACATAGAAGGCCGACATGCGCCGGCGCTCGCGGATCGCCTGCAGGACAATGCGCAGGAGCTCCGGATCCACAGGCCGGGCTATGGCGCCGGCGATGGCGGCGGTCACGCCGTCGGTGAGCGCGTCCGGCGGGATGACATTTTCTGCGATGAGGCGGAACTGGCCGAGTGTCTCTGCCGAGTCGGGCTCGAAGAAGAGGGGCTTGAACTCTGCGGTCGGACGATAGGTCTTGCCGCTCTTGTCATAGGCAAGGTTTGCGGGGGCGAGTTCCTGGTAGCGGGTAAAGTCTCCGGACGCCTGCTGCTCGGATATTCCATAACGTTCGACGATGTCGCGCCGGTTTACGCCGCCGGTCCACCAGGCCTGTTCTTCCAGGAAGCGGAGGCGCGCGGTGACCGACCAGCCGAGCGATTCCGGCGAAGTTTCGACGGGGGTCCTTGACACCTTAAGGTTCCTCAACATATACGATGCATCAAAAAAGTAGAACCATCTACTAACCGGATCATTCTAGCACATAAGGTGATTCGGTCATCCCAGCGCCTGCAATTGGCTTCAGCGGTCCCGTTTTTTCGTCACGGGAGCGAGCGCCTTCGGCTTGCCTGGGTTTCAGCAAGAGGAGACCTGCCATGCGTGCTATCCAGAACTGTCTTGAGTCTTTGCGTCCTGGCGCCCCGGTCCATGCCGGTCGCCTGACCATGCTGCCGCTCACCGCCGAGGGAAGTTCCCGCGAGAGCCCCTACCTGCTGCTCGACGAAGCAATCGCCGCCGGGCAGCTTGAAGTGTCGGAAGTCTCCGATGCCGGCATCGTCGCCAATCTTCTGGCGACCAACAGTTCGGACAAGCCCGTCCTTCTGTTCGACGGCGAGGAGCTCAAGGGTGCCAAGCAGAACCGGATCGTCAACGCGACGATCCTCGTTCCTGCTGGCGCGAAGCTGACCCTTCCGGTGTCCTGTGTGGAGCAGGGCAGGTGGCGGTACGAGGCGGCAGGTTTTTCCTCGAGCGGCGAAGCGCTGTTTGCCAAGGCCCGGCTGCGCAAGGCTGAGCGGATGGCCAGCGCGCGGCGGATGAAAACCGCCCGCCAGGTGAACGCCGACTGGGCCGCGGATTTGCCCGATGATGTTGGTCCGATCAGAGGTTATGCCCGCCGCGCAGAAACGCTGGGTGACTTCGATGCGGACCAACGCGCGATCTGGGACGACGTGCAGGAAGCCCTGCAGGAAACCGGAACGCGCAGTGCATCGTCCGCGATGAACGATAGCTATGTCCTGCGCCGGGCAGAGATTGCGCGCCTGTCATCAGCCTTTGTGCCGGCTGAGGGCCAGGTCGGCGCGGTGTTTTACATCGATGGCCGCGCGGTCGGGATTGAGGTTGCGGGCAGCCCCCGCGCGTTCGGCGCGATCTTCGGCAAGCTGGTGCGCAGCTATTGCCTGAACGCACTTGGCGAGACACCGCCGTTTGCGATGCCTGAGCCGGAGACGGCCCGGGCCTTCATCGCGGCGGTCATCGGTCTCGACCAGATGGTCTCGCCGTCGGTCGGGCTCGGCGAGGACGTCCGGCTGGACGGTCCGTCGGCTTGCGGGTCCGCGCTTATCGCCGATGACCACGTGGTCCACCTCTCGGCCTTTTCGAAGGCTGCATTCGAACCTGCCTGATGACTCAACGCGAAGGAGATCGCCGCCATGTCAGATGAACCATTCGAACTGGAACAAATCCCGTTCCGCTCAACCGCCTTTGCCGAGAACCCCGAGCCTCGGTGTCCGTGTGTGCTGCTCCTGGACACCTCTGGCTCAATGATGGGCGCGCCAATCAAGGCGCTCAACAAGGGCTATGACGCGCTGATTGCCGAACTCTGCCAGGACAAGCTGGCGGCCAAGCGCGTGGAGCTGTGCGTGGTCACCTTCGGCCCTGTTGAGGTCCGGCAGGACTTTGCCAATCCGGAAGCGATCTATCCCGAAGCCTTCGAGACAACGGGTGACACGCCGATGGGTGCGGCGATCCAGTTTGCGCTCGACGAGCTTGAGGGCCGCAAGCGTGCCTACCGCGAGGCGGGGATTTCGTACTACCGGCCCTGGATCTTCCTGATCACGGACGGCGCGCCGACCGATTCCTGGACGAAGGCGGCCAAGCGCATTCGCGAGGGCGAGGAGGCGAATGCCTTTGCGCTCTTTGCTGTCGGCGTCGAGGGCGCAGACATGGAGACGCTGTCGAAGATCTCCGTGCGCCCGCCGATGAAACTTGATGGCCTCAAGTTCGCCGAACTCTTCCGCTGGCTGTCTAATTCTCTGAAGGCGGTATCTCGTTCCTCGCCGGGCGACCGCGTCGCGCTGCCTGCGCCGGACGGCTGGGCGGAGGTCTGACGCATGAGGTCAGGATGGCGATATGCAAAGGCGGCGGTGACGGGGACAAGTCACGCGGCGCAGGGGCGGGGGTGCGAGGATTTCGCGGCCGCGCGTCTCATTGGGACCGTGCGCGGCAATGTACTGGCGGCCTGCGTCTGTGACGGGGCAGGTTCATCCCTTCAGGCCGCCACCGGCGCGAAGGTTGCGGCGGAAGCCTTCCTCAACGTTGCCGGTGACCGTCTGCGCGACTCGGGCGGTCTGCTCACCGAAACTGATCTCGGGGACTTCCTGTCCTTTGCCGCGCTGGCGGTGACACTGAGGGCGTTCACCGAGAAACAACCCGCGCGGGACTATGCCTCGACGCTGGTTGCTGCGTTGGTGGCCGATACATGGTCGGCCTTTGTGCAGATCGGCGACGGCGCGATTGTCGTGCCGTCGGCTGAGGGGCGGTGGGAGCTGGTGTTTGAGCCGCAGCGGGGAACCTATGCCAACGAGACCTATTTCCTGACCGACGAGGATGCGCGCCAGCGGGCGCATGTGGGCTTGCGGCCTTACGGCGTGGCGGAAGTCTCGCTCTTCAGTGATGGTCTTGAGAGACTGCTCATCCGCGAGGCGGCGGGCAGCCCGGTTGCTGACGCCTTTTTCAACGAGATGCTGCCAGCGGTGAGGGAATCGAGCGCGGCAGGCGAAGACCTCGTCCTTGCCAATGCCCTGGCCGCCTATCTTTCGAGCGAGGCCATCAATGCGCGTACGGATGATGACAAGTCGCTGATCCTTGCCTCCCGGCTTGCGCCGATCCAACGCACTGCAGGCGATGCGGCTGCGGCCGGTGAGCACCAGCATGCGGCTTCAGACTAGACCGGCCCTTGGCGAGAAACTTGGCGAAGGCGGGGAAGGGGCCGTCTTCGCGCTTGTCTCCAATGCGGAAGAGGTCGCCAAGATCTACCGCGAGCCACTGCAGGATGAGGCGGCCGCCAAGCTTGAAGCGATGGTGAGCGCAGGCCCCGGCGCGCTCGCGATCCATGCCGCCTGGCCGCGCGCGCTGCTGCGGGGAAAAGACGGGCGCATCGAAGGGTTCATCATGGCCCGGGCGCCAGAGCCGTTTGATATTCACGAGATCTACTCGCCCCGCGACAGGGCGCGTCATCTGCCCGATAGCGACTGGGGCTTTCTTGTCCGGGTGGCGGCCAACACGGCGATCGCCTTTGCAGCGGCGCATGCGGCGGGCATTGTCATAGGTGATGTCAATCACGGCTCGGTCAGGGTCGGAAAAGACGGCAAGGTCCGGCTGATCGACTGCGACAGCATGCAGTTTGCCGCCGGAGACCGAATCTACCGCTGCCAGGTTGGCATGGACACCTATACGCCGCCTGAGCTGCAGTCGCAGCGGCTCGCTGATGTGGACCGTACGCCGGACCATGATGCGTTCGGGCTTGCGGTGCTGATCTTCCAACTCCTGTTCCTGGGGCGTCATCCTTTTTCTGGCGTGCCGGTGAAAGCGGGGGCTCCGACAGAGATTGCGGGCGCAATTGCGCAGCATGGCTATGCCTATCTCGATCCGCCTGTTTTGCTGAAGCCGCCGCCGGCCGCGCCGCCGCTGTCGCTGGTCAGCGAAGACATCCGGGCGTTGTTCCTGAGAGCGTTTCAGCCAGGAACGGGATACGCGCCCTCATCCCGCCCGACCCCGCGGGAGTGGGCGGCGGCGCTGACAGAGCTGGCGGGCGGGCTTACGACATGCAGCCACAGGCGGTCGCATGTGTATCGCAAGGGCCTCGCATCTTGCCCCTGGTGCGCGTTCGAGCAGGCCGGCATTGTGGCCTTCCTTGACGGGGTCCCCGCTTCGCTCAGCGCCGGAAAGTTTGACCCGGCCGCATTGCTTCGGATCTCGCAGCGTCTGGTGGCGGAGACTGCGCGCACAAAACGTCTGGGTACGTGGAAAACGCCCTCGGTAACTCTTCTCGCCGGCCGGGCCTGGCGATTGAAGATCCTCGCGAAACTGCCCACTTTTCTCGGCATCGGCGGTGTGTCGGCTGTCCTGACTTTTGCATCTAGCGGCATAGCCTCGGCACTCCTTGGATCTCTGTTGGTCGTGGTGGCTGTGCTCAGCGCAAACGAGTTGATTTTCTATCGGCGCCGCCGCCGCGTTGCGAAGCTCACCGGCGAAGTGAAGGCCTTGACCAGCGAACTCCGCAATGGAGCCTATGCAGAAGCTGTCAGTGTGGCGGCGCATATTGAGCGGGCGCGGTTAGGTGTAAGCCAATTGCTGAAGCAGGCGCAAGCCTCGGTCTCGCTCCAGTTGGCCACGCCGCGCGAGGTGCAGTTACGTGCTTATCTCGACTCGTTCCGGATCGGCCCCGGATGCGTCCACGGTATTGGGGCGGGCCGGATTGCGCAGCTTGTCTCGTTCGGGATCGAGACAGCGGCGGATCTCAATCTGACGATCGTGTCACAGATCCCCGGGTTCGGCGATCAGCTCACTGAGCGGCTGTTCAAGTGGCGCCGTGATCTTGAGCGCCGGTTCAGGTTCAACCCGAAATCCGTCGACACGGACAATCGACGAGGCCGGAGAAGGGCAGGGCTAAATGCGGAAGAGGGCCGCTACTTCATGGCGATCTCCTCGCTCGATGTGCAATTGCGACGGCTGATTTCTTTGAACGACCAGCTGGAAGTTCAGCGCGCAGCGCTTGAGCCGAAGATCGCAGCCACATCGGAAGAGCTTGAACTGCTGCATGAAGAGCTTCGAAGTTTGAAATGAGCGAGGTGTCCAGGCGGGACACTCGATTAAACCCAAAAACCGGGCTATTTTCCTCACAAGGGCAAAAGTTCGTTGAGACGCTGGAGGAAATTTATGGAAAACGCCGACGAGCCTGAACGGAATCGTGATTTTGATGCAAAGCGGGTCGCACCTGATGACTTTGACTTTCTCGATAATGATGGTGACGAAATTGTGGAGCGCCTCAATGAAACCGACAACGACGAATGGCCGTCCTGCCTACCGGAGGGCTGGGGCGTATTCCCGCACAGCGGATCCGGCGGATGTTACGATAGCCTCCTCGTGCTGGTCGATGGTCGCGCGGCACTGGCTGCCGAAAACCGGGCAACGTGGATAACTTCCGTCTTCTTTCATGTGATCGAGTACCTTAAGCGTTGTCCGCGTACCCAAAGGATCCTGTTTTATGTGGTCCCGCCTGCAGATAAGATTCCGGACTTTCTCAATAGCTGGCGCCAGGCATGGCTCGGCCATCGGGCTAAGCTCGAAAGCGTCTTGCCGCCGCAGTCAGCTGCAGGCCCACCCATTTTGCGGGTCTGTGTCAGAGGTTGCGACGAGCTTTGCTTCTTTCTGACGAATGGCCGTCCCGCTGGTGGCCTTAAACTGATTAAGTGGTGGCGCGCCGCCTCGCCTGCCGAGCGAGGATGGCTGCGCGAAGCAGTCCGTCTTGTTGCCGATGTAGGCGTTGAGCATGAGCTGAACTGCAGCTTCATCAAGCGATATGGGAGACAGCCGGCCGGACTAAATAACATCAACGTGCTGACATTCGGAGATCTTGTCGGAAAAGCCCTTACGACTGCAAATTGGCAAATGAGGATTTACCTGACTTTGAAGGACGGCATTATGCTCGCCGGGATATCAGGAGCTGTGCAGCGTACGACCCCTCCAAAAATGACGTTCGGCAAGGAAACCGACCCGATCATAAATGCAGCGGTGGCTGTTGATATGGAGGAGTTTTATAGGACCCCTTTCAGGTATCTTCTCCGTCCAGCCCCTTGAGGCATGCGCCGACGGGCTAAAGCTGCGAGACGTGACAAGCACGAAACCAAGCGGATCGAAATCGCGAGGAATTAGAAGGCCAAGGGGTGAACTTGGCTAGCAGGTACTTTCTGCAATGCCCGACATCTAGCAGATGATGGCATAGGCGGAAATCTACAGGGAGATCGGCGTTGTTCTCGTCTATCCGTGCGCTCCGGAGGCTGCAGCTGAGCGAAGAGTGCTCAATCGGTACCGAACGTTTCGTCGGACCGGCAGATTGCCGTTGCTACGCTTTCGCTGTCGGATCTTTCTACGGACTATTCGCAATTGCAGAAGACCATTCGAAATGGAGTGCGCCGATAAACCGGTAAGAATTGGCTGAACATGTGAGCCAGCCCCCAGCGCCCACAGTTTCAGAAAATCTGGCTTGACGGATCGAACTAGAGAAGGCGGTAGCGTCCGATGACGGACTTCATGAAACCGCAGATGCGCTCCTGCTCCGGAATGACCACAACATTGCCGCGTTGGAGTTCAAGGACGAACGGGCTGCTCTCCACAGGATCCACCGGCTCGTTGCCGGGCGCTGCGATCTCTTCAAGCAGCCACATCTCATGGCCATTCTGCCCCTTCACGCGCCGTAGCCGCGCGACGAGCAGATAGGCCTTGCTGCGAACAAACGTGATGTCACCGGCCAGCATGTCGTCCATCCAGACGTCGCGAATGCAGTTTTGCCAGTCTATCGAGAGCTGGCGTGCCTGGTCGGGTTTCAGAACTTCCAGATCGGCATGGATCGGCAACCAGGGTTTGGGAAGATCGTCGGCATGATCTTCGAGGATCTGGCGCAGCACCGGGCCAAGAGGCTTGCCTGCGCGCAGATCTTTGGCAATTTGCTCCTTGCGCTGTTCGAACGTGCTACAGACGCGGGCAATGTGGTTGATCGTGATTTCGAACGCATCTGCCCCGCCAGGTTTCTGCGTCAGTTCGCGGACAGTATGCAGTTCGCGCAGGCGCAGCAGATTGAGGCTGTGTTCGGGAAGATCGCGAATATTGGCGATCAGCAGGCTGAAATCGAAGTGGCGTGCTACTGCGGCGTTTTGATGAAGTGTTTGGAGCGCTTCGAGCATCAGGCGGCCGCGTTGTTTGTTGGCTTCGGCGACAGGGTTCGTCCACCACATCACGCGTGTTGCATCGTATTGATTGAGCCCATTCGTTGGGCTGACGTATTTGAGCACGTGCATCAGGCCTTTGGGCACACGGCCATCGTATGCGGCTTCGAGAACACGGTAGGGAGAAAGGACGCGGAACGCGCTGACAATGTCATTCGTCTTCGCCTTGGCTTTCAGCGCTTCCTGGACCTGCGGCTTTTCCAGAAGACCGGTAGCCTGCACAAAGCTGAATACGGCGCGCGACAACGCACGAAACTGGATCACAGTCGCGAGGCCAGCCTCGCCGAGCGTGGCCGCTTGCTGAAGAAGGGGGTTTTTAAGAGGCAGCAGAGGCTCTGTCTGCCCGCCTGCCACAAAGTTTGCGATTTTACGGCGTGCGTCACGCGCAACGGACTCGCCGAAACCGGGATGCTGATTAGAATCTTGCATGAGGTGAAATTCCTTTGAAGGTTATCTCCTCATGCTGTTCTCCTTTTGGGTTTGGCGGCCCGGATGCCGTAGTTGCACAGATAAATTGGGGATTGAATACTCCAATTCAATAGCTGAAAGCAGATATCTGGATGCGGTTGTCGACAGCACCGATCGTGCCCAGCTGAACGCTCCAAATAACTTCGTGAGCAGGAGTGCAGATCGCGACTTCCACTTTCACAAGCAGAAGGCCGCGGTTCTCCTCGCGCAGCTTGAAAGCCGCTGGCGGTCGGAAGGAAGCTGGTCCGTAGCTTCATCATGGATCTGCGGGTTCGATATCGATACCTTTAATAACCAATCGACTTAATTCTAACCAATAATTTATTAGGCGGCAACTTTCGGTGGCTGGATAAATGCCGAAACCTGGCCAACAGAGGCCCCGTTTCAGTCTGACTCAAAATTTGTATGCAAAGCGCGTTGCTTGATGTTCCTTCGACCGTTCTCCTGCCGTGCTTCTGATGTCCTTACAGTAACTGTTCTGCCGGCAGGCCGCGCCGGTGTTGGATTCCTTGACTGGGATATAAAAGGCAAGCGCCAGGTCGATCGGCTCGCATCTGTTCCGGATGCGTCGTTTCAAGGCCCCGGCCTCTATGCGTTGTGTTTCGATGACAAGCTCATCTACATCGGTAGCTATCTGGGAAAAAAGCCTAGTCTCTTTTCGGGAGACGTTGTCCAACTGAGGTGGTGGACACACATCGGCGCAATCACGATGCGAGGCTCTCGCGTTCACGTTGCCCCGAAAAGCTTGAAGGCCCTGCAGGCAAGCAACTCTCCCGCTGGTGTTCTCCTCTCCGGCCTCCTGGGCGCTTCTGACAGCGATCTTCTGCATGAGGACGAAGGCAATCTATCTCCGCTCAGACGTATGCGTTTCGCCGACTGTCACAGCAACGTTTTCCTCGACGCAGCCGCCGATGCTGTCGAGATTCTGGGGCGCTTTAAGTTCGTCTACTGCCGGATTGATCCGAAATATGAGACGCTGGATCCGCGAGATCTGAGAAGAAGCATCTTAAGCGCTGAGACCGCCTTAATCGTGCGCTACTCACCGTCATGCAATACGAAGGGAGTTCAGTTGAACAAACCTGCGATCGAAGTGAACTTTGCGGATGTCGAGAAAATCCTTACTGATGAGCTCAGTAGGCTGATTTGATTGAGCCAACTCCGATTCGACTGCCGCGGCGCTCCAAATGGCAGAAAATCATTGCGCTTGTAGGCAGACCTGCAAGACAGATGCGACGAAAAATACGAGTGGAGAGTTCATTTGAAGCTGACTGACCAGGGCATCCTGTTCTCCCCCTCGGATTTGATCACGTTCATGGAGTCGCCGTTTGCCTCCGCAATGAACCGCAAGCGGCTGCACGATCCGATCCTCGCCGAACAGATGGACAAGGAAGATCCGCTGCTGGTGCACCTGCGCAAGAAGGGGTTCGCCCACGAGGATGCCTTCGTCCGCGAGCTCGCAGCGACTGGCGCGGATATCTGCGCCATCAAGGACGACCGTCCCAATGTGATGCGCGAGCAGACGGTCGAGGCCATGAAAGCGGGCCGCGGGATTATCACGCAGGCTTATCTGACGATGGACCGCTTTGCCGGCAAGGCGGACTTCCTAGTGAAGGTTCCGGGGCCGTCTTCGCTCGGCGGCTTCCACTACGAAGTCTGGGACACCAAGCTCTCCCGCAAGCTCAAGCCTTACTTCGCGATCCAGCTCTGCTGCTATGCGGAGATGCTTGAAGGCGTGCAGGGCCGGCGGCCAGACCGAATGGCTGTCGTTCTCGGCAATAATGAGAAACGCGAGCTCGCCGTTGCCAGCCACTTTGCCTATTACCGTGCGCTCAAGGAGAACTTCCTTGCCTTCCACGAAGACGACGACGCTCCGACACCCGATCCTGCCGAAAGCAGCTCGCACGGCGACTGGAGCGATCTCGCGAAGCGCCTGCTCGCCGAACGGGATCACCTATCCCAGGTCGCAAATCTCCGCCGCAGCCAGGTCCTCAAACTCGAAGCGGCGGGCATCGAAACAATGACCGCGCTCGCCAAATCCACGCTTGATGAGATCTCCGGCATGAAGGCCGAGAGCTTCCAGCGGGCAAAGGCGCAGGCGCGGTTGCAGATCGCTTCAAAAGGCAAAGACAAGCCGGTCTACGAGATCATCAATCATGGCCCGGGAGCAGCCCGCGGGCTCGCACTCCTTCCGCCGGCAAGCCCCGGAGATGTTTACTTCGACATCGAGGGATTTCCCGGGGAGGAGGGTGGACTCGAATACCTCTGGGGCAGCACTTGCCTAAATCCTGACGGAAGCCGCGCGTTCAAGGATTTCTGGGCGCATGACAAGGCGGCTGAGAAGCAGGCGTTCATCGGGTTCATCGAGTGGGTCTATGCGCGCTGGAAGGCAGATCCTTCCATGCACATCTACCATTATTCGGCCTATGAGGTGACGGCGATCCGCAAGCTGATGGGGCAGCACGGTGTCTGCGAAGACATGGTCGACAATCTGCTGCGCAATCATGTGTTCGTTGATCTCTACACGGTTGTTCGGCACGGCGTGCTGATTGGTGAGCCGAAATACTCGATCAAGAATGTCGAGCACATCTACCGCGGCAAACGCGCTACCGATGTTGCCAGCGGATCGGACAGTATCATCGTCTATGAAGCCTGGCGCGAGAACCCTGACGGCAAGACCTGGGAGAACTCGGCGGTCCTCAAGAGTATCCGCGATTACAATATTGATGATTGCGACAGCACCCTGGAACTCGCCGAATGGCTGCGGCGCGAACAGGCGGCGCACAAGATCCCTTTTCTGGGCCCGGTAGGGGAGGGCGAACCCGAGATCATTCCCGAAGCGAGTGAGCATACGGACCTTCGCGACGCGCTGCTCGCAGAGGCCGAAAAGAACTCAGCCACGCCCCTCGGTGCCGTGCAGGAAGTGCTTGCCTGGTCGCTCGAGTTTCACCGGCGCGAAGCAAAGCCCATGTGGTGGAAGTATTTCGACCGCCTCGGATGGTCCGAGCCTGAACTGTTTGAGGACATGGATTGCCTTGCAGAGGTAACGCGCACGGCAAGACCATCCGTGAAGCCTGCCAAGGGAAACCCTGTTCACGAGTACCAGTTCGATATCGACCAGCCGTACAAAGGGACCGCCAAAGCCTTCCACGTTCTGGACCAGGAGAAGCTCAAGATCAGCGTGAAGGACTATGATCCCGACACAGGGATCATCAGCTTCGCCTCGAAGCGGGACCTGCCCGCCCGCATGAACCTTGTGCCGGACGAGTATGTTTCGCCGAAGCCTATTCCTGCCGCCATATTCGCTGTGGTCGAAGACACGGTACAGTCAGGGTATGCGCCCTCTGCGATCATGGACTTTCTCTTGCGCTCGCGCCCTCGCATCCGGGGGAATGCGGAAGGCAGTATTCTCGATCCCAGTCAGCCATTGCTGACGTCGGTCATCGAAGCCGTCCGCAATCTCGACGCCAGCTATCTTTGTATCCAGGGCCCGCCCGGTGCCGGCAAGACCTATACCGCAAAGCACATCATCGCTCGGCTTCTGCGCGACGGGAAGAAGGTCGGGATCGCCTCGAACAGCCACAAGGCGATCAACAACCTTCTCTCAGGCGTAGCCGGTCAGATAGCTGCGGACCGCATTCCAGCGCGCCTCGTCAAGGCACAACAGGAAAAGGATGAAGAGCTCGCTCGTCGCGGCGACATCGAACAGATTGGCAGTGTGAAGGATCTCGTCCTTACGCGTTCGCTTTGCTTTGGTGGCACCGCCTGGGCCTTTGCCAACCCGGAAGTCAGGGGCGAGTTTGACTATCTTTTCGTCGATGAAGCAGGCCAGGTTTCGATCGCAAACCTCATCGGCATGAGCGCTGCGACGACGAACATCGTCCTGATGGGCGACCAGATGCAGCTCTCGCAACCAATCCAGGGCTCGCACCCGGGAGAGAGCGGCCTGTCGATCCTCGATTACCTGCTGCAAGGCAAGGCAACGATCCCGTCGGATCTGGGTGTCTTCCTTCCCAAAACCTACCGGATGCATCCGGATGTCTGCCGCGTGATCTCCGAGCAGGTCTATGATGGCCGGCTTGGATCCGACGAGGCGACGTCAGAACACGTTGTCCAGCCGAAAGGCCCGATCATCCGTAAGGCATCGGGCATCTGTTTCGTGCCGGTCCAGCATGACGGCAATATGCAAGGCAGCGATGAAGAAGTGGAGATGATCAGGCAGATCACAAGTGAACTCATCGGTACGCCTGTCTGGCCGGATGAAGACGGCCGCCCACGGACGATTACGCTGCGCGATATCCTGTTCGTTGCGCCGTATAATTTTCAGGTGAACAAGCTGAAGGCGGCGCTCGGTCCCGGAGCCCGAGTCGGTAGTGTGGACAAGTTCCAGGGACAGGAAGCCCCGGTCGTCATCCTCTCGATGTGCACCTCAGACGCGACCGAAAGTCCGAGAGGCATCGAGTTCCTGTTCTCGAAGAACCGTCTGAATGTGGCAATCTCCCGGGCGCAGGCGCTGGCGATTATCGTTGCCAATCCGAAGCTCGCCAACACGGCTGTCACGAGCCTCGAGCAGATGCAGCAGATCAATTTCTTTGCGGAACTCGTGTCAGCGGGATCAATACTACGATGACCGGAAATTGGTCAGTCTGGTAGACCTTCCCATGGAAGACTCAGATAGAATGTGCGTACACGGTCAAAGCACTCCCCGAACTCCGGCAGAGCATCGACTTCCAGGGCAAGGCTGCTCCAGTCGGCCCCGGACCGGCGTCTGACGTCGGGGTCATCAAGGGACTCGCGCGTAGGCGAGATATGCCGGGCTTCACACTTTTCGATGAAAGCTGTGTGGATTGCGGCCCGTCCTTCGGCATCAAAAACGTGGCTACGGATAAGCCGGTCGAGGTCATAAACGTCCTGGCGTCTGCTCCGGTTGCGGATTACCTGCTGAAGCATCGCGCGGTATTTCTCGGCCATGAGGTCGGTCAGGCTATACGCACAGAGTTCATTGCCTCCCGTCATTTCGAGCACCTGTAATGAGGTCAGTGGCTCATTGAACGAGATATCCACCTCGATGATGTCAGCGGCCCGCCTCTCAAGCATCGCGGCATGGGAGGGGGTCCCTGCCATCGCGTAGGCTATCTTGAGCTTGAGCGCGGGGAACTCGGCGCCAAACCCGTACCGTTTCGGCTCCACCTGCACGGAGTAGACCTGTACGGTGAGGCCTGCATATCCGAGCTTGGCGGCAATCGCCGGAAAGGCCCGATTGAGCGTCTTTTCGATTGTGTCTGCATTTTCCTGTGTCGGCTCGAACCAGGTCGACAGGTCGATATCGGTTGTCTGGCGAGGGCTGCCATAGGCGAGGCCCATCAGCACCCCGCCCTTGAGGCAGAGGTTCTCACTGAGCGGGGCGGACGCAGCAATGGCGGACAGGATGATTTCCGTCGCCTGCCTGCTTCTGTAGGCGACAGGATCATTTCGGGCCTGCTCGACCCAGGCCGGGACATCGATCTCCATCCGTGGTTCAGGCATTGAGGGAGATCATCCATTTCTCCGAAAAGGAAGGCGCAAACGGCGCCGACGGGTCGAGCTTGCGGGTGGATCCCCGTTGGCTGAGCGTCGCCCACGTATCCAAGCGTGGATCCTTCAGGCCTAGGCGCTCCTCGAGTATGTACCCGGCCCGGCTTTTCACAACACTGACGTCGCACCTTTCGACTGCTGCAAGGATTTCCTCAGCGTAGGTGCGTGCGTGCGTCTCCCAGGTTTCGAGCACGTGCGCCATGCCTCCGCACGCGTCGGGCAGGACCAGCATGTCAAGGAAGGTCTGGCCGATCGTGGAGATGCGGGCGTTTGTGCCCCGGATACTGATCCAGAGCGCCGCTGCCTTTGTCTCATGCATGATGACATGTCGCTGGCGGACGAATTCAGGATGCGTGATGCGCCTCAGAGGGACGGGCGGGGTGTCTCCTCCGCCTGCGCGTCCCGCCATGATCTGGCTCAGCAGCTGGGTGGTGGCCGCGCGATCGGGGCGGGTCATCATCAGCGCGTCGGGGACGCGGTTGGTGAGGCCCCAGCGCTGCATCGCCGAAAGGTGTGAGATATGGCATGTTGGATCGACAAGGCAGGCGATTTCGTCAGCAGGCAGGTCCGGGCAGGCAACCACCCTCAGGATACGGCTCCCATAGTCGGGGTCCGGCATGAGGACGCCGCACTTCCTGAGGTTGTTTCGCAAGCGGACATAGACTTCGGCATTTGCGTCGGGGTCACGCAGGTATAGCGCCTTTCGGTCCTCATCCCGATACATCTGCCAGATGAGTTCGTAGAGTTCGAACGGGGCGATCACGGGTGCGCCGCGCGCCTGTAACTGCGCGGCGATGAACGCGCCCGCCCGGGTTAGCCTCTCAGGGAAGGCTCTTGGAAAGTCGTCGCTAACGCTCTTCGCCAAATCGGTTACCATGTACATACGTCCTGAGGACGTATGTACATGGTAACCGAGATAGTCAAGTTACCGGATCGTATGTTGTCGTGAAGCGGTGAGTGGTTTCAGAGCGAGTGTAGAAAAATATCTGTACCAGAGTATAAACGTCCTCAGGACGTTTATACTCTGGTACAGAAAGTGTCAAGCTGCAGCTCCACCCAAACTTAGACCACAGCACGGAGGAAAGCGCGCCCTGAACCGCAATTCCGCCCCCGGATTGGCCAGGCTGACCGCATCGAAACGGTTTGAGACACGCCGAAACGATAAGTCTTACGATTTTTCGGTGGAACCCCGGTGGAACCCCAAGCTAAAATCAGGAGCTCGTCGGTCAGAAAGTAACTGCTAAGTCCTTGATTTTATGGCGCACCCAAGAGGATTCGAACCTCTGACCTTTGCCTTCGGAGGGCAACACTCTATCCAGCTGAGCTATGGGTGCCTCGCCGAAGGCGGTGTTTAGGCGAAGGCGGGGGAGGGCGCAACCAGGTTTGCCTGCCAGCGCGCTGTGCCGGGCATTGGACGAGACGGCGCGATCCGCTAGGCTCCCTGCAATCTGATGACCCTTCCGGAGGCCTGACGCCTGATGCGCTTTTCCCGATTGATCCCCGCAGCCGCGGCCGCAGCGGCCCTGCTGGTGCTTGCCGGTTGCCAGAAGCAGTCGGAAAAAGCTGCGCCAGCGGCCGAAGTGGCCGAAGCGGAGCCGGCGGCCTGCAGGCGCCCGGCAGACAGCGCCGCCGCGATGGCGGCGATGGCGCAGTACGAGGCTGAGGCCATTGCCGCCGCCGAGGCAAGCAGGGGGGCGGGTCAGCCGGCTATGTGGACCCTGAAGGACGAAGACACCACGCTGTACATTCTGGGCACGGTGCACCTGCTGCGACCGGATCTTGACTGGCGCACTCCGGAGATCGACCAGGCCATCCGGTCGGCGGATACGGTCGTGTTCGAGGCCGACACGACAAGCGAACAGGCTGGCCGGGACCTGATGAAGTTCTTCACCTCGCAGGGCATGTTCACTGATGGCACGCAGCTCACCAGCCTGCTCACACCGGAAGAGACCGACCAGCTGAAGCTTGCTCTGACGGAACTCAGCCTGCCGATCGAGGCGATCCAGCCAATGCGGCCCTGGTATGCGGCGCTCAATCTCTCAATCATGCAGATGACCGAGGAGGGGTTCGATCCGGCTGCCGGCGTCGAGATGAAGATTGAGGCGGACGCGAAAGCGAACGGCGCGGCTTTCGAATATCTTGAGACTGTGGACCAGCAGCTCGGCGAGTTTGCGGCGCTGGATAACTGCGCGCAGGTTGATTTTCTCCTTATGAGCGCCGAAGCGCTCAAGCAGGGCACGGATGTGCTGGACCTGCTGGTGTCGGAATGGGCTGACGGGGACGCGGTGGGCCTTGGCGCGCTGATGTCGTCGCCGGAAGCGTTCGGCTCGGAGGCGGCCTATGCCGCGCTGCTGACCAATCGCAACGCCCGCTGGACGCCTTTGATCGCCGGCATGCTGGACGAGCCGGGCACGCGGCTGATCGCTGTCGGCGCGGGGCATCTCGTCGGCCAGGACAGCGTCATCGCGATGCTGCAGGCCGAGGGGTATGAAGTGACGGGCCCGTAGCGCAGGCTGGCGCTGAACCGTCCAGAAACCGTCCACACCGGGCGCGGGACTGCTGGGAGGTTTGGGGCGGGCCTGCTTCAGTCCGCAGCGCGCCTCAGGGCGAGCAGGGCCTGATCGAGCACGGCCTGGCTGGAGCAGCAGACGATCTGGCCGCCGAGCTTCGGCGCGCTCCCGCGCCAGTCAGTGGCTAGGCCGCCGGCGCCGCGGACGACCGGGATCAGGGCGGCCACATCCCAGCTCTTGAGACCGGACTCGGCGACGAGATCGATTGTGCCGCCGGCAAGCCGGGCATAGGCGTAAGCGTCGAGGCCGTAGCGGGTGATGCGGGCGGCAGATCGCAGGTGGTTCCAGGCGCCCTGTTCGGGCGGGGAGAAGAGGAAGGGATCGGTGGTCGCGATGGTCGCCTCGCGCAGGTCGGCGCAGGCTGACACGCGGAGCGGCGTTGATCCGTGCACGGAATCGACGCGGGCGCCGCCGGGCCAGCCGATATAGCGCTCGCCGAGGACCGGCTGGTCGATGACGCCGATGACCGGCACGCCGTCCGGGCCGACGAGGGCGATCAGCGTTGTCCAGACCGGCAGGCCGGCGACAAAAGCGCGGGTACCGTCGATCGGATCGAAATACCAGCGATACCCGGAATTGGAGGGCGTTTCCGGGAACTCCTCGCCGGTTACGCCGTCATCCGGCCGCTCGGCAGTGACGAGGGCGCGCATGGCGAGCTCGGCGGTACGGTCGGCTTCGGTGACGGGGTCGAAGCCGGGGCGGTGGACCGGGCCCTTGTCATCGACGCCGGAGAGATTGCGGAAATGAATCGAGATCGCCGCCCAGGCGGCGTCGGCCAGCCGGGCAGCGAATGCGAGATCAGCATCTGGAGAACGGGGAGCGGTCATCCGGCGAGGCGATGCCCCGCCGGCTGAAGGGCGTCAAGCAGCGCCGGTGCTGGTGTTGTCGCCTTCGAGGGCTTTTGCGAGCTCGAGCAGGCGTTTGCGCGGGCGTTCCCCGAGGCGGTAGTAGGCGCGTACCAGTTCCAGGGTTTCTTTCTGGGAGAGGATGTCGCCTTCCATCTGCTCGGCGTCATTGGCGGCGTTCGGCATCGGGTTGGCGACCGGCATGCCGTCGAAGAAGTACTGGACGGTGACGTTCATGGCGCGCGACAGGTCGAACAGGCGCGAGGCCGTGATGCGGTTGGCGCCGCACTCGTACTTCTGGATTTGCTGGAAGCGCACACCTACCTGAGAGGCCAGTTCCTGCTGGGTCATGCCCAGAAGACGGCGGCGGCGGCGCAGCCGCTTGCCTACATGAAGGTCAGTTTCGTCAGCCATTTTCCGTCTCCAATTGGCGCGGGACCGGGTTCAGTCCCAAAACAGGATTTCCGCGCAAATTCTACGCAAACGGCGTGCCGCGTGCCAGAAACTGCCTGTTTTGAGGGCAAGGAGAGGTGTACGTGGGAGTATGGCAGAAAAGATTTTGGCGCCGGGTGCATCGCAGCATAAGCTGTCTTTGCGCTTAGGTGCATTGCCTCTGGCGTTTCCTCCCTTTGACTTCGGCCGCGCCTGTGGGCGCGGCCCCTTTTTGTTTTAGGGGGATCGCTGCTACCAAACGAAACGAACCGTTCAGGCTGGGTCTGTGGTCTGCATGCCAGTTCAGGCGCGGGGTAGCAGCCGGGCAGCATCGATAATTTCGGCCATTACCTGCTGGAGCGCGTCCTTCAGGGTGGAATAGCCGCTGGCACGGGTGATGCGCTGCTCGTCCATGTAGAGACCGCGGTTGATTTCGACTTGCAAGGCGTGGATGCCGCGGCGGGGGCGGCCGTAGCGGCGGGTGGTATAGCCGCCGGCATAGGGAGCGTTGCGGGCGACAGTGAAGCCCTGCGCCCGGAAGCTGCGCTCGATCCGGGCCATCAGGCGGGGGTCGGCGCTGGAGCCGAACCGGTCGCCGAGCACGATATCGGTCAGTGTGCGGCGCCCCGGTTGCAGCGAGGGCATCGAGTGGCAGTCGATCAGCAGGGCCTGGCCGTGCGCGCGGCGCAGCGCGTCCAGCTCGGAGGTCAGATGCAGGTGGTAGGCGTCGTGGATATGGACGAGGCGTTCCTCGCCTTCGGCGCGGGACAGGAGGCGGCCATAGATCGCCTCGCCCCGGGCGCCGACGCGGGGCAGGCAGCCGAGACCGGCCTCGACCCGCGCCGTGGGCGGGGCACAGGGACGGGGCGGGCCGTCATGGAACATGGCGGCGTCGAGTTCGTGGGGATCGCGGTTGAGGTCCACGACCGAGCGGCCATAGCGGGCGGCGACGAGGCTGGCGCCGAGGGCCGGGGCGCCGGCGAACAGCTCATCGATGAAGGCATCTTCGGTTCGGCGTACGTCGATCAGCGGAACGCAGAGTGCTTCCTGCATGCTGGCCGGATAGTGCGATCCGGAATGCGGGCTGGCGAACAGCACCGGCGCGGCGGGCGCCATGGCGGGCGTCACATCGAACGGGGCTTCGGCCAGAGCCGAACCTGCATCTGCCGGAGTATCGAGGCGCAGGGCGGGGGATGTCTCACGCATCATTCTAAAGGCTTGGGAACCGGGCGACAGGTCAAGAGCTTTCCTTTGGAACGGGTAAAGAAGACAATTGTGCCCGCGCTGTGTTCATGAGTGATTTACCTTCCTTGGCCTTTATGTGGTAATAAGTCCCGATTCACCCGGCATGAGGACAGCGTGACCAAAATCCTGCTCGCGGAAGACGATGATTCGATGCGCGGCTTCCTGGCGGCGGCGCTGCGCCGTGCCGGGCATGACGTGCAGGACTATGCCGACGGTGAGGGCGCGCTCCAGGCACTGGAGCGCGAAGTGTTCGACCTTCTTCTCACAGATATCGTTATGCCGGGCCTTGACGGGATCGAGCTCGCCCGCCGCGGCGCCGAACTCGACCCGGCCATGAAGATCGTCTTCATCACCGGTTTTGCTGCCGTCGCACTGTCTTCGGGCGCGCCGACGCCTGCAGGCGCGAAAGTCCTCTCCAAGCCCTTCCACCTTCGCGAAATCGTGGAGGAAGTGGACAAGGTCATGGCGGCCTGAAGCTCCAGGGCATCTGCGGCGAAAGCCGGCTTGACGCCGCCTGCCTGATTGTTCATTACCCACGCTTCCTGACGCAGGGCCTTTGCGGGCGATGCCGGAGGGGCGGTTAGCTCAGCGGTAGAGCACTACGTTGACATCGTAGGGGTCACAAGTTCGAACCTTGTACCGCCCACCATTTTTCCTCAATAAAAACAATGACTTGCAAGTCTGACCCCTACTATTTTGGAGCCGATTTGTATGGAACCCAGCACTCGCCCAGCACCTTTGATCGGCTTTGGTCGGGAATAGTCGGTACTGCTGGGTAGTGGGACAGCGTAGAAAATCAGTTGCGAGGCGACTAGCCGCGCAGTCTTTGCACGGCCATTCTCGCCAATCTTCGGAGTTCTGACGCCCTGCCTCACACCGTTGCGACGAGCAGGCCTCTCGGCTTCATCGAAATTATCTCGCATCTTAGATGCGCGATAATTCTTGTGTGAAAGCCCAAATCGTGGCAATAACGCGCATCTGAGATGCGAGATAATTCTATGGCACTTCATTTGGTCGGTGAAACAATTGACGCCAAACGCGCGCATCAGCGCGCGCAGGCGGGTGAGTTGATACAGCTCGTGCGCGGGGTTTACGTCGATGACCAAGAGAACATCGAGGCGACGATCCTCGGCCATGCAGTCCGTATTGCGCACTATCTCTATCCCAACGCCTTTCTGTCATCGGCGAGCGCGGTGCTCCTTGCCCCAACGTCCGATGGCCGACTGTTCATCAGCGGCCGGCGCAACCAGCGCACGCGGCTGCGGACGCTCGAGATCATCCAGAACCAAGCGCCGAAGTATCCATCGACGGCAATCGCGGTGATTGGCGACGAACTGGGCGAACTGCGTATCAGTGCCTCCACGCCGCGCCAGCGCTTTCTCGAAGCGTTCCGATTGCGCAGCGAACATGCGAGCGCTGTTACGACGGAGATGCGCGCGCAGATGGCAGCGCGTCTGGTGGACGAGTACGGCGCCCCTCAAGCCGCTGCCGACGCCGTCTGGGAACTGGCGCGCGAGAATGAATGGTACCGCGAAGGGGAGGGCGCTGAACGCTTCCTGCTGGCCCAGCCGGGAGCTGTGAAGGCGCCGGTCAACAAGGCGGCGCTTGATCTTCTCGTCGTCTGGCATGGCGAGGATCAGGGCCGGCTGACCCACGACGGATTTGAATGGCGCTGGAAGCCGGCGCGCTCATCGGGACCAGCCGTGGTTCGCGAGACCACGCCGGGCAAGCTGCCGGCGTTCATTGAATCGCTGCTGCCCGAGGGTTGGCTGGCGCAGGTTCTTCAAGAGCGCGATGAACGCGAAGCGCTCCGCCACGGACGACGGTACATGTCCAATATCGCGATCGCCGAGGGCCGACACCAACTGGCGGCGCTGCCCGCTGATATACTCACGACATCACTGGCGGAGTACATCGATGCCGGTCGTTTCACTGGCCTCTACGCCGGTCCAGCGCGGGGCGAGATCGAGGAGACGTTCGAGCAAAACCTGGCACGAATTTTCGCGCGCTCAGAAACCCCCCGCCTGTCGGGCGTCCAGATCAAGGCGCCAATGAGTTTGATGCCCGATGGCGCACTCGTTCCGGCCATCGATCAGCCGTTCACGCATATCCTCAAGCCAGCCGGCACGGCAGGCTTCGAGACGTTGCCAATTGTTGAGTGGCTTTGTCTTGAGCTTGGCCGCTCGGCGGGATTTGAAGTGCGGGGTGCCGCGCTGCTTGAGATGCCCGACGGTATGTCGCCAGCGCTGGTCATCGAACGGTTCGACATTCGTCGTGGACCAGAAGATCAACGGCGATTGGCGATGGAAGATTTCTGCTCCATTCTGGACCTTCCCGCATCGGCCAAATACGATGGAACAATAGAGCGGATGGCTCGCGGGCTGCGACCACTGTCGACCGATCCGGCCAGCGATCTCGATATTCTGTTCCGCCGCGCGGTGTTCGCCTGGCTCATCGCCGATGGCGATATGCACCTCAAAAATCTTGCCTTGCTAAAAGTGGCCGACTTGGCTGACAAGACTTTCACGAGCGTGCGCTTCGCGCCGCTCTACGACGCTGTCACGACGCGTGTCTTCCCGGGTTTGGGGGGCGATCGCATGGCGCTCAAACTTAACGGCAAGGATGACCGACTGACGCGCGAGGACTTCCTGGCTCTGGCGCGGACAATCGGCCTGCCGGCCGAAGGTGCTGAGGCGGCGATCGCAGAACTTACAGCGCGCGTGCCCGAACGAGCGCAAACGATTCAGCTGCCTGAAATTGCCATAGAGGCAGAAGCCGCTCGGGCGACAAAGGACAAGGTTATGGGATTAGTTTTAGAGCGCTGCAGGGCGCTAGCAGCCTCAGGCAACTAGTCTGCTCCATGGTACAGCTGAATCCGAACTCAAAGATCGATTGATCTTTGCCCGTACCAGTGGGAGGCCGTATTCGATGGCATGGGCGCCGACCCAAAGGGCAGTGTCAGCTCTTTTCGAGATGGCTCAATTTAGTGCAGGAGGCGTCGAGTTCGTTCTGGGGGAATGGCGGAAAATCTGGATGTACAGGTCGGTAACATCTTCGCGGAACACTCACATTGAGAGTGTTGGCGTTCCGCGGGGCGTTAGAAACCGAGGCAAACCAAGATAACTATGGCGAACGACCAATTACGCCATTGGTCCCGCATTTGACCGGAGAGTCTGTCGTGACGGTGACAGCCGATGCGGCCGATCGTTCGAACACGACTCAAAGCTACCCTTCGTTTTTCATCATCAGATCCACCCGTTTGATCTTCATGTATCAAGCGAAAAGTGGACTTCTAAAACAGGGACTGCTGGCGATCCTCGCTATGTTTTGCCGCCTTCCGTGGACGAACCTTTTCAGCTGTTCGCTGGTAAGTCTGCTGTGGAGGTTTTGCAGATGCAGGCATCGGGGCGGGGGTGGTGCCCGATTTAGGTGAACCAGTGCGTTCCCGGGCCAAAGAGCATGCCGGGGGCGGGCTTATCTGGCGCGCTATCAACGTGCTGGACGCCTTGCGAGTATCAATAAACGCCAGGAGGTCGGCATAGCGATATCTAACGGCCTTACCCAACTTAAAGAAGGTGAGGCCGGGCTGAGAGCCGTCTTCACGCCACGCAGCAAGCGTGCAGGGCTGGAGACCCAGCAGGGCTGCCGCATCCTGTGTACTGAGCATTTGGTTGGGATCGTTTATGGGCGTGGTCATAGGCATCAGAGCGAAGATGTTTTCGTGGAGCAATATGCATGTCCCGGAAATATGCGGAATCAAAATCCCCTAGTGCGCGCAAATGCCAAAGGTCGTGGGCGACCCGGGGCTCGCCTTGGCCTTTGCCGTCTAGCGGTTTCGATGCACGCCCCCGCGAAGGGGGCGACGCTCACGGTGAGCGTCTGGGCTCCCGAGGAGATCGTTTCGATCCACGCCCCCGCGAAGGGGGCGACCTGACGCCGCCGCGCCTCTTCTGACCCCCTCAACGTTTCGATCCACGCCCCCGCGAAGGGGGCGACATGAGTGGTCGGTCGAGGCGGTACTGCACTCGATGTTTCGATCCACGCCCCCGCGAAGGGGGCGACAAAGCCGAGCGGATCGGAGGTGGCGGCATTCTGGTTTCGATCCACGCCCCCGCGAAGGGGGCGACCGCCGTGCCCGTATCCGGTCCAGTAGCCCGCGCCGTTTCGATCCACGCCCCCGCGAAGGGGGCGACAAGTGGCCGAGGCCCAGCTTGGCGGATTGAAGGCCGTTTCGATCCACGCCCCCGCGAAGGGGGCGACCTTGCCAGCGATGGCAGGGGTCGGCTTGGATTTGGGGAGTTTCGATCCACGCCCCCGCGAAGGGGGCGACCCATTGCCGTCTGCGGATCAAGCCCGGCTGCCTCGTTTCGATCCACGCCCCCGCGAAGGGGGCGACTCGTACATGTGTTCGATCATGTGCATCGGGTCGGTGTTTCGATCCACGCCCCCGCGAAGGGGGCGACTGCCGGTGAGCGCGGGATGATCCGTGACGAGATCGTTTCGATCCACGCCCCCGCGAAGGGGGCGACACGGGGCGGGGCG
>WGNP01000003.1 GCA_016124495.1 Hyphomonas sp. | reverse complement strand
CCGGCTTATGTGGCTCCCAGCCGAAGCCAACAAATGTTGCACCGTTTGTTCCAAAGCTTTGCTCCAAACCAAAACGCAAAGCTCGCCGAAACAACGCCGACAGAGAACCCGTCAAATCGGTGGGGCGCTCGCACCGCTTACCGTACATCAGGCTGTCGCTGCCGGCATCGTAGATGCTGGGAACGGCGAGCTGCTTGAACACGAGGCTCTGGCTATGGTCGAAGACTGCCTCGCAGGACTTGTAGGCATCGATCCTGCCGACCGTGATCGCGCCGGAGTGCAGGCGGCATGAAGTTTGTCGATCTCCCGCTCGTCCGGCAGGCGGTCCGGGGAAGTTGGATCGCGATCCGGTGCCTTGGCCATAGTCCTTTCAGGGCATCTGGATTTGCTCCGTCAGGATGCCTCTGTTTTCTTTGCAGCAGAAGAAGAGACTATTCGGCTGCGACGCGGCGCTGGCCCTCCTCGTCTTCGGTGTCGAACACCAGGATGTCTCCAGGCTGACACTTGAGTTCGCGGCAGAGCGCCTCGAGGGTTGAAAACCGGATAGCCTTGGCCTTGCCGGTCTTCAGGATGGAGAGGTTGGCGAGGGTGACGCCGACACGTTCCGACAGCTCTGTCAGGGACATGCGGCGCTCCAGGAGCACGCGGTCGAGGGTCACGCGGATGGTCATGTGTTGATGGCGCTCCTCAGATCGTCATTTTTTCTTCATCGCGCAGGCGGGTGCCTTCACGGAAAACCTGGGAAAGCACGAACAGAGCGGCAACCGAGATCCACAGTATGAACTGAGTCGAAATTGGAGGTAGTTTGTCTCCAACAAAACTGGGAACAGCGCGCACAACCATAACTGTCGCTATTCGGATCAGTTCCATTGCTGCGATTGCCGTGCCGATCCGGGTCAAGCGTTTTGCATTTTCAGGCACGAAAGGGTCGCCCTCAGCGAGGGTCAACAATATGTGACGCAGCTGAAAACAGATATAAATTACACCCGGCACAATGACTGCGAGGCCCACAATAACTAATACAAACTCGCCGGGAAGAACGCCATCTACCAGTGTTCGGACCAAAGGAAACTTGGAATCGCCGCCCGACAGGCTGGCACTCAGGCCAACTGAAAAGAGGGGAATCCCGATGACGCCCATAGCGCCCACGATCCACATGGCGACTGTGACCAGCACAGTCATGATTTCTGCCATGGAGTTTCGTCTGGTGCTCGGCATACCTAGTCTTTTCACCCTCTATCCTTGATGGTTGATGAAGCTGAACTCAGCGTGTGCATTGTTATCGTTTTGCCGAATAACGATATATGAGTCCGCGCGCAACGCAAGAATGGAGCCAGTATGGAAGCCCGATCCGCCGAATCGCCCTCACGACTCGCGCCTGGACCGCTTCTGGCGGCGACCCACAACAAGGGCAAGGTCGCAGAATTGAAGGCCCTTTTTGAGCCGCACGGTTTCAGGGTGGTCTCCGCGATCGATCTCGCGCTGGATGAGCCGGATGAGACGGAGACAACTTTTGCGGGAAACGCGTTGCTCAAGGCCCGCGCCGCGACGAAGGCCTCCGGGCTGCCCGCGCTCTCGGACGATTCCGGCCTGGCCGTGATGGCGCTTGGCGGCGAGCCGGGGGTATATTCGGCCCGCTGGGCGGGCGAGCCCCGCGACTTCTACCTTGCCATGCAACGGGTCGAAGAGGCCTTGCAGGCCAGCGGGTCTTCTGACCGGTCGGCCAAATTCGTCTGCGCCCTGGCGGTCGCCTGGCCGGATGGGCAGGAAGCGGTGTTCGAGGGCGAAGTGCACGGGCATCTCGTCTGGCCGCCGCGCGGGACGCAGGGGTTCGGCTATGATCCGGTTTTTGTAGCAACCGGCGAGACCCTGACCTTTGGCGAGATGGATCCGGAGCGCAAGCATGCTATGAGCCACCGCGCCGAAGCCGTGAAAAAACTTCGCGCGGCCCTGCTGCCGTGACCGCCACTCCAGCACCTTTTGGTCCGCATTTCGGCTTTGGCCTTTACGTGCACTGGCCCTACTGTGCGCGCGTCTGCCCGTATTGCGACTTCAACGTCTACGCCGCTAAGGACCGTAACAGCGGACCGCTGGTCGATGCCATCGCGGCGGACATACATGCGCATCGCCCAAGAATGCCGCAACATGGCGGGCTCGACTCGGTGTATTTCGGCGGCGGCACCCCTGCGCTGCTGCGGCCGGACGAGCTGAGCACGATCCTGCTGGCCGCGTCCGATACCTTCGGCATCAAGCGCGGCGCCGAAATTACGCTGGAAGCCAATCCCAATGATGTTCTGCGGGCGGATCTTCCTGGCCTGCAGAGGGTGGGCGTGACCCGCCTTTCGATCGGCGTGCAGTCGCTGCGCGATTCCTCGCTCGCCTTCCTCGGGCGCGACCATGACGCCATTTCGGCCGCCGAAGCTGTGAAGCGTGGGCTGCAGGTGTTTCCCTCGGTCTCGATCGATTTGATCTACGCGCGCCCGGCCCAGAGCCCGGCGAGCTGGGAGGCGGAGCTGACCGATGCGCTCGCTCTCGGCGCGCCACACCTGTCGCTTTATGAATTGACCTTCGAGGCGAAAACGCCGTTCGGCCTGGCGGCCGCGCGCGGCGATATCGCGCCGATGGGAGATGATGCGCAGGCGGATCTTTATGAGCTGACGCAGAGAGTGACGTCGGCTGCAGGTCTTCCGGCCTATGAAGTGTCGAACCATGCTGCCTCGCCCGCGCACCAGTCCCGGCACAACCTGACCTACTGGCGCGGCGGGGACTGGATCGGCGTCGGCCCCGGCGCACATGGCCGCATCTCTGTGGGCGGCGGCCGCTATGCCAGCGAAGCGGAGCGGCGGCCCGAAGCGTATATTTCGAACGTGCTGGCGCTGCAGAGTGGATGGGGAGGCGCGGCGCGGCTCGAGCCGCTGGAGGTCGCGCGCGAACTGCTTGCGATGGGCCTGCGCGCGGGGGAGGGCGTGGACTTGCGGCGCGTCGAAGTGGTTTCCGGCACGCCAGTGCCGCGCGACAAGGTCGCGGTGTTCGCCGACAAGGGCTGGGCCGTACTGGAAGGTGCGGAGCTGCGCCTTACACCGAGCGGGCGTTTGTTGGCAGACGCCATCACGGCGGCGCTCAGTCCCTGATGTCAGGCGCGTGGATGGGCGGCGGCGTGCACGGCGCGCAGACGGCTTGAGTCCACGCCGGTATAGACCTGCGTCGTGGAGAGTGAGGCGTGACCGAGCAGTGTCTGGATCGCGCGCAGGTCTGCGCCATTGGCGAGAAGGTGCGTTGCAAAAGCGTGGCGCAGGGCATGCGGCGTCGCGGTTTCCGGCAGCCCGAGCAGGCCGCGCAGCATCTGCATCCGGACCTGGATGATACGTGGACTGAGGGGGCCGCCCTTGGCGCCCCGGAACAGGGCGCCGCTCTTCGTCAAGGCGTAGGGGCAGAGCTTGCCATACGCGTTGATCGCCTCGCGCACCGGCGCGATGAGCGGGACCAGGCGCACCTTGCCGCCCTTGCCCGAGACGCGCAGGCGTTCCGGCGCAGGCAGGTCGGCGCCGGTGAGGCCGAGCGCTTCGGAAATGCGCAGGCCACCGCCGTACAGCAGTGAGAGCACGGCGAGGTCGCGCGCGGCCATCCAGGGCTCGGCGTCCGGCTCGGTTTCCGCCTCGTGCAGGATGTCCCTGGCCGCTTCTATCGACACCGGACGGGGCAGCCGCGGCGCGCGGCGGGGGCCTTGCAGGTAGCCGATCTCAGCATTTTCCAGCCCGTGTGCGCGGCTCATCCAGCGGTAGAGTGCCTTGATCGAGGACAGGAGCCGCGCAATCGAGGCATCTGACAGGCCGTCGCGGCGGCGCGCCGCAAGGTAGGCTCGGATGTCGCGCGCTTTGAGGCCGGCGAGCGCCTTGAGGCTGGGCTCTGTGCCGAGGTGCAGGCGCAGGAACCCGAAGAACATCGCGAGGTCGGAGCCATACGCCTCGACCGTCTTGGCCGCCATGCGGCGCTCGTTGCCGAGATGCGAGAGAAAGGCGGGCAGGGCGTCCATGTAACGAGTGTGGACTGCTTACCTTAAGCGCTGGTTGAAGCCCGGCACATCCGGGGCTTTCGCGGGGTGATGCGTTATTTTCTTCTTGCCGGGTGGAGGCACGCATGCGGTATCTGTGGATAGACCTTGCCCGGTCGGTCGCGATCATTCTTGTGTTCCGGGGGCCATCCCTGATGGCCGCGAACGTACAGGAGGGTGACGGGGTTTCGCCGCTCAGATTCTCCCTCGCGGTGTCCCCAACGGTATTCTTTTGCCTTTTGGTTGTATGCTGCAGCTGGTCTGTGCCCGGAAGTACGTCGCCGGGCGCCAGCGTCCAGCGGCTGCTGGCTCGCGCCGTCGAGTGCTTGGCGCTGTATGTGCTGACCTGCGCCACAATGTGCCTCGCGGCTGGCTTGCCGTTCACCTATTTCATCTGCTGGACAATGTTTCTGGGAGGCACGCCGTAAACGGATATCCTGCAGTTCTGTGCCCCCCTTCTGCTGGCTGCGCCTGTGCTGGGTGGCCGTCAGCGTGCACCATGGTATCTGGCCGCTGGTCGCTCTTTATCTTGCCATCCAGGCGGCGTTCCTTCTGATCTCGCAGATCCTGCGATGCAGGGCTTCGCCGGTTCGGGGACGCTTTCCGCCTTCGTCTATGGCGGCGCGTATACCAGTCATCCATGGCCTTGGCTTCATTGTCTTCGGCATGTTGCTGGGGCGCGTCTGGCAAAGCCGGCCGGGGAAGGAATTCCTTTTGTCAGGTCCGGGCTGGGCGCTGCGTGCAGGCTTCCTCGGTATGCTCGCGGCCGCCGCCACCTGTATCATCGCCGGCGGCCCCAACCTGCTTGAGCCGGTCGAGCCCATCACTCTGCTCAATACCAAACATCCGCTTTACCTGCTGTTCGGCTGCGCGGCGGCCATCGTCTTCATCGAAGTTTTCAGCGAGCAGCGGCGGCCGGCCGGTATCGGCGCGAAATCCTTCTGGATGGTCTTTGGACAGACGAGCCTTTTCACATTCTGCTTCGGCAACATCCTGCTCTATGCGGTCAAGCTTCCGGGCCCTGCCGCTGTGCCCGATCCGGCCACGTCCTCTGGTCGAACCTCGCTGCGCTGAGCCTCAGCATCCTCTACTACCATTTCCGGGAAGGCCGCCGGGTGAAGTCAGGCCGCCCTGCCGCGCGGGCCTATCGCTGGCTGGCGGATGACAGTGCCGCGCACCTGGTCCGCTGGTCAACGGGACCGTTCTTCGCGCCGCGTGTCGGCGAGCCGAAGTCACTCAAACCGTTCGATACTGCGCTCTAGGGCTCGTTGCCTTCCCAATCGACGATCCAGTCCTCCTGGTCTTCGTCGAACACGGTCTCCTCCGATACCGTCCGGCCACGGACAGAGTGGCCCTCCGTGTGGACCCGATCGCGGTCGCCGCAGCGCAGGTGATGCCACTCGGGCAGGTCCTTGCCTTCGTTGACAAGGCGGTAGGCGCAGGTCGCTGGCATCCAGCGGATTTCCTCGATGCCGGCGGGTGTCAGCTTTACGCAGTCCGGTACATGCAGCTTACGGTTGGCATAGTCCGAGCACTTGCACGTACCGGCGTCCAGCAGCCGGCAGTGCAACCTGGTATACGCGATCTCCCCGGTGTCTTCGTCTTCGAGCTTAAGGAGGCAGCATTTCGCGCAGCCGTCGCAGAGTGATTCCCATTCGGCCTCGTCCATCTGGTCGAGGCGTTTGGTCTTCCAGAAGGGAAGGGACGTCATGCTGAAAGTCCGGCCCATGCCGGGGTCTTTTCGATCAGGGCGCTGGCGAACCAGCAGGACGAGGAGACCGTCTCTTTCGCGGCGATCACATCCTGCATGACCTGCGTGACCAGCCGCTTGCCTAGACCGCGCCCGCCGAGCGCGTCCGGGACGACCGTGTGGGTGATGCGGCGGTGGCCGGCTTTCGGGCGCTCGTAGGTGAGGTAGGCCTCTGCGCCGTCAATCACGACAAAGTAGCGCTGGCGGGCCGCATCATGGCGGATGTCACCGGTCATGCGAGCACGTCATGCCATTCGGGGCGCTTCTCTATCGGCGCTTTGGCGAAAGGGCAGAGCGGGATGATCTTGTCCCCGGCGTGGCGGGCATCTTCTGCCGTGCGCTTGACAGGCGTTTGCCGAGCGCCGTTGCCGCGGAGCGCATCCGGCACACCGGAGTAGTCGATGATAAGGCGCGCAGCGCCTGCCTTCGAGCAGGTCATCCCGGCAGTATGACCTTCGATCGTGGTGAGGTAGCGCCCGCCGGTGGGACCATCTTCGCAGCTTACGACCATGTCGCTCATGGCAAACTCCTCTTTCGTCTTCGATGTCACGAAAATGGAGGCGGCGGCAAGATAGTGCTATGGCAAGCGAGCCATAGCACTTATGCAGGTCAAGGGCCCCAGCCCCGCTTGCCCGCCCTGTCTTACTTGGGGCGGACGGCGGCCTTGCGGACGGAGTCCTTGACGTCGCCGACTTTCTTCCGGATTTCGCCTTCGACCTTGGCCAGCTTGCCTTCGGCTTGCAGTTTGCGGTCGCCGGTGAGTTTGCCAAAGCCGTCCTTGATGTGGCCTTCAGCCGTTTTGGCCTCGCCCTTCAGATGTTCCTTGTCCATGAGGAGTTTCCTTTCTGTTGTGCCGCACGACTTGCGGACATTTGAACAACGCAGGTTCGGCGAAGGGGTTCCGCGCTTACCCCCTACTCAAGACACTCGGGGCGGGTTAATTCGGCGCAATGGCCCGCCTGCTTCAGCACCCCGAACTCGACTGGACGGACGACGGCGCGCCGCATGCGCGCCAGCACGGCGATGTCTATTTTTCCGCGCAGGACGGGCTTGCGGAAACGCGGACGGTGTTTCTGAAAGGGTGTGGCCTGCCAGAAGCGTGGGAAGGCCGCTCGCAGTTCACCGTCGCAGAAACAGGCTTTGGCACCGGCCTCAATTTCCTTGCGGTCTGGCAGCTCTGGCGCGCGCATCGTCCCTCATCTGCATCGCAGCTCACCTTCATCAGTTTCGAGGCCTATCCCCTGCGCCGCGAAGACGCGGCCCGCGCGCTAGCGGCCTGGCCCGAACTTCGCGACCTTGTGGAAGCGCTTACGGCGCGCTGGCTGGCTCCGGTGCGCGGTGTGCGGAGCATCGTGTTTCCGGAAGACGGCGTGCATCTCATCCTGCACCTGGGCGATATCCGTGAGACGCTGGCGCAGAGTGCCTTCAAGGCGGATGCCTGGTTCCTGGATGGGTTCAGCCCGGCGAAGAACGAAGACATGTGGCACGCGGGCCTCTATCCCGATCTGGCCGTGCGCTCGGCGGCGGGCGCCCGGCTGGGCACCTTCACGGTCGCCGGCGCGGTGCGGCGCGGACTTTCGGATGCGGGCTTCGAGTTATCAAAAGCCGAAGGACATGGCCGCAAGCGCGAGCGGCTGGAAGCACGGCTGGCGCAAGCGCCGGTTATTGCGGCCGATACGTTCGGGCTGCGCGCGCCGCCCACTGCTGCGTTCCGCGTGGCCATCCTGGGTGCCGGGATCGCGGGGGCGGCGCTCGCGCGGGCTTTGAAGTGCAGGGCCATCGAGGCTGAAGTTTTCGATCCGGCGCCGGGGCCTGCAAGCGGCGCGAGCGGCAATCCGCTTGCACTGCTGATGCCGCGCCTGGATGCCGGCGATACTGCCGAAGCAGGCCTGCTGCTCGGCGCCTACCTGGCCGCGCGCGAGATCTACCGCGATATGCCGGAGGCGGAGGAAACGGATGTACTTCAGTTGCCGCGCAATGACGGCGAACGTGCTCGGTTTGAAAAGCTGCTCGCCGACCCGCCGCTGCCGCTGGAATACCTCGAAGCCGTGCGGGGCGGTGGTCTGCTGCACAAGCGGGCTCTGATCCTGCGCCCTCCCCGGATCGTGGCGAGTTTGCTGCAGGGGGCCACCTGTCATTTTGGCGGAGAGCCGGACGTGGATTTGGTACAACGCTCCGTCAACGGACGGACGTTTGATGCAATTATTCTTGCCAACGGCATGGAGGCGGCTGCCCTTGCGCCGTTCCTTCCGCTGGAAGCGCGGCTGGGGCAGGTAGATTTTCTGGAGACGCCAGTGAACGCGCCGCCGTCAGTTTCAGCATCTGGCAGTTATGCCTTGGCGCTCGGCCATCAGCGGCTCTGGGGCGCCACCTTCGCGGCGTCGGGGGCGGATTTTGCGCCCGGCGGTACGGCCGAGGCACGTGCCGAGAATCTTGCAGCTCTTGAGCGGCTCTCGCCTTATTGGGTCCGCGCGGCGCGGGAGGCGGGCGTCCAGTCCCGCGCCAGCCTGCGCGCCACGACGCCCGACCGCCTGCCGCTGATCGGCGCGGTGCCGGATTATCCCGCTGCGCTCGAGCTTTTTGCACCGATGAAAAAGGGGCGTGCCGTAGATGCGGACGCCCCTCTGGTCATGGGTGTTTATGTTGCGAGCGGCTACGGGGCGCGTGGCTTTACCTGGGCGCCATGGGCGGCGGACATTCTGGCCGCGCAGCTTGCCGGCTCGCCGATGCCTGCATCTGTGCCGGCGCTTCGGGCTGTCAGTCCCCTGCGCTTCGTTTTCCGCGCCTTGAAGCGCGGCTGAAGACGTTCAGGGCGCCCGGACGAAGGAGACGACAAGTCCGTCTTCGTGCTGCGACTGGATGCTCAGCATCATTTCGCCAAGCTCCATCGTTATGCCGCCCTGTAAGTGCGCGACGGTGAGCGCCGCAACCAGAACTGTCAGCGCGAGAGCGCCGAGCAGCCGGTTGTTGAGAAGAAGGGTCCCCTTGGTCATTGGTCCGGTCCTTGGTCGGAAAGTCGCTGTTTGAATGTGTCAGGAAGGGCGGGTGTCAGTTGCCTTTCTCGAGATCCTTGAATTCCTGGCGCAGGCGCCATTCATCCGAGGTGACGGTGCGTTCGATATTCTTCAGCCGCTCCTCAAGGTCCATGAAGGAGTATTTGATTGTGCCGAAGGTGGCGCGGGGCCGGTCCGAGACGCCGCGCCAGAAGGCGTCTTCGTCGGCGGAGAAATTGCCATAGCCGATCGGGGCAAAAGGCGTGATCATCGCAACCACGAGATAGGCGACGAAGATTAGCGGGCCGGCCACGAAGCACAGCAGCAAGACAGCGATGATGCGGACGAGCGTCACATCCCAGTCATAACGCTCGGCAAGGCCAGCGCAGACGCCGCTGATCACCTTGTCAGTACGCGAACGATAAAAGCGTTTCGGGTTGGGAGAGCTGTAGGGGTCGTAGGGGCGGGACATCGGGCGGCCTATCATTCTTCGAATGTGGAGCGGGTGGGGCGAGCCGGACGGCGCGGGGCGTCCGACTCATTCTTTTCGAGCAGCGCTTCGAGGGACTCGATGCGACGCTCCATCGCTTTGGCTGACCGCCAGAGGTCTTCGAGCATTCGCTCGTCATCCGGTTGCAGCGTCTTCTGCCGGCGCCACAGTGTGACGTAGTGGAAGATCATCGCAGGCAGGATGATGAAGATCGAGACGATCCCCATGACGGCGATCAGGACGATGGAAGTTTCGTCCATCAGGCGTCTCCCTCAGCCCGGCGGGCTTCAGCCGTGGCGCGGCTTTCCGCGATCAGACCGGGGGCACACACCATCGACAGCACGACGGTTAGAACGATTACGGAGGTCAGCACCGATCAGCCCTCCGTCTTCTTGGAGGCCGGCTTGCCCTTGCGGGCCTTGAGGGCAGCGAGTTCCTTCTCGACCGACTCGTTCTGCTCCAGTTCGGCAAACTCCTGCGCGAGGCCAGGCTCGCCGCCGCGGATCGTGTCGGCGTACGCTTCCATCTCGTCGACTTTGCGCTCCAGCTGGTTGTAGCGCAGGATCGCCTCGTCGGCGCGGCCATCATAGAGCTGGCTGCGCATGCGGATGCGTTGCTCGGCGGCTTCGCGGCGCATCACAAGGGCGCGGTGCTTGGCTTTCGCTTCGTCGAGTTTCGCCTGCAGTTTCACGAGGTCTTCCTGACGGCGCAGGAAGGCTTCCCCGGCAATCACCATCGCTTCCTGGCGGCGGACGATTTCGGTTTCCGATTTCTGCTTGGCCAGCAGCGCGCCGCGGGCAAGGTCCTCGCGGCCCTTGTCGATGGCGAGTTCGGCTTTTGCTGCCCAGTCATCGCGCGAGGCTGAGAAGTGAACGATTTCGCGTTCCATTTCTTTCTTGTCGGCCATGGCGCGCGCTGCGGAGGTGCGCACTTCGACCAGCGTGTCTTCCATTTCCTGGATGATCAGCCGGGCGATTTTTTCGGGGTTTTCGGCGCCGTCCAGCATCGCGTTGAGGTTCGAGTTGATGATGTCGCCGAGGCGGGAGAAGAGGCCCATTGTCAGTTTCCTTTGTTTGTCCCGGATCAGAAGAAGAGGCCGCCGAGGATCACGCCTGCGGCAAAGAACATCCAGGTTTCAGCGGAGCGCGTGGACAGCCAGCGGCCAAAGCGGCCGGAGTCGGAGCGCGGCGGGTAGCGGTAATCCTGGTCGTTCATGGTCTTCCTTGTCCTTCGTTGGGGTTGGCAACGCCCGTCGCCTGATGGCTTTAGTGTTTTCAAGGACCGTGCCAATTCCGGATTAATTCTCTAGAGCCCTGAAATATTGTAATAAAAAACTTTTCCCGGCATGTTCCTTTAGAAATGTTTGGTTAAAATGACCAAAATAATGGTCGAATTATCAATCAAGTTTGGCTAAATAGACCTAATGCAGGACCGTTCGAAACAGCTTGTCGGAGAGTCGCCGCCCTGGCTGAGCGCGCAGGAGCATGCGAGCCGGGTCGCCCCGCTGGACCGCTCGGTGCTGGTGATCGGCGAGCGGGGCACTGGCAAGGAACTGATCGGCGAGCGGCTGCACTTCCTGTCAAAGCGCTGGGAAGGCCCCTTCGTGAAGGTGAACTGCGCTGCGCTATCGGAAACGCTGCTGGATTCCGAACTGTTCGGGCACGAACGCGGCGCCTTTACCGGGGCGAGCGACATGCGGCGCGGCCGGTTCGAACTTGCCGATGGCGGCACGATCTTTCTCGACGAGATCGCCACGGCCGGAGAGGCGCTGCAGGAAAAGCTTCTGCGCGTGGTCGAGTATGGCGAATTCCAGCGGGTGGGCGGATCTAAGGTTCTGACCACCAGCGTGCGCATCATCGCGGCCACGAACGCAGATCTCCCCGCCCTCGCCGCGGCCGGCCGGTTCCGCTGGGACCTGCTCGACAGGCTTTCCTTCGACGTGATCACGCTGCCGCCGCTGCGGGTGCGGCACGGCGACAAGAGCCTGCTGGCGGACTTCTTCGCACGCCGGATGGCGGTGGAACTGGCGCAGGATTTCCCGGGTTTTGCACCGTCCGCCATCGAGGCGATCGAGGCGCATGACTGGCCGGGTAATGTCCGGGAGCTGCGCAACTTCGCCGAACGCCTCGCGCACCGCGCGTTGATCACGGCGCCAAATGATCCGGTACAGTTTGATCCCGCCGCGCTGGACCCCTTCGCCTCGCCCTGGAGGCCGCAGGGCGGGGCGAAGAAGGAGTCCACAAACCGTCCACAAAGCGCCCCTGTGGAAACCCCCGATTTATGGACGGTTGCGGGCGGTTTTCCGGAAGCCGTGCGCCTCTACGAGCTGCGCCTGATCGACGCCGCTCTGGCCCGTGCCCAGGGCCATCAGGGCAGGGCGGCCGAAGCCCTCGGTCTCACCTACCACCAGCTGCGCGGCTTGCTGAAGAAGCATGGTTACGCCAAGCCGGAAAAGGCGGGCGACTGAGGCTCGGGGCCCCGCGCGCTGCGACTCTTCGCACAACTCGCAGCCCATCGGGTCATTCAGATCACAGGCAGGCGCGCTTTTAGAATTTGCGCGCCGACGCCTTGTCTTCCTCAAAGCCGAACTGCGCCTAATTCTGCAGGGATGCCATGTCGATGCAGGAGGCTGCCGCACCTTGATGAAGTGTGCGGAGGCGAGCGCGACGTCCTTGGTGCGGCCCTTTCTCCGAAGTTATGCCACCAGTCGACGCCGCGGCAGGCTTCGCCGTCGCCCAGGTCGCAGGCGCGCTCTGTGACGGCGCCTTTTAAGTCAGTGCCCGGAAGATCCGCCACTCTGGGCAGGTCTTGGTCTGCGCCGGCGCCGACATGGAGCACCATCCCGACCATATTTTCATATCCGGATCGGCCGCGCGTTCGGGGCTCATCACGGCGCGCAGTGAGCTGGGGCAGTGTGACGTCTTTGCAAGCAGCGCTTCGCAGCGGCTGATAGCCCAGTCTTCCGGGGTCGGTTCATGCTCCGCGCGGGACCCGCCGAGCCAAGCCAGAGATGTGATCAACGCCGCGCAGGTGATCTTATGATATCTCATCGGGTGGGAGCTCACGGAGATTTCTGCACGCTTAAATAGAAAAATTTTCGTAGGGGCGGTGTGGAGCGGAACTGCAAAATTTCACAAGCCTGCTTCGTCCGGATCACTGGCCGCGCACCGCACCTATACCTGAACGTTACTGATTTTTAGCGGCAGGCAGTCCTATTGGGGGTCGCGCCCCGCTTTACTTTCCGTCATAGTAAAGTGCCGAAATCCGCAAAGGAGACGCTCATGCAGATTCAGATCACCGGCAAGCACATGAACCTTGGCGACGCGATGCGAGACCGGATCGAGGCGGGTCTCGAGGCGGCGGTGGCGAAATACTTCAACCGGACCGGCGAGGCGAGCGTCTTTGTCTCGCAGCAGGGCCCGTTCGTCGAAGTCGACTGCAATGTTCACCTGCCGTCCGGGATCGTCCTGCAATCGACCGGGCGCGCCGATGACCCCTATGCGGCCCTGGAGGTCAGCCTTGAAAAGATGGAAAAACGGGTACGCCGCTACAAGCGCCGCCTGAAGGACCACCACGCCAGCGCGCCGCAGCCGATGCCGGCCGCACCGGCCGCCGAAGCGCTGATCCTCGTTTCAGACACAGATGATTCAGACGATGAGCGTGTTGAGGAGGGTGATGCACCACTGACAGTTGCGGAGACGAGCGTGCAGATCCGTACCATGACCGTTTCGGAGGCAGTGATGCAGCTCGAATTGCAAGATGTCCCGGCATTAATGTTCAGGAACGCTGGCCATGACGGCCTGAATATGGTCTACCGCCGCCCCGACGGGCACATTGGCTGGGTCGACCCTGCAAATACGCCCCGCATCTGAGTTTCACGGAACCGTAGACTAATGGCCACTGATCTGAGTGCCTTGCTGCAAGGCGGGGTGATCATCCCGCTTCAGGACTTGCCGAGCCGCAAGCAGGCGATCCATTTCCTGTGCGAAGCGCTCAGCGATACGACCGGAATTGCCCCGCGCGTGATCGAGGACGCCGTGATGGAGCGCGAACGTCTCGGTTCGACCGGTGTCGGCGAAGGTGTAGCGATCCCGCATGCGCGCCTGCCGGGGCTCGAGAAGCCAGTGGGCGGGTTCATGCGCCTGCTGCACGGGGTTGAGTTCGAATCGATCGACGAGCGGCCCTGCGACCTGATCTTCATGCTGCTGGCGCCGGATGGTTCGGGCGCGGACCATCTTCGCGCCCTCGCGCAGGTCAGCCGGGTGTTCCGCCAGGGGCCGGTGCGCGACGCACTGCGCAAGGCGCGGACGCAAGAGGATGTGCGCGCCGTCATCTGCAAGGAATCGGTCAGCGGCTGATCCGGGTTCTGTGACCGCAGACAAGAAAAAGCCCCGCCATCGCTGGCGGGGCTTTTGTTTTTGGGAGGGGCCGCGTGCCTCAGCCTTCGGCTGGCGGCGGCGTGGCAAAGCCGCGATTGCGCAGCAGCGGCTCGATGCCCGGATCGGAACCGCGGAAGTTGCGGTAGAGTTCATCCGTCTCGCGCAGGCCGCCGGACTCGTAGACCCACTTCTTCAGCTTCGCGGCGAGTTCCGGATTGTAGATATCGCCCGATTGCTTGAACGCGTCGAAACCGTCCGCATCCAGAATTTCCGCCCAGAGATAAGCATAATAGCCGGCCGAATAGCCGCCATCGAAGATGTGTGAGAAATAGGTCGTCCGGTAGCGCGGTTCGATCACTTCCGGGATTTTGTACTTTTTCAGCACGTCCAGTTCGAAGGCGCGCGCGTCGGTGATCTTCGCGGCCTCTTGCGATGTCAGCATGTGCCAGTGAAGGTCGATCAGTGAGGCGGCGATGTATTCCGTCGTCTTGAAACCCTGGTTGAAGGTTGCCGCATTATTCATCTTGTCGATAAGGGCCTGCGGGATCACTTCGCCGGTCACGTTGTGGCGGGCGTACTCGGCAAGCACCTGCGGCTCGCTCGCCCAGTGCTCCAGGACCTGCGCCGGGAACTCGACATAGTCCGGACCACCGAACGTGCCTGAGAAGGACGGATAGCGGATCGTGGTGAGAAGGCCGTGCAGGCCGTGGCCGAATTCGTGGAACAGGGTTTCGACTTCGGTGAACGACATCAGCGCCGGCTGGCCGGAGGCCGGGGCCACCATGTTCATGTTGTTGGTGATCACGGGACGGATGACCTTGCCGTTCATCGCGGAAGATTCGCGGTACCCGCTCATCCAGGCGCCGCCGCGTTTAGATTCGCGCGAGAACATGTCGATCATGAAAAGGCCGAGATGCTCGCCGGTCGCGTTGTCCTTGACGTCATAGGCTTCGACGCTGGGGTGCCAGCCGGCGACATCGACGCGCTCCAGCGTGATGTTGAACAGGCGCTCGGCCACTTCGAAGGCGCCATCCCGTGTGCGACCAAGTTCGAAATACGGGCGCAGCTGGTTTTCGTCGAACGCGTATTTTTCGGCGCGTACCTTTTCCGAATAGTGCCACCAGTCATGGCCTTCGATGGGAAAGCCGGCGAGCTTTTCCATATCGGCCTTTTCTTCGGCGGCGCGGGCGAGCCCGGGCTCCAGAACCTGGGCGAGAAAGTCGAGCGCGGCTTCCGGCGTTTTCGCCATCCGGTTCTCGAGCACGTAATGGGCATGGCTCTTGTAGCCCATCAGCTCTGCCCGCTTGGCGCGCAGCTGGGCAATCCTGATGGCGAGGGCGCCGTTGTCGAACTCGCCGGAGTCCGCCCGCAGGCGGTAGCCGTCGAAGAGCTGTTTGCGCAGCTCGCGGTCCTCGGCGCTGGTCATGAACCCTTCGTAGACGGAGCGGTCGAGGCCGATTACCCAGGTCTTGTTGCCGTCCGCATCCAGCGCATTCCTGAAGTCGTCCGACAGGCCGCCGAGGCGGGCAGGATCTGACACTTCGAGTTTGAAGGCCTTGGTTTCGGCCAGCAGGTTCTGGCCGTACTGAGTGGTGAGGCCGGACAGTTCTTCGTTGATCTTTGCGACCTCGGCCTGGACATCCGGCGCAAGGGCTGCGCCGGCGCGCACGAAGTTGCGGTGGGTGAGTTCGAGAAGGCGGGCGTCCTGCTCGTCAAGGCCGAGGCGGTCGCGAGCGTCATACACGGCTTTGACGCGGGCGAAGATGACGGGGTTGAACGTCACGGCGTCGCTCTCGCGGGTCAGCATCGGGTAGATCTCGGCTTCAAGCGCCTGGATAATCTCGTTGGTATCGGTGCTGGAGAGGTTACCGAACACGCCCATCACCTTGTTGAGAGAAGCGTTGGAACGCTCCAGAGCAAGGATCGTGTTCTCGAAGGTCGCCTCTTCGGTATTGCCGGCGATGGCACCGATTTCGGCGCGCGACTCCAGGATGCCCTTTAGGATGGCCGGCCTGAAATGCTCGTTTTTGATGTCAGCGAAGGGCGGAACGCCGTACGGGCCGGTCCACTCCGCGCGGAAGGGATTTCCCTCAAGTTCGGCGTCTGTGACCGTGATTTCCGGCAGTTCGATCTGGACTGCGGCGGCGGCGGGCTTGTCGGCTGCAGCGCCGCCGCAGGCGGCGGTGGCCACGAGAACGAGCGCAGCTGCGCCACCCTTGAGAGCTTCGGACATTTTCATCAGGCTTCCTTTGGAAAGGGGTTTTGTGACTGTGTAACGGGCGCGCAGGAGGATTTCCAGAGAAAGCGGCAGGCCGGGGCAGAGTTCACCTTGTTTTGACCCGAACGGCGCATGCGGGCTTCAGCGCGGCAGGCGCGAGACCACACGGTGATACTCCTCCAGCGTTTCCTCGAAGATCTGGGCAATCGGTTTTACGTCCGAGATGCGGCCCGCGACCTGGCCTGTCAGCGCGATGCCGGCTTCGAGATTGCCGCCGAAATAGACCTCCTGCGTGCCGGCGAACTCGCCGAAGATGTTGGGCGAACCCTCCTTTTCGAGCCTTGTGGTGCGCTCGGTGCGCAAGGCGCGCAGGGCGGGGCCGGGGCCGGCGCGGTTGAGGAAGACGGTGTCGGTGGAGTCGGCGCTGATGATCGCGTCCTTCCAGTTGGCGTGCACCGGGCTTTCAGCGGCGGAGAGAACGCGGGTGCCCATCAGCACGCCCTCCGCGCCGAGGGCGAAGGCGGCCGCCATCGTGCGTCCGTCCATGATGCCGCCGGCGGCGACGACCGGCACGGAGACTTTCTCGCAGACCTGCGGGATCAGCACCATCGAGGCGACATCCTTCGGGTTCTTGAAGCCGCCGCCTTCGCCGCCTTCGACGATCAGGCCGTCTACGCCTGCCTCGATGGCGCGCAGCGCCCCGGCAAGCGAGGGGACGACATGGAAGACGGTGAGCCCGGCTTCCTTCAGCATGCCGGTATATTTCATCGGGTCGCCGGCGGAGGTGGTCACGAACTTGATGCCCTCGTCGATGATGAACTGGACGATGTTCGGATCGCGCACGAAGGCCTGCGCGACGTTCACGCCGAACGGCTTCGTGGTGAGCTTCTTCATCTTCTTGATTTCGCCGCGGATCACGTCGAGTTCGCCGGACGAGGTCTCTATAATGCCCATGCCGCCCGCGTTGGAGACGGCGGAGGAGAGTTGCGACCGGGCAATCCAGCCCATCGCGGCCTGTATGATCGGCTTTTCGATCCCGAGCATGTCGGTGATCCGGGTTTTTACGGGCGCTGCGGGCATGGTTTCCTCCGGCGGTTTTCTTATCGAGTGAACTAGAATGCCCTGACGCAGCGGGAGGCAAGGGGGCGTCAGTGGCCGCGCGGCACCGGGATGCCGTGCAGGGCGGCGAAGTGCTTAGCGATCAGGCGGGCGGAGGGCAGGTAGGCGTGGCCGTTGGCCTCGGCGTAGGTGACGCCTTCGGCGCGTGGGCTGCCCGCGTGCAGCACCAGGGTCGGGGCATTGTGGCGCCCGTCGCCCAGCAGCGCCGTGATCTGCGTCCGCGGATGCTCGATGCCGACATACACGATATCGAGCGCCTCCTTCAGCGCCGGGAACCAGGAAAGCACGCCCCAGAGTTCGGCGCATTCCGGGCAGAACTCGCGCTGGCCATTGGCGGCAAAGCCGGGGGGCAGCAGGAAGAGGGTGTCGCGGGGCATCGGGCGGCTTTCGGTTGATGCGCTGTCCTAGCGCGGGGCGCCTGCGCGGTCACCCCCCGTGACTTTGCCGTCGGGCAGGTTAGGTTCGGGGCCAGAAACCGGCTGGAGGACACCATGAGCGCGAATTATGACATCACGACAGACAAGTGGGAGCGGTTCACCTTCGAGCGGAAGGGGCGTGTACTGAAGGCTTTCATCACTTCCTCGCATCCGGTAAACGGCGTCGACGAAGCGATGCACACAGAACTCGCGCTGGTGTTCAACTGCCTGCAGCGGGATACCGAGAGTGATCTGATCATCCTCTCCGGCAAGGGCCGCGCCTTCTGCGCCGGCGGTGACTTCGACTGGTTCGAGGAACAGATCAACCATCCAGAACGCTTCCGCGCTATCGGCTGGGACGCCAAGCAGATTGTGGTGACGCTCTTGCAGATGGAGAAGCCGATCCTCTGCCGGATGAACGGCGCCGCCGCCGGTCTTGGCGCGACGATTGCGCTGCTGTGCGATGTGATCATTGCCGACGAGACCGCGAAGATCGGCGATCCGCATGTCAAGGTGGGCCTCGTGGCGGGTGATGGCGGGGCGCTGATCTGGCCGCAGCTGATCGGCTTTGCCAAGGCGAAGGAACTGCTGATGACCGGCGACCTTCTTCCCGCGCCCGAAGCGCAGCGCCTCGGCCTCATCAACTATGCCGTACCCGGGGCAGAACTCGACGCGAAGGTCGACGAGATCGCGGGCAAGATTCTTGCGAACCCCAAATGGGCCGTGCGCTGGACGAAGACCACTGCCAACATCCCGCTGCGGGCGCTGGCGGCACAGCTCATGGATGCATCGATCGGCTGGGAGAGCGTCTCGAACTATCTCTCCGACCGGCGCGAAGCGGTCACCGCCTTCAAGGAAAAACGCACGCCGAAGCTGACGGGGGAGTGAGCACATGTCGAACGCCTTCATCCTCTCGGGCCGGTTTCTGCTTGGCCTCTACTTTCTTGTGCCTGGACTGTTGAAATTCGCAGCGCCGGACATGCATTTGGCCCTTATGGAGGCGCACAATGTGCCGATGGCAGAGCCGCTGATGTGGGTCGCCGCGGTGGCAAACGTGGCTGGGGGACTGCTGCTGATTTCCGGGCGGCATGTTTGCCTGACGGCGCTCGGCCTGGTGGTTTACGTCCTGCTGGTCAATGTCCTTCTGCATGATTTCTGGAATGATCACGCCGGGGTTTCCAGCGAACGGGAAATGCAGAACTTCATCAAGAATCTCGGTATCCTTTCGGGGCTGCTGGTTCTTGCGGGTCATAGCGGGGCGCGCCCGTTGTCGCTGAAGGGCTGGTGGCGCTCCGACCAGGCGATCAGGCGGAGCAGGGACGAGGCGCTTGTCGCCGGCTCAATCCCACGCTAAATGCGTGTCGTGGTGATTTGGCCGGCCGGCTTGCAGCCACGTTAAACAAGTCGCTAAAGGGCCGAGATGCGGGATACGCCCCCGCCTTTCTCCCCGATACGATGCGTTTTTAGTCCTAAGCGGGCCGACAGGAACGTTTTGCCATGCCGATCCGGGTTCCCGATACGCTTCCAGCTGCTGAGACGCTGACGCGCGAAGGCGTGGCCGTGATGCGCGAGACGGACGCCGTGCGTCAGGATATCCGCCCGCTGCAGATTGGCCTGCTCAACCTGATGCCGAACAAGATCCGTACCGAGACGCAGCTGGCGCGGCTGATCGGCGCCTCGCCGCTGCAGGTGGAGCTGACGCTCGTGCGCGTTGGTGGGCACCAGCCGAAGAACACGTCTGCCGAGCACCTGATCAGCTTCTACCAGACCTGGGCGGAAATCCGGGAACGGAAGTTCGACGGGTTCATCGTCACCGGCGCGCCGGTCGAGCAGATGCCGTTCGAAGAGGTGACCTACTGGGATGAGCTTGTAGGGATATTCGACTGGACACGGACAAATGTGCATTCGCCCTTTTATATCTGCTGGGGCGCGATGGCCGCGGCCTGGCATTTCCACCGCCTGCCGAAGTACCACCTGGACCAGAAAGCCTTCGGCGTATTCCGGCAGAGGAACCTCGCGCAGGCCTCGCCTTTCCTCTCAGGCTTTTCGGACGATTTCCTCATCCCCGTCTCGCGCTGGACCGAGGTGCGCCGCGAAGATGTGCTGGCGCGCCCGGCGCTGGACCTGCTGGTCGATTGCGAGAAGACCGGGCCGTGCCTGTTGCAGGACGCCGCGCGCCGCAGCCTCTACATGTTCAACCATGTCGAGTATGATTCGTTCTCCCTGAAGGAGGAGTATGAGCGCGACGTGTCCCAGGGCCTGCCAATCGCGGTGCCCCACAATTATTTCCCCGGCGACGATCCGGCGCGCCCGCCGCTGAACCGCTGGCGCAGCCATGCGCATCTGCTGTTCGGCAACTGGATCAATCAGACCTACCAGACCACACCGTTCGCGCTTGACGAAATCGGCAGGCAGGTGACAACAGCAATATGAACAGTTTCGCCCCCGAACCCGGCCACGTCACCGAAATCCGCCGCCAGCTGTCGCGCTGGGTGGCCGAGAAGATGCCGCGGGAGAAACGGCGCGAATGGGACAAGGCGGCGACCTGGGACCGCGCGCTCTTCCGCGAGATCGCGCAGATGGGGCTGATCGGGCTGACCATCCCGGAAGAGTATGGCGGGCAGGGGGAGGACATCTACGCCGCCGCCGCCGTTATCGACGAATTGTGCCAGGGCGGATCGAGCATGGCAGGCCCATACATCCATGCCGCCTTCTATGGCGGGCTGAACATTTCCGAGAACGGATCGAAGGAACAGAAAGAGGCGCTTCTGCCGAAGCTCGCGCGCGGCGAGATTTTCCTCGCTTATGGCCTCTCGGAGCCGAATGTCGGCGGGGATCTCCCGAGTGTCGAGACGCGGGTTGAACGCAAGGACGGCGAACTCATCATCACGGGCGCCAAGCGCTGGTGCACGGGCGCCGATTGGGCGGACTACATCTACTGCCTCTGCCGCTCCGGCGAGCCGGGTGACCGGCATGGCAATCTCACATTCGTCCTTGTGCCAACGAATGCCAAGGGCGTCACAATGCAGGCCATTGAGCACGCGAACCTTCGCTATACGCATTCGATGGACGTTTATCTTGATGATGTCCGCCTGCCGGAAAGCGCCATCGTCGGCGGGCCTGAGAAATGGAACCAGGGCTGGCAAGCCCTGGCGGGCCGCGCGCTGGATGTCGAAAAGATAGAGATCACGGCGGTCGCCTATGGCATCGCCCGCGCGGCGCTGGAAGAGGCCTGGAAGTATGCCGGAGAGCGCGTGCAGTTTGGCAAGCCCATCGGCAAGCACCAGGCGGTCGCGCACAAGCTCGTCACAGCACGGACCAAACTCGCCGCCTGCCGACATATGCTCTACCATGCTGCCTGGCTCGCGAGTGAAGGCCAGCCCTGTTCGGCGGAGACGGCGATGGCAAAGCTCTATGTCGCCGATACCGGTGCCGAGATCGGCCTTGCCTGCCAGCAGGTGATAGGGGCTTACGGCCTGTCGGATGCCTACGACATCGAGCGCAACCTGCGCGACCTGCTCAGCATGCCCATCGTCGGCGGCTCGTCCGACATGCAGAAGAACAACCTTGCACGGATGTGGCGGCTTTGACCATCAGCCAGACCGAGCCTGAACTTTCCTACGCCGCCTATTTCGAGGACCCGGTGAAGCGGCGCCTCGTGCAGGCGGTGGAGCGGCTGTCCGGTCAGCCCAAGATCAAACGGCTCTATGACCATTACCGCGCTTATCTCGCGCGCGATGTGCCTTTCTTCGAAGCGGCGATCCGGCTGCTTGATCTGGATGTTCAGTTCTCCGCCAGCAAGCATGCGCAGATCCCCCGCGAAGGGCCACTTGTCGTGGTGGCGAACCATCCGTTCGGCGTGCTTGATGGCCTGGTCATCAGCTGGCTGATCAGTTTGCGCCGGCCAGACTTCAAGGTGCTGACCAACTCCGTTCTGGACGGTATCCCGGAAGCACGCCCTTATCTTCTGCCGGTGGATTTTGCCGGCACGCGAGAGGCCATTGATGCAAATGTTGCCATGCGCCGGGACGCCCTCGCGCACGTCAAAGGTGGCGGTTGCATCGTCGTGTTTCCGAGCGGCGGCGTGGCGACGACGCCGCGCCCCTTCGATCCGTTGGCGGTCGATGACGAGTGGAAGCCGTTCACGGCGAAGCTGATCACGCAAAGCCATGCCCACGTCACGCCGATCTTCTTTGATGGCCAGAATTCACGCCTCTTCCAGATCGCCTCGCATCTGTCGCTGGAGCTGCGCCTCGCGCTCGTCTTCCGCGAAGTGCGCCGCCGGATGGGCAAGACGCTGCGGGTCGAGGTCGGCGAGACACTCAGCCCGGACATTCTCGAGGCGGCTGGAAAACGGCGCGGCCTGATGGAGTTCCTGCGCGAGCAGACCTACGCGCTCGCCCCGGACGGCAAGGCGCCGCGCTACCGGGCGGCTGGTGTGCGGTTCCAGGCCAACAAACCGAAAATCTTCCGCTAGACGCCCCTCACGCAAGAAGCAGATTGCGCGGCGGCCGAGTACCTGTGAAAACAAGTGGGGTACGATCGGGATTGCGGCCATGAGTGACGAATTCGGTACGGCCGCAGACACAGCCATCGAACATGCCGCAGCCGATGCGGCGGCCAGCCTCCCCGGCAAGACGGCCCCCGTGATCGACTCCGAGTGCCTCAACTGCGGCGTCCTGCTGGCCGGCGAGTTCTGTCATGAATGCGGACAGAGCGCGCACAGTATCCGGCGCCCGTTCTGGTCGCTTGTGGGGGAAAGTCTCGAGACCTTTTTCTCGCTCGATGGCCGCATCGCGCGCACCTTGCCGGACCTGATGCTGCGCCCGGGCCGGATGACGCGCGCCTACCTCGATGGCAAGCGGGCACGTTTCATTCCGGCCTTCCGCCTCTATGTGCTCGCCTCGCTCATCTTCTTCGTCGTGATGCCGCTGATCACGGGGCAGGCAACGGTCAGTTTCAACAACTCGCCGTCGATGGAAGAGGCGCGGGCCGAGGTCGAGAAGTCATTCGAGGGAGGTGAGATCACCGAGGCGGAATACCAGCAGGCCCTGGAGGTGCTGGAAGACCCGGATGCAGCCTGGAAAGGCGACCTCCCGGGTCTTGTGCCTGAACCGCCCGCAGCGCCGGGTGATGCGCCGCCGACTGAAGCCGAACCGGCCCCGGAGGAGGAATGGGTGGGCTTCGTGCCGCAGTCTGCCATTGATGCCGCGCGCGACGCGGGCGAGGCCGGGAATAAAGACGCAGCCGAGTTTGCCGATGTGATGGAAGATCCCGCGCGCCTTGCCCGGCAGACGCAGGAATGGATTCCGCGCCTGATGTTCGTGCTGCTGCCGGTCTATGCGCTGCTACTGGCGCTGACCTATTTCTGGCGCCGCCAGTTCCTGTTTTTCGACCATCTGATCGTGTCGCTGCATTTCCATTCGGCGCTGTTCTTCGCGATGTCGGTGGGCTTCCTAGTCTCGCTGCTCATCGGCGCCGGCTGGGTTGCACTCGCGCTGCTCATCTATTCTAACTGGTATCTCTACCGGCTCCACCGCGTCGTCTATGGACGCAGTGGTTATTCTTCGGTTCTGCGGACGATAACGCTCGATGTAGTCTATCTCTTCATGCTGATGTGCGGGCTCCTTACGGCAGTGATCCTCGGCGCGCTGTCGCTATGACCACGCCGGCGAACCTGCGGAAGGCCGCGCTCGCCTTGCCCCGCGCGCTGGAGCGCCCACACTTCGACTGGGCGAGCTTCCGGGTCGATGCGCCGAAGGGCAAGATCTTCTGTACCCTGCCGCCCCACCATGAATTCTTGAACGTCTTCCTGACGGTCGACGAGCAGCGGATGCTGTGCGAGGCGGAGCCGGACATCTTCTCCCCGGTGCCCAACAAGTGGGGCGAGAAGGGCGCGACGTCGATCCGCCTCAAGGCCTGCGATGCGACCACGCTCCGCTCAGCGCTCGTGATGTCCTGGCGCCACGCTGCACCGCCGAAGCTGCACGGCGAACTGAAACTCTGACCCGCTAGTGTCCCTTGAAGACCGGCGGGCGCTTTTCGACGAAGGCCAGAGACGCGGCCTTGTGATCGTCGGTCATCATCGTGCGCACCATATGGGCCGCTTCCATGTCCAGCACTTCGGAAAGCGTCGCGCTGGCGGCAAGGTTCAGGTTCTTCTTCATGTAGCCGATCGCCACGGTGGGCAGCCCGGCCAGATAGCGCGCCTTTTTCTTCGCGGCCTCTTCAAACTGTTCCGGTGCGACGGCCTCGTTGACGATACCCAGCCGTGCGGCCTCCTCGCCTGAGATAACGTCGGCTGTAAAGTACATCTCCCGCGCCTTCGCCTCGCCGACCAGCTTGGTGAGGAAATACGAGCCGCCGTAATCGCCGCTTGCACCGATCTTGGAGAAGGCCGTCGTCAGCTTGGCGGTGGTCGTGCAGATGCGTATATCGCAGGCGAGTGCCAGAGACAGGCCCGCACCGGCAGCCGGGCCAGGCATCACGGCGAGCGTCGGCTTCGGCATCTCATGCAGCCATTTGGCGGTCTCCATGCCCTTGCGAAGGCCGGCGATCCGCTGCTCCATGCTGAACGGAGCCTCGGTCTTTCCGGATGTGCCGGTTGGCGCGGCCACAAAGCCTTTGACATCGCCGCCCGCACAAAACGCCCCGCCAGCGCCGGTCAGCACGACCACGCGCACCTTGGGATCAAGCGCGAGGCGCGGCACCGCGTCGGCGAGCGCGTCTAGCAGTTCTCCTGTAAGCGCGTTGCGCGCCTCCGGACGGTTCATGGTCAGGGTGGCTATGCCATCCTCGAAGGTTTCCAGCAGCTGGTCGGTCATGTGGCGCACCCCGTGAATCTGGTTGTTCGGGGCGAGTGTAGGCGCCGGGCAACAGGCCAGCAATGCTGACCCCGCGTGAGTCACGAACTGACACTTTGAAGCCACGCGGAAAAAGGCTAGCGTTTCCCCCATGCCCGACACATTCCAGTCAAACGACCCCATCGCCGCCATCCAGCCGCTGCTGCCGGAACTCGCTGCCCGTGCCGCCGAGATGGAAGAGGCGCGCCGCCTGCCGGCCGACCTTGCCCAGAAGCTTGCCGCTGCCGGCGTGCTGCGCATGGTGACGCCGAAACGCTTTGGCGGCCTTGAAGCCACGCCGCGCGAGATCGTCGAGATCACCGAGATCATTGCGCGCGCGAACGCCAGCGCAGGCTGGTGTGCGATGATTGCCTCCACAACGGCGTTGAATGCAGCCTACATGGCGCCCGTTCATGCTGAGGAAATTTACGCCGATCCGATGGCAATCACCGGCGGCGTTTTCGCGCCGATGGGCCGGGCCATTGTCGAGGCCGATCACTACCGCGTCACCGGGCGCTGGCAGTGGGGCTCAGGCTCGGCCAACTGCACCTGGCTCTGCGGTGGCTGCACGATCTGGGAAAACGGCGAAATGAAACGCCTCGCCTCGGGCGCGCCGGACGCCCGCATGATGGTCTTCCCGGCTTCCGACGCCGTGCTGCACGACACCTGGCATGTGATGGGCCTCAAGGGCACGGGCTCCGGCGATATCGAAGTGAAGGACCTGCTCGTACCGAAAGGCCGGTCGGTTTCGCTTGTGTCGGACAGGCCGAACGAGGCTGGCGCGCTGTTCAAGTTCCCAGCCTTCGGCCTGCTCGCGCTCGGCGTTTGCGGCGTGGCGCTCGGCAACGCCCGCGGCGCGCTGGACGCCTTCTATGACCTCGCCACCGTCAAGAAGAGCCAGGGCTCGGCGAAGACGCTGTCAGAGCGCCAATCCATGCAGGCCGCTTATGCAACCTGCGAAGCCCAGTGGCGCGCAGCGCGCGCCTACCTCTTCTCGGAGATCGACCGTGTGTGGGCCATCGCTGAGCAGTCAGACGAAATCCCGATGGAGATCCGCGCGGACCTGCGCCTCGCCTGCACGCATATGACGCGCACTGGAGCTGATATCTGCCGCACGCTCTACGATCTCGGCGGCGGCGCGGCCCTGTTCGAATCCAGCGACCTGCAACGCCGCTTCCGGGATGCCCACGCCATCACGCAGCATATCGTAACCGCGCCTTCGACGTTGGAACTCACCGGCCGCATCCTCTTTGGCCTGCCCACTGATTCGGGCATGGTCTGACCGAATCCCGATCTGCCAGGTGACGCCATGACCGAGCTGAAGACGACCGGAGAAACGAAAGCGGCCCGGCAGGATCGGGGCGGGCTGGCCGGTATCTTCACGTTCGATCGCGAGCCTTCTGCCCGGCAGGAAGATGTGCGCGCTGCTGTCACCGCCGGGGCAGGCTTGTCATCGTCCTATTTTATCATGAACGCCGCCGCGACGCTGATTGCAGGCTATGGCCTGCTCGCCGATTCGGTTGCGGTGATCATCGGCGCGATGCTGATTGCCATGCTTTACGGCCCGATCCTGGGGCTCGGCCTTGCCATGGCAGAGGCGAATACGCGCCTCCTGAGCCGCGCCTTCGTGGCCGAGGCGCTTGGCGCGGCCTGGGTGCTGTCCATCGGGTTCGGCCTCGGACTTCTGCACAAGGATATTGCCATTGGCGAGCAGGTGCTGGCACGGACGGCGCCGAACCTGCTCGACCTGATGATTGCGCTCGTCGGCGGCGCTGCCGGTGCCTACGCGATGACCGCGCCAAGAATATCGAGCGCGGTGGTCGGGGTTGCGATCGCCACCGCGCTTTGCCCGCCTCTTACGGCGTGCGGCATCTTGTTTGCGCATGGCCAGCCCGGGCTCGCGGGCGGTGCTTTCCTGCTCTTCCTGACGAACCTGATTGCCATCGCCGTGGCGGCCATGCTGGTCTTTCTCGCGCGTGGGTATCGTGCGGTTTTCCGCGGCGGTAAGGCAACCGTGTCCTGGACGGCGCGGATCATTGCGCTCGTGCTGCTTGGAGGGCTCAGCGTTTATCTCGCAGGCGCCCTCCACCGGGCTGTCAGCGAGGTCTCGCTCCGCAACCGGGCGCAGCAGGCGCTGAGCCGCGTGCTGGAGCGCTATCCCGGCGCCCGGGTCATCGAACTTCGCTTCGAGGATGACGCGGAGCAGCGCGCGGCCGCCTTCGCCGTCATCCGTTCGCCTGCATCCTTCTCGCCTGCAGACATGGCCCTTCTGGACGACGCGGTAGATGCTGCTTCAGGCGATGACATCCTGCTTCACGTTCGTACGGTACGCGTCGAAGAACTGACCCGCGACGGGCCCGTGCAACAACAGGCCTGGCCTGGCGGGCTCGACTAGGCCAGGCTCACCACGTCTCGTTCCAGGGCCTGAGGTCCAGCTCGTGCGTCCAGGCGGAGCGGTGCTGGCGGTGCAGCCAGACATAGTTCTTGGCAATCTCGTCCGGGATAAGCAGGCCGTCGCGCACCCGGCGTTCGTCCGCATCCGGAAGGTTATCGCGGATGAACTGGCTGTCGATGGCGCCGTCGATGACGATATGCGCCACATGTATGCCCTGCGGCCCGAGCTCGCGCGCCATTGACTGGGCGAGCGCCCGCAGCGCGTGCTTGGCGCCGGCGAAGGCTGAAAATCCTTCACGCCCGCGCACTCCGGCGGTGGCGCCCGTCAACAGGATCGTACCGCGCCCCCTCGGCTTCATCACACGCGCCGCTTCGCGCCCAGCGAGGAAGCCGGAATAGGCCGCCATCTCCCAGACCTTTTGATAGACGCGCGCCGTCGTGTCGGTGATACCGAAGCGGACATTCGCGCCGATATTGAATACACAGACTTCCAGCGGGCCGACCTCAGCCTCGATCTGGTCGACCAGTGCGATCGTCGCCTCCTCCTCACGTGCATCGACACCGAAGGCGCGCGCCTGACCGCCCTCCGCTTCGATTTCGGAGACAAGCGTCGCAAGGGAACTAAGATTGCGGGCGCGGCGGGTCACACAGGCGGTCAGCCCCTCGCGTGCAAAGGCCTTTGCGATGGCCCCGCCAGTCGCGTCGCCGGCTCCGACAATCAAGGCTGCACCCCTGGACATCGCTCTCTCCCGTTTCTTTTCGGAACTCACTCTCGCGCAGACTTGCGCAACACACAAGGAGCAGGGCTAAACAGGCAGATGAGTCGAACGCTTTCCATCGGAATCGCCGGCGCCGGAATTGGCGGCCTGGCCGCTGGCGCCTTTCTGGCGCGGCAGGGGCACCGTGTCACGGTATTCGACCAGTTCGAGGCCGCCGGTCCGGTGGGCTCCGGCCTGATGCTGCAGGAAACAGGTCTCGTCATCCTCGCCCAGCTGGGCCTGCGTGAACGGGCGCAGGCACTCGGCGCGCCGATCGCGCGGCTTTGGGGTGTCTCGGCCGAAACCGGGCGCGCCGTGCTGGATGTGCGCTACGGCGCCCTGCGCGACGGCCTTTGCGGCATCGGTATCCAGCGCGCGTCCGTCTTCGCGCTGCTCCATGAGGCGGCCGTCGCAAGCGGCGCGCGCATATTCACCGGCGCTCGCATCACCGCAGCAAATGCATCAAGCGGTACGTTTGCTGATGCCGCCCGCGGCGCACACGGACCGTTTGACCTTGTGATCGACGCGCTGGGCGTGCGCTCGCCGCTGTCTTCGGCGCCGGTTAAAAAGCTTCCCTATGGCGCGCTCTGGGCCACGTTGCCCTGGCCGGACGCAGGCCCCTTTGACAGCACGGCTCTGGAGCAGCGCTACGAAGCGGCCCGCAAGATGGCCGGCGTCATGCCCTCCGGACGCGCGCACGCCGGCGCAGCACAGAGCCTCACCTATTTCTGGTCGATCCGCGGCGACGCGCATGCCGAATTCCGCGCCGCCCCGCTGGTTCACTGGAAGGACGCCGCCCGTGCCCTCTGGCCGGAAACGGCAATGCTGGTAGATCAGATCACGGATCATGAGCAGCTGACCTTTGCCCGCTACCGCCACCGCACGCACTGGCCGGCCGCCGAAGGCCGTCTCATCCATCTTGGTGACAGCTGGCACGCCGCCAGCCCGCAGCTCGGACAGGGCGCGAACATGGCACTGCTTGATGCCTGCGCCCTCGCCCGTGCGGTGCAGGTCGGTGGTGAAGCAACAGACATCGCCGCAATGTATGTGCGCCAGCGCGCATCTCATGTGCGCCTCTACCAGCTGATGACCTCGGCCTTCACGCCGGTTTACCAGTCAGATTCGCGGCTCCTGCCCTGGCTGCGCGACCGGCTGGTGGCGCCCATCTCGAAACTCTGGCCTGCACCGCCGATCCTGGCAGCCCTCGTCAGCGGGGCGCTGGGATCGCCCCTGAAGAAGCTGGGGCTCAGCGCTGACAGGTAGGACAGTAGAACGTCGACCGCCCCGACTGCACGATCCGCTTCACGCTCGCCCCGCACCGTTTGCATGCCTCGCCTTCCCGGTCATACACATCGAACCGGTGCTGGAAGTATCCGAGCCCGCCATCCGTCCCCGCAAAGTCCGAGATAGAGGATCCTCCCGCCGCGATCGCCTCGGCGATCACTGCATTTATTGCCGGCGCGAGGCGTTCTGCCCGCACGCCCGGCACACTGCGTGACAATCGTTTCGGCGACACACCCGCCCGGTAGAGCGCCTCGCATACATAGATATTGCCGAGCCCCGCGATCACCGACTGGTCAAGCAGCGCGGCCTTGATCGGCGCGGCCTTGCCGCTGAGCGCCGTATCCAGATAGGCGGCTGAGAACCCGTTCGATAAAGGCTCAGGTCCCATCGCCTTTAACCTTGGGTATGCCTCGAATGTCGCGGCCGGCCAGAGTTCCATGAAGCCGAACCGGCGCGGGTCGTTATAGGTCACCGTCTCGCCGCCCTCCATGTGGAATACCACGTGATCGTGTGCGGTCAGGCCGCCGGTCTCGTGGTGGAACTTGCCGGTTTCCTGGCCCTGCGGCTTTCCGGAGATCGTGAACCGCCCGGTCATGCCGAGATGCATCACCAGAACTTCCCCCGTGGAGAGATGCGCGCTGAGGAATTTCGCCTGCCGGGCGAGCCGGTTGATCCGCGCATTTGCCACCCGTTCGGCAAACCGCTCGGGCAGGGGAAAGCGCAGGTCCGCCCGCCGCTGGTCAAGCCGCAGGATGCGTTTGCCCTCCATCACAGGGGCAAGTCCGCGGCGAACTGTCTCGACTTCAGGTAATTCAGGCATCGTTATCGCATATACGCTAAGCGGCAGGTCGCATGTAGGGTGGCTCAGCATGGCTGGAACAGACGGCACAGAGCGCAAGGTCTCCTTCGGGTTCGAGGAGGTGACGGAGGCCGAGAAGGTCGCCCGGGTAAAGGGCGTGTTCCGCTCGGTTGCCTCGCGCTATGACCTGATGAACGACCTGATGAGCGCCGGTGTCCACCGCCTGTGGAAACATGACGCTATGAACACGGTGAACCCGCAGCCCGGCGAGCGGCATCTGGATGTCGCGGGCGGTACCGGGGAGCTGGCGCGTGCTTTCCTGGAGCTTGCGGACAAGGCCGGGCAGCGGCGCGGCGACGCGCGCTCGGCCACCGCCGTCGTCTGCGACATCAATGATGCGATGCTGGAAGCGGGCAAGGCGCGCGCCGACAATGCGAAGTGGGAGGGCCGCCTCGACTGGGTCTGCGCCGATGGCCAGAAGCTACCCTACCCTGACAAGAGCTTTGACGTGGTCACCGTCTCTTTCGGTATCCGCAACTTTGCAGACCGGGTCGCAGGCCTGCGCGAATTCCGCCGGGTGCTGAAAACCGGCGGGCGCCTCGCCGTTCTGGAGTTCAGCCAGCTGACCGCGCCGCTGCTCCAGGAAGCCTACGATACCTACAGCTACGCCGTGATTCCGCGTCTCGGCGAGTTGATCGCCGGCGACCGTTCAAGCTACCAGTATCTGGTAGAGTCGATCCGTCAGTTCCCGGAACAATCCGTTTTCAAGGCCGAAATCGAAGGCGCCGGTTTCAAGAAGGTGTCTGTCACGAACTACTCTGGCGGTATCGCTGCCCTGCACTTCGGCTGGGCGGCGTGATCATGAGCCGCTCAGTTCCCGTCGATCTTGACGCCGTCCTCCCCGACCGAAATTTCGACCCTGTCCGGGCCGCCGGCACCTTCGGTGAAGTAGTAGATGCCGAAAGCGACGGCTGCGGCGGCCAGCACACCGACGATCAGGTACAGGAAATTGTTGGATGACGGGGAATTGGACATGATGGATCTCGCTCTCTGGATTCTAATTCCTTGTGTTCAACGTGCGGGCCTGGTGTTTGGTTCCGTCGTCGCGGACAATACCTAGATGGGCGCGCTCGGCGACTATTGGCGTCTGATGCGCGCGGGGACGTCGCTCGCGAAGCATGATGTCGTGCTGCCGGGCGCTTATCAGTCGCGTCTGCCGGTGCCGGCGCGGATCGCCGGCGGGGTGCTACGCCTTTTCGGCGGCGCCAAAGGCCGCCCTGGCCAGCGTCTCGCGACGGCCCTCGAAGGTCTCGGCCCTGCCTATATCAAGCTCGGACAGTTCCTCGCGACACGGCCGGACGTGTTCGGCTCGGAAGTCGCGGGCGATCTCGGTCGCCTCAAGGACAGACTGCCGCCCTTCTCGATGAAACTCGCCCGCGCGGCGCTCGCCGCCGAATTCACCGGGGCCGAAGCCGTCCGGCTTTTCCCGGGCCTTTCGGAACCCGTTGCCGCCGCCTCCCTTGCGCAAGTCCACAAGATGTCGCTGCCGGACGGTGACCGCGCGGTAAAGATCCTCCGTCCCGGGATCGAACGCCAGATGGCACTTGAACTCTCCGCCATGCGCCGCGCGGCGCGCACCATTGAAAGCGTCTCTGCTGAAAGCCGCCGCCTGAAACCTGTCGCCTTCACCGACACGATCTCCAACTTCATGCTGCGCGAGCTCGACCTGCGTCTTGAAGCCGGCGGCGCCGACGAGATGCGCGCCATCAACTCGAAGACCGGTTTTTTCGACATCCCGAAAGTCGACTGGGAGCGGACCGGAAAACGTGTCCTGACGATCTCCTGGATCGAGGGCACACCGCTTACCTCTCCCGGCGTGCTTGACCGTCCGGGCCTCGACCGTGTGAAACTCGCCAACGATATCACGCAGGGCTTTCTCGCCAGCGCCATCGAGCACGGCGTCTTTCATGCCGACATGCACGAAGGCAACGCCATCCTGACTCCGGAAGGCCGCATCGCACTGGTCGATTTCGGCATCATCGGACGTATCGGCCCGATGGAGCGCCGTTTCCTCGCCGAAATCCTCTGGGGCTTCCTGAAGCGTGATTACATGCGCATCGCCGAAGTCCACTTCGAGGCGGGTTATGTGCCGACCTCCCAATCGGTCGGCGATTTCGCCCAGGCCCTGCGCTCCATCGGCGAGCCGCTGTTCGGCAGGCCGGCGGAGGAAGTCTCTATGGGCCGCGTGCTGCTGCAGCTGTTTGACTATACGCACACCTTCGGCATGGCGCTGCGCCCCGAACTTGTCCTCCTTCAGAAGACCATGGTGCAGGTCGAAGGCGTCGCGCGTGCGATTGATCCCAAGCACAACATCTGGAACGCGTCCGAGCCGGTCATCGAAGCCTGGATGCGCCGCAACTTCGGCCCGGAAGGCGCGATGCGGATGGTCCGCGATAACGTTCGCGAAGTGACGAACCGCCTGAAACGCCTGCCGGAAGTCATGGACCGGTTCGAGAAAAGCCTTGAGGCAGAACCCGCCCCGCCGCCACCGCCGCAACACTTCGCCCCGTGGTGGGGCTGGTTCGGGCTGGTGGCGGTTCTGAGTGTGGCGGCGGCCTGGGCGGTGCGCTCGTTCTAGGCAGCCCGAACAACTCACGCGAATTTCTCGCGGCTGCGGTGCCTCGCGCCCTGTGAGTTTCCCGCCTGAAGCGTAAGGGCTTCTTCGCGTTAGGAACTTGGTTACGTTTCGTCTTCCGTCGTCAGAAGGAAGCCGGTCCCATGAAACGTCACCTGATCGCGCTGACCGTGTTGGTCTGCCTCTCCGCGCCCGCTTTCGCTGACACCTGCGCGGCGGCCACCGAAGCGGCCACCCGCGCGGCGCTGGACTCTGCTGCCGCTTCGGGCCGGCGCACCGCCACGGTCCGCGTTACCTGCGACGGTGAGCGCCAGACGTTCGTGCTCCACCGCAGTCAGGGCGCGTCCGGCGCGTCGGTCACCGTGCGCGAGTTTAAGCGCAGCGCCGAGCAGACCGGCCTCGCAGCCGAAAAGCGCGGCTCTGCCGGCTCTTCGACCTCGAAACTCATCCGAGTGGGCGACTCGTCCCCGGCGCTAGTCTTACCGCTTCCTTGACGCCGGGCCGGCGATCCCGCGTATTTGATGGGACGATTTCAAGGTATTTGCGCTAGGAAGGGCCTCAAACCGGACTGGCAGACCTGATGAAAAGCCCGAGAATCCTCCTGATCATCGGCGGCGGTATTGCCGCCTACAAAAGCCTTGAGCTGATCCGGGAGCTCGGCCGGCGCGCCATTGCCTCGCGTGCGATCCTGACCAAGGCCGGCGCCGAGTTTGTCACGCCCCTGTCTGTCTCCGCCCTCTCGGGCGAGAAGGTCTATTCTGAGCTGTTCGATCTCACCGACGAGACCGAGATGGGCCATATCGAGCTGTCGCGGTCGGCCGATCTTGTCGTCGTTTGCCCCGCCACTGCGGACCTGATGGCCAAGGCGGCTGCTGGGCTCGCGAACGACCTCGCGTCCACAACGCTGCTCGCCACCGACAAGCCAGTGCTGATGGTGCCGGCGATGAACGTGCGGATGTGGGAACACGCGGCGACTAAGCGCAATGTCGCCCGCCTGCGCGCGGACGGTGTGCGCGTCGTCGAGCCGGATATCGGCCCGATGGCGTGCGGCGAGTTCGGACCGGGCCGCCTGCCCGAAGTTCTCGCCATCGTGCGCGAAATCGAAGCCGCGCTCGCGCCGTCCTCCAAACGCCTCGCGGGTCTCCACGCCCTCGTCACCGCCGGCCCGACGCGCGAGCCGCTGGATCCCGTGCGCTACATTTCCAACCATTCCTCCGGCAAGCAGGGCTACGCCATCGCATCCGCCCTCGCCGCTGAAGGCGCCCGCGTTACGCTCGTGTCCGGCCCGGTCGCACTGAAAGCGCCGGACGGGGTGGCCTTCGTCTGCGTCGAGACTGCGCGCGAGATGCTGAAGGCCTGCGAGGATGCTCTGCCCGCGGACGTCTTCGTCTCCGTCGCTGCTGTCGCAGACTGGCGCCCGGTGAAGGCCGCGCCGAAGAAGCTCAAGCTTAAAGGGCAGGGCGAAGCGCCCGCCATCCAGCTCACCGAGAACCCGGATATCCTGCGCACCCTCAGCCATAAGCGGAAGGGCCGCCCGCGCCTCGTCATCGGCTTCGCCGCCGAGACGCATGATGTCCAGCAGCTCGCCGTCGAGAAACGCGCCCGCAAGGGCTGCGACTGGATTGTCGCCAACGATGTCTCCGGCGACGTGATGGGCGGCGACCAGAACGAGGTCTACCTGATCACGCCGGACGGCGCGGAGCACTGGCCCCGCCTCGGCAAGGACGAAGTCTCCCGCCGCCTTGCGACCCGGGTCGCCGACGCCCTGACAGGCCCCGCGCCCCGCCTCAGTTTGGCGGCGGAGTAGCCTTCCAAGCTTGACTCGAACGCAGAGTCTCCGCACCGGGGGGCGATGAGCACCGTTACTGTCCAGGTTCGCCCGCTGCCGCATTTCGACGGCCTAGAATTGCCCGTCTACGAGACGTTCGGGTCTGCCGGAATGGACGTGCGCGCCGCGCTCCCCGCAGGAGATACCATCACCCTGAAACCCGGGGAGCGCGCGATGGTGCCCACCGGCCTGTCCGTCGCCATCCCCGAGGGCTACGAGATCCAGGTCCGCCCGCGCTCCGGCCTCGCCGCCAAGCACGGCCTCACCTGCCTCAACACGCCGGGCACCATCGACTCCGATTACCGCGGCGAGATCAAGGTTATCCTGATCAATCTCGGCGCCGAGGCTTTCGTCATTCAGCGCGGCGAACGCATCGCCCAGCTCGTCCTCGCCCCCCTCACCCGCCTCGCCTGGAGCGAAGTGGACGCGCTGGACGAAACGGCCCGCGGCGCAGGCGGTTTCGGCTCAACGGGGCGCTAGTCCAATTTAATCGGCGAAAGCCCTTGCGCTGCCCTCAAACTTCACCACATTGATATTCGATAAGAGTGGGAGGTGACGATGAGTGCCCTGTGGCCTGTCTTTGCAATTATCCTGTTCGTCTGGCTGCTGACCCGCAGCGAGCGGCGCCGGAGGCGGCTTCGCCGGTGGGAGACGGACGCCCGGTATGAGCCCCGCCCAGAATACCGCGACGACGAGATTTCGCGGCTCAGGGAACGCGTCCGCGCGCTCGAGGAAATCATCACCGGTGAAGACTGGCGCCTGCGCCGCGATTTCGACGGGCTCTGACCTGCGCTTTCATTCAACGCCCCTTTGGGGCATGTTTCCCACGAACCGGAGGACGAAACATGGGTCCATTTGAAATGGTGGTGCTGATCGTGGCGATCAGCGTCGGGGCAGGGGTCTACCAGACCTATCTGAAAACCCGCGCCAATTCGGCCGCAGACGAAACCACTAAGGCCGATGTCTCCGCCATGCGCGAGGAAGTCAGCCGCCTGAAGGAACGCGTGCGCGTGCTGGAGACCATCGTCACCGACAAGGACCGCGCCCTCTCGGACGAGATCCGCAGGCTCGCCTGACCGTCTGGTTAATGCTGCCAACGAAACTCTGCAGGGCCATTTTGCCGGAACGACAGATTGATCGGCTGGGGTAATCCGCGGATAGGCAGGCCCCACATGGCGACATTCGGCAAACAGGTTTCAACAGCTGGCAGCGCGCCGGCCAAGCCCACTTTCGGCAAGAAAACCGGGTTCTCACCCATGGGCCGCGCAGGGCCCTGCGCCGCCCGCGAGCAACTCTCGCTCCAGGTCCTCGCTTTGCTGCAGGCCGAACTCAGCCGTGCGCCGGGAGCCTGCATCGAAGCCCGTCGCTGGCCCTCGCATACCCGCCTACGCCCCCCTCTGCCGGCAAGCCCGTCTGGGGGCGCCGCATCATCGTCCTGCCCGGTGTTCGTCCTGTTCGGCATGGGCATATTTGGCGCCGCCGCGGCTGCTCCCAACGACAACGCCGCCTTCATTGCCGTCATGACCTTCCTGGTCATCCTCGGCATCAGCAGCATCATCTATCCGGTCTCCATGGAAGTCTCGAAGAAACAGGCGACCTGAGGTGAGATCGCCGTCGGCGCCTTTGTTACCGACAAGAACGGCGGCAAACCTGCATTCGGCCCGATTGTCATGCGCAACACGGTCGGCCGGTTCTGCGCCAACATCATCCCGTTCTGTATCGGTTATGTCTGCGGCCTGTTCCGCGCCGGCCACCTATGACGAAGTGTTCGCCTAAACCAGCATCCCTTCGTCCTTGCGGAACTTCGCGAGCAGGTAGTTCGGCGTATCCTCGATCGTGTCGAGCGCGCCGAAGGCAAACGCCTCGCGGTCCAGCACAAGGTCGCGCGGGCGCAGCTGGCGCGAAATTTCGAGGCCTTCGAGGGTCCGCGCGCGCGAGAAGGCCACATAGGCCTGTCCGTGGGCGAACATTCCGGAATCGAAGTCGATGAACACATTGTCCAGCGTCAGGCCCTGCGCCTTATGGATGGTCACCGCGTAGGCGAGCCGCAGCGGCACCTGCTTGAACGTGCCGATAACTTCGCGCTTCACCTTCTTGGAATCCATCTCGAAATCGTAGCGGTACTTCTCCCAGGCCGCCGCCTCGATCTCGTAGACGCGGCCGGCGATCTTGACGATCACGCTCTTGGCGCCAAAGCCTTCGACATGTGCCAGCGTGCCGTTGACCCAGCGCCCTTCCGGATCGTTGCGGATCAGCATCACCCGCGCGCCAACCTTGAGTTCGAGGTCTGACTCGGTCGGGAAACTCTTCTCGTCGAACTGACCCTGCACGTCCGCCGGGAAGATCTTCCGGTCGCCCTTCAGCTCCGCCAGCCGCGTCTGGTTGATGCGGAAGGCGTTGGCATTGTTGGGCGTCAGCACGACATGCGTTTCCGAGGCGTCGGACGCACTGCGCGTGGAGACGAGCTTCGCCAGCGTCGCCTCGTCATTCGGCGTCACCCGGCCCGACCGCAGCGCGCCCAGCAGCGCCAGGAAGCGCGGGTCTTCCTGGCGGAACACATGTTTCAGCGCCAGCAGAGAGAACTCCCCCTCCCGGAAAGCCGGTGCATTGAAGAAATAGTTCCCGCCAAACCGCTCCAGCAGGATAGGGCTTTCCTGATTGGAGACGACCGGAGGTAGCTGGTGCAGGTCGCCTGACAGGATCATCCGTACACCGCCAAACGGGCGTTTGGAGCCGCGATTGAGCTTCAGGCTCCGGTCGATGGCGTCCAGCATATCGGCGCGCACCATCGATATCTCGTCAATCACCACTGTCTCTATTGCCCGCACCACCCGCGCATTCGGCAGGCGCCGCACGTCCTGCGCCTCGATCAGGCGCGGCGGCAGCTTGAAGAAGGAATGGATTGTCTGCCCGCCGGCGTTCATCGCGGCGACGCCCGTGGGCGCCACGATCACTGCCTTGTCGCCCGCCTCGCTGAGGAACCTGCGCAGCAGTGTCGTCTTGCCGGTGCCCGCCCGGCCGGTGAGGAAGAGGTTGCCCTGCGCGCCCGCGCCGCGCGCCACCCATTCGGCGGGCGCCGCATAGATGGACTCAGGCGTGGGGGGCATCCTGCGGGGCAAGCTCAGGGGCTGACAAGGCGCATCTGGCGCGCCTTGCTTGTGCTGCCCGTGCTTGCCACCACTTGCCAGCCGAGCGCCTCATAGGCCCGCCGCGCGCCAAGGTTCTCGGCGTCCACATCGAGGCTCAGGGCGCCGGTCGCGCCCTGGCGCGCCACTTCCAAAAGGCCCCGTGCGACGCCGCAGAAACGCCAGTCTGGGTCAACGAACAGGTGGTCGACATAGTCCTGCGGCAGCTGCAGCGTCAGAAAGCCGATCACGCCGGCATCCGGCTCCTCGGCGACCCAGGCGTTCAGCGGGGTCAGCGATCGGCGCAGGATTATGTACTGGCCGCGGTTGCGGATGCGCCAGGGCATGTCGGTCAGGCAGTCCCGGAAGATTGCAAGGCAAGGGCCCGCATCCGCCATGGTGAACGGCCTGATGCTCCATCCGGCTCCGGCATGCTTGTACATAGAGTGCAGAGTAAAGTGAGGCGCGCGCGGCGTCCAGCGGGCAGCCGCGTCAAATCTCACATCTGCATCGTCCAGCCTTCAACACCCATGGCGGCCTGACGCACGGCTTCTGATAATGTCGGGTGCGCATGGCTGGTGCGGGCAATGTCTTCGGACGAGGCGCCGAATTCCATCGCGACGCAGATTTCCGCGATCATCTCGCCAACGCCGACGCCGATCATGTGCGCGCCGAGAATCTTGTCGGTTCCTTTCTCCGCGAGGATCTTCACGAAACCGGTGGTTTCATGGTTCGTCCGTGCACGGGAGTTGGCCATGAAGGGGAACTTGCCCTTTACGTACTCGACGCCGGCTGCTTTGAGTTCTTCCTCGTTCTTGCCGACCCAGGCGATCTCGGGGTTCGTGTAAACGACGCTCGGCACGAGGTTGTAGTCGACATGCCCGGCCTTGCCGGCGATCAGCTCGGCCACTGCGGTGCCGTCATCCTCGGCCTTGTGCGCCAGCATCGGCCCGTGGATACAGTCGCCCACCGCCCAGACACCGTCTGCTACTTTGAAGTGGCCATCGACCACCTCGATCACACCGCGCTTGTCGGTCTTGCCGCCGACGGTCTCGAGCCCGAGACCTTCCGTGTACGGCTTGCGGCCGATAGCAACGATCACGATGTCGGCCTCGAGCGTTTCTGCCGCGCCGCCCTTGGCCGGCTCGATATTCACTTTCAGCTTGGTCCTGGTTTTCTCGACGCCGGTGACCTTGCTGCCCAGCCTGAAGGCGAGGCCCTGTTTCTTGAAGGTGCGTTCGGCGTCTTTCGCGATTTCGGCGTCGGCCGGCGGCAGGATGCGGTCGAGATATTCGACGACCGTCACTTCCGAACCCAGCCGCGCCCAGACCGAACCCATCTCGAGCCCGATCACGCCCGCCCCGATCAGCACGAGTTTTTTCGGCACGGCCTTCAGGCTCAGCGCGCCGGTGTTCGACACGACGCGCTCCTCGTCGATCTCGATGCCGGGCAGGGTGGCTGGCTCAGAGCCCGTCGCGATCACGATGTTCTTCGTCTCAAGGACGCGCGTGCCGCCTTCGGCGAGTGAGACCTCGACGCGGCCTTTGCCGAGGATCTTGCCGCGGCCTTTTACGTATTCGACCTTGTTCTTCTTGAAGAGGAATTCGATGCCCTTGGTCAGGCCTTCGACCGCTTCTTCCTTCTGGGTCATCATCTGGCCGAGATCGAGTTCGACCTTGCCGGTCTTGATGCCGAGGGCGGCGAACTCATGCTGCGCGGCGTGGAAATAGTGCGAGGCGTTCAGCAGCGCCTTGGACGGGATGCAGCCGACGTTCAGGCAGGTGCCGCCCAGCTTGCCACGTGTCTCGATGCAGGCAACCTTGAGGCCCAGCTGCCCGGCGCGGATAGCGCAATTGTAGCCGCCGGGGCCGCCGCCGATGATGACGACGTCAAAGGTCTCTGCCATGTGAATATATTCCTTAGATGGGGCCCGGGCCGCGCGCGATTCGATTGCGCCGCATACCTAGGCATTCCAGCCCCGAAATCAATCCGCAGAGACCTCAGAATGGACCTAGCTTCGCTTCATGAAAGCGAGCATGCCGGCCAGCACGATCATGGCGCCGCCGGAATAGACCTCGTCCATCCACAGGCTTGAATCGGTGCCCAGCGCCGCCATCGCGCCGGGCAGGGCCGCGAACAGCACCGCGCCGGTCATGCCGAGCCAGGCGCCGCCCTTGACGTTGAGCGCTGCGAGCAGCCCGCCGAGCAGGGCCAGGCCCGCCGCCAGGATGCGCCACAGGCTGGTGGGCGGCTGCAGCAGTGCATCGTCCAGCGGGCTGCCCCGGCTGACGATCATCGAGACGGCCGAGATGCCCTGCCACAGAAGCCAGGCAGCCAGTATGGCCAGCCCAGCGCCAGCGAGTTTGCGGGTCATGTGCGTTCCCTCCCCGAACAGTGTTCTGGCTGCAGGCTAGGCCGATGCGGGCATTCCGGCAACGGGGCGAAGGTCAGGCCGCTTCTTCTTCCTCGTCCCAGTCGCCGCGATGGCGCGCCAGCGCGGCGGCCCTGGCACCTTTCCTGCGCCGGGACTGGGCAATGAACATGGCCCGCTGGCGCTGCACCACGATGTCCGGCACAAACAAGGGCGGGTGTTTTTTCTTTACCTTTGCGGGCCTTTCCGGCCGCGCGAGGAGCGGCGCCTGCTGGCCTGCCACGGCCGCGGCAACGGCGGGGTTGGCCATGGTTTCCGGCGTCACTTCCACGTCCATGTATTCCGGCGGGCGTTTGCGCAGTTCCCAGACCGCGATCAGCAGCAGCACGGCACCGGCCATCAGGCCGGCCATCGCGCCTTCTCCGGCGCTGGGGTTTTCCCACCAGTTCGCACTGAAATGTACCAGGAAAACCGACGGAACAGAGAAGGCGAGGGCAAAGATGTACCAGCCCACCGCGCCGCCTTTGCGGGCGGCGAGGATGGCGCCGGAGGCGTAGTAGCCGAGGGCTGCAAACAGGTAGGCTGCGCCGTGCGCGATGCCGAGTTCGCGCCAGTTCACGCCGCCTAGTCCGCCAGCGACATCATCGGCCATGATCCAGCCCATGACCATCACGATGGATGGCCAGCGGACGGCCGTCAGAGCGCCGAAGGCGAAGGCAATCGCGTAGATCGTGAGCAGAATGGCTATCAGGCGGCGCGGCATCCCTCTCGGGTAACACAGACGTGGTAAGCGACCGTTGAAGCGGGTCTATGAAATTTCATCGATCCGCTGGTCAGGCAGGCAGATCCTCGGCGGTTTTGGCGTAAGGAATGCCCTTGGTACCAAGCTCGAAGACGTCGCCCTCCCGGGAGCCGACCTCGTAAACGCTCCCGATGATCTGCACGGCTGAAACGCATTCTTCCGGTTCAAATTCGCCGGTCAGGGGATGATAGGAATCCTTGTATTTGAAACAGGCTTCCGGCGGCGAGCCGGCGTCGGCAATGCTCCAGGTTCCTTTTTCCACGCTGGTATTGAGCGGGTACCATAAGAAAAACCGGCCATCCGGCGCAGTGTACTCCACATAGACGCCGTGGCCTTCCTGGCGGACAATCGACGTTCTGTCGGAAAGTTCCGCGACCAGTGCGGCGCGCTCCTCCTCATCGGTCATATTGCCGATCGCCGCCGATGCTTCCATCCACCGGGCCAGAGCCTGATCTTCGAACGCAGCCGTATCCTCAGCCAGCATGTCCATCATCACGGGCGGGCTGGTGGCGCAGGCGCCAAGGCACAGGGCCAGAATGGATGCGGTGATCAGCGACAGTTTCATCCTGTGTTTCCTGTTCTAACCTTGATGTGCACGCCAGATATGGCCGGGCTTCCTGTTTCGGAAAAGCCGCACGCAACCGGTTCGAGGATGAAGGCCTGACGCTTTGCGTCCCATTCATCGCCTGCTAAGCCAACGGCCAAATCAGGGAGGACAAGGCATGGGACGCGTTTCAGGCAAAATGGCATTGGTGACCGGCGGGGCGCAGGGCCTTGGCGAGGCGATCGGGCGGATGCTGGCGAGGGAGGGCGCGAAGGTGACCCTCACAGACATCAACGGCGCGGGCGCCGAAAAGGTCGCCGCCTCGATAAACGCCGCGCACGGGGCAGGCACGGCGTTTGCGTTCCAGCAGGACGTGACCGACGAGGCGCGCTGGAAAGAGGTCGCCCAGGCCGCGCATGACGCGATGGGCGGGCTCAATGTGCTGGTCAACAATGCCGGCATCGGCTCGCTCGGCTCGGTGGAGGACGAGAGCTATGAGATGTTCCGGAAGGTGCAGGCGGTGGATGTCGATTCGATCTTCCTCGGCTGCAAGTATTCGATCCCCCTGATGCGCCCCCACGGGCTCGGCTCGATCATCAACATTTCCTCCATCGCAGGCATCATCGCGAGCGGGAACTATGTTTCCTACAACACAGCTAAGGCGGCGGTGCGCCATCTCTCCAAGTCGGTCGCGCTGCACTGCGCCAAGACCGGCGGGCAGATCCGGAGCAACTCCGTCCACCCCGTATTCATCAACACGCCGATCCTCGACCGGACCAAGGAAATGTTCGGCGAGCAGAAGGCGCTCGAGAAACTCGGTCGCCAGATTCCGCTCGGCAAAGTGGGTGAGCCGGACGACATCGCTTACGCCGTACTTTATCTGGCCTCGGACGAATCCAAGCTGGTGACCGGCGCCGAATTAAAAGTCGATGGCGGCATCAGCGCGATGTGATCAGGCCGAGGGCGCTGGTGCTTTGCGGGTCAGCGTCCAGGCATAGACTGTCAGTCCGGTCATCAACAGGGCCGAGACGATCAGAGGCGCGGCCTGGCCTGCATACTTGTAGAGTGCCGCGCCAATCAGCGGGCCGAAGATGAACCCTGCAGGCGGGGCTGCCGACATTAGTGCTGCTGCAGCGCCTTGTTCCTCTCGTGTCACCGAAAGGCTGCCCAGCGCATTGGCCGAAGGGATCGCCAACGCAGAGCCGACGCCGACGATGAAAAAGCTGGCGCAGAGCAGCGGAAAGGATATCAGCGTGTCGGCGCCGATATATCCGACCACGACGATTCCGAGCCCGATAGGGAGCAGTTGGCGCGGGTCCGTCCGGTAACGGGATATATAGCCGAACTGCACGGCAATGGTGGCGACCGCCATGCAGGCGAACACAATGCCGGTATAAAGCACGGCGGTTTCGCCGGACTTGTCTCCCAGCGCCCCGAGATTGTAGCGGTCCTCGATGAACCAGCCGAGTGTCTGCTGGATCATCCCGACACAAATGAAATAGGCGACGAGGAAAGCGAGGTGCGGGCGCACCCGCTTGTCGAGCATGGCCAGCGGTTTCGGGCGCAGCATCGCGCGGTCACGGGGCACGGTTTTTGGCAGGGCGTAGCCGAGCACAATGCCCACTACGACGCAGAACACGATTGTGCCCCAGAGCGGGGCGAGGGCGCCGAACGGGGCGAGCGCGGCGGCGCCGGCGGGGCCGAGGATCGAGCCGATGCTCATGCCGGCGCCGAGCATGCCGAGACCGGCCGCACGGTTGGCGGGCGTAGTCGCGTCGGTCATCGCCGCCATTGAGGCGGGCTGCAGGCCCGGGGTCAGCAGGCCGAACCAGAGGCGAACGAAGACCAGCGTCAGCAGCAGCGCCGCCCCGGCCATCGCGCCGGCCAGCGCGGCCTCCAGTGTGAACAGGAAGGCGGTGTTGGTGAGGCCCATCATGATCAGCGAGAACACCATCACGCGCTTGCGGCCCACGCGGTCGGCGATGCGGCCCCATTGGGGGATCATGAAGGCGTAAAGCAGGGTGGACAGGGTCAGGATCGCGGCGACCTCGACCTCGCCGAGCCCGGCCTTGCGGGTCAGCGGGGCGACAACCACGAAATTGATGCTCATGCCGGCGCCCATCGCGATGGTCGCCAGCATCAGCATGTTGCGCTGGAACGCGGAGAGCGGATGCAGCGGCGTTTCTGTCTTATCCATATGCATCGCCCCGGAGCAAGGTAGGGAGTTAGGGCGGTTGGGGGGGCTTGCCAAACCCTTCCGTTGCGACAATCGGCGGAGTGAACCTTGCCGGAGGGTGGCGATACACTCTAAGTGTCACATTGTTCATACAACAGCGCCGGAGCGACCCCGCACCCATGAAAGCGATCCTCGACGTCCTGCTTGCGATTCTCTCGATCGCCACCTGGATCATCCTCATCCAGGCCGTCCTGTCCTGGCTTCTCACCTTCCGCGTGCTCGACCTGCGCAACAATATCGTGGCGCAGATCTGGGGCGGGCTGGAGCGGCTGACCGAGCCGCTGTACAGGCCGATCCGCAATATGCTGCCGTCGATGTCGGGCATCGACCTGACGCCGCTGGTGGTGCTGCTGATCATCTTCTTCCTGCGCTCGGTCATCTCCCGCTACGGCTACAGCCTAGCTCCGTTCTGATGCGTTGCCGGCTGGCCGTGCGGGTTCAGCCGGGGGGAGGCGGCGGCAGATCGCATCGAGGGCAGGGGCAGCGACGCTGCCGGCCGGGTCTTCCTGAAAGTGCGGGTGCGGGCGGGCGGCCAGAAGACGTCGCGGCAAATGCGGCGGCGGGGCAGGCGGCCGCGGAAGCGCCTGGCGCCGGGAAGTCTGCGGCGCGGGTGGTGACGGGCGGCAAGACTCGGCTAAAAGGCCTCGGGATTGAAGGCCCGCCTGAACTTGCGGGCGTGATTGAGGGCTGGCTGGCAGATGAGCGCAGTACGGATTGACGGGGTTCAGGTCGCGGCCGATGTGCGCGCGGCGGTGGCGCGGGCCGTGGCCGCGTTGCCGGGCGTCCCGGTTCTGGCCGTGGTGCTGGTCGGCGAGGACGCGGCCAGCGAAGTCTATGTGCGCAACAAGGTGAAGGCGACGGGTGAGGCGGGCATGGTCTCACGCCATCACCGGCTGGCGGTGAGCGCCACGCAGGCCGAAGTCGAAGCGTTGATCGCGGCGCTGAATGCAGACCCCGAGGTGGACGGCATCCTGCTGCAATTGCCCTTGCCCGCGGGCCTGGATGCGGACGCAGCCATCGAACTGATCGATCCGGCCAAGGATGTTGACGGGTTGACGGAAGTCTCTGCCGGGCGCCTCAGCCTCGGCAAGCCGGGGCTTCGTCCGTGCACACCTGTGGGCTCGGTGATCCTCGCCAAGCGGGCGCTGGGGGAAAGTCTCTCAGGTAAGCATGCGGTCGTGATCGGGCGCTCGATCCTCGTCGGCAAGCCGGCGGCGCTCCTGTTCCTTGCGGAGAATTGCACGGTGACGATTGCACACAGCCGCACGCAGGACCTTGCCGCGGTGTGCCGTAAGGCGGACATCCTGGTGCCGGCGGTGGGCCGGCCGGAGATGGTGCGGGGCGACTGGGTAAAGCCGGGTGCGGCGATCATCGATGTCGGCATCAACCGTGTGCCAGCGCCCGAGAAGGGCGAAGGCAAGACGAAGCTGGTGGGTGATGCCCATTTTGCGAGCTGCGCGGATGTTGCAGGCTTCATCACGCCGGTGCCGGGCGGGGTCGGGCCGATGACCATTGCGTGCCTCTTGCGCAATACCGTTCTGGCAGCCTGTGCGCGGCGCGGCTGGCTGGTGCCGGCTGGCCTGTGAGCCAGAGCTTCGCCCCTCCGGATACGGAGATTTTCCGCACGCTATGGGGGCAGCAAGAGGGCTGCTGCGCGCTATGCGGGCTGGCGATGCCAAAGGACCGGTTCGGGCTGGTGCACGCGACGCTGTGGAAGAAACAGCGCCCGACATTCGATCATATCCGGCCGAAGGCGGCGGGAGGGTCAGACAGCGCGGAAAACCTGCAACTCGCCCACGCGGCCTGCAATTGGCGCAAGGGTGCGCGCGCCTAGCTCACCCGCTCGACCATCATGTGCTTAACCTTGGCGATCGCCTCTGCCGGGTTCAGGCCCTTTGGACAGACCTGCGCGCAGTTCATGATCGTGTGGCAGCGGTAGAGCTTGAACGGATCCTCAAGATCGTCGAGCCGCTCGCCGGTGGCCTCGTCGCGGCTGTCGATCAGCCAGCGATAGGCCTGCAGCAGCGCCGCCGGGCCGAGGTATTTCTCGCCGTTCCACCAGTAGGAGGGGCACGATGTCGAGCAGCAGGCGCACAGGATGCACTCGTACAGGCCGTCAAGCTGGGAACGGTCGGCTTCTGATTGACGCCACTCTTTCTCCGGCGCCGGCGATACAGTCTTCAGGTAGGGCTGCACATAGGCGTGCTGGGCGAAGAAGTTCGTCAGGTCCGGCACGAGGTCGCGGATCACTGGCATGTGCGGCAGCGGGCTGATCGTGATGACGCCGCCCGGCAGGTCGTCGAAGCCCTTGGTGCAGGCGATGGTGTTGCGCCCGGCAATGTTCATCGCGCAGGAGCCGCATACGCCTTCGCGGCATGAGCGGCGGAAGGCGAGCGTCGGGTCCACCGTATTCTTGATGTAGAACAGGACGTCGAGGATCATCGTCCCGGCCTTGTCCATATCCACCCAATAGGTGTCCCAGCGCGGGTTTCCGGTCTCTTCGGGGCTGTAGCGATAGATACGGAACTCGCGCAGGTTGGTCGCACCCTGCGGCTTCGGCCAGGTTTTGCCTTTGCCAACTTTTGAGTTCTTCGGGAGGGTCAGTTCAACCATGGTCTCGTCCTGGCATTCAGGTGTTAAACGGGGCGGCGGCGGGCCGTGATCACGGCGCCATCGGTAATGCTGAATCCAAAGCCGTAACCGCCCTGGTTGACGGCGCCTTTTTCCGAATGTCCGCTCACGGAGGGGAGTATGGAAATCACGTCATAGCCTTCTTCATGCAGCCTGTTGCAGACCATCTCGACCTGGGCGCTGAGATCGGCGATGTCCGCCTGGTGCGGATCATCGACCAGCTTCACGCCCCGGCCGAGCAGTTTCTTCTCTTCCTTCTTCTGCCTTCCGGTGCGAACCCAGACGGATTTGTATTCACTCATCCAATCCTCCGCGCCTCAAGACCAGATTCAATCAGTAAACCCGCGCTTTCGGCTCGATATACGCGATGTCGTTTGACAGCGTATACTCGTGCACCGGGCGGTAATCGATGGTCACCTTGCCGGCGCTGTCGACCCAGGCCAGCGTATGCTTCATCCACTTTTCGTCATTGCGGTCGGAGAAATCCTCACGCGCATGAGCGCCGCGGCTTTCCTCGCGGTTGGCGGCCGAGTTCACGGTCACCGCCGCCTGGCAGACCAGGTTGTCGAACTCGAGCGCCTCTACGAGATCGGTATTCCAGATCATGCCGCGATCCTTTACATCGATGCCCGGCAGCTTCTTGTAAACCTCGTCGATGGCCTCGACACCGTTCTTGAGCACGGAGCCTGTGCGGAACACGGCGCAATCGGATTGCATCGCCTTCTGCATCTCGAGGCGTAGCTTGGCGACGGGTTCACCGCCGCTCGCATTGCGTATCTTGTCAAAACGGGCGAGGTGCGCATCCGTCGCTTTCGCGGGCAGTTCACGCTGGCGCGCGCCCGCTTCGGTCGTCGCGCCGCAGCGCAGGCCCGCCGCGCGGCCGAACACGACAAGGTCGATCAGCGAGTTGGAGCCAAGCCGGTTTGCGCCGTGTACGGACACACAGGCCGCTTCGCCGACTGCCATCAGGCCAGGCACGACCGAATCCGGATCGCCGTTCTTCTTTGTCAGCACTTCGCCGTGGAAGTTGGTCGGGATGCCGCCCATGTTATAGTGCACCGTCGGAAGGACCGGGATCGGTTCCTTGGTCACGTCTACGCCGGCAAAGATCTTGGCCGTCTCGGAAATGCCAGGCAGGCGCTCGTGCAGCGCTTCCGGAGAGAGGTGGTTTAGGTGCAGGTAGATGTGGTCCTTCTCCGGGCCGACGCCGCGGCCCTCGCGGATTTCCATCGTCATCGCGCGGGAGACGACATCACGCGAGGCAAGGTCCTTAGCTGATGGGGCATAGCGCTCCATGAAGCGCTCGCCTTCGGAGTTCGTCAGGTAGCCGCCTTCACCGCGGGCGCCTTCGGTGATCAGGCAGCCCGAGCCGTAGATGCCGGTCGGGTGGAACTGGACGAATTCCATGTCCTGCAGCGGCAGCCCTGCGCGCAGCACCATGGCGTTGCCATCGCCCGTGCAGGTATGCGCCGAGGTACAGGAGAAATAGGCGCGGCCATAGCCGCCGGTGGCGAGGATGGTCTTCTGTGCGCGGAACCGGTGCAGCGTGCCGTCATCCAGTTTCCAGGCGGTGACGCCGACGCAGGCGCCGTCCTCGTCCATGATCAGGTCGAGGGCAAAATACTCGATGAAGAACTCGGGCTCCTCGCGCACGCACTGGCCGTACAGCGTGTGCAGCATGGCATGGCCGGTGCGGTCGGCGGCGGCGCAGGTGCGCTGCACCGGGCCCTTGCCGTAGTCCCGCGTCATCCCGCCAAAGGCGCGCTGGTAGATCTTGCCGTCTTCAGTCCGCGAGAAGGGCATGCCCCAATGCTCGAGTTCGTAGACGGCGGCCGGCGCATTGCGCACCAGATACTCGATCGCGTCCTGGTCTCCGAGCCAGTCAGAGCCCTTGACCGTGTCGTACATGTGCCATTTCCAGCTGTCCTCGGACATGTTGCCGAGGGAGGCCGCAATTCCGCCCTGCGCCGCCACAGTGTGCGAGCGGGTGGGGAATACCTTGGTGATGCAGGCCGTGCGCAGGCCCGCCTGGGCCGCGCCGAGGGCCGCTCGAAGGCCCGATCCGCCTGCGCCGACTACGACGACGTCGTAGGTGTGATCGATCCAGTTATAGCTGCTCATGGTCCTGCCTGTCTTTCGCCTTCCGCCTCAGCCGCCCGTCCAGATCCGCAGAACCGACATTACCACCACCACGAACAATATGGCCGCAAAGAAGGTGTTGAGAATAAGGAGCGCAGCGCGGGTACCCGGCTTACCTATGTAGTCTTCGATCACCGCCTGCATACCGAGACGCATGTGGTAGAAGGCCGCGCCGGCCGTCAGCACAAGGAGCGTGGCGTTAACCGGCGAGTTGACCCAGGTCAGCGCGTCGGCGTAGCCGCCGAGGGCGGCCTTCATGATCGAGAACAGGAACCACGGCACGAGTATGAGCAGGGCGAGCGCGGACACCCGCTGGCGGATATGGTGGCTGGTGCCGGTCTTCGAGGCACCGAGGCCGCGGGTCACCTTGGAAGGTGTGACGAACTTGCTGTCGGACATCTCGGCGCGCCTTACGAAAGGACCGCGGCGGCCATAAGGGCAACCGCCCCGACCAGCGCGAACGCGTAGTTGAAGATCGAGATCTGGCTGGCGACCTTCGGGTTGAACCCTAGGCCCGGGCCATCCCACAGCAGGTGGCGAATGCCGTTGGCAAAGTGGAACAGCACGGCGAAGGCCCAGAGAAAGAGCAGGATCTGGCCGGGAATCGAGAAGGCGATCGCCTCGACCGTGGCATAGGCGTCCGGACCACTCGCCAGCGCGGCCAGCCAGGCGGCAATCAGCAGCGTGCCGCCGTAGAGGCCTATGCCGGTGAAGCGGTGGGTGATCGAGGCGGCCATCGTGGCATGGAAGCGCCAGACCTGAAGGTGGGGGGAAAGTGGCCGCGAATCAGCCTTGGGGTTGCCGGACATTAAGTCGATCCTTGCGCGCCGAGAAAACACTTGGCCCCGCCTTCTAGGCGCCTCTATGGTCGTGTCAACGCAGGCAAAGACGAGAGCGACATTATGAAACTGACTGTCCTAGCGGCAGGCATCCTGGCCCTGTCCATGCCTGCCTTTGCGGACCCGCTCGATCCGCTGATCGAGGCTTACGAGACCTACGTGATGGCCGCCGATCCGGCCGAGGCCGCGCGCGCCGCAGGCACTGCGCCGACCGGCTGGGGCCAGGTCCGCCCCCGGGACATAGCGGCCCGCGCCGAAACGGCCCGCGCGCTGCTGGACGAGATCGAAGCCGCCGATACCGCCCGCCTGGTTGATGCGGCCATCCTGAAGCGCCTGCTGGTGGAGGAGATCCGCGCCGACGAGCTCGATACCGCCCGCATCCCGTTCACCGGCGACTGGGGATTCCAGGCCGCGCCGGTGTTCGCTGCGCTCCGCCTGCGGCTGAAAACCGAAGAGGAGACGACAGCCTGGGTCCAGAGGCTGAATGATATACCCCGCTACTTCGCCGAAAACCGGATCAACATGGCGCGGGGCATCACCACCGGCTGGACCGCCAACCAGGACCCGCTTGCTACCACGCGCGCGCAGATCGAGGCGCAGATTGTCGAGGATCCGGCGGCCAGCGAACTGTACGCGCCGTTCCTCTCGCTGCCGGAGACTATCGCGCCCGAGGTGGCGGCGCGTCTGAAGGCGGATGGGCTTGCGGCCGTCGCGAACGCCATTCAGGCCTACCGCGATACCGCCCGTTTCATCGATCTTGCCTATGCGCCGGCTGCCCGGGCGCAGGCCGGGATCGCGGGCTTACCCGGTGGCCGCGAGGCCTATGCAGCCGCAGTTGACGGCCATACGGCCGGTGCTGGCTACTCGCCCGAGGACATCCACGCCATCGGGCTGACAGAAGTCGCCCGCATCCGTGCCGAGATGGACGAGGTTATGGCGGAGACCGGCTTCACGGGCTCGTTTGCGCAATTCCAGGCGTTCCTGCGCACGGATCCTCAATTCTATGCCCAGACTGATACCGAGTTGATGGCCAAGGCCAAGGAGATCACGGACCGGATCGACCCAATCCTGCCGCTCTGGTTCAACCGGCTGCCGAAGCTGGGCTATACGGTCGATCCCGTTCCGCTCTCGATTGCGCCCGGCTACACGACAGGGCGGTATTCGCAGGGCGACCCCGCCGAGGGCCGCAAGGGCAGCTATCTCGTCAACACCTTCGCGCTGGAGCAACGTCCACTTTATGAACTTCCGGCGCTGTCCGCCCACGAAGCGGTCCCAGGCCACCACCTGCAGATCGCGCTCGCGCAGGAGATGGAGGGCCAGCCGCGCTTTCGGCGGGAATACTATGCCACCGCCTTCGGCGAAGGCTGGGGCCTCTATGCCGAGCGCATCGCGGGCGAGGCCGGCATTTATCAGACACCCTACGAGCGTTTCGGCGCTCTCTCCTACGAGATGTGGCGCGCCTGCCGGCTCGTCGCCGATACCGGGCTGCACTGGTATGGCTGGACGCGCGCGCAGGCCGAGGCCTGCTTCATCGACAACTCGGCCCTCAGCCCGTTGAATATCGAGACTGAAGTCACCCGCTATATCGGCTGGCCGGGGCAGGCGACCGCTTACAAGATCGGCGAACTCAAGATCCGTGCGCTGCGCACCGAAGCTGAGGCGGCCCTCGGCGAGCGGTTCGACATCCGCGAATTCCACGACGTGGTGCTTGGGCAGGGAGCGGTGCCGCTGGATGTCTTGGATGCGCAGGTGAAGGCGTGGGTGGCGGCGTCAGTTCCTTGAACGTATTCTCCTCTTGCCGGAGAGTAGGCAAGTAGGACCGCGCGCCTTGCCCTTTCCCATCCCCAGCGCCACATGTGAGGCCCATGCTCCGCTTCTTTGAACGCCGTATCGATCCGTTTCCGGAGACCCGGCCCGGCGTTCCGCCGAGGGGCCTGCGCGCGTTCGTCTGGCACTACATCCGGGACGCTGCGCCCTGGCTGATGGCCATGTCTTTCTTCACGGCGCTGATCGCGGTGGGCGAGGTGGCGCTGTTCGGATTTCTCGGCGGCATCGTCGACTGGCTCTCGACCGCCGAACGGGAAGGCTTCTTTGAGCGGGAAGGCGGCCGCCTCGCACTGATGGCCGGCATCCTGCTGATCGGCCTGCCGCTCGCCACACTGGCTCAGGCGCTGATCGTCTATCAGGGCCTGATGGGCAATGTGCCGATGAGCGCGCGCTGGCGCATGCACCGGCAGATGCTCGGTCAGTCGATGGGCTTCTTCGGTAACGAATTCGCTGGCCGCGTCGCCACCAAGGTCATGCAGACGGCGCTCTCCGTGCGCGAAGTCGTGATGAAGATTCTCGACGTCTTCGTCTTCGTGCTCGTCTACTTCTTCTCGGCGCTCGCGCTGATCGGCTCGGCGGACTGGCGCCTCGCCGCACCGCTGATCCTCTGGCTTGCAGTCTATACCTGCCTGCTCTGGTATTTCGTGCCGCGCCTGGGAAAGATCGCGGAGAAACAGGCCGATGCCCGCTCGGTCATGACCGGCCGGATCGTTGATTCGTACACGAACATCCAGACCGTGAAGCTGTTTGCTCATTCCGGCCGCGAGGAAACCTATGCCCGAGACTCGATGTCGGGTTTCCTCGACACCGTACACGGCCAGATGCGCCTCGTCACCGGCTTCAACGTCATCGTCTATTTCAACAACTCGCTGCTCGTCTTCCTTATCGCGGGCGCCGGCATCCTCCTCTGGACCGGAAATGTTGTCGGCGCCGGCGCCGTGGCCGTCGCGGTCGGCCTTGCGCTGCGCATGAAGGCGATGTCGCAGTGGATCATGTGGGAAGTCGCCGGCCTCTTCGAGAATATCGGCGTCGTCTATGATGGCATGGCTATGCTGGACAAGCCGGTGGCCGTGGTCGATGCGCCGGGCGCCCTGGCCCTGCCGCGCGTCAGGGGCGACATCCGCTTCGAGAACGTCGCCTTCCATTATGGCAAGGGCGCGGGCGTCATCGAAGGCCTGTCCCTCGCCATCCGCCCAGGCGAGAAGATCGGCCTCGTCGGCCGCTCCGGCGCGGGCAAGACCACATTGACCAACCTGCTGCTGCGTTTCTACGACGCCGAAGGCGGCCGCATCCTCGTGGACAGTCAGGATATCGGACAGGTCACGCAGGAATCCCTCCGGGCACAGATCGGTGTGGTGACGCAGGATACATCCTTGCTGCACCGCTCCATCCGCGAAAACATCTCCTATGGCCGCCCCGGTGCCACGGATGACGAAATCCGCATCGCCATCGGTAAGGCCGCAGCGAGCGATTTCGTGGAAGTGCTCGAAGACGCCCGTGGTCGCCGCGGCCTCGAGGCGCATGTCGGCGAGCGCGGCGTGAAGCTTTCCGGCGGCCAGCGCCAGCGCATCGCGATCGCCCGCATCTTCCTGAAGGACGCCCCGATCCTGATACTCGACGAGGCAACCTCAGCGCTCGACTCCGAGGTTGAAGCTGCCATCCAGGAACACCTCTTTGAACTGATGGAAGGCAAGACCGTGATCGCCATCGCGCACCGTCTCTCCACCATCGCCGCGATGGACCGCCTCGTCGTGCTCGACGCCGGCCGGATTATCGAGCAGGGCACACATGACGAACTCGTCGCCGCCGGCGGCCTCTATGCCGATCTCTGGGCCCGCCAGTCCGGCGGCTTCCTTGTCCAGCCGGAGCGGATCGAAGCCGAAGAAGTTCCGGCGGAATAGACAATGAAGCTGACGATCATCGAGACAGGGCAGGTGCCCGCCGCGATCCGAGACCGGTTCCCTGACTATCCGGAAATGTTCCGCCGCATGGTCACGCAGGCGGACGGCGCCGTCTCTTGCGAGACCATCTCCATCATCAAGGGAGAAGAGCTGCCCGATCCCGCGTCGCTGGACGCGGTGCTTTATACCGGCTCTCCCGCGGGCGTATACGACCCCGAGCCGTGGATCGCTCCCTTGGCGGACTTCATTCGTAGCGCCGCGACGGCGCGCACCCCGCAGGTCGGTATCTGTTTCGGCCATCAGATCATGGGCGAGGCGCTCGGCGGCAAGGTTGTCAAATCCCACAGGGGATGGGGCGTTGGCCGCCACACCTACGAGATTGTTCAGTGTCCGGGCTGGGGCGGCGTCCCGTGCCCGCCGACGCTCAGCGTCGCGGTCAGCCATCAGGACCAGGTGGTGGTGAAGCCGCCGTTGTCCTCGATCATCGCCCGGTCGGAATTCACGCCTTTCGCCGGACTCAACTATGAAGACTTTCCGGCGATCAGCTTCCAGTGCCACCCCGAGTTTGAACCGGACTTTGCCGCTGCACTTTACAATGCCCGGCGCGCGGCGCTTGGAGAAGAGCGGGCTTCGGCCGCCGTCACGTCACTGGAAGGCGAGTGCGACCGCCGCCTCCTGGCAGGCTGGATCGTCAGTTTCCTGCGTGGCAGTGCAGGAAACTGACGCCCGCTTTTACGACCCGAACCGGTAGCGTACGCCGACGCTCAGTACGGTCTGGGTGTTCTCGATGTTCAGAGTGCCGGGGAACAGCCGGTTCTGCAGCTCGACATCTTCGGTCGCGCGGTACGCGGCCTCGCCGTAGAGATCAATCCGGTCACTGACGGACCAGGTCGCGCCTGCCTTCAGCTGGTAGGCAAACTTGCTCTCGCTATCGTCAATGATCCCGACGCCCGACGGGCTATATGTCACCGACACGTCGGAATAGCCGATGCCTGCGCCGACATAGGGGCTGATCACTCCGTCCCGGTTGAAGTCATAGTAGAGGTTGGCAAACACGCTGGTCGATTCGATCTGGTCACCGTCCGGTGTTGCGACGATCTGGCCAACGGTTGCGCCAAGCTTGGTCGGTGAGCCTGTCAGCACCGCTGCGTCCACGCCGTCGATCACCGTCCCGGCGACATTGACGCCGGAATGGGTATCCACATCGGCCTTGGAATAGGTGAGTTCGATGCCCGAGCGAAGGCCATTATCATACCGCGCGCCGAACTCGCCGGAGACGGCGTAACCATTATCGAACCCGGTCTCCCAGCCATACGGCGTGCCAGCCGCGATGGCGGTGCCGAAAGGAAGGGCCGGGGCGCCATTGCCGGTCGTGAATGCGCCCGTCGCGCCTTTGTTGGAGCTGTCGTTCTGGAGAACGTAGCCGACCGAGCCGCCCACGTACCATTCCTCGGCCGCGGCCGGCAGGGCGAGGGTTGCGCACGCGGCGCCGAGCGCAAGGATTGCAATGCGAAGTTTCATTCTGGATGTCCTTTCAGGTAGGAGAGGGCGGGGATGAAATAAGCTGGCGCCCTCAATCGCTCGAATGATATTATAATTTATTTGTAATACAATATGATATTTCTCACTTTTTCGTGAGGTTCCGTTCGCCCGGCCCCTTTCGCCCTTGGCGCGAAGTCTGCAATAGGAACGCCATTGGCTGCGCCCCATCCGGGACGCGCGCCCAAACCGATTTCACGGAGACACACATGCTGCCGAAGCCGCGCACCGATCTGGCCCCCAACACACTCGAATTCGAAATCCTGCCGCTGGTGAAGCCCACGGGTTTCCGCGAGTATGACGCCCGCTGGTGGTTCAACGGCATCGGTCACGCGAAGGCGCCGGAATTGAACCTCACCGGCGTCCAGGCCCTCGGCCTCGGCATGGCGACGCTGTTCCACGAACTCGGCGTGAAGCCTACGGTCGTCACCGGCCACGATTTCCGCTCGATCAGCCAGCCGATCAAAAACGCGCTCTCGCTCGGACTGATCGCCGGCGGCTGTGAAGTGCTGGATGTCGGCCTCGCCCTCTCGCCGATGGTCTACTGGAGCCAGTTCGAACTCGACGCCGCCTGCTGCGCGATGGTCACTGCCTCGCACAACGAGAATGGCTGGACCGGCGTGAAGATGGGCGCCAACCGTCCGCTCACGTTCGGGCCGGACGAAATGGGTCAGCTCAAACAGATCGTGATGAACGGCCGCTTCGTCGAGCGCGCCGGCGGATCGATCCGCCGCATCGACGGCCTTCGCGAGAAGTACATCCAGGCGATCGTGGGAGACACAAAGCTGACGCGCAAGATCAAGGTCGTCGCCGCTTGCGGCAACGGCACTGCCGGCGCCTTCGCCGGCGACTGCCTGCGCGCGCTTGGCGCCGAAGTGATCGAGATGGACTGCAACCTCGACAACACTTTTCCTAAATACAATCCGAACCCGGAAGATCAAGAAATGCTGCACGAGATGTCGCTCGCAGCGAAGGAGCACGGCGCGGATGTCGTACTCGGCTTTGACGGGGACGGGGACCGCTGCGGCGTGGTCGACAATACCGGCGAGGAAATCTATGCCGACAAGATCGGCCTGATGCTCGCCCGCGATCTGTCGAAGAATTATCCGAACGCGAAATTCGTCGTCGATGTGAAATCCACCGGCCTCTACAAGACCGACCCGGTGCTGAAAGCTAACGGCGCCACGGTCGACTATTACAAGACCGGCCATTCCTACATCAAACGCCGCACCAACGAACTCGGCGCTCTTGCGGGCTTCGAGAAATCCGGACACTTCTTCTTCCGCCCGCCCATCGGGCTCGGCTATGATGATGGCCTCGTCGCCGCCAAAGCCGTACTCGAGATGCTGGACCGCAACCCGGGCCGCACGATGGCTGATCTCAAATCTGAACTCGGCGTTGCCTACACCTCGCTGACCATGTCGCCCCATTGCGGCGATGAAGTGAAGTACAGTGTTATCGACAAGATGGTCGCCGAGTACCAGGCCCTCAGCGGAACGACCATCCTTGGACGCAAGGTCGTGGACGTGAATACCGTCAACGGCGCCCGTGTGACGCTGGAAGACGGCTCATGGGTGCTGGTGCGCGCCTCGTCCAACAAGCCGGAGCTTGTCGTTGTGGTTGAATCGATGACCAGCGAAGCCGACATGAAGGATCTCTTCCACAAGGAAGTAAAGCCGCGCCTCGGCAAGCACAAGGAAGTCGGCGCCTACAATCAGGAAATCTGATCGCCCTGAAAACGTGCCAACATAAAAGCCCGCTCTCAGGAGCGGGCTTTTCTACGACCAGAGTGTCAGCAGCCCCGCGATCACCAGGCCCATGCCGAGGACATATTTCGTGCTCAGCGGCTCGCCGAGCCAGAGGTACGCGAGCACCGGGACGATGACGAAGGTCAGGGCCATGAAGGAATAAGCGTAGGAGAGCGGCACGGTTTTCAGCACATAGATCCAAAGTAGCGTCGCCCCGCCGTACAGCGCCAGTGATCCGATAAACAGCGGGCTCAGCAGAACCGACTGCACGGGCGCCGCCGGATATGCCGCCAGCTTCGCGCCGGTCAGCTTAAACATCACCTGACCCGCGGCAATCAGGAGCGGCGTGGCGATCAGCAGCGCGAGAATGTGGAGCGGCAGCGCTTTCACGGCGCAATGTCCTCGCGGTAATAGATGTCCCGGCCGATCTCGCGGATGTGGTGGCTTTCGGGGACCGGCATGACGGCGCGCAGAAAACTGTGCGTATACGGAAAGAAGTTTACGTGCGGATTGAAGGTATACCGGTATTCCCGCTCGCGCGGCACGACGAGGATCAGCCGCCGGCGCGCTATCCGGCGCAGCTCGGCAATCGCCGCGCGATAGTCGACGATATGCTCGATCACATGAGTGCAGATAACCGTGTCGAATGCCTTATCGGGGAAGGGCAGTGTCTCGACCTTAGCGGCGAGATACCGGATGCGCTCATCCTTCAGTTCCGGGTCGATCACGAAATCCGCGCCGACCAGGGCGCCGAGGTCTGTGCGCGCATCCCGCACCCGGCGCAGCAATGCGCCGGTGCCGCAGCCGACATCCACCGCGCTCACGCCCACGATGTCCGCCGTGATCGCGGCGATGCAGGCGTCCGAATTGTCGGTATCCTCATGCACGCGCGGGTGCTTGCGGTAGAGCGCCTCGTACTCTTCGTCCGTGAGGAACGCGGCGCGTTCGCGGAAGCGCGCAAGGTCGCCCACATGACGGCCCCAGGCCATCGAGGCGGCTGCCTTGAACAGGCCGGAATCGCGCAGGACCGGAGGCACGATGTCCTCCAGCACGAAGCGGATCCGGTTGGTCATCTCGCGGCGCATCAGAAGCCGGTGTTCCGGAACGGCGCGGCGGCATCACGCTCCTCGATCGGCTGAGCGGCGTGATGGGTCCGCTCGCCGCGGGCCGGGGCCTGCGAGAGGTAGAAGATGCGCTTCTGCTCGATGCGCGCGCGCGACACGGAATCCAGAATGATCCCGCAGGAGAGAGACAGCATCGCGCCGACGAGCAGCGTCATCGCCAGCATGACGGTCGGAATGCGCTCTACCAGTCCGGTAGCAACGAATTCGAGCGTGATCGGCATCATCAGCAAGGACGCGGCCATGAACAGTGCTGCCGCGATCCAGCCGAAGAATACGAACGGTTTCGTTTCCTTCAGCAGCAAGGCCATCATCCAGAGAATGCGAAATCCGTCGCGGAATGTTGACAGCTTGCTCGCCGAGCCTTCCACGCGCCGGCCGTAGTCGAACACGATCTCGGTTACCGGCAGGCGCAGGGTCGAGGCGTGTACGGACATTTCCGTCTCGATCTCGAAGCCGGCAGAATGGGCCGGAAAGCTCTTGGCAAAGCGGCGGGTGAATACGCGGTAGCCGGAGAAGATGTCGGTGAAATCGCGTCCGAACATGGCTTGGTAGATGCGGTTGAACATCTGGTTGCCGAAGGCATGGCCTGTGCGCCCGGCGTCTTCGGTTATATTGCGGCGCGTGCCGACCACCATATCAGCGCGGTCGGCAATCAGCGCGTCAATCATGCGCGGCGCCGCGGCCGCGTCATACGTCCCGTCGCCGTCCGCCATGATGTAGATATCGGCCTCGATGTCGGCGAACATCTGGCGCACCACATTGCCCTTGCCCTGACGCTTGCACGCAATCACCGTCGCGCCCGCCAGCGCGGCCTGCTGGGCTGTATTGTCGGCGGAGTTGTTGTCATAGACGTAGATGCGTGCGCCCGGCAGGACCTTGCGGAAGCTGATCACCACCGATGCGATCGACAGCCCCTCGTTGTAGCAGGGCAGCAGGACGGCAAGGCTGTAGCGGCTGGATTCAAGCATCGCGGGCGTTCAGTCTTTGGTGAGTGTTTCCATGTCATAGACCGGCACTGGTTAAGTTAGCCTTGCTTGAAGGGCAATTTCCCGATGACGGCGCCTGTCCGCACCGCCACCTTCGCCGAGAACCATGCCGGTCTGCTGCTGTCGGCAGCGGTCGTCGCCAGTCTCACGATCGTCAGTTTACTGAGCGGTTTCTTAGGGGCCATTGGTCCTGACGGCGATGATGTGATGCGTCTTGTGCAGGTGCGTGAGCTCCTGGAAGGGCAGGCCTGGTTTGACCTGCGCCAGCTGCGCCTTGGTCCCGAAGGCGGCACTCTGATGCACTGGTCACGCCTTGTGGACCTGCCCATCGCGGGCATGGCCGCTGCGCTTTCGCCCTTTCTCGGGAGTGAGACAGCGATTTCCTTTGCCATTACGGTATGGCCTCTGATCAGTATGCTTATAGTCACCTCGGCGCTGGTCGGCGGTGCCCGCGCGCTCGGCGGGCGCGGCGTTCTGCTCTTCACCTGCCTCATTGCTTTCGCCGTGCTGTACCGGCATTTCCGCTTCCTGCCAGGATCGATCGATCACCACAATCTGCAGCTGGGTCTGGTGCTGCTCGGCGCCGTCTGCCTTCTGGGGCGGGAGCGTCCGCCGGCGCCCATGGCGCTCGCCGGCGTCAGTCTCGCGCTCGCCGCCGCCATCGGCGTCGAGGTGCATCTCTTCGTGGCATTGATCGCCGCCTTCGTAGCTGTCGACTGGGCGGTCTGCGGCGCCCCGGCCCAGCGGGGCGCGGTCGTCTTCGGCGCAAGTTTTGCAGCAACACTCGCGGCCACCTTCCTCATCACCGTGCCGCCGCTCGACTACTGGACCGTACGCTGCGATGCCCACTCTTCCGTCATCCTGCTTGCCGGTCTGACCGGCGGCGTGTCGTTTGCGCTCGCGGCGCAGGTCACGTCGGACAAATCCCTCGCCATCCGCCTGGCGGTGCTCGCCAACGTGGCCGCCATCACCGCCGCTATGATCATGATCAGCGGCCCGCAATGCCTTGCCAATCCGCTCGATGCGCTCTCGGCCGATGCCCGCGAGCTTTGGCTGGCCCGCGTGGACGAGGCCCGCCCGACGCTGGTCTACCTGAACGGACGGCTGGACGAGTTCCTGTTCCGCCTCGGCACGATTCTGGCCGGCCTCGGCGCGGCCGTGCTCCTCGCGCGGCGCGGCGACAACACCCGCGCGCAGGTGCTGTTCATCCTCCTGCTGACGGTTTCGCTGCTGTTTGCACTCTATCAGACGCGGTTCTACGTCTTCGGGCAGTTGTTCGCGATCCTCCCGCTCGCCCTGCTCGCCGCGCGCATCCATGCCGGCGATGCCGGTACCTCCGTGCCGCGCCTCGCCTACCTTGCCGTCCTGCTGCTTGCGGTGCCCTTCCTGTGGAGCCTCGCCGGCAAGATGATCGCCCCGCCGAAAGCGCCCGCCGTGCAGCCCTTTGCGGCCGCCGAAGCCTGCGACCCGCGCGCCATCTATGCTGCGCTGAACGCCCTGCCCACAGGCCGCATCCTCGCGCCCGCGTCCGAGGCGCCTGGCCTGCTGCTTGAGACGCACCACAGCGTTCTCTACGGCCACTATCATCGCAACCTCGCCGGTATCGACGCTGCACTCGCCATCTTCACGGGCCCGCCGGACGCGGCCCGCGCGCGCCTGCGCGCAGCGGGTGTGGACTATCTCCTTGTCTGCCCGTCAGACACCGAAATGCAATTCTTTGCGGGCCATGCGCCGGACGGGCTGATCGGCGAGATCATCGCGTCCCGCCCGCCGGCCTGGCTGGAGCCGGCCCTCGCGGCCGGCCCGGCCACGATCTACCGCATCCGGATGGATTGACACGCCTCAGACCGCCGCCCCGTAAGTGGCCATCGCGGCATCGTCGAGTTCGCTCGCCCGGATATAGCCGTGCCGCGAATGGAGCCGCCCGAGATAGGCCTCCACGCGCGGCGTCTTCGGGATCGATCCGAACTGGTTGCCCCAGCTGATCTGTGAGCCCATGCAGACATCCGGCGCAGAGAATTTCCACCCCAGCAGATAGCCGTCTTCCGGAACGGCGCTCTGCAGTACCTCCAGCGCGCGGTCAAAGTTCCCCTATCCGACCATCCCGGAGACTTCCGCCCTCAACTTGATATTCAGCGAGCGGTTCGTTCTCGCCGTCTCCCACGGCCCGGCTGCAAAGGTCATCCAGCGGCAATAACCGGCCTGCGCGTCCAGCGGCGGGGCGAGATCCGCCTTCGGAAAGGCGTCGGCAAGGTAAAGACAGATCGCCGCGCACTCGGTCACCACCATGCCGTCATGCACGATGGCCGGAACCTTCCGCATCGGGTTCACGTCGGCATATTCCGCAGAACTCATTCCCGGTCCGTTGTGAAGGTAGCGCGTCTCGTGCGCCGCCCCCCCTTTCTTCCAGCATCCAGGGTGCAATCCGCCCTCGCGACATAGGGTTTGTGTAGAGAATGAAGCTCATCCCACCCTCCCGGCTGTTCATGTTTTGATCCCATGATTAACGATTGCGGGAGCTAACCCGGTTCCCTTTCGGCAGACGCCCCTTGACCCCTCCGCACAAAAATTGCACCCCGCACCCGTTCATCCGCTTTGTATTTTTAAGGGTTTGCCCATGCGTGTCGCGATTATCGGAACAGGCTATGTCGGCCTCGTGTCAGGCGCCTGTTTTGCCGATTTTGGCCACATCGTCACCTGCGTGGACAAGGACAAGTCGAAGATCGACAAGCTGCACGCGGGTATTATGCCGATCTACGAGCCGGGTCTCGATGATCTCGTCGCCAAAAACGTCAAGGAAGAGCGCCTTTTCTTCACGGTGGATGCCGCCGAAGCCGTGAAGGACGCCGACGCAGTGTTCATCGCGGTCGGCACCCCGTCGCGCCGCGGCGATGGCCATGCGGACCTCTCCTATGTTTATGCCGCTGCCGAAGAGATCGGCCAGATGATGACCGGCTTCACCGTCATCGTCACCAAGTCGACCGTCCCGGTCGGCACTGGCGACGAAGTCGAGGCGATCATCCGGAAGGTGCGCCCGGACGGCGACTTCGCGGTCGTCTCGAACCCGGAATTCCTGCGCGAAGGCGCCGCCATCAAGGACTTCAAGATCCCTGACCGCGTTGTCGTGGGCACCGATGACGACCGCGCCCGCCAGGTCATGAAGGAACTCTACCGCCCGCTCTTCCTCAACGAGACGCCGATCCTGTTCACCGAGCGGCGCACCTCGGAGCTGATCAAGTACGCCGCCAACGCCTTCCTCGCCGTGAAGATCACCTTCATCAACGAGATGGCGGACCTGTGCGAAAAAGTCGGCGCCAATGTCCAGGAAGTCTCGCGCGGCATCGGCCTTGATGGCCGCATCGGCAAGAAGTTCCTGAATGCCGGCCCCGGCTATGGCGGCTCGTGCTTTCCGAAAGACACGCTCGCCCTGACCAAGACCGCCAATGATTATGGAAGCCCGGTCCGCATCGTTGACACGGTCGTCGAGGTCAACGCGGCCCGCAAGAAAGCGATGGCCGCGAAAGTCATCGCGGCGATGGGCGGGGACGTGAAGGGCAAGACCATCGGCGTGCTCGGACTTGCCTTCAAGCAGAACACTGACGACATGCGCGACGCCCCGTCGCTTGACATCCTCCCGGCCCTCACGGCCGCCGGCGCCCGCGTCGTCGCCTATGATCCGGAAGCGATGAAGGAAGCGGCCCACCTTCTGAGCGGCATCGAATTCGCAGGCAGTGCCTACGCCGCGATCGACGGCGCCGACGCGATGGTGATCATCACCGAATGGGATTCCTTCCGCGCGCTCGATTTCGGCCGCATCAAGGGCGCCATGAAGGGCAATGTCGTCGTCGACCTGCGAAACATCTACAGCCCCGACGACATGGCCCGGCATGGCTTTGCCTATACCTCGATCGGCCGCCCGGTCGCCTGAGGCCGCTTACGGCTGCACGGGGGCTCGCTCCTTCCGGTAGCCGGGGAGCGTTTCTGTCTTCGCCGCTATTGGAGCGCGGGTCCTGATTGGTTAAGGAAGCGCCAGCGACTTCTCAACAGACCGGAAACCCCACCCATGAAATTCTTCGTCGACACTGCCGACACGAAAGATATCGCCGACCTCGCCGCCACCGGCCTCATCGACGGGGTGACCACCAACCCGTCGCTCATCGCCAAGTCCGGCCGCCCCTTCGCGGAAGTCATCGCCGAGATCTGCGCGCTGACCCCCGGCCCGGTGAGCGCCGAAGTCGTGGCGACCGATTATGACGGCATGATCAAGGAAGGCCGCAAGCTCGCCAAGATCGCCTCCAACGTCACGGTAAAGCTGCCGCTGACGCTTGATGGCCTGAAGGCATGCAAGACGCTGACTGGGGAGGGCACGCAGGTCAACGTCACGCTCTGCTTCTCCGCAAACCAGGCGCTGCTCGCGGCGAAAGCCGGCGCGACCTTCATCTCGCCCTTCATTGGCCGCCTCGACGATATCCACCTTGACGGCATGGACCTGATCCACGAGATCCGCCAGATCTACGACAACTACCTGTTCGACACCGAAATCCTCGCCGCCTCGATCCGCACGGCCAACCATGTCAAGCTCTGCGCCCTCGCCGGCGCCGACGTGATGACCGCGCCTCCCGCCGTTATAAAATCTCTTGTCAATCATCCGCTCACGGACAAAGGCCTCGAGACTTTCCTCGCCGACGCGAAGAAAGCCGGCATCAAAGTCTGATTCCCCGCAGGCTTGCACGAAATCTCAACCTTCCTTTGCCAGACTTCAGGGTGCAGGAGGACGACATGACATCTTTTGCGGTGGGCACAACCCGCGAACCGGCGCGGCGATTGGTTCGATGGGTGGCAGGCATCGTGGTCGCGGCTGCCTTCATAGCCTCCCTCTGGGCCGCCCATATCGGTATCACCCTGCTGACAATGTTCTGGGCACTGGTGCTGATGGGGCCGGTACTCGCCTGGCCTTTGACCTGGGGCCCGCTGCTCGGACGCGGCAGCATGGGAATAGGTGTGCTTCTGGTCATACTGCCCGGACATCTCGGAGGTGGAGGCGCCTCGGGGGGAGAAACCGCCTTTATGATTGCTCTGTCGATCCCGTTTTTCTTGATCGCGATCCCGTTGTCATTCCCGCAACACTTCGTAGGTCTCGTTCTAAGTCTCATCCGGCGCTAAGCCTGAACTTCGCTTGAAAGACCTGGCCATGACCAACCCCACCGGCCGCGTCCTCATCATCGCCGGCTCCGATTCCGGCGGCGGCGCCGGCATCCAGGCAGACATCAAGGCCGTCACCATGCTCGGCGGTCATGCGATGACGGCCGTCACTGCGATCACCGTGCAGGACACAAAAGGCGTCCACGGTGTCTGGGCGGTCCCGCTCGACGCTGTACTTGGCCAGATCAAGGTCACCCTCGCCGATATCGGCGCCGACACGATCAAGACCGGCATGCTCGGCTCGGCGCAGCTCGTCGAGGCGATCGCCGAAGCCCTTCACGCGCAGGCGGCGCTTACCCCGCGCGTCATCGATCCCGTGATGGTGGCCACCTCCGGGGATCGTCTCGTCGATGAGCGCGCCATCGGCGCCATCCGGTCTGAACTGATCCCGCGCGCCCGCCTCGTCACGCCGAATGCGCCAGAGGCGGAGGTTCTGACCGGTAAGCCGGTGGAAACCATCGACGGCCAGCGCCGCGCTGCCGAACGCCTGCTCGAACTCGGCGCCCACGGCGCCCTCGTCAAGGGCGGCCACATCGACGGCAATGTGATCCATGACGTGCTGCAGACCACCACCGGCGAGTGGATCTTTGAATCGCCCCGTATACGGACGACCTCCACCCACGGCACCGGCTGTACCCTCGCCTCCGCCATCGCCGCTCTCCTCGCCCAGGGCCGCTCGGTGCCCGAAGCGGTCGAGGAGGGCAGGGACTATCTCCTCGGCGCCATCAAGGCCGCCAGGGGGCTCGGCAAGGGTCACGGCCCGGTCCACCATGGCTGGCTGCTGGATGAACTGAAGCGCTAAACGCGGCGCAATCGCGCCCTGAAACCATCGCTCCGAACGAACGAGGCTGGAAAGAATTTTGACGCGCAAGCTTGCTCTGGTGCCTGTATTTCCATCCCTTCTCTCTCCGGAATCAACAATGTTTTCCCTGCACCCCCAGGGAGGTCGCCGTTGTATCAGCCCCTCTCAATACCCCATCAGAATTCCTCGCTTGTGCAATATCCGCCCCTTGTGTGATCACACCGGCCTCAACCGGAGCCTCCGCCATGCCGTCGCTGCCTTTCTTCCAGGTCGATGCCTTTGCCGCCAAAGCCTTCGAGGGCAACCAGGCCTGCGTCATGGTGCTGGACGCCTTCCTGCCGGATGAAACGCTTCTCGCCATCGCTGCCGAAAACAACGTTGCCGAAACGGCCTACATCGTCGCCGCCGGCGAGGGCGTCTGGAAGCTGCGCTGGTTCACGCCGGCCGTCGAAGTGCCGCTTTGCGGCCACGCGACGCTCGCTTCAGCTCATGTCCTGTTTTCACAGCTTGGCTTCACCGGCGAGACCATCGCCTTTGACACGGTGAAGTCCGGCCGCCTCCACGTGAAACGCCTTGCGGACGGGCGCCTCGAGATGGATTTTCCCTCTGCGCCGATCCGGCCGGTTCCGGTCACGGACGAAATCGCTGCCGCGCTCGGCGCACGGCCCCTCGAGGCATGGTGCGGCATGTTCTACGCCGCGCGCTTCGGGACGCCGGAAGACGTACGCGCCCTGAAGCCGGACCAGCGAGCCCTTAAGTCGCTCGGCGCCGAAGGCGACGGCTGGGACCGTGGAAATTTCGGCTGCTTCGCATTGGGTGGCGATGGCGCTGACGCGACATCCCGATTCTTCGCGCCGGGCTCCGGCATCGACGAAGACCCCGCGACGGGAAGCTGGCACACCATGCTTTCGCGCATTCTCGGCCAAAATTTCGCTATGCCCGCCGCGCGCTGCTACCAGGCTTATCCGGGCCGCGGGGCCTGGGTCGGCGTGTCGCTGGAAGGCGACCGATGCAAACTCACCGGCAACGCCGTCACGGTGATTGAAGGCCGGTTCACGCTCTAGGCCGGAACTTCCTTACCGGCCCAGTCGAAACACTTGCCGGAATTCTCCGGGGTTAAACGGTCCACTACGCCCAGAAGATACTCCGCCGCCTGCGCGGGTGTGAACAACTTTTCGCCCGGAACCCCGCCCTGGAACGCCTTGGAAAGCCCCGTATCGACCGTGCCCGGATGAAGACCCACGCAAATACTGCCCGGCGCCCGCCGCGCCTGCTCGATCGCAAAGTTGCGGATCAGCATGTTTAGCGCGGCCTTCGAGGCGCGGTACGCATGCCAGCCCCCCAGTCTGTTGTCGGAGATCGAGCCGACCCGCGCCGACAGCGCCGCAAACACGCTGCGCTCAGCCTTCGGCATCAGCGGCAGGAAGTGTTTCGCGATCAGCGCCGGCGCGGTCGTGTTGGCCGCAAACACGCGTGCGAAGGCGTCGGCGCTCAGCGCACGGTAGGTCTTTTCGGGCTGCACTCCGTCCGCGGACAAAAGCCCGCTCGCTACCAGGCAAAGCGTCACCGGCCCCGCCGCGCCGATCTCGGCGGCCAGCGAAGCCAGTTGTGCCTCGTCGGTAAACTCCGCCCGCCGGTTGAGCGCGCCCTTAATCTCCGCCCTGGAGCGCGAAACAGCATAAACGGCAGTATATTTGCCGGTAGCAATCACGCCCTCGGCCAGCGCTCGCCCGATCCCGCCCGAACTTCCAAACACAACAGCTATCATGATCCGGACGAACTAGGCCGGCGCGCGCAACAGGAAAGGGAAGGAGAGGGAATGGTGCCGCTTAGGTGACTTGAACACCTGACCCCCGCATTACGAATGCGGTGCTCTACCAGCTGAGCTAAAGCGGCCCTTTTCTTGAAGCCCCGCGTATACTGGCAGGGCTTTGGGGGCGCAAGGCCAGTTTTGCGGCGTCGGGCGCGGCCGCTCAGTCCTCGTCCGGGGCATAGTCCAGGGGCTGGGTCAGCGGGCCTTGTGGGGCTCTCGGGGTGATCGGGCCCTCGTCGGCGAGTGGAAGGGCCAGCACGCGTCCGGCCTCCAGTTCGCGGCCATAGGCTTCGTAGCGCGGGTGCACGAGGTCGCCGACATCGCCAAACGCGTAGACCATCCTGCTCCAGCCGGCGCGGTCGAAGTCGAAGGCATTGCCCTTCGGGTCGAGGTCCGACCAGTCAGCCTCGCGCGAGGCCGACGCGGCCATGCGGCCCCAGCGCTGGGCCTCGACCGGGTCGCCGTAACCTTTCAGGGCGCGCTCCATCAGGAGGCAGAGGCGCGCGGTCGGGTTCTCCTCGACTAGCAGGGCGAGGGTCTTGATCGCGGCGACCCAGTCGGCCGAATCCATCGCGATCTCGGCCATCAGGATGCGGCTTTCTCGGTGGTTCGGGTTGGTGTCCGCAAGACCCTTCAGCCGGGCGGCGATGTTGAAGCGGGAATCCTGCGGGATCAGGCGGCGGGAAAGCTGCGCGAGCGCCGGATGCGGCCGCGCCTTCCAGCCGAGTTCTAGGACGCCTTGCGCAGCCTTGACCTTGCCGTCGGTCATCAGGAAGCGCGCCCCATGATAGGCGGCGGGCGGAAAATCGGGCGCCGAGCGGATCGCTTCGCCGAGCGTTTTCTGCGCAACCTGTTTCTCCGTGTGCGGAAGGCCGACGGCCTTCGCGGTATGCAGCACGGCGCGGCGGCGCTTGACGCTGATGCCTTCGATCAGGGCGCGTTTCTCGCCCAGCGTCAGAGTCTCGATCGCCTTGTCCCAGTCGCCCTTTGAGACTTGCAGGTCGAACAGGGAATTGAACGGCCAGTCGGCGTCGGACTTGAGCGCGAGGGCTTCGCGGGCGCGGTTCTCGGCTGTCAGCTGGTCGCCGCGTTCGGAGGCGGCGGTCGCTGCGCCGCGCAGGCCGGCCAGCTGTCCGCCGGGCAGGCGGGTAAGCAGGCCCCAGGCTCGCTCGGCGCCGGCCCAGTCTTCGTTGGCTTCAGCGGCGCGCGCTTCGAGAAGGAGTTTCAGGCGTTCGTCCTCGGCATGGCGCATGGCGCGTCGGGCGAGTTTCAGCGCGGCTTTGGAATCGCCGCCTTCCGCCGCCAGCAGGCCTTCGGCAAGGGCGGCATTGGCCTTGCGGGTGCGCGCAAGGCGGCGGGCTTTCGAGATTCGGCCCGGCAGGACCAGAAGCGCGGTGGCGAGCCACCAGCCAAGCGCCAGGATGCCGCCGAGGACAACCACGCCGATAACGGCGGCGCCGGAATGCACGGCGACGATTTCATTGCCGACCGGGAAGGTCACCTCGCCGGGCAGGCTGAGCGCCAGCGCGGCGAGAACGGCTCCGGCCGAGACGAGAACGATGACGGCAATGAACAGGAAAAAGCGGCCCATGTCCGTCAGTTCCCCCCTTCCATGAGGCTGAGGCGGACGTCTTCCAAAGCCTCTTCGAGCGTGATGCGGCGGTTTGCGCGCCGGGTCCAGTCCTCGGCGGCGCGGGCGGCCTTCGCGTCCAGCCCATTGAGGGCTTTCACACTGCCGGCAAGGTCGCCGGCGTCGAGCGATGCGGCGGCGGCGTCCAGGGCCTTGGCAGTCGCCGAATGCTTGCCGTTTGCCGGGCGCACGCTGACCGCGTCGCCGAACATCTTGTCTACCCAGGAGAGCCGGGCAGACGTTGTCTCGGGCGTCGCGGCGGCCAGCACCGCGGCGCGCACTTTCGGGAATTCGGCTTGCAGTGCGGTCAGCGCGGTGACGCCTGAAATGTAGGGGGCGAGACGTTTGATGGGGTCATTGCCGGGCGCCGCATTGCGCAAGGCACGGTAGTCGGCCTCGAAACCGGTGCCGCGACGGGTCGCGGCCTCGATGGCCGACAAGGCAAGGGCGGCTTCGGCGCGATTGCCGCTCTGTGCGATGGCGGCGCTTGTTTCGGCGGCGGCGGCCTGTGTGGACGCCTCGAGGCTGGCGAGGCGGGAGGTCAACGCCGCCACTTCGCCGCTGGCCGAAACGGTCATGGACGGCGCACGGCCTTCGAGCGCGTCCAGCCGGGCGGTGACCGCAGCCAGGGCTGCCGGATCGCCGCCGGCGGCGATGGCCTGGTCCAGGCGGCGGGAGACAGTATCGAGTTCGCGGATCAGCCCTGCGAGTTCGGCGGAAGCGGCGGCGGGTTCGGAAAGTTTCTGGTCGATGGCGGCCTGGGAAGCGATCACTTCGCCGAGGCGGCTTTCCAGGCGTTTCTGGGCGGCGGCAAGTTCAGCGGTGGAATTCGGACGAACGTAGTCGGCGCCGTAAATGCCGGCGACCGCGCCGATCAGGGCGGCCAGGACGGCGGCGGCGCCAAGCCCAATCCAGCCGGGCCCCGGACGCGCCGCCTTGTCCGGGTCGGCAGGGGCCGGCTCGAACTGGGCGTCAATAGGACCGTTCAAGGGGTCCTCGTCGCGGAAAGGATCAGTGGTCATGGCACCTATATGGGCAGCTTCAGGTTTCAAAAGAGTGTGGCACAGCGGCGATTCAAGGGCAAAGCGCGGCGGCCGCCCGTTGAAGCGCGTCCATCAGGCTGTCTTCGTTGGGCCGGGCGGCAATCCACTGACCCCGGCAGGGCTGACGTTGAAGCGGCGCCAGCGCGGCCTCGGAAATGGCGACCAGCGCGGCGGTCTCCAGCTTCGCACGGGTGGCGGCAACAGCGCTTGCAGCCTTCGCAGAGTGCAGCAGCAGGATGACGGGACCGGAACCTGCCAAGGCGTCAAGCGCTTCGGGGCTCAGGGAAGTGGCCGCTTCGGTGCGATACGGCGCGCTGAAACGGGCCTCGAGGCCGCCGGATTTAAGCGCCGCGACGAGTTCGCCCGCGGCGGCTTCGTTGGCGATATGGAGCAGGGGGCCATCCGGATGAGAGGCCAGAATGAGGCGCGCGAGATCCTCCGCATTGCCATCGCCTTCGACGACAGTTGCGAAGCCTGCCGCGCGCGCGGCGTCGGCGGTCGAAGGACCAACGCACCAGGCCGTGAGGTCCGGCGAGATTTCAGCGCCGGCAACCGCGCGCACGCCATTGGCGCTGGTGAAGATCAGGTGGCGAACGCTCATCAGATCGCCTGGGGCGAGCCCGGTTTCGGCGATGGTGAGCATTGGTGACAGGATCGCTGCATAACCGAGGCGTTCCAGTCCGTCCGCCGTGTCGCGCGCGCCGGGCAAGGTCCGCGTCACGATCACGGGAAGGCGCACGTCCAATCGCCCTACTCGGCCCCGAAGGCGGGCAGCTTGCCTTCGGCCGATTCAAGAATGCCATGCGCAACCGTACGGCCGAGTTCGGCCAGCTGGGCCATAGTGGCACTCTTGCTGGCCTTGCCGGTTGCAGTCCAGCGCTGGTCGCCTTTCGGGCTCAGCACTTCGCCGTCGAGGCGCCAATGGGCGCCGTCATCGAAGAGGTGCGCGGCGATCGGTGTCCGGCAGCTGCCATCAAGCACCGCGAGGAAAGTACGCTCGGCGGTGGCGGCCGCTTCGCTGACGGCAACGTTGAGTTTTGCAAGCACCGCGCGCAACTCCTCGTCCGCATCATCACGGCAGACCACGCCGATGATGCCTTGGGCTGCGGCGGGCAGCATGTCGGTGACCGGGATGGGCGTCGCCATGTGATCATATCCAAGCCGGCGCAGGCCGGCCATCGCGAGGAAGGTGGCGTCGGCCTGGCCTTCCTCCAGCTTGCGCATCCGGGTCTGCACATTGCCGCGGAAGGTGACGACCTGAAGGTCCGGCCGCAGGGCGAGGGCCTGCGCTTCGCGCCGCAGGGAGGCCGTGCCCATACGGGCGCCTTGCGGCAGCTCGCGCAGGGATTTGGCGCTGTGCGAGACGAAGCCGTCGCGCGGATCTTCCCGCTCGGGGAAGGCGACGAAGACCTGACCCTCGGGCAGGAGAGACGGCACATCCTTTAGGCTGTGCACGGCGATGTCGATGTCGCCGGCGCTCAGCGATTCGTCGAGTTCGCGCGTGAACAGGCCCTTGCCGCCGGAATTGATCAGGCGTTCGGAGGTCAGCTTGTCGCCGGTCGTCGTGAAGGTCACGACCTCGGCTTCCATGGCGCCGCCGGAGGCCGCCCTGAGGCTGGCGGCAATCTGGTGGGCCTGCGCGAGCGCAAGCGGAGAGCCGCGAGTGCCGAGGCGGATGGAGCGAGGGGTGGAGGCAGATTTTTTTTCGGTCATGGTTTGTGCTTAGCTGGGGATTGCGGAAATGCCAATTCAGCCTGGATTGACGCCGGGGCCGGCGAGGGTTACGGGAATTTATCGTTAAACGGAAAGTCCGTCTGCAGGAGACCCCCGATGTTCCGCACCGCCGTTTCGGCCCTTGCCCTGATTGCTGCCCTCGGCGCCTGCGCGCCCAACCCCTACACCGACCCTCTGAACAAGCAGGCCGCTGCCGAAAGCCAGGAAGCCGTCAGCGCCAGGCTGAACGCCTGGTTCGACACCAAGTATGAAGAACAGCTGCAGTTCAGTCCGATCCAGCTGACCTTTCTGGGCCGCAAGGACAAGAATGACCAGATCGACTGCTTTACCTATGCCTGCGCCGACGAGCAGCTGGCCTGGCTGAAAGCCGCGACCGACGAACTCAAAGCGACCTATGACTATGACAGCCTGTCACCGGCCGACCAGGATTCCTATGATCTCTGGGTTTACCAGTACCAGCGCGCCGCAGACAGCGTCGCTTACCGCGGCAACGGCTTCATCTTCGACCAGATGAGCGGTGTGCAGAGCTTTGCGCCGACCTTCCTGATGCAGTTTCACACAGTGGACGAAGAGGCCGATGCGCGCGCTTATGTGAGCCGCATCTCGGCCGCGGCGACCGCGCTGCAGGACGCGCTGGCCATAACCAGGGCAAACGCGGCGAACGGCGTGCATGCGCCGAAGTTTGCCTATGCGGGCGTGATCGACCAGTCGCAGAAGATCATCACCGGCGCTCCGTTCACGGATGGCCCGGATTCGGCCATCTGGGCGGATTTCAAGGGTGACGTGCAGAAACTGGTCGAGGGCGGCAAGATGACGCCTGAGGCTGCGACGGCGCTGACGGCGGAAGCGGAGACGGCCCTCAAGGGTCCGTTCCTGACTTTCTACAATGACCTGATCGCATTCTGTACAGCCGATATGGCGAATTCGCCGGACCCCGCCGGCCCGCAGGGCGCCAATCTGCAGCCGAATGGCGAAGCCTATTACAACTTCATGCTGGCCGGGCAGACGACAACCTCGATGACGGCGGACGAGATCCACAATCTGGGTCTTTCGGAAGTGACCCGCATCCAGGCTGAGATGGAGGCGATCAAGACCGAGGTGGGCTTTACAGGCACGCTGCAGGAATTCTTCAAAAGCATCCGCGATGATAAGGACAACGAGCAGCACTATTATCCGGATACGGATGAAGGCCGCGAAGCCTACATCGCGGATGCAACCGCCGCGATCAACAATATCAAGACCAAGCTGCCGGAATATTTCGGCATCCTGCCGAAGGCGGACCTGGTCGTGAAACGCGTCGAAGCCTTCCGCGAGCAGCCGGGCGCCGCCCAGCACTATTATCCGGGCACACCGGATGGCTCGCGCCCGGGCATCTATTACGCTCACCTTTCGGACATGAAGGCGATGCCGAAGGGCGAGCTGGAAGTGATCGCGTATCATGAAGGCCTGCCTGGCCACCACATGCAGATATCGATCGCGCAGGAGCTGACCAGCGTGCCGAAATTCCGTACGCAGGCGGGCTTCACGGCTTATTCGGAAGGCTGGGGTCTTTATTCGGAGAAACTCGCGTCCGAAATGCCGGGCACGTTTGAAGATCCGTACTCGGACTTCGGCCGCCTGGGCTCGGAAATCTGGCGCGCCATCCGCCTCGTGGTCGATACCGGGTTGCACTCCAAGGGCTGGACGGAAGAGGAGGCGGTGCAGTACTTCCTTGCCAACTCAGCCATCACCGAGGCGCAGGCTCGTTCCGAAGTCCAGCGCTACATCGTGATGCCGGGCCAGGCGACAGCTTACAAGATCGGCATGATCCGTATCCAGCAGCTGCGTGCGAAAGCCGAAGCTGAACTCGGTGACAAATTCGACATCCGCGCCTTCCACGACACGGTGCTCGGCGGCGGCGCCCTGCCGCTCGACGTGCTGACCCGGAGAGTGGACCAGTGGATCGGGATCGTGAAAGCCGAAGCGGCCGCCCCTGCGGAGTAAGTTCCCGCAGAATGACACAGAGCCCTTCCCGGACACGGGGAGGGCTTATTGTTTTTGGGAAAGGCCCCTCATCCCCGGCCTCTCTGCCGATTTGCGCAAGCGGGGAGCAGCCCGCTTCTCCCCGCGTGACCACTTGCCAGCTTCGGGCATCCGCATACGATTTACCGGTTCAAAGGACATTTTCCCATGCACCTGAAATTTGCCCCCGAGACCGAGACGTTCCGCGCGTACGTGCGCAGCTGGTTCGAGACCGAATTCCCCAAGGACATCATCGCGAAATACAAGGCGGGCACGCCGCTGACGACGGCGGACGTGCGCAAGTCCGAGATGGCGCTGGGGGCGAAGGGCTGGCTCGCTTCAGCCTGGCCGGAAGAATATGGCGGGCCGGGCTGGAGCCTCGAGGAACAGTATGTGTTCGACGAGGAGCTGGAGCGCGCCGGCGTGCCGACGGTGACGCCGATGGGGGTGATCTATGTCGGGCCGGTGCTCTATACGTTCGGGTCGAAGGCCCAGAAGGAACAATGGCTGCCGGGTATCCGGGACGGATCGGTCGGCTGGGCGCAGGGCTATTCGGAACCCGGCGCAGGATCGGACCTCGCAAGCCTCGAGTTTTCCGCCGTGCTGAAGGACGGCGTCTACACGTTGAACGGCCACAAGATCTGGACCTCCGCCGCGCAGCATGCCGACTGGATCTTCCTGCTTGCGCGCACCAGCCGGGGTGAGAAGAAGCAGGAGGGCATCAGCTTCATCTGCTGCCCGCTGGGCGCGCCGGGGGTGACGGTGAAACCGATCATTTCCATAGACGGGGCGCATGCGCTCAACGAGGTGCTGTTCGACAATGTGCAGGTGCCGGAGGATGCCCGGATAGGGGAGGAAGGCAAGGGCTGGACCTATTCGCAATACCTGCTCGGTTTCGAGCGCACCTCCTATGCGCGGATCGGCGGCAAGCGTGCCATGCTGCGGCATGTGCGGGGGCTGGCCTCGGCGATGCCGGAAGGCGCCAACGAAAGGCTGATCGATGATGCCGGATTTGCCGGGCGGCTGACCCGGGCGGAGATTGCCGTGGACGGGCTGGAGATGACGGTGTTCCGAATCCTCTCGGCGCAGGTGTCTGGTGGCTCGGTCGGGGACGCGTCCTCGACGGTGAAGATCCTCGCGACCGAGACGCACCAGGCGATCACGGAATTGTTCCTCGACGCGGCAGGACCCTTCGTGGGACACCGCGCGCCATCAGCCGCCAGCGCGCCGCGCGATGTGGCGAGCTATTTTGGCGGACGCGCGCAATCGATCTATGGCGGCACGAATGAGATCCAGAAGAACATCATCGCCCGCAAGGTTCTGGGGCTTTAGGGCATGAAACTGTTCGGCATTCCGGGTGCGCCGCTGGCGCTGACGCTGGCGGGTATGGCGCCGTTTGCGGCGGGCGCCGGCGTAATGTGGGCGGCGCAGGCTGACCCCGTGCTGCAGGCGCAGTCCGGGCTGGCGCTACTGGTCTACGGCGCGGTGATCCTGTCCTTCGTCGGCGGGTTGCGCTGGGGGGCGGAGGTGGCCGGGAGAGAGGTGCCGCGGGCGGAGGTGCTGGGATTGTCCGTGATCGGATCACTCGCAGCCTGGGCGCTGGTGCTTTACGGCGTGCTGGGCGCGCTGGGCTGGCAGGTGTTTGCGGCGGCGGCCGGGGCGCATCTGCTGCACGGCTTTTGGGACACCGGCGCGGCGGGCCTGCCGGCCTGGATGCGGCGGCTCAGGGCGATAGGCACGTTCGGCGCGGCGGCGGCGCTGCTGGCAGGCGGGGCGGCCTATTTCGCCTGAGAGCTGCGGAAGGTGAGAGCGGCCGCAGCAAAGCTTGTGCCCGCGAGCACCAGCGAGGCCACCCCATTCCAGCCAGCCATCGACAGGCCGAAGAAATGGAAGGGCGCGGCGTTGCACGCGGCGATCTTCATCGGCTGGTTGAGGCCGCCGCTGAGATCACCCACGTCCAGCGGATTGACACCGCCCGCGGAGCAGCCGGTGGGCGGCGGGAAAATCTGCCATTCAACGCCGGCATGATAGGCCGCGACGACCACGCCGACGCCGAACACGAGGCCGATCAGCACATTGAGCGCCACGAGAAAGCGGCGCTTCGGTACGAGGCGCCAGATCCCGAGCCCGGTGGCCGTCATGAAGATCAGCGCCCAGTAGACTTCCCGCTGTCGCAGGCAGAGCGGGCAGGGCGGCAGGCCGCCGAACGTCTCGAACGCATGCGCCGCCGCGAGGATCAGGGCCGAAGCCGTGAGCGCGAGGACCGGCCAGCGCCAGCCGGTGAGCAGGTTCGTCAACCGTGTCATGAGGGCCATTGTGCCGGTGAGGGCCCGGGCCGCAATGCGGCGGAGCGTCACCCGCCATCCGGCGATTGACAGGAGCGGTGCCCTTGCGGCAGGAACCGGGGCCTGCAGAGGCCCCTGTGGTGAAATGGTAGACGCGGCGGATTCAAAATCCGCTTCCGCAAGGAGTGCTGGTTCAAGTCCGGCCAGGGGCACCAGACGACCCCGAAACCCCGCTCCGGCGGGGTTTCGGTTTTCGGGGCTTAATCCGGCGCGTCTTCGGTGGCTTCTTCCACGGCGTCGCCGACGGCGTCGACGGGGTCGGTGTTTTCGTTGCCGGTGACTTCGTCGATGGCTTCGCCGGCACTCTCGAGCAGGCCGTCATCGGTGTTGATTTCGCCGGTGACTGTTTCCTCTATGGCGGAGTCCATTTCTTCGCCCTGCTTTTCTGCGCTGCCGCCGCAGGCTGCGAGGGCGAAGGCGCCGAGGAATAGAGGGGCAAGGATTTTCAGGTTGCGCATGTCGGTTCCTTTCAGGAAGGGCGGGAAGCCCCGGTCAGGTTGGCCCCGGGCTTTCCGGATTGCAACCAATTGCGGGCCTCGCGGGTCTGTATACGCCGGGAAAAGCGCCTACGGGTCCGCCTCGCCAGCGGGCAGCGCCCTGTTCAAGGCAGATGCAGCGTTTCCGCACAGGTCCATCGGTCATCCATGGACTGTTTCCCCGCCAATTCGAATACCGGCGCTATGGTGCTGATCAGGGTGCTCCTGTCCGGCGCGGCGGTCTACATGCTGCAGGGGATCATCACGCTGCTGCTGGCGGTATTCCTTGTGGTGATGGAGGCCGACATGGCGGGCGCGCTGCATAGGCCGGCGCCCAAGGTGCCGCTGGCGCTTTGGTCCGGCATCTCGGTGTTGATTATTGCAGCAGCCTTCGTGGTGCTGACGCTGTTCCTGATCGACAACCTGACGGGCCCGATCGCCGGCAGCGGTGATTTTAACAAGCAGCTGAACGCCGTACTGAAGGCGGCCGGTGATCTTGCCGGCGTGCGCGAGACGCCGAGCTTCGGGAACCTGATGGATACGGTGCAGACGCCGGAGGTGGCGGGCGCAGTGGTCTCCTGGCTGCAGGGTGGGCTTTCGGCGGCAGCGTTCGTGTTGATCTATCTCGGCTTCCTTCTGGTCTCGCAGCGCAGCTTTTCTGTGAGGCTGAGGATCCTGAAGCCTACGGACGAAAGGGCGCTGGATGTCGACCAGATCATTGCGCGGATCCGGAAGGTAGTGACCATTTAGGTCAGTGTACAGGCGAAAATCGGACTGATCATCGCGGGAGCCTCTTGGGCGGTGATGGCGCTGGTTGGACTGTCGCAGCCGATTTTCTGGGCCTTCCTGATTTTCGCGGCGAGCTACGCGCCGGTTGTCGGCGATGTGGTGGCGATCTTCGTGCCGGCGCTGTGCAGTGTCATGGTGTTCGAAGGCTTCGGCAAACCGCTTATCCTCTTGTCGGCGCTGCTGGTGATCGGCTTCGTAGTGGGCAAGATCATCCAGCCTCGCATGCAGGGCGTGCGGCTGAACCTTGATCCGGTGCTGGTGCATATGTCGCTGGCTTTCTGGGGTATGCCGATGGGCGCGACGGGTGCATTCCTATCGACACTGCTGACGGCGGCGGCGATGGCGATGCTTGCGCAATTCAAGACAACGCGGTGGCTGGACGTGCTGCTCTCGAATGATGGCAATCCCTATCCGACCAAGCCCAGGCGCATCTTGCGGCGTAAGTGCGTGCCGGTCTGGCCTGAAACAGGCAACTGAGTTTGGCGGTTGATCACCTGCCGTGTCCGTTGGATGTTCACAGCGAAGGGCAGGGCCATCCGCATGATAATCGCGCCGTCACCGACGATCGGCCGCCTCGGGCACGAGGGTGAGCCGATTGTCGTCATCGATGGCTTCAGTTCTGATCCTTCTGCGCTGGTCGAGGATGCCGCATCGCGCGCTTTCACGCCGCTGGGTCCGCACTATCCGGGGGTGCGCGCGCCGCTGGCCGGAAAGTATCTCTCGGAGCGGATGGACCTTTTGCAGCGGTTGCTGGCGGATGTTTTCGGTCTGCGAAACGGCGCAAACCTGCTGGAGTGCAATTTCTCGCTGGTGACGACGCCGCCGGAGTCTCTCGGCCTGACGCAGCGCCTGCCGCATTTCGATGCGGCAGATCCGGGGCGGATCGCGGTGCTGCATTACCTGTGCGGGTCGGAGGCAGGCGGCACGGGATTCTACCGGCACCGGAGCACGGGGTTCGAGACGGTGAGCCCGTCGCGGATGGAAGACTATTCCGGCATGCTGGAAGCAGAACTCGCGCAGCGCGGCGCGCCGGAGGCTGGTTACATGCGCGGCGACACGTCCCTGTTCGAACAGACCTACCGGGTCAGGGCGGCCTTCAACCGGCTGGTGATCTACAGGGGCTGGACACTTCATACGGGACTTATCCCGGAAGGCCATCCGCTGCCGGACGATCCGCGCGCCGGGCGCCTGACGATCAATACGTTCCTTCAGGCGCAGTGAAGCGGTTCAGGAAGCCGGTCAGGGGCCAGAATCAGCGGCCGGATAGTGGATAGTCGGCTTCGGCGACATAGCGGGAGGGGCCGCCGTCGCGCTTCTGGCTGGAATAGAGATGGAAGGCGACCGTCTGCCAGGGCTCGCTGCGGTAGTCCTGGTGGCGCTCGGTCCAGGCGCGTGCGTCCTCGAGCGGGGTAGCGTGGCAATAGGCGAGCGTCACGTGGGGCGTGAACGGCCTGCGTTCCAGCGGGATCGCCAGCCGGCGGGCGGCGCGCTCACAGGCCGAGGCGAGGCCGCGCACCTCGTCGCTGCCGCGCACCCGGGCCCAGACGGCGGCCGGCTCGCGGCGGCCGAACCAGCCGGCACCTTCCAGGCTGAGCGTGGGGGCGGGCGCTTCGATTTCGCCGAGGAGTTCGTCAAGGTCACGCGCCTGCGTGTGGCGCAGCTCACCGAAGAAGCAGAGCGTGACGTGAAAGTTCTCCTCTGGCCGCCAGCGGGCTCCTGGCAGGTCCTTTTGGAGCTTGCGAAGCGGCCGGGAAATCTCCGGCGGCACGGGCAGGGCGGCGAAGAGGCGAAGCATGGAAGCGGTTTTTTCACGGCGGCGAGCAAAAGAAAACCCGGCCGTCCGGGGCCGGGCTTTGAGCTTGCAGTTTCAGACCTGATCAGCTGGCGAGATGGTCCAGTTTTCCGAAATGCTCGGCGAGGAGATAGTAGAAAGCGACGCGGCACTTCTGGCCGCCCTCGGCTTTCATATGGTCGCAGATTTTTGCGATGCCGGCATCCAGTTCTTTCTGATTGAGCGCGAGACCAAGCCTGGTGCGGCACCATTTATCCCGGATCCGGTCAAGCTCTCGATCATCACTGCAGGCCACGACGGAACTGTCCTTGTGGCGCAGGGCAATCCCCAAATGCCCTACGATCTTTTCGGCGGCTGCCTTATTGTACTCTTTTGCATATTTCATGATGTTGTTAGCATACACCGACGCGTCAGCCATGGTCTTCCCCTTTTCGTCGCGGATTGTTTTACTGCGAAAGGTTGAATTCACAGTCAAGCGGGAGTTTATGGTCCGCGCGACTCGAGTCAACAGTGATTAGTCGTTCACTGGATCCGGCATTTTGCGCATCTCTGCGGCCATTCCGGCGGTTTATACAAGTATTTGAACTCGCTGAACTTATGCTTGAGTAATCAAATATTAATCAAGAATTGCATTCGCGGAAGAGGTGAAAGCTCCTGCAGGCCGGGAACCTGGAGATGCAAAACTTGAGGCTCATCCACTACGGATTCTGTTGCACACAGGAGCGAGTGCCCCCATATATTGTGCAAACGGCGCCTGGTGGGCGTCCGCGATCATGGAAAGGGTTCAACAACCGATGAATGACTTTAACCGGACTTTCGGAGGGATCGATGCACGGTCTGCCGACACCTCCGTCAACGTAGGCCTGCGCTCCTTCATGCTGGGGGTCTACCAGAAGCTAGCCCTCGGTATTGCGCTGGCAGGCGGCCTCGCCTTCCTCGTCGGTTCCAATATGGTGCCGGCCCTGACGCAGCTCGTACTCTTTTCGCCGCTGCGCCTCGTCATCCAGTTCGCACCGATCGTGCTGATCCTTGGCTCGGCTTTCCTCATGAAGCGCCCGTCGCCGCTGGCCACAGGCATCGTCTACTGGACCATCGTGTCCCTGCTCGGCCTCAGCCTGTCGATCTGGGTCTACCTGTCGCTGGCCGGAACCGGCGCTGAAACGCGAGCGGGCCGCGGCATCTCACCGACCCTCTTCACGATGGCGAAAGCCTTCCTGCTGACCTCCTCGGCGTTCGGTGCGCTCAGCCTGTTCGGCTACATGACCAAGACAAACCTCAAGCCAATCGGCGTGTTCGCTGTTTTTGCGCTGTGGGGAATCGTGGGCGTCAGCCTGCTCAGCCTGCTGTTCCCGCCCTCGGGCTTCCTGGAAGTCGCGATCATGGTCGGCGTGCTGGCTGTATCGGGCATCCTGATTGCCTTCGACACGCAGAACCTGAAGGAAGGTTACTTCCAGAATGAAGGCGACACCCGCTCGCTCGCGGTGATGACGAACTTCGGCGCGCTTGGCTTCTTCATATCATTCTACAACATCTTCACGATCCTTATGTCGATGTTGTCCAGTAACGACTGACGGACAGCCAATAGTATAACATACGGCACGTCCCGTGAGCCCTGCTCACGGGGCGTTTGCTTTTGGGCCGCATTGCACGCGGGCGCGGCCTCGGGTAGGGGTCCCGCGACATCGTTCCCAGGCCCATTCCGAGGAGACCCCACATGGCCCGCAACAGAATTGCCCTTATTGGTTCCGGCATGATTGGCGGCACGCTCGCCCATGTGTGTGCGCGTGAAGAACTCGGAGACGTGATCCTGTTCGACATCGCGGAAGGCCTGCCGCAGGGCAAGGGCCTCGATATCGCGGAATCGACCCCCGTTTATGGCGCCTCGGTCGGCCTGAAAGGCGTCAATGACTATGCCGGGATCACCGGCGCCGATGTCTGCATCGTGACCGCCGGTGTGCCGCGCAAGCCGGGCATGAGCCGCGACGACCTTCTCGGCATCAACCTCAAGGTCATGAAGGCCGTGGGCGAAGGCATTAAGGCGCATGCGCCCGGCGCGTTCGTGATCTGCATCACCAACCCGCTCGACGCGATGGTCTGGGCGCTGCGTGAATTCTCCGGCCTGCCGCACTCGAAAGTCGTCGGCATGGCGGGCGTGCTGGATTCGTCCCGCTTTGCCTACTTCCTGTCCGAGAAGACCGGCGTGTCGGTGGCTGACATCCATGCCTGGACGCTGGCAGGCCACGGCGACGATATGGTGCCGATGGTGCGCCATTCGACCGTAGGCGGGCTGCCGCTGCCGGAACTGGTGAAGCAGGGCTGGATGACGCAGGCCGAGCTCGATGCGATCGTAGACCGCACGCGCAAGGGCGGTGGCGAGATCGTCAACCTGCTGAAGACCGGCTCAGCCTATTACGCGCCGGCCGAGAGCGCCATCGCGATGGCGAAATCCTACCTCTCCGACCAGAAACGCGTTCTGCCGGTAGCCGCCTATTGCCGCGGCGAGTTCGGCGTGAAGAACATCTATGTCGGCGTGCCGACACTGATCGGGGCCGGCGGCGCCGAGCGGATCGTCGAGTTCGACCTGAACGCTGACGAGAAGGCGATGTTCGAGAAATCGGTCGCATCCGTGCAGGGCCTCATCGAGGCCTGCAAGGCGATTGATCCTTCCCTTACCTAGGTTTTGCAGATTGACGGGGCGGCCCGGCGCGCAGACTTTCCGGTCACCCCATGACAGGAGGAATGCATGCGGTTGATCTGTTCCGGCGCCGGCCTTTTCGCGATCGCCTTCGCCGCGGCTTGCGGGAGCGGCTCGGCCCCGGAGTCGGCCGAGCAGGCACTGGCCATTGCGGCGCCAGCAGATGCGGCAGAGGCGCCGCTTCCGCTGAGCCCGGTTTGCCAGAACCTCGAACGCCTTGTCGCCGCGCGCGGCGATTCGCCCGCGTTCGCGAGCTTGCCGGATGATTTCGCCGTCAAGGAAGGCGCAAGCTGCGCTGTGGCCGACAAGGTGATCAAGATCGGTGCTGACCAGACGCCGGTGACATTTTCCGGGTATGCCTGTGTATTCAAGCAAGAGCCCGGCGCCACCGAAGATGCCGCCTGGCCCGTCTGGCAGAGTGTGATTGCGGATGTCTCCGGGTGCGGCGCAAACGGCTGGACCATGCTTACGAACACCGATGTGTCGGCCGGCGTACCCGCACGCAGCATCCTCCTTTTCCGCGACGCCGATGCGCCGCGTCTTGTGCTGCCGGAAGGGACAACCGAGCCGGTGCGGTTCGAGTGGTCGCAGGCTGGCGGTCAGACAATCCTCCTGTTCGTGGCAGCGCCTTGAAAGACATCGTCATCGAGACCCCGCGGCTGATCCTGCGTCCTCCGTCGGCGGAGGATTTCGGCGGATTCTGCGAGTTGATGGCGGATGAAGTATCGGCACGGTTCATTGGCGGCGTGCAGCCCCCCGAAGTCGTATGGCGGACCCTGTGCATGATGTCGGGGGCGTGGACCATCAATGGCTTCTCGATGTTCTCAGTCGTGGAGAAGGAGACGGGGCGCTGGGTCGGCCGGCTCGGACCCTGGCAGCCAGAAGGTTGGCCGGGCACGGAAATCGCCTGGAGCCTGCTGACCTCGGCGCAGGGCAGGGGATACGCCATCGAAGGCGCATCTGCCGCGATGGATTACGCCGTGGATATTCTGGGCTGGAGCGAGATCATCCATACCATCGACGAGAAGAATACGCCGTCGATCAAGGTGGCGGAGCGACTGGGGTCAACCTACCTGCGTAAGGCGACTGCCCCGCCGCCCTTCAAGGATAGGATCTGGGACGTGTACGGACAAACGGCAGACGCCTGGCGCGCCCGCCGCGCCAACCGGTAGACCGGTCGTGGCGTCAGGCAACTCGCCGGGGCCGGTACCGCAAGACAGAGGTGAACGCGTGCGTCTCGCACTCTTCGCGGTGCTGCAGGCGCTGAGGCTGGCGCGCCGCGAAGCGGACGGCGCCGCGCAGGATCCCGCGCGGCTCCGGTGGGCGGCGCTCGGGATCGTCAGTGCACTGCAGGGCGCGCTGGTGGCGGCGCTTTCAGGATACGAGACGGCGACGATTGACGCCGTCCAGAACCCCTCACAGCCCGAGCGGCTTGCACCCGTGGCTTTCCTGCTGCGGCGCGCGCGTTCTGCCGGGTTCCTGAACGCGCCCGAGCGGGTGGAACTCTCCGGCAGCCGCCAGCGCGCGCTGGAGCGGGTGATCGATGTGCGCAATGCCGCGGTGCATGCCCTGTCGGTGGAGATACCGGAAACGCTTGTGCGTGACATGCGTGTGGCCACCGCGTTGATCGAACATATGGTGCTGCAGGCACCGGCCTTTGATCCTGCGCCGGTCCGTGTCGTCTCGGCGTTGATTGCCGATGAACTCAAGGCGCTGGAGGGCGTGCTGCGGGAAATGCCCGCCGATTAACGTCAAAGTGACGCCTGTCGGGCAAGGCTTCACCTATGCGCCGCGCCTCAACCCTGCTTGCCTGCCTTCTGATTGTGCCGCTGATCGCCGCAGCGCCGGACACGTTCACGCGCGCCGATCTCGAAGCGCTGGAAGCCGAACGCCGCGCGGCGGTTGCCGAACTGGCGGCGCTGGAGTCGCAGGGCGATACGACGGTGCTGGATCTGCGCGTGCTGGAAGAGACGCTGCTGTCGACCGCGATGGAAGCGCGCCGCCGGGAAGAACAGGCGAGCCGCGCCGAGATCGCGCTGGTCACCTTGAGCGCGCGCCGCGAGGTGGCCCGGCGCGAACTGCTGACCAGCGAGACAACGCTGGAGGACCTGCTGGCGGCGCTCGCCGCCGCCAATCGGCGGAAACCGCCGGCGCTGGTCGTCAGCCCTGGCAATTCGAGCGTGGCCATCCGCCGGGCAATCCTGATGCAGGCGACCTATCCCAAGCTGTCGGACCGGGCGGCCGCCATCTCGAAGGAGATCGCCGAGCTCAACACGCTGGAGGCCAACATCAACGCGCAACAGGCGCGTCTAGGGGCGGCCGAAGCGACGATTGCGCTGAAGAAGGAAGAGATCGAACGGCTCGCCGCCAGCAAGCGGGCTGCGTTTGAGGGCATTTCCGGAAGCCTCGACGGGCTGCGCGACCGGGCAGACCGTCTCGGCAAGGAAGCGGGCACCCTGCGCGAACTGCTCGCAGCGCTAGAATCGAACGCGCCGGACGCGCCGCGCGCGAAGCCTGGCAACCGGCCGCAGCTGGCGGCGCTGCGCACGTCCAAGCCCGGCGCCTCGAAACCGGTCGCGATTGCTGCGACCGCGAAGAATACGGCCGCGCCGCTCGGCAAGTCCGCGCTTGGCGGCCTTCAGCAGCCGGCGGCAGGCACCTTGCTGCATGGGTTCGGTAAGACGCTCGCGAGCGGATCGAAGACCGAGTATGTCGTGTTTACGACCCGCGCCGAGGCCCAGGTTGTTGCGCCGGTGGGCGGGGTGGTGGAGTTTGCCCGTCCGTTCCGGACTTACGGGATGATGCTGATTGTCCGCACAAGTGACGGATATCATGTTATTGTTTCAGGTATGAGCCGGATTTACGTCTCCGAAGGCCAGTCTGTCACCGCCGGTGAACCCGTCGGCCGCATGCCGGACCGGGACGATCCTGCGCCGGAACTGACTATGGAATTAAGGCTTGGCGACAAGGTGCTTGATCCGGCAGAGTGGATGTCCCGCGGCAACTAGAGGGTCGCTGAAATGATGATGGAGTGGAACATGCGTTCATTGCTGACCGGAACGGCCCTTGGCGGGGTTCTGGGGGCCGCTGCCGTCGGCTTTGCGGCGATGGCCTGGCCCCAGGAAGAGGCTGGCAAGCCCGAAGATCCGCGCACGGCCACCTATCAGCAAATCGAACTGTTCGCGGAAATCTTCGCCCGCGCCCAGCGCGACTATGTGGTGCCGATTGACGAGCAGGAGGCAATGTCCGCCGCCATCAACGGCATGCTGACCTCCCTGGACCCGCATTCCGGCTATCTTGACCCCGAGGATTTCCAGTCCCTTCAGGTGCAGACGTCGGGTGAGTACGGCGGGCTCGGTATCGAAGTGACTATGGAAGACGGCTTCGTCAAAGTCATCTCGCCGATGGACGGAACGCCGGCTGCCAAAGCCGGCATCATGCCCGGAGATTACATCACCGCCATCAATGGCAAGCCGATCATCGGCCTGACGCTGAACGACGCCGTGAAAGAAATGCGCGGTGAGCGCGGTACAGAACTCGAGATCACCATCCTGCGGGAAGGTATCGATCCGTTCCAGGTCAAGCTGGTGCGCGAAGTCATCCAGCAGAAGTCCGTCACCTGGCGCACTGAACCGGGCGACATCGGCTATATCCGGGTGTCGACCTTCAACGAGCGCACGACGCTGCTGCTCGAAGAGGCGCTGGACGGCCTCAGCCGCGGGCCGAAACCAAAGGGCATCGTGCTGGACCTGCGCAACAATGGCGGCGGGCTTCTGGATGAGGCGGTCAAAGTGGCCGATCATTTCCTGTCCGGCGGCGAAGTCGTCTCGACGCAGGGCCGGCGCCCGGTGGATGTCGAGCGGCGCAATGCCTCCAAGGGCGAGTCCTTCAAGGGTGTGCCGATGGTCGTGCTGATCAATGGCGGCTCGGCTTCGGCGTCTGAAATCGTGGCCGGCGCGCTGCAGGACCGCGAGCGCGCGCTCGTGATCGGCACCACCAGCTTCGGCAAGGGTTCGGTCCAGTCAGTCATCCCGCTGGGCGCCGACCGCGGCGCCATCCGCCTGACGACGGCGCGCTATTACACGCCGGCCGGCCGGTCGATCCAGGCCCTCGGGATCGAGCCGGACCTGATGATCACGCAGGTGCGCCTGACGCAGGAAGAACTCGAGAAGATCGAACGCTGGTCCGAGGCCGACTTGCCGCACGCCCTGGAGAACGAATCCGGGGAGGAGCGCAAACAATTGCGCATGCCGGACGAGCAGCCGCCGGAAGGCTACGAGGGCGAGGATTTCCAGCTTGAGCGGGCGCTCCAGATGCTGCGCGAGGGCAAGACAACTGCGTCGCGGATGGCGGCGAAGGCCGGCTGATCCGGTCCTTTCGGGCCGCATATCCTTAGCGGTCCGTTACACGGGGGACGCAATTTGTTTGCGACCTGTTAACCCTCTGGGGCGATGTTCGGGGTTCTGATAACCAGCCCCGTTGCAAGAGGTCGAGCCCATGGGTTACCGGCGCGAGTCCGAGCCATCGCCATTTCGCACAGGGGTTGTCCATGCGGGCATCAGCCTCGCCGTGTTCGGCGGTCTTTCCGCGTCGCTTGGCCTTGGCATCCATGTTGTAGCCGATCCGGCGGCAGCGAGCCCGAGCCAGACGCTGGCCCTGTTTGAAACGGAAGAGACGGGCGACACATTGCGCATGTCGCGCCTGACCGATCCGGGCGAGCATCCCGGCGGCGACCTGCTTCCCGGCAGAGAAGACACCGGCAGCGTGATGGCAATGGCCTACGTACCCACCGAGGGCGAAGCGGTTCGCATCGAAGTGACGGGCGGGCAGGGGGGCCCCACGGTCGGCGACGCTATCCGGATCAACGGCCGCATCGTGCGCGCAGGCGAATCCCTCAGCCAGGTCCGCAGTGTTCCGCAGGCGGACGCCACGATCAATCTTGCATCGGCCACCACAGTGTCCACTGCGCCGGCCAAATCCAAGAGCAAGGCGCCTGCGGACGTTTACGCCCGCAAGTTTGCCAACCCCGAAGGCCTGCCGATGGTGGGCCTCGTGATCGGCGGCCTCGGCATGAACGCGACGCAGACGCAGCTGGCGATTGACGATCTGCCGGCGGAAGTCACGCTGTCCTTCGCCCTCGACTCCAAGCGTCTCGACCACTGGATCAAGACCGCCCGCGCCGACGGCCATGAAGTGCTCATCGAAGTGCCGATGGAGGCCTATGACTATGGCCGGATGAAAATGCACCCGGACACGCTGCTGGCGGGCGCCGACGCGAAGGCAAATCTCACGCGCCTTGAAGCGGTTCTGGCCCGTACGTCCGGCTATTTCGGCATCGTTAACTATCAGGGCGCGAAGTTTGCGGCCGACAAGGCCTCGGCCACACCGGTGCTGGAGCGCCTCAGCGAGAAGGGCCTCGCCTTCATCGACGATGGCAGCTTCGAGCGCACCAGCCTGGAAAGCCTCTCGCGCGCGAGCGGCCTGCGCTATGCGCGCGCGGCCGGGCCGATCGATGCCCGCCAGACGCCTGCCGATATCAGCGCCGAACTGATGGACCTTGAATCCCTTGCGCTGGAGAAAGGCGCGGCCTTCGGGTCGGGCTATGCCTTCCCGGTGACGCTTGAGGCGGCGAAGGTCTGGATCTCGCAGCTGGACGAAAAAGGCCTTATGCTGGCGCCGGTCTCTGCGATCACCAATACCCGCCCGGTCGAGGTGCGCACTGGCAGCCTTGATAAGTCTGGTCTATTCAACGGCGGGTGACCCAGCCGAAGTTTGACCCCACGCTCTATCGCCCGAATGTCGGCCTCGCCCTGTTTTCCAAGGCAGGGCACGTGTTTATCGGGCGGCGTGTGAATGGCCGGGGGCCGTTCCAGTGGCAGATGCCGCAAGGCGGGATCGATGACGGGGAAAGCGCTGTGACCGGCGCCCTGCGCGAACTCGAGGAAGAGATCGGGGTGCCCGCAAAGCTGGTCGATGTGCTCGAAGAGACGCCGGACTGGCTGCATTATGAATTTCCGCCTGACCTCAAGAAGCGGTTGCCGGGCCCCTATCATGGCCAGCGGCAGAAATGGTTCGCCTTGCGCTTCAAGGGCTCCGACAGCGATGTGCGGCTTGACCGGCATACCCCGGAGTTTGACGCCTGGCGCTGGGCAAAACTGGAAGAAACACCGGACCTGATCGTGCCGTTCAAGCGGCCGGTCTATCTGGAAGTGGCGGAGCGTTTCCGCCGCTGGACCGAACCGGTGCTGCCAGGGCGAGTGGCGCAGGGCTGAAGGGGAGGGACATGCCGACACTGCTGATGATTCACGGGATCGGGTGCGATGCCAGCGCCTGGGACGTGATGAAGCCCGCCTTCGAGGCTGGCGGCTGGACCTGCGAGGCGATAACCTTGTTTCCCGACCAGCGCGTACGCGAGAATCCGCCCGCGACCCTGCCGGCACTTGGCATCGCCGACTATATCGAGGCATCGGCGGCAGAAGCGCGGCGCCTCGCCGCGCGCGACGGAGCCAAGCCAGCCGTGATCGGACATTCGATGGGCGGGCTGATCGCCCAGGTGCTCGCCGAGCGCGGAGAGGTTTCGAAGGCTGTGTTCCTGACGCCGGCGCAGACCAAGGACTGCGCCGTGATCGGACTTTCGGTGGCGTGGACGTTCTTCAATGTTATCCTGAAACAGGATCGCACCCGGTCCTATAAGATATGGAAGACCGGGTTCAAATCCGGAGTCCTGAACCTCGTGCCGAAGAGCCGCCATGATGCGGTCTATGCCGGCGCTGTGTTCGATTCGGGCAAAGTCTACGGTGATATATCGGACGGCCTTTCGGTTGACGAAAGCAAGGTGGCGATCCCCACGCTGACGATTGCCGCCAGCCAGGACCGCGCGACCCTGCCGCAGGGCGTGCGCAAGGTCGCTGCAAAGTATGCCCGCAGCCCGTTGGCCGGGGATTTCATCGAGTATGCCAGCCACGCGCACTGGATCATAGATGAACCGGGTACGGACAAGGTCGCGGCAGATATTCTCGGCTGGCTGGCGCGCGCCGCATGACGGAAGAGGAAGTCCACGGGGTTCACGACTATGTTTCCGACCCGCGCAACGCCGATGTGCTCATTTCGGTAAACGGCGCGCTGAAGCGGCGCGAGGAGGCGGTCGTTTCCGTTTTCGATTCCGGCTACCTGCTGGGTGACGGGGTATGGGAAGGCCTGCGTGTCCTGGACGGCGGGGTCGCATTCTGCCCCGAGCACCTGAAACGGCTATACGCGGGCGCCAAGACGATCGACATGGATATCGGCCTGGCACGCGAGGAACTGACTGCGCGGCTGATGGACTGCCTGAAGGCCAACGGCATGCAGGACGGGGTGCACATCCGCCTGATGGTTACGCGCGGGATCAAGAAAACGCCCTATCAGGGTCCGCGGTTCACGATCGGCAAGGCGACCATCGTGATCATCCCGGAATACAAGACGCCGGTGCCGGAGGTGCAGTCCCGCGGGGTGAGCCTGTTTACCGTCCACGTCCGCCGGACGGGTCCTGCCGAGCAGGACCAGAAGCTCAACTCTCATTCCAAGCTGAACTGCATCATGGCCTGTATCCAGGCCGACAAGGCGGGCGCCGACGAGGCGCTGATGCTCGATCCCGCTGGCTTCGTCGCGACGTGCAATTCGACGCATTTCTTCATCGTTCGAGACGGCGAAGTGTGGACCTCGCCGCCTGAATACTGCCTCGGCGGGATCACCCGCGGCAATATCCTGCGCGTCTGCCGGGAGGCAGGCATTCCGGCGGTCGAGAAGCGGTTCTCGCTGTTCGATGTCTACTCAGCCGAGGAGGCGTTCATTACCGGGACATTTGCCGGTGTCACGCCGGTGCGCGAAGTGGACGGCCGGGTGATTGAGTACCTCGATGGTCCGGTCTCGCAGCGCATACGCGCGCTCTACAAGGCGCTGCAGGCGAGAAGCCTGACGCCGATTGCATGAGCGCGCCGGTCCGGATCGCTATGTGGTCAGGTCCGCGCAACCTGTCGACCACGATGATGCGCAGCTTTGGCGCGCGCGTCGATACGGCGGTCGTGGACGAGCCCTTCTATGCAGCGTTCCTGAAGATCACCGGGCTGGACCATCCGATGACGGAGGAAATTCTGGCGGCGCATGAGGCGGATCCCGGCAAGGTCGTTGCGGCGATGACGGGCGCCGTGCCCGGCGGCAAGCGCCTCTTCTACCAGAAGCACATGATCCACCACATGGTGGACCCAATTTCCATGGACTGGCTGGACCGGATCGAGCGGCACGTGCTGCTGGTGCGTCATCCGGCGCGTGTCATCGCCTCCTACCAGCGGAAGATGGAGACGCTCAGCCTCGAGGCGCTTGGCATCCCGCAACAGATGGACCTGTCGCAGCGTCTCGGGCCGGTGCCGGTGATCGATGCCGACCGTGTGCTTGAAGACCCGGAAAGGGTGCTTTCCCGCCTCTGCACAGCCCTCGATATCGGGTTCGATCCGGCCATGCTGAACTGGCTGGCGGGTCCGCGCGCGGAAGACGGGGCCTGGGCGCCGCATTGGTATGACGCTGTCTGGGCCTCGACAGGCTTTGGTGCGCCGGCGGGACCCCTGCCGGTGCTTTCAGGGCGCGCCGCCGAACACGAAAAGGAGGCGCTCGAAATCTACGAGCGCCTCCTGGAATCGCATGTCTGAGGCGAGGCTTATTCGGTTGCGGCTGTGACCGTGGCGATGCCGGACGATCCTTGCGAAGTGGTGTAGGGCGTCACGTGGCCGACCGTGGTGCCCCAGGTTTCGAACGTGGCGCAATTGTCGGTGCCGTTGACGCTGGAGCAGATCGTCTTGCCGGCTTCGTCGGACGTGTAGGCGACCGGCTCGCCGCCGTTGAAGCTGACTGTGCCGTCATCGCTGAAAACAGCGACCAGCTTGTCGCCTTCGGCCGGCGCAAATTCCACGGTAGTGGTGGCGGCCATGGCGGGCAGGGCGGCCAGTGCGAAGGCAGCGAGGATGAGGGTATTCTTCATGGTGTTTCGTCTCCCGGGGGCGGTTCTGGTTTTAAGGTGAACTCTACGCCGGGGAATTGATAACGCCGCCGCGCGCCGGTTCAACTGCCTTCCACAGAGAAACGCCCCCGACGTCTCCGTAAGGGGCGTTGCAAGCTTTGAACGGGCGTGGGTGTCAGGTGTTCTCGCCGCACATGCGCAGGAAGCGGTTGCGCAGGTCAGCGTCCGATTTGAACACGCCCGTGAACTGCGTGGTAATCGTTGTCACATGCTTATGGTGCACGCCGCGCGTCGACATGCACTGGTGCTCGGCTTCGATGAACACGGCCGTACCCATCGGGGCGAGGCTTTCGGTGATGGCGTCGCAGATCTGCGCCGTCATCGTTTCCTGCGTCTGAAGACGCTTGGCAAATATTTCAACGACGCGGGCGAGCTTGGATATACCCACGACGGCGTGCGATGGCTTGTAGGCCACGAAAGCCTTGCCGATGAACGGCGCCATGTGATGTTCGCAATGGCTTTCGACTTCAATGTTTCGCAGCATTACGATGTCGTCATAGCCCTGCACGTCCTCGAAGGTCCGGCTGAGGTATTTCACGGGGTCTTCGCCGTAACCCTCGAACCATTCCCTGTAGGCATTGACGACGCGTTTCGGCGTATCGAGCAGGCCTTCGCGGGCCGGATCGTCGCCGGCCCAGGCGATCAGCGTGCGCACGGCCTCTTCGGCCTCCTGCTGGGTCGGTCTTCGCACGCAATCCGCGCGCGGCTGGTCAGTCTTTGGCGTGACGGCGTCCATAGCCATTTATGCTGTTCCTTCACTGAGGGACGGGGGTCGAGCCGGGGCATCGCTGCACGGACTTAACGCCCGCCCGGAGTTGATACCCTCAGGGCGATTGCGGGAACATAAGACGCGGGCCCGTTTGTTTCCAGACCTTTCTACGCATAAGGGGGCATCTGGATCAGCAGTTTATTGGCTTTCCTTGCGTCAAGTGTTAAGTGCCGGCTATGAACCTGCCCGCGTTGATCGTTTCGTGCTGCTGGGCCTGTTGTCGCTGACGCGGCAAAGCGCCATTAGGGCTGGCCTGAACTGCGCCCTGGCAATACCTACGAACCGACAGACTGACACGAGACCGGGATGACCCTGAAACTCCACGATACCATGACGCGCGATAAGCGCGGCTTCCAGCCGCAGGATTCCAAGCGGATCACCGTCTATGTCTGCGGTCCGACGCCCTACAACTTTGCGCATATCGGCAACGCCCGCCCACCGGTCGTGTTTGACGTGCTGCGCCGGCTGCTGATGAAAACCTATGGCGAAGCAGCCGTCGTCTTCGCGCGCAACATCACCGACATCGAAGACAAGCTGATCAAGGCGGCGGTGGATTCCGGCCAGCCGATTGCGGCCATCGCGAAGAAGTACGCCGACATCTACAACGCCGACATGCTGGCGCTGAATGTCCTTCCGCCGAGCGTGGAGCCCTGGGCCACGCAGCATGTCCCGGAGATGATCGAGATCATCGCCAGCCTCGTGCGCAAGGATTACGCCTATGTCGGCAAGGAAGGCGTCTGGTTCTCGGTGGCCGCCATGCCGGATTACGGCAAGCTGTCGGGCCGCAAACCGGAAGACAACGAAGAGGGCGCCCGGGTCGAGCCGAGCGCGGACAAGCGCGCGCCGTCCGATTTCGCGCTCTGGAAATTCGCCAAGCCGGGTGAGCCGGAAGACGCGATCTGGGACTCGCCCTGGGGCAGGGGCCGGCCCGGCTGGCATATCGAATGCTCGGCCATGGCGGCCAAACACCTCGGCCGCACCATCGACATCCACGGCGGGGGCGTCGACCTGACCTTTCCGCACCACGAGAACGAGATCGCGCAATCCGAATGCGCGCATGGCGAGCTGATGGCGCGCTACTGGCTGCACAACGGCTTCCTCGACATGGGCGGGGAGAAGATGTCGAAGTCGGTCGGCAATGTCGTGCTCGTACATGACCTTCTGAAAGACTGGCCGGGCGAAGTGATCCGCTTTGCGATGCTCAGCGGCCATTACCGCGCGCCGCTTGACTGGACCCCGGACTTGCTGAAGCAGGCGAAAACGACGCTGGACCGGATCTATGGCGCGCTGCGCCGGGTCTGGGCGGCGGAGGGCGGCAAGGCTGCCTATCGCGGCGTGCGCGAGGCGCTTGAGGATGATCTCAACACGCCGGAAGCGCTGGCGGAACTGTCGGGCATTGCCTCGGCGGCCAACACGGCGGCCGACCAGGGCGATACCGCGATGATGGCGGCGACGCGCGCAGACCTGCTGGCCGCTGGCGAACTGCTCGGCCTGCTGGCGGTATCGCCGAAACAATGGGAGCAGGGCGGCAACGCGGATGACGCGGCGCGGATCGATGGCCTCGTTGCGGCGCGGGTCGCAGCGCGGGCGTCGAAAGACTGGGCCGAGGCCGACCGTATCCGCAAGGCCCTGGCCGAAGAGGGTGTTGAAATCATGGACGGCGCAGGAGGCAGCACATGGCGGCGCATCTGATCCGGCGAGGCTTTCTGGGTCTTCTGGCCCTATGCCTGATGACGGCCTGCACCTCTGCGCCTGCGCCGGCCGCGCCAGGAAACACGTCGGCTGAGGCCGTGGCGGTGGTTCGCCTCTTCCTGGTGCGCCACGGCGAGAAGGAGACGGGCACCGACCCCGCCCTGACCCCCGAAGGCGCCGCGCGCGCCAGGGCCTTGGCCGAGCGCCTGAAAGATGAGGGCGTCACTGAAGTCTGGTCGACGCAGGCCCGGCGCACGCAGCAGACGGCGGCGCCGCTGTCCGTGCAGCGCGGCCTTCAGGTGCAGACCTATGATGCCTCCACATTGCCGGCCTTTGCCAGCTGGCTGAAGGATGCGCCCGGCGTGAAGCTGGTGGTCGGCCATTCCAATACGACGGACGCCCTCGCAGCCCTGCTCGGCGCCGAGCCCGGCCCGGCGATCGCCGAGGCGACCGAGTTTGACCGGCTTTATGTGATTGCCATCGACGAGAACGGCGTCGTCCGTTCGCGGATCGAGCGTTATGGTGCAGCCTTGCCGGCGGATGCAGAATGAACCGTGCAGGATCGGCAGTGCCGGTGACTAATCTCAGGACCCTGATGCATTCGCTCGTCATGAATACCGAGGGCGAAGACGTATCGGTTCGCGAGATCCTGACGGCTGTCGGACGTCGCGCCTATGGGCCTGTCCTGCTGCTGCTGGGCTTCGTGGCCGTCAGTCCCCTGACGATCGTTCCGGGCGCCAACTGGTTCGTGGCGACGCTGACGCTGATCTTCGCGCTGCAGATCGCGGTGGGGCTCAAGACGCCCTGGCTGCCCAGAAAACTTCTAGACGTGCGTTTCAAGCGTGAGCTCATGGTCAAGAGCGCCGGCACGGGAGAGCAATACGCGCACATGCTGGACGCGCTGGTGAAACCCCGCCTGACCTTTCTGACGGCCGCGCCGTTCGTGCAGCTCGTCGGGATGGTCTGTGTCCTGGCGGCGCTGATAACCTATCCGCTGGGGCTGTTCCCGCTCGGTCCGCTGCTGCCGAGCCTGGCCGTCCTGTTGCTCGGCCTGGCGCTCACTGCGCGCGACGGCGTGGTGGTCCTGCTGGCTGTCGCAACTCTCTCGGGTTCCGTCGTCCTGATGGTCAAGATGTTGCCGAAAGTGGCACAGCTCTGGCCGTTTTGACGCGCTGCAACGTGGCGAAATCGTAAATTGACACTGCGGCAACTGGCAGGCATCCCCGGGCTACGGCTTTCGGGTCATTTCTACATCCCACTCCTGCTGAGCCGCCCGGTGCCTGCTGGCACCTGGCGGCTCCTTTTTGGGCGCCCTTGCCGGGCGACGCCGCGCGGGCCATCTAGACTGCGATGAGCGAGCTCTACCACAACCGTATCCTTGAACTGGCGGGCGCCATTGCGCATGTCGGGCGCCTGCCGGATGCGGAGGGCTCTGTCCTGAAAGTGTCGCGCGTCTGCGGCTCCACCGTCAATGTCGACATCAGGCTGGACGCCGCCGGCGAGCGCGTCACCGCCATCGCCGTGGACCCCAAAGCCTGCGCGCTGGGGCAGGCGGCGACGTCGATCCTCGCCGAGCATGCTGTCGGCGCAACCGTTGCTGAAATCCGCGCGGCACGCGACGCGCTGCGCGCCATGCTGAAGGACGGCGCGCCGCCGCCGGAGGGCCGGTTCTGGGAACTGCGCCATCTCGAGCCGGTTGCCGACTATCCGCCGCGCCACGTCTCCACGCTGCTCGCCTTCGAGGCCGCCGTGGCCGCGATCGACGCAGCCCTTGCGGCCCGGGCCGCGGCCTGAGATGGGGTTGCGCCGCCGCGTCGCCTATGTGCTGCTGGCGATCTACAAACATGGGCCGAGCCAGTTGTTCCAGCTCGCCGGCGCGCGGTGCCAGCACACGCCGACCTGCAGCGAATTCGGCGCCGAATGCGTGGCGCGGCATGGCTGGTGGCCTGGCGGCTGGATGGCGCTCGCCCGGTTTGTCCGGTGTCGCCCGGGGGGCAGCCATGGCTACGACCCGGCGCCGGACATGAAACCCTGCGTTCCGTGCTGGCAGCCCTGGCGCTACGGGGACTGGGCCTCCGGCCCCAGAGACGGTTCGCGGGGGCTGGTTGAAACCGGCCCCGAGGCGTGACATATGCAGCTCATGAACGCGAACCGCTTCCTCACCGGTCTCACCTCGCGAACTCGCCAGGGTGCCTGAAGCGCCCTTGGTCAGCACCGCTCGTGCGCGCCCCTTCATGCACCCGCAAAATTCCTGAAACGCCCGGCAACGCTCTGAAAACAGGGTGGGAATCCCGGTAAAGCCGCGTTAAGCACGGCCGCGCCAGATGCCCTTGCCGGATCTCCCGAACTCTGCCGCCGTGTGCGGCAAACCTTAGAAACGAAGACCCATGATCAACGTTACGCTCCCTGATGGTTCGAAGCGCGAATTCGCCGATGGGGCCTCGCCCCTCGATGTCGCCGAGAGCATCTCCAAATCCCTCGCCAAGAAGGCGCTGGCCGCCCGCGTCAACGGCGAACTGCGCGACCTGAAACGTCCGCTCGACGGCGACGCAACGGTCGCCATCGTCACGGACAAGGATCCGGACGGCCTCGAACTGATCCGCCATGACGCCGCCCACGTCCTCGCCCAGGCCGTGCAAGCCCTCTATCCCGACGCGCAGGTGACGATCGGCCCCGTCATCGATGACGGCTTTTACTATGACTTTGCCCGAAAGGCCCCGTTCTCCACGGATGACTTCGAGAAGATCGAAGCCAGGATGAAGGAGATCGTGGACGCCGATTACCCGATCGTGCGCGAAGTCTGGGAGAAGGACGCCGCCATCGCCGAGTTCAAGCGGATCGGCGAAGACTACAAGGCGCAGATCATCGACGACATCATCCCGCCGGGCGAGGCGATCACGCTCTACCGGCAGGGCGACTGGTTCGATCTCTGCCGCGGCCCGCACCTGCCCTCCACGGGCAGGCTGCCGAAGGCATTCAAGCTTATGAAGATGGCGGGCGCCTATTGGCGCGGCGACTCGAAGAACGAGATGCTCCAGCGCATGTACGGCACGGCCTGGGCCAACGAAAAAGACCTCAAGGAACACCTCCACCGCCTCGAGGAGGCGGAGAAGCGCGACCACCGCAAGCTGGGCGCGCAGCTCGGCCTGTTCCACCTCGACGGCATGGCAGCCGCCGGCTCGGTCTTCTGGCACCCGAACGGGTTCCAGATCTGGCGCCAGATAGAAGCCTACATGCGCCGGCGTCTTGATGTGTCGGGATATGAGGAGATCAAGACGCCCCAGTTGATGGATTCTGCGCAGTGGGAAAAGTCCGGCCACTGGGGCAAGTACCGCGAGAACATGTTTATCGTGCCGGACTTCATTCCGGAAGGCGACGAAGGCGTGGAAATTTCCGTGCCCGCTGATGCCAAGCTCATGGCGCTCAAGCCGATGAACTGCCCGGCGCATGTCGAGGTGTTCAAATCGGGCCAGAAGTCCTACCGGGACCTGCCGCTTCGCCTGGCCGAGTTCGGATGCTGCCACCGCAATGAGCCGCACGGCGCCATTCATGGCATTATGCGGGTGCGCCAGTTCACGCAGGACGACGCGCACATCTTTTGCCGCGAAGACCAGATAGTAGAGGAATCAATCCACTTCTGCCGGCTGCTGGAAAGCGTTTACCGCGATTTCGGCTTCGAGAAGATCGCGGTGAAGCTGTCAACGCGGCCGGCCGTGCGCGCGGGCGATGACGCGACCTGGGACCGGGCCGAGGAGGGTCTCAAGGCCGCCGTCGATGCCGCTGGCCTTCCTTGCGAGCTGCAGCCCGGGGAAGGCGCGTTCTATGGACCGAAGCTCGAGTTCCAGCTGACGGACGCCATCGGCCGCGTCTGGCAGTGCGGTACGCTGCAGCTCGACTATGTACTGCCGGAACGTCTGGGCGCGGAGTATACGGCCTCCGACGGCTCGAAGCAGCGCCCCGTGATGCTGCACCGCGCGATCCTCGGGTCGATGGAGCGGTTCATCGGCATCCTGATCGAGGAATTCGCCGGGGCTTTCCCGATCTGGCTCGCGCCGGTGCAGGTGGTCGTCGCCGCGATTTCGGACGATGCAGCGGGCAGCTATGCCGACGAGGTAGCCGCCGAGCTTCGCAAGGTGGGCCTCCGGGTCGAAGTCGACCGGCGCAACGAAACGATCAATTACAAGGTCCGCGAGCACTCCCTGCAGAAGGTTCCGGTGATTGCTGTCGTCGGCGCGCGCGAAGCGGCAGAGCGAAAACTGGCCCTGCGCCGGCTCGGCTCCAACGGTCAGCAGATCATCACGCTGGATGAGGCGCTGGAAAGCCTCGCCGGGGAAGCACTGCCGCCGGACCTCAAGCGGGCCCGCTGATACGCATACGGTGACAAGGCGCGGGGGCGGCGACTAGAGTGCGAGCCATGAACTACGGCCCTGTTCTTGCTGTCGCCTTCGTGCTCTGGCCCGTGATGGCGGTGCTGGGCGGGCAGGGCTTTGCGCCGCTGATCGGCCTGACAGGACTTGCCGCACTGGTCTTCGCCCGGCCGCAGATGCCGCCGGCGGCTTTTGCCTATATCGGTTTTGCCTTCGTCGCCTGGGCGGCGCTCAGCGAATTCTGGTCGCCGGGCAGTCGCCAGATCGTTTCGGGCAGCCTGGTTGACGGCTCCTTCTCGGTCGAGGCACGCAGCCTGTCGACCGTGCTCCTCGCACTCACATCTGCCCTGACCATCGCGGCCAGCCTGCGGACCGCACCGGCGCCCTGGGCGTCTGGTATTGTGGCGACGATGCTGGGCGTGCAAGCCGCCCTGGTGATCGCGTCACCCTACCTGTCCGGGATAGCGCTTTCCGCCGTATACGGAGAAGATGCCGAGGGCCTGACCGAAGGCGCGCAGAACATCGGACGCGGCGCCAACACGCTGGCACTTGGCTTGCCTTTGTTGCTGCCCTTGCTGGTGCTGAGATGGAGGGTGGCCGGAATGGTCCTGGCCGGCCTGCTGCTCGCCGGGGCTGCTGCGGCCTATGTGCTGCTGGGCAGCGATTCTGCGCTCTACGCGCTGGCTGGCATGGCAGCGGCGATGGGCCTCATTGTGCTGTTGCCGCGTATGGGCTTCCGGTGGCTGTTCGGCGCGATCGCGGGATACATCGCGGCAGCGCCGATGCTGTATGCCGGACTGATCCGCGTGCTGGACCCGGTGGCGCAGAGCCTTCCCGCCTCGTTCCGCTCGCGCCTCTGGTCCTGGGAAACCGTGATTGCGCGCAGCTCGGAGGCGCCGTTCACCGGGCATGGCATGGGCGCGACACGCACCTGGAAAGACACTTTTGCCTCCCGCCCGGACTGGCTCGCCCAGCTGCCGGACTCCTGGACCACCTATCCCATCGTGCCCGGCCATCCGCACAACATGGCGCTGCAGATCTGGGCCGAGACCGGCATGATCGGTGCGGTCCTCGCCGCGCTCAGCCTCGTCGCGCTGGCCTTCCATCTGCCCAGGCCGGGTGACCTGCCGCGCGAGATCCGCCTTGTGATCGCCGGGCTTGCGGGCGCGGCCACCGTGATCTTCAGTTTCGCCTATAGTCTCTGGAACGAAGGCTTCTGGGCGTCTCTTGCGCTCGCCGCCGCCGCCATCATCATCTGGCACCGCACCTTGCGGGAGGCCGAGGCATGACAGCGACGGTCACTGCGCTGGTCGTCTCCTATCATACCGGTCCTCGCCTGGTAGAATGCCTCTACGCCCTGAAGGGCGACCCGGATGTGACGGCCATCGTTATCACCAACAACGGAAATCCTCCGGGTGCGGAGGCCTGGCTCGAGGCCTTTGTCGCGGCGACGCCGAAAGCCCGGCTCATCAGACTTCCCAATCCCGGCTTCGGCGCCGGGGTCAATGCTGCGGCGCGCCTTGCTGCCGCCGGTCACCTCCTCGTCATCAATCCTGACTGCGTCATCAAGCGCGGCGCGTTGCGCCCGATGATCGCGGCGCTGGACGGCGCGCCTTCTCCAGCCATCGCGGGCGGCCGCATCTTTGACCTGCAGGGCAGGGAGGAGCGCGGCGCGCGCCGCGAGACGCTGACGCTTGCCCGCGCGCTCGGCCTTGGCCGCTGGACGCTGGAGCAGGAACCGCCGCCGCCGGGGCCTGTCTGCGTTGGCGCCATCTCCGGCGCCTTCTTCCTGATACGGACGAAAGACTTCCAGTTACTCGGCGGCTTTGACGAAGGCTTCTTTATCCATGTCGAGGATGTGGACCTCTGCCGCCGGGCCATCGAGGCAGGCGGCGCAGTCATCTACGTGGCCGCCGCCGGCGCGCTGCACTACGGATCCACGTCCGACGTACCCTCCGCCTTCGTCACCGAGCACAAGGCCAGAAGCCTTGCGCGCTATTTCCGCAAGTTTGCGAGCGGGCCTTTCGAACGCCTGATCGTGGAGGCCGCCGTCCCGTTCATCGGCCTCGCCCTGAAACTCCGGACCTGAACAGAAAACCCCGGCCATGGGCCGGGGCTTTCCTTACGCGACACATCGCACAAGCGCCTGAGCGCCTAGACGAAGCCTTTGAACTTGTCCTTGAAGCGCGAGACGCGGCCGCCGCGGTCGAGCGACTTGCCCTCGCCGCCGGTCCAGGCCGGGTGCACTTTCGGGTCGATGTCCAGCACGAGGCGGTCACCGGCTTTGCCGTAGGTCGACTTGGTCTGGTATTCCGTACCGTCCGTCATCACGACCGTGATGAAGTGGTAGTCCGGATGGCCTTCTTTTTTCATGGCCTTGGCCTCTTTCCTATAGTCTGGTCAAACCGGGTTAACGCACCCGGGTGCGCTGGCATGTCTCAGCCTGAAATCGAAGTGGGCCGTATATGTGAAAGGCTGAGGCGCCGCAAGAGGCGCCCACAGGGATTCGGCGGCTGATCCGGGCCCGAAAAGGGAGTAGAGCTGCCGTATGGCCGATTCGGGCAACCAGATCACGGATGATCGCCGCACAACCCTGCCCGAAGGCGGGGAAGCGATGAGCCGTCCGAAGGGGCGTAGCCTGAAGCCACTGTCGCTGCTCTGGCCCTATGTCCGCCGCCACTGGATCACTGTCAGCGTTGCGCTGGTCTTCCTGATTGGCGCCGCCGCTGTCAGCCTCGCCATCCCCATGCTGCTGGGCCGTGCCGCAGATGCTGGCCAGGCTGCCGGACCGGACCCGGGCGCGCTGCTCCGGCTGATCGACCAGGCCTTCCTCTGGGTCTTTGCCGCCGCTGTGGGGGCGGGCGTCCTCGGCGCCTTCAGGTTCTACTTCGTCTCACGGTTTGGTGAACGCATCGCTGCGGACCTGCGCCGCGATCTCTACGCACACCTCCTGTGCCTCTCGCCCGCCTATCACGCGAAAATGCGCTCCGGGGAGGCGGTCTCCCGCCTGACGGCGGATGTGACGCTGATCGAGAATTTCCTTGGCTCCTCCGCCTCGCTGGCTACCCGGACGCTGATCACCACCCTTGGCGCCCTTGGCCTGATGATCGCCGTGAACTGGCAGCTGGGCCTTACCCTGCTGGCGATGCTGCCCATCGCCATCCTCCCCGTCATGGGCATCGGCCGGATCATACGGAACATGTCGAACCGCGCCCAGTCGCGCCTGGCCGACGCCGGTGCTGAAGCCGCCGAGACGCTGGATGCCATCGAACTGGTGCAGGCCTATGGCCGTGAGGATCGCCAGCTGTCGGTGTTTTCTGAGTCCATTGAAGCTACCTTCGCCGCCGCCATGAAACGCACCAGCGCGCGGGCGCTGATGATCGTGCTGGTGTCGGTTCTGCTGTTCGGCGGGTTCACCGGCGTGCTCTGGCTAGGTGCCCGCTCGGTTGCGAACGGCGAGATGAGCTTCGGCGATCTCGCCACCATGGTGATGTACGCCGCCTATGCCGGCTCTGGCCTCGGCATGCTGGCGGAGGTCTACGGCGAAGTGATGCGCGCCGCCGGCGCCGCAGACCGGGCCGCCGAAGTACTGCGCGAGACGCCGGAGATCGCCGCGCCGGCGCACCTGAAACCGATGCCTGCGGAAGTGAAGGGCGCGCTGTCGTTCGAGAACGTGACCTTCCACTATGGCGAAGACGATGCTTCGGCGCTGGAGGACTTCTCGCTGGAGGTGAAGCCCGGTGAGTTCGTCGCGCTGGTCGGCCCGAGCGGCGCCGGCAAGACGACCGTGTTCCGTCTCGCGCTGCGCCTGTTCGATCCGCAAGGCGGCTCGATCCGGCTGGACGGCGTGGCCGCGACCGAAGCGGACCCGCGCGACTGGCGCCGCCGTTTCGCCTACGCGCCGCAGGAGTCCGCCCTCTTCACCGGCACCGCGGCCGAAAACATCCGCTTCGGGCGTGACGATGCTGACAACGCGATCCTCGAGCAGGCCGCCCGCATGGCCGAAGCCATGGGCTTCCTTGACGAAAAGGAAGGCCTTGAGACCCCGCTCGGCCAGAAGGGCCGCAGCCTGTCTGGCGGCCAGCGCCAACGCATCGCGCTCGCCCGCGCGCTGGTGCGCGACGCGCCGGTACTCCTGCTGGACGAGGCGACTTCCGCGCTCGACTCCGAGAGCGAAGCCGCCGTGCGCCGCGCCATCGAGAACGCTGCGACGGGCCGTACGACGCTCGTCATCGCCCACCGCCTCTCGACCGTGCGCCGGGCAGACCGCATTCTCGTGATGGAGCACGGCCGCATCGTCGAAGAAGGCACCCACGACACGCTGGTCGCCCAAGGCGGGCTCTATGCGCGCCTCGCCGAACTTCAGTTCACGGAGCGCTAGGTCTCAGGCCTTCTTGCGGGCGCGGTCGATGGCGCCGTCCAGCGAGAAGGAGAAGGCCAGCGACAGGATCAGCGGCACCCAGATGGGAAGTTCGCCTATACCGGGCGCGCCGGCAGCCCTGGCGATATGATCGTCAACGCACCACCACAGAAGCCAGAGCCACATAAGTTCCTCCATCCGGAAATGGCGATTGCCATCCCGAAACAGATGGGGGCCATTGTGGAGCATGCAAGAATGACTATTCGGCTGCCTGCAACGCAGGTTTCGCGCCCGTCTTTGCGTCCACCCTGTTGAACTGCATAACACCGTCCTCGATAGGCAGCTCGCGCAGGTTTTTGCGGTCGGTGAAATAGTTCTGGTGCAGCTTCCAGGGCGCTTCGGTATGCTGGCGCGGGAACTGGTCCATCACCCGCTGGAAATAGCCCGAAGAGAAATCCACGAAGGGCTCGGTCTGGTTCGGGAAATGCGCGAGGTAAGGCACCGCGGAGGTCGCGCCTTTCTCGTCCATCAGGTTCAGCAGGCGGCAGACATACTCGCTCGTCAGGTCCGCTTTAAGTGTCCAGGAGGCGTTGGTGTAGCCGAAGGTCACCGCCATGTTCGGCACGTTCGACAGCATGACGCCCTTGTAGTTCAGCAGCTTGCCGGGGTCGACCTTGGCGCCGTCGATGGACACGTTGACGCCGTTCATGAAGATCAGGTTCAGGCCGGTCGCTGTGACGATGATATCGGCGGGCAGTTCCTTGCCGGACTTCAGCAGGATGCCTGTCTCGGTGAAGCGTTCGATATGGTCGGTCTCGACGCTCGCCTTGCCGGATTTCAGGGCCGTGAAAAGGTCCGCATCCGGAACAAGGCAGAGGCGCTGCTCCCAGGGATTATAGGCCGGCGTGAAGTGTTTCGCGATGTCATAGTCCGGGCCCAGCTCGTCGCGCACCATGCCGAGCAGCCGCTCGCGCGCCTTCTCGGGGTTCTTGCGGGTCTGGCCGAAGAAGAATTGCTGGAACATGACATTGCGCCAACGGATGATATTGTAGGCCCATTGGTCGGGTAGGATCTTGCGCAGGAAGTTCGCCGCGCCGTCCACGGCCGGCCGCGAGACAACATATGTCGGCGAGCGCTGCAGCATGGTGACATGCGCGGCCTTGTCGGTCATCGCAGGCACCAGCGTCATGGCGGTTGCGCCCGAGCCGATTACGACAACCTTCTTGGCGGAATAGTCCAGCGCCTCCGGCCAGTGCTGCGGGTGCAGGATCTGACCCTTGAAGGCCGCCTCGCCCGGAAACTCCGGCTTGTAGCCCTGATCATAACGGTAATAGCCGCCGCACATGAACAGGAAGCGGGCGGTGGTCACGCTCTGTGCGCCGGTCTTCACATTCTCGCTGGTCACGCTCCAGACCTGGTCGGCATTCGACCAGTTGGCGGCGGTGATCCTGGTGTCGAACTGGATGTGCTGGCGCACGCCGTATTCGTCGGCGGTATCGTTCACATATTTCCGGATTGAGGGGCCGTCCGCGATGGCTTTGGCCTCAGTCCACGGTTTGAAGTCAAAACCCAGCGTGTGCATGTCTGAGTCTGAGCGGATGCCAGGGTAGCGAAAAAGGTCCCAGGTTCCGCCTACGGCGCTGCGCGCCTCGTAGATCCTGTAGCGCTTTTTCGGACTCAGTTTCTGGAGATGCACGGCTGCGCCGATGCCTGAAAGGCCCGCGCCGATGATGAGAACGTCTGTGTCAGGTTTTGTCATGGCGCGGTTCATACCGCGATTTTTTGCGCTTTGCAAAAAATCCTGACGGGGGCGTCAGGTTATGTTGGCCTGGCGTGCGAACGCGCTCGCGAGGCGCAACTGTGCCTGTACCTGGGGCACGATATCTTCGTTGCCGGCGAGGACCGAGCCGGTTTTCATCACGTCGCCGCCATCGATCTCGGCAACATGGCCGCCCGCCTCGCGCACGAGTACGATGCCGGCCGCAATGTCCCAGGATTTCAGGTTGCGTTCCCAGAAGCCGTCAAACCGTCCGGCCGCGACCCAGGCGAGATCCAGCGCTGCCGAGCCGTAACGGCGGATACCCGCGCAGGCAGGCGTCATTGCCAGCATTTCGCGGGCGAAAAGGGCGTGTGCGTCTTCGGATTTGCCGTGCCACGGCGTGCCGGTGGCAATCACCGAGTCCGGCAGTTTCTTGCGCGTGGCAACCCGCAGCTTGCGCTGTTCCAGCCAGGCGCCCCGGCCCGTTTCGGCCCAGAAAATCTCGTTCTTGGCGACATCGAACACCACGCCGGTCAGCAGCTGGCCGTCACGCTCTAGCGCTATCGAGACCGAGTAATGCGGCTGGCCGTGCAGGAAGTTCAGCGTCCCGTCGAGCGGATCCACGATGAAGCGGTTGGACTTGTCGGTCCCTTCCACAATGCCGCGCTCTTCCATCACGAAGCCATAACCGGGCCGGGCCTTCATCAGGTGGCCATAGATCACGTCTTCAGCGCGGTGATCGGCGTTCGAGACGAAGTCGGCCGGCCCCTTGCGGGAGACCTGCAGGTTTTCAACTTCGCCAAAGTCGCGCGCAAGGCTGCGCCCAGCGGCGCGCGCAGCGGCGATCATTACGGCGCCAACGGGGGAGGGTTTCGACATGAGAAATAGCTCTTGGGCGCTCTTGAGGGCGGGAGCGGGGGCGTAATCCCTTGCGCCGTAAGGGTCAAGGCGCGGAGCGTTAACGCGGCTCGAGTCTGTCCAGCAGGTCGTTGAAGGCTTTGACGGCGGCGACCGGGCCGTCCGGGTGGCCCCACACGCCTGAGGAAACCGCAATGAAGTCCGCCCCGGCGGTTACCAGCGGCTCCGCATTGGCCACCGTGATGCCGCCAATCGCAACGCAGGGGATCAACATGGCCGCCTGCCAGACCTGCAGCAGATCCAGCTCCGCCTGCGCCGTGCCGTCCTTGGTCGCGGTGGGATAGAAGGCCCCGAAGGCGACATAGTCCGCCCCGTCTTCGCCCGCCTGCATGGCCTTGTGGTAGCTGTTTCTGGCGGTCGCGCCGACGATGGCGTCCGGCCCGAGCAGCTTGCGCGCTGCCTGCACCGGCCCGTCGTCCCAGCCGACATGTACCCCGTCCGCGCCGAGTTCTTTTGCCAGTTCGGCCGAGTCATTGATCAGCACGGCGACGCCCGCTTCCTGCGCCATCGCGGTCAAGGCCCGGGACACTTCCCGCGTGGCCTGCATATCAATCATGCCGTCCGCGCCCTTGAGGCGCAGCTGCAGGGAGGCCACGTCTCCGGCCCCGAGGGATGCTTCCAGCGTTCGCGCGAAACCGGGCACATCCGCAATCTGCGGCGGGGTGATCAGGTAAAGGCGGGTGCGCGGGCGGGGCGGAAGGGCTGTGCTCATGGCCGCTGCCTCTGCGGCGGAGGGCGGCGGAAGTCAACGCCGGGCGCCCATTGGAATTTCCTGAAGTTAGTTCTATAATGGAACTATACGGATGATCGGTTTTGCATCATGTTCAAGAAACTTCCTGTCCGCGTGTTCCAGCCGGTCTTCGGCCTGTTCATGGCAACGTTCATGAGCTTCCTGATGTCGGGGGCGATCACCGCGCTGAATATCGGCTTTCCGCCGGACTATCTCAGCCGCTGGATGCACTCCTGGGGCCTTGCCTTCATGCTGGCCTATCCGGCCATCCTGATCGTCGCGCCGATCGCCCGCAGGCTCGCGCTGCGCTTCGTCGAGTCGCCCTTCGCGCCGCCCCCTGTGAAGGCCGCTAGCCCGCCGGTCTGAACACCCGCCTGGTGCTGGCGGGGCTTTTGGCCAGCGCTGCGCCGCGTCGCATAGGTCGCGGCTCAAGCTCGCCCTTGCAGTTCGGGCAGGTGCCGTCCAGCGGGCCGTCCATGCACTCATCGCAAAAGGTGCACTCGAACGAACAGATGAAAGCGCCAGGCTCATCGGCCGGCAGGTCGCGGTCACAGCGTTCGCAGCCGGGGCGCATTTCGAGCATGTGGAGCCACCTAGGCGGGCGCAGGCTTCGCGCAAGTCTCAGAAATCGAAAATATCGCTCAGGAAACTATCGCGGCCGCGGCGCTTGCCCTTCTTGTACTTCCAGTCATCATCGTCGTCGTGCCGGTCCTGGAAGCGGGCTTCGTCGCGGAAATGTTCGGGCGGGCGCGCCTCGGGCTGCGGGGCAGGGGTAGGCAGCACGGTGGCTGACCGGTCGATGATCTTGTCGAGCTCACCCCGGTCCAGCCAGACCCCGCGGCACTTCGGGCAATAGTCGATCTCGACGCCGGAACGGTCCGCCATGATCAGGGTTTCGCCATCGGCAGGACATTTCATCGCCAGTCACTCCAGAACAAGAAAGGGGGCAGCCTGTCGCTGCGTCCGTTCAGATGGGAATTCAGATCGCACCCGCAAGGGACCGCGAGGATTATCCGGCCTTGGAAGCCTCGCAGACAGCCTCGATCGTGTGGCCAAGCGCCGTGTCGAAATCGGCGTCGCTCTGCTTTGCCGACAGGCCCTCGGTCAGCGCGCGTGAGAAGCTCGCGATGATTCCGGTATTCTCGCCCAGCTTGCGGCAGGCCTCTTCGCGGCTGTAGCCGCCCGAAAGCGCAACCACGCGCATCACGCGCGGATGGTCGACCAGCGGCTTGTAGAAGTTCGCCTTCCCTGGAAGCGTCAGCTTCAGCATCACCTGCTGGCCGGCGGGCAGGGCGTCGAGGTGCTTGAGAATCTCGGCGCGCAGGATTTCCTCAGCCTCGGCCTTGTCGGTGATGGTGATCGTCACTTCCGGCTCGATGATCGGCATCAGGCCGTGCGAGAGGATCTGCTTGCCGACCTCGAACTGCTGCGCCACGATCGCGGCGATGCCCACCGGATTGGCTGCGTCGATGACCGAGCGCATCTTGGTGCCGAAAATGCCCTTGGCCACGGCGCGCTCCAGCAGCGCCTCAAGGCCGGTGATCGGCTTCATCAGTTGCACGCCGTCCCTGCCAGCTTCCAGGCCTTTGTCGACCTTCAGGAACGGCACGACATTGCGCTTTGTCCAGAGATACTCAGCGGTCGGAATACCGTCGATCGCGCCGTCCATCGTGCGCTCGAACAGGATCGCGCCGATCACTTTCTCGCCGCTGAAGGCAGGCGACTTGATGATCCGGGCGCGCATGTCGTGGATCAGGCTGTACATTTCCTCATCGGTAGACCAGGCGCTTTCCTCGATGCCGTACTGGCGCAGCGCCTTGGGGGTCGAGCCGCCCGACTGGTCGAGCGCGGCAATGAAGCCAGCTTTTTGCGACATCTGCCGCGCCATGTCCGCATTGCCAAGTGTCATCGTGATGTCCATGTTTGCCATTGTCCCGACCTCGTGTCCGTATCCGAATGTATTGTGTTCGTCTGCATCCGCCGCACCGGTCACCGGGCTGCGGGCCGCTGTCACGCTCTGAAACAGGAATCGGGCCGGAATTTGGGCCGTTGTCTCAATTGGCGCAGCGTCCGCTGACGGACTTTCCAGACTGCCTATATTCAAGTGCCGTTCCGGAAAAGAGAGACAACGTTGCCATGCTGCAAACGGTCGCCGGCATGCTTTTCGGGCGGCAAACCTGCCTTGATCAGTTCAGCGCGTTTCCGGAAGCGATCAGGGCCTGGACGCCCGGCAATTCCTTGCCCTCCATCCATTCGAGGAAGGCGCCGCCGGCGGTCGAGACAAAGGTGAAGTCCTGCGCGACACCGGCATGGTGCAAGGCCGCGACCGTATCGCCGCCGCCCGCGACCGCCACCAGCTTTCCGGCCTTCGCGCGCGCCGCGGCGGCCTTGGCGGCAGACACCGTCGCCTTGTCGAACGGCTCCAGTTCGAACGCCCCCATCGGGCCGTTCCAGACCAACGTCCTGGCGACATCCATGGCAGCCGCCAGGATCGCAACCGATTGCGGGCCCGCATCGAGGATCATCTCGTTATCGGACACCTCGTCAAGGCCGCAGGTGCGGTGCGCGGCATTTGCCTTGAACTCTTTCGCCACAACCAGGTCGCGGGGCAGCAGGATGTCGCAGCCGGCGGCCTTGGCGATGGCCTCTATTTCCTTCGCCGTGTCGATGAGGTCGCGTTCGCACAGCGATTTGCCCACGGTGTGTCCGCGCGCGAACAGGAAGGTGTTGGCCATGCCGCCGCCAATCGCCAGCGCGTTGACCCTGGTCACGAGATGTTTGAGGAGTTCGATCTTGGACGAGACCTTCGCCCCGCCCACGATGGCCAGCACCGGGCGGACCGGGCGTCCCAGCGCCTTGTCGAGGGCGTCGAGTTCCTCTTCCATGTTGATGCCGGCATAAGCAGGCAGCAGTTCGGCCAGTACAGCCGTCGTCACGTGCCGGCGGTGCGCGGCGGAGAAGGCATCATTGACGTAGAGGTTGCCAAGCGCGGCGATTTCCCTGGCGAGTTCAAGGTCGCCCTTTTCCTCGCCTTTGCAGAAGCGGGTATTCTCCAGCAGGATCACACCGGCAGGCTTCAGGTCGGCAATCGCCTTCTTCGCATGCTCGCCCTTGCAGTCGGCGACGAAGCTGACATTCGCGCCGAGTACTTTGGCGAATGCGCCTGCGATCGGCGCCAGGCTGAGTTCTGCAGCGCGCTGACCCTTCGGGCGTCCGAAATGCGAGAGCAGCACCACCTTGGCCCCCGCCGTGCGCAGGCTTTGTACCGTGTCGACAGCCGCACGTAGGCGCGTATCGTCCGTGACCAGACCATTCTCCATTGGCACGTTGAAGTCGACCCGTACCAGCGCGACCTTGCCGGTGAGATTGCCTGCGTCAGCGATGCGTTTGAAGTTATGCATATCGGCCTGGCGGATTAGATAAGCTTCGCCAGTGCGACAGCGGTGTCGGCCATGCGCGTCGAGAAGCCCCACTCGTTATCATACCAGGTCATGATCGACACGAAATTGCCATCCATCACTTTGGTCTGGTCGAGATGGAATATCGATGAGCGCGCGTCGTGGATGAAGTCTACGGACACGTTCGGCTGATCGGTGAAGCCGAGGATGCCGTTCAGCGGGCCACTGGTCGCAGCGGCGACGATGGCGGCGTTCACCTCGTCCACTGTGGTGTGTTTCTTGGCGATGAATTTCAGGTCGACGAGCGAAACGTTCGGCGTCGGCACACGCACGGAAATGCCGTCCAGCTTGCCCTTGAGTTCCGGCAGCACCAGGCCGACCGCCTTGGCAGCGCCGGTCGAGGTCGGGATCATCGAGAGCGCCGCGGCGCGGCCGCGGTATAGGTCCTTGTGCATCTGGTCGAGCGAGGGCTGGTCATTCGTGTACGAATGGATTGTCGTCATCATGCCCTTTTCGATGCCGACAGCGGCGTTCAGCACCTGCGCGACCGGCGCGAGGCAGTTGGTGGTGCAAGAGGCATTCGAGACGACCATGTGCTCCTTCTTGAGCTTGTCATGGTTGACGCCGTAGACGACCGTCAGGTCGGCGCCATCTGCCGGCGCCGACACCAGAACGCGCTTGGCGCCGGCGGCGAGGTGGGCCGAGGCCTTGTCCTTGCTTGTGAATATGCCGGTGCATTCCATCGCTATATCGACATCCAGTTCGCGGTGCGGCAGATCCTTTGGGTCGCGGATCGCGGTGACGAGGATCGGCTTGCCGTTGATTACGATCTTGTCGCCGTCGACCTTCACGTTGGCCGGGAAGCGGCCATGCACGGAGTCAAAGCGCAGCAGGTGGGCGTTTGTTTCAACCGGGCCGAGGTCATTGATGGCCACGACTTCGATGTCGGTACGGCCATGTTCGATGATCGAGCGCAGGACGAGGCGGCCGATCCGGCCAAAACCATTGATTGCAACACGAACGGCCATCTTTTTCTCCTGTCAGGCGAAGTATCATGCATCTTTTGTGCCGTTTACTGGCGCTGGCCCCCCGCGTCCATCCGCATTCCGTGCGGCACCGCGCCGCGAATTTTACGCTGGGGAAATAGGCATCGGCCCTGCGGCCAGCCTGCAAGGCGCTTGTAAGCCGTCCGGGTGGACATGACCGGCGGCCCCTACTAGGGCCATCCCTGAAAGAGGCGGCGCATGACCAGCACACAAGGGCAGGGGACTTTCGGCGGGCGCCCGGCGCTCGACTGGGTCCTGTTCGCCCTCCTCTCGGTCATCTGGGCCGGAGCCTATCCGATGACCCGCGTCGCCGTTGGCAAGGGCCTGGACACTGGCCTTCCCGCCGAATGGGTGTTGCCGGGCCGGCTCTGCATCGGCGCGGTCTTCCTCTGGATCGTCCTGATCGCCTCGCGGAAGTATCTGCCCCCGCTGAGCGACCGCAAACGCTGGACCTCCATCGTCGGCATGGGCCTTGTCGGCTCGGTTATCCCCTTCTTCTTCATCACCACGGCGCAGGAGACGGTGAACTCCAGCCTTGCCGCGCTTTATACCGCCGCCTCGCCGGTCTTCGTCGCCATCGGCGCCAATCTGCTGTTTGCCGAAGAAAAGATGACCGCGCGCACCGGTCTCGGCGTCGCGCTCGGCTTTGTCGGCGTCGCGGTCCTGTTCGGGCCGGAAGCACTCAACGGGCTCGGCTCTGCCAGCACGCTGGCGCAGGTTCTTCTGCTGATCGCCACGCTCGCCTACGCCCTCAGCACCCTGATCGCGCGCGGCGCCCCGCCGATGGATGCCATCGCTTTCGCCGCCAGCTACGCCACGGTCTCCGCCTGCGCGTCCCTGCCGCTGGCACTGACGGTTGATCCGGCCGCCGTCACAGCCAGCTGGGTCAACTGGCTCGCCGTGCTCGGCCTCGGCCTCGGCTCGTCCGGCATCGCGCAGGTCCTCTACATGACGCTGATCGCCCGGGCAGGCGCCACCTTCGTCTCCCTCAACGGATATGCCATCCCGGTCATCAGCGCGGCCTTCGGCTGGCTCTTCTTCCGGGAAACCCAAAGCTGGAACGCGGTGCTTGCGCTCCTCCTTATCCTCGGCGGCGTCTGGCTCGCCCGCAGCGGCGGCCGCGGCCGCGCCGCTTAACTGTACGCAGCCACCGACTCGCGCACTTCTCCGTCGTCGTCGAACAGGAATGTCTCGGCGACGAGTTCCTCGCGGTGGTTCGTGTACAGAAGGGTGATCGCATCGCTGCTGGTCAGCACGTTCTCCAGCTCGAAGAACAGTTCGGGCGAGCGCTCCAGCGCCTTCGTCCAATAGTCGCGCAGCGCCGCCTTACCGGAGACGCTGGCCGCATGGCTCCCCATCATCAGCGCGATGCGCGGCGAGTGGAACACCACCCCGTCGGCATAGTGCGCGAGGATGCGGTCAATGTCCCGGTCATTCCAGGCCGACATCCAGGACCGCGCGAAGGTTTCGGCCCTCGCGCGGTCAATCGGTCGTTTCATGACGATGCTTCAGCCCTGGCCGTTGACCGCCAGCACATCCTCGACCGTGCGCAGGCCCGGTTTAGGCGCTGTGACCAGCACGGCCATGTTGCCGGGCAGGTGCTTGTTGTCGAGCATCTTCTCGTGCGCGACCGGAATGTCTGACCACGGAAAGACTTCCGACATGCCCGGGTCGATACGGCGGTTGATCACAAGCTGGTTAGCTTCGGCCGCCTGCTTGAGGTTTGCAAAGTGCGATCCCTGAATCCGCTTCTGGCGCTGCCAGAGGAAGCGCGCATCCATTGTCAGGTTGAAACCGGTCGTCCCGGCGCAAATGACAACCATGCCGCCCCGCTTCACCACAAAGACCGAAACTGGAAAAGTGGACTCGCCTGGATGCTCGAAAACGATGTCCACGTCCTTTTTGCCGGTGATATCCCAGATCGCCTTGCCGAACTTGCGGGTCTCTTTCATGTAGTCCTGGAAATCGGGCCCGTTGATCTTCGGCAGCTGGCCCCAGCAATTGAAGTCATTCCGGTTGATCACGCCCTTTGCGCCGAGGCTGAGAACGAAGTCACGCTTTTCCTCTGAGGAGACGATGCCGATCGCGTTTGCGCCGGTCACGGCGCAGAGTTGAACTGCGAATGAGCCAATGCCGCCGCTGGCGCCCCAGACGAGCACGTTGTCCTGCGGCGCAAGCACGTGCGGGCGGTGGCCAAACAGCATACGGTAGGCTGTGGCCAGTGTCAGTGTGTAGCAGGCGCTTTCTTCCCAGGTGAGGTGCTTCGGGCGCGGCATGCACTGGCGGGCCTGTACGCGCGTGAACTGGCCGAATGCCCCGTCGGGTGTTTCGTAGCCCCAGATGCGCTGGCTTGGGGAGAACATCGGATCGCCGCCGTTGCACTCTTCATCGTCGCCTTCATCCTGGTTGCAATGGATCACGACTTCGTCGCCCGGCTTTACGCGGGTCACCTTTTTGCCGACAGCCCAGACGATGCCGGCCGCATCGGACCCCGTGATAATGTAGTCCTGTTTCAGTCCCCGGATGTTGTCGAACGGCGACACCGGCTCGCCGAGCGCGGCCCAGACGCCATTATAGTTGACGCCCGCGGCCATGACGAGAACGAGGACTTCATCGGAGTCGATCTCGGGCACCGGCACCTGCTCGACCTGCATGGCTTTGGTTGGGCGGCCATGGCGCTCGCGGCGCACGGTCCAGGCGTGCATCATCTTCGGGACGTGGAATTCGGGAGGGATTTCGCCCATTGCATAGATGTCTTTGGTGACACGACCTGCCGTCTTGGTGGCCATAACTTTCCTCCGTCCTGAGTTGTTTTGGTTGCCTGACACTCTACGGTGTCTTCACAGCCCCGTTTTGCGGGGGCACACTGGCAACTGTCATGCCGCTGCGCAAGGACAATGTTGCGCCGCACAACCCGTCCAGATTGCTCAAGGCCATGTCTAATGCCCGTGTGTCCCATCGTCCACCTAAATGGATCGTTTTTGCCGCTTGGCGAGGCACATATTTCACCGCTCGATCGCGGGTTCCTGTTTGCCCATGCCGCCTACGAAGTCACAGCTGTCTATGGCGGCCGCCTCGTCGATATGGACGGCCACATCGCCCGGCTCATCCGGACACTGGACGGAATTGCCATTCCGAACCCGTACGGCCCCGCCGGCTGGGAAGCGCTGCATACGCAACTGATCGTCCGTAACCAGTTCACCGAAGGCCTTGTTTATCTCGAAGTCACTGCCGGCGCCTATGACGCGCGCGACTTCGCCGGGCCGGAGACCTTCGTGCCGACCGTGTTCGCCTATGCCGATGCGAAGCCCCTGATCGGCGCCCCCGCCCGTGACGGGATCAAGGCGGTGTTCCTGAACGATACACGCTGGAAACGGCGCGACATGAAAACCACCCAGCTCCTCTCGCAGGGCCTCGCCTACCGCGCCGCCAGGGCGCAGGGCGCGGAAACCGCCTTCATGGTAGAGGACGGCTTCGTCACCGAGGCCGCCTCCGCCAATGCCTGGATCGTCACCAAATCCGGCGAGATTATCACGCGGGACCTCTCCCCGGCGATCCTGCCCGGCATCACCCGCGCCGGCGTCATGGCCCTGCGCGGGAAGGGTGGCTTTACCATCACCGAACGCGCCTTCACGCCGGAGGAGGCGCTGATGGCCGCTGAAGCTTTCACGACCTCGGCCGGCGCCATGGTCGCTCCGGTAACGCATATCGATGGCCAGTCCATCGGCAACGGCAAGCCGGGGCCCGTCACCCGCAGGATCCAGCGGTTCTATTACGAAGCGATGGGCGCTGACGTGTCCTCCGCCGCGCCGTGGACGCTCGAGCGCGCCTGAAGTACGGCGCGGGTCTTCATTGCGAGTATGAGCGCGGCCAGGACGAGTGTGATGGCATTCGCCATGATGATCGAAAGTGCACTTTCCAAGACGCCGTAAACCAGCCAGGCCGCCACGCCGATCGTGAACAGGGCATACATGGTCAGCGAAATGCCTTCCGTCTTGCCCGTGCGCAGCACGAGCCAGGCTTGTGGCACGAACGACAGCGTCGTCAGGAAAGCGCCGATGAAGCCGAAAATGTCCGTCACCCGATCGCGCTCCTGCTGGCCTGCCTGCGCTTGCTAGGCCGCTTCGGTGCCCGCGTCACCGCCGGTCGGTGTCGATGATCTCGCCTTCAAGGATGATACTCTCGGCCGGCGCCGTCTTCGGCGGCGCGCGCCCCGGCTCCGTCTGAACAGGTGCCAGCTGCGCGCTCAGCGCGTTCGCCAGCAGCGCCGCACCCGAAGACAGCCCGATCACCACGAGGTCCGGCCAGCCGAGGCTGCGCGACAGCGCCGTGTCCCGGAACAGCGCCAGCACGCCGAGGGTAACCACGAACAGGCCCGTCAGCAGGCCGAACCGCACGGCCAGGCCAGTGAGGACAGTGCCCGAATTGGTCGGGATCGCGATGCCGAGCGCCTTGCCGAACCGCCGCCGCTCGAACAGGCTGACCGCCAGCATCGCCGCCGCCAGCGCGCCGATCGACAGCCAGCCGCGCTCGAGGATCGCCATCAGCACCGCCCCCGCCGGGAAGGCGAGCAGGGAGACTGCACGCAGCGACAGCGCGGTCTTCAGCGTGGCCAAAGGATCTTGGTTGGGGCGGGGCACTTGTCTTGGTCCCTCATTGGTCGACATCAATGCCCGAGATGTCGTGGTTCGCGGTCCGCATTCAAGCGGCCAGCGGCACAGTTTTGCCGGGCCTTGCCAGCAGGCAGGGGCTCGGCCATGTTGCGGCGCAACAAAAGGGGGGAGGCCAAGCCGATGAGCAAGCCGGATAAAAACTACCAGCACGCACCCGAAGAGCCGTGGATCTTCCGCACCTATGCGGGTCATTCGACGGCGACGAAGTCGAACGAACTGTACCGTCTGAACCTTTCCAAGGGCCAGACCGGTCTCTCCATCGCCTTCGACCTGCCAACCCAGACTGCCTATGACGCCGACCACATCCTCAGTAAAGGCGAAGTCGGCAAGGTCGGGGTCCCCGTCAAACACCTCGGCGACATGCGCCTCCTGTTCGACCAGCTGCCGCTGGAACAGATGAACACGTCGATGACGATCAACGCCCCGGCCGCCTGGATGCTGGCCCTCTATGTGGCGCTGGCCGACGAGCGCGGCGAGAGCCGCAAGAAACTCCGCGGCACCACCCAGAACGACATCGTCAAGGAATACCTCTCCCGCGGCACCTACGTCTTCCCGCCGGAGCCTTCCCTGCGCCTGATCGGCGACATGGTCAGCTGGTGTTATGTGGAGGTTCCAAAATGGAACCCGATGAACGTCTGCTCGTACCACCTTCAGGAAGCCGGTGCCACGCCGGAACAGGAGCTGGCCTATGCGCTCGCTACGGCCATCGCGGTGCTGGATACCGTAAAGGCCGGCGGGCAAGTTCCGGAATCAGACTTTGAAACCGTTTTCGGCCGGATTTCCTTCTTCGTGAACGCCGGAGTACGTTTCGTAACGGAACTCTGCAAGATGCGGGCGTTCGTGGACCTCTGGCAAGAGATCGGCCGGGAGCGCTACGGTGTCAGCGATCCGAAGGCGCTGCTCTTCCGCTACGGCGTTCAGGTGAACTCCCTGGGGCTCACCGAGCCTCAGCCCGAAAACAACGTCTACCGCATCCTGCTCGAAGCCCTCGCCGTTACCCTCTCCAAAAAAGCCCGCTGCCGCGCCCTCCAGCTGCCCGCCTGGAACGAGGCGATGGGCCTGCCGCGTCCGTGGGACCAGCAATGGTCGCTCCGCCTGCAACAGATCCTTGCCTACGAGACCGACCTGCTCGAGTTCGAGGACATCTTCGATGGCAGCCATGTGATTGATGCCAAGACCGAAGAACTGAAACAGAAAGCCCGCGCCACTCTGGCGAAGATCGACGAGATTGGCGGGGCGAAAGACGCGATCGGCTTTATGAAGGAAAGCCTCGTCGGCGCGCATATCGAGCGGATTCGCGCCATCGAATCCGGCGCGCTGAAAGTGGTCGGCGTCAACGCATATACGGAAACCGAAACCAGCCCCCTCGGTTCCGGTGACGGCGCGATCATGACGGTCGACCCCGCCGAAGAAGCCGCGCAGGTGCGCGACCTGAAGGCCTGGCGCGCCGGCCGCGATGGCAACGCGGCCACCGCCGCGCTCGCGGCCTTGCGCGCCGCAGCTGCCGAGAACCGCAATGTAATGGAGCCGTCCATCGCCTGCGCGAAAGCGGGCGTCACCACCGGGGAGTGGGGCACCGTCCTGCGCGAAGTGTTCGGCGAGTTCCGCGCGCCGACCGGCGTCGCGCTCGTCGTCGGCTCGGATGGCGCAGAGGACATCGAGGCCGTCAAGATCGAAGTCGTCCGCGTCTCGAAGGCCCTCGGCCGTACACTGACATATGTGCTCGGTAAGCCTGGCCTCGATGGCCACTCCAACGGCGCCGAACAGATCGCCGCGCGCGGCCGCGCCGTCGGCATGGAAGTCGTCTACGAAGGCATCCGCTTCACGCCTGCCGAAATCGCCGCGCAGGCCAAGGCCGCGAACGCGCATGTGGTCGGCCTGTCGATCCTGTCGGGCAGCCATCTCGATCTTGTGCGCGAGACGATCGCCGAACTGCGCGCCGCCGGCCTTGGCGATGTGCCAGTCGTCGTCGGCGGCATCATCCCGCCGGAAGATGCGCGCGCCCTGAAACAGATGGGCATCGCGCGTGTCTATACGCCCAAGGATTTTCGCATCACCGAGATTATGGGCGACGTGACCAGGCTTGTCGAAAAAGCCTGGCTTGTGAAGGGATAAAGCCAGCTTTCTGTAGGCTGACTTGCCGCCTGGCGGCAAAGCGTCTTATCCTGGCGCGATTTCTCCGGGCCGGGCACAGAATGAGGCCTTCGCAAGCACGGATGCAACGAACTTCCAGCTTGGCTGGGAAGAATGGCTGTCACTCACCGGTCTTGGCTTGCCGGCGATCAAGGCGAAGGCCGATACCGGCGCCAAGACCTCTGCGCTGCATGCCAGCGTGACCGAGCCGTTCGGCCCGGCGAGTTCGCCGCAGGTCCGCTTTCTGATCCAGCCTGACCCGAACGATCCTGGCCTCGAAGTCACCTGTTCTGCCCCGGTCGCGGACCGGCGCGAAGTGATCAGCTCCAACGGCGACCGGGAGCTGAGCTACGTGATCGAGACGCATGCCGAGATGGGCGCCCTGCGCTGGCCGATCCAGCCGAACATGGTCATCGATTCCAACGCCTCCTTCCGCAAGCCCCAGCTCGGCCACGAGCTCTGCAGCCGCCTGCCCGAGAGGCGGCCCGCGCGCCGGCCGCTGAGGATCGCGCTCTTGACCCGCGAGCCGCGCAACCATTCATCGCTCCGTCTGATCGACGCAGCCCAGACCCGCGGCAATGTCATCGGGGTGATCGACACGGCCCGCAAATATATAGGGACCGGCACGGTAGACGCCGAAGTCCACTATGACGGCAATCCGCTGCCCCGCTATGACGCGGTCATCCCGAGGGCCGGCTCCTCGATCACCGATTACGGGATGGCCGCGCTGCGCCAGTTCTCCGAAACCGGCGCCTATTGCCTCAAAGGTGCATGTACCATCGGGCGCGGCCGCGACAAGCTGCTGGCGCACCAGATGCTGGCGCGTGCCAAGATCGCGATGCCGGTCTCGTCATCGAGCATCTCGAAACCGTCGTGCGCCCGCTCTCAGAACAGCGCGAGCCGTTGTGAGCTGGCTCAGCGCGTACTGAACAGCCGGCCCTTTTCGGTGATCAGCACAATTATCAATGACACAGCACCCAGCACCGCAAAGCCCAGCATCAGCGGCACGGTCGAGCCGTTGAACTGTGAGCCGATGAAGGCGCCAATGAACGCTGAGGCCAGCGTGGTGGCAAAGCCGTAGGCGGCTGAAGCGGTGCCCGCGATCCTGCCGAGCGGCTCCATGGCGAGCGCCGAGAAGTTCGAGCCCATCAGCCCGAAACAGCCGAATGCGATGGCAAACAACGGGAAGAAGATCACGAAATTCTCGCCGAACATCACGGTTGAGATCGCGAGCCCCGCCGAGATCGTGGTGAACACGATCAGAGCCGTATGGCTGATGCGCCGCATGCCGACCTTTTCCACGAGGCGCGAATTGGTGAAGTTGGCGAGCGCCATCACGCCCGCGACCCCTGCGAACCAGTAGGCAAACGTTTCACCCTTGTCGAACACCTGCCGGAACACCTGCTCGGACGAGGCGATGAAGGCGAACAGCGCCCCGAAAACGATGCCGGAGGCGCACATGTACCCGAAGCTTACCTTCGAACGCAGCACGCTCATGTAGGCGCCAAACGCGCTCGCCATGTTCAGCGGCCTGCGGGCGGGGATGGGCAGGGTCTCAGGCAGGCGCAACCAGGTCCAGGCCAGCATCACCGCGCCCCAGATGCCGAGCCAGATGAAGATCGCCTCCCAGGGCGCAAACATCAGGATCAGCTGGCCGAGGCTCGGCGCGATGATCGGCACGATCATGAAGATCGTCATCACCAGCGACATGAAGCTCGCCATCGCGCGGCCGGAGAAGAGGTCTCGCACCACTGCCGAGGCGACGATCCGCGCGCCGGACGAGAACACGCCCTGCAGGAAGCGCGCGCCGAGGAGCACCCAGAAATCCTGGATCAGCACGCAGGCAAGTGAGACCGCGATGTATCCGATGAGGCCGATGAACAGCGGCGCCCGGCGTCCGAAGCGGTCTGTCACCGGGCCCCAGACGAGCTGCGGCGCACCGAAGCCCAGCACATAGGCGAAGATGATCAGCTGCTGGCGGTTGTCCACCGCGCCGCCTTCCGCCGTCAGCCCGGTCGCTACCGCGATCTGCGACAGTGCCGGCAGCATGATGTCAATGGCCATGGCGTTCAGCGTCATCAGCCCGGCGACAATGGCGACAAGCTCCGCCTTGCGCAGGCCTTTTGGCGCTGCGGTCAGCTGTGTCGGCGCATTGTCGCTGTTGGCCATGACGCTGGGGTAGCCATTCGGGAGAAAAAGGAAGGCCGCGTTCTGGACCCGCTCGACCAGCTTGCCTAGTGCCGAATGGATATTGCTGGCATGAGAAAGCCCCGCGGGTTGCGCCGGGCTTTCTTGAAGATCCGGACCGGTGGGTCGCTCAGGCCTCAGGCAACTTTATCGAGCCGGTGAGATTTAAGATTACCTGACCTGCATCGAAATAGGCGACATCGTCCGGTTTCGGACCTTTGCCCATCACGATCTCTGCCGAGGCGATATAGCTCGTCGACTCGCGGTAATCGGCCGGGCCGCCCCAGAAGTGGTCATGATATCCGAAGCGCGATGCATAATGCGGCCCGGGATAGAAGCGGCGGTAGGGATCGCGGAAATAGGCCGCGCGCGGGCCGAAATAACGGTAGCTCAGAAAAAAGTGGTCGTAGAACGGGTCGTACGCGGAGGGAGAGCTGACCAGCTTCGTCCTGGCATCGGTGTCCCGGCGAACCACCCGGAAATGGTCGAAACCGTTCTGCTTGGTCAGTTCGGCTGCGCGGTAGAGCAGATAGGTCTCGACCGTCTTGCGGTCGGTCAGCGAGTTGCCTGCGAACTGGACCTGGAAGCGGTTGTCTTCGATCTTCTGCTCGGAAAAGCCGCGATCCGAAGTGGACGCCGCCTGATAAGGCGTTGCCGTGGCGCAGGCGCCGAGCAGCACGAGGCCCGTAAGGGCAGCAGCGAATGTCAGCCGTTTCATCAGAGCAGCCTCCTGAATATCCGTTATCTTAACATGTGCCCGCTGGAAGCTGAATGCCAACCAGCAGACGGGATCACTTTTGTGTGAGGCGCCGGGCGACGGCCCCGCTGTCCATGACCTGCAACGCGGCGGTATCGAAATCGACCCCGGCCATAGCTCCCGCCAAAAGCAGGCCAGAACAGCCGCATCGCCTCCGTCGCCATCAGGCCGACGCCCCGATCCGGGGCGTTTACCTTCATGGACGGCTTGCGGAAGATCGCCGCTACCCGTCGGGCGCGGATCAGACGCCCACCGCCAGCATCGCCTTGTAGGCGGGCCGTGCGGTTACCTTGTCCAGCCAGGCCTTGGTCGCCGGACGGTTCGCGAGCCCGCCTTGCGCATTGGTCATCACGATCTGGAAGCCCATCAGGCAGTCGGCGGCCGAGAAATTCTCCCCCGCGAAATAGGTATGCTTCGACAGGTGCGCCTCGATGTATCCGGCCACCTTGTCGCGCTCGTTGGAGATCATCTGCGCAACCGGGCCTTCGGTGATCCCCGCCATGCCGGTGTAGAGCGCCAGCAGCCCCGGCAGGAACACCGCGCCCTCGGCGGAGTGGACCCATTCGAGATAGCGCGGGAAATCCGCCGAGCCCGCCGCCGGGTGAAACTTGTTTGCGGTGTCATGTTTCGCCAGCAGGTATTGTGCAATCGCGCCGGTCTCGGCGATGACGATGTTGTCATCCTCCAGCAGCGGCGACTTGCCGAGCGGGTGGATGTTCTTCAGGTCCGCCGGCGCGAGGCGCGTTGTCTCGTTGCGCTTGTGGTGGACGATCTCGTGCGGCACGCCGAGTTCGAGCAGCAGCCAGACGATGCGCTGCGAGCGCGAGGCGTTAAGGTGGTGAAGCTTCAGGGCCATGGGGTATTTCCTCTGTGGACGGATAAAAAAGAAGCGGCAGCTCTGGGGGCTGCCGCTTCGGATGTCTTGGCTGGCACGCCCGCCTCAGGCGGCGGCGTAGCCGATCACGGCTTTCACTTCGAGGAACTCCTCGAAGCCGTGCTCGCCCCACTCACGGCCATTGCCCGACTGGCCGTAGCCACCAAACGGCGCGGTGAAGTCAGGGCGTGCGCCGTTGACCTGGATCTGGCCGGCGCGAATGCGGTTGGCGATGGCGTTCGCCTCTTTCTCCGGACCCTGAACATAGCCGGCAAGGCCGTAAACGGTGTCGTTGGCCATCTCCACGGCTTCGTCCACCGTGCCATACGGCAGGATGCACAGCACTGGCCCGAAGATTTCCTCGCGGGCGATGGTCATGTCGTTGGTAACGTTGCCGAACACGGTCGGGCGGGCGAAGTAGCCCTTGTTGAAGCCCTCAGGGCGACCCGGGCCACCGGCTACGAGGGTTGCGCCCTCTTCGATGCCCTTCTGAATAAGGTCCTGGACCTTCTGGTACTGGTTGGCGTTGGAGATCGGGCCGATGGCGCCCGGCGCAGCTTCCGCCGGCATCATCACCTTCACGGACTCGGCGGTCGCCTTGGCGATCGCAAGCGCCGCATCGTGCTGGTCTTTCTGCACGAACATGCGGCTCGGCGCGTTGCAGCTCTGGCCGGTGTTAGTCATCATCGCCATCACGCCGCTCGAGACGGCTTTCGTCAGATCAGCCGTAGGCAGAACAATGTTCGGGCTCTTGCCGCCGAGTTCCTGCGCGACGCGCTTGACCGTCGGGGCCGCAGCCTGCGCGACGAGCACGCCGGCGCGGGTCGAACCGGTGAAGCTCACCATGTCGACATCCGGGTGCGAAGAGAGTACCGAGCCGACGCCCGGGCCGTCGCCGTTGACGAGGTTGAACACGCCTTTCGGCACGCCGGCCTCATGCAGGATTTCGGCGAAGATCATCGCGTCGAGCGGGGCGATCTCGGACGGCTTCAGCACCATCGTGCAACCGGCAGCAATCGCCGGCGCGACCTTACAGGCGATCTGGTTCAACGGCCAGTTCCAGGGCGTGATGAACGCGCAGACGCCGATCGGCTCCTTGCGCAGCATCGTCGTGCCTTTCAGCTCTTCCCACTTGTACGAGCGCAGGATCGCTGCGGTCGTCGCGAAGTGGCCCATGCCGGCCGGCACCTGGGCCGCGTTGGCCAGCCACATCGGCGCGCCCATCTCCTCGGAAATGGCGACGGCGAGTTCCGGCATCCGCTTCTGGATACCGGCGGTAATCTTGTCGAGCAGGTCGGCGCGGTATTCGACCGAGGTCTGCGAGAAGCTAGCGAAGGCGCGCTTGGCTGCGGCAACCGCCTTGTCGGCATCGGCTTTCGAGCCGAGCGAGATGACGGCGAAGTTTTCCTCGGTCGCCGGGTTCTCGACTTCCAGGCGGCGCGGCACCACCGGGTCAACCCAGGCACCGTCGATATAGAACTTGAGATACTCTTTCATGGGCCGTGGCCTCCCTTTGGCTCGTCTGATTGGGGCTCCGGAAAGACTATAAGAGGCGCGCGCCCTTTTCGCCACTCCTTACGCGGGGGGAGGGCTAGTCCTTTGCCTTAACCCAGCCGCGCCCGGCCATGCAGACCGTGAAGTTCGCCTCGATATTGTAGCTGATCTGGCTGCAGGCGGAGGCTGCCGTGGCGAAGGACTGGGCGCCGGGATTGCTGGTCCAGTCCTTCTCGGACGGGCCGGTGGCGCAACCCCCAAGGCCGAGGGCGGCGATCAAGAGGAGCTTACGCATGCGCTTCACCGTTTCCGCGTCCCGAAGATGCCGCGCAGTATGTAGCGCGTGATCTCGCGGCTGGCCGTGCTGGCGGCGTTGTTGGCGGCGCGTTCGGTGGTGGTCATGCGGCGCGAGCGGGTGGTGGTCGTCTTGCCCTTGGCTTTCGCCTTGGCCGCGGCCTCTTTCTCCCTGGCCTCGAGCTTCGCCAGCTTCTCGGCCTCCTTGGCCGCGATCTCCTCGCGCTTTGACAGGATCTCGTAAGCTGACTCCCGGTCGATGGTCTTGTCGTACTTGCCTGACACCGGGCTCACCTTCTGCACTTCGGCGCGCTCCGGGTCCGTCGCCGGGCCCAGCCGCGACGAAGGCGGGCGGATCAGCGTCTTCTGGACCATGGTCGGCGCCCCCTTGGCTTCCAGCGTCGAGACCAGCGCCTCGCCGACGCCCATCTCGGTGGTCGCCGCCTCGGTCTAGAAGGCCGGGTTCGGACGGAAGGATGAGGCCGCCGACTTAACCGCCTTCTGCTCGTTAGGCGTATAGGCCCGCAGCGCATGCTGCAGCCGGTTGCCAAGCTGGGCGATCACGGGTTCCGGCAAGTCGCGTGGGTTCTGCGTGACGAAATAGACGCCCACCCCCTTCGAGCGGATCAGACGCACCACCTGCTCGATCTTCTGCAGAAGTGCCGGCGGCGCATCGGCAAACAGCAGGTGTGCCTCGTCGAAGAAGAACACGAGCCGCGGTTTGTCGGGGTCGCCGATCTCGGGGAGTTCCTCGAACAGTTCCGACAGCAGCCAGAGAAGGAAGGTCGAGTAGAGCTTCGGCGAATTGATCAGCTTGCGAGCGTCGAGAATGTTCACATATCCGCGCCCGTCCGCTGTCGTGCGCATCAGGTCGGCAAGCTCCAGCGCCGGCTCGCCGAAGAACCGCTCCGCTCCGTCGCGCTCCAGCACCAGCAGCTCGCGCTGCACCGCCGAGAGGGAGGCCGGCGCCACGTTGCCGTACTTGCGGCTGATCTCGGTGCGCAGCGTATCGTCGCCCAGGCTCACCAGCAGCTTGCGCAGGTCCTTCAGGTCGAGCAGCAGGAGGCCGTTATCGTCGGCATACTGGAACGCGATGTTAAGAACGCCTTCCTGAACATCCGTCAGCCCCATCAGGCGCGACAGGAGCAGGGGCCCCATCTCGGAAATCGTCGCGCGGATCGGATGACCGGTCTCGCCGAACACGTCCCAGAACACCGTCGGCGCGCCCTTGTAGGTCAGCTCGCCCATGCCGATCTGCTTCGCGCGCGCCGTCAGGTTCGCATGCGCCTTGTGCGTCTCGCTGCCAGGCATGCAGATGCCGGAGAGGTCGCCTTTCACATCGGCAGCGAACACCGGCACACCGGCGTCGGAAAAGGCCTGCGCCATGATCTGCAGCGTCACCGTCTTGCCCGTGCCGGTCGCTCCCGCCACGATTCCGTGCCGGTTGGCTACTTTCAGGATCAGCGACTGGGCCGCCTCGGGATGGCCCGTGCCGTTGGCATCCGCGCCGCCCAGGAAAATCGTGTCACTCATCCGGCGTCCTTCATTCTGAAATCCTGCCCCACAGGCTAGCCATCTGGCCGGATTCGGCAAGCTGCATCACCCGCGCCGCCCAGCTTGACCCGGCGCGCGGGCGCCCCCACCCTGCGCCGCTCGCTCCCGGAGATACAACCACATGGACCGCTCAGCCAAGGTCGGCACCTGGATCATCGCGACAGGCGTTATCCTCGCCGTCCTCTATTTCGGCCGCGAAATTCTCGCGACCTTCGCGATGGCCGTCTTCCTGTTCCTCATCATCGAAGGCTTTGCCACCGCCATCGACAGTGCCACCAAGACGATCAACCTGCGGATCGCCCGCCTGATCGCGGTCCTGCTGGTGACCGGCGGCTTTGTTGGCTTCATTGCGCTGATGGCCAATGGCGTCGGCGAGTTCGGGCGCCATGCTGAGGACTATGAGACCAAGATCAACCACCTGATCTCCGACGCCTACGGCGTCTTCGGCGTGTCCGATTCGCCAACCCTCACACAGCTCCTGTTCAACGAGCGCGGCGAGCAACTCTTCGCCACCATCGCCAATTCGGTCAGCGGCCTGTCGGGCGATCTGATGCTGATCCTGATCTACGTGGCCTTCCTGTTCTCCGCCCAGGCGGGCTGGGCGCACAAGCTCGATAATATTTTCCCGGTGCCCGAACGCCGCGAACAGGTCCGCACCATCGGCAACGACGCGCGCATTGGAATTGAGCGCTATCTTTGGGTCCAGACTTTGATTTCAGCTCTGATCACGCTGCTCAGCTATGCCTCGCTGCTGGCCCTCGGTGTGCAGAACGCACTCTTCCTGTCAGCCCTGATCTTCGTGCTCAACTATATTCCGACCGTCGGCTCGATTGCCGCCGCATTGGTGCCTCCGTTGTTCGCGCTGGTGCAGCCCGATGTTCCCGCCTGGGTGCCCGGCGCCGCGCCGCAAGATTCCTACGTGTACTCGGCAATCGTCTTTGGCATCGTCAGTTTCTGGCAATTTTCGATTGGCAACTTCGTCCAGCCCCGTATGATGGGCGACTCGCTGAACCTGTCCGCCCTGGTTGTCCTCCTCGCCCTTGCCATCTGGGGCGTTCTCTGGGGAATCCCCGGTATGTTCCTGTCAGCGCCGCTGACGGTGCTGATGATGATCCTGTTCGCGCAATCAGACGATACAAGGTGGATCGCGGTCCTCTTGTCGTCAGACGGCAACCCAAAGGGGAAGGCTGAGCAGCCCGTTGAGGGCGCGACTGCAGCAAACACTGATTGAATCTGCCGGTTTCGTATAGGGGTAGGGTTCCGGAACGTCGCGGTTCGGGCTGACTCTGTATGGATAATCGTTAACCTTTTTTACAGGACTTCGGTGTTGACATCCGGTAACAGCGACCAAGTTGTTACAATTCAGGCTTCCGCGTGCGTCCCCCCACCCAGCCTGCGGAAGATTCTGAAGGGCTCGCCGGACATGTCCCCGTTCGGCGGGCCCACCTAAGTCAGGCCCCGACATTCCGCCCGAAAGCCTCAGCGTTGCGCAGACGCGAGCGGCAGGCAGTGTTTCCCGCGGCTGCCCGATTCTTCATCACCCCTCCGACCAGAATTCTTGAAGCGCTAACGCCCCGGGGTTAGACCCGGTGGAACACATTTCCCTAAGGTGAGTCGCTTCCATGACCCGTTCCGCCGCTGCTACCGGGCCTGAGGGCCAGGTTCTTGAACAGTTCCTGCAGGAAGCCGCCGGCCAAGACCTTACCGGTCTCACTGAGGCCGACATCAAGCAGCTCGGCCAACAGCTATGGGCCTGGGCGGCGCAAGTGCCGGCCGGCGCGCAGGCCGTCCGTGTGATCGCGCGCGCAGACGGCGCCAAAGGCCCCCTCGCCCGCGCCGTGCTCGAGGCCGCAGGTCCCGACATGCCCTTCCTCGTCGATTCGCTTCTCAACGAATGCGCCGCGCAGGGCCATGAAGTGAAGGCGCTCTTCCACCCGGTCGTCACTCTCGCCGACGGGCGGATGATCTCCGTCATCCAGATACACACGTCGCTCCTGACGCCCGGCGAGGCGAGCCTCCTCGAGGCCGGCGCCCGCAGCACGCTCGCCGATGTCCAGCGCGCCGTCTCCGATCACCGCGCCATGCAGGCCCGGATGCGCGCCGAGATGAAACGTCTCTCCGGCCTGCAGCACATCTCGCCAGTCGAGCGCGACGAAGCCGTGGCCTTTCTCGAATGGCTGCTGAAGGAGCACTACGTGTTCCTCGGCAGCCGCGAATATGATTTCGATACGGACGAGTCCGGCCGCGTGCTGCCGGTTGAGCCCCTGATGATCGACGGCTCCAACCTCGGCATCCTGCGCGACGAGAAACTCAACGTCCTCTCACCAGACAGCGAGCCGCTCGTGCTGACCCAGGAAGTCGGCGAGTTCCTGGCCCAGCCCGCGCCGCTGATTATCGCCAAGTCGACCCTGCCGAGCCGCGTGCACCGCCGCGTGCCGTGCGACTATATCGGCATCAAGAAATACGACGCGCACGGCCGCGTGAACGGCGAAGTCCGCTTCCTCGGCCTGTTCACAGCCGAAGCCTATGACGAGACCGCGCGCTCGATCCCCTTCATGCGCCGCCGCGTCCAGAAGATCATGGCCGCCTCCGGCGCTGCCCCTGGCGGGCATACGGAGAAGGCGCTCGCCAACCTGATCGAGACCTGGCCGCGCGACGAGATTTTCCAGACGCGCTCCACGCTGCTCGGCCCGATGATTATGGGCGCGCTGCACCTGATCGGCCGTCCCCGGACGAAAGTCTTCCTACGCCGCGACGAGTTCGACCGGTTCGTCACCGCGCTCGTCTTCGTCCCACGCGAATCCTATGACACCGCATTGCGCCAGCGCATCGGCGCCGTACTCACCGAAGCCTACCAGGGCGAGCTGCGCTCTTTCCAGCCGTACTTCGACTCCGGACCTATGGCGCGGGTTCACTTCGAGATCGGCCTTTCGCCCGGCCATCCGGAGCCGGACGCGGCCGAGATCGAAAACAAGATCATCGCGCTGGCCCGCACCTGGGACCAGGGATTTCGCGACCTGCTCATGAGTTCCGATCTCACCGGCGGCGACCGGGAAGGGGCCCGCGCCTTCATCGGCGCCTTCAACGCCGCCTACCGCGAAGCCTTCACGCCGGACGAAGCCCTGCGCGACGTCACCAGCATGGCTGCTCTCAGCGCCGGCCGCCCTATGGTCGCGCGGGCCTATCGCTACGACACCGACGAGGCCTCGAAAGTCCGTGTCAAGATCTTCGCGCGCGACGGCGCCATTGCGCTTTCGCGCTGCGTACCGGTGTTCGAGAACCTGGGTCTCTTCGTGCACTTCGAAACCGGCTACCCCGTCCGCCCGCCGTTCAAGCCGGTCGCTGATGCGCCGGACGTCTACTGGGTCCACTCCCTTGCCATGGAATCGGCGGACGGCAAGCCGCTGGCGCTGATCAGTCTCGCCCGCGCGCTGGAAGACGCCTTCATCGCCGTCTGGAGCGGCAAAGCCGACAATGACAGGTTCAACCGTCTCGTGCTCACCGCCGGCGCCACCTGGCGCGAGGCGGCGCTGATCCGCGCACTTGCCGCCTACCGCCGCCAGAGCGGCCTCGACCAGCCGCAGGACGTCCAGGAAGCCGCTGTCGCGCGCTATCCGGCCGTCACACGCCTGATCCTTGACCTGTTCACCGCCCGATTTGATCCGCAGGCGCACAAATCCCTTGACGCCCGCACCAAGGCCGGCGCCGAAATCGAAGCGAAGTTCGAGGACGCGATGAAAGCCGTCGCGAGCCTCACCGACGATCTCGTCCTGCGCCGCCTGTTCCATCTCGTGCGCGCCCTGCAGCGCACCAGCTTCTACCAGACCGGCGAAGACGACGCCGAGCGGTCCTGGATCAGCTTCAAGGTCGCCAGCCGCGAACTCGCCGACCTACCGGAGCCGAAACCCTTCCGCGAAATCTTCACTTCCAGTCCGAAAGTCGAAGGCGTTCACCTCCGCTTCGGCCCGGTCGCGCGCGGCGGCCTGCGCTGGTCGGACCGCCCGTCGGATTACCGCACCGAAGTCCTCGGCCTCGTGAAGGCCCAGCAGGTCAAGAACGCCGTCATCGTGCCTGTCGGTTCGAAGGGCGGCTTCTACCCGAAACAGCTCCCGCCGCGGAACGATCCCGCCTGGTTCGAAAGCGGCCGCGACGCCTACAGGGAATTCATCACCGCGCTGCTGGGCCTCACCGACAACCTGGTTAAGGGCAAGATCGTGCCCCCGCCGCAAACCGTGGTCTGGGATGGGGAGGATCCCTATCTTGTGGTCGCCGCCGACAAGGGCACTGCCACCTTCTCCGACACCGCCAACGCCATCAGCCTCGAGAAGGGCCACTGGCTGGGCGATGCCTTCGCCTCCGGCGGCTCAGCCGGGTATGACCACAAGAAGATGGGCATCACCGCCCGCGGCGCCTGGGAAGCGGTCAAGCGCCACTTCCGCGAAATGGGCAAGGACATCCAGAAACAGCCCTTCACTGTTATCGGCGTCGGCGACATGTCGGGCGATGTCTTCGGCAACGGCATGCTCCTCTCGCCCGAGATCCGTCTCGTTGCGGCCTTCAACCACATGCACATCTTTATTGATCCGAGCCCGGGCAATTCTGCCGCAAGCCTGGCCGAGCGCGCCCGCATGTTCGCCCTGCCGCGCTCCACCTGGGCGGACTACGATGCCAGGCTCATCTCGCAAGGCGGGGGCGTCTTCGAACGCGCCGCCAAGTCGATCCCCCTCTCGGCGGAAGTGAAAGCTCTCACCGGCCTGGCCAAGGACGCGGTCACGCCGGACGAACTCCTGCACGCCCTCCTGAAAGCCGAAGCTGACCTCCTCTGGTTCGGCGGTATCGGTACCTATGTGAAGTCAGCGGCCGAATCCCACGCCGATGTCGGCGACCGCGCCAACGATGCCATCCGTGTCAATGGCCGCGACCTCAAAGCCAAGGTGATCGGCGAGGGCGCCAACCTCGGTATGACGCAGGCCGGCCGTATCGAATTCGCCCTCGCCGGCGGACGCCTCAATACCGATGCCATCGACAACTCGGCGGGCGTCGATTCGTCCGACCACGAAGTGAACATCAAGATCCTCGCCGCCGAAGCCATCCGCCTCGGCGACCTGAAGGAGGCTGCCCGCAACGAACTTCTCGCCTCGATGACCGAAGATGTCGCGGCCCACGTTCTCGCGCACAATTACGACCAGTCGAACGCCATCACGCTCGCCGCCTCCACCGCCGCCGAAGACCATGACGCGCTGGAGCGCGTGATGCTCTATCTCGAGCAGCGCGGCGTTCTGAACCGCGCCCTCGAAGGCCTGCCGTCGACCACGGCCATGCAGACCCGCAAGGACGCTGGCCAGCCTCTCACACGGCCTGAATTTGCCGTGCTGCTCGCCTGGTCGAAAATCGTCCTGTTCGACGATCTCGTCGCCTCGGACCTGCCGGACGATCCCTGGTTCGCGCCGGTGCTGAAGGCCTATTTCCCGTCGCCTATCGACGGTTTCGAAAAGGCGATGAAAGGCCACCGCCTCCGCCGTGAGATTATCGCCACCGTCATCGCCAACCGCACGCTGGATTTCTGCGGCCCGGCCGCGCTGCTGCGCCTGCGCGAACTGACCGGTGCTGAACCAGCCGAAGCTGTCCGCGCGCTGGAGGCCGCCCGCGAAGTGCTCGACCTTGCCGGCTTCCGCCGCGAAGTCTTCGCCCTCGACACACGCGTCGCCGCCGATCTGCAGACGCAGCTTCAGCAGGAAGCCGTCCACGCCGCCAGCGAGGCCGCCGCCTGGTTCATCCGCGCCACCGCCGGCATGCCTATCGGCGACGCCGTCAAGCAGACCCACGCGCCGCTCAACGAACTCAAAATGGCGCTCGCCGATGTCCAGACGGACTTCCCGGCCTCGCGGATCCAGCGCGATGCCCGCGCCTTCATCAAGCGCGGCGCCCCCGAAGCGCTCGCCCATTGGGCCGCCGCGATGAGCTACTTTGCGCAGGGACTCGACATCGTCGCGGTCTCGCAGCGGGCAAAAAAGAAGGTGCCGGAAACCGCTGCCGCCTTCTACGCCATCGGCGATGCCTTGCGGCTCGACCGGTTGCGCGCGTCCGCCCGGGAAGGCCTGATCAAGGCCCCCTACTGGGACCGCGTCGCCGGCCGCCGCCTGATCTCCGAACTCGTCCGCCTGCAGGCCTCCGCTACAGACGAGGCGCTCCGCTCCGGCGGCGCCGACGCCTGGCTCGAGGCCCGCGGTGACGCCCGCCGACAGCTGATCAGCACACTGACGGCCCTTGGAAAAGACCGCGCCTGGTCCTTCGCCAAGTTCGCCCTGTCGACCGATGCTGTCCGCCAGTTCATGGGCCGCTGAGGCGTATTCACGATAGGTTCAGGGCCGGGCGGCTTGTCTCGCCCGCAAACAGTGGAGGGATGACATGCGAAACCTGATTACGGTGCTTCTGGCGCTGGCGGCCACCGCCTGCGCGGCTACACCCGCCGCGCTGCCAGCGCCGCTGCCGGCCACTGAAGCGGCCGCGCCCCAGCCGCCCCCCTCGTTCCGCTGGTGGAGCACGGGCGAGGCCCTCTTCGCCTACCACCAGGTGTGGGGCGACTGCGACACCCTTGTCCATACTCACGGACGCAACGCTGCCTGGGGCCTCTGGGAAATGCCGCTCGCCGAAGTCATCGAACACGGAGCCGAGGAGACGGATGAGGGCACAGCATTCGTCCGCCTCACCTGCCTTGACGGCTCGGCCTGCATGCGCAAGGGCGCGCTCAGCACCGCCGCCGACCCCATCAGCAAGCATGTCGTCCCCTTTGGTACTATGGCCCTTGCCCGCCAGTACACCCAAGCGGTCGCCGCCCTGAAAACCGCCTGCCAGCTCCCGAACTGACGCGCGCCGCCCACGCGCGATTCCCTGCCGCCCCGAAGGCTGCTACCCAGCACGCCATGACCGGCACGCCTGCCTCCCTCGAAGATACGCTGAAAGCCGCCGCCCGCTCGCTGGGCTTCGACGCCGCCGGCATCACCCGCGCCGACGAGGCCTGGGAGGCCGGCGCCCGCCTCGCCGCCTTCGTCGCCGAGGGCCGCCACGGCGGGATGCGCTGGATGGAGGATACCCTTGCCCGCCGCAGCGCCCCCACCGCGATGTGGCCTGAGGCCCGCTCCGCCCTCGTCGTCGCTATGAACTACGGACCCGATCACAACCCGCTCGACACGCTCGCCGAGCGCGAGACCGGCAACATATCCGTCTATGCGCGGGGCAGGGACTATCACGACCTGATCAAGTCCCGCCTCAAGCTGCTCGCGGGGGAGGTTGCCCGGCTGACCGGCGCCGAGGTGAAAGTCTTCGTCGACACCGCCCCCCTGATGGAGAAGCCGCTCGCCCAGAAGGCTGGCCTGGGCTGGCAGGGCAAGCATACCAACCTCGTCAGCCGCGATCTCGGCTCCTGGTTCTTCCTCGGCGTGGTCCTTACCAGCGCCGCCCTCGCGCCGGACGCGCCCGAATCCGACCATTGCGGCTCCTGCCGCGCTTGCCTCGACATCTGCCCCACCGCTGCGTTCCCTGCGCCCTACCAGCTGGATGCCCGCCGCTGCATCTCCTACCTCACGATCGAACACGCCGGCCCCATCCCCCGCGAATTCCGCGCCGCGATGGGCAACCGCATCTATGGCTGCGACGATTGTCTGGCGGCCTGCCCCTGGAACAAGTTCGCCGCGAGCGCCTCGGAGGCCGCCCTGTTCGCCCGGGCGGAGCTGAAAACACCGGGCCTCGACGAACTCGCCGCCCTCGATGACGCGGCGTTTCGCGAAATCTTCTCCGGCTCCTCGGTCAAGCGCTCCGGCCGGGACCGGTTCGTGCGCAACGTCGCCGTCGCCATCGGCAATTCCGGCAGCGCGCGGCTCACAGCCAGCGTGCTGCTCTTGCTGGACGATGCCTCGCCCCTCGTGCGCGGCGCGGCCGTCTGGGCACTCGCCCGCCTTGATCCCGCCCGCTTTACCGGGGAAAAGGCGCAGCGCCGAGCCAGCGAACATGATAGCAAGGTCATCGAAGAATGGGATCTCGGGGCATGAACGACGATACGGCCAACACCACCCGTCCGCCGCAAAAGCCGAAGCGCAATGTGCCCCTCTGGCGCCACGTCCTCGTGCGGATCGTGCAGGCCGGCATCGCCATATTCCTGCTCTTCCATCTCTACGCCCTTGTCCTGAGGGTCCTGCCCGCGCCTGGCACCATCCTGATGACCCAGCGAGGAATGCAGGGCGAAGACGTCCGGCGCGACTGGACCAGCCTCGACAGCATCTCGCCTAATCTCGTCCTCGCCGTCATCGCGTCCGAAGATGCGAAGTTCTGCGAACATGGCGGCATCGACTGGGACGCCATCGAGAAAGCCCGCGAGTACAACAAGAAGCATGACGGCAAGAAACGCCGCGGCGGCTCGACCATCAGCCAGCAGACGGCCAAGAATGTCTTCTTCTGGAATGGCGGCGGCATGCCCCGCAAGGCCGGCGAAGCCTGGATGACCTATGTCATCGAAGCCGTCTGGGGCAAGCGCCGCATCATGGAAGTCTATCTCAACGTTGCTGAATGGGGCGACGGCCTGTTTGGCGCCGAAGCTGCCGCCCAGGCCAGGTTCGGCAAGTCCGCCGCTGATCTCTCGAAGCTTGAGGCCGCCCGCCTCGCTGCCGTCCTTCCGTCCCCGAACAAATGGAGCGCTGACAAGCCAGGACCCTATGTGAGAAAGCGCACCGGCTCGATCATGTCGCGCATGCGTGTCGTCGCTAATGAAGGCTACGCCGCCTGCGTCCTCGGCGACGATTTCCGCTCGACCTTGCCGAAGCCTGAGAAAGCCGACGCGCCCCGCCCCGAGCCGGTCTTCGAAGACCTGCCGGACGCGCCCGACGAAGGCGAAGAGGCTATCGGCGCGCCAGCCGAAGCCGGACCCGCGCTGAACGAGAACGATGTGCTTAACGACATCCTCAACTCCGCGGATGAAACCTTCAATACCGAACCCCTCCCGGAACCGGTCCCTGAAGTCCCCGCCGAGGAACTTCCGATCCAAGCGCCCGCCGCCGAACCCGCCCCCACCGATCCGCCCGCGGACGAAGGCGCCCCGACGGTCCTGACGCCTGAATAGGTCTGCCGCCCTCTTAACTTGCGCAAGAGCAGTAGCTCGTCATCCCGGTTTCGCCGCAGGTGAAGACCGGGACCCGGACTTAACTGCGCATGTTACCAATGTCCGCTGCCGCAATACAGGAGGTGATAAGCCAGCACTGCATGAGAAAAAATGAGAAAGTTTGATAAAAACTGAGAAATAAACGCTATCACATAGGCACTGCCTGAACCAGCTTGAATCAGGTCGGCGAGGGTACGCACGCGAACTTGCGCCTGCAAAAACCACCCCGCCCGGAAAATAAGAAACCAGTCCCCTCAGGCCCTCTTAAAATACTTCCCCAATCCTTCCGCCACATCTCAGTGCACGGAATTATACGCCGTGCATGAATTCAAATCAGAAAGATTCCTAAACAAAAGCCCCTCACTTCCCGTGGCCAGCGGCTGCAGGAGGTGAGGGGCTTCGCCAGACAAGGCAAATCTGCCCTAAACCGGATCATACGGGAAAACGCTCGTCGTCGCGCCCAGACTGAAAAAGCTGCCGCTCATCGCCGGGAAGCAATGACCGATCAGGGTTTCGGGCGTCCAGCCCTCAAGCCGCGCCAGCGATTTCACCGGGCGCGGCTGGTCAAACAGGATGACCTCGTTGCCGCGCACGCCGAAGATCTGCCCACTGACATGTGCCGCCGTGTCGGCGCACAGCGCGACACCCAGCTGCGCCACCTGATCGGCCCGCATGCCGTTCTTCATTCGCTCGACCCGCTGCGCGCCGGCTTCATCTTTCACCGGGATCGAGGCGATCATCCGTGTCCAGGCAAACGGCGCGATGATGTTGGAGCGCACCTTCTTCGCAGCGCCCTCCATCGCCACCACACGGCTGAGGCCTGCAATGCCGAGCTTCGCGGCAGCATAGTTCGCCTGGCCGATGTTTCCGATCAGTCCGGACGTGGAGGTGAACAGCACGAACGAGCCGCGCTCGTTCTCGCGGAAATACTCGATCGCTGCACGCGTCACATTGAAGGATCCATGCAGGTGAACGTCGATTACGCCCTTCCAGTCCTGCTCGCTCATCTTGTGGAACATGCCGTCGCGCAGGATGCCGGCCGGGTTGATGATCGCGTCGAGCCGGCCATAGGTGTCCAGCGCCTGCGTCACCATGCCGGCCACGGCGGTATAGTCCGTTACGCTCTCGGAGTTGGAAACCGCCTCACCGCCCGCCTTGCGGATTTCTGCCGCGACAGCCTCTGCCGGACCGGCTGAGCCTTCCTCGTCGCCCTTCAGGCTGCCGCCGAGGTCGTTGACCACGACTTTCGCGCCTTCGCGCGCCGCCAGCAGGGCGCATTCCTTGCCGATGCCATTGCCGCCGCCGGTGACCAGCACCACCTTTCCGTCCAGAACGCCCATGGTTTTTCTCCCTGTAGTCTCGCTTTTGTTTCGGGCAGGGACACTATCGCCCCCGCCACGCGCTGCAAGGGCAGGGCGGGCGAAAATCAAGGTTTGAATTGCCGCGCCGGGCGCGCTAGCTAGCCGCCATGACACGCACCTTCCAAGCCATCATCTGGGATTTCGGTGGGGTTTTCACCTCCTCGCCCTTCGAAGCCTTCAACCGGTACGAGGCCGCCGCCGGCCTGCCGGTGGATTTCATCCGCACCGTCAATTCCGTTAATCCGCTCGAAAATGCATGGGCTAAACTGGAGCAGTCGCATGTCGACGCCGACGGGTTCGACGAACTGTTCCGGATCGAAGCAAATGCGCTCGGCCATGATGTCCGCGGCCGCGACATCCTCGGCCTCCTCTCGGGCAATCTGCGCCCCCGCGTCGTCCACGCGCTGAAGGTCTGCAAGACGAAAGGCAAGGTGGGCTGCATCACTAACAACGCCCCCATCGGCAAGGGCGCCTCGATGACGCAGGACGATGCCAAGGCGAAGGAAATCGCCGCCGTGTTCGACCAGTTCGACCACCTCATTGAAAGTTCCAAGCTCGGCATCCGCAAGCCCGATCCCCGCATTTATGCGCTGATGTGCGAAGCGCTCGATGTCGATCCGAAAGCCTGCGTCTATCTCGATGACCTTGGCATCAACCTGAAGCCGGCCCGCGACATGGGCATGGCCACCATCAAGGTCACCGGCGAAGAACAGCTCATCACCGACCTGGAAGCCCTGACCGGCTATGCACTTCGCTAGCCTCGCCGCGCTCATCGTCGCAGGTCTGCTGGCTGGCTGTTCGCAGGCCGAGCCGGAAGCGGTCGTGACCCTGCCGCCCGTACCCGAGGAGCGCTTTACGGAAGTCCCGGTTGAGCCTGCACCCATCGAAGTCAGCAAGGCTGCCGCAAAGACGCGTGACGCGCTGATCGAGGAAGCCACAAGGGGATCCCTGCGCGGCCTCGGAGAGATCGCCGCGCGCAATCCCGATTTCAAGTCGAATCTCGGCGGCCAGTCGCATGACCAGTTCTGGGACCTTTTGCGCCGCACCGGCGTAGATCCCAACCGGAAACTCCGTGAACTGTTCGACCAGCCCGCCGGCCTGCGCGAGATCGATGGCCAGCGCTGGTATGTCTGGCCGGACCTTGCCGCGAAGGACGCCGCCGATCTGATCCCGGAAAAGCTGACCTTCCACGACCGCCGCCGGCTCGAGGGCCTGATCCGCGAGGACGGCATCGCCCGCATCCGCGCCGGCGAGGGCTACCCCGGCATGCGCACGGCCATTTCGGAAGATGGTACCTGGATTTACTTCGTACTCGGACAAGACGGAGAGGAATGAATATGAGCAAGAAGATCGGCGCCGCCGCAGCCCTGAAAGCACTCAAGGGCTGGAAAGCCCCAGACGGCGAGCGCGACGCCATTCACAAGGCTTACAAGTTCGCCGACTTTAAGACTGCCTTCGCCTTCATGTCCGGCGCTGCCCTGAAGGCCGAGCAGATGGACCACCATCCCGAATGGTTCAATGTTTATAACAAGGTCGAGGTGACCCTCACTACGCATGACGCGGACGGCGTCACGCAGAAGGACCTCGAACTCGCGGGCTTCATGGACCAGTTGGCGGCAAGGCTCGCCTAGCCCTTCCACCCGCTGCCATACAGATCCGGGCGCCGGTCATTGCGGTTCTGAACCGTGCCGCGCAGGCGGGCTTCGGCGAGCCTCGCCAGCGAGACATCCGTGACGATCATCGTCTCCACGTTCGTTTCGGCCTCTGCCTGTATCCCGTTTCAGGCACAGGGCAGGTCGCAAGGGGTCAGCACCGCGCCCTGCGCAGAGTGCACATCCATGTTACCGATGTTCGGCAGGTTGCCGCACGCGCCGGAATTCGTCACGTGGATCTGGTTTTCGATGGCGCGTGACGCACAGCAATACCGTCCGCGGAGAAACGTTCCGGTCACCGGTGCAGAACGGCACGAAAAGGATAATCGCGCCTTGATCCAGGTAGTGGCGCACCTGTTCGGGGAACTCGCTGTCATAACAGATGGCGATGCCGATCGGCCCGCAATCTGTCTCGATCACCTTGTTTTCGCTGCCGCCCGTGACGCCCCGGAATGTGCGCTCCGAAGGCGTGGCGTATACCTTTTCCTGCCGGTGCAGGGTCCCGTCTCAAAGCGCGGCATAGGCCACAATACGGATCGCACCAGAGGCTACGCGCGTGGCGCCGATGACATTGATCCGGTGACGGACGGAAAAGACCGTCACCAAAGCCTCGAAGCGCGGGGTGTAGTCCGTCAGCGCATCAATCGCCTCGCGAGCGTCCAGCAGCTTCGGCGCCAGTAACAGGGTCTGCAGGGTACACAGTTCCGGGAACACGGCGAAATGCGCTGCTCGCTGGCCACGCGCGCGAAGTAATCAATGCGGTCTGCAAACTCTTCGGCGCTCGAATATACCACATTTCGAACTGGGCCGAAGCGATGCGGACCCGTTCAGTCAGGGAGGTCTGTGTGGTCATGCCCGGCTCCTAACGGGGCTCGGTCGGAATACGCAAGACGGCGCGCAGGCCGCCAAGCGGGCTTTTGGAGAGCCGGATATCGCCCCCATGCGCGCGGGCAGTGTCGCGCGCCAGCGTCAGGCCTAGGCCGGTGCCGGACTCGTTCTGGCTGCGCGCATCATCGAGGCGCGAGAAGGGGCGGAAAGCTTCCTCATGGCATTCTGGCGCAATGCCGGGGCCGTCATCATCGATCACCACCTCGGCCCAGTGCGGCCCGTCTACCAGCGTCACACGCGCCGTGGCGGCATACTTCAGTGCATTGGACAGAAGGTTCGTCACCGCGCGCTTCAGCGCCAGTGGGCGGCCCATCACGAGAATTCTCGCAGGCCCGAGCACCGGCACGTGCCCGCCAAACCCCGTCGCCACCTCGCGGGTCATCTGCGCGATGTCGAACAGTGCCGCCTCGTCGCCTTCCTCGCCGCGCGCGAAGGCGAGGTATTCGTCCAGCATCATCGCCATGTCGTCGAGATCGGACCTGGCGGCGCGGATGTCGGCGCTTTCGTCCATCATCGCGAGCGCGAGCTTGAGGCGCGTCAGCGGCGTGCGCAGGTCATGGCTGACGCCTGCGAGCATCGAGGTGCGCTGGTCGGCAAAGGCGGTCAGGCGGTCCTTCATGTCGATCAGCGCGCGGGCGGCGTCACGTACTTCGGTGGCGCCGGAGGGGCGGAAGTCCGGCAGGTCGCGGCCCCGGCCGAAGGCGCGCGCGGCTTCAGAGAGACGCAGGATGGAGCGGACCTGCTGGTTGAGAAAGCCTATGGCGAGCGCGACCATCAGCAGCGAGAAGGCTATGACCCAGACGATGAAGATGTGCGAGTTGATCATGAAGGCGCGCTTGCGGTCGATGATGATCTCGCCCTGGCCTTGTGGTGACGGGAAGCGGATGTGCAGACGCGCGTCGCCGCGCTCCAGCCCGACGAAGACCGGCTCGCCCCCGCGGCTCATCAGTTCTGCCCTCAGCACACCGCCATAGGGAAAGTTCTGCTTCAGGTCTTCGTCGGGGATCGCATTGCCTGGCAGTTTGCAGGTAAACCAGGTCTCCAGCTGGAACTGGATCCGGGCGAGGTCGTCATCGGTATAGGACGGGTTCAAACAGGCGGCGCGGATCAGGTTGGCATCGCGGGTGATCGCCTGCGCAAACTTGCGGTTCACTTCGGCCACCTGGCTCGAATAATAATACCACGTCATCAGCCCAAGGATCAGCAGAACCGGCACCAGCAGGAGCAGCAGGGTGCGGGCATAGAGCCCGCGCGGGGTGATGTCCCTCAGGCGTAGCATGGCCATCTCAGTCCGGCATCAGGCGGTAACCGATACCGCGCACCGTCTGGATATGCACCGGTTCCTTCGGGTTCGGCTCAATCTTCCGGCGCAGGCGCGTGACCTGTACGTCGACGGACCGTTCGAGGCCCGCCGAGGTCAGCACCGCGAGATCCTCCCTGCTGACGGGCTCACCGGCATTCCGGGCCAGCACGGTGAGCAGTTGCAGTTCGGCGTCCGTCAACCGGATACGCTCGTCGCCGGATTTAAGTTCGCCGCGCGCCGCGTTGAACAGGAGGCCGGACATCTCGATCTCGTCCGGCGGGGGCGCGGATTTCTGCGAGCGGCGCAGGATCGCCTCGCAGCGCAGCACCAATTCCTCCGGCTCGAAGGGCTTGGCGAGATAATCGTCGGCGCCGAGACGCAGGCCCTCGATCCGGTCGCTCGTCTGGCCGCGGGCGGTCAGCAGCATGACGGGGGTCTCACGGGAAGGACCCCTGCGGATGCCGGAGAGGAGCGACAGACCGTCCTCGCCCGGCATCATTATGTCGAGGATCGCCAGATCGAACACCATGCTCTCCATCAGGCGCCGCGCAGCCGCAGCATCCGCCGCACCGCTGACGCGGAATCCGTTCATCGTCAGGAAGCGCTTCGTCAAGTCGCGGATACGGTCATCGTCGTCAACGATCAGGATATGGGCGGGTTCTTTCATCGCGGGTTATTTCACCAACGCTTCAAGCAGGAAGCGGGCCCCGGCGACCGCTTCCGGTCCGCTGGCGCGGAAGGCGAGGCGCAGCCGCTCGCGCACCTCGATGGCAATCGGCGTCGTCAGGGTCACCCCGGCGTCCGACAACGTCAGCTTGCGCCGGCGCGCATCCCCGGTCTCGCGGGCCCGCTCGATCAGGCCGCGCTCGTCCAGCTTGCCGATGATCCGGGCAAAGGTTGGCACGGTCATGCCCAGCGTGCCGCGCATTTCGCTGACTGTCAGGCCCGGACGGTAGCGCGCCGCCATGAGAATCTGCAGCTCTGGCTTGCTCAGACCGGCCTTCTTGCGGGCGCTCTCGGCCGCCCTGGCGAGCACGGATGCCCCTGAAATCAGGAGTCCTGCGCTCCGGTCCAGCTCCTGATCGGTCAGGAACAGTCTGGGGTCGAATGGCCGGTTCAGGTTGACGGGCAGGGACATAAGTCGGAAATGAACCCGAATACGCAGAAAGTTCAAGCGAGGAGCGTTCCCATGGCTGCCATCCCTTATGATGACCGAGACGGATACATCTGGATGGACGGCCAGTTCGTACCCTGGCGTGACACCAAGGTCCATGTGCTGACCCACGCCCTGCACTATGCCTCGGCGGTGTTCGAGGGCGAGCGCGCCTATGGCGGCAAAATCTTCCGCTCGCTGGATCATTCCAGGCGCCTGCACCGGTCTGCCGGGATTATGGGCTTTGACATCCCGTTCAGCGTCGACGAGGTCGAGCGTGCCAAGAAGGAAGCCGTCGAGAAGTCCGGCCTCGCGAGCGCCTATGTGCGCGCCATCGCCTGGCGCGGCTCGGAGATGATGGGTGTCTCGGCCCAGAACAACACGATCCACCTGGCGGTCGCTGTCTGGAACTGGGGTGACTATTTTGCCGATAAGATGAAGGGCATCCGCCTGACGCATGCCCAGTGGAAGCGCCCGGCGCCGGATACGGCCCCCTGCGAGGCGAAGGCCTCCGGGCTTTACATGATCTGCACCCTGTCGAAGCACGCCGCCGAACGGGCCGGTTACCAGGACGCGCTGATGCTCGACTGGCGCGGCCAGATCGCCGAGGCAACCGGCGCCAACATCTTCTTCGTGCGCGACGGAGCGCTGCACACGCCGACGCCGGACTGTTTCCTCAACGGTCTGACCCGCCAGACGACGATTGCGCTCGCCAAGGCCCGCCAGATCGAAGTGGTCGAGCGGGCGATCTTCCCGTCGGAACTGCCCACATTCAGCGAGTGTTTCATCACTGGTTCGGCCGCAGAACTCACGCCCGTCTGCGAAATCGGCGAGCACCGCTACAAGCCGGGCGCGATCTCCGAGGCGCTGATCAATGACTATTCGGCGCTGGTGAACGGGAATCTCGCGCTCGCGCTTTAGTCGGGCGGGCGTATACTGGACTCCTTGGAATTTCAGGGAGGTCTCATGATCATCGAAGCCGTCATCAACCTGTTCAGCGGCTCGCCGCGCGGACCCGGTAACGCTGAGAAAGCGGAGCGGCCGGTTGATGCCTTCCGCTCGCGCCGGCCGCTTGTGCCGGATGCAAATGCCACGATTGATGCCGGGACGTCGAGGGGTGAGCGGCTGTCTGATGCAATCGCGCGGGTTGGCGGCTCATGGCCGTTCATCATCGGTTTCCTTCTTTTCCTGTTTGTCTGGATCACGGCCAACGGGCTCCTTCTGGCCGCGAATGCGCGGTTCGATCCGTTCCCGTTCATATTTCTGAACCTCGTGCTGTCGATGGTGGCGGCCTTGCAGGCACCCATCATCATGATGTCCCAGAACCGGCAGGCGGCGAAGGACAGGGTTGTGGCGCATACTGACTATGAGGTGAATCTCAAGGCTGAGCTCGAGATCCTCGCCTTGCATGAGAAGGTGGACCGACTGGAAGCGCTTCAGAAAGAGCACTTCGCGCACCTCGCCGAGTTGCTCGGCGGGGCATCGTCCGCAACCGAACGGCCCGCTCTCTGAGGGTCAGGTCAGGATATCGCTCGTCGGCAGTTTCGCTTCGCGGCGGGCGATGAAGTGCGTTTCGAAAGCGACGACGAGGCAGGCGGTAATGATGATCGCCGCGCCGGCATAGACGCGCCAGCCAGGGATCTCCTGGAAGAATGCATAGCCGAGCAGCGCCGACCAGATGAGGCCGGTATACTCGAACGGGGCTAGCGTCTGCGCCTTGGCCTTTGCATAGGCGAGCGTCATCAGCCACCAGATGCCGATGCCGAGGAAGGCGACGCCGATCATAGCACCCCAGGAATGCGTTTCCGGCGTCCACTTGGTGAACAGGAACATGAAGGGCAGCAGGAAAAGCGCCGGGAAGACGTTCATGAACGTCACCAGGGTGAGGCTGTCTTCCTCCTTCGACCGCAGACGGAGGAGAACAATGTTGAGTGCGTAGAGTACGGCAGAGATGAGGATCGCGGCGGTGCCATAGAGCCGGTTGCCGTCTTCCGGCGCGCCGGCGGTCTGCGCCGTGGCGGCGACGGCAGCGCCGGTGAAGCCGATCAGTGTGGCGATAATGGTTATCCGGCTCATCTTCTCCCCGAGGATTATGCGGGCAATCGGCGCGATCATCAGGGCGGCGCTGAAGCCCATGACGACGGCTTCAGCGAGCGCGATCTGCGTCAGCGAATAGAAGAAGCAGAAGGCAGAGATGACCTGCGCGAGGGAGCGCAGGGCATGGAAACGGATGGCCGGCAGGCCCGGGACGGGGCGGCGGCTGGCGGCGAACAGGGCGACCATAATCACTGAGCCGAGGATGTATCGCCAGGCAGTGGCCGTCAGCACGCTCGTACCGCCGAGCATCACGTGTTTCATCACGGCGTCGACGCCACACCCGAAGATGACGCCGAAGCAGACGAGCAGGATCGGGTGGGGCAGGCGCATGGCCCGCGTGGAGTGGAGCCGCGCGCCGGCTGCGTCAAGACGCGATTATGCCGCCGAATTCATGCCCAGCCAGACGCAATAGCCGACATAGCCGGCCAGCATGATCCCGCCCTCGACCCGGCTAATCCGCCAGCGGGAGGTGGCGGTGATGAACAGCAGCACTGAGGCGGCAATCATCACCCAGATATCGAGGCTGGCGATCTGCGGCGGCACGTCGATCGGCTTGATGATGGCGGTGACGCCGAGGATGCCGAGCACGTTGTAGATGTTGGAGCCAACGATGTTGCCAAAGGCAATGTCGCTGTGCTTGCGCAGCGCAGCCATGACCGAGGTCACCAGTTCCGGCAGCGAGGTGCCAACGGCGACGATGGTGAGGCCGATGATGGTCTGGGAGACGTTGAAGGCCGTAGCGATCTCGATGGCGCTGGAGACCAGGAACCGCGCGCCGAAGATGGTCAGCGCGAGGCCGGCGACGACGAACAGGAGATCAAGGGCGATCATGGGCAGGCTGGGCGCCGGAAAATCCGCCTGCGTCATACCGGCGGCGGCGTCAGCGGCGGCCGTCGATTGGCGCTCCTGCCGGAAGGCGAAATAGATATAGCCGGCCAGCGAGGCGACGAAGACCGCGCCAAGCAGCGGGGTTAGCTGGCCGTAGAGGACTGCGCCGAGGCACATGGCGGTGGAAAGGCCGAGGACAATCCCGTCGCGTTTGAACGTCTCTTTCGCCACGACGACCGGGAAGATCAGCGCGGTGATGCCGAGGATCAGCAGGATGTTGGCGATATTGGAGCCGACCACGTTGCCGACCGCGATTCCGGGGGAGCCCGCGAAGGCAGCCTGCAGGCTGGTCACCAGTTCCGGGGTCGAAGTGCCGAAGCCGACCAGTGTGAGACCGATCAGCAGCGGCGAGATCCGGAACTTCTGGGCGAGCTGTACGGCGCCGCGCACCAGCAGTTCGCCGCCCACCACGAGCAGCACGAGGCCAAGCAGCAGGAAAAGAAGGGTCATAAGTCGTCTCCAGGGGCACCGGCCCGCTGCGCGTGGATTTGGCCTATCTGGCCGGGAACGGGAAGGCCTGTCGGCAATTAAATCGAGCCGCGCCTGCGGGGCCGGGGCGCCCTCACGCCGCCAGCAACCCGCGCCGTGCTTCACAGTGTGGCCGCGCCGATCGTGGTGTATGGACGCGAATTCCGGTTTGCCTGTGCCAACAACGCCTTCTGCCGGTCGGTCCATAAGACCTGCAGGGAGCCGGCGTGACAGCGCGTGGCAGATCTGTTTCCGGAGGCGCCGGAACGGATGGGCGAGGTGCAGAGACAGGGCTTCGGTTCGCAGCTTTTCGAGCTGATCCCGAACCTGAAGATCGAGCGCGTGTTCGATGGGAACGGCCTTCGCCAGCGCACCACGGTGCCGCGGCAGTTTTTCAATCGGGGTGACTGGACCGGCGCCAGGCGCGGGCGCCGCCGCGCAGGATAAGGGTTTGTGTGATGACAGCCTTCACATGCGAGGGCTTGAACGGTTCGGGGATCAGAAAAGTTGGCTCCCCGTTCCGCCCCGAAAGCAGGCGTTCCGGAAACGCGGTGATGAAGATCGCCGGAACGGCCAGCGTACGGCGCATTTCGGCGCCCTGCAAACCATCGGCGAGTTCGATGTCGGCAAGGATCAGGCCCGGCTTTTCGGACAGCGCAGTTGCGTGTCGACATGACCCCGGTGACCAAGTGGCCGAGTGACGTGATGATTCGTGACAGGCTGGCGCCGGTCAGCGGCTCATCCTCGATGATGCAGATGCGGCTCGCCGGAGTGTCTGCCGGATCGTTCTCTTCCAGCGCGAGGAGGCCCGCGAGTTCAGTCTCCGGCACGCCGGGAATGGCCGCCGTGCCGGCTTGCGTGAAGCCTTCCATCGCGGCCAGCAACAAGGCTGGCGGGCAGGGGGCTAGCTGCCGAACGTCCCGCGAGAGCGGTGTCCAGGGCGCGGAACGAAGTCACCTGGCTGACTTTTTCCTCAGTATGGCCTGGCAGTGCTTCCAGCATCTGTTCGACCGCCTGGCCACCTTCGGCGGCGGGGCCCGTCACCGCTCTGGCGTAGCGCCGGAGATAAGGTAGTTGATCATGGATCTTGTCAGATGCTTTCAGGTCCGGCCACGGTGTCCCCGGATCGCACTGTGCAAAAAGTTTCAGCGCGCAGCAACCTATGCTGCAGGCCGAGTTCTGTCATGCGCGTTACAGTTTGCGGGGTTACAGGATGGATTCTCCGTCCACGAACGACCGGGCGGCTTTCAGGCCTTGCTGGGCTGGGGTGTGACGCGCAGGTAGGATTTCAGCGTCTTGTAGCCCTTCGGGAAGAGCCGCGCGATTTCGGCAGGGTCCTGCAGCGATGGCACGATGATCACGTCATCGCCGTCGACCCAGTTGACCGGCGTGGCGACCTTGTAGCCATCCGTCAGCTGCAGGGAGTCGAGCAGGCGGAGCACCTCGTCGAAGTTACGTCCGGCGCTCGGCGGGTAGATGATCGAGGCGCGGATCTTCTTGTCGGGATCGATCACATAGACCGCCCGCACGGTGACCTTCGGATCGGCATTCGGGTGGATCATGTTGTAGAGGGTTGCGACCTTGCGGTTCGTGTCCGCGATCATCGGGAAGTTGACCGCAGTACCTTGCGTCTCTTCGATATCGGCGCTCCAGGCCTGATGGTGCTCCAGAGTGTCTACCGAGATGACCAGCGCCCTGGCGCCGCGCTTCTCGAATTCCCCCTTGAGTTTTGCGGTGTAGCCCAGTTCGGTGGTGCAGACGGGGGTGAAATCGGCGGGGTGGGAGAAGAAGATCACCCAGTCCTTGCCGGCCCATTGATGAAACCGGATGCGACCTTCGGTCGTCTCCGCCTCGAAGTCCGGCGCGGTGTCTCCGATCAAAAGGCTCATTCGCGGTTCCTGTGACTTGATTTATGGGGTGAAACTAGTGCCTAACGAGGCCCGAACAACCATAGCTACCTGAAGCCGCCGATGAGAAATCCTCAATGCCGCCGGGGTCCGGTGCGTCCATGAAGCGGCTCATCCTGATGCGCCATGCCAAGACCGAGCCCTGGACCGAGGGCATCGACGACTTTGGCCGCGCCCTGACGCCGCAAGGCCACTCTGATGCGAGGCGCATGGCCGAGGAACTTGTGGCGCTTGGATGGGGGCCGGAACGCATCCTGGTCTCCAGCGCGCGCCGGGCGCGGGAGACCTGCGCGGAGGTTGCCTCCGTGGTGACTGGCGAGAAGGTGCGGCCGATGGAGTCGCTGTATCTCACCGGCGTGCGCGGTCTGACCGAGGCGGTCGCCCAGAATGACCGGGCAGCGACGCTGATGGTCATCGGGCACAATCCGGGTCTGCATGATTTTGCGCTCGCGATCCTGCGCGAAGGCGGCGCGGCGGATTATCAGGCTTCGCTGCGCCTCAACGAGAAATTCCCGACAAGCTGCGCCGCGCTGTTTGAGGCCGAGCTCGACGGCACGTTTGTGCCCGCGCAGTTCCGGCTGATGCACATCCTCAGGGCAAAGGACTTCCGGGACGGCGACGCCGACTAAGCTCCAAGCGAAAAAAGAACCGCCTCCATCCTGGCGGGGATGAAGGCGGCAGTCACGCTGTTGCGGCCTGGTGCGTGAGTGAGGGGCAGGGGCCGCGGCAGCGATGTCCATCAGAGGCTCAGCGCTTAGCTTCGGGGTGCACCGAATTCAGGACGGGATTGGCGATCTGACGCATGGCCATACATGCGGGCGTTTGCCTGGTTTGGGTTCTTTTTCTTAGAAATACAGCAGCACCGCCGGGGTCAGGGGCGTCCCGGCGGTGCTGGGGTCGCTAGGCGCGCTGCGCGTAACGATTGTGGCGGCGGCGGCGGCGGGCCAGGAGATCGATCCGGCCTCCAGCTTCCGTATCGTTCGCGGGCTTGTACCGGACAGGGGCGGTTCCGGCGGGGCGGGCGAGCGCCGCGACAGGGGCGAAAGCTTTGGCACCGATGTCGCTCAAACGGGCGCGGGGGGACATGATCAATTCTCCTTGTTGCTGGTCTTTGGGTTTGTTTTCGTCCTTGGCGGGCTCATCCCGCTGCCGACACCTTGTAGATAGAGTCGAAATTATTGTTTTTCAATATTAAATTATCGAAAAAAAATAATTATAAGCAAAATCAAGGACATAAATTCATCGAATAACAATATATATGAGGTGTGGGCGTCAAAACCGATCCTTATCGAAGGTCAATATGGATCGTTCAGCGCGCGGAACGGCACCGGTCGGAGCAGAATCGCACCTCATCCCAGACCCGTTCCCATTTCTTGCGCCAGGTGAACGGACGGGCGCAGCGGGCGCAGACCTTTACCGGGAGGTCGCGCTTGGCGACCGCTTTGCCGCTGCCGGGCTTACGAGGCATGGGTCAGGCCAAGATCGAGGCTCAGCTGGGCGGGTGGGGTTGGCTTGCGCTCCGGCCCGCGGGAGGCTGCCCGGCGGCGCTGGCCGGTCGCCGGGATGCCGGAGCGGCGGCTGCCATGCCGGGACTGGATATCCTCCGCGCCGGATGCATGGCCGGGCGCCCGGCGCACGGCAGCAATACGGGTCCGGGCTTCTTCAGCTGCAGCCATATGGTCCACCATGCGCATCGGATACGTCTGACCCAATACGATCGCGGCGGCAGAAAGGATCTCGGGCGGCGCCTCCCAGGGCGCATGCAGGAAGGCGTCCGTCAGCCCCGCAAGTTCAGGAACCCATTGGCGGATGAATGCGCCTTCCGGGTCCTGATCGCGGGACTGTTTCACCGGGTTGTAGATGCGCGGCGTGTTGATGCCGGTTGTGCCGGACTGCATCTGCGCCTGCGCATAGTGAATCCCGGCCTCGAAATCCGTGAAGCGCGCAGCGAGGCGCTCGGCCGGCACTTTCCAGTCAAGCCAGAGATGGTGCGAGGCAAAACCCATCGCCATGGCGCGCATCCGGAAGTTCAGCCAACCGGTCGCTTTGAGGGACCGCATGCAGGCATCCAGAAAGGGAAAGCCCGTGCGGCCTTCGATCCAGGCTTCGAGGCGCGGGTCAGACGATTCGGGGCGCGGGCGCAGGCCATCATAGGCGGGGTGCAGGTTGCGGCTCTCCAGCGAGGTCTGGTCTTCCAGCTTCTGGATGAAGTGGCAGTGCCAGTAGAGACGCGAGATGAAACTGTCGATCGAGGCCGCGAAGGTCTCGTCGCGCCGGGCCGCCTGAACGCTGCGGGCGCGGCGCGCGGCTTGCCAGGCTTCGCGCAGCGAAACCGTGCCGAAAGCTAGGTGCGGCGACAGGCGCGAGCAAGCCTCGGCGCCGCTGAGCGGGCTCGACATGTCACGGCGATAGGTGCGCCCGCGCGCCTCCAGGAAGGAGCGCAGGCATTCGACCCCGGCGCTGCGCCCGCCCGGCTGGCGGGCCGGGCAGTCGTCTGCGCCGAGGCCGAAATCTTCGGCGATGGGCCAATGGGACGCCGGAAGGCGAGGCGCGCGAAGGCTGTCCGGCGCCTTGCCGCGGGGCTCGGACATGCGCCGCTCCCAGTGCGCGGCCCAGCCGTCACGCGACTTGAGAGCGCGCACGACGCCGTACTGAGCCTGCTCGCGCACCGGGATGCCGGCATTGCGCGCCCAGCGGCGCACCCGCCGGTCCCGGTCATATGTCCATTGCAGGCCGGTTTCCTCGTGGGCGTGGATCGCCTCAAGACCATAGTCGCGGTGAAGCGCGCAGAAGACGTCCGTCGCCTGGCCCGATCGCACAACGAGACGGCTGCCGCGCGCTTCCAGGGCCGACTCCAGTTCACGTAAGGACTCGATCAGGAAATCGAACTGCCGGCGCGAATGTTCCGGTTGGACCCAGTAGCCCGGCTCGAAAATATAGAGCGGCAGTACGGGAGCGCCGCTCGCAGCCGCGGCCAGCAGCGGTGCGTGATCATGGACCCGAAGGTCCCGCTTGAACCAGACGACATGAACACCAGACATAGAACAAAAATAGAACAAATGGGCGGGTGCTTCAAGGGGCAACCTCAGACTGGACGACTTGTGCTGCCGCTCTACGTCCCCCCGTAACGCCAGGGAGGCCGCCATGACCATTGCGATTGTCGGCGCCGGTATGGCCGGGCTGTCGGCAGCTGAGACGCTATCGGCGCAGGGCCGAACCGTTCGGCTGTTCGACAAGGGCCGGGGGGCGGGCGGGCGGATGGCGACGCGCCGGGCCAGCGTCAACGGCTCGAATGTCACGTTTGATCACGGCGCGCAGTATTTCACTGCTCGCTCGGAAGGGTTCCGGGCGGCAGTATCGCGTTGGCTTTCAGCCGGCGTCGCCGCGTCTTGGGATGACGAGGACGCGTCGGGCAAGCCGTCCGAGCGCTTTGTCGGCGCGCCGGGGATGAACAGCATCCTCAAATCCATGGCGGCGCCACTGGACGTGTCCTGGGGCGCGGAAGTCAGCACACTGGAAGGCGGGCCCGGCCGCTGGAGCCTGCGCTTTGCGGATGGCTCGGCCGCTGGCAATTTCGAGCGGGTGATCGTCGCCGTACCGGCAGAACAAGCGGCCGTTCTGCTCGCGGCGGCGTCGCCGGAACTGGCGACGAACGCGAAAAAGATAAAATCCGAACCGTGCTGGGCCGCGATGCTGGCGTATGATGAGCCGACCCGTATCGTGAGCCTGAGTTTCGAACCCCTGGATGGGCCACTCGGCTGGACGGCGCGCAACTCGTCAAAGTTCGGACGCACCGACGCCGAGACCTGGGTGCTGCACGCGCGGCCAGATTGGTCCGCAGCCAACCTTGAAGCCGCGGCGGAAAAGGTCGCGGCGAGGCTGGTTGAATCCTTCCGTGAACAGACGGGTGCAGGCGCGCCCGTCTTCTCGCAGGCGCACCGCTGGCGGTATGCGCGAGTGGCCGAGCCGCTCGGCACGCCGTTCCAGCTGGACCCGAGGACGGGTCTGGCCACTTGCGGCGACTGGCACCTCGGCGCAAGGGTCGAGGCGGCCTGGACAAGCGGGCATTTGCTTGGATCGGAATTGGCGCGGCAGTGAAAACACCCGAATCTCAGGTTTTCGGAAAACCTGCGGGTTTCTCGGCATGGCGGACGACGGGGAAGGTTTGTTCGAGCCGGTGCGCGGCGCATGAGGCCGCCTGCGGGTTTCTGCGCCGCTATCGCTGAACAGCGACGGCGGACAGGGACAGCGATTGGCTAGTCTGAAAGATGTCGACTGCGCTCAGGGATGAGGCGGATACAGCGGTGCAGCTTGCGGAGGCGATCCGTACGCTGGATTGTCCTGAAGGCTGGCGGACCGTCAAACTCCTGATCGGGACCGGCGATGAGGTCGCGGCGTTTGCACTGCGCTGGTAACGCTGGCCGCGACGCTTCCGTCTGCTGGCTGCTGCACCCCGTCGCGATGGGCCGGGGCTGTAAGGCCTTGCGAATTGTCGGCACTTCCGGGCGAAGACGCCGCACCGGGCGTGACGCCGGGGGGGGGCGGCGTCGCAACGTTCGTCTTCCGTTCGCCACTCTGCTTTGTCTTTCTGACGCCGCGTGACCGCTTGGCGGATACACGCACCGGGCTTAGGGTGTCATCGAAAATCAGCATCATCCGAGGGAGTAAGCCGATGGCCTATGACAATGCCGAGCAACTCGAAGAATTCCGTGTCGAGACGCGCAAGTGGCTGGAGGAGAACTGTCCGCCCTCGATGCGCACTCCGATGGCTGACGACGAAGTGGTCTGGGGCGGCCGCAACGCGACCTTCAAGAACCCGGAGTCCAAACTCTGGCTCGACCGGATGGGCGAGAAGGGCTGGACCTCGCCGGAATGGCCCAAGGAATACGGCGGCGGCGGCCTAAGCCGCGCCGAAGCGCGTGTGCTGGAGCAGGAGCTGCGCCGCATCAAGGCCCGCCCGCCGCTCTTCTCGTTCGGCCTCTGGATGTTCGGTCCGGCGCTGCTCGAATTCGGCAATCACGAGCAGAAGCTGCGTTTCATCCCGGATATTCTGAAGGGCAAGACCCGCTGGTGCCAGGGCTATTCCGAGCCGGGCGCCGGCTCTGACCTCGCCGGCCTGCAGACGCGCTGCGAGGACAAGGGGGACCATTACCTGATCAACGGCCAGAAGGTGTGGACCTCCTATGCCGACAAGGCGGACTGGATATTCTGCCTCGTGCGCACCGATACGTCGGCCAAGCATGAAGGCATCAGCTTCATCCTGTTCGACATGAAATCGCCCGGCGTGGAAGCGCGCCCGATCCAGCTGATTTCCGGCGAAAGCCCCTTCTGCGAGACATTCTTCACCGATGTGAAGGTGCCAAAGGACCAACTCGTCGGCCGCTTGAACGGCGGCTGGGAAATTGCCAAACGCCTGCTGCAATTCGAGCGCTCGTCGATCTCGGCCGGCGGCTTCGGCGGCACTGGTGGCTCAGGCATTCTTGGCCCGGAAGACTATGCCAAGCAGCATATCGGCACCGATGAAGCCGGACGCATCCTTGACGGCGACCTGCGCGGGCGCATCACCGATCACCGGATGTATGCCAAAGCCTTTTCGCTGACCGTGCAGCGCCAGACCGAGCAGGCGAAGGCGGGCCAGGCGGTCGGCCATACCGCCTCGATCCTGAAATACGGCGCGGCCAAGATGAATCAGGACCGGCACGAGCTGCTGATCGAGGCGCTCGGCACCGAGGGGCTCGGCTGGGAAGGCGAGGGCTTCGACAAGAATGCCAAGAAGGTCACGCGCCAGTGGTTGCGCTCGAAAGGCAACTCGATCGAGGGCGGCACGTCCGAGATCAACCTGAATGTCATTGCCAAGCGTGTGCTCGGCCTGAAGGAGCACCAATAGTCATGTCATTTGTACTCACTGAAGATCAGGACATGCTGCGCGAGACGGCGATGGCGTTTGTGCGGGGCGAGCTGCCCGTTTCGCACCTGCGCGCGCTGCGCGACAAGGGCGCGAACGGCGATGACGCGGCGACGCGCAAGAAGCTGGCCGAGCTCGGCTTCTTCGGCGTGATCATTCCGGATGAGCCGGGCGCGGAAACGTTCGGACTTGTCGGGCTTGGACAGATCCTCGAAGCGCAGGGCCGCACGCTGGCGGCGACGCCATTGTTGCAGACGGCGCTGATCGCTGCTTCCGCTCTGCAGCTCGGTGGCACGCCGGCGCAGAAGGCCGAATGGCTGCCGAAGATCGCAGCGGGCGAGACAACCTTCGCCCTCGCGCTCGACGAGTCTGCGCATTTTTCGCCTTACACCATCGCCACCGAAGCCGAGCGCGACGGACAGGGCTTCACGCTGAACGGCCTGAAGAAGTTCGTGCCAGATGGTCATTATGCGGACGTTTTCATTGTTGCCGCACGCACCTTCGGTGAAGCAGGCGACCGGCACGGCATCAGCCTGTTCCTTGTACCGAGCACCGCCAAGGGCGTAACGGTCACGGCCTTAAAAACGGTCGACAGCCACGGCGCCGCACATATAAGCTTAGAAGACGTGCATGTGCCGGACGCGTCGTTGATTGGCCCGGCCGATCAGGGGGCGGACATTCTTGACCCGGTGATCGACCGCGCCGCGATCGGCATGTCGGCCGAAATGCTGGGCTCCGCGCAGGCCGCGTTCGACATGACGCTGGACTATCTTAACAACCGCAAACAGTTCGGTCAGTTGATCGGCTCGTTCCAGGCGCTGCAGCACCGCGCCGCAAAGATGTTTGTGGAACTTGAGATGACACGTTCCTGCGTGGCGGCGGCGCTCGGCGCGGTAGATGTCGGTAAGGCCGATGTCGCCGAACTCGCGAGCCTCGCAAAAGCAAAAGCCGGCGAACTGGTGCACCTCGTCTCCAACGAGTGCGTGCAGATGCACGGCGGCATCGGCATGACTGACGCCGCCGAACCTGGCTTCTACATGAAGCGCGCCCGCGTGCAGGAAGCCCTCTACGGCTCTGCCAGCTGGCACCGCGACCGGTTTGCGCGGCTGAACGGATTTTGATCCTCCATCAGACGAAATGAAAAGCGCCGGAGGATCTCTCCGGCGCTTTTTGGTTGAGCGAACGTCCGCCTAGTTGGTGATCTGGTAGATCATGCAGACGCTGGCCGAAATCGGCTGGGACTTGTCGTCCGAGGGCAGGTTCAGCGCGTCGATGTCAGCCTGCGTGATGGTGACCTGGCGGCCATCGATCATGCCGGACGCCATCGGTGACGGGGGCGGCGGCGCTGGAGGCGGCGCCATTGCGTAAGACTTGTCGTAATAATTGTAGTCGCTGCCCGCCATCGACGACCAGTTGCCGAGGCAGGGGCCCGAGCCTTCCTGCACGACCATCAGCCTGCCGAGCTTGGATCCGCTTGCCTTGGCGGTGGCTTCGGCGCGGGTGGCAGCGTCCTTGACTGCGGCCTCGTAGGCTTCGCGGTTCATTTCTGTCGTGCGTTCGAGATAGGTCGACAGGCCCGTCGAGTTCTCCGGGCCCAGCGCCAAGGCTCCGGCGCGGGCGGCGCCGGCCTTGGAGACATCCTCGACGGTGACGCTCAGTGTCACGCGGGCTTCATAGGCGCGGATCTTGTCGGAGCGCTCGTTGTCGATGCGGTTACCGTCTTTGTCCCTGTACTGTTCATAGAGGGCCGTGACGTTGACCGAGGACTGGATGACTGACTCTTTGCCGGCAGCCTTCTTGATCGTCTCGTAAGCCAGGCGGCCACGCTCGACGGCGAGCTGCATCGCCTTTTTCGAATCCTTGTCGGTTTCCAGATAGGTGACCGAGAAATTGGCGCGGTTCGGCGCGACCTGCATGTCGGCGCGGCCTAGAACCTCGATCACCGGAACGCGTGTCCAGTACGGCGTGGTGAAGGCCTGGTCCTGAAAGTCTGGCGCGCCCTGCGCGAAGGCCGGCAGGAAAGCGGCGGCGGCGCAGGCGGCCATCAGGCCGGCGGTAGAACGGGTCAAGCGAGTCCGGTTTGTCATGTGTATCCCCACAAAGACGTTTTCAGTCAGCTGCCGCGCTGATGCGGCCACCCTTTGACTATTCACGTCTTATTGTGTCGGCACAATGACCGCGGGAGCCTTAAGCGTTCGCTTCGGACTGCAGGTGGATATACAGCTCTATGCCGATCCGGTCGATCAGGGCGAACTGTTTCTCCAGGAAGTCGACGTGCTCCTCCTCGTTGTGGAGGATCTTGCCGAACAGGTCGCGGCTCACGTAGTCGCGCGCCTTTTCGGCATGCTCCATGGCGTCGCGCAGTACGGGTATGGCGATGTTCTCCAGCGCGAGGTCGCACTTCAGGATTTCCTCGACGCTTTCGCCGATATGCAGCTTTCCGAGGTCCTGAAGGTTCGGCAGGCCGCCTAGGAAGAGAACACGCTCGATCAGCCAGTCGGCATGGTGCATTTCCTCGATCGATTCGTCGTGCTCCTTCTTGCTGAGCTTCGAGACACCCCATTCCCGCAGCATCCGCGAGTGCAGGAAATACTGGTTGATGGCCGTCAGCTCGTTCTTGAGGGCGAGGTTGAGGTATTCGATGACTTTCTTGTCGCCTTGCATGAGCGGCTCCTGGGTCTGGGAGGTTACGGGGATCTGCCAGACCATATAGGCGAGCCGCGACGAAGTGGCAATAAAAAACCCAATAAAATCAATTGCATATGATAGTGAGACACACTTGCAAACAGGTGTGCGCACCGTTCGGCGGGCATCGGCGAGGCATTTGAATTATCAGGCGTTTATCGCTGCCCAGGCCAGCTATTCTGCGGCGAGGATCTGCATTTGGGGGGCGCAGCGGTCCATATGCTCGGAGATCATGTCGCCGATCATGGTGGAGCATTTTCCGCAATTGAACTTGCAGCCATGGTGCGACTGGACCGCGTTCGGGCTGCGCGCGCCGGATTCCACGGCTTCGCGGACGGAGCGGCAGTTGATTCGGTTGCACACACAAATGATCATGAGAACCATTTGCAGTCTCTGCGAATGATTGTCAACTGCACTTTTTCCGGCGCCCGCTGGATTCCGGAATTGCGCGTGCCAGCTGCAAAACCCCTTGCCAGCCGGGTGCCTTGGCGTAGCGTTTCCCATGGCTGGAACCTATCCGATCCGTTACCCGCGCCGGCAGGCATCGCGATGGTGCTTGCGCCAGCTGACCGGCGGCCTGATCCGGCAGTTCGGCGAACTTGAAATCACCGGCCTCGAACACGTTCCGAAGACCGGACCGGTGATCCTCGCTGCCAACCATTTCGCCTTCACGGATGCGCCGCTTCTGCTTTATGCGAGTCCCCGCCTGGTCGAATTCATCGGCGGCTCTGAGCGCCCGAATTCACCGGTCTGGACACGTATGATCCCGCAGGCCTGGGGCTTCATTCGCGCGTATCGCGGCGGTTTCAGCCGCTCGACCCTGACCGCCTCACTCGGCATCCTTGAACAGGGCGGCGTCCTCGGCATCTTTCCGGAAGGGGGCAACTGGGCAACCCTGCTTCGCCCCGCGCGGCCTGGCCTAGCCTTTCTCGCCCTGCACAGCGGCGCACCGGTGATTCCGGTCAGTATCACCGGCTCTGTCACGCTCCTGGCCAAGCCGCGCGAAGCGGTGGGCGTGCAGTTCCATGCGCCGATCTCTCCGCCTGTGATCAGTGAGAGCGGGCGGGCCAAGCGCCGCGCGCTGGACGCCTTCAGCGAAACCGTGATGGCCGCCGTTGCAACCGGCTTGCCGGACGCGCAACGCGGACGTTATGCGGCCGACCTTGCCGCCCGGATCGCGGCCGAGGCGGTCTCCGCCTTTCCGTTCCATGCGCCCGAAATGCGTGGCATGTGAGGCGGCCGTCTCAGGCCTCCCAACCGAACACGTCTTCGACGCCGAGGTCAAAAACCCGCGCGATCCGGAAGGCGCTTTCGAGGGAGGGGGAGTATTTACCGAGTTCGATGGCGATGACGGTCTGGCGCGTCACGCCAATCGCCTCGGCGAGGGCGGACTGACTTATGCCCCCATGCTGCTCGCGCAGCTCACGGAGACGGTTGGTGATCGGCGGCGGTTTCGCCATGGCTCAGCTGGCCTGGCGGTAGAGGACGATCTGGAAGACGTAATCCGAAATCTGGCCCAGCATCAGACTGAGGAAGACAAGATGGAACAACATGTTTCCGTCCGTGTTCACCGCATAGTGCCAGAGTGCGCCGAGCGCCGGCACGACCATCACATAGCCGGACCAGTTGCCAGCCTTGTCACCGATGATCTTCTCGCGCTCGTCGGCTGGCGTGTTGGCCTCTTTCGGCGACGCGGCGGCCAGGGCCGACATAAAGAGCACCGAGGCGATCACGATCACCACGAAATAGGCGATGACAAAACCGACGACAGGCGGCGCGGTCTGGCCGAGCGCGCGCGAAGCGCTGATGACCATGTTGAGATAGATAGCGGAGCCGGCGGCCAGGATGGCCGCCATCACCCAGGCAGTTTTCTCGCGGAAGGGGACGTTCCTCAAGGCGGCGGGGGACATGGGCAGGCTCCTGACGTGTCGAAAATATTGTACATCAGCAGATAGTCGAAGATTTTCGACATGTAAAATATTTTCGACACCAATTCCTGCGCTTCGCTTGACGCCCTCCGGCGCCGCCTCTAGGTCCGCCGTTTAAGCATGATCCACCCGGCAGAACCTCCGATGACCGATCTCTCCCTGCTCGCCCAATCCGCCAAGGCCTGGCCTTTCGAGCTGGCGCGAGCGCTTGAGAAGCGGGTGGCGGAACAGGTGAAGGCGGGCGAGCGCGCCGCCGATGCGCCTGTGATCTTCGAGACCGGCTATGGCCCGTCGGGCCTGCCGCATATCGGCACGTTCGGCGAAGTCGTGCGCACGACGATGGTGCGTCATGCGTTCGAAGTACTGACTGCCGGCAAGTATGCGACGCGCCTGATCTGCGTGTCGGACGACATGGACGGCATGCGCAAGGTTCCGGACACCGTGCCGAATCCTAAATCGCTGGAGCAATATCTTCAGATGCCGCTGACGACTGTGCCAGATCCGTTCGGCACGCATGCCTCCTATGGCGCGCACATGAACGCGCGGCTCTGCGCCTTTCTCGACCAGTTCGGTTTCAAGTATGAATTCCTCTCGGCGACGGAATGCTACAAGTCGGGCCGGTTTGACGCGATGCTGCGGCGCGCGGCGGAGAAGTACGACGCCATCATGGGTGTCATGCTGCCGACGCTGGGCCCGGAGCGGCAGGCGACTTATTCGCCTTTCCTGCCGATCAGCCCGAGCACCGGCCGCGTGCTCTACGTGCCGATGAAGCATGTGGACGCGGCCAAAGGCGAAGTGACGTTCACGGATGAAGACGGCGCCGACGTGACGCTTCCGGTGACTGGCGGCGCGGTGAAGATGCAGTGGAAGCCGGACTTCGGCATGCGCTGGGCGGCGCTTGGCGTAGACTTCGAGATGTTCGGAAAGGACCATCAGGCGAATGCCCCGGTCTATTCGAAGATCGCCCGTATCCTGGGTCACCGGCCTCCGGAACAGTACGTCTACGAACTGTTCCTGGATGAGAAGGGTGAGAAGATTTCCAAGACCAGGGGCAACGGCATCTCGGTCGAGCAATGGCTCGCCTATGCGCCCGATGAAAGCCTGTCACTCTACCAGTTCCAGAAGCCCCGCGTGGCGAAGAAGCTGCACTTCGACGTCATCCCGAAAGCGGTGGATGAATACCTGACCTTCCTCGACAAGTTTCAGCAGGAAGATGCCGCTGCGCAGCTGGAAAACCCCGTCTGGCACATCCATTCCGGCCATTCGCCGCAATGGTCGAGCCCGGTATCCTTTGCGCTGCTGATGAACCTTGTGGCCGTGGCGAACCCGACCGATGCATCGCAGCTCTGGGCCTACATCACGCGCTATGCGCCCGGCACCTCGCCGCAGACGCATCCGCTGCTTGATGAACTCGCCGGTTATGCCATGCGATATTACCGTGACTTCGTGCTGCCTGCAAAAATATTCCGTACACCGACGGATCAGGAGCGCGCCGCAATGGCGGACCTTGCCGACCGATTGCGCACCTTCCCGGACGAGCCAACGGGCGAGAATCTGCAGACCATGACTTTCGAAGTTGGCAAGACACACGGTTTCGAGAACCTGCGTGACTGGTTCAAGGCGCTCTACGAAGTACTGCTGGGGCAGGAGCAGGGTCCTCGCTTCGGCAGCTTCACGGCGCTCTACGGTGCAGGCGAAACGGCGAAGCTGATCGACGAGGCGCTGGCGCGCTGAGGCGTCGCGCATAGGGGTGGGTGAAAGCGAGGCAAGGCGCATGACGCGCGAGTTGGATCATAAGGACGCAGTCCGCAGGCCGCCCAATATCATCCTTGTGCTGACAGATGATCTAGGTTACAGCGATATTGCGCCTTATGGCGGTGTTTTCGAGACGCCAGCGCTGTCTCAGATGGCGCGTGAGGGCTTGCTTGCTACTGATTACTACAGTCCGGCGAACATCTGCACGCCGGCACGCGCCGGCATCCTGACAGGCCGGTATCCCGTGCGCACGGGTCTCGGTTTTGAAGTGATCATGCAAGGCGATGACAGAGCGCTGCCGCGCAGCGAAGTTACGATTGCTTCGGCACTTAAGCCGACCTACGCGACTGGCCTGTTCGGCAAGTGGCACCTCGGTCACCGCGCGCCCGACTGGCTGCCAACAACCTATGGCTTCGACCGGTTCGTCGGGATTCCCTATAGTCATGATATGGCGCCGCTCTGCGTCTTTGCAGCGAATGCCGGAGAGGTGGCGAGCGAGTACATTCTGCCATTCGAGGCCCTGCAGGAAGAATTCTATACGCAGGCAGAGCGGTTCATAGAAGCAAACCGCGACCGCCCCTTCTTCATCGAACTGGCGCTAAGTGCTCCGCACCTGCCGAACCATCCGCCAGACGCTCTGCAGGGAAAATCTCGCGTTGGCCCTTATGGCGATGCGATCCTGGAGATCGATGCGCTCATGGGTCGTCTGTTTGCGAAACTCAGTTCGCTCGGTCTCAGCCGCGACACTCTGGTGATATTCACGTCCGACAATGGTCCTTGGTTTGAAGGGTCGAGCCTGCCGCTACGCGACCGCAAAGGTGGTTCCGGATATGATGGCGGCTACCGTGTGCCCTTCCTGGCGTGGTGGCCAGGGCAGGTAGCGGCAGGCCAACGTTCGAGCGCAATCGTCTGCGGTATCGATCTTTTCCCGACCTTCTGTGCCATCGCCGGCATCGCCCTGCCAGCCGGACTTGAAATCGACGGCCGGGATATCTCAGACGTGCTCCTGCGCGGGGCGCATTCGCCGCATGATCAGATCCTCCTGTTCAACAACTTTGACGTGGTGGCCGTTCGCACCCAGCGCTGGAAGTATGTTGCGGAGACCTACTATCGCAGACTGCGCGTTCCGCTTGCGCGCTGGGGACATGAGGAACTCTACGACATGTCGGCCAGCGATACCGAAAGTTACAGCCTCGCTCGCTACGAGCCTGCTGTTCTTGCCGACATGCAGCGCCGTCTCGCGGCTGCACGCGCCGAATTCCAGCCCTATAACACGGGTGTTCCAGATTTTTTCCGGACCTTTTCCGCACAGATGAAGCAGCGGCAGGACTAAGCCTGAGACAACAAAGAATGTTACGCTGCATATCCGGTCAGATGCGGGTGTGACGCTGCAACTTTCGGGAAAAGGCTCGCCAAGCGTTCAATGAGCTTCGGACCCGTCGCTCTAAGCGCCCTGCCGCTCAGCGGATACCTTGCCACTGGTATCATGACCGTGCCGATCGGGCTTGCCGGTGATGCGCTGGGGGCGGCCGCAAAGGGTGTTGTGATGGTCGGCGCCGCGGCCAGGCGGGCGACCGGCGAAGCTTTCTCTCGGCGGCATAAAATAGTCCGCTTCACGGTGACCTGCAGGAAGGTCCAGGGCGAGCGCGTCAGGGATCGGGTCGTCAAAGCTATGTATATCAAGCGCGAGATCAACGAGATCAACAAGATGAACTGGAAATGCAAGCTGCTCGACATGGAAGCTGCCTCGGTCGACTGACCCCGAAAAGAAAGCGCCCCGGCAAGCCGATAGGCGCATCCGGGGCCAGTGACCGGGGAAGACTGCTCTACTCTGCGGCTGGAATCAGCGAGGTCTTTGCCTTCGGAAGCTTGCCCATCGGCCAACCCGCCCAGAGAGCGGCTTGCGTCGTTTTCGCTTTCTCGGCGGCGGCTTCCTTCACATGGCCGAAGCCGCGGATTTCGTCCGGAACCTTGGCGATCTCGACCGCGAGGGCATGGTTGCTGGCGGTCAGTTCGCGCGCGATGCGGCCCAGGTTCTCAAGATAGGCGTCGCGCAGGGCGCGCTCCATCTTGCGTTCCTCAGTATAGCCGAAGAGGTCCAGCTTCGTGCCGCGCAGGCCTTTGAACCTTGCCAGCAGCTTGAAACCAGTCATCATCCACGGCCCGAAATGCTTTTTCTCCAGATGGCCATGGCTATCCTTCTTCGATAGGATCGGCGGAGCCAGCCAGAAGCGCAACTTTCCGCCCCTGAACTGGCTGGCCAGCTGCTGAGCGAACTTTCCATCCGTATAGAGACGGGCGACTTCATACTCGTCCTTGTAGGCCATCAGCTTGTAGGCATAGGTCGCCGCAGCGCGCGTGAGATTCTCGCCAAGCCCGGCTTTCTCTTCGGCGTCGCGGACTTGCGCAACCACGGCACGGTAGTGCGCCGCATAGTCCGCGTTCTGGTAGGCGGTGAGGCGCGCGGCGCGGTCCTCGATCAAGACATCAAGCGTCTTCTCCTCGACATGCCCGCGCGGATCAGACTGCGCAACCAGGCGCTGCGGCGCCGCAGCCGCGATGCGGCCGATGTTGAATGCCGCCATGTTGTCCTCGACCTTGGTGGCGTTGAGGCGGATCGCGCGGTAGAGCCCGCGCAGTGAAACCGGCACCTTGCCTTTCTGCCACGCGTAACCCGCCATGATCATGTTGGTGTAGATCGCCTCGTGCAGGTAGCCGACCGCGAGGGCCTCGGCATCGAATGCGCCGAACTCTGCCGCTTGCCGCTTCACGCGCGCTGACAGCAGTTCGCTTTCGAAGCGTTTCGACCGGCTACGGATGAATTCCGAAGTCGGCGTTACGTCTGAGTTGGCAAAAGCAGCAGTGCGGCCTGGATCCATCAGGTTCAAGGCGTCGCCGCCGGCCGCCACAACGAGATCGCAGGCGATGACGCAATCAGCGCTGGCGGGCGGCACGCGGCCGGTGGAAATCAGTTCGGGCTCGCGCGCAAAGCGGATGTGGCTGAGCACCGGGCCACCTTTTTGCGCAAGGCCGGTCATGTCGAGCGAAGAGGCGGCGTTGCCGTCCACATGTGCAGCCATAGCCAGCACGGCGGCAACCGTCGTGACACCTGTGCCGCCCACGCCGGTGAACAGGATGTTCCAGGGCTGCGCCAGGCTTGGGGTCTCCGGCAAGGGCAGGCCGTCTGCGTTGAAGGCCTGGCGCGGCTGCGCCTCCCAGGCCGGCTCGCCGTCCTGGATGGTCACAAAGCTCGGGCAGAAACCTTTCAGGCAGGAGAGGTCGGTGTTGCAGGTCGACTGGTTGATGCGTCGCTTGCGGCCAAGCTCCGTCTCGATCGGCTCGACCGACAGGCAGTTGGACTTCACCGAACAGTCACCGCAGCCTTCGCAGACTTCGGTGTTGATGATCGTACGCACACGGTCCGGCTTGATCATGCCGCGCTTGGAGCGGCGGCGTTTCTCGGTGGCGCACATCTGGTCATATATGATCACCGAGACGCCGGGCGTCTCACGCAGTTTCATCTGGACGTCTTCGAGGTCGTCGCGGTGGTGGATCGTCACGCTGCGGGGCAGGTCGCGCACGCCGGCATATCGGGTGGGGTCTTCCGTCACGATACGGATGGTTTTCACACCCTCGGCTTCGACCTGCTGGGCGATCATCGCGGGCGTCTGGCCAGACTCTACATGCTGGCCGCCGGTCATCGCGACCGCGTCATTGTAGAGGATCTTGTAAGTCATGTTCGCGCCGGAGGTCACCGCGGCCCGGATCGCGAGACTGCCTGAGTGGGAATAGGTGCCGTCGCCCAGGTTCACGAACACATGGTTCTCGTCTGTTGCCCAGTGCTGGCCGACCCAGCCTATGCCTTCGCCGCCCATCTGGCTCGTCATGTCGGTCTTCCGGTCCGGCATGAAGTTCGCCATGTAATGGCAACCGATACCGGCAAGCGCGCGGCTGCCTTCCGGCACCACGGTAGAGGTATTGTGCGGACAGCCGGAGCAGAAATGCGGCGAGCGAACGGTCGGCGACGCATTCGTGCGGGCCGCCTCCGAGGCGCGGCCGACGCGGTCGAAGTAGGCCGCAGCGCGCGAGGTGTCCCAGCCAGGTGGCAGGGCGTGCATCAGCGCATTAGCGATTTCCGGGATCGTCAGCGAGGCAATATCGGACAAGAGCTGCGCACCGTTCGAATCCCTCTTGCCTTCGATGATCGGTCGGCGGCTGCCGGGCAGATCATACAGCGCGGCCTTCAGCTGCGCTTCGATCATCGGACGCTTGTGTTCGATCACGATTACGCGTTCGAGGCCGGCGCAGAATTCGCGAACGCCCTGCGGCTCCAGCGGCCAGGGCATGGCCACCTTGTAGACACTGAGCCCCAGCGCGCCGGCTTCCTGTGGGCTGAGGCCGAGGGCGGCGAGCGCTTCGAACACGTCGCGTGCGGCCTGTCCGGTGACGATCAGGCCCAGGCGGGGTTTCGGCGAAGCCAGGATCACATGGTCCAGCCGGTTGGCGCGAACATAGGCCTGCGCGGCGGGCAGCTTGATCTGACGCAGGCGAGCTTCCTTGTTCAGCGGCACATCGCCCCGGCGCATGTGCACGCCGTCTTCCGGCAGCGTAAAGTTCGGGCGCAGGATGGCGAAGCGGGCCAGATCAATATTGACCACCGCGCCGGAATCCATCGTGTCGGCGAGCGCGACAAGGCCCGTCCAGGCGCCAGAGAAACGGCTCATCTCCCAACCATGGATGCCGTAGTCGAGCACGTCCTGGATCGAGGCGGGATTGAGCGTCGGGATCTCGGCATCCTGCATCGCGTATTCGGACTGCGAGGGCAGGGTGGAAGACTTGCAGCTATGGTCGTCGCCGATCACGGCGAGAACCCCTCCGAGGGCGGACGTTCCGGCAGCGTTGGCGTGTTTGAAGACATCACCCGTCCGGTCGACGCCGGGGGCCTTGCCGTACCAGATGCCGAACAGGCCATCGAACTTCGCGCCGGGAAACAGGCCGAGCTGCTGCGAGCCCCAGACGGCGGTCGCGCCCAGGTCTTCGTTCAGGCCTTCCCAGAACTTAATGTCATGCGCGTCGAGACGTTTTTGCACCGCGCGCAGCTGCTGGTCATAGCCGCCGAGCGGTGAGCCGCGATAGCCGGAGATGAAGCCGCCCGTATTGTGCCCGGCGGCGCGGTCCATCCGCTTGCGGTCCAGCGGCAGGCGCACCAGCGCCTGGATGCCGGTCATGTAAGCCTTGCCCTCGACAAGATCGTATTTGTCGTCCAGCGTGACTTCGCGGTGTTTCATGAACGCGCATCCTCGATTCCGGTCCCGGCAGATTATTGGCCGAATCGCGTGAAAATGCTTGCCTATCTTGCGCAAGTTTTGCTAATTTAAGCAATAAATTTTCCAAAACTAAGGGGATGTGGGGAAATTGTCCCAAGAATTAGACAGCGTTGACGCCCGTATCCTGGACCTGATCCAGCGTGATGCGAGCCTGTCCGTCGCCGAGATTGCCGAGCGCGTGGGCCTGTCTTCGTCGCCCTGCTGGCGGCGCATCAAACGGATGGAAGAGGCCGGTTTCATCCTTGGCCGCGTGACGCTGATCAATAACCACGCCCTCGGCCTCGACTTTGAAGTCATCGCCAGCGCCAAGCTTGCGCTGCCCAGCCGCGAAAATCTCGAATCCTTCGAGACGATGGTTCAGGCCTGGCCGGAAGTGATCGAATGCATGACGGTGACCGGCGCGGTCGACTATATGCTGCACATCGTGACGACTGACATGCACGCCTACGACAACTTCCTGCGCGACAAGCTGCTGGGCTCGAAGCTGGTCTCGGATGTCCAGTCGCGGATCGTCATCCGCGTTGCCAAGCGCACGACGGCCTTGCCGCTCGGCCTGGTGCGCCAGACGACCAAGGTTACGGACTAGAACGTGCCCGCCCGCCGCGTAGCCACAGTGCTTTCGGCCTTGATCTTGCTGGTTTCGCCCGCCTTTCCGGAGCCGCCGAAGTTGGACCTGCAAGCACAAGTCGACCGGGTACGGACGGACTACGGACTGGTTGCGATGGGCGCAGTGGTGGCCACGTCGGAAGCCGGGGTGGTGGCGTTGGCGGTATCGGGCGAGCGCGCGAAGGGCCGGGCAGAGCCCGTGCAACCCTCCGACGCCTGGCATATCGGCTCGAACACCAAGATGCTCACGGCGCTGCTTTATGCCCGCCTTGTCGAGGCCGGGCATGCAGACTGGGGCGCCACCCTGCCGGAACTTTTCCCGGCTTTGGCGGCCGAAATGGATGCGGGCTGGCGCAAGGTCACGATCGAGGATCTTCTCTCGCATCGCTCCGGCGCCGCGCCGAATGCATCGCTGGCCTGGATGCTGGGCAGCAAGGCCAGCAAGCAGAGCCTGCCGGTGCAGCGCGCAAATCTCGCCCGCACCGTCCTGACGGCGCCGCCCGCCGGCAAGCCAGGCGAGTTCACCTATTCAAACCTCGGATACATCCTTGCGGGCGGCGCCATCGAACGCCTCGCCGCCGGCACGCCGTCGCTGGAAGCCAAAAGCTACGAATTGCTGATGCGCGAATACGTGATTGCCAAGGCACCTGCGGGCGCGGGTCTGGGCTTCGGGTTCGGGCCGCCACGCAGCGGCATCGAAGGCCATGCACCGGGACTTTTCGGTTTCGGCGTGACGGCGCAGGGGCGAGGCGCGGGCGCGGACAATCCGGCGGCGCTCGGGCCTGCCGGCACCGCCCATTACAGCCTGCGCGGCCATGCGCTGATGCTCTTGTCTTTCCTTGAAGGGCCGCGCGCCTTGCCGGAGGCTATACGCAAGAAGCTCCTGACACCCTATCCGGATCAAGCGTCTGACTATGGCCTCGGCTGGGCGAATTCCATGCATGATGAGGCTGGCCGCATCTACATGCATGCCGGATCGAACACGGTCTGGCTGTCACAGGTCGTGCTGGCGCCGGACCACGGCGCCGTGATCATCGTCAACACCAACCAGTACAACCCGAAGGCCGAGAAAGCCGTCCGTGAACTGACCGAATTGCTCCTCCGCCACGTGAGCGGCGCAGTTGAATGGGACGGTTCAGCGCAGGTCGAACGCTGAATAGTCGGACACTTTCACGCCCGGCAGCACATTTGCGCCTGCGGCCTCATGCGCCGCGATGCCGGTTTGCAGGGCCTGCCCGATGTCCGTCTTCGGATCTTCCGCATCCGCCAGGATCATGGCGATGGGACGCTGCGGCGCGGTGAGCGCGGGACAGAGCTTTTCGCCGGGGGGGCAGGTCACCTCCGCGCGGCTGTAGCCGAGGTCCAGCACACCGGTGCGCAAGGTGCCAGCCTCGCAAGGCAGGTTGGCGCCGATGGCGGCGCGCAGGGCATGCCCGCGCGTGAAAGACAGGAACGTGTTCTGCACAGATGTGCCCTCGACCGAGGCCGCGCCCACTGCGATCACCCCTGTCAGGTCGCAGATGCCGGCGCCCAGCTCGAGTTTCTCGAAGGCGGTTTCGACCGGCTCGCTGAGGCCTGCCGCAAAGATTGCGTCGGCCCGCGCGTAGGTCCAGGTCTCGTCACCAACCAGCACATAAGCGGTGAAGTCCGCGGTACGCGCGGCCGCGTCAGTTCCGGTGAAGCGCGCCGTCTCGCGCCAGCGGACATCGGAGAACAATGGCGGCGGCGGCTCTGGCTCGGCCGCGTCTTCAGGTGTTGGTTCAACAACCGGCGCCTCTGGCTCAGCTTGCGCAGTCACAACGGGCCCTGGCACAGGCTCGGGCGCGGGCGGCACCATCCGCACCAGCGGCGCGGCGGGCAGCGCGGTGGCGGTCAGCATCGGATCCTCGCCGATCTCGCCCGGCTGAAGCCTCAGCGACCACCAGGTCGCCCACAGCCCCAGCAGGAACAGTAGCAACAGCAGCAGGTACAGCCAGGCCAGGCTGCGCTTCTTCTGCTGCGGTGGCGGCAGTTGGAAATAGTCCGTCATGTGCCCCGCCCGATTTGCCTCGGCGGCATCATACTCCGAATCGCGCGGGAAGGGATCAGAAATCTGACGTCCGAGACGGGATCAGATTGCCAGGACGCGCGTCACATGCCCGTCCGACCGTAGAATCCGGTGATCTTCGCCGCCGGGCCACACCTTCAGGTAGGTGATGAAATCATTCGGATTGATGCCGGTCTGGTCCGGCCCCTGAAAGAAGGCGCCGGGTTCGAAACACAGCCAGGCGAGCGGCCGCCAGGGCATCGCTTCAGCGCCCGCCTCTTCCATCATGGCGAGCAGCGCCCGGCGAACGTCCGCCGGCGGATATTGCAGGAACACCGAGTGGTAGATCACGGTCAGCCCGGTTTCCGGCCGCGCCGCCAGTTTCGCTTTCAGCCAGTCGGCGGCGTCCGCCTTGTCCACCCTCACGCCGGTCTCTAGTGCGAGCGCAATCGCCGCGTCGATCCGGGCGAGGCGCCCGGGCTGGTCCGGCCAGATATAGGATTTGAGGCGCAGCGCCGTTTCAGGATCGGACACGTCAATCGGATTCTGGTCGCACGCCGCGCGTGAGGCGACCTGCGGCCGCGCCTCCAGATGCTCCGGCGGCGGAGCGTTCCAGTCGGTCTCGATCTCCACCCGGCTCGTGCCCGGAAGAGACCATGTGGCCGTGCGATAGCCGAACCTGTCCCAGTTCTGGTTCAGCCCGGCGCTGGCGCCGAGCTCCAGTAGATGCATCGGCATTGGGAACCGAGCTGCCAGATTCAGGAAGCCGGGGAGGAGTGCAACCGAGCGGCGCACTTCGTTCGTCTGCGGAGGAGATTTCAGGAACACCCTGGCCCCGGACTGCGTTCCCGACAGCCAGTTCCGCGCCAGCGGCCAGATCCCGGCCATCGTCCATGATTTGTCGCCTCCCGGATAGGCCGCAGCCAGATCTTTTGCAGCGCCGGTCAGCACGCTGTGATGCAGGTAGCCCGCAATGCGCAGCGACAAGGCATCCCGCCTCGGATTGGTCGGCCAGCCCGCCACCAGCGCCGCCACAGGCCCGCCCGCCTCGATGTCATCCGCCATCATTTCGCAGAGCTGCTCCATGAATGCAGACCCGAGCCCGCGGCAGAACACGGCCTGCTCGCGGAAATGGGCGACAATATCTTCTTCTGTAGGCGGAAGGGTCATGCGGTCACCGAGGGGTGGAGGATGGGTCTATAGCCTGTGCGGAGCATTTCGCAGGTGATATGTGGTGTGAGGCGCTCGCCGGAGACATGCAGGGGCTGGCGCGCGCCATATACCTTGAACGACCGGGCCCTCGCTGCGCCGTCGTGCTTGAGGGAGGCCGCGCCGCCGGTCACATACATCGCGCCGTCGGGCAGGGCAGAGGGCGCCACGATCCCGCGCTGCGGGGCGCCGCTCAGTACCGTCTGAATCTCGCCTCCGGCAAGTGCGTCCAGCTGGTCGGTCGTCTCTCCGGCCTGCAGGTTTCCGATAATGATGACGCCGTCGCGGAAGGCGCTTGCTTCGGCGCGGCGGCGTCCGAAAGGCGGCCGGTGCCCGGCCGCCAGTACGGTCGCTTCATTCAGGAAAAACAGCTTAGTATGACGCCCTGGCTGCATCAGGGCGCGCTTGCGATCCTTGAAGCTCGCTACGCAGAGGATCCACCGTTTGCCAGTCCAGTGCCGGTCCTTCAGCGTCCGGTCCTCGCGGTGGAAACAGCCGCCCCGGATTTCCATGAACAAGCCGCGATCAGGCACAGCATGCAGCTCGCCAGACGGATCAACGTGGTTCTTGAGAGGCATGGCTCGCACCCCTGAAAAAAAAAGCCCGGACGATGCCGTTTCGCATCGTCCGGGCCGGGTTTCAGCCTTTTGGGCGACGCGAGGTTCAGATGCGCTCGACGGCCATGGCGATGCCTTCGCCGCCGCCGATGCACAGCGAGGCCATGCCCTTCTTGGCGCCGCGGTCTTCCATCGCTGCAATCAGCGTGATCAGCACGCGGGCGCCGGACGCCCCAATCGGGTGGCCCATGGCGCAGGCGCCGCCATTCACGTTGACCCGGTCATGGCTGATGCCGAGCTCTTTCATCGCGATCATCGGGACGACTGCGAAGGCCTCGTTGACCTCCCAGAGATCGACGTCCTCGATTTTCCATCCGGCTTTCGCGAGCGTCTTCTTCATCGCGGGCACTGGGGCCGTGGTGAAATATTCCGGCTCATGAGCGTGGCTCGAAGAGGCGACGATGCGGGCGAGCGGTTTCAGGCCGCGCTTCCTGGCTTCGGACTCGCGCATCAGCACGAGGGCGGCTGCGCCGTCGGAAATCGCCGAAGCGTTGGCGGCGGTGACTGTTCCGTCTTTCGAGAAGGCTGGCTTCAGCGTCGGGATCTTTTCCGGCATTGCGGTGCGCGGCAGCTCATCTGTATCGATGATCGTGTCGCCCTTCTTGCCCTTCACCGTGATCGGCGTGATCTCGCGTTTGAACTTGCCGTTCCTGGTGGCGTTCTGCGCGCGGGTCAGCGTCTCGAGGGCGTAGGCGTCCTGCTGCTCGCGGGTGAACTGATACTCACCGGCAATCTTGTCGGCGAACAAGCCCATCGGGCCCTTGGCATAGGCATCGGTCAGGCCGTCGAGCGCCATGTGGTCCTCGGCGCCCATCGTGCCATACTTGTGGCCCTTGCGCACGTTGATCAGGTGCGGGGCGTTGGTCATCGATTCCATACCGCCGACGATGACGATGTTCGCGTCGCCCGCCAGAATCGCGTTGCGGCCCATCACGGCCGCCTGCATGCCCGAGCCACACATCTTGTTGATGGTGGTGGCCTCGAGGCCCTTGTCTTCGCCGGACTTGATGCCGGCCTGACGGGCAGGCGCCTGGCCCTGACCAGCGGGGAGGCAGTTGCCCATGATCACTTCATTGGCTTCGCCCGGCTTCAGCCCGGCTTCGGCGACGGCCGCCCTGATGGCCATGGCGCCGAGTTCGTTGGCCGAAAAGCCTGCAAGGTCGCCCAGAAGGCCGCCCATCGGGGTGCGCGCCATACCAACGATGACAACCGGATCTTTCTCAGACATGGGGGCATTCCTTCCTGAAGTTTATGTGCAAGTGCCGTAACCAGACTTAGGCGCTGCCTGGGCGGGTTCGTCAAGGTGACGCGCGGCTCAGCCCTTGAGAGCCGCCTCGATGTCTGCGAGCAGCGCCTTGTCGTCCGGCTTGACCTTGGAATTGTAGGCCTTGATCGGGGTGCCGTCGCCCTTGACCAGGATCTTGTGGAAGTTCCAGCCGGGCTCCGCCTCCTTGCCCAGCGTGGCAACGGCGCCGGCATAGAAGGGGTGCTGCGAGGCGCCCTTGACGGCATATTTCTTCGTCAGCGGGAAGGTGACGCCATAATTGATCTCGCAGAAGGTTTTCACTTCTTCTTCGGTGCCCGGCTCCTGCGATCCGAAATCATTGGACGGCACGCCGACTATGCTCAGGCCCTCGTCCTTCTTGTCCTCGTAGAGCGCCTGAAGGCCTTTGTACTGCGGGGTGAAGCCGCACTTTGACGCCGTGTTCACCACGAGGATGGCCTTCGCGCCAAGGGTGGTGAGGTCGAGGGGCTTGCCGTTGATCGAGATAAACTGTGTGGCGGACATGGACGGAGTTTCCTGGGTTGAGGTCGGGACGGCAGGTTCGCTGCGCGCGGGCGCGCCGCACCCGGAGAGCAGGGCAGCGGCTGTTAGCAGGGCGGCGAGAGGATGCATCGTAGGCTCCACGACGGTTTCCCACCTGCATATAGGCGGAACTTCTGCGACGTCATCCCTCCAGTTGCGGAACGGAGGGGAGCGCTATTTCTTCTTCTTGCCGTCCCCGGACTTTTCAGGCGCCGCATCGACCTGGAAGGTCATCTGCATATTGACGCGGTACATGTCGATCCTGGCGTCCTTGATCGTGGTCGACATGGAATTGATGTGACAGGAGGCCAGCCCTCGGACGGTCTTGGAGAACCGGCTGATCGCAACCTGGATGGCATCCTCGGAAGATCTCGAGGATTCGGCCGTGATCTCTTCTGATTTCATGATGGACATACGGCGTTTCCCTCCCTGCGCTTTACGCGAGGTCAGAGTGCGCCGATGACGAATTTCGGCAAGCCGGATCGCGTTTGAGACGAAATGCAGGTCTATTTGCGCAGCCGCAGGCCGACTTCCGAACCCTTCTGCCAGATGACATCGGCCTCGCCTAAAAGCCCTACCGCGCGGGCATTGACGGTGACTACTGAAGGCAGGAGCTCGTTGGTGGGAAAGCGGATGCGAAGGCCCGCGTCGGTGAAATCCATCACCACGCCCCTGCGGCGATAACCGGATTCGTAGGTGATGCAGGCTTCGCGGTAGACATGTGTCCGCACGGGGCGCGCCCTGCCGGGTGTGGCAGCTGCGACCTCATGCACCCGGCCAGGTACGGCCTGTACAGGCTGCCTCGAACCGAAGACGCGGGGAAGGTTAGGCATCATGAGCAGGCTTCCGGCGGCAAAGTTGGACTATTCCACCTCAGGAGAAGCAAATTCCGGGCCAGTTAAAAGGAAACTGCGGCCGCTTGCCGGGTTTTGGCATGCGGCCGCGCGTTCAATCAGCGCGTTAACCCTTACCAGATGCGGATACGCTCTTCCGGGGGCAGGTACAGCGCATCGTCAGGACTTACATCAAACGCCTCGTACCATTCGTCGAAATTCCGGACCACCCCATTGATGCGGTACTCCGGCGGGGAGTGTGGCCCGGTTTTCAATTGCTGGCGCAGTGCCTCTTCACGGTATTTAGACCGCCAGATCTGGGCCCAGCCGAGGAAGAAGCGCTGGTCACCGCTCAACCCGTCGATCAGGGGCGCCTGCTCGGCCTCGCTGACCGCGCCGTCGCCGTTGGTATCGAGGCTAAGCTGGTAGGCCTTGTAGGCCATGGAAAGACCGCCGACGTCGCCGATATTTTCGCCCAGTCCCAAACGGCCATTGACGCAGGTCTTGCCGTCATCGAGCGGGCAGAACCCGTCATACTGGTCCGCCAGCGCGTCCGTCAGCATCCGGAAGGCGGCCTGGTCGGTATCGGTCCACCAGTTGTTCAGTGCGCCCACCGCGTCAAACTTGGCGCCCTGGTCATCAAACCCGTGACCCATCTCATGACCGATCACGCCGCCGATGGCGCCATAGTTCACAGCCGGGTCTGCCGACAGGTTGAAGAAGGGCGGCTGCAGGATCGCAGCCGGAAACACGATCTCGTTGAAGCTCGGATTGTAATACGCGTTAACCGTCTGCGGGGTCATGAACCACTCTGTCTTGTCAACTGTTGTCCCGAGCAGGGACATGTTGTCTTCAAACGCCCATTTTGCAGCGGCCATGGCATTGTCGAGAGCGTTTGAGCCCACCACGAGCGTCTCGTAGGTCTCGAACTTTTCCGGATAGCCGATCTTCGGATTGAATGTGTTCAGCTTCTCGACAGCTTTGACTTTCGTGTCGTCGCTCATCCAGGCCAGTTCGGCGATGTTCGCATCCATGGCCTTGCGCAGGTTCGCGACCAGCTTGTCCATTTCCGCCTTGTTCTCCGCAGGGAAGTAGCGCTCCACGAAGACCTTGCCGATTGCTTCTCCGACAATGTTCTCGGTCGCTGTGACGGCGCGCTTCCAGCGCTCACGCTTCTCCGGCTGGCCGCGCAGCGCTTTGCCGTAGAAGGCGAACTGGGCGTTGTCGATATCCTCGGGCAGCACGTCCGCATGGTCGATCAGGAAATGTGCTTTAAGGTAGGCTTTCCAGGTGTCCAGCGGCGTCTGTGCGCTGAGCGCGAAAATGCCCGGGAACCCGCCGCCCAGTTTTGCGGCATCCTCGGCCGTCAGACCGGCAGAGGCGAGTTCGTCCGTTGTCGGAGGAATTTCCGAAACAAGGAAATGTGTCTGGGTGCCAACACCGAGTGTGTCGAGCACGGTCTGGATGGGGAAGTCGCCCGACAAGGCGAGGAACTCTTCGCGGCTGAGCTTGTTGTACGTAACTTCAGGATTGCGTGAAACCGTCCGGTCCCAGTCGAGCTTTGCGATCTCGGTTTCAAAAGCCATCACGTCAGCGGCTTTCGCGGCCGCGTCTGCATAGCCCGCCTGGCCCAGCATGAAGGTGAGCAGATCCAGGTACTTGGCGCGCAGCTCGACCGACTTTTCGTCATCCTTGAGGTAATAATCGCGGTCCGGCATGCCGAGGCCGCCGAGCGACATCTGAAAGATGTAGGTTTCAGGGTCCTTGTCGTCAACGAAGACGAAGCCGCCGATCGGTGAGGCATAGCCGACACTTGCGGTAAGTTTCGCCAGATCCCCGAGGTTCGAGACTGCATCGATCTTCGCGAAGTAAGGCGCCGCCGGCTCCAGGCCCGCAGCATTGATGGCATCGGTATTCATATAGGCGTTGTAGATTGCTCCGATCTTGCCTTCCGGCGTGTCGATTGCAGGGGAGGCGGCCGCAAGGTCGTCGATGATAAAGCGAACCCGCTGTTCGGATTTTTCGCGCAGAAGGTCGAATGAACCATAGCGGGATTGGTCTGCCGGAATCTCGAACGACGAAATCCAGGCACCATTGACATAAGCATTGAAGTCGTCGCCCGGCCTGACAGAGGTATCCTTCGTGTCCGTGTTGACGCCCCATTCACCCCAGACGTCCGGCGCCGACAGTTTCAGCTCCTCAGCAGGTTGCGCCGGCGCAAGCGTTGCCGCCCCGGGCGCTTCCGGCGGGGTCGCATCCTTGTGGTGAGCGCAGGCCGTGATCAACGTAAGCGATGCTGCGCCAAGCAAAAGTTTCTTCATGTGTATACTCCCTGGGTGCTCCGCCTGGAGGGTCGGTGCGATTGCAAAACCTGTACTGTGTTACTCTGTTTACTCGGCCGGCGAAGGACGGCCAGGGCCTTGACCTGCGCTCGTGCCGATCAGTTCATCATCGTCAATGGTCGCATGGCCGGAGTAGCTCTCACCGATATTCCGATAAGGCTTTCCGCCCCAGGTCCACGCAAACACGCGGCCCACTTCCGAGCCGATCGCATACATTGCAGGCACCATCAGCAAGGAAACGAATAGGGCAAATGCCACGGCATAAGCCAATGACACGACCATTGGCTGGAGGAACTGTGCCTGTACTGACTTTTCGAACAGCATCGGCGCAAGGCCGACAAATGTTGTCAGTGAGGTCAGCAGGATCGGGCGGAACCGTGAGACGCCCGCATCGACCAGCGCCTGAACGGCCCCCGCGCCTTCGTCCCGGCGCTTGTTCACATAGTCGATCAGCACGAGATTGTCATTGATCACGACGCCTGCAGCCGCCGCGATTCCGAAGAATGCAAACATCGCCATCGGCGTGCCCGTGATTGCAAGACCCAGAACCGCGCCGCAATAGGCGAACGGTAAGGCCATCATCAGAAGAATGGGCTGAGTATAGGACCTGAAGCCGATCGCCAGAAGAATATACATTGCGCCGATAGCCATAAGGACCAGCTTGAGAATATCGGCAAAGAATTCCTGTTCCTGCTCAAACCCGCCCGCTTCTCCGCGTACGACGTCTGGAAACTCCTGTTTGAACTGGGGCCAGAACTCTTTTTCCATCGCCTCCATGATACGTGCTCGGCCGCCCTCGCCCAGAACTTCGGCGCCGACCGAAACCGAACGCACGCGGTCGCGGCGAACGATCCGGTTTATGCCGGGTGCAAAATCGAATTCAGCTACTTCCGTTACAGGAATCTCGCGACCATCGATCGTGCGTATACGGATGGAAGCAAGGCTGTCGAGATCGTCGCGCGCTGCTTCCGGCAGACGAACGCGCACTTCCACGTCCTCCCCGTCGCGCGCCATTCGGTCCGCCAGTTCTCCGAAGTAGGCCTGGCGCAGCTGGTTCGATACGTCCGCGAGCGTTATGCCCAGCGTTTCGGCGCCTGGCTTCATCGTTATCTGGATCTCTTCGGCCGCCGAAGAGAGGTTGTCGGTAATGTCATACGCTTCGGAATAGGTCGCGAGATGGGCCTTCACATAGTCGGCGGACGCACGCAACCTTTCGAGGTCCGGGTGGCTCAGCGCAAAGGTCAGACCTGTGTCCGGCCGGTTGAAGGTGAAATCGAAATTGATCTCCTCGGCGTCCTGAATTTCTCCTGTCGCCTTGCGCAGTACGTCCGCAATATCCTTCGAGCGTATGCCTTCCGGGCGCTCTTCCGGAGGAACGATCCCAATCCATGCCTGCACACTGGTTCCGCCCGCCACGATGGACGCGTCCCGGATCAGTCCGCCGTCAACCTCGGGGTTCTGCTTGGCGGTTAGTTCCGTCGCTGCAACGACGCCAGCCTGAAGCTGGTCGCGCACTTCCACGACCCGCTCGAACGGCGTGCCGTCGGGCATCTCGATATTGACCTGGATCAGGTCGGATTCGATTTCCGGCATGAACTTGAAGGGCACGATGCCGCTTGACTGAAGCGAGATTGCAATCGCAAGGAGCGAGAAGAAGAAGGCGAGCGTCGCGTATCTGAACCTGATCGCCAGTTCGAGCACCGGGCGGTAGAGATTGCTGGCAAACCACAGCAGGCTGTCGGCTATCCGGCGCTGGAACTTCATCAGGTTTCCGGCCTGGCCGTCAAACTTCTGCTTCTTCATGTGGGCGAGGTGCGCGGGAAGGATCAGAAGGCATTCGATGATCGAGATCGTCAGCGAGATGACTACCACGAAGGTGATCTGCTGCGTGAACACCCGCGTCGGCCCTGTCACGAAGGCCCAGGGGAGAAAGGCTATGATGGTTGTCAACACGCCGAATATGATTGGCTTCATAACCAGCTGTGTGCCGATGACGGCGGCATCAATGCCGTCGCGCCGGCCGCTCTCGACTTCCTTGTGGATATTCTCCCCGACAACGATCGCATCATCGACGATCACGCCTATCACCAGCAGCACGGCAAAGGTCGACAGGATGTTCCAGGACACGTCCATTACCGGGAATAGCATGATGCTGCCGGCAAATGCCGTGAAGATGCCGACGGTGACCCACATGGCAACGACAGGACGAAGAAACAGCAGCAGGACGATCATCACGAGGATGGCGCCGGAAATCGCTGACGCGCTTATAAGGTCCATTCGGGCCTGGAAAGTTTCGGAATCGTCCCACAGGACGTCGATCTTCACCCCTTCCGGCAGCACGCCGCTGGCCGGGTCGTTGGCGCGCTCGATGTAATCGCGGAAGCCCTCGGCATACCGCGTGATATCCATGTTGTCCGGTTCAGGGATCATCACGAAGGTGGTCGCACGGCCATTGAAACTCGCCTGCAGCCTGTCGCTGACGAACCCGTCGACAACGGTTGCCACATCCGCCACGCGGACCGTGCCTTCTTCGCTTGACTGACGTATTATGATTTCACCGAACTGTTCTGCCGTGTCGGCGAGGTTGCGTGCTGTCAGCTGAACGTCGCCGACCGGCGATTCAATCCGGCCTCCGGAGGAGTTCAGCGAGGTCTGCCGCACGGCATTCGCGACATCCGACAGGCTGAGGCCGAACCGGCGCAGCGCCTCCTCGGAGACTTCGATGCTTACCTGTTCGCTCAGCGTGCCTTGCAGCACCGCGAGCTCGCCGCCGGGCTGCGCAGCGATCTCGTCGCGGACCTTGTCACCGATCTTGCGAAGCGTGCGCGCGTCCAGGTCGCCGTGCACCGCCAGGCCCATGAACCAGTTGCGCTGTTCCCAGCGCTGCACCTGCGGCTCGAACGCCGCCTGCGGCAGGTTGTTGATCTGGTCGACGCGGAGCTTCACTTCGTCGAGGAAGGTGTCCATGTCGATGTCATCGCGGCCGCGGACATTGACGACGCCAAAGCCTTCGCTGGCGGTGGACGTAACGCGGTCGAGGCCGTTGATGTCGGCCACCGCTTCCTCGATCCGGGTCACGATCTGATCTTCGATGTCGCGCGGGCTTGCGCCGGTCCAGGCTACCGACACCGACGCGCCGGACACCTTCACGACCGGGAACATTTCCCGCTCCATTGACGAGTAGCCGAATACGCCGCCGGCAAAGAAGATGAACATCAGGAGGTTTGCCGCAACCGAGTTACGCGCAAACCAGGCGACAATCCCTTTCATTGGGCCGCTCCCTCAGTGCCGTTGCCGGTCTCGGCTTCAGCGATCTTTCCGGCGCCTGCAGCCGGTTTGGGCGGGTTGTGAACTTTCACCGTGCCGTCTTCCATCCGCTGCATGACCGTCAGGCTCATGCCGTCGAAAGGTGCCTGGATCGGGCTGGTGATCGCGAGTTCGCCGGCTTCCGCGCCGTCATGGAAGTAAGCGCCTTCGCGGTCCGAATGCTCGATATCCACTGTGCGGATCGACAATTTTCCAGTCTTCGGATCGCCGATGTAAAGCTGGTCATTGCCGCGCAGTGCGGAGCGCGGCGCCACCATCACGCGGTCAAGGCTGCGGCCTTGTATCTCTGCGTTCACGAACAACCCGGGCGCCATCGGCGCGCCATTGTCCGCACCCTTGCCAAACGGTTCCTTCAGTTCGGCGATGACGTTGATCTGGCGCGTCTGCGAGTTGACGGCCGCGCCGGTGCGAACGACCTTGCCCTTCCATGTACGCGGTTCGCCGCCGACGTTTCCGGTGAAAATCACTTCCGGACCCGGTGTTTTTTCGCTGTCCTCGAAGGCGATCGGCAAGCCGAGGCGTCCCAGTTCGGCATCCTTGAGCGGCAGCGAGACTTCTACGGCATCATTGCCGAAGATGCGCCCGAGCGACTGGCCGGGCGCGACCACCTGGCCGATGTCCACGCTGCGTTCGCGCACGCGGCCATCGAATGGCGCAATCACAGCCGTGCGGGCGAGCGCGAGTTCGGCATCCTTCAGCTGCGACTTGGCCGCGTCCAGTGAGGCCTGCGCCTCGGCCAGCTGCGGCTCGCGCCGTGCCAGCGGGGAGGCATCGGTCATGCCGAGATCCTTGAGGTCCTGCAGCGCCAGTTCGGACTCGGCAACCTCGCGGGCGAGGCGTTGCTCGGCCGAAGCGACCAGCGAACGTGCGCGCACGACGCCCAGCTCATAGTCCTGCGCATCGACGCGTACAAGCACCTGGCCGCGGCGGATGAAGCCGCCGTCGATAAAGTCCGGCGAGACATAGGCGATCCGGCCGGAGGTCTGCGGCGCGACGATGATCTCCGTCTTCGGGCGCACTTCGCCCTGCGCCTCGACGGTCAGCGTCAGCGCGACTTCCCGCAGCGGCTCGGCAAACACATTGAGGCCGGCGCGGGGCTCGTCGCTCTTCTCGGCTTCCGGCTTCATCGCCTGGACAGCGATGAACCCGCCGATCCCGAGGACGAGGATGATGACGATGGGGGCGATGATGGCAATTAGGCGTCCCATGGGGATATGGCTCCTGCCGCTTACTGCGGGGTCTGGACTTCTGAGGGGGCGGGTAGGGCAGGCGCGGCGGGCACACCGCCTCCGAGCGCGAGATGATACGAAACCCGGTTTATAGCACGGCTTGCCCGGGCTGAGACCAGCTGGCTTTCAGCGGTCAGCCGGCGGGTCTGGGCGTCGATCAGGTTGAAGATGGTGATTGTGCCGCTGATATACTGGCGCTCGGCCAGTTCCTCGGCATAGCGCGCTTCTTCAAACGCAGTCTTCTGCGCCGTTTCCTGCTGTGCCAGCAGCACATCGGCGGTTAGCGCGTCTTCCACTTCGCGCCAGGCGGTCAGCACGCCGCCGACATAATTCGCAACCGACGACTGCGCCTGCGCGATCGCCGTTTCCTGCTGCGCCTTGAGACGGCCGCCCGTAAACAGCGGCTGCACCAGCCCGGCTACGAGCCGCGCCGCGATGAGCTGCGGATCGATGGCATCTTCAAACTCCGATGAACTCGTCGAGGCCGAGCCGGTCAGCCGGAGCGATGGCAGCATCGCGAGACGCGCTTCCTCGGCGCGCAGGCCTGCCGCTACCACGCGGGCTTCCAGCGCGGCAATATCCGGCCGGCGTGACAGCAGAAGGGCTGGGTTGCCCTCCGTTGCCATTTCCTCAAGCTCCGGGATCGTCGCGGTCGCGGTAATCTCTGCGCCGGGATAGCGTCCCAGCAGCACTTCCAGACGCCGTGCCGCCTCGGTCGAGGCTTGCCGCCGCGCCGCAATCCCGGCTTCGGCGCTGGCCAGTGCGGAGCGCGCCGTACGCAACTCCAGCGGATCCGACACGCCGGACCGCACGCGCCGGTCCGTGATCGTCAGCACGCGGTCGCGCGCCTCGAAGGACAGAATGGCGATCCGTTCCTGCGCCAGCGCCTCGTTCAGCGCGATCCAGGCGAAAGCCGTCTGCGCCGCGATCGACAGCTCGGTCGCCGCAAGGTCTGCCGCGCTGGCGGCATAGTCCGCATCCGCCTGCGCTACGGAATTCGACACGCGGCCCCAGAGATCCGCTTCCCAACTCGCATCGATGCCGAAGCCGTAGAACGGATTGTTGAACCGCTCATTTGTCCCGGCCACATCTGCGCCGGTCGAAGTTCCGCCGGCCGACATCGAGGCCGACAGGCCCGGCAGCCGTTGCCCGCGCGCCGCGCGCGTCAGCGCTTCGGTCGCCCGCGTCAGCGCTGCCCGCGATTCCAGCGTCGGGTTACGGGCCAGCGCCTCGCCGACCAGTTGCGTCATCACCGGATCATTGAACTGGCTCAGCCAGTCGCCCGTCGGTACCGCGCCGGCCACGCCGCGCGCGGCCCATTCGGCCGGCGCATCCGGCACCGTCTCGAACAGCGCATTGCGGTCGTCGATATAGCGCTCGGTCCCATCCGGTATGACCGCACAAGCCGACAACATCGCAGAACCAAGCAGTAAAAGTGATTTTCTCATGCGATGAAGTCAGGTCCGTCTGAAGATTGCGATGCGATACGCCCGCACTTGTCGAGCGTCAATATGAAATTATCGAAATTCAATAATTTGTCTTGAATTTGTAGTGCCCTTGCTGAGGGTCTTACGGCGGTCGGGGCTTGGCAGATGCCGGAGCGCGCGTTAGCGCCAGAACGGAGCCCCTGCCGCAGGGCTCGCCATAAGATGGATCCTGCAGGTGAAACTTTGAGTGAGGATGCAAGCCGGCGGTCGATGACGCGGCGGACGCGCGACTTCACCGTGCTGCTCGGGGCAATGGCGCTCGTCCTGTTTCTGCTCGCCATCACCGGCGCGCTCGGCCTGATCGAAGCGCTAAGCGCGTTCGGCGTCATCGCCTCCGTCGCGCTGGCCTATTTCGTTGGCTCTGCCGCCCGCGTCCCCGCCGGCATTACCGATACATGGGCCGACAAGCCCGCACCTGAGACCGCCGAGCCCGGCCCCAGCCTTTTAGGTGCCCTCCCGCTGCCCGCGCTCGAGATCGGCCCGGGCCAGAAGATCATGGCCTTCAACCGCGCTGCCGATGACTTGTTCCAGCTCACGAACCTTCCCTTCGCCCGGGCCAGCGCGGTGATCCGTTCCCCCGTCCTCCTCGCCGCCATCGACCAGGCACTGGAGCGCACGAACGCCGCGCCCATCTCCGCCGAACTCGAAACCGGCCCGGACGAGACCTGGCGGGCGCATGTCAGCCGCATTCCCGCCGGCAGGAACGTGCTGGTGCTGATGGAGGATCTCACCCCCGTGAAGCGCGCCGCTCGCGCCCGGGCGGACTTTCTCGCCAATGCCAGCCACGAGCTGCGCACGCCGCTGACCGCCATCTCCGGTTTCATCGAAACCATGCGCGGCCCGGCCCGGGACGACACCGCAGCCTGGCCCCGTTTCCTCGACATCATGGCCGGCGAGTCCGACCGGATGAGCCGGCTGATTGCCGATCTCCTCTCCCTCTCGCGGATTGAATCGTCCGAACACGTCCTGCCGCGCGGAAGGGAAAACCTCGCCGAGATCGTCTCAGCTTCGCTCGCCGCATTGGAGCCAATCGCGGCGGGGACGGGCGTCACCCTGACGGTACAGGCGGCGCCCACCGAGATGCCTGAAATGACGGCCCACCGGGACGAACTGGTCCAGGTTGTCGAGAACCTTGTCTCAAATGCCGTCAAGTATTCGAAGGCGGGCAGCACGGTCACGCTCAGCTTCGGAGCGGCGCCCTCGCTCGCCGAGGCCCGCATCACCGCGTCGCAGCGCTGGGACCTCAGCGCACGGATGACCCTGCTCCAGGCCCTCGCCCGCACCAGCGCACCAGAAGCAGCCGTCTGGCTGCGCGTCGAAGACCAGGGCCCCGGCATCGAGCGCGAACACCTGCCCAGATTGGGAGAGCGTTTCTACCGGGCCGACCAGTCGCGCGGGGGCAAGATCACCGGCACCGGTCTCGGCCTTGCCATAGTCAAGCACATCATGGCCCACCACCGCGGCGGCCTCGCCGTTGAGACCCTGATGGGCCAGGGCTCAGCCTTCGGCGTCTGGATGCCGACAGGGCGCGACGCCTGATCTCGCCGCTGCCTCATGGCGCCGCCGCGGTAAAGCGGATGCTTACCGACGCGCCGCCGCCGGGCGCTGCTCCGATTTCCAGTTCGCCCCCATGGGCCGTTGCCACTTGCTGCGCGATGCGCAGCCCAAGCCCCGCATGCACGCCGCCGCCCCCAGCCGCGCTGCGCGGCAGGGTGTTGTCGCCGGCTGCAGCAAAGCCAGCGCCGGAATCCTCGACTGTCAATGCGGGCGGCGCTGCAGAGACCTTGACGGTGACCTGCTTGCCGGCCGGCGTGAACTGGACGGCATTCTCGACGAGGCAGACCAGGGCCTGACTCAGCGCATCCGCGTCCCCGGTCACCGTTACAACCTCGCTCCCGCTCTCGAGCCCGAGGTCAACTGATACCGCCAGCGCAACCGGAGTGAGCTGGATGACAACACTGCGTGCAAGTTCGCCGAGATCGACCAAGGATGCTCCGTTGACGGAAAAACGCGCGGCGTCGGCCGAAGCCAGAAGCCGGTTTGTGAGCCGGACGAGACCCTCAAGGTCGGTCTTCAAGTGCGCCGGCTGTGTCTTCTCGCCGTCCAGCTCCAAACGCGCCTTCATTGCTGCAATCGGGGTGCGTAGCGAGTGTGCCGCTTCCGCAATGAACAAGCGCTCGCGATCCAGCGCTGCGTTCAGGGACGTCAGCGACTCATTCAGCTTTCCCGCTATTCCGCTGACCTCAATGGGTACATCGGCCATGTCGATTGGTTCGAACTTCTGTCCGGGCCGGATCGCCGCGCTCGCATCAGATAACCTGCGCATCGGAGCAAGCGTCTGGCGCAGCGTAGCATCAAGGCCAAGCAGCAGCAGCAGCGTGAACGGAACAACCGGCAGGATGATGTGTACAAAGATCTCTTCGGCGATCAGCAGGGGCAGCAGGCCAGCAGTGTCCTTGTGAATTTCGATCACTATGAAAGCACCCTGTCCTCCTCCTTCGATGGCTCGCCCGCCGATCCAGCCGCCGTGCTCCGTTGCACTCGTCCAGACGTCCGGGAACGGATCAGCTGCAATCCCGATTTCCTTGTCGGACGGGCGTTTCGGTGACGCGGCGATGATATGCCCCTCCGCGTCGGTCACTGCCCAGTAGTAGTTTTCGGGATGCCGGCTGAAGATCGGGTGCCGCTTGTTGATCACGTCCCAGTCGCCCTGCCTGGAGGCTTCAGCTGCATCAGTCGCAAAGCGCTCGGCCAGAACGTGCAGGCTGCGGTGGCGCAGCTCCGGCATGTCGCCGCCATAATGGACGGCCACAGTGGCGCTCAGCAGCAGGGTGATCAGGGCCGTTGCCAGAAGCCCCCGCCGCCGCAGCCGGTTGGCAAGAGACCATTCAGTTCTTGGAGGCATCCGGGCTCGCTTCCAGCAGGTATCCGACGCCCCGGATGGTGCGCACTTCGACGCCGCAATCATGCCGGTCCAGTTGCGCGCGCAGGCGTGACATGGCCGTCTCCAGTGCGTTCGGTCCGACCGGTTCGGACTGGTCGTAAAGCTGCGTCTCGAGATATTGGCGGGTGCAGACCTTGCCGGGCCGCAACATCAGCGCCGTCAGCAACTGGCGTTCGCGCCGGGCAAGGTCGAACCTCGCATTGCCCGCTTCTAGCGCTTCGGTCCCCGCATCAAAGCTCAGCCGCCCGAGCTCGACCCGGGCCTTCTGCAGGCGCGCCGCCCGCCGCAGGATGGTGCGGCACCGCGCCGCCAGTTCCTCAAGGGCGAAAGGCTTGACGAGATAATCCTCCGCGCCCCGGTCGAGCCCTTCTATCCGGTCATTCAGCGCCCCGCGCGCCGTCAGCACCAGTACGGGGGCAGGGGACGGGCGCTGGCGCAGGAAGTCCAGCCCGCAGCCGTCCGGCAGGCCGAGATCCAGCAGCACGAGGTCGAACGCGACATCCGCCAGCAGCGACCGCGCGGCCGCCAAGGTCGGCGCAAGGTCCACCGCATGGCCGCCCCGCCGGAGATATTCGGCAATCGCCGCGCCAAGCGAGGGATGGTCTTCGATCAGCAGGATACGGCTCATGGCCTGTCAGGTTGCCGCAAGCTTGCGCGTTTAACCAGTCCTTTCCGCCAATTTCGTTGAAGCGCCGGCCGAAAGACCTCGCATGAACAGCTTCCTCAGGAACAACCTCCCGTTCACGTCCTATCCCTACGTGGGCGAGCCGATTGCCTGCAATCTCTGCGGCAGCGACCAGAAGACGCCGATCTGTGCGACAGACCGGCGCTGGAAAAAGCTGGCTACCGTCGCCTGCACCGATTGCGGGCTGATGCGGACCGATCCGATGCCGACCGATGCAGAGCTTGAACTTTACTACCGCAACGATTACCGGCTGGACTACCAGCTGGCCGGGGACAGGCCACCTAAATTCCACATCGTTCGCTCGAACCGCGAGGCCTGCAGCCGGGCCGCGCGACTGGCCGGTGTCCTGAAACCGGGCGCCCGTGTGCTCGACCTTGGATGCGGCACCGGAGAGTTCCTGAAAGTTGCCCGCGAAAAGGGCTGTGAAGTCGTCGGCATCGAGCCGGGCGAGACCTATGCGAAGTTCGCCCGGTCCGAGTACGGCCTGGAGGTGATCAACGCGCCCTGGCAGAAGGCGGACCTGCCGCTGGGCAGTTTTGACGTTGTCACCTGTCAGCAGGTTGTCGAACACCTGCGCGATCCGATGGCCGCGCTTGGCGCCATGGTCGCCTGGCTGAAGCCCGAGGGCTCGCTCTACATCTCGGTGCCCGACATGCGCGCCAACACAAAGCCCAGCTTCGAGCGGTTCCATTTCGCCCACATCTATGGCTTCACGCCGGAGACGCTCGGCGCCGCGCTTCGCTGCCACCATATGGTGCCGGCCGCTGGCGGCACGCTGGACTCGACCACGGCGGTGTTCCGGCGCGACCCGCACCCGGGCCTCGCCTCCGTGGCCGTGCGCGATCCCTCGCGCGCCCGTCGCCTCGCCGAGACCTACGGCAAGGATTCCGTCGCCGCCTACGTCTTCGGCGGCGGATATTTCAGCCACACGGCCCACCGCTTCCGCAAATGGCGCCGCGATACCTTCACCCCGAAGCAAGCCTCCTCCGCCCCGGGAAGGGGGCTCCCCGCAGAATAACCCGTCCGGTCCGCACTGTGGTAAAGCCCCGGCCCGCGGCATGCGTCGGGCAGGCTTGCGCCTCACAGAAAGTGTGTTGCCTGAAGTGGCAGACGGTCATTCCACCCCCGCGAACTGCGCCCGTTCCGTTCCGGATACCGCCCGGGTCCGGCGAACGGGGCGGTGCCTCGCTATGGGCACCGTCCTGCAACCGGGAGGGAGTTAAGGGGGCGTCGACCATTCCGCTGCAGACCGGCCGGGTTCAGACGCCCCTGCCTGAGGGCACATTGGACGGTGTACTCGCCGCGCACCTGCCCGGCCCCCGTCTCATTCATGCGCAGCGAAATCTGCCAGTCTCAAGGGATGCGTTGCGCGGCTGCGGATTTCGCTACGCTCCATCCACGTCACGATGCGGGCTGCATCTCCTCCAACCTGCCAGGCCTACCCGCAGTTTGCCTGTCCCGCGCGCGCCCATTCAAGTGCGTGCATAATCAAATATTTAAGCCGTTCCGGAGAGGCATAACGTTTCGCATGCGGATTTGGACGGTTGCTGGACTACGCGACTCTGACGGGCTCGCGCAGATACCTGTATCCATTAGAGCGATTGCTGTTTCATAGCCGGCGGCGTGAGTCACGAAAAACCCCCGGAACATCTCTGCTCCGGGGGCTCTCACATTTGGCGATGTCAGCGCGGCGTCAGCCGGCAATCCGCCTGACGTAGTCATATTCCGATTTGCGCGCTTCCCGCTTGCGGGCAGGCTGGAATGCAACCTGGGCGTGTTCGGCGCAATAGGGGCCGCAGTCGGACTTGCGGCCGCAGAAGGCGAATTTCGGGTCAGCCGGGTCGCCGATCGGCCATTTGCACATCGTGTCGCGCAGCGTGAGGATCGTTGCCGGTGTGCCGTCCACCAGAAGCGGGGGCAGAGGCTTGATCGCCGTAACACGCTCGATTGCGAGGGCCGGGACCGGCAGGGACGGCGCGGGGACGGCCGGCGCGGCTGCGGCGATCGTGCCATCTGCGAGGAAACGGGGCTTCGGACGGGCGAGGCGCGGCGGGCGCTTCACGGGGCGCGACGGGGTGGCGCGGCCCGACAGGCCGAGGCGGTGGACTTTGCCAATCACCGCGTTGCGGGTGACCCCGCCCAGCTGCTTGGCGATCTGGGAGGCTGAATGGCCCTCGGCCCAGAGTTTCTTGAGGGTGTTCACCCGCTCGTCGTTCCACGACATATTGGAAGTCTCCCGCATCTCAGGGCACGTCCCGTCGCCGGGTGCGCTTACCCCTATATGTTGTTGTGGCTATACGCGCCAACTGTTATGACACCTATATGTCGTATCAGAGGCGTAATGAAACACAACATGCAGGCCCCGCTTTCCACAGGGTTCTATATCTTGTGGAGCCGTTTTGACCCCGCGACGCCACTCGCAAGTGCGGGCTGCATCGCTTAAGAGCATTAGGCATGGATACGATTCCCAAAGCCGATCAAGTCCGCACCCTGCGCCAGTACGGGGCCTTCAACGGCCTCGGCCTGTGGACGCTTTACCAGCGGGAGGTGGGGCGGTTCCTGAAGGTCTGGATGCAGACGGTGTTTGCGCCAGTGGTGACGACGCTGCTGTTCATGACGGTTTTCAAGCTTGCGTTCGGGGACCGGGGGCAGCTGACAGGTGACTTTGAAGCCCTGCGCTACAATGACTTCCTGGCGCCCGGCCTGATCATGATGGCGATCCTGCAGAACGCCTTCGCCAATACGAGCTCCAGCCTCGTGCAGGCGAAGTTTAACTCGACCCATGTGGACTTCCTGATGCCGCCGCTCTCGCCTTTGGAGCTGACGCTGGCTTTCCTCGGCGGCGCGGTCACTCGCGCGCTGCTGATCGCGCTGATCTGCGGCGTGGCGATCCAGCTTTCCGGCCTCGCCAACCTCCCCATCCGCCACATCTGGCCGATCCTCTGGTTCGCGCTCACCAGCGCCGTGATCCTCGGCGCCCTCGGCATCGCCGGCGGCATCTGGGCCGACAAGTTCGACCACCTCGCCGCCGTCACTAACTTCGTCATCGTGCCGCTGACTTTCCTCTCCGGCACGTTCTACGACGTGAAGGTGATGGTCGAGCCGTTTGAATCCATCACCCATTTCAATCCGATTTTCTACATGATCGACGGCTACCGTTACGGCCATATCGGCGTCGCCAACGGATTTCTGCAAATTGGTGTAATCTATACAGGATTGCTCGCCCTCGGCTCGACTGTCGGCGTCTGGGCGATGTTCCGGAACGGCTACAAGCTGAAGGCCTGAGATCTGCCAGAATCTCCCCAATCGGCCTTCCTGCTCATTTTCCGCCACATTTCGGCGTCATCCGGCTTGGGGGGAGGTAAAAATGCCCCCGGTCAGAGGTGATGGAGAACCCATATGAAGTTCACGAAATTCCTTTCTGGCGGGCTGTTGCTTGCCGCGTTGAGTGTTTCCGCGTGTATGAACATTCCAAACGAGATGACCGTTGCGGAGTATTGCGCCAACCCGAAGAAGGCGGACGAGAACGTTTGCCGCCTGAAAGTCGAGATTGATGGCACGTCCACCGCGCTCGCGTCGACCGACATGCGACTGGCCGATGCCCTGAAGCTGACGGCCGAGGCACAGGCCACGGCAGACTCGGCTAGGGCCGATGCCGCCGCCGCGATGGCAAAAGCCGAAGCGGCGCTGGCCGACACGATGGTCTGCGAGACCACCACCGTGCAGAAAAGCAACGTCGGCTCCTGCCGCGAAGGCTATACGCTGACCAGCTGCAACCAGACGCGCTACACCTACCGCGCCGGTGGCCCCTCGATCCTGCGCGAGATCAACGACCGGCAATGCCGCTTCAACGACCGCGTCCTCGAGATGCAGGTGCGCTGCTGCGGCACGGCGAGCTCGGTGCCGCAACCGGCGGACTCGCTGGTTGAAGGCGAAGAGGCCGCTCCGGTCGAAGCCCCGGCCAAAGAGCCTGAAGTGACGATGGCGCCCGTCTCGCCATAAGCCTTCCTCCCTCCCGGGAGTCAAAAAACCGCCCACACAAGCGTGCGGGCGGTTTTTTCACGGGCGGAGCCCTCCGGGACCCGCATAGCGAAGAAACATTCACGCACTTGAAAAGGGCTTACGGCGGAGTTGGGCGGCGCGGAGCGGAGACGGCGCGGAGTGGCAGGGGGCGCGCTGGCGGAAATCCAGGCGGCGAAGCCGGAGATGACGGCCGAGAAGCCGGCGAAGCATCGCACCGATGCGGGCGGCGACCTCAGCGAGGCGGAACACTGCGCCCGGAAGGCCGGGTACTGGGCTTCCGGGTAATGATGGAGAGGCCTCTGGCGCGTTGCGCCGGGGGCTTTTTCACAACAAAGAAAGGCGCGGTGCCTTTTGAAGGGCGCCGCGCCTTCCATGGTGTTTCGAATCGGGCTACCGATTACTAGTGCTAGCACTCGGAGACGCTCTTCGGAGACACCGGGTTTTTTCCGGCCCACTGACGTGGCCCTTCCATAACCCTTCCGCATCTGGACGTTCGCCCTGGCAGGCGCACGCTCCTTTTGCGTTGCCCTGAGTCCGCTCGCGGCCGGGGGGCCGCTTACAGTTCAGGGGCTTTGGCCGCTTTTCCCGCCCATCTCTGGCGCTTCACCGTTGGTCGCATTTGGTCGTTCTGTGCCCTTGCGGGCGCAGTTCTTCTTCATGCTCCCTGGTGGAGCTTTCGGGCTCTTGGCCACCGTAGTTCGGGTTTGCGCCCCGGTTACGGCGTACGGCTCCCATCTCGCGGGTCTAGCTCCCGCTGCCATGGGCCATCGCCTGTTTTTATCCCGTGCGTCCTGCCTGGCCTTTTGCGCGCCCGGTCTCCCGGCTTTGCTCCTGGCCCGGCCCTCTTCATGGGGGCGATGGGCTCGCCTTCGCTCCACTTTGCGGGTTGTCTCCCGCCGGGATTTCGTTGGCTTGACGCAACGATCTCACCAATTTTGGTGTGAGTCGAGGGGGTGATTCGCTTTTCGGGGGATAAATTTCACAGATTTAAGACGCGGTGTGGAATTGGTGCGGCGCAGCAGGGGCGATGGTCCGCAGGCGGACTATTTCGGGGTCCATTCGAACAGGTCCATCGTCTCGTCGCTGGGGCGTTTGCCGCGGAGGCGGTCAAAGCAGGGGTGGGGGATGAGGCGGCCGGAGGGGAGGATTTCGCTGATCGCGGTGCCGCCGTGCCGGGGGCGGGAGACGCGGATGGCGGCGCTGCACTGGGGGCAGCGCTCGTCCCAGCCCTGGCGGGGCGGGGGCTCGGCGGTGTCGGGGAGGTAGTAGACCGTGGCGGCGACCCTGGAGCGCTCCGGCGCGCCGCTGGCATTGCGGAAATGTTCCTTGCGGTGAATCCACATCTGGGAGCTCTCCTTCGCGTTGGGGCCAGAGATGGCAGGCAGGGGTTAAGGTTGCGTGAGGTGCAGGGTGGGATGTCGTCCCGCCGTTCCTGATGCCGCCAGCCAGGGCGGGCGGAAGCTGATCCCGCCCTGCTCTGCGCGAAGCTTCGCCGGCTCAGTCTGTCCAGGGGGGGGGTCGCCCGGATATCCGAGCTTAAGCCGGTCTTGAATAGCCAAGGGCTTTTCCAGTTCGCGGGTGTCAGAAGTCCTCCGGTCCGCATCTAAGAACTGGCGGGAAATCGCGCCCACTACCGGATATCGCTCGGATCCTTTGTAGCGAGTGGACGCATTTCTGAGCCAGCCCAATGCTTCGAGAGTGTCTCTGGAAACCAGGGCGTCAAACGAATCCGGTTCATTGGCCAATCAGGTCCTGATCTGGGGAAACCGGTCAGCGCCTGACGGCATTCAAAACGGCGCTGAAGTGCACGCACCGATAAGAAACACCGAGTTTCGGATCGTGATGGTCACGGCACCACAGTTCTGAAAATTCGTCAGCAGGCAATCAAATCCCCAGATCCTGCTCTCTCAGCCGTTTCAGCTCATCCCTGAGCCTGGCGGCGTCTTCAAATTCCAGGTTCGCCGCCGCTTCGCGCATCTGTTTTTCGACGCTGGCGATGACGGCTTTCAGATTGTGGCCGGCTTCGCCCGAAAGTGGCAGGGGTTTTGCTTCGGTTACACCGCGTTCGCGGGCGCGGCGGGAGCGGCTGGCGGAGGGTTTGTCTCCGAGTTCACCGAGGATGTCCGAGACGTCGCGGATGATGGTGGTCGGCGTGATGGCGTGTTCAAGGTTGTAGGCGTGCTGTTTCTCGCGGCGGCGGCGGGTCTCCTCCATCGCGTGCTCCATCGAGCCGGTGATCCGGTCCGCATAGAGAACAACGCGGGCCTCCGAGTTGCGCGCGGCGCGGCCGATCGTCTGCACGAGGGAGGTCTCCGAACGCAGGAAGCCTTCCTTGTCGGCGTCCAGAATGCCGACGAAGGCGCATTCCGGGATGTCGAGGCCTTCGCGAAGGAGGTTGATGCCGACGAGGACGTCGAACACACCCAGACGTAAGTCGCGGATAATCTCGATGCGCTCGATCGTGTCGATGTCGGAGTGCATGTAGCGCACGCGCACGCCGTTCTCGTGCAGGAAATCGGTCAGGTTTTCCGCCATCTTCTTCGTCAGGGTCGTGATCAATGAGCGAAAGCCGGCAGCGGCGACGGTTTTCACTTCGGCCATCACGTCATCGACCTGGTTGGCGCCGTCCGTCGAGACGGGGCGGACCTCGACGGGCGGGTCGATCAGGCCGGTGGGCCGGATGACCTGCTCGGTGAAGACGCCGCCGGTGCGCTCCAGCTCCCACTTGCCCGGGGTGGCGGAGACATGGACAGTCTGCGGGCGCATCGCGTCCCATTCCTCGAACTTGAGGGGGCGGTTGTCGATGCAGGAGGGCAGGCGAAAGCCGTATTCGGCGAGCGTGGACTTGCGGCTGAAGTCGCCTTTGAACATAGCGCCGATCTGTGGGATCGTCTGGTGGGACTCGTCGGTGAAGACGAGGGCGTTCTGGGGCAGGTATTCGAACAGGGTCGGCGGCGGCTCGCCGGGCTTACGCCCGGTGAGGTAGCGGGAATAGTTCTCGATACCGTTGCACGAGCCGGTGGCAGCCATCATCTCGATATCATACTGGCAGCGCTGGGCGATGCGCTGGGCCTCGATGAGTTTGCCGTGTTTTTCGAAATGCGCGATCGTGGCCTTCAGTTCCTGCTTGATGGCTTCCACCGCCTGCGTGAGTGTCGGCCGCGGGGTCACGTAGTGGCTGTTCGCATAGATCTTGATGGCAGGCAGCTTCTGCAGTGTACGCCCGGTCAGCGGATCGAACTCGACGATGGATTCCAGTTCGTCGCCGAAGAAGGAGAGCTTCCAGGCGCGGTCCTCGTAGTGGGCGGGGAAGATGTCGAGCACGTCGCCCTTGAGGCGGAAGGTGCCGCGGCCGAAGGCGACATCGTTGCGGGTATACTGGTTGGCGACGAGCCGCTCGGCGACGGCGCGCGGGTCGATGCGCTCGCCGGCGTTGAGGGTGAAAGTCATTGAGGTGTAGGATTCGACCGAGCCGATACCATAGAGGCAGGAGACCGAGGCGACGATGATGACGTCGTCGCGCTCAAGGATGGAGCGTGTGGCGGAGTGGCGCATCCGGTCGATGGCTTCGTTGATCGAGCTTTCCTTCTCGATATAAAGGTCCGCACGCGGAACATAGGCCTCGGGCTGGTAATAGTCGTAATAGGAGACGAAATACTCGACCGCGTTGTCCGGGAAGAAGGATTTGAACTCGCCATAGAGCTGGGCGGCGAGGGTCTTGTTGGGGGCCAGGATGAGCGCGGGGCGCTGCGTCGCCTCGATGATCTTGGCCATGGTGAAGGTCTTCCCCGTTCCGGTCGCGCCGAGGAGGACCTGGTCGCGCTCGCCGGAGGCGATGCCCCCCACGAGTTCGGGGATGGCGGTGCGCTGGTCACCGGCGGGCTGGTAGTCCGCCTGGACGCGGAAACGGCGCCCGCCCTCGAGTTTGACCCAGGCGCGGTCCGGCCGGTGGGGCGTCCACTGGTCGGAAGCCAGAGCGCCGCCAGCGTCCATCGCGAAGCCGTCAAAGCTGAAGGCAGCGGAGGCGTCGGCGACGCCGCGGGCGGGGGGGCGGGGGGGGCGGGCCATTGTCGCGAGATATGGGCGGTGGGTAGGGTTGTGTCCAGAGTATTCCTGTTTTGTTCGCCGGGCAGCGTTAGGCTCTTGCGCCCCGGCGGCGAAGGCCGGGGCAGACTTGTGCGCTCGCTCGCCATGGGGAACGCTTTTCAGGGGGCAGGCAGGCGCCGGACCGGGCCGCGTAAGCCTGTCCCGCCCTATCCTGCCTCTGGGCCGTTTTCTTCGGGTTGCTCGATAAGCGCCGCCCGGGCGGCGTGAGGCGTCGGCCATTTGGAGGCCCGTCCGGGGGTTAATCCGATGATCTGCTTCAGATTTTGACAACTTGTTACCCGAAGCGCTTATCAGGCCTGTTGCAGCGGCGTCAGTGGCGCGCGCTTCGGAGGCCGGCGAGGCGCCATTCGATGAAATTTCAAGGTTCCGGGAAACCGTAACTTGATCCCTGTGTGTCAGAACGGGCCGTAACGATGTGGCAGGGTGCGCGTCAGCGTCCGCCCACGGATAAGACGTGAAGGGTGATAACATGGCCAAGACAATCCTCGTGATCGATGATGATCCGACCCAGCGCCGCCTTCTGCAGGCCGCCGTGGAGAAAGCGGGCTTTGCCTGCCGCACGGCGCCGGATGGCGAGACCGGGATTGCAATGTCCTGCGACGCGCACGAGGCGATTGACGTGGTACTCCTGGACCTGACGATGCCGGGGCTTTCCGGCATGGAGACGCTGGACAAGCTGACCGAACGCCGGGCGGAACTGCCGGTGATCATGCTGACCGCGACCAGCGGGATCGATACGATCGTGCAGTCGATGCGGCGCGGCGCGGTAGATTTTATCGTCAAGCCGGCCAATCCAGAGCGCGTGGTCGTCAGTATACGAAACGCCCTCAAGATGCAGAGCCTGACCGGCGAAGTGAAACGCCTGTCGCGCAAGGCCGAAGGCGGCATGAAGTTCGACGACATGATCGCCTCGGCGCCTTCGATGCGCGGCGTCCTTCGCATGGCGGAGCGGGCGGCGACGTCGGATATTCCGGTACTGATCCTCGGCGAGAGCGGTGTCGGTAAAGAGGTGATGGCGCGCTGCATCCAGGGCGCCTCGACCCGCGCGGGCAAACCGTTCGTAACGGTGAACTGCGGCGCGATCCCGGAAAACCTCGTCGAGTCGATCCTGTTCGGCCACGAGAAAGGCGCCTTTACCGGCGCCGTGTCGAAATCGCTGGGCAAGTTCGTCGAGGCCGATGATGGCACGCTGTTCCTCGATGAGGTCGGCGAGCTGCCGCTCGACGCCCAGGTAAAACTGCTCCGTGTGCTGCAGGAAGGCGAGGTCGACGCGGTCGGCTCACGCCGTCCCACCAAGGTCAATGTGCGCATAATATCTGCGACGAATCGTGATCTCGCCGGCCAGGTGAAAGCCGGCACGTTCCGCGAGGACTTGTTCTACCGTCTCAACGTGTTCCCGCTCGATATGCCATCGTTGAAGCATCGGCGCGAAGACATCCCGGCGCTGGTCGAGCATTTCATTGCCCGCTTCAATGCGAGCGAAGGCGCGAAAGTGACCGGCGCCGCGCCGGACACGATGAAGATGCTCCACGCCTATGAATGGCCAGGCAACGTGCGCCAGCTCGAGAACGCTGTTTTCCGAGCGGTCGTGCTGTGTGATGGCGATCTGCTGCGCCCGCAGGATTTCCCGCAGATTTCGGGCCAGATGCCGGATGTAACGGGTCTGCCGTCGGCACCGGACGTGCGCAGCGCGCTGTTGGTGGCCGCGAACGATCTTGGTCCGGTGGATAGGTCCAGCCCTCTGGCAATCAAGGACAAGGACGGCGAATTGCGCAGCCTGCAGGATATCGAACGTGACCTTCTTCAGTATGCGATAGAATTCTATGACGGCCACATGAGCGAAGTCTCGCGCCGTCTCGGCATCGGCCGCTCGACGCTGTACCGCAAGGTGCGCGAGTACGACCTCGACGTGCGCGGCGAACGCGAAGCGGGCTAGAGCTTTGGCGGTTTGCCGAGGTCGTAGGACATGGCGACGTTGCAGCGCGCGTAGCGTTTGCCGTACCTTTCCATGATGTCCGCATCATGGACGAAGCCTGCCTTCTCATAGAGATGCACGGCGGCGGCGCATTTCAGGTTCGTCAGCAGGAAGAGTTCGCCGATCGGCATCTGCCGGGCGCGCTCGAGTACGCGGTGCAGCAGGAATTCGCCGGCCTTTAGCCCTCGGGCCGAGGCGCGCACGCCCATCTTCGTGAGTTCGAAACTGTCGCCGTCCACCCGCATCAGGGCGCAGGTCCCGACAATGCCAAGACCTGCCGCTTCGACGAACAGGATTTCGCCGCCCCGGTCGAGGATCATTGCCTTCGGATTCTCGATGATCTTGAGGTCATTGGCTTCCAGCGTGAACATGTCTTCCACCCATTCGCGGGTGATTGCGTCGAACTCCGGCGCAAGGCGATCGTCATATTCCACGAGCCGGAGCGGCGGCAGGCCGCTGGTGGCGGCAATCTCGTCCTGGATGCGCAGGTGCAGGGGGCGGGCCTGGAGGCTGTCCTCCAGACGTGTGATCTGTGAGAGGATATCCGTGTCCGGACCATCGCAGAGGGCCTGCGCGGCGCGGCGCACGTGGGGCCAAATGTCATGCTTCATCCGGGCGATCAGTGCTTCGCCTTTCGCCGTTAGGCGGATCTGCCTCTGGCGTTTGTCGCCTTTCACAGGCACAGCGCAGGTGAGCCCGAGGGCCTGAAGGCTGTTGTGGATGCGGGTGACGGCGGGCTGGCTGATGCCGACGGCTTCGACGGCTTCGGTCACGCTCATCGGGCCATAAGTGGTCAGCGCGGCGAGCAAGGGGAAGTGCGTCGCCTGGACCGGGATGCCCCGGTCGACGAAGGCCTTCGTGGCGTCCGCCTGCATGCGCTCGGCGAGGCGTTTCAGCCGGCTGCCCAGCGCGAGATAGCCCATCTCCGCCAGAACATCGCGCGCCATGCTATCCCTCTCCGCTTTGAGATTTTGATATATAACATGTTATGTACAAGGGGTATCAAGGCAGGGTGGCGGGGTGAGCCGGCAGCGGCGTGTTTGTCAGACGCGCGCGGTGGCCGCGTCGGCGGGGAGCGGTTTGGCCATGTGTGTCAGCACGAGACCGGCAGCCGCCACCGGCAGCATGATCCAGTAGAGGCGCGACTGGGCTTCGATGCCGCCGGGGGCGAAGGCGTCGTAAGCGAGACCGGCGACGATGCTGGTGATCGCCATGATCGGGCCGAAGATCAGCGCGCCGTTGACGGCGTAGGACATCGGCAGCTTGTCTTCCGGGAGCGCGGCCTGCAGGAAGCGCATCGTGGCGATATGGGTTACCGCGAAGGTCAGCGCGTGCAGCAGCTGCTGGACGTAGACGGCTTCGATGGGGAGCACGAAGCCCGCCATTGTCCAGCGCAGCAGGGATCCGATGCCGCCGATCCAGAGCAGGGTTTGCGGTGTCAGGCCGCCGAGCAGGCGGGCGGAGAACAGCAGCAGCAGGATCTCGGCGCCGACGCCGGTGGCCCAGAGGGCGCCGATATGGCCGCCGCCGATGCCCTGCGCGATCCAGATGTTGGAGGCGAAGGCGTAGTAGGCGCCGTGTGTGGCCTGGATGAGGGCGGCGGCGAGGATGAAGATGAAGACGCCTTGGATGCGAAACAGCGCGAAGCCTTCGCGGAAAGTGGAGGCGATCGTGCGTTTCGGGATCGCCTGGCGCGCGCCCTGCTGCGTGAAGAGCGGGGCGATGGTCGCCATCGCGGCGGTGATTACGAGATATACGAGCATCCAATCGGGACCGAAGGCGCCAAGGATCGCGCCGCCTGCAAGATTGGCGATCACAAAGGCGAGCGAGACGATGGCGCGGCCCTGCCCGTAATCCGGGCTGCCGCCGCGCGTGCCATAGACGAGGATCGCCTCGAACAAGGGCCCGGCAACGTTGAGGGCGCTGTAGATGACGATGCAGAGCAGGAAATCTGCTGCGCGGGGCGAGGCCGGGAAGAGCAGCGCATAGCCAGCGAAGCTGACCGCCATGGATACGGCGAGGGTGGCGCGCAGGCCGCGGTCCTGCGCGATGCCGGCGGTAATCGGCCCGGCGACGATGCGGATGATCATCGCGATGGTGGCAGCGCCCGCAATCTCGGCGCCGGACATGCCGGCGACCTTCTCCATCCAGACCGGCAGGTAGGGCAGGTTTGCGCCCATCACCAAATGAACGCAGCTGGCTGCCAGGGTCGCTCGCCAGGAGGCGCTGAGCTTCATCTGTGATCCTTGCCCCGAAGCGTCCCCTGTCTTCCGGCCTCTTATGCCGGAGCCGGGCGACGCCGGAAGCCCCCGGCGCAGATAAATCCGGGGTGTGGCTGCTGGGACGCGCGCAGGACTGTCAGGCGTGAAGGGTGGCGCGGGGCTTGAGGTGTTCGCGCACCAGTTCGCCGAGCTGTCGGGCCTCGGCGGCGCGGGGGCTGCCCCCTTTCCAGGCGATGCCGATCTGCCGGCCGATTATGGGCGTGACGAAGGCGCGCACAGCGACGTCGGGTCCCAGCGCGAGACCGTTGTCGGCGGCAAGGCGGGGGATCAACGAGACGCCGAGGCCGCCGGCGACCATGTTGACGAGCGTGCCGAGCGAGGTGGCCGCGACCTGCTCGCGCCCCGCCCCGGCTTTCAGGCGGCAGACTGACAGCGCGTGTTCGCGCAGGCAGTGTCCATCTTCGAGAAGGAGGAGGTCGGTATCTTTCAGGTCCTCCGGGGACAGACCGTTCTTGCGGGCGAGCGGATGACCGGCGGGCGCAGCGAGCAGGAACTCGTCGTCGAACAGCGTCATCGTTTCGATGCCGGGAACATCATAGGGAAGGGCTATGAAGGCTGCGTCGAGGGTGCGGGCCTTGAGCTGGTCGATCAGGCGGCTGGTGCGGTCCTCGTTGAGATAGAGCTTGAGGTCCGGGTATTCTTTGGTCAGCACACTAACGGTCTGGGGCAGCACAAACGGCGCGATGGTAGGTATGGCGCCGAGGTTGAACGGGCCCGAAAAGATCTCTCCGGCTGTGGTGACGGCCTGGACGAGGGCGTGGGCATCGGCGAGCAAGGCCGAGGCGCGGGCGGCGGCGATTTCGCCGGCATGCGTAAGGGTGGCGCCGCGCGGCTCGCGCTCGGCGAGCGAGACGCTGAACAGGTCTTCGAGTTCCTTGATGCCGGCCGAGAGGGTGGGCTGGGTGACATGGCAGGCTTCTGCGGCGCGGGAAAACGAGCCGGTTTCGCCCAGGGCGACGAGAAACTGGAGCTGTCGGAGTGTCGGGAGAATCATAGGGTAAGTCTATATCAAACTGAGGATTAATCAATTTTTGTTATCAGACGGCCGGCGGTAACATTAATTCACAGGTTGCCATCCGGCTCTGGAGCCGCTTCGATCCTCCCCCTTTCGAATGCGAATACGCTTCGGGGCCGGATGGTTTTCCCCTTGAGATCCAACAAACGCTGGTTTTTCGTTTACGGACGATCCGTTCGCGGAGCCTGGGCGAGCGCAGCGCGCACGGCGCCCGGACATTCAGCAACCGACATTGCCGCCCTGTTAGGTTCTGTGCCCGTTCCGGTAGATGCAACGCTTCCGGAGCGACCGATGCGGCATCGCAACACATGAACTCAAGACCCGGAAAAGGCGCGGAAATTTTGTCGCCTTCCACGCGATCCGATCCGCCGCCTTCACCGGGTTTCTGCAATGAGCGTGCTTTGTTCCCTTATTGAGCTTATGTGGAAATCCTGATTCGGTCCGGCTGCCCATTGAGACCCATACCAGCCCATGTTAGTCCACGTTAAGACATGGTTTACCCATGGCGGGGTTGAGGCAAATCCAGAACAGGACGGGCGGGTGTTTTATTCCACCTATGAGGGCGCTATTGACGCAAAAGGGCGGGTTTCGATCCCGGCACCCTATCGCGCCGCGCTGGGCGGAAACTCCCGTGTTTTCATCTGGATAGCGCCGGACGGATCCGGCGCTCTGGAAGGCGGCGGCGAAGCATTGATGGAACTGTATGCCGAGACGCTGGCCGAGCTGCCGCTGCAATCGCCCGTCCGCGAAGCCTTCGTGACGTCGGTCATTGCGGGATCGGCCGACCTCAAGATCGATGATACCGGGCGCATCAGGCTGCCGGATGAGTTCTGCGAAGCAGCGGGTATTTCAGGGCGCATCCGGTTCACTGGCGCGATCGAGAGCTTCAAGATCTGGGACCCTGCCCGGTTCGACGCGCACCGCGCCAAACAGAACGGCATCGCGCAGCAGCCTGGCACGCTGGACGCGTTCCATGAGGCCTACCGCGAAGTGCGCCGCCGGCGCGCGGTGCTCTCGCGCGGGGAGGCTGGATGATGGTGGCCCGGACGGGAACCCGCTCGCCGGCTGCGTCCGGCCACCTCCCCGTCATGCTGGCCGAGGTGCTGCAGACGCTGGCGCCGGCGGACGGCGACGTCATCGCGGACGGCACGTTCGGCGGCGGCGGCTACACGCGCGCCATCCTCAAGGCAGCAAACTGTTCCGTCCTCGGAATCGACCGTGATCTCGATGCCATCGTGCGGGCAGAGGCTCTGGCAGCGGAATTTCCGCGGCTGGTGCCTCTGCTTGGACGGTTTGGTGACATGGATACGCTGCTGGCGCAGGCCGGTCATCCGAAGGTCGAAGGCGTGGTGCTGGACATCGGCGTCTCTAGCTTCCAGCTTGACGAGGCAGAGCGGGGCTTTTCCTTTATGAAAGACGGCCCGCTTGACATGCGGATGGGCGCGGCCGGGCCGTCGGCGGCGGATGTCGTCAACCGGATGGCCGAGCGCGACCTCGCAAACATCATCTTCCGGCTGGGCGAGGAGCGAAATGCGCGCCGGATTGCCCGGTCGATTGCCGAGCGCAGGGTGTCTAAACCCTTTGAAACAACAGCGGATCTGGCGGCACTGGTGGAAGTGGCCGTGGGCGGGCGGCGCGGCGCGCGGACCCATCCGGCGACCCATACTTTCCAGGCGATCCGGATGTACGTGAACGACGAGCTGGGCGAACTGGCGAGCGGACTGCGGGCTGCAGAGACGGTTCTGAAGCCGGGCGGGCGGATGGTGGTGGTGACGTTCCACTCACTGGAAGACCGGCTGGTCAAGCAATGGCTGCGCGAGCGGACAGGCGGGGTTCCGGCCGGATCGCGGCATGTCCCCCTGCTCGCCAAGCCGCGCCCGCCGAGCTTCGAGCTGATTACAAACAAGGCGCTGCAACCATCTGAAAAGGAAGTGGAAACTAATCCACGGGCACGGTCTGCACGACTGCGGGCGGCGGTGCGGACCGAGGCCGCCGCCTTTGCCAGTCCGGCGGATGATGGAATGGGCCTGCCGCCGATTACTGAGCTGGAGGCCTCCCCATGAGCCGGCGTGCATTTTTCTTCGGGCTGCTTGTTGCCGCCCTTCTCGTTTTCAGCCTGTACCGGGCCAAGTATGGCGCGCGTGATACCGCCGCCGAACTTATGGCGGTCGAGGCCCAGATCGAACAGGCGCAAAAGGAAAAGGCGTTGCTCGAAACCGAGCTGGCGCACATGAGCCGGCGCGACTGGATCGAGGAATACGCCCGCAAGGAGCTGGGCATGGCGCCGCCGAAAGCCGACCAGATGGCGTATGAGGACGATCTTGACGATGTCGTCGGACCTCCGACGGACGGTCTTGCGCCGGCAGTTGATCCGCAGGCGGAAGAGGCCGTGCCCGAGGCGGCGGAGGCGGCGCCATGAGCGAAGCTTCACGCGACCGTACGCGGCTCGCTGGGCTCGTGCTCTGCGGATTGTTCGTCGTCATGGCCGGGCGGAGCGGATACCTGGCGCTATCCGGCGCGCCGGATGAAGGCCTCACGATAGTTACAGCTCCGGCGGCGCCGAAAGTGCTGCGTGCCGAAATCCTGGACCGCAACGGCGAGATGCTCGCCACCTCGGTCGAAACCTCGTCGCTCTGGGTCAATCCAAGCCTGATCTGGGATCCGAACGAAGTACATGCCGGTCTCGTGAAGATGTTTCCCGAACTGGCCAGCACCAATCTCAAGGAACGGCTTTCGGACACGTCGAAACAGTTTGTCTGGGTCAAGCGCGGGCTGACGCCGCGCCAGCGCGAAGCGGTGATGGACCTGCGGCTGGAAGGCCTCGGCTTCCGGACCGAAACGCGGCGCGTCTATCCGCTGGGCGAACTCGCGGGCCACGTGCTCGGCCAGGTCAATGTGGACGGCAAGGGGATCGCCGGGATCGAGCGCTCGTTTAATGAAGCGCTTGTGGCCGGCACGGCGCCGGTGCGCCTGACGCTCAACATCGAGGCGCAGACGGCGCTCGAGCGCGAGCTGGCGGCGGCAGCGGACGATTTTGACATGGAGGGCGCGGCGGCGATCCTTATGGAGACGCACACAGGCGAAGTGCTGGCGATGGCCAGCTGGCCGGCGTTCGACCCCAACCGTGCAGCGGAGATTCCGGCAGCAGACCCGTCCCGGCTAAATCGTGCGATCGGCGCGGTCTACGAGCTCGGCTCGGTGTTCAAGCCGCTGACGCTGGCGGCTGCACTGGAAGCGGGCGCTGTGCGCCCGAATGACCAGTTCGATGTCAGCGCGCCGGTTCTGGTCGGCCGTTTCGAAGTGAAGGACACGCATAAGTTTGCGGCGTCGGCCAACCTGACCGAGATCATCGTTGAAAGTTCCAATATCGGCACCGTGCATGTGGCTCGGGAACTGGGCGTGCGCCGGCAGGGCGCCTTCCTCAGGGAGGCCGGCCTCATGCAGCGGGCGGCAATCGAGCTGCCGGGCAGTGAGGCGCCGCTGGTGCCGGCGAACCTGGACGAAGTGACCGCTGCGACGATCTCCTATGGGCACGGGATTTCCGTCTCGCCGCTGGCGTTCCTGACAGCCTTCGCCGCCCTGGGAAATGGCGGCGAGATGGCGCCGCCAACGATCGTGTATGACCCGCAGCGCAAGGTCGAGCCGGTACGGCTGATGTCGGCGATCACCGCCGAGATCGTGACGCGCATGATGCGTGAGTCGGTGATCCGCGGATCGGGGGTCAGTGCTGAAGTCGCCGGCTACCGGGTCGCGGGCAAGACCGGCACCGGCGAGAAGCCGGTTGCCGGTGGCTATGACAAGAATGCAAATATTTCGAGCTTTGCGGCGGTCTTTCCCGAGGACGGCCCGCAATATGCCCTGATCGTGACGCTGGATGACCCGAAGGCCAAGGCTGGCCGAGGTGCAACGGCGTCTGCAAGTGCAGCACCCGTGGCGGGCCGCATCATCGAACGCGTGGCGCCGCTTCTGGGAGTTATCCCGCGCTTCGAGGATGTCCGCCCCGCCCGGCCAGGCTTCACGCAGCGGACCCCAGAAAGGAGTGCCCTGTGAAATTGAAGGACCTCTTCCCGCTCGCCGAGAACGGCGAGACCGAGATCCTCGGAATGACGGCCGACAGCCGCAGGGTCGAGCCCGGATTCCTGTTCGCCGCCCTGAAAGGCAGCGTGCAGGATGGCAGCCAGTTTGTGGCGATGGCGATCCAGAAAGGCGCCGCGGCCATCCTCTCTGATGGCAGCGCCGGCGCAGGCGGTCTGCCGCACGTCATTGCCGATGAGCCGCGCCGCGCACTGGCCCTCGCGGCAAAGCGCTTCCACGCCGCGCAGCCTGAGTTCGTGGTCGCCGTCACCGGCACCAACGGCAAATCCTCGACTGTCGATTTCGCGCGCCAGATCTGGAGTCGGGCAGGCCTGAAGGCAGCCTCGATGGGGACCCTCGGCGCTATTGGCCCGAGTGGCAGGATTGATGTCGGCCATACGACGCCGGATCCAGTGACGATCCACGAGACGCTATCGGCGCTGGCCGGGCAGGGTGTGACGCACTGCGCGATGGAGGCCTCGAGCCATGGCCTCGAGCAGCAGCGGCTCGATGGTGTGGACCTCTCGGCTGTCGGCTTCCTGAACTTCACTCAGGACCACCTCGATTATCACGGCTCGATGGAGGAATACCTCAAGTCGAAGCTGCGCCTGTTTACGGCGCTGGCGCCGAAGGGCATTCCGGCGATCGTCAACGCCGATAGTCCGCAAAGGGTCGATTTTGAAAACGCGGCGCGGGCTGCCGGCCTGCAGGTCGTCTCGTTCGGCTGGCGCGGCGAGGACCTGTGGATCGACGAGCTGATGCCGAAGCAGGCGGGCCAATCGCTGTTCCTCTACTGGCGCGATGTCGAGCAGAAGCCTGTCGAACTGCCGCTGATCGGGGAGTTCCAGGCGCTCAACGCCCTCGCTGCTGCCGCGATCTGCCTGTCGCTCGGCATGGAGTTTCCGGCGGTGGCCGACGGCCTCGCAAATCTCAAGCCGGTCAAGGGCCGGCTCGAATTCATCGGCAAGACGCAGACGGGCGCCGCGGTGTTCGTGGACTATGCGCACACGCCTGACGGGCTGGATGTTCTCCTGCGCGCGGTGCGTCCGCACACGGCCGGCCGCCTGAAGGTGATCTTCGGCTGCGGCGGGGACCGGGATGCGAAGAAGCGTCCTCTGATGGGCGAGATTGCCAGCCGTCAGGCAGACGATGTGGTCGTCACGGATGATAATCCGCGTTCGGAAGATCCTACGAAAATCCGTGCCGCCGTGCTCGCCGGCGCCAAGGGCGCGCGCGAAATCGGTGATCGGGGCGAGGCGATCCGCACGGTGATCAGCGAACTCAGGAAGGGCGATACGCTGGTGATCGCGGGCAAGGGCCACGAGACCGGGCAGATTGTCGGCAATACCGTGCTGGCGTTCTCCGACCAGGACGAGGCGCAGGCTGCGCTGACGGGGGCGCGCGCATGAGTGTGCCGCTCTGGACCTCCGAGGATATCGAACTCGCCACCGGCGGCAGCGCAAGCGCGCCGTTCACGGTGACCGGAGGCGTGTCGATCGATACCCGTTCTCTGCAGCCGGGCGATCTGTTCGTGGCGTTGACGGATCAGCGTGACGGGCATGATTTTGTCGAGGCGGCGTTCAAGGCCGGCGCGGCGGGCGCTTTGGTCTCGAAGCCGGTGAGCGGCGGCCCCGCGGTGCAGGTCGATGATGTCCTGGACGCGCTGACGGCGATGGGCATTGCAGCGCGCATCCGCTGCGGCGCGATCCGCACAGCGGTGACGGGCTCGGCTGGCAAAACCTCGGTGAAGGAGATGCTGGCGCGCATCTACGGCGCGTTCGGGCCGGCGCATTCGAATGCCAGGAGTTTCAACAATCACTGGGGCGTGCCGCTGACCCTCGCGCGGATGCCGGAAGAGACGCTGCGCGCGGTGTTCGAGATCGGCATGAATACCCCGGGCGAGATTGCGCCGCGCAGCCAGATGGTACGCCCCCAGATCGGGATCATCACCTGTATCGCGGCGGCCCACCTTGAAGGTCTCGGCTCGGTCGAGGCCATCGCGCGCGAGAAGTCGGACATCTTCGCCGGTCTCGAAGCGGGTGGCACGATCATCCTGCCGGCTGAAGACGCCTTCGTCGATTTGCTTGCGGCGCGCGCGCGCGAATTTTGCCCGACCGGGAATGTCGAGACCTTCGGACGTTCGGCGGACGCCACGGCCCGCATCACGGGCTACGAAACAGATGGCCTGACCAGCAGGATCACCGTGGACGTGGTCGGGCGCAGTGCGGCCGTCTCCATCAATGCGGTCGGCGAGCACTGGGCGCTGAATGTCGCCGCCGCCCTTCTCGCGGCCAGCCAGACGGGACGCTCGGTCGCCGAGTGCGCCGAGGCGCTGTCGGGGTATGTCCCGCCGCCGGGCCGCGGTACTGCGGAGACGCTTTCCCTGCCGGGTGGCGGTTCGTTCACGTTGATCGATGACGCCTATAACGCCAACCCCGCCAGCATGCGCGCCGCTCTGCAATCACTGGCGCAGCGCACCGGCGGGCGCCGTCTCGCCGCGCTCGGCGACATGCGCGAAATCGGCTCGACTTCGATCGAGGAACACATCGCCCTCGCCGGCCCGGTCGTCGAGGCCGGTGTCGAGGGAATTTTCCTCGCCGGACCCGAAATGCAGCGCCTTGCCGAGGCCCTTCCGCCGGGCCTGCCCCAGGCGTCTGCTCCGTCAGCGGATGACTTGTGGAATCAGCTGCATAAAGCGCTGAAAGACAGCGATCTGCTCTTGATCAAAGGGTCGAATGCCTCCGGGATGGGACGGTTAGCGGACCGCTTGCGCCAATGGAGCGCGGAGGCCGCATTGGGCAAGATGGATGGCGGGCCAGAAAGGCCCGCGGGGAAAAGCTGATGCTTTATGAATGGCTCGCCGCGCCAAGCGGTGCTTTCAATCTGTTGAACTACATTACGTTCCGCACCGGTGCGGCGGTGGTGACGGCGTTCCTGATCACCGTGTTGCTCGGTGACTGGATGATCAACACGCTGCGCGCGCGCCAGGGCAAGGGGCAGCCGATCCGCGACCTGTCGCTGGAAGCGCAGATGTCGAAGAAGGGCACGCCGACAATGGGCGGCCTGCTGATCTGGCTCGGCCTGATCGTCGGTGTCGCGCTGTGGGGCAACCTGCAGAACCCCTATGTGTACGTCACGCTGTTCGTCACCTTCTCGTATGCCTTTCTCGGTTTCATGGATGACTATGCCAAGGTCACCAAGCAATCGACGGACGGTGTCTCTGCCGGCGTTCGCCTGATCGCCGGGTTCGCGATTGCCGCCCTCGCCTGCGCGTTCATCATGGGCCTGCACGGCGCGCATACGCCGGCAGGCCATGCCCAGTGGGGCCCGCTTAATCCGCTCGCCGAATGGATCGCGACGCTGGCGCCGCAGACATCGGTCGAACCGGCCGACCCGGATTTTTCGGGCGGCGTCGCGGTGCCTTTCGTCAACAATTACTTCCTCCCTCTCGGGGGTTTCTTCATCCTGTTTGGCATGATCGTGATCGTCGGCGCAGCCAATGCCGTGAATTTCACGGACGGGCTCGATGGCCTCGCGATCGTGCCGATGACCTTTGCGGCCGCCGCCTATGCGATGATCGCCTATCTCACCGGCAACTTCGTGTTCGCGCAGTATCTCGGCATCCAGTTTGCGCCGGGCGCCGGCGAGCTTGCCGTCGTGCTCGGCGCGATGATCGGCGCGGGCATGGGCTTCCTATGGTATAACGCCTACCCCGCCAAGGTCTTCATGGGCGATACCGGTTCGCTGGGTCTCGGCGGCATGCTCGGTGTGGTCGCCGTGGCGACCAAGCACGAGTTCGCGCTGGTGGTGATAGGCGGCCTGTTCGTAATCGAGGCGGTTTCGGTGCTCACCCAGATCGGCTGGTTCAAGATCACCAAACGCCTGACCGGGGAGGGCAAACGCATCTTCCTGATGGCGCCGCTGCACCATCACTTCCAAAAGAAAAACTGGCCGGAGACGCGCGTCGTCGTCCGGTTCTGGATCCTTTCCGTCCTCTTCGCCCTTGCGGGCCTCGCCACCCTGAAGCTGAGGTGAAGCGCGCGCGATGATCCGGATTACCGAATACGCTGGACGAGACGTTGCTGTGTACGGCCTGGGCCGCACAGGTCTCAGCGCGGCGCTGGCCCTTAAGGCCGGCGGCGCGCGCGTTCATGCGTGGGACGATAACGAGGAGACCCGCGCCAAGGCCGAAGCGGCGGGGATCGCCCTGTCGGACATCAACAAGCGCGACTGGCAGACATTTGCCGCGCTGGTCCTGTCGCCCGGTATTCCCTACAAGTTCCCGCAGCCGCACCGCCTCGTGCGCATGGCAGAGATGACCGGCGTGCCGGTGATCGGCGATATGGAACTGTTCGCCCGCGCCGTGCAGGCGCTGCCGGAGCGTGGCCGTCCGAAAGTCGTCGGCATCACGGGCACTAATGGCAAGTCGACCACCACGACGCTGATCGGCCACATCCTGAAGGAAGCCGGACGCGATGTACGCGTCGGCGGCAATATCGGCACCGGCGTTCTGGACCTTGCCGCGCTGCATTCGAACGCGATCTATGTGCTTGAGCTTTCTTCCTACCAGCTCGACCTCGTGAAGAGCCTGCACTGCAATGTCGCGGTGATGCTGAATCTCTCGCCGGACCATCTCGACCGGCATGGCGGCATGGACGGCTACCAGGCCGCGAAGATGCGGATATTCCAGAACCAGACGCCGCAGGATCTCGCGGTGATCGGGTTCGACGACATCTATACCCAGTCGATGGCCATCGGCCTCTCGGCCAGCGGGCCGCAGCACATCACGCAGATTTCATCGACCTACACGCTGGGCAAAGGCGTCAGCGCCGTCGAAGGCCGGCTGTATGACAACCTGAACGGCAAGGCCGAATTCATCGGCAAGCTGGAAGACTGCCCAGCGCTGCAGGGCCGTCACAATTTCCAGAATGCGGCGGCCGCTTACGCAACCTGTCGCGCACTAGGGCTCGACCCGGCAACGATCATGGCGGGGCTCAAGTCTTTCCCTGGCCTGGCGCACCGTATGGAGAACATCGGCGCCATCGACGGCGTGCGGTTCGTCAACGATTCCAAGGCCACCAATGCACAAGCAGCTGAACAGGCGCTGCGCGCGTTCAAGAACATCTACTGGATTGCCGGCGGGGTAGCGAAAGCCGAGGGCATCATGCCGCTGGCGCCGCTGTTCCCGCATGTCTCGAAGGCCTACCTGTTCGGACAGGCCGAGGAAGCCTTCAGCGCCACCCTTCAAGGCAAGGTGCCCGTGCAGGCATGCGGCACGCTCGACCGCGCGGTCGACCAGGCGTTCCGCGATGCCAAGGCGGCCGGCGATGCGTCCCCGGTGGTCCTTTTTTCACCGGCGTGTGCCAGCTTTGATCAGTTCAAGGATTATGAGCATCGCGGGGATGTCTTCCGCAGCCTGGTGAAGGCCATGATGTCCGCACCGCTGAAGGAGTCTGCGTGAGCCATACCGCTGCTGCACCCCTGCTGCCCCGGTCGGACACCTCCTGGTTCACAGAGTGGCGCCGGACACTGGATTGGGGACTGGTCGCCGGGATCCTGCTGCTCGCCGGTATCGGGCTGCTGATGTCGCTGGCCGTGGGCCCGACCGCGGCGGCGAAGATCGGATACGAAGACCCCTATCATTATCTCTACCGGCAGGCGGTGCACGCCTCCATCGGCATCGGCCTGATGCTGGCTGTGAGCGTACTGGAGCGCAAATGGGCGCGCCGCCTCGGCGTGCTGATCTTTGCCGGGGCGTTGCTGCTGATGGCGGCCATCCTCGGCGTCGGCCATGAAGTGAACGGCGCGCAGAGCTGGTTCCGGTTCAGCGCGTTCTCGGTCCAGCCCAGCGAACAGGTAAAGCCCGGTCTGATTGTGCTGTGCGCCTGGCTGCTGTCACAGCGCGAGCGCTATCCGGACGTGCCCTGGGCGATCGTCTCCTTCGTCTTCTTCGCCGTCACCCTCGGCCTGTTCCTTCTGCAGCCGGATGTCGGCGGCGCAGCACTGATTTCGGCAGCGTTCGTCGTAACGTTTTTTGTCAGTGGCCTGCCCAAGCGCTGGATCGTCGGCTTTGCGGCCGGCGGCGCGGCGCTCGCGGTCCTTCTTTACAACGTGCTCCCGAACGTGAAGCGGCGGGTCGACATGATCTTCAACCCGTCCAGCAATGCCGATAGGTTCCAGATCGACATGGCCGGCGCCGCGATCAGCCGGGGCGGCCTGTTCGGGACCGGGCCGGGCGAGGGGCTGGTGAAAACGCAGATCCCAGAGGCACACACTGATTTCATTTTCGCGGTGATTGCCGAAGAATTCGGCCTCGTGGCGATCGTAGCGGTGATGGCCATCTATGGCCTGATCGCTATCCGGGGCTTCCGCGCGGCGGCCCGCATTGAGGACGGCTTTGCGCGGACCGCCGCTGCCGGCCTGTTTGCGCTGTTCGCCATCCAGGCGGTGATCAACATCGGCGTCAATCTTGCGATCGTCCCGCCGACGGGCCTGACACTGCCTTTCATATCGTATGGGGGCAGCGCGATGGTCGGCATGGGATTGACGCTCGGCCTTGCGCTTGCTCTCGTGCGCGGAGAAGGCACGAGGAGCCCCGGGCCGTATGGCTAAATCCCCCCGAGAGAAGCTGGTCGTCATCGCCGCAGGCGGGACGGGTGGCCACATGTTCCCCGCGCGGGCCTTTGCTGACGAGCTGCGCGCGCGCGGCTGGCAGACGGCGCTCATTTCGGATTCGCGCGGGCTGCGCTATGCCGCCGACTTTCCCGCTGACTGGAAGGAAGAGATCGAGGCCGCCTCCCCGAACTTCCGCAAACCCTGGACGGTTCCGGGCGCGGCGCTGAAGATCAATGCCGGGATCGCAAAAGCCTCCCGCCTCCTGAAGCAGCACCGCCCGGCGCTGGTCGCCGGTTTCGGCGGTTATCCCGCCTTCCCGGCGCTGGCTGCGGCCCGGCGGCAGGGAGCGGCGATCATCATCCATGAACAGAATGCGGTCCTCGGCCGCGTGAACCGGCAGTTCGCAAAGCATGCCAGGCTGGTGGCCAGCGGCTTCCCGCGGCTGGATTTCCTGCCGCCCGGCTGCGCGCATCTCGCGGTCGGCAATCCCGTGCGCGCGCCGATCCTTGCGGCGGCCGCACGTCCCTTTCCGCAGATGGACGGCGAACTCAACATCTTCATCACCGGCGGCAGCCAGGGCTCGCGCATCATCGGCGAAATGGTGCCCCTGGCGATTGCCCAGCAACTGCCCCCGCCCCTGATGGCGCGGATCAAGGTGGTGCAGCAGGTGAGGGAAGAGCAGGTCGAAAGCGTCCGCGCGCTCTACCGCGTGGCCAAGATCGAGTGCGAGCTTGCGCCGTTCTTCTCCGACATGCCGGACCGGCTCGCCGACGCGCACCTCGTGATCGCGCGCTCGGGCGCAGGCACGGTCAGTGAACTGGCAGCGGTCGGGCGGCCCTCCATTCTTATTCCGCTTGCCATCGCGATGGATGACCACCAGGCTGCCAATGCCGAAGCGCTGACGGATGTCGGCGCGGCCGACATGCTTCTGGAAGCCAACGTCAATCCGAAACTTCTCGGCGCCCTGATCGCGGCGCGGCTGTCTGATCCGGTTGACCTGAAGGCGCGCGCGGCAGCGGCGAGGTCTGCGGCCAAGCCGGACGCGGCTCGGGAACTCGCCGACATGGCTGAGAGGATTGCCGAGCTATGACGCGCAACTCGGCCTTGCTGGCGCTCGGCTTCGGCGCCTTCCTCGCGATTTCCGAAGTCATGCGCAATTGGGGTAACTGGCAGGCCTGGCCCTTCTGGCTCGCTGACTTCATCGCCGCTGGCGCTCTGGTCTGGGGCGGGCTGCACACCCTTAGCCGGGGGTCGTCGCGCCTTCTTTCCGCTGCCTGGGGTTTTACCGGCGGCATTTTCTGGATCTCGTCCTTTTCTCATGCGGAGGCCCTGAGCCAGGGCGCCGCATACACTTACGCCAGCGGCCCGGTGCCCCAAAGCATGCTGACGCTGATCATCGGTGGGATGCTTTTGGCGGCCATTGCCGGTCTGATGATGTCCCTGTCGCGCCGGCCCATCCAGGAGCTTCGATCCCGTCCATGACGTCTCCCACACCGTTTACCGTAGGCCCTGCGCATATTGTCGGCATCGGTGGTATCGGCATGTCCGGCATCGCGGACGTGATGCTCACCATGGGCTACCAGGTGCAGGGCTCGGACGTCGCCGACAGCGCCAACGTGGAGCGCCTGCGTGCACGCGGCGTGAAGGTGTTCATCGGCCACCAGCCGGAGAACGTGGCGGGCGCGGGAACGGTGATTATCTCGTCCGCGATCAGGCGCGACAATCCTGAAGTGCGCGCCGCCCGCGCCGCGGGGATTCCGGTCGTGCGGCGCGCCAACATGCTGGCTGAGATCACGCGGCTGAAATACACGGTATGCATAGCTGGCACGCATGGCAAAACGACCACGACCTCGCTGGTCGCCTGCCTGTTGGACGGGGCGGGGATTGACCCGACCGTCATCAATGGCGGGATCATCCATGCCTATGGCTCGAACTATAAGGCAGGCGAGAGCGACTGGATGGTCGTCGAGAGCGACGAGAGTGACGGCACCTTTGCCAAGCTGCATCCCACCTGCGCCATCGTCACCAATATCGATCCCGAGCACATGGACCATTACGGCACCATGGACCGGCTGCGCGAAGCCTTCGACACCTTCGTCGAAAATCTGCCTTTCTATGGTTTTGCCGTTCTGTGTACGGACCATCCTGAGGTGCAGGCACTTGCGGCGCGCGTCACCGACCGGCGCCGCATCACGTACGGGTTCAACCTGCAGGCCGATGTGCGGGCCACCAACCTGCGCACTGATCTCAGCGGCGCGCATTTCGATGTCGAGATCCGGCGCGCGCCTGGCGCCGATGTGCGCCTGATCAAGGATTTGTCGCTGCCGATGGCAGGCGAGCACAATGTGCAGAACTCGCTCGCCGCCATCGCGGTGGCGCTGGAGCTTGGTGCAACCGATGCGCAGATGCGCGCCGCGCTGGCGAAGTTCGGCGGCGTGAAGCGGCGCTTCACCCCGGTCGGAGACTGGGCGCCGGTAGCAGGCGAGCCGGCGGTGAAGATCATCGACGACTACGGCCACCACCCGGTCGAGATCGCCGCCGTGCTGAAGGCAGGCCGCGCGATGCAGGGCAAAGGCACCCTGATCGCCGTGTGCCAGCCGCACCGGTACTCCCGTCTGAACGACCTGTTCGAGGAATTCTCTACCTGCTTCGACGCGGCCGATCATGTGCTGGTCGCGCCGGTGTATGAAGCGGGCGAGACGCCGATCCTGGGGATTACCAGCGAGGCGCTGGTCAATTCGATCCGCCGCCATGGGCACAAGAGCGCCATTGCCTTGCCTGGACTCGCCGGTCTTGCGGACGCGGTGCGTCCGCTCGCGGGCCCGGGCGCCATGATCGTTTGCCTCGGGGCAGGCGACATCACGAAATATGCGGGCGAACTCGCCGGCAAGCTTTAGCAGCCCTGCAAGGTAAAGACGGCGGCGATCCGGGGCTGACGCGCGGTCATGAGCAAATCCGCTTCCCCTTTCCCTGCGAACAGATAGTCTTGCCCTCATGAGCGCAGGTACTTGCGCCGGGAGGATCTCGAATGGCGAATGTGGTGCTCGACGCGTCTGCAGGCTCGGCGCGAGGTGTAGCGCCAGGTGAGGGCGGCGCGCTCGGGAAGACAGGTTTCGCCTGGGCCTGGTTCGAGGCCGCCCGGAATCCCTATTACATTCTGATCGTCATCTATGTCTTTGCCCCCTATTTTGCGCGCGACATTGTCGGCGCCGATATTCTTGCAAGCGGCAAGCTGGAAGGTCTAAGCCCCGAGGAGGCCCAGCGGGCCGCAGGCGCAGAAGGGCAGGCGATGGTCGCCAACCTTTCCAAGACGGCCGGTTATATCGCTGCCTTGACCGCGCCGTTTCTGGGCGCTGCCTTTGATCGGGGGCTGCGCCGCAAGCCATTGCTGCTCCTTTGCCTGTCGCTGATCACTTTGGTGAGCATGTCACTCTGGTGGGCAATCCCAGGTCCTGAAGGCCTGTCGACCGGCGCTATCATGGCGCTGCTGATCACTGCATATGTCTGCTACAGTTATAGCGAGGTGGCCCACAATTCGATGCTCCCCGATGCGGCGGCGCCATCAGCCTTGCCAGCGGTATCGGGATTGGGGCTCGCGCTCGGGAACGCGGCGGCGACCATCATGTTCGTCGGCATCGTTTTCTTCTTCGCCTTGCCGGATGCGATTGGTTGGCCCGCCAAGGAACCCTTCTTCGGAATTGATACCACCAAGTATGAACAGTTCCGCATCGCCGGGCCGATCTGCGCTGTCTGGATGATCCTGTCGATGTGGTACTTCTTTCTGCATTCGCGCGACACGGGGATAAAGGGCACCTCGCCGGTGACCGCGATTACCGAAGGCGCGAAGGGTGTTCTGCGAACCATCAAACGCGCGGCGCACCACCGTGAAGCGTTCAAGTTTCTGATAGCGCGAACAATTTACGCAGACGGCATGTTTGCGCTGCTGACGATGGGCGCCGTGTATGTCAGCCTGTTCCTTGGATGGGGACTGATCGAGCTGACAATCTATGCAATCTGGGCGTCAGCCTGGGCCGTGATCGGCGGCGTTTTCGGCGGGTGGCTGGATCAACGCCTTGGGCCGAAGAACGCATTGATCGTTGAACTCGCCGCAATTGTACTGATTTTGTTTCTCGGACTGTCAATCACGCGCGAATCTGCGTTCTTCGGATTGTTACCGAACGTCAGACTCAATGATTGGCCGTTCTTCTCGGGGTCGTCGGATCTTATCTATCTGGCGCAAGGGGCGTTGATCGCCGTCTTTGCCACCGCGAACATCTCCTCAAGCCGCTCAATGCTGATACATGTCGCGCCGCCAAACATGCGCGGGGAGTTCTTTGGTCTCTTCGCCATTGCAGGAACGGTAACCGTCTGGATTGGTCCTATGATGATCGAGTATTTCACCCGCATGTCAGGTGATCAGCGAATCGGCATGTCGGCCATCGCGGTCCTGTTTTTCCTCGGTCTTGCTGTACTGCTGACGGTCAGGAATGAGCCCGCTGCCGTTGAATCTTCAGCAGCCTAGCCGGCAGGCATAAAGCCGGTTGCGGGGTTAGCGTCTGGCGAGCGGGCAATCTGGGTAACCCGGCGCGGACGCAGGTAGAATACGTCCTTCAGGGTCTGCGAGGCGTCCAGAACCACGCCCAGCGTGCTTTCGTATTCGAACTCGACTTCAGCAACGATGACCGAACCCGGGCTGGGCACGAGACCGTCCGGAACCGTGATCAGGGTATCGGGGGTATAGGCAGCCATATTGTAGCCGTCCGACCAGTCGACACGGGTTTCACCGTCGCCATTGTCGACTACGGACGTGATCCGCATGCGTGCGGTTTCGGCGGCATAGGGCTGCATCGTCACCGATGCAGCATTGAAAAGTTCCTGCATATCGGCGTCACTGGCAGTCACGAGGCGGGCCGTCAGGTCTCCGAGGCTCGAGGCGGTCGAGGTCACGCGCTGGTCAGCCCGCATCAGCAGGCTGAGCTCGATAAAGCCGAAATAGATAAACACCATGAGCGGCGCGATCAGCGCAAACTCTACAGCCGACACGCCTTTTTCATTGTACCATATTCCCCGGATCCCGCGCCAACGGGTGCGGCGGGTTAGCAGGGACAGAGCTGATCTGAGTGCCATGATGTCAGCTCCCGAACGGTTCATTGCGAAATACGGTGCTGGCCTGGAGGAGATGCTTGTTGCCCGACATGTTGACGAGCGGGCGCGATAATGCCGGTGTGATAAGTTCCCACTCATAGAACAGGCGAACCGCCACAATGTCGTTGGCGCCGCCTGCCTCAAATATGAAGTCATCATTGTCGAGGTCGCCGTCTTCGTCCAGCGGAGAGCCTGTCGGTGTCGAGCCGAAGTCTGCGGCCGTGCGGACATCAATCGAAAGGCGATCGTCGCATTCAAGGATTTCCAGGAACCCGGCACAGACGGCCTCGCGGAAATCCGCTGCGGTCATTCCAGCGGCTTGAGCCTCACCGGTGCGCAGGGGCCGAGCGGCTTCAGAAACCGCATTCTCCATGACGGTGGTCATGATGAAGATCAGGCACACTTCGAGAAGACCAAAGATGAGAAAGAAGAAGGGGGCTGCAATCATCGCGAATTCAACAGCTGCGGCGCCGCGACGGTCTTTGGCAAAGATCTGCCAGCGCGACCTGAGGCGTGCTGAAAGGCTGAATTCGTGGGCGCCAAACATCGTTCCGATTCCCTGCTAAGTTACAAACAGCAGGCTTATCATACACTGGTTGGTGCATGTTTTCGGTGTTTGCTCAATCTTTACCTGTCCGGCAAAGGCCGCATTAACTTCAGCCCTATTCGCCTTCGGTCAGGATCTGGGATTGGAGCTGCTGGTCGATCAGGGTGGCGAAATGATCTGCCTGGTCACCGATGCTGAGCACTGCCTTGCAATTGGGAGAGCAGTTGTAGGTGTAGGATTGGCCGGCCCGGTTGATCGTGACCAGCGCGGCAGAATTGGTAGTGACCAGCACATCCGAGCTGTAGATCTCCCGACCAGCCTTGTCGAAAACCAGCAGGTTCGTCGTTCCATAGCTCTTTCCGGTCACGAACAGCAGATTTTCGTTGTGTACGCTGACATCCGCAATGTTCTTATTGCCGATGATGATGCTTGACGCAGCGCCATTGATTGGCAGCGGGATCGTCTTGCTGGCTTCAACAAACAATTGATCGGCCCAAGCCGCTGAGGCGAAAGAGAGGGCGACGGCGCCGAACGCGGCAGCTTTCAGGCAGATCGTCATCATACGGACACTCCAGCATATAGGGTGACCAGAATATTCCAGATTATGGTTTACTGAATCCTAACCGGAACTTTCCTCAGCCGCATCGCATACAGTTGGCAAGCACCGGTTCGCCGCCCTGCGCAATGGCGCTGTCATGCTCTCTATATGTTTAATGGCAGAGACGTGCATGACCTGCGTTCATCGCATTCATGGTTGCGTCAGGCTTGGTAAATGAAAGCCTGACACAGCTTCACGAGTTTTCTGATTTCTTCAATCAGATCGGAACTCTGCACGTGTAAACGTTATTTTGTTCCGGGAAAAAAAGTTTAAGCCGGGGCATGTCAAAAACGAATGATGGGAGTTTCCAATGTTTGCACGTTTTCTTAAAGACGAGTCGGGCGCAACCGCTATCGAGTATGGCCTCATCGCCGCTCTGATCGCTGTCGCCATCATCGGCGGTGTGACCGCTCTCGGTGAGCAGACCGGCACCGCCTTCAACACTGTTGCTGACGCAATCGAAGTCTAATCGACCTCGGTCAGTCTGACTGACTATGGAGCCGCCGGGCCTGCCCGGCGGCTCTTTCGATTCCTGGCCCATGCGGCGCCGTGTCAGGAAAGGCTTCGTTCAGCCTTTTGAGGCAGTTTGCGCTGGCTTACCGCACTGGAGCTGCTGCCATGTTTCTCATCCTTCTCTCGGGCCTTTTCCTAGCCCTGTGTTGTTTTGCTGCCCTTCATGATGTCAATCGGCTGACAATTCCGAACTGGCTGAACCTCACGATTGCCGGTCTGTTTCTGCCCGCTGCGCTCGTGTCCGGCATCCCCCTCGAGATACTTGGCGGCCACCTGCTTGCGGGCGCGCTCGCTTTTGTCATCGCCGTCGGTTTGTTTGCCTTCCGGATTTTCGGGGGAGGGGACGCGAAGATGATTCCGGCCGTCGTTCTCTGGATGGGCCCGGCGGCTGCCTTTCCCTTTGTTTACTGGATGGCCATCGTGGGCGGTGCCTGTGCGCTGTTTCTTCTGGTTGGCAAGCGCAGCTTCCCGGCAGCCGCGGTCCCGGGCTTCATGCGCGCGCCCTTTGAGCCGAAGGCCGGAGTACCTTATGGCGTGGCGATTGCCGGGGGGGCGATCATCGCCGGGTCAGCCTCTCCGCTGCTCGCCCGCTTTTATGAATCCATTGGTTTTGCCGGTTAACACTCCCTTAGGCGCAGCGTGCGAATCTATACTGATCGATAAGGCCCGCCGCGTCCTTCGCTGGTCTTAAGGCTTAGAGTAAGAGGAGTGGCGCCTTATGTCGCCGATGCGCATCATCATCCTTCTTCTGGCGCTTGCCGCAGCGGGGGGGGCTGCCTTCCTGGTCCTGCAGCTGAGTAAGCCGCAGATCGTCACCGAGACCGTCTTGCAGGACAAACTCAAGATCGAGGAGCGGGAAGTCTCCGAAGTCGAAGTGCTTACCGTCCTTCGCGACTTCGCCATTGGCGAGACCATCAAGGCTGAAGACCTGCAATGGGCGCCCTGGCCACAAGCCAACCTGGTCGAAGGCTATTATGTTCAGACCGCGGTCCCGGACTCGATCGGGACGCTGACCGGCGCTGTCGTAAAGGCAGCCCTCTACAAGGGTGAGCCACTCCTGCAACAAAAAGTGGTGATCCGGGGCGATCAGGGACTGCTTGCCGCAATGATGGATCCCGAGATGCGGGCCGTGTCGGTTGAAATTTCCGCTGAATCGGCATCCGGCGGCTTTATCCTGCCAAATGACAGGGTCGATCTGATCCTTACCTATAACCAGATGGCCGACGCCTCGCGCGGTATCCCTGAGCGCACGGTGGCTACCACGATCGTGAAGAACGTCCGTGTGCTGGCAATCGACCAGAACTTTGCGAATAATGCAGAAGGCGAAACAGCCCGCCTCGGGAGCACCGCCACTCTGGAAGTTTCACCCCAGGAAGCTGAACTGCTGGCCATGTCGATGCATCGCGGCGAAGTGTCCCTGTCGCTTCGCCCACTTGACCACATGATCAGCGGCACGGACCGCAACCCCCGCATCGAACTTCTCGAAGGCGGTGATGGCGCGGCCGGATCTGGCATCACGATCATCCGCAACGGTCAGCCTTCACCTGCCGGCGTGGGAGGCAACTGAACATGGGTATCCTGAAGATTGTTGCTGTCTCTGCGGTTCTGGCCCTCGCCCCGGTCTTGCCAGCCCCGGCTCAGTCAGGCCCGGCCGGCATGGGCACCGTCATCACGTCTGCCGGCGACAGCACAAATTCACGCAGCCTGACGGTTGGCGTCAACAAGTCGGTGATAATTGAGCTCGAGGCGCCCGCCGCTGATGTGGTGATTGCAAACCCCGAGATTGCAGATGCGGTCGTACAGACTTCGCAACGGATCATTTTCCGCGGTGTGGCCTATGGCCAGACCAGCGCGCTCATCTTTGACCGGGCCGGACGCACCCTGCTTGATCTGTCGCTGCATGTTGAAACCGACATGACCGCGCTGGAAAACACCATAGCGCGGCATGTGCCTGATGCCCGCGTCAAGCTCGAAAGCATGAATGGCAGCATTGTGATGACGGGGTCGGTGGACGACATGTCCCAGTCGGACCGGGTGCGCCAGCTTGTCGCTGCCTATTTCCCGAGCGGCGACAGCGCCCCGCAGATCGTCAACATGCTGAGCGTACTGGCTCCCGACCAGGTGCTGCTCGAAGTGCGCATCGTCGAGATGCAGCGCAACATCGTGAAGCAGCTGGGGATCAACCTGTCGGGCGTGCCGAACTGGGGCGATCTCGCCAATCTCGTGGAAAAGCAGCTCTTCCTCGGTTCACCGCCTGTCAGTACAGGGGATACTGCACTTGTGCCAGGTTTGCCCTTCAGCGGCACAGGCAACATCAGCAGCGATTTGGGCTTCCCGATCCAGGGCCGGCCGCTCGGGGGTATCGGTGGCACGGCCGCTTATACCAACTATGTTGGTGATGACCTGCAGGCCCGCATCGGTGCAGCGTTCAACGCGCTGGAGCGCATCGGGGTCGTCAAGACGCTGGCCGAGCCGACCATGGTGGCGATGTCTGGCGAAAGCGCCAAGTTTCTCGCGGGCGGCGAGTTCCCGGTACCCGTTGGCCAGGATAACCAGGGCCGCATCACCATCGAGTTCAAGCCTTATGGGGTCGGGCTGGGCTTTACCCCGGTCGTTCTCTCCGAAGGTCGCATATCCCTCAAGATATCGACCGAGGTTTCGGAGCTGACTTCCCAGGGTGCGTTCCAGGGCGAAAGCCAGACGGTAGTCGATGATCAAGGCAACGTTATTCTGGTCGAGGGAGTCACGCTGCCCGGTCTTACGGTGCGGCGCGCGGAATCAACCATTGAGTTGCCTTCAGGCGGCTCAATGATGATGGCGGGTCTCATCTCGGTCAAAGATCGCCAGAACCTTGACCAGGTTCCAGGCCTGAAAAAGCTGCCCGTACTCGGCGCCCTGTTTCAGTCCCGGGATTTCCTGTCAGAGGAAAGCGAACTCGTCGTCATCGTCACGCCCTACCTCGTCAATCCCGCAGCCAAGTCAGCACTGCGTACACCGGCCGATGGCTATGCAAATGCCTCTGACGCCAAGACCATCTTCTTTGGCAGGCTGAATGAAACCTACGGCCGCGACGGCGCGCCGGTCAAAGCAGAAGATTACCGGGCCCCTGTGGGCTTCATGGAAGAATAGGGGACCGAGCCATGACCATCGTCTCAAAACCGAACTTGAAGCTGCTCGCCCTCGGTGCCGGGCTCCTGAGCCTCGGTGCCTGCGTGAGCAGCGCTCCAACCGCCGTCACGCCGGACTATCTCGAGGGCACCGCACTCTCCCGTCATGAAATCGGCGTCACGAAGCGGACAGAGTTCCTAGAAGTTGCGATCGATCCGGAGGCCAGTGAACTGTCGGGCGAGGACCGCGCGCGGATCCGTAACTTCATCGGCGCCTATGCCCAGAGCGGGCAAGGCCCGCTTGTCCTTTCGCTGCCCGCAGCGAGCGCCAATCCGCAGCTCGCGGTGACGGCCATAGCCGAAGCTCGCACGATCGCCTGGGAAAAGGGCATTCAGTATGACGAGATTTCCGGCGCTGCCCACGGCGCGGGGGAGGCGTACTCGCAGCCGATGATCCTTGCATTTCAGGTCTATGACGCTGTTGCGCCGAATTGCCAGTCACTGGCGACGCTCGATTTTGCCGACGTGTCATCCAACAATGCCTTGCCGTCACTGGGCTGTTCAATCCGCAGCAACCTTGCGGCCATGATCGCAGATCCTGCCGATCTTCTGGGCACTCGTCCGCTCGGCCAGTCTGACATTCTGAGGCGGGAAGTCATCCTCGAGAAATTCCGTCTCGGCGAGACGACGGCCGCCGCGCGGGCGGATCAGGAATCGGGCGCTGTTTCAGACGCTGTGGAATAAAGCTGGCTCGTCCGGCAAAAGGAGTATGCGCAGATGGCTAAGGAAAAGGCACTTTTTGAAGACGACTTCGGAGCCGAATTCGAAGACGTGTTCAATGAAGATGCGCTGACATGGGCGAACGATCATGACACGCGGGATCCGTTTGCGCAGACGTATGCGCAGCCGGTCCAGCCAGTATCGGAGTTTGCCTCGAAGCCTGTTACGCCAGCGCAATTCTCATTCGCGCCGGTGGAGCAGTCTGGCGGGGATGGGATCCTGCCGGCCATCTCGATCAAACTGTTTTATGAGCGTGAGGAAACCCGCGCCCTGATGCAGATCTGCGCTGCAGACCGTCGCATGGGGCGCGCAACCGTGCAATGTATTCCAGGCGGGATCCCGGCTGCGGTGGCTGACCTGCGGGCCAATCCGACGCCCAACCTGCTGATGGTCGAGTCTTCGGCCCAGGCCAGCCAGGTTCTGAAAGAGATTGATACGCTGGCGGAGCATTGCGACGATCACGTCAAGGTTCTGGTCATAGGTGCCGTCAACGACATCAGGCTTTATCGCCAACTCGTGGCACGCGGTGTCTCCGAATACCTTGTTCCGCCCTTCCAGCCCCTGAGCATCATCCGCTCGATCTCGGCCCTGTTCACTGATCCGAGTGCGCCCTTCCTTGGCAAGCAGATCTCGGTAGTCGGCGCCAAGGGCGGGGTCGGAGCCTCGACAATTGCGCACAACCTCGCCTGGGCGCTCGCTGAAAACACTCACGTCAATACAACGCTTGTCGATCTCGACCTGTCGTTCGGGACAACGGCCCTCGACTTCAATCAGGACACGCCGCAGACCATCGCGGATGCGCTGCTGGCGCCTGAGCGCGCCGACAATGCCGTTATTGAGCGTCTGATGGCGCGTGCGACCGAACGGCTTTCACTCTTCACGGCGCCGGCCAACATCAACCAGATCATCGATATCCCCGACGAGTCCTATGCGATGGTCATCGAGAGTGTGCGCCGCAATGTGCCTTACATGGTGCTGGATCTGCCGCATGTCTGGAGTCACTGGCTCCGTAACATGTTGATTGCTTCGGACGAGGTGATCATCGTGTGCCAGCCGGATCTCGCCTCGCTTCGCAATGGCAAGAACATGATCGACCAGATCAGGGGGCATCGCGTCAACGACCATGCGCCGCGCCTTGTCCTGAACATGTGCGGCGTGCCGAAACGCCCTGAGATACCGGTGAAGGACTTCGCTGCGGCGATCGGTGTTGAACCGGACATCATCGTGCCTTTCGAGCCGGAGGTGTTCGGCATGGCAGCCAATAATGGTCAGATGATTTCCGAAACTTCGCCCGCAGCCAAATCCTCAATGGCAATCGACCAGCTTGCCTGCTTGCTGACGGGCCGGGCGATACAGGTTGAGGAAAAATCTTTCATCAAGAAACTTCTGGGCAAGTAAGCCCGCTTCGACTGGATTGGTAGGAATATGGCCTTTGGAAAACGCTCTGGCGCAACAGCTCCCACGCTTCCCGGCGCGGCGCCTGCGGCCGCGTCGGTGCCGAGGCCTGCGGCGCCGAAACCCGCAGCGTCTCCTTCCGCTACGGCGCAGCCTAAACCGGCAGCTGGCGTGCCTGGCGCAGCGCCCGCACCGGACGTCAAGCTCAAGGTGCCCGAAATCAAGCCGGAGCCCATTCGCAAGGTCAACCAGCACTCCGAGCAGTATTATTCAATAAAGACCACGGTCTTCAATGCCCTGATCGACACGATCGACCTTTCCCAGCTCGCGCAGCTGGATACGGAAAGTGCGCGCGAGGAAATCCGCGACATTGTCGTCGAGATCATCAGTATAAAGAATGTTGTGATGTCGATGTCGGAGCAGGAATACCTGCTGGACGACATCTGTAATGACGTGCTTGGTTATGGCCCGCTTGAGCCGCTGCTGGCCAGGGACGACATCGCAGATATTATGGTCAACGGCGCCGACACGACCTATATTGAGGTCAACGGCAAGATCGAGCGCACCAATATTCGCTTTCGCGACAATGCCCAGCTTATGAATATCTGTCAGCGGATCGTATCGCAGGTCGGCCGCCGCGTAGATGAAAGCTCGCCGATCTGCGACGCACGCCTGCTTGATGGCTCGCGCGTCAACGTGATCGCGCCTCCGCTTGCAATTGACGGCCCCACGCTCACTATCCGTAAGTTCAAAAAGGACAAGCTGAAGCTGCACGACCTCGTGAAGTTCGGCTCGATCAGCGAAGCCGGCGCGGAAGTCCTGCGTATCATCGGCCTCAGCCGGTGCAATGTTCTGATCTCCGGTGGTACCGGATCGGGCAAGACGACGCTTCTGAACTGCCTTACTGCTTTCATAGAGCCAGGCGAGCGCGTCATTACCTGCGAAGACTCAGCCGAACTTCAGCTGCAACAACCACACGTCGTTCGTCTCGAAACGCGCCCGCCCAATATCGAAGGATCCGGCGAGATCACGATGCGCGATCTCGTCAAGAACTGTCTGCGTATGCGTCCTGAACGCATCATCGTGGGCGAGGTGCGCGGACCCGAGGCGTTCGATCTTCTGCAGGCCATGAACACTGGCCACGATGGCTCAATGGGCACGCTGCACGCCAACTCGGCCCGCGAAGCACTGAGCCGGGTAGAATCCATGATCACGATGGGCGGCTTTGCATTGCCGGCGAAAACCATCCGCGAAATGATCGTCGGCTCGATTGACGTGGTCGTGCAGGCCTCGCGCCTGCGTGATGGCTCGCGCCGTATCATGGGCATCACGGAAGTACTCGGTCTCGAGGGCGATACCATCGTCTTGCAGGATCTTCTCAAGTACGAGATCGAGGGTGAGGACGATGACGGCCGGATCATCGGCCGGCACCGCGGCATGGGGATCGGCCGTCCGCGCTTCTGGGAGCGTGCCGCCTACTACAACATGGAGCGCGAATTAGCCGGCGCGCTCGACGCGTTGAATAACTCCTGATGAGCAGCGCATTGTTGACCCTGCTCGTGGCCGCTCTCGCCTTCATGGCGATCGTCGGTATTGGTTTCACGCTCACTTCCGGCAAAGGCGAGGCGGCCAAGAAACGCGCGCGCGAGATCGGGGCTGGGCGCGCGCCGAAGATTTCCAAAGCGGCCAGCAAGGCCAACGACGATACAGCCAAGCGCCGGGCGAAGACCCAGGAGATGCTTGACAACCTGCGCAAGCAGGACACGGCGCGCAGGAAATCGGCATCAAGGGATATCGGTTCACGGCTGACCCAGGCCGGCCTTGAGCTGTCAGTTCCGGCATTCTGGATCATCTCGGTCATTACCGGTGTCGTCTGCGCCGGAGCCGTCTGGATGTCCGGTGCAGAGGGCCTCGTTATCAGCGGCATCAGCTTCAAGAGCCGGCCATTGCTCTGCGGGGCCGCGTTCTTCGCGGGCACTCTGGGGCTGCCTAACTTTGTACTCAACATGATGATCAAGGGCCGTCACAAAAAGATGATCAACCAGTTTGCCGACGCGCTGGATGTTATCGTTCGCGGGGTGAAGACCGGCCTGCCGCTGAATGAGTGTATCCGGATCATCGCCAAGGAAAGCCCTGAGCCGTTGCGCAGGGAGTTCCTGACCTTTGCCGACAACCTATCAATGGGATCCGGTCTCGAACGGGCGCTTGGCCAGCTCTACAAGCGCATGCCGCTGCAGGAAGTGAATTTCTTCGCCATCGTGCTGATGATCCAGGCGAAAGCAGGCGGCAACCTTTCCGAAGCCCTCGGAAATCTCTCCACAGTCATCCGGTCACGCAAGATGATGCGGGAAAAGGTCAGCGCCCTGTCTTCGGAGGCCAAAGCGTCCGGCATGATCATCGGCTCCCTGCCGTTTGCTGTGGGTACGATGGTGTTCATGACAACGCCCGACTACATCATGGAGCTCTTCCTGACCGAAACCGGACACGTGATACTCGTAGTTGCGGCGGTTATGATGGGCCTCGGCATAACCGTGATGCGCAACATGATCAATTTCGACATGTAGGGCAGGCGGCGATGTACGAGTTCATTCTGTCCTTATCCCGGCCTCAGACGCTCGCGGCATATCTCGTCGCGGCTGCGGTGTTCGGTACACTGCTTACCGTTTTTCTGCCCTACCTCCAGGGCAATAAGCTCGAGACGCGCCTCAAGGCTGTCGCCAGCCAGCGCGAACGACTGCGCAAGCAGAGCCGCGCCGCGCTCGAGAAGAAGGGCCTGCGCCGGAAGAATGATTCCGTCGTTGGCAATATTTCGTCGAAACTGAACCTCGCCAAGGCGCTGGAAGATCCGAACGTCGTCAAGCTGATGAACCAGGCGGGCATGCGCGGCCCCGGGCCGATCTCGGCCTTCTATTTCGCACGCATGGCGTTGCCGTTCGTTGGTGCTCTGGGAGCGTTCATCTACATCTTCTTCATCAATGACCATGGGCTCAGTACGGTCATGAAATACGGCTCGCTGGCCTTCGGCGCCGCTGCTGGATTCTATGCGCCCAACATCTACATAACCAACCTCGCTCAGAAACGTCAGAAGTCCCTGATGCGGGCCTTCCCGGACTCGCTAGACATGCTGCTGATCTGCGTCGAGGCCGGCATGTCGATCGAGATGGGCTTCAACAAAGTCAGCCAGGAGATCGGCAGCGCGTCGCCGGAACTCGCCGAAGAGTTCGGTATCACCGTGGCGGAGCTCTCCTTTTTGCCGGACCGCCGGCAGGCGTACGAAAATCTCGCGATCCGCACCGGCCATGAAGGCGTGAAAGCCGTCTGCATGGCGCTTGGGCAGGCCGAGCGTTACGGCACACCGCTCGGTGACGCGCTGCGCCTGATGGCCCGGGAAAACCGCGAGATGCGGATGTCTGAAGCCGAGAAGAAGGCCGCTGCGCTACCAGCCCAGCTGACGGTTCCGATGATCCTGTTCTTCCTGCCTGTGCTTTTCCTCGTCGTGCTCGGCCCGGCCTACATCAAGTACGAAAAGATGCAGAACGAGAATCAGGCTGCCCCGCAAATCGTCTCCCCGACCTGATACCTCAGCCTACAAACCTGTCGGACGGGCAGGGCTTTCCCTGCGCGCCCGTTGACGCTAGACCCGCCGCATGAGCCTGATGCCCCTTGTTGCGGCCACCCTTGCCCGCTTCGATCTCCAGACTGGTGTCGACGGCGCGCTCGCCTGCCGCACGCCGCTCACCGGCGATGTCCTCACCTGTTTGCCCGTCCATTCACCCGAGGCCGTCGAAGCCGCGCTCGCCTCTGCCGGAGCGGCCTTCACCCGGTGGCGCGACGTACCGGCGCCGAGACGCGGCGAACTCGTCCGACTGCTTGGCGAGGAACTGCGCAGCGCGAAAGAAGACCTTGCAACCCTTGTGACGCTTGAAGCCGGCAAGATCCCGGCGGAAGCGACGGGTGAAGTGCAGGAGATGATCGATATCTGCGACTTTGCCGTCGGTCTCTCCCGCCAGCTGCACGGGCTGACGATTGCCTCCGAACGCCCCGGCCACCGGATGATGGAAACCTGGCACCCGGCGGGCGTCACGGCTGTCATCACGGCCTTCAATTTCCCGGTTGCGGTCTGGGCCTGGAACGCTGCATTGACGCTGATCTGCGGCAATCCTGTCATCTGGAAACCCTCCGAGAAAACATCGCTGACAGCACTTGCGGTGATGGCGGTCTTCGCGCGGGCGGCGCGCCGGTTCGGCGACGCGCCCGAAGGCCTTGCGGCGTGCCTGATCGGCGGACCGCAGACCGGCGCGGTGCTTGCTGGCGATCCGCGTGTCGCCGTTGTGTCGGCCACCGGCTCGACGCGGATGGGCCGCGCGTTGGCGCCCGTTGTTGCGGCGCGCTTCGGCAAGATGATCCTGGAACTCGGCGGCAACAATGCCGCCATCGTCTGTCCGTCGGCCGATCTTGACCTGGCGGTGCGCGCCATCGCGTTTTCCGCGCTTGGCACAGCCGGCCAGCGGTGCACCACGATGCGCCGGCTGTTTGTGCACGAACAGATCGCAGATGCGCTTATCCCACGCCTGCGGGCTGCCTGGGCATCGGCGAAAGTCGGCAACCCGATGTCACCTGGCGTTCTGGTCGGCCCGTTGATCGATGCCGCGGCGGGGGAAGCGATGACGGCGGCGCTTGCCGAAGCCAAAGCGGCAGGTGGCAACGTCTTCGGCGGAGAGCCTGTTGAAACAGCCGGCGGCACCTACCGGCGCCCCGCGCTCGTTATCATGCCCGCGCAGACCGGCCCGGTCCTGCGAGAGACCTTTGCGCCGATTCTCTACGTGATGCGCTATACTGACCTCGGCGACGCCATCGCCCTCAACAACGCCGTCTCTGCCGGCCTGTCCTCCTCAATCTTCACGACTGACCTGCGCGAAGCCGGGCAATTCCTCGCCGCGTCGGGATCGGATTGCGGAATAGCCAACGTCAACATCGGCACATCCGGCGCGGAGATCGGCGGGGCGTTCGGCGGCGAGAAGGAAACCGGCGGCGGACGGGAGTCCGGCTCGGATGCCTGGAAGGGTTATATGCGCCGGGCCACCAACACGATCAATTATTCGAGCGCGCTGCCTCTGGCGCAGGGTATCCGCTTCGATACCTAGTTGCGCAGGCGCAGCGTCCGCCCGGGGCTCTGGGCGGCGGCCGCGCCATCGACGCCGTTCACGGGCTCAGCGATCTGCGCTTCTGCCCCGGGCAAGGTTTCGGCAACGCGAACCGGCGCAGGTTTCTCCGCCAGTGCATCCCAGCTGCGCACGGGCTGGATAAGCCCTTGCAGCAAGGCGACATTCTGGTCGACTACCTGTTCGGGAGCTGCGGCGCCGCTGACGGTTTTCATGTCATCGAACTTGCCTTGCAAGCCCAGCACCAGCGCCAGGTTTTCGGTTACGCGGGCGCCGGCATCGGCGTTCGCTGCTGCCTTAAGCAGCTTCGCTTCGGCGCCCGGCAGGTCACCGGTAAGTACGAGCGACAGACCATAGTTGGTCAGCGTGGTCGTCCGCAGAGGCTCAAGTTCCAGCGCTCTCTGATAGGCCGTCTGTGCAAGCTTGTGCTGGCCTTCCCGGTCGAACGTAGTGCCGAGCGCAGCCCAGGTTTCCGCCCGCTCCGGGGCAACTTCAGTCGCGCGGTGGAAGACCCGGCCGGCGGCAGCTACATCGCCAGTGGCCATCTGGATCCGGCCGAGCAGCATCAGCGCGTCGGCGCTTTCAGGGTGCACGATCAACGCGCGTGACAGGACGTCCAGGGCGCGTTCATGGCTGCCGATTTCGCGCAGCGCCCGGGCAAATTCGAGGCTGACCGTCAGGTCTTCGCCGTCCTTCAGGTGTTCCTTGGCCCAGAAGTTGGCACGCGTCAGCGGATCGGCGCGGTTGGCTGCCGCGCGTTCTTTGGGGGAGGCCGGCTTCATGGCTTCCTGCATCGCCAGTGCCGCGTCATCTTTTGGCGCAGACGCACACGAGGTGGCAGACGCAGCGAGCGCAAAGGCAATCAAAGCCAGAGACGTTTTGGCACTGGACATCATCGGGCTCCGTGTATGTATCGCCAGCATAAGCCCCGATATTGAACCGCCGGGGTCAAAGTTCGGTTAACGTCGCCGCGTGCGGCCTTAACCCTGAAACCCTTCAGGAACGCGCCATGCACAAGAGTTTCACCGCCGAGCCGGAACACGCTGCCCGCATTTACCTCTACACCGCCCAGACCTTCACCGCGCTTACGGACGATCCGTTCCCTGGCGCGCGCGCGATTGCGGCGGCGCAAAGCTTCAAGGCCGGGGCAGGGCAAGCGGTTCTGGTGCCAGGCGAGACCGGAGCGCTAAAATCTGTCCTGTTCGGCCTCGGCAGCGGTAAGGATGCGCTCGCGGTCGCGGCCCTGTCGGGCCGGCTGCCGGAAGGCGACTACGAAATCGCGCAGGACGCCGGCCAGCCCTTCGCCCAGATCGCGGCCGCCTGGGCGGACGGGGCGTACCGTTTCGAGCGCTATAAGTCCGAGAAGACCAATCCGCCCCGGCTCAGCGTTCCTCGCGGCAAGGAAGGCGAGCGGCTGTCGCGCGAGGCTGCGGCCGCCGCCCATCTGCGAGACATGGTCAACACACCGGCCGCGGACATGACACCTGCCGGCCTGGAAGCGGAGATGGCCGCACTGGCGGAACGCTTCGGCGCCAAGCTCACCGCCATCGTTGGCGACGCGCTGCTCGCGGCGAACTATCCGATGGTCCATGCCGTGGGCCGCGCCGCCACCGAAGCGCCGCGCTTCCTCGAACTGGAATGGGGCAAGCCCGGGGACACGAAAGTCTCGCTCGTCGGCAAGGGCATCACGTTCGATTCCGGCGGCCTGAACATCAAGGGCGGCGATGGCATGCGGATCATGAAGAAGGACATGGGCGGCGCCGCGCACGCCATCGCGCTCGCCGAACTCGTGATGGGCGCCGGTCTGCCGGTGCACCTGAAGCTTTACGTATCGGCCGCCGAGAACGCCATTGCCGGCAATTCTTTCCGGCCAGGTGATATTCTCTCCAGCCGTAAGGGCCTGACGGTCGAAATCGACAATACCGACGCCGAAGGCCGCCTCGTTCTCGGCGATGCGCTCGCGCGCGCCAGTGAAGACGACCCGGACCTTCTGCTCGATTTCGCAACCCTCACCGGCGCGGCCCGCGTTGCGCTCGGCGCCGACCTTGCGCCGCTCTACACCGACGACAACCAGCTGGCCGCTGACATCCTCGCCGCGTCGGAGCGCACCGGTGATCCGGTCTGGCGCATGCCGCTCTGGGATCCCTACCTGGCAGAGCTTAAGAGCCCGGTTGCTGATCTCGTTAACTCCGGCGGCAGCTTCGCCGGCTCGATCACAGCGGCGGTGTTCCTCAAGCAGTTCGTCAGCGCAAAGAGCTGGGCACACTTCGACATCTGGGCCTGGCGCAAGTCGAAATACGGCCGGCCGGAAGGCGGCGCGCCGTGTAGCCTGCGCGCGGTCTGGTCGATGCTGGAGGCCCGGTATGGCGCCTGATGCAGCCGGTTATTGCGGCACGCCGTCTTCTGCAGCGACCCGGATCGCCTCGCGCACGCGCCCGCGCACCAGCAGGGTATCGATGTTCTTAGGATCGGCCGCCATCGCGGCTTCCACGTCGCGCATCGCGAGGTCATAGCTCTTCCTTTTGAGGTAGACCTCCGCGCGCAACTGGTACGCCGGGCCAAAGCCGGGCGAACTGGCAAGCGCCAGGTCGAGATCCGACAGCGCCTTGTCCCATTCTTCGATCAGGATGTAGGCGCTCGCCCGGTCGAGCAGCAGGTCCACCATCCCCGGCGCCATCTTAAGGGCGTCCGAAAAAGATATCACGGCGACGTCCGGCGCCCCGGCCATGATCCAGGCCTGACCGGCCTGTGACAGGTAGATCGCGCGTTGCTCCATGGTGCCGCCGTCCGTGGAAGCTGCGAGAGATTCCAGCCGCTCGGCGCCGGTCTCGTAATTGCCAAGCGCGATCAGGGCCAGCGCCGTACACTGGCGCGCGCCGGGCAGGTTGCCCTCGAAACTCCAGGCGAGGGCATCTTCGTAGGCGTTCTCGGGATCGGTCTCGATCTTCGCGACACAGGCCTCAAGCCGGGCCTCTTCGGCCCTGGCAATTTCTGCCCCTGCTGACTGCATCATCAGAACGGTTGCGGCGGCGAAGGCTATCAGGGACATGGGCAGCTGGCTCCGAACCGTTTATTCAGCGCGGTTTAGGCAACGGCGCTCTGGTGTTGGCAAATGACTTTCCCGCAATCTCTGCTTTTTGTTTTCGGGCTTGGCTATAGCGCCCTGCAGCTTTCGGGGCGGCTGCGGCCGGCGGGCTGGAAGGTTGCCGGGACCGTCCGAACGGCTGCAAAGGCGGCGTATCTGAAGGCCCTGGGCATCGACGCGTCGGTCTGGACCGGGGAGGGGCCCGTCGATGTGCCGGCGGGCGCGCACTGGCTGATCACTCTGCCGCCCGGCCGGCAAGGCTGCCCCGCTGCACTGGCGGCGGGCCGCCAGGCCGGCAATGCCCGGTCCGTAACCTATCTGTCCACGACGGGGGTCTATGGAGACCTGAAAGGGGGCTGGGCGTTCGAATGGAGTCCGGTGGCGCCCTCGTCACCGCGCGCTGCGGCGCGTGTTCTTGCAGAGACCCAGTGGCGGGATGCCAGCCAAGGCCGCGCCCGGCTCGTGCGCCTTCCCGGCATCTACGGACCCGGCCGCTCACCCTTCGACCGGTTGCGAGACGGCACCGCCCAGTGTGTCATCAAGCCTGGCCAGGTCTTCTCCCGCGTGCACGTTGATGACATTGCCAGCGGATTGGGTGCGCTGGTGCAACGGCCGGAAGCGACCGGAGTGTTCCATCTATGTGACGATCTTTCGGCGCCGCCGCAGGACGTGACCACCTTCGCCGCACAGCTTCTCGGAATGGCGCCCCCGCCGGAAATTGCCTTCGGGCACGCTCAGCTCAGTGATATGGCGGCGAGCTTCTACGCCGAATGCAAGCGCGTCGCGAACGCCCGCGCCAAAGCGGCGCTTGGCTGGCGGCCCGCCTATCCGACCTACCGGGAAGGCCTGCGCGCCATCCTCACCGCGCAAAGCACTGCTTCTTCCTGAATATTCCTGCTTACGCCAGATTCGCGCCCCTATGGCGCCGCCCCGATCGTGTGTAAGATGGTACAGATGAGAGGGAGGAGTTTCATCGATGTCAGTCATGGTCCGGGGCCGTTGGGCGGTCTTAGGTGCGCTCGCCTCTGCAGCAATGCTTGCTCTGGCAGCCTGCGGCGGCTCGCAGACCGCTCAGGGGCCGGGCGAGGACAGCGATGCCCAGGTCCTTGTCGAACGTTCACCGGCCGACGAAGCCGCCGCCCGCAAACGCGATGAAGCGCGCCAGCGCGCCCGCGAAGCCGCTGAAACCGAGTTCTCCTATTTCCGCTACCGGATCGATACCGCCACCGAACAACCGCTCGCCTGCCTCGTTTTTTCCGCCGCACTTGATCCGAAAACGGACTACTCTCCCTATGTCGAATTCCGCCCGGCCTTCCGGGCCGCGCTGACCGTTGAAGGCCGCGAGCTATGCGTTGGCGGCCTCACCTTCGGTACCACCCGCACTGCGACGATCCTCGCCGGTCTTCCCGCCGCTGACGGCCGCACGCTGAAACGCGCTGAAACCGTTGCGATCGACTTTGCTGACCGTCCGCCTTTCGTCGGCTTCAAGGGTACCGGCGTGATCCTGCCGCGCGAGAATGCCGACGGGCTGCCGATCGAGACCGTCAATGTCGACCAGGTCCGCGTCACCGTCAGCCGCATCAATGACCGCGCGCTCGTCTTCAAGAACATCAACGCAGGCACCACGACCGGGCAGGGCCAGTGGTCCTGGCTCTGGGGTCCGGATTCTCCGGACGATGTCGGCGAAGAACTCTTCACCGGCACCATGGACATCGCCAACTCGGCCAACGCGCCCGTGGTCACCGTCTTCCCGCTTCAGGATGTCGTCGGGCCGATGAAGCCCGGCGCCTATTTCGTAAGTGTCACCGACGCCGCCGAACTGAACGACGCCGAGGGCCCTGCCGCCTCGTCCGGCCGCTGGATCCTCCTCACCGATCTCGCGCTCACCGCCTACCGCGGCGAGAACGGCCTCGATATCACGCTGCGCTCGCTGAAGGATGGCAAGACCGTCCGCAACGCGACCGTCCAGTTGCTTGCTTCCAACAACGCCGTCCTCGCCGAAGCCAAACCGAATGCACAGGGCCGCGTCACGTTTGATGCTCCGCTGATGAACGGCCAGGGCAACATGGCGCCCCGCCTGGTGCTGGCGACCGCCGCAAACGGCGAACTTGCTGCGCTGGACCTTGCCCGCGCGCCGGTTGATCTCTCCGAACAGGAAGTTGGAGGACGGCGTACGCCCGGCCCCGTGGATGCCTTCGTCTATACTGATCGCGGCATCTACCGCCCCGGCGAAAGCGTCGAGCTGACCGCCATGCTGCGCGACCGCGCCGGCCGTCAGGTCACCGGCCGCAATGGCCACCTTGTGATCTACCGGCCGAACGGCCTGATCGCGTCGAAAGTGCGGTTCACGGATCCGAAATCCGGCGCCGTGCTGTCGACCTTCGCGCTGCCGCGCGGCGCCTCGCGCGGCGAATGGCGCGCCAGCATCGAAATCGACGGTCTTTCAGCTTCCGCCGGCGAAGTGCGCTTTGCCGTCGAGGATTTCGTGCCCCAGCGCATTGCCGTCGACGTGAAGACCGACGAGAAGAGCGCCCTCAAAGCGGGCGGCGTGCGGGATGTCGAGATCGACGCGCGCTTCCTGTATGGCGCCCCCGGCGCGGGCCTGACGGTGAAAGCCGAAGCCCGGCTCGAAGCCGACCCGTCGCCCTTCAAGGCGTTCGACGGTTTCACCTATGGCCGCCACGATCAGACATTCGAGGAACAGATACTCGAGTTCAATGATACGACTACGGACGGTTCCGGCAAGGCGGTCATCCGCCTCTCGCCCGGCACGGCGGGTTCGAATTCCGGCCTGCCGCTGCGGCTCAACACAGTTGTCAGCGTGCTCGAGCCCGGTGGCCGCGCAGTTGCCGAAAGCGTCCGCGTGCCCTACCGGCCCGAAGCCGTTTATGTCGGCGTCAAGCCCTCCTTTGAATCGAGTGTCGAGGAAGGCGGCGAAGCCAAGTTTCAGGTCGTGGTCGTTAATGCCGACGGCGCCGCCGTTGCGCAGCGCCTCAACTGGAAAGTGCTCGCCATCGACTATCACTACGACTGGTACCGTGACGGCGAACAGTGGACCTGGCGCCGCTCGCGTACGGTCACCAAGGTCAATGAAGGCGTGCTGACCACGCCCGCCGGCGGTGTTGGGGAGATTAAGGCGCCCGGCCTCGAATGGGGCAGTCATGAACTTGTGATCGAAGGCCAGGGCGCGTTTGCCGCCTCGGGTGCGAGTTCCAGCTTCTATGTAGGCTGGGGCGGATGGACGAGCGAAGACGGAACCGAAGGGCCGGACCGTGTGAAGGTCGTCGCCTCCGAGAAGTCGCCCAAGGCCGGTCAGAGCGCCGAACTTACCATTGTGCCGCCCTATGACGGGCAGGCCCAGGTTGTGGTGGCGACCGACCGTGTGCTGAGTGTCCAGAACGTCGGTGTCGTCGCCAAGGGCACCAGGATCACACTGCCAGTGACGGCTGAGTGGGGTGAAGGCGCCTATGTCATGGTCACGGTCTATTCCGGCCGTGATCCGGTTCTCAATGCCAAGCCGCGGCGTGCGGTCGGCATCGCCCATGTGCCGGTGGACATGGCCTCGCGGACTTTCAAGGTCACGCTGGATGCACCTGATGTGGCCCGTCCGCGTACGGACCAGACGGTGGACGTCAGGATCGAGGGTGGACCGAAGGAACAGGTCTACCTGACCCTGGCCGCCGTGGATGAAGGCATCCTGCAACTGACGAAGTTCAGGTCGCCGGACCCGGTCGCCCACTACTTTGGCCGCAAGGCGCTCGGCGTCGAACTGCATGACGACTATGGCCGCCTGCTGGACCCGAACATGGGCCTGCCGGCCGAAGTGCGCGTCGGCGGTGACCAGCTCGGCGGGGAAGGGCTGACAGTGGTGCCGACCAAGTCGGTCGTAATCTTCTCCGGGCTCGTCGAAGTCAAAGGAGGACGCGCGAAAGTTCCGCTCGCCCTGCCGGAGTTCAACGGCGAACTTCGCCTGATGGCGGTGGCCTGGTCCAAGACCGGTCTCGGATCTGCTGAAAAGAAGATGAAAGTGCGCGACCGCGCGCCGTCCGAGCTTGTGATGCCGCGTTTCCTCGCCCCCGGCGATGAAGCGGTCATCACCGTGTCCATCGACAACGTCGAACTCGCCGCCGGCCAGTTCAAGGCCAGGGTCTCGGGCGGCCAGCAGGTCAGCGTGCCGGCCACTGCGCTCACCCCCACGCTCGGAAAGAGCCAGCGTGCAGACCTGCCGGTGCGTGTCTCGGCGAAGGCCGAAGGCATCTCGCCGCTGCGTCTTGAAGTGTCTGGTCCGGAGAAATACTCCGTCACCCGTAACTACGAGATCCAGACCCGTTCGCCCTACCTGCCGGAATCGCGCTCGACCTCGCAGCTCATGCGGCCGGGCGACACCTTCACCGTCACCAAGGACCTGCTGAAAGGCTATGTGCCCGGCTCGGCCGATGTCGCGGTCGGCTTCTCGCCGATCCCGGTCGACCCGGCGACGCTTTATGCTTCGCTCGACCGTTATCCGTATGGCTGCACGGAGCAGATATCCAGCCGCGCGCTGCCGCTGCTCTATTCCGAACAGCTCGTCGCCATGGGTGCAAAGGGCTCGCGCGACAATGCGCGCGACAAGGTGCAGGTCGCCGTAAACACGATCCTCAACCGTCAGGGTGCGGATGGTGCCTTCGGCCTCTGGCGCGAAGGCGACGGCTACGCCACCCCCTGGCTCGGCGCTTATGCAACCGACTTCGTCTACCGCGCCAAGCAGGCCGGCTATTCGGTGCCGGACGAGGCATTGACGCGGGCCTACGGCGCGCTGCGCAGTGTCGCCACGGGCGATGCCTGGCGGGTCTATGGCTACGACACCGAGGTTTACGAAGGCCAGTATTCGGCCGACACCCAGCAGCAGATGATGTACCGCTCCTCGGCCTTTGCGCTGTATGTGCTGGCCAAGGCCGGGCAGGCGGACATCTCCCGCCTGCGCTACCTGCATGACCGGGAGATGGACAACATCGCCAGCCCTCTCGCCCGCGCGCATATCGGGGCCGGCCTTGCCTATCTTGGCGACCGGGCGCGTGCTGCCTCGGCCTTCAAGTCGGCTGAGTCCAAACTCGGCTACACTAATGGCGGCGACTATTACCAGACGCCGCTGCGCGACCTGGCCGGCATCCTTGCCCTCGCCGGTGAAGCGGAACTTCCCGCCGTGGTCGAGCGTCTGGCCACTCGCCTTGGCAAGGATGTGCCGGACGCGGCCGATCTGACGACGCAGGAGAAGTCCTACATGCTGCTCGCCGTCAACGCCCTCACCAAGGGCGAAGCGGCGCTGCAGGTCGGCGTGACCGGTCTCGGCACCGGCAATGACAACCAGCGCCAGTACATGCTGACGGAAGCGCAGGCGACCAGCGGTGTCAGCTTCAAGCTTAATGCCAAGGCCCCGGTCTTCCGCACGGTGCTGGTCACAGGCGCGCCGTCTGCCCCGCCGCCGGCCGTCTCTTCGAAGCTCACCGCGCAGAAGCAGTTCTACACGCTGGGCGGCAAAGCGGTGAAACTCGGCGAAGTGCGCCAGGGCGACAAGTTTGTTGTCGGCCTGACGATCTCGACCGAGGAGCGCCGCCTTAATCCGGTGATTGTGGCAGACCTTCTGCCGGCTGGTTTCGAGATCGAGACCGTGCTGCGTCCGGCCGATGCCCGCGTCGTCGAGTATGACTGGTCAACCGGAGAAGACCGTGTGAGGGCAGGGGCGTTCGATTTCCTCGGGGAGATCGCGCAGGCCCAGTCGTCGCAGGCGCAGGATGACCGGTATGTCGCGGCCATCAACGTTTATGACACGCCCGTCACGCTCGCCTATGTCGTGCGCGCAGTGACCCCGGGATCGTTCGCGATGCCGGGCGTCGTCGCCGAGGACATGTACCGGCCTGAAGTGTTCGGCCGCTCTGCGCCGGGCCGGGTAACCATCCTTGCCGCGCAGGGCGCTGCCGGCGGTAAGTAAGGGAGGCATGCGAGTGACCGGGGCCGCGTTCTGGGCCGGGCTGAAGGGGCTGGCCTGGCCCAAGCGGCTCATGGCCGGGCTCGGCGCCTTCCTCGCGGCGGTGCTGGTCCTCGACCTCGCCTTCCCGCCGCCGCTGACCCGGGCGCATATCAATTCCGTGCTGGTCACCGACCGGCACGGAAAGCCGCTGAGGGCCTTCTCGGCGCCGGATGGCCGCTGGCGGTTCGCCGTCTCGCTTGAGCAGATCGACCCCGCTTTCATTGAAGCGCTGGTGCGCGTCGAGGACAAGCGCTTCTGGAACCATCACGGCACGGACTGGCTTGGCATGGCCCGCGCCGTGGTGGACAGCGCCGCGGCAGGCCGCGTGGTCTCCGGCGGCTCGACCATCACCATGCAGACCGCCCGGATGCTGGAGCCGCGCCCGCGCAATATCGGCTCCAAGTTCATCGAGATCTGGCGTGCCAACCAGCTGGAGCGCCGTTTCACCAAGGACGAGATTATCGAGCTCTACCTCACGCTTACGCCCTATGGCGGTAACCTGGAAGGCGTTCGCGCGGCCAGCTGGAGCTATTTCGGGCATGAGGCCGACCGTCTGTCCTCGGACGAAATCGCACTGCTGATCGCGCTGCCCCAGTCGCCGGAAGTGCGCCGCCCGGACCGGCGCCCCGAGCAGGCAAAGAAGGCGCGCGACCGGGTCGCCGCCAAGCTCACCGGCTACGGCGTTTTCCCGGAAGGTGAAGCCGCAGAAGTCGCTGCGCTCCCCGTGCCGCCCCGCCGGCTCGATTTCCCGGACCGCGCCTGGCACGGTGCCGATGCCGCGCTTGCCAATGGCCCGCGCGAGGATGTCCGCTCCACCTTCGACGCTGCCTTGCAGGCGGAACTGGAACGCATCGCGCTGACCCGCGCCGAGTCCGAAGGCGTCGATGTTCAGGTCTCCGCAATTGTCGTCCACGTGCCGACCCGCGCCGTGCGGGCGCTCGTCGGCTCCGCGTCCCGGGAGCGCGCCGGCGGATGGATCGACCTCACCAACCGCGCCCGCTCGCCTGGCTCGACGCTTAAACCCTTCATCTACGCCCTTGCCTTCGATGACGGCATCGCCTCCGCCGACACCCGTGTTGAAGACCTGCCGCGCCAGTTCGCCGGCTACCGCCCCGAAAACTTCGACCGGATGTTTCGCGGCGATGTGCGCATCTCGGACGCGCTGCAGCACTCGCTCAACATTCCTGCCGTGCTGATGCTGGACCGCATCGGCGCGGAGCGTTTCTCCGCCCAGCTCGCCATGGCCGGCGCGCGCCCACGTTTCACCGGCGCAGCAGGTCACGGCGCAGGCCTTGCGCTGGCGCTGGGCGGGGCGGGCCTCACGGCGCGTGAACTCGCCATACTTTATGCCGCGCTCGGCGATGGCGGCATCGCCAAGCCGCTGGTCTGGCGCGCGGAAGAAGAGCGCCTCAGCTACGAAGACCCCGGCCGCCGCCTGATGAGCAGTGCCAGTGCGTCCGAAATCCTCCGCATCCTGCAGGGTTCGCCCGCTCCGGCCGGGCGCATGCCCGGAAGCCTGACGCGCGATGCGCCGCAGATCGCCTTCAAGACCGGCACGTCCTACGGCTTTCGCGATGCCTGGGCGGCAGCGGTATCGGGAGACCACGTCCTCGTCGTCTGGATCGGCCGCGCTGATGGCGCCCCCCGTACCGGCGCCACGGGGCGCGACATTGCGCTGCCGGTATTGTTCGAGATGGCCGACCGTGTCTCCCACCACCTGCGCGATGACGGCGAAGCGCGCGCCCGCCTGACGACAGAGCCGCGCCGCAAATCCCGGGGCGCCCAGCGCAACCTGTCGGAAAACCGTCCGCCCGAGATCCTGTTTCCGCCGGAAGGCGCCGAGCTCTGGGCGGGCCCCGTCAATGGCCACCCGGGCCGGCCCTTCGTGCTCGCGGGCCGTGGCACGGGTGAGCTCAGCTGGTTCGTCGACGGCACGCCAACCGCCCTCGATGATGCGGGCTCGCCGATCTGGCAGCCCCGCCAGCCCGGCTTCTACCAGGTCACCGCCGTTGACGCCGATGGCCGCGTTTCCAGCGTGAGGGTCCGGGTGCTGACTGAAAACCCGGCATAAGGGCTGAAACCATGTGTGCAAATTGGTCACAACGGCGTGACATTAAGCAGTCGTGTGAATCTGTTGTCTTCTTTCGGACAGGCTGAGCAACTATTTCGACATTCGGACGGGTTATCCTTTCCGGTTCTGAGTGAGAGAGTTTTGAGTGCCCATGCAGCGTCCCGCCCTGGTAATTGCCCTGACCGCCGGCTTGATGTCGACTGGCCTTGCCTTCTTCTCCAGCGCCGGCGCTGAAGACCGCCGCCTGGAAGATCCGCCAGTGCGCGTTGCGACCGCCGTTTTCGCCGGGGGCTGCTTCTGGTGCGTCGAAGCCGACTTCGACAAGGTGGACGGCGTCCTCGAGACGATCTCCGGTTATACTGGGGGTGCGGTCGAGAAGCCGACCTACAAACAGGTCACCTATGGCGAGACCGGCCATTACGAAGCCGTGAAGGTCACCTACGACCCGGCCAAGGTTTCGTATGGCGAGCTTGCCGACTATTTCGTCCGTCGTATCGACCCGACCGATGCGAAGGGTCAGTTCTGCGACAAGGGCGACAGCTACCGCTCGGCTATCTTCGTCTCGGGCGAGGGCGAACGCACTGCCGCCGAAGGCGCTCTCACCGAGGCCGGCGAGGTGCTTGGCGACACGATCGCGACCAAGGTTCTGCCCGCCGCCACCTTCTGGCCCGCCGAAGACTACCACCAGGACTACTATATCCGCAGCGCCGTAAAATATGGCTACTACCGCAAGGCCTGCGGCCGGGACGCGCGTCTCGAGCAGCTCTGGGGTAAGGCCGAAAAAGGCGCCTGAGGCCTTGCTTCACTTCCTGGCAGGGCAGGGCGGCTCGGCAAACTCCTTTTGCCCGTCCAGCGACGCTTCCCATTCGGGCGTGCGCTCTGCCGGCGCGTAGCCGCTCGCCAGATAGAGCTGGAAAACCCGCGTGATCGGGCATCCATTGCCGCGCACGCCGAGATCGATCCGGACCTGGCCCGTTGGCTGGAACTCGGCAAAATCGCTCCGCAGGCGCGGCCGCATGCCGGCATGTACCGAAGCAACCAGCACCCGCTCTGCCAAAGGGCCCTCCAGAGGTTCGCGCTCCGAAAAGCTCTTCGGTCCGGAATAGCGCCGCCACGAGATCAGCGGCACGCTCCGCGCCCGGCCGTAAAAGTCCAGCCCGTGCCAGGCCTCCCGTTCGTCAACCAGCACGGCGGTCGCCCCAAGGCGCTCGGCTTCAGTAAACAGCTGTTCGGCCGCCACATCCCAGCCGCGCGTACGTTTCAGGGCATTGTCGATGCCAAGCGCGCGGGTCTGCGCCATGGTTAACTGAGGCACGATGAGGAATACCGCCGCAACCAGCGTGTTGACCGCCAGGCTTGACCAGACAACCGCCCGCTGGCCCGCAAACCATCCCGCCACCAGCAGGCTGGCGCCCGGAAAGGCCGTTGCGGCCCAGTTGGCATGGGCCCGGCTCAGCACGGACTGGCCGAGGATAAACACGAGCACCGGCAGTACGAAACACAGCAGCCAGCGCGCGGCTTCACCGCCGCGTGCGTCTTTCTGACCCCAGCCCGCCAGCCCGGCCAGCAAGGCCAGGAAACTCACCGGGCCGAACACGCCCAGCTGGTCGGCGAAGAAAGTTACCGCGTTTTCAGGGTTGAAGAGGTCGCCGCCCAGGTTGGCGTTATCGACCGTGTGGCCCACGGTCTGGAAATTATTGGCCGCGTTCCAGGCCAAATGCGGCGCGACCAGCAGCCCCATCACCAGCAGCGTCAGCGCGCCGCCTTTCGACATCATGGACCGCCGCATCGGGGCATCCACGAGGCACGCAAGCGCCAGCCCGATGAGAAAATAGAGCATCGCATACTTTGAAAGGATGCCAAGCCCGAGCGCCGCGCCCAGGGCCGCCGCTGGCGCCAGCCCGCCGCCGCTGCGCACCCGCCAGGCAAGAAAAAGTCCGGCGCACCAGAATGGCATCAGCACGCCGTCCGTTGAAAGGACATTGGACGACAGCGTTACCGCTGGCATCAATGCGTAGAGGAGCGCCGCGTAGACTCCTGTTTTCGCTGAAAAGATCGCTCGACCGGCGAGGAAGATGAAGCCCGCCGCTACGGTGTGCAGGAAGGGCGCCGCGATCCGCACGGCCCATTCCGTATCCCCGAAAACTGCGGTCGACACGTAGATGACCCAGGCGATCATCGGCGGCTTGGAGTAATAGCCCCACGCCAGATTCTGCGACCAGCGCCAGTACTGCGCTTCATCCGCGTACAGATTAAGCGGCGAGGCAACTACCCCCGCCACCCGCACTGCGAGCAGCAGGGCAAGAACCCCAAGCGTCAGCCGGGCTTCTGGACTTTTCGGGAAGATGGACGCGGCTGACATCATCGATTCGGGCTGAAGCGCCCCTTTATGACGGGAGGGCGCGCACAAATACAACTCAGATTGCAGGCAAAATCGGTGCAGGCAGCTTACTGGCGTGTCATTTTTGCATCGCAACGAAAAAACAATACCGCCGGATAGCGGCGCAGCAGAACCTTCAATTGTCTGTCACTTAACTGTCATGTAGCGGGGCTAAGGGCGAGCCATGTCCGGGGCGCCACGACGGTATTCCGGTGAAGGTCGACAACGACGGGGAAGTCACAATGATCAAGAATTTCTTTGTACGCAGCGCATCCATCGCCGCCATCGCGGCGCTCGCGCCGGTAGCGGCAGTTTATGCTCAGGAAACAGCCTCTGAAGTCCGCGGTTCGGTTGTTGACGACAAGGGCGCGAATGTTTCGGGCGCCACGATCACCATCATTCACGAACCGACGGGGTCGGCCAGCACGATCGTGACCGGCGCCAGCGGCAACTTCTTCCAGGCAGGTCTGCGCCCGGGCGGTCCCTACAGCCTGACTGTCGCGGCAGATGGCTATGAAGGCGGCACGCTGACCGGCCTCAGCTTTGCCCCCGGCCCCCAGTCGCCGCTGCAGCTGACGCTCGCAGCCATCGATGACACTGCCGTTCTCGAGAAAGTGGTTGTTACCGGCTCCGCCATCAACCTCCAGGACCTCAACAGCGGCGTCGGCTCCAACCTCACCTCGCGCGACCTTGCTAACCAGCCGACCCTGAACCGCGATCTTGCTTCGATCCTCGCACGCGACCCGCTGTCGATCTCCGGCGGCACGAACAACCTCTCGATCGCGGGTGTCAACCCGCGCTTCAACAGCGTCACGATCGACGGCGCGGTGCAGAAAGACAATCTCGGCCTCGGCAGCGGCCTCGCCGCAACCCGCCGTTCGCCGATCGATATCGACATCATCGAATCGGTTCAGCTGGTCGCCGCCGACTATTCGGTCACCGCGTCCAACTTCACGGGCGGCGGCGTCAACGTCGTCACGAAGGGCGGCACCAACGAGTTTGATGGCTCCCTCTACTACTACTACCGCGATCAGGATTTCCTCGGGGACAAGACATTTGGCGGCACCGGCTCGTTCAACCCCGGTATCTTTGAAGAAAAAGAGTATGGCGCCACGATCAGCGGCCCGATCATCAAGGATAAGCTGTTCTTTCTCGTCAACTATTCGAAGTTCGAAGACGCCCGCTCGGTCGACTTTGAGGCAGCCGACGCAGCCAATGGCCTGACCCCGGCTTTCTTCACGGCCCTGAACACCCTCGTTCAGAACGAACTCGGCGTCGACATGGGTGGCCGCCCGTCTTCTGCGGCGCTGCCGGAAGAGTCCGAGCGCCTCTTTGCCCGCGTCGACTGGAACATCAACAATGACCACCGCCTTCAGCTGAACCTCCAGCAGACCGAAGAGGTCGTGGTGGAGGGCGTTGGCGCCCTGACGTTCCAGTCCGCCTGGTACCAGTCGCCGAACACGCTCAACAGCTATGGCGGTCAGCTTTTCTCTGACTGGACCGACAACCTTTCGACCCGCCTTCGCGTGAACTACACTGAGAACGAGCGCGAGCAGGCTTGTAATGCTGGCCCCGGCGTCGGCGCACTGAACTTCAACGTCACGGCTGCGGCTGCAAACGTCGCCGGCTCGCCGCTGGCCGGTACGGTCACGTCGACAACCAACCGCCTGATTGTCGGCGGCTGCGACCAGTTCCGTCACACCAACACCTATGCAGACGAGCGCCTCCAGTTCTTCGGCGCGGCTGACTACACCCTCGGTGACTTCATTTTCACGGTCGGCGGTGAGTACGAAACCATCGAAGCTGCGAACGCATTCTCGCAGTTCTCGCGTGGCCTGTTCACTTTCGGTGCCGGCACGGCGGGCAATACCTCGCTGGTTCCCAACATTATTGCGGGCACTGCCAACACATTCCAGTACCGTAACGTCACGTCGAACAATACGGAAGATTACACGACCGCTTACGCCTATCAGCGCTCGTCCCTCTTCGGCCAGGGCCGCGTGCAGGTGAACCCTGACCTCGAGTTCAGCGCCGGTATCCGCTACGAGCGCCTGACCTCGGATGACAGCGCCGTCAATGATCCTTCGTTCGCCGCTTCGGTCGGGATCCCGAACACGACTTCGACCGATGGTCTTGACCTGATCATGCCGCGTTTCGGCTTCCGCTATACGCCTTATGACCGCACGACCCTCACCGGCGGCTTCGGCGTATTTGCCGGCGGCGATCCGGGCGTCTGGACCCTCAACGCTGTTGCCCCCCTGGTTGCCACTTCGCAGCTCACCAACGTGCTCAACGTCAATCCGGCGGTCGTTCCGGCCGCCGCCATCGCAGCGGTTGCTGCCGGCGTTCCGCGCGCCATTGATGCCATCGACCCTGACTTCGAAATTCCGCGCGACCGCAAAGTTTCGCTCCGTCTCGACCAGGAGTTCGACCTCGACTTCGGCTTCCTGAACCTCGGCACTGACTACGTCGCCTCGGCCCAGGTCCTGTACACGCAGTCATTGGAATCGTTCCTCTGGCAGGAATACGCCCAGATCAACGCCATCCCGGCCCGCACGCCGGGTGTTGCTCCGGACGGTCGTCCGATCTATGCCGACCTGCAGGCGCTGGGCCAGACGAACCGCACTGTCCTGACGAACGGCGACGGCGGCGACAGCACGGTCTACACCCTGTCGTTGGCGAAAGCCTTCGAGAATGGTCTCGATCTGTTTGCCTCCTATAGCTACCAGGATGTCCAGGCACTTACGGAAGGCTCCTCGTCGCGCGGTATCTCGGCATGGCGCGGCCAGGTCGATGCAGACCGAAACTTCCCGGATGCCCGCACGTCGCTCTACCAGACTGAAGATGCCTTCAAGCTTGGCGTTTCCTATGAGCGCAACCTGTTTGGCGACCTCGCCAGCCGGATCGATCTGTTCGGTCAGTTCTCCTCGGGCCTGCCGTTCACCTACACCTTCGACGTGGACAATAACAACGCACTGTTCGGACGTGCCGGCCTCGGCGAGAACCCGTTCGACAACTCGCCGCTCTATATCCCGAACCTCGCAGGTGACCCGCGCGTCGTTTATGCTGCCGGCTTCAACCAGACTGCCTTCGGCGACTACGTTCGCGGCCGGGGAATTGAGCAGGGCCAGATCCACGAAGTAAACTCGGAAGAGTCGGTCTGGAACCAGCGTTGGGACCTGCGCCTGCAGCAGGACCTGCCGGGCATCTGGGGTGCCAAGAACCTCGTCGGCGAGAACAAGTTCAAGCTGGTCCTCGACATCGAGAACTTTGCGAACCTTCTCAACAACGAGTGGGGCACTCAGTACACCGCTCCGAGCAACGGCCAGCTGGCTATCGTGCGCGCAGACCTTGTACGTGCCTCGGATGTGGCAAGCCTCGGCGTTGCGGGCGCGCCAGCGCTTAACAACGACCTGGCCCGGACGGCGTGTGTTACTGAAGGCTCGTGCGTCTACCGCTACAACAGCTTCAACCCGCTGGGATCTGCCTTCCGGTCGAACGCTCTGTCGACCTGGCGCGCCCGCATCGGCATCCGCTACGAGTTCTAAGCGGTATTCCCGCATAGGGACACTATATGAAGGGCGGCCTGTCGGGGCCGCCCTTTTCCTTTGGGTGAAGCTATGGCAAGGCCCGCAGCAACATGACCGGCCTCAAAACCTTCCTCGCGCCTGAATGGGCGCCGCACGCCGCCCTCTGGGCCGGCTGGCCCCGGCTTGCCGAGGAGTGGGGCGGCGACCTTACGGCCGCGCGCACCGATATTGCGGCCTTCATCCATGCCGCCGCGCGCCACGTGAAGGTCAAGGTCGCCATCGGGTCGGACGAGGCGGTGGTCTCGGCGCAGGCCGCGCTCGGCGGCGCAGCGGACCTCGTGCGCCTGCCGACCGGCGACATCTGGCTGCGCGATACCGGCCCGATCGTTACCGGGGCAGGGGCCACGCGCGCCGCGCAGGTGTTCCGCTTCAACGGCTGGGGCGGCAAATACCTTATGGACGGCGACACCGGCACCGCCGCCGCCCTGGCCGCCGCCGAGCTGCTGCCCGTCCACGCACATGATCTTGTCCTTGAAGGTGGCGGCATTGATGCCGACGGCGAAGGCCGACTGCTGACGACCCGACAGTGCCTTTTGAACGCTAATCGCAATCCCGGTCTCAACCAGGACCAGATCGAAGGCCACCTGCGCGCCGCGCTCGGCGCCGAGGAGATCATCTGGCTCGGCGACGGTCTCGCCAACGATCATACCGATGGCCATGTCGACAACATCGCCCGTTTCATCGGCCCCGGCCATGTCCTCTGCCAGCACCCGGCCGGCCTGGATGATCCGAACACGGATGTCCTGATCGAAATCGAGCGGACACTTACTGGCGCCGGGCTGATGGTGTCATCCATACCGTCGCCCGGCCGGATAGATTTCGGCGACGGCGTGCCGGTCCCCGCCAGCCATATGAACTTCACTATCACCAACGGCGCCGTCCTCGTACCCATCTACGAAGACCGATACAGCGCCGTCGCCCTTGCTGAGCTGAAAGCGCTGTTCCCCGGCCGCGAGATAATCGGCCTTTCCGCGCGGGGCATCCTCGCCGGCGGCGGCAGTTTCCATTGCATGACCCGCGAAATCCCCGCCTGACAGGAGCTTCCCATGGCCCGCACGCTGACCCTCGCCGCGATCCAGTTCACGCCGTCCGATGATATACAGGACAATATCGGACGTGTGGCTGGCTTCATCCGCGACGCTGCCGCGAAGGGCGCCGATGTCGTGCTGCCGCCGGAACTCTTCTGCGGCCACTATTTCTGCAAGACGCAGGAAGAGGAGCACTTTGCCCGCGCCATGGAATGGACGGACCACCCCGCCGTTCGTCAGTTCACTGAGCTTGCGGCCGAACTCGGCGTCGTCATCCCCGTCTCGATCTACGAGAAGGATGGCCCGCTTTATTTCAATTCTATCGTGATGATCGATGCCGACGGCGCCCCGCTCGGCGTCTACCGCAAGAGCCACATTCCCGATGGCCCCGGCTATCAGGAAAAGTTCTACTTCCGCCCCGGCGATACCGGCTTTCGCACCTGGTCCACCCTAAAGGGGCGAATCGGCGTCGGCATCTGCTGGGATCAGTGGTTCCCCGAAGCCGCCCGCGCGATGGCGCTGATGGGCGCCGACGCACTGCTCTACCCCACCGCCATCGGCGCCGAACCGCAGGATGCCGGCCTCGACACCGCCGCCCGGTGGCGCCGCGGCATGCAGGGCCACGCGGTCGCCAACGTCATTCCGGTTGTGGCCGCAAACCGTGTCGGCGATGAGGGCGGCCAGGTTTTCTATGGCACGAGCTTCATCACCGACGAGACAGGCGAAGTGGTCACCGAATTCGGCCGCGCGGAAGAAGGCGTTCTGATCGCGACCTTTGATCTGGATCACATCGACCGAGCCCGCGCAGCCTGGGGCTTTTTCCGTGACCGGAGGACCGACCTCTACGACATCCTCCTTTAGGATCTCCGCAGTCGGAGTTTGAAGCTGGGCGAGGCCGGTGTCAGGTCCCCGGGCGAACGGCGCCTGCGAAGGCCGCCGATCGGGCGATCAGCCGGGCGGCCCGAAGCCGCATCTCCGGCTCGCCGGCCTGCAGGTCCCGCAGCGCCGCAATCATCTGGCAGGCCGCACCTTCGGCCGTCGCGGGGGCCACGTCCGCCAGTTCGTCGCGCGCTTGCTCGCCTTCGCAGATCAGCGCCTGGTCGATGGCCTCGAGCCGCGCCAGCAAGGCGTCCCGCTTCAGCCACCCGCTGGCGGCCACCGTTTCGGCGGTCCGGCCCAGTTGTTGCCGGCGCGCCTCAAGGCGTTCGATGTGTCCATATATACCCCGGGCGGGGCAGACGGGGTTCAACATGCTCATCCTGGCCTCCTTCGTGGCGGCTCGCAGCGTGGGTGCCGGGAGCTGCTTCTAGCATCTCCAAGCTTCCGCAAGGCTAGTTAAAGAACCGTTAAAATCCGCCCCGCCGCAGGCTCTCGATCACGTCCCGCTGGCGTTCCTGGGCCAGGGCCAGCTGCTCGTCGTGGAAGCCTTTCGACCAGATCTCGATATCCCCCGCATAAGCCCGCACGAACATCACGACCATCTCCTCCCGGCCGATCTCGTGGAGGATACCCAGATGCGGCACTACCGGGTCACTGAGGTCGAGGCGGTCCCGAATGAAGCTGCCGCGCGAGTAGATCAGCCGGAGGTCCTCCGCAGTCCGCGCGCTCTCGGCCATCGCGGCCTGCAGCAGGGGCAGGGCGGCCCCGGCTTCGATCACGCGCACGCGGCCCGGGTCGGCGAGCTCAAACAGCACCTCCTGCTTTTCCGAGCCTGTCGCCAGCCATTCGACGGCGCGGCGCACCTCGACCGGCAACGGCAGCCGGTAATCCCGTTTCAGGTAAACGGGCACCGGGCCCGTATCCCCGGGAACAGGTTCAAACGGGGAAGATCGCGACCAATTCGGCATCGCCGGACAAAGCGCGAAACTCCTGTATTTGTCAAATATTCATCATAAATTCAGGACAAGTTGACGTATTACACCTAAATCATATATAGCATCTTCTAGCTGCTTCAGGAGTCGTTTCATGTCACGGATGTCCAACAGGGTTGCCCTCACCGTCCGCCTCGATCCCGAAGACAAGGACTTTTTCGCCGAGCACGCTGAGCGCTGCGGCATCGAGCCGAGCGTGGCTGCCCGCCAGATCCTCGAACTCTACGTCCAGCGCCTGCGCGATGGCGGCGACTGGATCGATGCCCTGCATGAGCTCAAATCCGCATGGAACGTCCCGAAACGCGCCGCCTGACCCCTTAAAGGATACGGCCCGGCGACAGATGGCTCGCCGCGCCGAACAGCGAGTGCGACAGCCCTGCCGCGCCCAGCAGCAGGAAGAGGTTCATCTCGGCAATGCCGAGCTCGATATGCTGGCCTTCCGGGGAGAAGCTCCATTTCTGCGCCGACGGGATCTTCTCGTCCCGGAATGTGTCCGGGACAGCCTCGCGTGCAAACAGCCCGCGCCGGTTCACCCAGGCCCCGAGGTTCGTCGAGACCGTCACATCCGGCGAGGTCGTCAGGATACGGCGCGACAGTTCGGTCTCCTCCCGCGCATGCGCGTCGAGGATCTTGCCGAACCCCGCCTGCGTCGAGAGCATCTCGTCGTCCAGAAATACCGGCCCGGGAGAGGGCACGGCCGGCGAGGTATAGCGCCTCGGCCCGGCCGCAAAGAATGGAACTTCCCGCAATAATTCCTTGAGCACCGACGGGTTCTGTACACCTGCCAGCGGTTCCCATTCCTCACCTTCGGCGATGCCCATCCGCGTCTGGAACTCGGCCATCTGCGCCCTGGTCATCAGGCCGGCATGGTTGTCCTTGTGCCCGGCCAGCGGCGTGCCCCAGCCCTTGATCGTGTAGGCGAGGAACACGGTCGGCGTCTCGTCGCGGGCGCGGTCAAACGCCTCGCACAAGGTCTCGAGGCACTGGCCGCCGAGATTGTTCATCAGGGTGCTGAGCTCCGCATCCGTGCGCCGCTCGATCAGCGCGGTCACTTCGCCCTGGTCGCCGATATCGTCCAGCAGGCGCCTGCGCCAGGCCGCGCCGCCCCTGTAGGTCAGCGCTGAATAGAGCGAGTTCGGGCAGGCCTCGATCCAGTCCCGCAGCCGCCCGCCGCCCGGTTCGGCAAACGCCGCGCGCTGCAGCGCGCCGAAGCGCAGCACCTCGACGCGCCAGCCGAACGCCGTGAAGATCGCCTCCACCCGCGCCCACAGGCCCTCATGCACCACGCCGTCCAGGCTCTGGCGGTTATAGTCGATAATCCACCAGGTATTGCGCAGGCCGTGCTTCCAGCCCTCCTGCAGGCACTCGTAAACGTTGCCCTCGTCCAGCTCCGCGTCGCCCACCAGCGCCACCATCCGCCCCGGTTTGCGCGCGCCTGAGCCAAGCTGCGTCCACGGACGGGCGATCAGGTAGTCCTGGATGATCGAGGCAAACGCCGTCTCCGCCACACCAAGACCGACCGATCCCGTGGAGAAATCCACGTCGTCGATGTCCTTGGTCCGAGACGGATAGGACTGCGCCCCGCCATAGCCGCGAAAGTTCTCCAGCTTCTCGCGTGTCTGATTGCCCATCAGGTAGTGCATCGCGTGGAATACCGGCGCCGCATGCGGCTTCACCGCCACCCGGTCTTCCGGCCGCAGCACATGGAAGTAGAGCGCCGTCATGATCGACACCATTGAGGCGCAGCTGGCCTGGTGCCCGCCCACCTTGACGTCGTCATCGCGCTTCTCGCGCAGGTGATTGGCGTTGTGCACCGTCCAGGCGCTGAGCCAGAGCAGGCGCTGCTCAAGGGCTTTGAGAGTCTCGATTGGAAGGGTCATGCCCAGAGGTAAATCAGGGCAGGCGCCAAGTCCACAAGAGACAGATGGCTTTAGCCCCGGCCGCGCTGCGCCATGTCGAACAGGTTCACCAGCGTCGTGCCTGGCACCGAATTCATCTTCTGCACCCAGCTCGGCATACCCTTCAGCATGTCGGCCGTGTCCGACCAGCGTCGCACATTGGCGTCGGCCGCGCGCTGGAAGGCTTCGCGCATGTAGTTTTCATCCTGGCTGTCCCAGCCATCGCTGAGCGTGATGGACGACAGGTTCATCAGGCTCTTCTGCATCGTCAGCATCGTGTCGAGCGACGCGGCGGTCATCGCCGTGTAGGTGCGCCAGGAATTCATCCAGAAGTCCATCATGTCCTGTTTCCCCATGGATTGACCCTTTCACGCTAAGCCTCGATTGTGCGCTGCACAACAAGTTTCGTGCCACACGCCCCCGGCACGCTGAGGCGCCGCCCCGATTGCGCCGCGCCGGAATGCGCTTAGATTCGCTGGCAGATGAGCGACCAGGTAGCCTTCACCTTCGAACCTTCCCCCGCCCGGGGCCGCGTCCTTGTGTTCGATTCGGGCGTTGGCGGGCTCACGGTTGCCGGCGAAATCCGCGCTCTCGGCCCGCGCCTCGCGGTCCACTATGCCGCCGACAATGCTTTTTTCCCGTATGGGGACAAGTCGGACGACGCCCTGCGCGCGCGCCTGCCGCTTGTAGCCAAAGCCCTCGTGGACGCGGTCCGGCCGGATGTCTTCGTCATCGCTTGCAACACTGCAAGCACGCTGGCCCTGGCGGAAGTGCGCGCCGCCCTCTCCATCCCGGTCGTCGGCACCGTTCCCGCTATCAAGCCCGCCGCGAAGCTCACCGAGACCGGCACCATCGGCCTCCTCGCCACCCCCGGCACGGTCCGGCGCGCCTATACCGCGCAGCTCATCGAGCAGTTCGCCGCTGGCAAGCGCGTCATCCTGCACGGCAGTCTGGAGCTCGTGAAACTGGCCGAGGCGCACGCCCGCGGCGAGGACGTGCCGCCCGACGCTTATGCCGCCGCCCAGGCACCGCTCTTCAATGCAGAGGGCGGAGACCAGATCGACACGGTCGTGCTCGCCTGCACGCATTTCCCGCTGGTGCGCGGTCAGTTGATCGCCACTTCGCCGCGTGCCGTGTCCTACATAGATTCAGGCGCCGCGATTGCCCGCCAGACTATCCGTGTCCTGCCGGGCAATACTCCATCCGGCGGGCAAGGAGGAACAGCTTCCCTCACCCGCCCGCCAGACGATACGGACGGCATGACGCGCGTCCTCAGACGTTACGGATTTCCGGACGTTCAGTTCGTAGCCATCGAGCCGATCGAGATGACTTCGGCGCCGACGGCCGAGACATAGAGCGACGGCCAGGGCGAATCCTGGACTTCCGCAACTTCGCTCTCGCCGAACCCGTTGAACTGGGTCGACATCGAACGCCCATAAGCACCGATATTGCCGATCTCAACATAGTCACCTTCGGTCAGCCCGGCCGGAAGCCAGACCTTGCCCGGCAGCATGTCGGCGGAATCGCAGGTCGGTCCGTACACGGTGTATTCTACCATGCGGCCGAGCTTGCGCCCGTCGCCCGAAATCGCGCGCATCGGGAACTTCCAGCCTTCGTGCACTGCGTCATAAAGGGCGCCGTAGGAGCCATCGTTGACGTAGATCTCGCGGCCTTTGGCAAGGTCGACACGCACCAGCAGGCTTTCCGACTCGGCGACCAGCGCGCGGCCCGGCTCGCACCACAGCTCGGCGTTCTCGAGAACGAACATGTTCTCGAACGAGCGCATCACCATGGCGACATAGTCGTCCATTTCCGGCGGGGTCTTGTCGGCGTAGATCGCCGGGAAGCCGCCGCCGACATCGACGATGTCCACCGTCACGCCCGCCTCTATGATGACACGGCTCGCGTCAGCCATCGCCTGCGCCCAGGCCGAGGGCTTCATTGCCTGGCTGCCGACGTGGAAAGACACGCCGACCTCGTCCGCATGACGGCGGGCAAGGCGGAGGATTTCCGCCGCTTCAGCAGTGCTCGCGCCGAACTTGCCCGACAGCGGCAGGGCCGAACCTTCGTTCGAGACAGCAATACGCACGAGGATGGTCAGGTCCTGAGCAAAGTTTGTGGCTTCGAGGATCTTGTTCAGCTCGGCAACCGAGTCGGTCACGTAGATGCGGACGCCATAGTTGAAGTAGGCGCGCTCGATCGCGTGGCGCGGCTTCACCGGGTGCAGGAAGGCAATCCGCGCGTCCGGGAAACGGCCGCGGATCAGCTGTACTTCCTTTTCGGAAGCCGCGTCAAAGCTGCGGATGCCAGCTTCCCAGAGGGCGTCGAGCACGTGCAGGGCAGGGTTCACCTTGACAGCGTAAAACGACTGGGCCGGGAATTTCTCCACGAACCAGCGGGCCGCCGCGGTCACGCGCTCCGGACGAAAGCAATAAGTCGGCAGCTCCGGCTGCAGATTTCGGACAATATTATACGGGGTAGCGTAAGTGTGCATGACACCTAACCTCCAAAGGGCTTCAAACCAGCTTTGGGCGTTAGTACAGGGGGCCCCCCTTTTTGTCGGGTTAGCCCAGATGTCCGCCACATCAATTTCGAACGTGCGTTTAGGGGGTAATCCCCGGATGCGCAAGAAGTTTTTTTAGCATACGGGCGCCTGTCGCAAATCTGTCACTTTTTTTCGCTGGAACTGTCGCGTGACGCGCGTATGCCGAAAAGGCTAATCCTGTCGTAACTGGGTACAACCGAGCGGAGACACACCATGTTCAATAGCTTTTTCAGAGCCGCCATCCCTGCTGCAATTCTGATGGCCGCTGCCGCCTGCGGGCAGAGCGACCTGTCGCAGCTGGAGGACGATTCGGCCTCCGAGGTCGCCCCTGTCGCCGGAACGGTCTCTGCCGAACAGAAGATCAAGATCGTCGGCTCCTCCACGGTTGCGCCCTTCTCGCGCACCATTGCCGAGCGTTTTGGTGCCACCACCTCTTTCGGCACCCCGATCGTCGAATCGACCGGCACGGGCGGCGGCTTTAAGGCGTTCTGCGCCGGCGTCGGCCCGGGCGAGCCATCGATCGTCAACGCATCCCGCCCCATTCAGGACGCCGAGCGCAACCTCTGCGTCGCTGCCGGCGTCAGCAGCATTACCGAAATCCCGCTCGGCTATGACGGCATTGTCGTCGCAAACGCCAAGGAAGGCCCTCTCTTCGACATTACCAAGCGCGAACTCTTCCTTGCTCTGGCCAAGGATATTCCGGACGGCCAGGGCGGTTTCAAACCAAATCCATACATGATGTGGAACGAAGTAAACCCGTCGCTGCCCGCCAAGCCGATCCTCGTCCTCGGCCCGCCGCCCACATCCGGCACACGCGATGCCTTCGTCGAACTCGGTATGGAACTCGGAGCGCTGGAAATCCCGGAACTGGCAGCCCTGAAGGAGAGTGACGCCGAAGCTTTCAAGACCCGCTCACATACGGTGCGTACGGACGACAAGTGGGTCGATTTCGGCGAGAATGATTCGGCCATCGTGCAGTCGCTCGTCAAATCACCCGATGCGATCGGCGTGCTCGGCTTCTCTTTCCTCGAACAGAATGGCGACCGTGTGAAGGGCGGTTTGCTGGGCGGCGTCGAGCCGACCTTCGAGAACATCACCAGCGGCCAGTACGGCCTTGCCCGCGTTATGTATTTCTACGTCAAGGACCAGAACATCCCACTCGTGCCGGGCCTCGCCGAATTCGTCGTCGAGTCTGTGAGTGACGGCGCCGCCGGCGAAGATGGCTATATGATCGAGAAAGGCCTGATTCCCCTGCACGAAGCCGAACTCGGTAAAGCCCAGGAGGCCGCTGCGACGCTGAAAGCGGCCGCCACCGCCACGCCGTAACGCAAAAAACCTGAACTCGCCCCTCTCCCGATTGCGGGCTTGTTCGCATCAACAATCGCACTGAGGCTGCCCGAACGAGGGGCAGGGTGAAGGACTTGAAGGAAGGTGCGGCGATTGCGTAAAAAGGATTCACGTCCGGAAAGCCTACCCCTGCGCCTTCTCCACCGCTGGCTTGTGTCTCCGTATACGGATTTTGTGCCAGAAACGCCGGCGCAGCGGCGGGGGCAGTGGCTGCAGGTTCTCCAGGAACACTTCGGCGCAGGATCGCCAGCTATAGGTCTCGGCATGCGCGCGTGCCGTCTCGCGGCTTAGCGCAAGACAGTCGGTTGCGCCCTTCGCCAGGTCCCCGTCCAGCGGGGTGATTGTGCCCGCGCCGGAGCCGGGGATCACGTCGCGCGGCCCTGTCGCATCAAACGCCGCCACCGGCGTGCCGGCCGCCATCGCTTCCAGCACCACCAGCCCGAACGTGTCCGTCAGGCTCGGGAACACGAACACGTCCGCGCTCGCATAGCAGGCCGCAAGTTCGTCGCCGAACTTCGCGCCGAGGAACACGACGTCTTTATACTTCCGCTTCAGCTCTTCCAGCTGCGGGCCTTCGCCGATGATCACCTTTGTGCCCGGCAGCGTCAGATCGGCGAACGCCTCGATATTCTTCTCGACTGCCACGCGTCCGACATTCAGGAAAATCGGCCGCTCCATTCCGGCAAACGGGTCACCCGGCTGGCCGGCCTCCACACGCTTCAGCGGCGTGAAGGTCTCGGTGTCCACGCCCCGGCTCCAGGCCACGAGGTTCGAGAAGCCTTGATCCTCCAGCTCCTTCATCAGCGACGGCGTCGCCACCATCACTTTGCCGGAATACTTGTGGAACCAGCGCACGAAGGAATAACCCCAGCTCACCGGCACCGGCAGGCGCGCTGAGATATATTCTGGAAACCGCGTGTGATAGGCGGTTGAGAATGGGTGCTTCTCGGTCAGGCACACCGCCCGCGCGGCCATCCCCAGCGTGCCTTCGGTGGCGATATGCACCGCGTCCGGCTCGAATTCATGGAAGATGTTGCTGATCCGCGGCCGGCCCCACAGGCCCATCTTGATCTCGGGATAGGTCGGCAGCGGCATCGTCATGAAGCCAGCGCCAGGATGAACGATTTCCCAGACATGCCCCATCGCCTCGGTCTCGGCGATGATGCGCTTCATCGTGCGCACGACGCCGTTGACCTGGGGATCCCAGGCGTCAGTCACGAGCATGATGCGCATGGCATCTCCCACTGGGCGTTTCTTCGGGCCCCCCCGCGGGCCGTTCGCGGCGCAATGTGGCGAGGTTGCGCCGGTGCGTAAAGAGGCCCACTGCCGTCAAATTCCGCTCGCAGCCAGCTCCGGACACAGGTATTCAGGCTCCATGCCTGCGCCGCAGGCGCAAAACTTTGCCTCTTTTTCAGTGAGTTCGCCCGTTATCATGCCCGACTCCCTCGCCTCGCTCCCGGTCGACTGGGACGCGCTCGATGCCCTGAAATTCGCCGATGAGGAAGCCCTCCTCGAAGGCCTGATCAAGCAGGGCGTGCTGTCCGGGCCTATCCGCGAAGGCGCCGTCCGCCGGGGCCGCGAGCTCGTGCAGATCGCGCGCGGGCGGGGCCGCCGCAAAGGGATGATGGAAAGCTTCCTCGAGGAGTTCGGCCTGACCAATTCCGAAGGCCTCGCCCTGATGTGCCTCGCCGAAGCGCTGCTGCGCGTGCCGGACGCCGCCACTCGCGACGACCTGATCGCCGAGAAGATCCGCTCCGGCAACTGGGGCGCCCACCAGGGCCAGTCGGACTCCTGGCTCGTCAACGCTTCCACCTGGGGCCTGATGCTGACCGGCCGCGTCATCGGCGCGCCTGAAACTGCGAAGAAAGGCCCGGCCTCTTTCGTCGGCGGCCTCATCCGCCAGAGCGGCGAGCCCGTGATCCGCGCCGCGATGATGCAGGCGATGCGCATCATGGGCGAACAGTTCGTCCTTGGGCGGACGGTCGAGGAAGCCCTGAAGCGTGGCCGCCGCATGGTGAAGTCCGGCGAGGCCGCCCACTTCTCCTTCGATATGCTGGGGGAGGGCGCCCGCACGAGCGCCGACGCCGCCCGCTACTTCAAGGCTTACGAGGACGCCATCAGCGCCGTCGCCGCCGACAAGGACGCAAAGCTGCCGCCGGAATCCGCCAATGGCGTCTCGGTCAAGCTCTCCGCCCTCCACCCGCGCTATCTCGCCGTGAAGGAAGCGCGCGTGATGGCCGAGATGTATCCGAAGGTGCTCACGCTCTGCCAGCAGGCTGCGAAAGCCAATATCGGCCTCTGCCTCGACGCCGAGGAAGCCCACCGCCTGGTTATCAGCCTCAAGATCTTCGAGAAACTTGCCCGCGAGCCGTCGCTGGAAGGCTGGGCCGGCCTCGGTCTCGCCGTCCAGGCCTACCAGAAGCGCGCCCTCGCCGTCATCGAACGCCTCGGCACGCTGGCCAATGTCACCGGCCGCCGCTTCATGGTCCGCCTCGTCAAGGGCGCCTACTGGGATTCGGAAATCAAGAACGCCCAGGTCGAAGGCTATCCGAACTTCCCGGTCTTCACGACCAAACAGGGCACCGACGTTCACTATCTCGCGTGCGCGAAGGCCATGCTCGCCGCCTCGCCCGCCATCTATCCCTGCTTCGCCACCCACAATGCCCACACGCTTGCCGCAGTCGACCTGCTCGCCGGCGCCGCCGGTGTCTCCGGCTTCGAATTCCAGCGCCTGCACGGCATGGGCGAGCCACTCTACGAAGCGGCTGACGCCGGCACGCGCGTCCGCGTCTACGCTCCCGTCGGCGCCCACGAGGACCTCTTGCCATACCTCGTGCGCCGCCTGCTCGAGAACGGCGCCAATACCAGCTTCGTCCACTCCTTCCTCGATGACAGCGTGCCGCCCGAGCAGGTCGTCACCGACCCCATCGCGAAGGTCGAGATCGGCCCGCGCCGCCATCCGCGCATCCCGACCCCGCCGCGCCTCTATGGCAGTGCACGGAGGAACTCCCTCGGCCATGATCTGAGCCAGATTGGCGTGCGCAGCGGCTTTGCTTCAGCCCTGAAGGCGCTCGATGACGGCCCCGGTATCGCCGCGGGCCCGGTCGTCTGCGGCGTTGCCATAACCGGCGGCGGCGAAATGATCCGCGCCCCCGCCGACTATTCCCGCGCCCTCGGCGCTGCGCTCGAAGCCGATGATGCGGCGATCAGCAAAGCGCTTGACGCGGCCGCCGCCTATCAGCCTGCCTGGGACCGCCTCGGCGGCGCCAGGCGCGCCGAGCATCTCCACGCCATGGCCGATGCGATCGAGGCGCAGGCGCCCCGCCTGATTGCCCTCATGGCCCGCGAAGCCGGCAAGATACTCCCGGACGGCATTGCCGAAGTCCGCGAAGCTGTCGATTTCTGCCGCTACTACGCTCATCAGGCCGCGCAGGAGTTTGCTGCGCCCGTCCGCCTGCCAGGCCCGACGGGCGAGACCAACCACCTCTCCCTCCACGGGCGCGGCGTCTTCTGCTGCATCTCGCCCTGGAACTTCCCCCTCGCCATCTTCACCGGCCAGATCGCCGCCGCCCTCGCCGCCGGCAACACGGTCGCCGCCAAGCCGGCCGAGCAGACACCCCTCATCGCTTTCGAAGCCGTCCGCCTCTTCCACAAGGCGGGCCTGCCCGCCGACGCGCTGCATCTTCTCCCTGGCCGCGGTGAAACCGTCGGCGCCAAACTCACCGCAGACCTGCGCGTCTCCGGCGTCTGCTTCACCGGTGGCACCTCCACCGCACGCCTGATCAACCGCACGCTCGCGGGCCGGGAAGGCCCGATCATCCCGCTGATCGCGGAGACCGGCGGCCTCAACGGCCTCTTCGTCGACACCACCGCCCTGCGCGAACAGGTCATCGACGACATGATCACCTCTGCTTTTGGCTCCGCCGGCCAGCGCTGCTCCGCCCTGCGCCTCGCTTTCCTGCCGAACGCCACGGCTGACAGCCTGATCGAAGGCCTGATCGGCGCGATGAACGAACTCAAGATGGGCGACCCCGCGCTGCCGGACACCGATACCGGCCCGGTCATTGACGGCGACGCGCGCAGCCTGCTCGAGAAACACCTCGCCCGCATGAAAAGGGAGGCGAAGCTCCTCCACCAGATCGATCCGGGTCCTCTCGCTCAGAAGGGCACAGGCTTCGGCCCGGCCCTCGTCGAGCTTTCCTCGCTTGACCAGATCACGGAGGAAACCTTCGGGCCTGTCCTCCACATCCTGCGCTATGATCCGGACAATATCGCCGCGACCTGCGCCGCCCTGCACGCCAAAGGCTATGGCCTGACACTCGGCATCCACTCGCGCCTCGAAAGCTTCCACGCGGCCGTGAAAGCCGCCATGCCCGCCGGCAATACCTACGTGAACCGGTCGATGATCGGCGCCGTGGTCGGCGTCCAGCCCTTCGGCGGAGAAGGCCTCTCCGGCACGGGCCCGAAAGCCGGCGGCCCGCACTATCTCCATCGTTTCGCCACCGAACGGGTGGTAAGTGTCAACATTACTGCGCAGGGCGGCGACGCCGAACTCCTCAGCCTCTAGAAAGTCCCCGCTCCATGATCCGCCTTCTCTCCAAGGTCTCCCTCGCCGCGCTGATGCTTTCCGCTTGCACACCGGAGGCGGCCGAACCCGTCGCCGATGGCAACGCCGTAGCCGAAATCGCCAGCGCCGAAGCCGCGCCGCGCGCCGCGCCAGAAGGCTTCCAGACCGCCTATAACCTCGAAAGCGAGAACTACGCGGTCCAGCTCGACATCGATCCCGCCATTCTCGCGTTCGATCCGGCGCTCGCCTACCGGCTCTGGTCGTTCGGGAAAACCCAGCTGGACGAGCTTGCCGTCTCCGCCGACGAGGGCCGCAAGATGGCAGACGAGGATGCCGCCACCTCCGGCGAGGACTCCTGGTTCATGGGCTACACGCTGGAAATCGCCCACAAGGCCACCGGCGTCTTTGACGACGTGATCTCGGTCAGCGACACGGTTGCCGTCTATACCGGCGGCGCCCACCCGAACTATTTCCTCGGCGGCGGCATCTACCGCAAGGGCGAGACCGAAAGCCTGCCGCTCTCCACCTTCATCGCCGATCCCGCCGCTTTCGGCGAGCTCGCGATCAAGGCCCTCGCCATGGAAAAGCAGCAGCGCGGCTATGCTGACGAGCCCGCCGCCATCGAGGCGAGCCTGGAAGAGCTGCTTGCTCCGACCACGGACGCTCCGGATGTTTACAAGGGTCGCTTTGTCTTCGCGCCCTCATCCGAGCCTGGAAAGATCGGCGGCATTACCCTGGTGTTTTCGCCCTACGACATCGGCTCCTATGCCGAGGGCGCCTATGAAGTGACCCTTCCCGCGATCGAGCTGAAACCCATCCTCACAGAGGCCTGGGCCCCCCGCTTCGGCGGCGAGCCGGTCATCGAGGAAGTCATCGAGGAAGAACAGCCCGCGAGTGCGCAATAGGCACGGCCTTTCAGCCTAGCACTTCCTGAAGTCCCAGGTCTGCGCCCGCGCGCCATTGGCCAGCGAGATCGTCGCGCTCATCCGGCTGCCCTTGCGCGTATAGACGATGCGCTGGGGATAATCATGCGCGGAGTTGGCAAACGTCACCGTGTTCCTGGCGCGGCTTTCCTCGGTGAACTCCGACGGCCCGAAGCCGCCCGGATAGGCGTTGAACACAGCCGGCGCCCCGCCATCGATCCGCGCCTGCTCAAAGAAGCTCAGTGCGCCCGTCTCGTCATAGGTCAGCGAATAGCCAAAGAGGAATCCCGATTCCGGTTTCGACCAGACTTCCTTGTAGCTCTGGTCTGCCGTGCGCCAGCACCCGGTCATCCATTTCAGCCCTTCGTCCGCATAAGCGGCGGGGGCCAGCATCGCTGACGCGGCGATCAGCGACAGGGCAACCAGAGGGCGTTTCATTTTTCCACCAATGTGCAGCCGGTTTCAGGACCGGTTTTCCGGGCTTCAGACGAGACAAGGCCGCCGAGTACGCTGGCGCGAACGGTATCTGCGGTTTCATCAAAGGTAATCTGGCTGATGTCCACCGTGAAGTCGGTCAGGCAGCTCTCCATAGGTCGCTCCGCCACATGACGGCAGGAGCAGACCATCTTGGCGCCGTACGCCGTCGCGATCTGCGCATAGGCAACCTGGTCCTTCAGGAAGAACTGCCAGGCGAGCCCTCCGGCGATGCCGAGAACCACGAGCACGATGGCGAAGGCTTTGACGAGCTTCATGTCCCGGTCCACAACAGCTTTGATCAAGCATAACCATAACCGGGGAGGGCGCCAGCATGAAGGCCAAGATTTTTGGAGGACTCGTCGCCGCGGCCCTGCTGGCGTTCGGTGCGGGCGCGCAGTCGCTCACCCCGCTGCCGGGGCAGCCCGAAGGCCTCGCTTATCCAACCGGCGGCTGGCAGACGGGCGAGTTGCCGCCGGACTCCAAGGCGGCTGTTGACGCCCTGGTCGCCGAAGCCATGGGCAAGTCAGTCAAAGACGTGATGGGCGAAACGCGCGGGCTAGTCATTATCTGGCGCGGCCGACTCGTGGCCGAAGCCTACGGCAAGAACTTCGCGCCGCAGACCCGGCAGATTTCCTGGAGCATGGCCAAATCCGTCACGCAGTCGCTCGTGGGTGCGGCCAAGCAAGCCGGCGCGGACATCGAACTCGATTCCCCCATGCCCACACTCTATCCCGCGGGCAGCAAGGCGGCCGCCATCACCTGGCGCCAGTGGCTCCACGCAGTCGACGGCATGGATTACCACGAACTCGATGGCGATCCGAACCCGGTTAAAAGCGATGTGGTCCAACTGATGTACGGCGATGGACGGTTCGATGCGCTCAGCTACGCGATCCGCGCCTTCCCCCTTGTGCATGCGCCGGGCACGTTCTGGACCTATTCCACACCTACCTTTCACAATATCGGGCATGCCTTGCAGGTCACGCTCGGCACGGAGGGGAACGCGGAAGACTCCAAGGCCGCCTTTGACCGGATCCTGTTTGACCGGATCGGCATGGACACGGTCGCCGAGTTCGATCCGAAAGGAACCTATCTTGGCGGCTCGCTCATCTGGGCCAGCGCGCGGGATTTTGCGAAATTGGGCTATCTCTACCTGCGCGATGGTGTCTGGGACGGCCAGCGGATCCTTCCTGAGGGCTGGGTCGATTTCGCCCGCGCTCCGGGTCCTGCGGCCAACACCAACGTCTATGGTGCCGGCTGGTGGATCATCCCGCCCAAAGGACCGCTCACGCATCGGCAGAACGCCGATTCCGATCCGCGCGACGCCTTTCACGCGGGTGGCCACGAGGGCCAGACGATCTGGGTCGTGCCCAGCCGCGACCTCGTGATCGTCCGCCTTGGCCTGATGCCCAACGAGGGCGAGAACTGGCCCGCCCTTTATGAATGGAACCAGCGCATTGCGCGCGCCTTTCCGGAGGTACAATAGTGGTGCAGATTTTGACTGGCGCCTACGTTTCCGCCTCCATTACCCCCGGTCCCGACACTTGTTTGTCGTCATCCGGGTTTGACCGCAGGCGAAGACCGCGATCCGGAAAGCCGAGCAGAACAAACACTTGAGGTTTGCAGCCTGGTCACCGCTCCGTCGGCGCCGTCGCCTGGCCCAAAGAATTCCGCAGCTCCCCGGTTCGCCAGCATTTGCCGCCGGTTTAATCTGTCCCGGTCCGCATGGCAGGAGCCGCGCCGGTAACTTTCGGTTTGCCCGGCAGTCCATGCCGGATGCGGGAACGAGTGGAGGTAACGGCCCGCTCGATCCCCAGGCACGCCGATCCAGGTAAGCCGGTCAGGAAGCCGGGAGACATCCCGTCTGACCATCTCGTTTGCCGGGGTCCGCGCGGGCAGGCTGTTAAGGCCTGGCGGCGCCGAAGTCATCCCGAGCACTGCCCGAAGCCTCGGGCGGGCGCGGCGGACGCGAGACGCCCAATGCCAAACCACTTCTGCTTCCGGACGCCCGGCAGCATCCGCCGCGTTTGGCTCCGCTCTATCCCTATCCGGACGAATCTGCCGCTCCGGCCGTCAGTGCAGGGATGAGCCCTTTCTGCCTTAGGGAGAAGGGGGGGATGAGCGTCTTGAGGCGTGAGAACTGAGCTCGCCCTACTCCGCCGCCACAAGGAAGTGCGCCATCAGCGCCGTCACCGGCTCGGCGCGGTTCTCCTGCCAGGCTTCCGCCCGTACAGAGGCCATCCGCCGCCCCATCTTCAGCACGTAGGCACGCGCATAGAGATCCTTTGCATGTCCCTGGCGCAGGTAATCGATTGTCAGGTTGATCGGCTTCGGCGGACGCGGCATGTCGGAGATCAGGAACACCTGCAGCATTGCCGTCAGTTCAAGGAAGGAGGCGATCGCTCCGCCATGCAGCGCCCGGATCGCCACATTGCCGATCAGCTTCTCCTGGAAGGGCAGGATCGCCGTCATCTCGTCGCCGAGTACCTCGCAGCGCATGCCGAGTGTCTGCGCGAACGGAAGGCGCTTCAGGATCGCGTCGATTTCGTCCGCCCTCGGATTGGTCAGCTGCGGGTTCATTTCCGGCTCCCGCCGCCGAGGCGCGCCTTGTTGATGGCAAAGGTCCCCGCCGCCGTGGCGATCAGCTTGTCGCGCGTTTCATGATAGGCCCATGCCCGCGTGAAACATACCGTCCGCGTCAGGTGGTAGCATTCCGCCTCGCCGATGATGTCGCGGCCTTTCTCGGCCGGGCGCATGTAATCGATCCGCAGGTCGATGGTCGCAACGAACCGCATCTCGGTCATCGCCGAGGTGCAGGCCATGCCGCACAGGTTGTCGAGGAAGGTCGTGATCACCCCGCCATGGATGACGCCGGTTTCGAGGTCGCCCACCAGGTGCGCCTCCCAGGGCTGGACTCCGAACACATGCCCCTTTTCGACCTTCGTCACCCGGAACCGGGTCTCGTTGGCCCAGGGCACCACGTCGCGCATCACGTTGATGTTCTCGTTCATAATGGCCGCGATGTCATATTGCTGTTTCGGCTTGTCGTTCATGCGGCCCGGCTCGCTTTCCGATTTGACGCCCTATGGAAGCCGGATAACATCGCGTGGGACTCAAGGAAACGGGTTCGCGTAAGTTAAGGAGAGACGGGTATGGCCTTTGACGCAGCGGCAAAGCCGAAAACCTGCATCATCGGGGCAGGATGTTCCGGGTTCACGATGGCAAAACGCCTGAAGGATCTCGGGCTGCCCTACGATTGTTTCGAGAAATCCGATAATGTCGGCGGAAACTGGTATTACAACAACCCGAACGGGGTCTCGTCCTGCTACCAGTCGCTGCATATCGACACGTCCAAGTGGCGCCTCGCCTTCGAGGATTATCCCGTACCGGCGGGCTGGCCGGACTTCCCGCACCACGCCCAGCTCCTGCAATACTTCAACGACTATGTGGACCATTTCGGCCTGCGCCCGACGATTACGTTCAACACATCGGTGGACGATGTGGCCGACCTTCCGGGCGGGCGCTTCCGCGTTAGTTTGTCGACCGGCGAGGTGCGCGAATATGACGCCGTGGTCGTCGCGAACGGCCACCACTGGGATGCACGGATGCCGAAATATCCGGGCACGTTCAACGGCTATCAGGTCCACTCGCACCATTACCGTGATCCGTTCGCGCCTTATGACTTCCGCGGTAAGCGCGTGATGATTGTCGGCGCTGGCAACTCGGCGATGGATATCTCGTCCGAGCTCTCCCAGCGCCCGGTCGCGGAAAAGCTGTTTATCTCGATGCGCCGCGGGGTCTGGGTGCTGCCGAAATACATGGACGGCAAGCCGGCCGACAAGGCCGTGCTGCCGGCCTGGATGCCCCCCAAGCTTGGCCGCTCGCTCGCCAAGGCGAAGATCCGCAAGACCATCGGCAACATGGAGGACTACGGCCTGCCGAAGCCGGACCATGAGCCACTCGACGGCCACCCGTCCGTGTCCGGAGAATTCCTCACGCGCGTCGGCTGCGGCGATATCACGCCGAAGCCCGGTATTGAGCGCCTGGATGGGGACCACGTGGTTTTCACCGACGGTACGCGCGAAAAGGTCGATGCCATCGTCTGGGCCACCGGCTACAATACCAGCTTCCCGTTTTTCAAGCAGGACGAGCTGACCCCGAAGGACAACGTCTTTCCGCTTTTCAAGCGGATGGTGAAGCCCGGCCGCGAAAGCCTGTTCTTCCTCGGCCTCGCTCAGCCCCTGCCGACGCTGGTGAATTTTGCCGAGCAGCAGTCGAAGCTCGTCGCGGCCGCGCTCACGGGCGCCTATGCCTTTCCGCCTGCGGACGAAATGGACCGGGTCACCAAGGCCGACGAGGAGGCGCATCTCGGCCACTTCTATGATAGCCCCCGCCACCGCATGCAGGTCGACTTTTTCGGCTACTGCAAGGACCTGATGAAGGAAATCGAACGCGGTTCAAAACGGGCTAAGGTCAGCGCGTGAACTTTCGCCTTTGGGGGCTTTGGTCTGCATTGATGCTGCTGGCCGCGTGCACCACGCAGCCGGCGCCGATCATCATCTACGGTCCTCCGGTGGATTATGGCCCTCCGGGAGATGTCCGTAATCCGCCTCAGGGGCCGTTTCAGCCGAACGCTTTCCTGCGGATCTGTCCCGGCATGACCGTCTCCAACAGTCCGCCTATGGACAGTGAGCGCTGGATCCTTGACTACAAGCCGGTGATCCTGGTGGGGCAGGTGGTGCTGGTCACCGCGCCCGTCAATGATGTCTGCCTTGCCTCCGGCTTCGGCCTGCGGGCCGGGCGCCCGCACATGGGGATTGATCTCACCAGCCAGCCGCCCGGCACCATCTATGCCGCGGCGCCCGGCCGGGTGATCGAGGCACGCAATTCGTCCGGCTACGGGCTCCAGGTCCTGCTCGATCACGGGCACGGCGTCTATACCCGCTACGCCCACCTCGACAGCTTCGACCCCGGTGTGCAGCTCGGCGCGTCCATCGGCTTCGGCCAGCCGCTGGGTCAGATGGGCGCCACAGGCAATGCCGAAGGCCCCCACCTTCACTACGAAGTGCTGACCGGTAACTATGATACGCCCAGCGCTTCCAGGGGCCTGACGCCGAATGACCCTTTCGCCTTCCCAGCCTATGATTATGTGGGCTATTGAGGGCCGGGGAGGATAAAAAGACGATGCACCGCCGTTCCTTCAACGCCGCCGCAAGCCGATTTGTCCTCGCTGGCGCCGCTGGTCTCACGCTCACGGCCTGCGCCTGCTTTCCGGACCGCGGCCCGGGCTACGCGCCTGCCACTGCCCAGCAGGCTGATACGTTCGGCGCCCTCTCCGGCCTCGTCGGAAAGACCTGGCGCAGCGCGCCCGCCGGCGACGGCGAAGGGGGGCCGGCCGACATTTCGAAATGGAACTGGGACCTTGGCGGGCGCGTGCTCGTCAACCGGCATGCGCTCGCGGACGGCTCCTATGGCGGCGTCACCTATGTCTACGAAAACGGCCAGACCGGTGCGCTCGACTATGTCTACGTAACCAGCGCCGGCTTCCACACGACCGGCAGTTTCGTGCTGGGCGAAGATGGCAGCTGGACCGCCGAAGAGGCGGTGACCGGACATGATACGATCACCCGGGTGCGCTCGACCGGCCGATTGACCGCAGGCGGACAAATGTCCATGACGTCCGAATACCTTGCAAAGGGCGAATGGTCACCGGGCCGCAATGTCGTATACGTACCGGTTACCGCGAAGATCCCGGAGATCACCGGCAAGCTCGCCGAATGAAAGCCCGCTTCCTTGACCCGTCAGAGGTCGCGCGCGCCTACCGTGATCCGCTCTCTTTGGTCAGCCTGGCCGTTGACTTGGTGCCCGTCATCGCGGTGTTTGCCTTCGGCTGGGGCGCGACCCCGCTGGTCGCACTCTACTGGCTCGAAAACCTCGTCATCGGTGCGTTCACGATCCTCCGGATGATCGGCACCGCGCTCGACTCCTTTTTCAGCCTCGCGATGGCCCTGTTCATGGTGCCATTCTTCTTCTTCCACTACGGCATGTTCTGCTTCGTGCACGGAATATTCATCCGCGCATTTGCCGCGGGAGAGGACGGCGGCGCGCTTGAGCCCGTCTCGCTTGTACACTGGGCGCTGGGCACCGCGCCTGAAATGCTCTGGTTTGTGGCTGCGATCATCGTTGTCAGCGCACTCTACTACGCATTTGATTTCCTCTGGCGCGGCGAATACAAGGCCAGCAATCCGCAGCAGGAAATGTTCTCGCCCTACGGACGGATCGTGACGCTTCACATCGCCATCCTACTCGGCGCAGGCGTGGCCTTTTCTCTAAACGAACCCCTCGCCGGCGTCCTCCTGCTGATCTTCATCCGCGTCGTCTTCGGCATGTTCCAGGCCGTACAGAGACACCGCAAGAGAGATGCCAGGATGGAAGCTTCACCAAGCGTCGTGGGTGATGATGCGTAACGTGTGCTGCCCGTGAACCCTATCCTGATCCTCGACTATGCGGGCATTGCGGTGTTCGCCGCAACGGGCGCGCTGGCCGCGTCGCGCAAACAGGTGGACATCATCGGCTTCCTGTTTTTCGCGGCGATCACCGGCATTGGCGGCGGCACGGTGCGCGACCTGATCCTCGATGTGCCGGTGTTCTGGGTCGTCAATCCAGACTATCTGCTGATCTGCGTCGTCACGGCGGTGCTGGTCTATTTCACGGCGCACCTGTTCGAGTCGCGATATAAGCTGCTGCTCTGGCTCGATGCCATCGGCCTCGCGGCATATTGTGTGTTCGGTGCCTGGAAGGCGTATACCGTGACCGGGTCGCCGGTCATCGCGGTGGTGATGGGCGTGATCACGGCGAGCTTTGGCGGCATCCTGCGCGACCAGATGGCCGGAGAGCCGAGCATCCTGCTGCAGCGGGAAATCTACATCACGGCTGCACTGGTGGGGGCGGGGGCCTATACGGGGCTGGCCGCGGCGGGACTGCCACTGATGTGGGCGGCGGTGCCGGCGGCGCTGCTGGCGCTTGCGATCCGGGGCGGGGCGATGCGGTTCGGCTGGTCGTTCCCGCCCTACAAGGGCAAGCCCGGGCGCAAGCCTGAAGACATTCCCTGAGACAACAAAGTTGACGCCTCGTGACGCCTCGTGCAGTGTAAAAAACGGCGGGAGTTCAGGGCAATACATAATGGCAGACATCGAGGCGGATGCGCCAACGAGCGGCAAACGGGCGAATACCAAGGCGGCCAATCGCCGGGCGATCCTGACTGCGGCGCGGCGGGTGTTCGCGCTGGTCGGCTATGAAGCGACCACGGTGCGCGACATCATCCGCGAGACCGAACTCGCCTCCGGCACCTTCTACAATTACTTCAAGTCGAAAGAGGAAGTGTTTCAGGCCATCGCCGAGGATTCGACCCACCGGTTCCGGGCGCACCTTTCGGAGGTCCGGGCCCGCACCAATTCCCTGGAGGACTATATCGAGCATGCCTTCCGCGCCTATTTCAGCTTCATCGCCCGGGAGAACGAGGAAGCCATCAAGGCCGGCGCGCCCCACCTCGCGCTGATGGGCGTGCGCGTCGATACGCCGGAAATGCTGGCGGTGGCCGAGGAGATCCGGGCGGACCTCGAGCAGACGCTCTCCGGCGAGACCGCCGCCGGGCTCGACCTCGAATATCTCACAGCGGCCGCCATCGGCATCGCCCGCGAGATGGGCGACTATATGCTGCAACGCCGGCCCGTGGATGTTGAGGGCGCAACGCGCTTTGCCTCCGGCCTGGTGCTGGCCGGCGGGCGCGCGATGATGGGGCGCTAGTTTCGCGCGCGCCACTCTCTCACCCGGCGACACCTCTTGGCGTGCCCGGCAAAGCGGACCATCATCTCCAGTACCTGGACACAAGGAACTTGCCGCCATGAGCCTGCAGCGCATCCTCGCCAAGACGTTTGCCAGCCTGCCCGGCAACCTGATTGTCAAACTGGCGGGCGGCGCGCCGGTCACCATCAATGGCCGTACGCTGGAGCCGCAGCTGCAGTTGATCGCCTGGAACGGGCGGTCGGCGCCGCCCATGTCCTCGCTTCCGGCAGAGGCCGTGCAGGCAGGCGTCAAGGCGCAGCTCGCGTTACTCGCCGATGTGACGGGCGAGGGGGCAGGATCATCCAGCGAGACTATTCCGGGTCCGGACGGTAATGCCATTCCGGCTCGGCTTTACCGGCCCGCCTCGCAGGACCCGCGCCATCCGCTGATCGTGTATTTCCACATGGGCGGCGGCGTGATCGGCGATCTCGATACCTGCCATGCCTGGTGCGCGATTCTGGCGCAGGGCGCGCAGGCGCCGGTCCTGTCGGTCGACTACCGTCTGGCGCCGCAGCACGTTTTCCCGGCGGGGCTGAATGACTGCCTCGCGGCATACAGGTGGGGCCTTGCCAATGCGCATCGGTTTGGCGCGCCGGCCGGCAAGGCTGCGGTGGGCGGTGATTCCATGGGCGGGAACTTCTCGGCGATTATCAGCCAGCAGATGAAACGCGAAGGCGGGCCGATGCCGGCGCTGCAAATGCTGATTTATCCTGCCATCGACATCTCGAAACACTACCCCTCCAAAACTGCCTTTGCGCAAACCTTCTCACTGAGCCAGGACACAATGGACTGGTTCATGAAACAATACCTGCCCGAAGGCATCGACCACCGGGATCTGCGCGTCTCGCCCGGACAGGAGGCGGACCTGTCGGGCCTGCCGCCGGCAGTGGTGATCACGGCAGGGCATGATCCGCTGTCGGATGAAGGCGATGAGTATGCCGCGCGCCTCAATGCGGCCGGCGTGCCAGTGGTGCACAAGCGTTATGATAGCCTCGCGCATGCCTTCACGGCGTTCACGTTCATCTCGCCCGGCGCGCGGGCGGCCTGCCGCGAGATGGCGGAAATGGTGCACGACATCTTCGCAAAGGCCGCCCGGGTCTCAGCATGAAGGCCCTCGTTTGCCGGGAGCTGATGCCGGATTATGCCGGGGTCGAGCTGGAAGAGCAGGCCTTGCCGGAGCCGGGCGCCGGAGAGGTGCGGGTCCGTATCAAGGCGGCCAGCCTGAACTTCCCGGATCTGTTGATGACCGAAGGCAAGTACCAGCTGAAGCCGGACCTGCCCTTCGTGCTGGGCATGGAGTTTGCGGGCACCGTGGACGCGCTCGGCGCCGGCGTCAGCGGATTTGCGCCAGGCGACGCTGTGGCGGGCGGCAACCGGATCGGCGCCTTCTCGGAATTCGCCGTGGTGCCAGCAGCGGCGCTGCGCAAGAAGCCCGAAGCGATCAGTTTTGCCGCGGCGGCGTCCTATGGCGCGGCTTACCTTACAGCCTATGTGGCCCTGGTGCGGCGCGGCAACCTGCAGCCCGGCGAGACCCTGCTGGTGCACGGCGCCAGCGGCGGTGTGGGCCTTGCGGCAGTGGATGTCGGGCGCCTGCTTGGCGCAAATGTAATCGCGACCTCGGCCTCGGAAGCCAAGCGCCGGATCCTGACAGAATACGGCGCCGATCATGTGCTGCCGGATACCGGCTTTCGCGAACGGGTGAAGGAGCTCACCGGCGGACGCGGCGCAGACGTGATCTACGATCCGGTTGGCGGCGATGTCTTCGACGAGAGCGTGCGCTGCATCGCGTTTGACGGGCGGCTGCTGATCATCGGGTTCACGTCCGGGCGCATACCGTCCGTGAACGTCAACATGCCATTGATCAAAGGCTTCTCGGTCGTCGGCGTGCGGGCGGGTGAGTATGGACGCCAGTTCCCGGACAAGGGCCGCGAAAACATGGCGGCGATCTGGAAATGGGCAGAGGAAGGCAAGGTGCGCCCCCGCATCCATGCCGAAGTGCCGCTGACCGATTGGCGGCGCGCCTTCGAGATGATGCGCAGCCGCGAAGTGGTGGGCAAGGTTGCGATCGTGATGTGATCAGAGCCGGTAGTTGATCGATTTCGAGGCGTCGCAAAACTCCTCAAGCTCGCCCAGTGCGATGCGTTCCATCTGCGGCACCACGATGTCCAGCGTTGCGCCATGTTCCATTCGGCGCTCGACTGCAGCGATCTCTTCCCGGTAGCGCACAAACCGCGCCGTCGACGGCTCCGTCAGCGTCGCGCTGTCGAGCACGGTCTTCGAGATTGACAGGACAAAAGCCGAGATCGCGAGGAAGTCGACCCAGGCGCTGATCGGCAATCCGGGGACGACCTTCGCGAGCAGCGAGAGGAGCACGAGGCAGGCTCCGGAGAAGTAGAGAATGTCAGCCGCAGAGTGAAACACCCGTCGGTTCTCGCGCAGGCGGTGGAGTTCGGCGGCGGCGTAGCGGTCCTGATACAGAAGGCGCAGTTCACGGAAGGCGGTCATCGCCTCGCTGGTGATGTTGGGGTTCGCCGGCCCGGCGCAGGGGACGGGCACAGAAACGCATTTTTCCGGCACGAAGGCCTCGAAGATCGAGATGCCCATGTTGAGCTCGCTTTCCAGCCTGGCGAGTTCGGTGGCGGTGAGCTGCCGCGTGCGCTGGGCAAGTTCGGCTTCGTCGCGGGCGGTCGCGGCAAGGCTATAGGCCTGGAACTTGATCGACCGCAGGCGCTCGCACGCAAACCGGTTGACCAGCCACTGGCTCTTCACCTTTGCAGCGAGCGTATAGATCTGCGCCGCTATGCCGATGGCGGCGCAAATCGCGGCGGCGATGCTGACGACCGGGTTGCCGGCGCCCTTGAACAGCAGCGCCTCGGCTACCGTGTAGATCGCGCTTCCCCCGATCAACACCATCGAGACAAGCCCAAGCCGGTGGAACCAGCGCTTGCCGGAAACCGACAGCGCCTCATGCCGGTTGAAGGCCGCCTCGATGGCCTCGTTCTTAAGCAGCGGCGTGATGTTGGGAAAGCGCTCGAGCATCGCCGGGGTGGGAAAGATGTCCCGGTTCGGTTCCTGCATGCTCTACCCCCGCCAAGCCCGCTGCGCCCTCCCGTTCGAAGCCGCAGCGGCACCCTGCTTATACGGTTCGCTTGGCCTTGTCCTGCGCGTTTGTAGCCTCGATGGCCGAGCGCGCGGCGGCCCACTGTTCGTCGCCCCAGCTGGTCAGCATGGCGAAGTTGCCGCCGGAGGCGTTGTACATCGCCCCGTCGATGGCGATGGTCTGGCCGTTGATGTACTCGGCGCCGGGCGCCATCAGCAGGACGGCAAGGTTGACGAGCTCGTGCATCTCGCCGACGCGGCCCATGGGGTTGGCGACGCCGCGTTCCATGCGCTCGGCTCCGTCCGCGTCAGGTGAGAGGCGTTTCGACATGCCTTCGGTCGGAAAGGGGCCGGGCGCAATGGCGTTGAAGCGCAGGCCGTAGCGGCCCCACTCGACGGCAAGGCTTTGCGTCATCGTGTTGACAGCGGCTTTCGACATGGCCGAGGGTACGACGAACGGGCCGCCATTCCAGACCCAGGTGGTGAGGATCGAGATGACGTTGCCGCGCGTCTTGCCGGAGATCCAGCGCTTGCCTATGTCCTGCGTCATATAGAACGAGCCGCGGAAGACGATATTGGAGATCGCGTCGAAGCCGCGGATCGAGAGGTCCTCGGTGCGACTGATGAAGTTGCCGGCGGCGTTGTTGACGAGGCCGGTCAGGGGACCGTGCTTGGCCCAGATCGTGTCGTTCATGTCGCTGATCGCTTCGGCCACGCGGATATCGCAGGCATGCGGGACGACGAGGCCGCCATGCTTGCCCATCAGCTCCCTCGCGGTCTCCTCGCAGACCCCGCCGCGCCGGCCGCAGATATGAACCTCGGCGCCGAGCTTCAGGAAGCCTTCAGCCATTTCCTTGCCGAGCCCGGTGCCGCCGCCCGTGACGAGGATACGCTCGCCTTTCATCAGGCCATCTTTGAACATGAGTTTCGAGGTATCCATTTGTCTCTCCCTGCGGGTCAGTCTATTTTGACCGACTATAATACCACTTTCAGCGGAGACACCCATGAAACGAATGCTTGTTGCGGCTGCCCTTGCGTCACTGTTTGCCGGCCCGGCAGCGGCTGATCCATTCGACGTCTTCGGTACGTTCAAGCTGCCGGACGGGGACTCGCATGTGCAGATCGCCGACTGCGGCGACGGCTCGCCATGCGGGAAGATCGTGTGGATCAATGCAAAGGATCTGCCCTCGGGCATGACGCCGGCGGAAGTAAAGAATCCGAAGGGCGAAAAGATTCTCGGCTACAAGCTGCTGCAGGGCTTTGCCAGGAAGGCCAAGGACTGGCGCGGCGGCAAGATCCACGATCCTATGGAACTGAAAACCTACGACTCGCGGCTGAAGCGGCTGACGGACGGCAGCCTGGAAGTCAAAGGTTGCATCGGCCCTGTCTGCCAGACGCAGATCTGGAAGCCGGCGTCCTAGAGTCCGGCTTGCCATGAGCCGGGATTGGAGCATGGTGGGGCGATAGAGCCCCGGGAGGAAAAAATGCCTGATACCAATCGCCGCTGGCTGCTGGCCAAGCGTCCTCAGGGGATGATCAAGGATAGCGACTTTGAGCTGGTCTCCGGCCCGGTGCCGGAGCCGGGCGAGGGCGAGTTCCTGGTGCGTGTGACCGACCTGTCCTTCGACCCGACGCAGCGCGGTTGGCTGGCGGCAGACACCTACCTGCCGGCGGTGAAGATCGGCGCGCCGGTTCGGGCGGGCGCCGTGGGGCAGGTGATCAAGTCCAACCATCCGGACTTCAATCCGGGGCAGATGGTGCAGGGCACTTTCGGCTGGCAGGAATATGTGGTCACGAAAGGCATGACCGAGACGGGACCGGTCACGGTCGTGCGCGGCGGGGTCTCGCCGGAACATGCGCTCGGCGTGTTCGGCGTCACCGGCATCACGGCATGGTTCGGGCTGACCGATGTCGGCCAGCCGAAGGCGGGCGACACGGTTCTGGTGTCAGGCGCGGCGGGGGCGACCGGGTCGGTGGTTGTCCAGATTGCCAAGGCGCTCGGCTGCAAGGTCATCGGCATAGCGGGCGGCAAGGACAAGTGCGCCTGGGTGAAAGATGTGGCGGGCGCGGATGGGTGCATCGATTACAAGTCAGAAAACGTCGCCGCGGCCATAAAGGCGCTTGCGCCGAAGGGCGTGAACGTGGTGTTCGAGAATGTCGGCGGCGAGATCCTCGAGGCAGCGCTGATGAACCTGGCGCTCCGGGCACGGATTGTCTTGTGCGGGGGAATCTCTTCCTACAACGCCGAAGACCTCGCCGATATGAAAGGCATCCGGCCCTACATGCAGCTGACCGTGATGCGGGCGCGGATGGAGGGTTTCATCGTGCTCGACTATGCGCCGCGCTGGGGCGAAGGCGTGGCGGCTCTGGGTAAGCTGATGGCGGAGGGCAAGCTGAAGACGGTCGAAGATGTGCAGCACGGGTTTGAGAATTGCCCGGCGACGCTTAGGCGCCTGTTCGAAGGCAAGAATGTCGGCAAGCAGCTGCTGAAGCTGACCGCGCCGCCGCTGCCTGTCGTCTAGGTCATTTCCGGAACGGCGCGCGCACGAGGCGCCAGAGGGCCCAGATCGGCAGGACGACCACTGCGCCGGCCAGGGCCGGTTTCCAGAAGCTGTCGAAGGCCCAGCCGATGGCGGTGAAGGCGCGCTGGACGATGGCCGTGACCGCGCCGCCAAGATCGAACGTGGTGCCAGTGGGTGCAAAGTCGAAGGCAAGAACGAAGAAGCCGGTGAGCGTGCTGAGGCCAAGCAGCCTGAAAGCCTGACCGATGGTCAGGCTGAATGTGCGTGCAAGGAAGGATTTCCGGGGTGCCGGCGCCGTGCCGGTGGGCGGCGGAGGAGCGGACGCTTCGGCGGGCGCGGCGATCTCCGCAGGCGGGTTCGGCGGCGTCGTCACGGGGCTCCCGTCTCCTTGGCCGTCGCGGCGTCCCGGCCGGTCGCATAGTTCACCTGCACCTGGTGCGGATAAGGAATGGATATGCCTTCGCGGTCAAAGGAGAGCTTCACGATCCGGAGCAGGTCTGCGCGGATATCCACCACATCCGATGTCGCGACCCAGGCGCGCAGGCGCAGCTTCACGCTCCAGTCCGCCAGTTCGTGGACGCCCGTCCAGGTCGTGTCTTTCTGCAGGACATGTTCGTGCGCGTTGACGGTTTCCCGGAGCACCTTCAGCGCGTGATCAAGGTCTGTCTCGTAGGCGATATCGAAGAAAAGATCGAGGCGGCGCTGCGGCTCGGCGGTAAAATTGATGAGTGGGTCGCCCCAGACCTTGTCATTGGTGATCGAGACGATCTTGTTGTCGATCTGCCGCAGCGAGGTCGTGAAGGGCGTGATGTTGGTGATCGTACCATCAAGCCCCGCGACGCTGACATAATCCCCGATGCGAAACGGCCGGAAGATCGCGAGCATCACGCCGGCGGCAACGGATTTCAGTGTGTCCTGCAGAGCGAGACCGATCGCCAGACCCGCGGCGCCGAGGACCGCGGCGAGCGAGGCGGCGGGGAAGCCGAGCTGCGACAGGGCAAAGACAATCGCGACGGCGAAGATGATGTACTTGATCAGCGAGGCTGAGAAGGCGATCAGCGTATCGTCGGCGCCGGAATGGGCGTGCGCCTTGGCGCCGAACCGGCGCAGCGACCGTGACAACGTATTGGCGATGACGAAGGCGGCGACCAGAATGACGCTCGCGGCAAACGCACCCGGGCCGTGCTTCTCGACGAGGCCGTGCCAGTCATAGCCTGCAAGGCCGAGCGGCAGCGGCATCAACAGAATGAAGCCGAAGAAGCGCCCGGTTGAAGCGGCGAGATCCCAGGACGTGCCTTCGAAGGGCTGGTCCTTCGGGGTCAGGCGGCGGCCTGTGAGCAGGATCAGGAACTTGACCAGCGAGGCGACCAGCCAGATCAGGCCGACCGAGGCGATGACGAGTCCCCATTTCACGGTGTCCGGCCAGATCGCGGCGGCCCAGAGGGGCCAGCCGGATGTGTCGAGGCCAAGCAGGAAATCGGACGGGGTGAGGAGAATGGGCCGGGTCATGGCGGCGATTTAAAGCGCTTCGGCGGTCTCGTCACCCGCAACAGCAGGATTGTTGCAGTTCCGAGGGCGGCCATGCCCGCGAGAAGATGCATTTCGGTGCGCAGCCAGTTGTTGAGGACAATCCCGAGCAGGCCCCATCCGAGCGCGGCAAAGAACCAGAGGCTCCTGCTGATTTGCGTCGAAAACAGCCAGGACGCGAGGCAGGCGGTCGCGAAAGTCGTCCAGAACATCGGCCAGGGAAAATCGGTGGGGGCGAGGCCGGTGAACGTTCGTATAGTCAACGGTATCGAGATGGCGGTCGCAACCGAAATCCAGCCCGCCAGAAGGCCGCAGGCCGCGTCGGCGGCTTTCAGCGTGAGGCCGTTGTCGCAGGCACGCAGTGCCTGAACGCGGGCGGACGCGATCCAGGCGCCCCCGAAGATCGGCGCCAGCAACAGGAAGTCCAGCGGCTGGGAGACTATCAGCTGGGCGCTCACCATCCAGACAATGTTGCCGAGGCCCGCCGCAAACATCGGCCAGCCCACTTTCGGAAACCAGTCGGCGGGACGCAGGATACCCGTCAGGCCGAAGCCGGCATAGGCGAGGAAAATGAGGCCCCAGATCGAGAAGAAGGCGGGCAGGGGCTGTTCCGGCGCTTGCGTGTTGGCACTGGCGTCGCCGATCGGCGTGCCAATCCCGAACACAGGAGCGAGCGCGCCCGACAGCGGCTGCAGGATCCCGAGCAGGAGGATCAGCCAGGGCAGGGCGCGGGTCATGGCGGTCCTCGTAGAGGCGGCGGCTGGGCCTACTTGCAGGCGTCCGGCTGGGCTTCACATAACGTTATCACGGAATCGATCCAGCCCGCATACCCCTGCAGGTTGGTGTAGCGGCCATTATAGTCGCCGGCGCAGAACTGGCCGGTCGCGTGGTTCTGTTCGACCACGGACAATATGCCGACCAGCGTTTTGCCGCCGTCCGGTTCGGTCACGTAGAGCGGGCCGCCGGAATCGCCGATGCAGGGGCCTGCCCCACCCTGGCTCGCGACGGTAATGGCGGCCGGGCCGACAGCGGTTATCTTCAAGGCTGTTTTCAGGAGGTCGTTCGAGAGCTGCCCGCCGAACCTTGTGAGACCCCATCCGGCCATCTCGCCGGTGGGATAGTTTGCGGGCGCGAGCGCCAGACTGGTTGTGCCGCTGCGGGCGACCGGCACGGCGGTGATCAGGGCGGCTTGCTCCGGAGACAGGCGCAGCAGGGCGATGTCGTTCGAATAGCCATTGTCCGTACCCAGATAACCGCCATGGCAAAGGGCCGTTTCGGCGGCCGTGATGCGGGCGGCAGGGCTGCGCAGGTTGGCCGCGTCGCCGATCAGTCGGATCTCGTCATAGGGCTGGTCGACGCAGTGCGCGGCGGTGACGAACCAGCTGGCACGGATGCGCACGGCGCTGCAATGCCCGCTGGCGATCAGGCCGGTCTCGTCGGCGCGGCGCGGTTCCAGCTTCACGATGCCTGGAAACGCGGCGAGTGATGCGGCGAGGGCGTTGACCGCCTCTACCCCGGCGACCGGCTCTTCGAGTTCAGTCGCGCCTGCAACGGCGGCGACCGTCGGTGTCGGCGCAGCGCCCACCGGCTGGCCGCAGATGGAGGCGTTATAGAGCGCGAGGGTTGGCCGAAGCGATACGGCGCCAAGACCGGTCATCCCGGCGGGATCGGCGAGGGCGGCGTCCCCGGTTTCAGGGTCCGGGGCATCGCGGTCGACCGTCGGGGTTTCGCCTTCTGTGGCTGTCGCGGTGTCTGTCTCCGGCGCAGCGGGGCCGGCCTCCGCCGCGATCACGTCCGTCTCCTCGGCGGCGGGCGTTTCGGGCGAGGCGTTGTCGACCCCAGGCAGCCGGACCTGGTCGCAGGCGGCAAGCAGGGCGGCGAGACCGGCGGCTGCCAGCAGATGGACGCGTTGCATGTTCGGGGCTTCCCTTCTGAAAGTCGGCTGCATTAACGCCGCCCGCTGGCACGGGGTCAAGTTGAAGCGCGCTGCGCTGCCGGAAACTGTGGCGGCGGGCTTGTCCGTGCGGGAGCCGGGCCTAGACTGTAGACGAGACTCCGGAGACCTGACCCGATGCGTACCCTTCGTGTGGCCGCCGCTGCCCTTTTTTTAGCCGTGCCTGCCCTGATGTCCGCAGCCCAGGAGGGCGGCACGACTGACGTGATGGAGGCCTCGCTGGCCGCCGGCTGGAAAGCCACCTTCATCTGCTCAGGCCTGTTCGTGGCGGGGCAGACCCTGCCGGAAATCGAGCGCAACGAACTCTCCGGCATCTACCCGGACTACCAGCGCCAGTATGACCAGCTGCCCGAAGCGGAAGTCGACCAGGCGCGCCAGCTCGTCTCGGTGACTTACGCGCCGGACGTGCCGCCCCGGATGGCCGCCTATCGCCCCGGCTTCGGCTGCACGCAGCTGCCGGCAGGCGCCGGCGAAGAGGCGCTCGGCTTCCTGCCGCGCTTTGCCTCATGGCCCGCGCCGCCGGCGCAGGACCGGGGCAGCGCAATCGGCTCCAACGTCAGAATCGAGCTGAAGATCGAAGAGGCTGAACGCCTCGATCCGCCGGTATCGGCCGCGTTTGACGAGATAACCTATGGCAGCGGCACGCGAACGGCATCCGTCATCGTCGTTCGCGATGGGCAGGTGGTTGCCGAGCGCTATGACCGGGGCATCGACAACGAGACACCGGTGCGCACCTGGTCGGCCGCAAAGTCGTTGACGGCCACGCTGATCGGCGCCGCGCGGCGGCAGGGGCTGATCGCTATCGACTACCCGGCGGTGATCGCCGACTGGAACAAGGGCGCCGATCCGCGCCGCGCCATCACGATGCGCAACCTCCTGCACATGGCCAGCGGCCTCGACAGCGGCGACAATGGTTCGCGCACGGACAGGCTGTATTTCGCGGGTGCCCGGGTCATCGACATGGCGGGGAAGAATTCGCTGGAAGTGAAGCCTGGCACACGTTTCAAATACGCCAACAACGATACGCTGATCGCGATGCGTGCGCTTCGTGAGGCGATGAAGGATGACAACCTCTTCCACCGCTTCCCGTACGAGAAACTGCTGCACAAGATTGGCGCGGTACACACCACGCTCGAGATCGACTGGAATGGTGACTTTATTTCGTCGAGCCAGGTCTGGGCCACCGGCCGCGATCTCGCGCGCATCGGTCAGCTGTATCTTCAGGACGGCATGTGGGGCAATGAGCGCCTCCTGCCGGAAGACTGGGTAGAATTCGTCCGCACGCCCGCCCCCGCGCAGCCGGCTGCAGGTAACGGCTATGGCGCGCAGTTCTGGCTGATGAACAAGTCGCCCGGCGTACCTGCGGGCACTTTCTATGCCGCCGGCAACCGGGGCCAGTATATCGTGATCATCCCGGCACTGAATACCGTGGTTGTGCGCCAGGGCTTCGACATCATCGGCGGCGCGCAGTTCGAGATTGACCGGTTTACGGCCGATGTCGTGACGGCGCTGAACGCCGCCGACGCCGAGCGCGTCGCAGAGCGGGCGGCCGCCGAGGCTGCCGCGGCGGCCGAAGGCGAAGTACGCCGCGCAACCCGCATTGGCCGGCTGAACTAGTCCGGCCTCAGGGCGATCCGGCGGCGGTCTCGCTTGCCGGTATGTGGGTGACCGACAGGCCGAGCAGGCTGACGAGCCCGGGCAAGTCCGGCGACCCGGTCATGCCGGTCTCGGGGCCGGCTCCCGAGAAATCGCTCGCCGTCAGTTCTGTCTCGGGGGCCAGTTCGATCTTGAACGTGCCGCCGGTATTGATGAACTGCGACAGGCTCGAGATCCAGCCGGTGGCCTGGGGCAGGTCCTGCGAAACAGCGCCGGCGCCGAACATCACCATGCCCGAGGCAAACATGCGCACGGCTTCCGGCGTGGACTCGGCGAAGTTGCCCAGCATCGGATCGTCCTCGCCGCTGAACCTGGCGACCTCGATGGCGAGCGCAGCGAGCGCGTTCAGCAGGCCGCCGTCCGACAGGCTGTAATGGCCGCCGATGAAGACCAACTGTTCGTCCAGCAACGCTGAGAGGGCGGTCTGGTCCGGCGTCTTGCCGTCAACCCCGAAAACAGGGACGAGCTGCGCATAGGTTGGCAGGCGGACCTCGACCCGGGTTTCATCCGTGTAGAGACCGTCCGAAGTATTGTTACTCGCGAACTGGGCGCTGCCGGTTTCGCCATCCCAGGTCAGCGAGAAGGCGCCATCGCCGGACAGTTTGCCGAGGCCGGTGCGCTCGAGGATGCCGATGACTTCCGCGACAGTCGGCTCGCCGGTCTCCTCGGGCGGCGCCGAGGGGGCGATCTCCTCTGCCCATTTCAGGATTTCCACGAGGTTCAGCGACGCATCCTCGTGCGTTACGCTGATGCGCTCCGGCAGAAACCAGGCGAACTTGTCGGCCGCCACGTCGAGGCGGCCGATCTCGAACATCGTTTTGCCGCCGAGGCTCATCTCGGTGTCTGCCAGCGTGTAAGTGCCAAAGCTCCAGAGGTCGCGGGCCGTGATGGGGGGTAGCTCGCCGCGCTCGGCGTATTCGAGCAGGGACGCAAAGCGCAGGCCCGTCCAGGCGGAGTAGCCGGACCGGCCAGCCATCTCGACAGACCGGATAGGGGCCAGCTCAGCCGCGTCCAGCTCTGCGGCATCATCCGGCACCGGGATCGAGCCCGAGAAGCTGACGCCCGTCAGGATCATTGAGGCAATGTCGCCGCGGTCATAGCCTTCGACCAGCTGTCGATCATAGCTCGAAACGATCGTACCGCTGGCACCGGACCCGGTGATGGTCTGGCTGATGTCGGCGTCGAGGAAGACGGCGGACTCCAGCGAGAAACTGCGCGCGAGGGCCGAGATCAGACGGATGGCCGCCACGCCTTCGTCTTCGCCTTCGTTTTCCTTGAAGGTCCAGGGGTGCAAGGTCATGCTGCCGAAGATAACCCGGCCGACATTCATGGACGCATCGTCATAGCCGATATCCAGGGTTTCGCCCGTGGGCATCGCCGCGGTAACCGCCTCATCAACGGCGTTGGTGTAATGCGTCATGTCGAACTTGACGCCCGACATCTCGATCCGGTCAAACAGGCGGATTTTGCTTTCCAGCTGCTGGCCGTTCAGGCGCGAGATCAGCGCGTCGGTGTCGGCGTTCCAGACCAGGACTTCTTTCGCCGTGAAAAGCGTGGAGGGTTTCTCGCCAAGCAGTTCCAGGCGGAAATCGGTCAGGCGTGTCGGCGCGGTGGGGGTGTCCTGCGTCGCAAACGCGTAGGTCAGCCGCGCGGTGCCTGCGAGCGCGGCGTTCAGGCTTTCTACATCGAGGTTTGACGTGGAGATGGCAGGGCGCGCTTCAAGCCGGGCGAATAGCGCGTCAGTGGCAGATTCGGCTGTCAGCTGCGGCGCAGATTCCGGTACCGAAGGCAGCACCGGCGAAATCGCCAACACGGACGAAAGGGCAAGCGCCCGGAAAACTGCAAGCCACGGCATGTCTTAATCCCTCCACCTGGACGGCCCGGTTTAGTGCGGGCCTGCATCCGGATTCAAGGTATGAATTGCCGAATGCGAACCGAAAATGATCAGCCGCCAGGCCAGTTTCAGGGCGTGCCGAAACCGGACCTGGTCAGCGCCTTCAGGTTTGTGATCCTGCGCGTCTCCATCTGGTCCAGCGACTGCATCATCGCCGAGCCTTTCAGGGTGAAGGCCAGTGAGTCGACATAGGTGCGCCCGTCTGGCGCGGCCTTGCATGCGACCTTCATAGTCAGCTTGTCGACCTTGGCGACGGGCATCGGCTTGAATGCCTTAGGGGAGGACATTTCGTATGCGAGGATCGCGCCGTTCGCCTTGTCGATTGTAGCCGTGCCGTTCAGGTATTTGTAGGCGGCGGCTACCTCGCCCTTCTGCTTGCCGGGCAGGGGCGTGAAACTGTAGGTCGCGGCGACAGGGGTTTCCGACACACGCTTGGCGTTTGCCGGGATGTTCTGCGCAAAGCTGCTGCACCAGATGTCACCGGCTGTAGACTTTACCAGCCTGTCGGCCTTCTTGGCTGCGTCGCCCTTCAGCGTGGAAACCGCCGGCGCAAATTTCACAACGCGCTTGCCGTTTGGCTGGCTCTGGTCGACGGTCATGCGGAACTGGTGGGCACCGTCACTATAGTCGAGATCATAGATATACAGCGGGCCTTCCCTGGAGGCCGATTTCGCCTTTTCCAGCACGGCGTCCGCCGAGGCGGGCAGGGCGGTAGCAAGAACGATCAGGCTGGCGGCAAGAAGGCGGTGCATGGGACATCTCCGGGAGCGCGCTACAGAGGGGTTAGGTGTTTCCAACGGGGCGAAAAGGAAAGAGGGCAGGCGCAGCGTCTTGCGTTAGTTTAATGAGGCATCATGGAAGATACGCAGGGTCCTTCGTTCCGGTTGCCGCCCGCCTTCGAGGCGTGGTTTGCGGCGCGTTGCTGGGCGCCGCGCCCGCACCAGCTGGCGCTGGCCGAGGCGTCGCTGTCGGGGGAAAGCGCCCTGCTGATCGCGCCAACGGGCGGGGGCAAGACGCTTGCGGGCTTCTTGGGCACCTTAATCGAACTCTCTGAACGCGGCGCAACGAACTCCGGCATTCCGGCGCTGCATACGCTTTATGTCTCACCGCTGAAGGCGCTGGCGGCGGATGTTCAACGCAATGTGATGACGCCCGTGACCGAGATGGGCCTGCCCGTCCGCATCGAGACGCGCACCGGCGACACCGCCACGCATGTGCGCCAAAAGCAGCGCAAGACGCCGCCGGACATATTGCTCACGACACCTGAGCAGCTCGCGCTGCTGATTGCCTCCGACCATGCGGCGGCCTTCTTCGCCGACCTGCGCTGCGTGATCATCGACGAAATCCATGCGCTGACGCCGTCGAAGCGCGGAGATATGCTGTCGCTCGCTCTGGCGACTCTGGCGCAATGGGCGCCAGCCTGCCGCTTCCTCGGATTGTCCGCAACCGTACGCGAGCCGGAGGCGCTGGCTCAGTGGCTGGATGTGCGCGGACGCAAAGAAAGTCCGCGCATCATCACCGCCTCGGGCGGCGTCAAAGCCGACGTCGAAATCCTCATCTCCCGGGAGCGCATCCCCTGGTCCGGTCATTCCGGACGCTTCGCCGTCGCCGAAGTGTATGAAGCGATCAAGGCCGCGAAGATGACGCTCGTCTTTGTCAATACGCGCAGCCAGGCGGAGCTGATGTTCCAGGAGCTGTGGAACGCAAACGAGGACGGCCTGCCGATCGCGCTGCACCATGGATCGCTCGTCCGCGAGCAGCGCCAGAGGGTCGAGGCGGCAATGGCGGCGGGCTTGCTGAAGGCGGTGGTCTGCACCTCCACGCTTGATCTGGGTATCGACTGGGGCGAAGTGGACCTCGTTATCCAGATGGGCGCCCCGAAAGGCGCCGCGCGCCTGATCCAGCGCATCGGGCGTGCCAACCACCGGATGGACGAGGCGAGCAAGGCCATCCTTGTACCGACGAACCGGTTCGAGGTGCTGGAATGCCGCGCGGCGGAAGCGGCGGTGGAGGCGGGCGAGATCGACGGCGACGGCGTACGCACCGGCGCGCTCGATATCCTGGCACAGCACGTGATGGGCCGCGCCTGCGGCGAAGGCTTCAGACTGGACGGACTCTTCGACGAAGTGCGCCGCGCTGCGCCCTATGCCTGTCTCGACTGGGAAACTTTCGAGCGGATCGTCGATTTCGTCGCGACCGGCGGTTACGCACTGAAAACCTATGACCGATTCCACCGCATCGTGCGGCGCAACGACGGCCTCTGGGTCGCCCGCACCGCGCGCGACAAGCAGGCGCACCGGATGAATGTGGGTGCAATTGTTGAGGCGCCGATGCTGTCGGTGCGGCTCGCGGGTTTTGCGGCGAAGGCAGGCTTGCCCCCGAGCAGCGAACAGCGTGCGCTGCGGGCCGGCCGCAAGCTCGGCGAGATGGAGGAGTATTTCCTCAGCCTGCTGACGCCCGGCGACACGTTCCTGTTCGGCGGCGAGATCCTGCGGCTGGTGGCGATTGACGGATTGGACGCACTGGTAATGCGCGCGCAATCGGACTCGCCCGCCATCCCGACCTACAATGGCGGCAAGTTTCCGCTGACCACCTTCTTGGCAGACCGTGTACGGAAAATAATCCACGATCCTGCGCAATGGGCCGGCCTGCCAGACCCCGTGCGGGAATGGTTCGAGATCCAGCAGCTGCGCTCGGCCATTCCGCCGCCGAATCATCTGTTGATCGAGACATTTCCGCGCGGCGGGCGCCACTATCTTGTCTGTTATCCCTTCGAAGGGCGCCTCGCGCACCAGACGCTCGGCATGCTCGTCACGCGGCGCCTGGAGCGGATGGGCGCAAAGCCTGCAGGCTTTGTCGCCAGCGAATACGCGATGGCTGTCTGGGGCATGGAAGACATGCGCGGAACTGCCATGGATGCTGTTTTCCATCCCGACATGCTGGGCGATGATCTGGAAGAATGGCTCTCCGAAAGCGCGCTGATGAAGCGCACCTTCGCGCACTGCGCCATCATCTCGGGCCTGATCCACCGCAACCTTCCGGGCACGGAGAAGAATTCACGCCAGGTCACCTTCTCGACCGACCTCATCTACGACGTGCTGCGCAGCCACGAGCCGGACCATATCCTGCTGCAGGCCGCCCGTCAGGACGCTGCCACCGGCCTGCTCGACGTGCGCCGCCTGTCCGACATGCTCGCCCGTATCGAAGGCCGTATCGTCCACAAGCAACTCGACCGGATCAGCCCCTTTGCCGTGCCGGTTATGCTGGAGGTAGGCCGCGAGCCCGTGTTCGGGGCCTCCGCGATGGAAGCGGTGCTGCGCGAAGCCGAGGACGACCTCGTGCGCGACGCAATGGGCTAGTCAGGCAGGATCAAAGAACTGCAGCACCAGTGCGACTACGGACGGATTGGCGGCGCGCGTTTCGGGGCTGTCGGAGCGATAAACCTTTTCCGGATCGCCTGATACCGGGACCACCACCTCGCTTGCCGCATCCGGCAAGAGCCCCATCACCATGGTGAACTCACAGGTGTCGCCTGGTTTGGCTGCAAGGTTGCCGCCGAGCCAGCCGGTGACTTCGCCGGCATTGTGGTTCTGGAAGCCCATCAGCTCGAACGGGCCGCCTTTGGCCGCCTCGACATCTGTCAGGCTCGCGCCGAGGAAGAGGCCGCGGGTGCCAATCCACTGGCTCTGCGCGCCGCCTACGCTGACATAGCGCGGCCCGCCGCTGGTCTTGTCGAGCCAGAACATCCCGGTGCGCGTGGCCGGATCGCCGGGGAAAGAGTACAAGCGCCGTTTCCGCGCTGTCGACCCCGGGAAGCTCTTCCCCTACGAGGTTTTCCGCGCCGAAGATCTCCGCCAGCGACTCCCGCGTGGCACCCTGCCGGATGAAGCCGTCTGAGCCGCAGACCATTTTTGGCAGCAGCGTGACCGTTGCCGTTACCGGTTCTTCCTCGGCCGCCATCACTGTTTCAGCTTACGGCGCGGCGGCGGGCGGCGCAGAGTCCTGGCAGGCAGCCAGCGCAAGAGCGCCGATCCAGGCCAGCAGCGCCCTGCGAAATCCGCGTTTCTCCAAGATCTGGTCCTACATTGGTCTTCGGTTGAAGGATCAATAGAGCCGAGCGCCGCAGTCCTGTCCTCCTCGGCCGCCTTGCGCCGTTGACCCCGGTCCCGCATCGGGCCAGTTCTGTGCGCGATGACCGCCGCCGCGAACCAGTCTGCACAGACCTTGCTCCACCTTGCCGGGGAGATGCTCTCGCCCTTGCCGGAGGGCGCGCTCTGGTGGGAGGCTCAGCGCGTACTCGTCGTCTCCGACCTGCATTTGGAGAAGGGGTCGAACTACGCCGCCTCTGGCCAGATGCTGCCGCCTTATGATACTTCCGCCACGCTGGCGCGGGTCGAGAAACTCTGCGATTGGCTCAGGCCCGAAACTGTCATCTCGCTGGGTGACAGCTTCCACGACCGGCGCTCCGAATCGCGCCTGCCGCCTGTCTATGCCGAGCGTATCCGGGCACTGACCGCCGCGCAGGACTGGGTCTGGGTCGAGGGCAACCACGATCCCGATCCCCCCGCCCATCTCGGCGGGCGCGCCACAAAAGTGCTGCGCCTCGGCCCGCTGGTTTTCCGGCATGAGCCGACGGGTGAAGCAGGCGAAGTGGCAGGCCACCTTCATCCGGTCGCCAAGGTCGCCGGGCGGGGGCGATCCCTTCGCCGGCGCTGCTTTGCGTCGGATGGCGCCCGGCTCGTGATGCCGGCCATGGGCGCCTTTGCGGGCGGGCTGAACGTGCTGCACGACGCGTTCCGGCCTGTCTTCCCCGAAGGCTGTATGGCCTTCGCCATCGGCGAGGCACGGGTCTACGGCGTCTCGCGCCGCAACCTCCTGCCGGATGGTGGGGCAGGCGGCAGTGGAAAGTGGCGGCTCTGACGCCTGCGGGCCGGTGCCACATCGCGCCGCCCGGGCTGATCTGCTAACGAATGGTGAGAGGTAAGGACGCTGGCCCAATGCCCCCGCCCGCCAGCGCCCTTGACACCGAAGCTCCTGACGACACTCAAATCCTATAGCTGGCCGCTGTTTGCAGCTGACGTCTTTGCCGGCGTGACCGTCGCGATGGTCGCCCTGCCGCTCAGCCTCGCCATCGCGATTGCGTCTGGCGCCGAACCAGCCGCAGGCCTTGTCACCGCCATCGTCGCGGGCTTCCTGATCTCGCTGCTTGGCGGCAGCCGCGTGCAGATCGGCGGGCCAACCGGCGCGTTCATCGTCGTCGTCTACGGTGTCATCGCGCAGCATGGCTTTGACGGGCTGGTCCTCGCCACCCTGATGGCCGGGGTAATCCTTCTGCTCGCGGGCGTCCTGCGGGCCGGCAACCTGATCCGGTTCATCCCTGAAGCGGTCGTCAACGGATTCACCATGGGTATCGCCATCATCATCGCGACCAGCCAGATCAAGGACCTGTTCGGCCTCGAGATCGCAAACCTGCCCGCCGATTTCCTGCATAAGGTGCCCGCGCTCTGGGCCGGGCGGGAGACGCTGAACCTCGCCGCTCTGTGCATCGGCCTGGTCACCCTCGCCCTGATCGTGCTCTTGCGCCGCCTCGCGCCGAAATGGCCGGGCCTGATCGTTGCCGTCGGGCTGACATCGGCGGCGGCCGCGCTGTTCGTGTTGCCGGTCGAGACCATCACCAGCCGCTTCGGCGCCTTACCAGACCATTTGCCAATGCCGACCCTGCCGGAGATATCTCTCGCGCGTCTGCAGAAACTGCTGCCGTCGGCGCTGGTCATCGCCTTTCTCGCGGGGGTCGAGTCGCTGCTCTCTGCGGTGGTTGCGGACCGGATGATCGAGGGTAGGCATCGTCCGAATGCGGAGTTGATTGCGCAAGGCGCTGCCAATATCGGCTCCAGCCTGTTCGGGGGCCTGCCCGCCACCGGTGCCATCGCGCGCACAGCCACCAATGTGAAGGCCGGCGGCAAGACGCCGGTCGCCGGGCTTGTCCATGCGCTCGCCCTCCTGCTGATGATGCTGCTCGCGGGGCCGCTCGTCGGCGTCCTCGCACTGCCGGCGCTGGCGGGCCTCCTTATCCTTACTGCCTGGAACATGAGCGAGCCGCACAAGTGGCGCGAGTATGCGAAGCTGCCCGTGGAAGACCGTTTGCTGCTGGTCCTCACACTCGTGCTGACGGTCGTGGCAGACCTCGCCGCGGCGATCGGCGTCGGTGTCGCGCTGGGGCTCGCCCTGCGCCTCCGGCGGCGGGCCGCGCCGCCTTCGGACTGGACGCCGCCGGAGCTTTGATGATAGGTTAATATTCCTAGTAAAGGAATGTTTACACGTTCTCGCCGGGCCCGCCGATGCAGCACAAGGATATCTGGCGGGGGCTCGACCAGCTCGCCGGGCAGCACGGGCTCTCGGCGTCCGGGCTTGCCAAACGGGCAGGGCTCGACCCCACGAGCTTCAACCCGTCCAAGCGCGAGGGCGCCAACGGCCGCCCGCGCTGGCCGACGACTGAAAGCCTCGCCCGGGTGCTCGAGGCGGTTGGCGCCGGCTTCTACGATTTCGCCGCGTTGGTCGAAGGCCGCCGCGGCGGCTCGGCGCCGCTGATCGGGTTTGGGCAGGCGCAGCAGGACGGCTTCTTCGACGATGCCGGCTTCCCGGTGGGCGCTGGCTGGGACGATGCGCGCTTCCCCGGCCTCGGCACCGAGACGGTCTACGCCCTGCAGGTCAGCGGTGACTCGATGGAGCCTGCCTACCGTGCCGGGGACCGCATCATCGTTGCCCCTGGCGCCGAAGTGAAATTGGGTGACCGGGTCGTTGCGAAAACCGCACAGGGCGAAGTGATGGCGAAAGTCCTGGCCCGCAAGAATACCCGCATCATCGAACTTGCCTCGCTGAACCCGGACTATCCGTCCCGAGAATTCAAGCCTTCCGAAATCGCCTGGATCGCGCGTATCCTCTGGGCCAGTCAGTAATCCTCCCGAAAGACACTCCGATGGCAGACGATCCTGAACCCGGGCTCGACCCGCACGACTGGCCCGCGTTCCGTGAGACCGCGCATGCTTTGCTCGATGCTGCGATGGACAAGATGCAGACCGCCCGGGAGGGCAGGGTATGGACGCCCTTTCCGTCTGAGATGAAGTTGGCGTTCGACCAGCCGCTGCCGGAGACCGGCCAGGACGAGGCCGTGCTGGCTGCGCAACTGGCGGAACTGCTTCCATATGGCGCCGGCAATACGCATCCGCGTTTCTTCGGCTGGGTGCACGGCTCCGGCACGCCGCAGAACTTGCTGGCCGAAATCACCGCTTCCGCCATCAACGCCAACGCCGGTGGGCGCGACCATGGTGCTGTTTATATCGAGCGGCAGGTTGTCCGCTGGTGCCGCGAACTCTTCGGCTTTCCGGAAGGCGCCAGCGGCCTCATCGTCTCCGGCACTTCGCTCGCCACCGTCATCGCCCTGAAAGTCGCCCGCGATGTGCGCCTCGAATTTTCCAGCCGCAAGGACGGCCTCGCAAATGCGCGCCTCACCGGCTACGCGTCTGCCGAAGCGCATGCCTGCAATCCGCGCGCCTTCGATATTCTCGGTCTCGGCTCGGACGCTCTGCGCAAAATCCCGGTCAACGACCGGTTCGAGATGGACACCGCCGCCCTGCGCGCTGCTATCGTGGCAGATCGCGCGGCGGGCCTGCAGCCCTTCGTCCTCATCGGCACAGCGGGCACGGTGAACACCGGCGCAACCGATCCGCTTGCGGAGCTTGCCGATATCGCCTCTGCCGAAAGCCTCTGGTTCCATGTGGACGGCGCGTTCGGCGCGCTTGGCTCCCTCGTGCCCGAAATTGCCAGCCGCTTCGCCTCCATCGCGCGCGCCGATTCCCTTGCCTTCGATTTCCACAAATGGCTGCATGTGAACTATGACGCGGGCTGCGTGCTCGTGCGCGACGAGGCGCACCACCGCCACGCCTTCACGGACCGGCCGGACTATCTGAAGGCTGCCACGCGCGGTCTCGCCGCCGGCAATCCCTGGCCGGTGGAATACGGCCCGGAACTTTCGCGGGGCTTGCGTGCTCTGAAGGTCTGGTCCCAGATTGCCGGTTTTGGCACGCAGCGACTCGGAGCAGCGATCGCCAGGAATTGTTCGCAGGCAACGTATCTGGCGGAGAAAGTCGCAGCCGACACCCGCTTCGAATTGATGGCGCCCGTCGCCCTCAACATCTGTTGTTTCCGCTATGCCGGGGCAGAGATCAGCGGCGCGGCGCTCGACGCACTGAACGAGGAGATCGTCATCCGGTTGCAGGAGCTTGGAATCGCTGCGCCCTCCACCACCCGCCTGAACGGGGTAACGGTCATCCGGGTCAATCTCACGAACCACAGGACCCGGTCGGCAGACCTTGATCTCCTCCTGGCCGAGATCGCTGCGCTGGGTGAAAATACTGAAACCCGCCGGGCAGCAGCGCTGGCTTAGTGCCAGAAATTACAATTCGAGCGGACGCTTGCGGCGCGAGTCCGGGCCGTGCCACAAGTGTCTATGGATTGGGGAAAGCTCAGATCATTTCACGCAGCCGCCGAAGCCGGCAGCCTGACGCTCGCTGGCGAGCGTCTTGGTATTTCGCAATCTGCTGTATCCCGCCAGATCGCGGCGCTTGAGGAACAACTTGGCGTGTCGCTGTTTCAGCGGCATGCGCGCGGCCTGGTGCTCACCGATAGTGGCCACACGCTGTTTCGCTCCACGTCGGACATGGCCTCGGCCGCGATGTCGGCGAACACGGCTCTAAAGGACCAGCAAGAAACCCCGCAGGGCGAGCTGATCGTGTCAGCCCCTGTGGCCTTCGGCTCGGTCTGGCTGGTGCCGCGCCTCGGTGGCTTTGTCCGGCGCCACCCCGACCTTCACCTTGACCTGCGCCTCGATGACCAGCGCGAATATGACCTGCTGAAGCTGGAGGCCGAATGCGCCATCCGGCTCTGGGCCGCCGACAAGGCGGACCTGATCCAGCGCAAGCTCGGCACAGTCGCCACAAACCTCTATGCCGCCCCGGAATACCTGAAGATCCACGGCGTACCCCGTACCCCGCTGGATCTCGATAATCATCGGATCATCGCCTACGGCGACGATTCCTCGCCCTTGCAGGAGATGAGCTTCGCTTGCCGGGTAGGGCGCGATGACGCTCCCCCCCGTCCCGCCACCCTGAAGGTGAACAACGTGTTTGCCATGATGCGGGCCGTGGATGCTGGGCTCGGCATCGCCGACGTGCCCGACTACATGGCTAATGCGCTACCCCGTCTGGTGCGTATCCTGCCTGAGATCACCGGTCCCGCTTTCGACCTTTATTTCATATATCCCAGTGACTTGCGCCGTTCCAAACGGGTTGCCGCGTTCCGGGATTTCCTGACCACGGAGACTGAACCGCTGCGCAAGATGTCCATGCGTTAATGATAGTGAATTTTACGTAATGCATGCGGATTTGCATGCGTGTTCTGCTCTCGGGTATGTTGCAATGCAGCGTAACCCACTTATGTAAGGCTCATGCGATGGGTCCCGCGCATATCCCGATCATTCCTCCGATTGGGCGTTTCCTCCCCCTAACGGGACCCCACTTCAGCCCGGCGCGTCGTAAGATGCAGCCGGGCTTTCTTTTTTCCCTCCCTCGAGAATGCCTCGTTTCTCAAGCTCGGCGACCGCGACATAGGCGGCGAGTGCCGAGACGACCGAGATGATGAACGAGCCTTCGAAGCCCTGCGTCCAGGCGGGCATGCCATCGGCAGCCGCCTCGTCGAACAAGCTTACCGCCCAGGCCGGAACACCATATCCAAGGAAACTCAAGGCAGCTCCCGTGAAGAGGGCGGCCAGCGCTGCCCTTTCCCGGCCGTAGCCTGAATGCAGGCCGATCAGTAGCGCCACCATGATGCCGGCAGATCCGAAAGATGAGGCGATCTCAACCAGGCCCTTGATAGTCTCTCCCGAGGCCGCAATCCCATAGGCAAGCAGGCCGGCGAGCAGGGTCAATGACCGCCCGAACATCAGCTTACGCGGCTCCGGCAAGTCCCGCGCTATAGGGTCGATAAGATTGCGGCTGGCGATGGCTGAGACGGCCAGCAGCGTTGTGTCCACGGTGGACAGGATCGCCGAGACAATCGCGCCCATCAGCAGGATGTACATTGCGGGAGACAGGTATTGCCGCGCCAGTTCCGGCAGATAGCTGTCTGTCGAGCTGGCCTCAAAGCCGGCGGCGTGCCCGAGCAGGCCAATCATGAGCGGGATCGAGCCAAAAACGATGTAGAGACCTGCGGCAAGGAAGCAGCCCTTGCGGGCAATGCTGGCGGACTTCGCCCCGAGGAAGCGCGAGATGGCCTCCTGGGCCACAAGCGAGCCGAGGATCGGCACCATCCAGGTATCGAGCGCCGACAACCAGGACTCAGGGTTGCCCTCTTCGTCTGAGACCACCCAGGTCAGCTGTTCCGGCCTGATCTCGGCGAACGAGAAGTCCCCGGACGCAAGCAGCACGATCAGCAGCACGGTCAGGCCGATCATCATGACGGCGCCCTGGAGCATGTCGGTCAGTGCATCACCCAGGAGGCCGCCGATGGTCGTGTAGGCGATGATCAGCACGGCGCCGCCGAAGAGTGCAATGTTCAGACTGATCGCGGCGGTCTCGGAGATGATCTGGCCCATGGCCAGCAGCTGCGCTGAGGCCCAGATGATTGAGGTGGGGATGGTCAGGATCGCAGCGGTGATCTCGGCGCGCTGGCCGAAGCGCTGTTCCAGAAAGTCGGGGAAAGTCATCACTTCCGCCGCCCGCAGTTTGTAGGCGAGAAAGAGGGCCATCCCGATCAGACAGATCGCGTAACCGAAAGGATCGGCGCGCCCGCCGGCGAGGCCTTCATCTGCGATAGCGCCCGAAGCCCCCATCACGGTTTCCGCCCCGAACCAGGTGGCGAAGACCGAGACGCCAACCATCAGCAGCCCGAAGCGCCGCCCGGCGACGAAGTAGTCGGCTTCGGAGTTGACGTATCTGCTGGCCCAGAGCGCAATTGCAAATTGCAGGATAATGTACGCCCCAAGCGCATAGATCATTCACCCGCTCCCCCGTTGTCACAGCATCGTCATATCGGGGAGCGTTAGAACATTCTATGTGTCTTGCAAGCAGGATATTCCGGGAAGCGCAGGGCGGGCTCCCGGTGCACTTGCATTGGTCATTCCCGTATGATGTCTCCAACTGAGTTCAGATCAGACCGGCAGCTTGGGTCGGTGGTCTCCCATGTTCTGGCGACGGGACCTTGCAAGCAGCATCAGCCGCCCGGGGCGCTGCCGCCGAAGGTGACAAAGCGGATCGAAGTCACCATCCTGTCCGCGAACAAACTGCAATCAGGGAGCCTTCGCCATGTCCTCACGCCGCCTCGTTGATCCGGAACTGCTGCCTTTTCTGGAGGCGTTCCCTACGCTGAACATCACGGCGCAAACCCTGCCGAAGATCCGGGAAATGCGCGGCGTCATGCTGGCGCAGCTTCCGCCCTTGCCGCAATCCGTGCTGGCGGAGGTGGTGCATGTGCCCGGCGCGCCGGGTGACCCGGATGTCCGCGTGCGCACCTACCGGAAAAAGCAGGGCGCGGCGTCCCGACCGGCGATCCTCCATCTGCACGGTGGCGGCTATATTCTCGGCACGCCGGATGCCTCCGCGCCGTTCTGCGCGCAATGGGCCGATGCGTTCGATGCGGTTGTCATCGCCCCCGCCTACCGGCTCGGGCCAGAAACCAGTTTTCCAGGCAATGTCGAGGACGCCTATTGCGCACTCGCCTGGGCCGTGAAAAACGCCGCTGCGCTCGGTATCGATACAAGCCGCATCGCGGTGGCCGGGGAAAGCGCCGGCGGCGGCCTCGCGGCGGGACTGGCGCTGCTCGTGCGCGACCGGGGCGAGTACAGCTTCTGCCACCAGCAGCTGATCTTCCCGATGCTTGACGACCGCACCGCCGTGCGCACGGATATCTCCCCGATGTATGGGGAATTCGTCTGGACCAATGCGTCCAATTATTTCGGCTGGTCTGCGCTGCTCGGCCAACCGCCGGGCAGCGACGGCGTCTCGCCCTATGCTGCGGCGGCCCGCGCGGAAAGCCTCAAGGGCCTGCCGCCCACCTACATCGCCACCGGCGCGCTTGATCTGTTCACGGAAGAAAACCTCGACTATGCCAAGCGCCTGATGGCGGACGGCGTGCCGGTCGAGCTGCACGTCTATCCCGGCGCGCCGCACGGCTTCATGCAGCTGGCCAGCGCGCAGGTGTCGCGCACGTATGCCCGCGACGCTATGGCCGCCCTCGCGCGAGGGTTGGGCGCGGCGCAATCTCGAAGCTGACAGAGCGCATGTCTTGAAATGGCCATAGGCGTGTGGTGTCATTGACCGCTTCGGGGTGGGGGTGTGAACGTGCTGCGCTGGATTCTTGTGGGCTGCCTTGTGCTCCTGGCCGGCATTGCCGGCGGTGCAGCGTATTTCTTGCTTCAGCCCAAAATCACGAAATACCATCCCCAGTTCGGAGCCGATTGCGAAGCCCTGCTGACGCCCGACACGCAGGACGCGGTCGATTGCGTGCGCGTCCTGTTCGGCACTAACCGGGAAATCCGGCTCGACGGGAACGAGCCCGGGCTGAACCAGGAAGCGGACGTCAAGCAACTACTGTCCGGCGATGCCGGCCGGCTGCACCTTGGGCGCGCCGATGTCTGGTTGCCCAAACTCATCGAGGAGGGTGGCTCCCGCGACCGGGGCAAAACGCCAATGCTCGAAGGTCCACCACCTGAAGAAGGCAGTGAGCTCGCCAGATATGTCTTCCTTACCCGCATCACCAAAGCGGGCACGGATGCCTTCATGGCCGAACTGGACGAGGCCGTCACCGGCAGGGGCAGCAGCTCGGTTCTCCTGTTCGTGCACGGCTTCAACACGCCTTTTGATGATGCCCTGATCCGCTCAGCCCAGCTGTCAGTCGATCTTTCGCAGCGCGGGGTGTTCGACGCCGGCGCGCCTGTGCTCTTTAGCTGGCCATCAGCCGGCAAAGTGTCGCTGGAGGACTATCGCGGCGATCAGGACCGGTCCCTCGCAGCGGCGCCCTATCTGGAGGAGTTCCTTGATCTGATCACCGCCCAGGCCGAGATAAAGCGCATCAACATCGTCGCCCATTCGATGGGCAACCGGATCCTGACAAAGGCGCTTGATGCCTACGCCAGAGACTATCTGGAGCGGCACGGCCGGGACGATCTCGAATTCCGGATCATTCTTGTCGCCGCCGATGTGGACCGGGATATTTTTGAAGCCACCACCGGTGTTCTCGATAACCTGCAGGCCAACGTGACGATCTACACTTCGGATGCCGACCGGGCGCTGCACGTGTCGGAACTCGTGAACAGCAAGTTGCGGCTGGGCGATACAAATGGCGACAAGCCGTTTATCCGCACCGACCCCTATTATGAGACCGTTGATGCGACCGGCATCGCAACGGAACTATTCGGCCTCGGTCACAACTATTATTCAGATAACCCGTTCATTCTCGGTGACATCCATTGCGCGATGGCCGAGGCAAATCCTGAACTGCGTGCACTGGAGCGACGCCGGTATGGCAACATTCCGGATGGGTCCGAGTATTTCCGCCTGAACGCCAAGATCGATCCGGCCGACGAAGAATGTTCGCTGTTTCGGGACGCTTTCCCGCTGACGAACGTCAGCGCGGCGGTGGAGCCGGTGGTCGCACCATCGGGCTCGCCTGTTGCGGGCAGGCGCAGCGCGCCGCAGCAGCCTGAAGTGCAGGAAGTGCCGGAAGTTGAAGCCGGGCCTGCGGAAGCTTCTGCTGCCGAGGCAGAGGCTGACGCGGCGCGTGAACGCATCCTCGAAGAAGCGGAACGGCAGGCTCGGCAGAAGAGTCAACCACCACCGCCACCGCCACCGCCACCGCCACCCGCGCCCCCCGTGGCCGGACCGGCACCTGAACTTCCCGAAGCAGTTGAAATTGTGCTGCAGATTCCGGATCGCAAGGCGTTCGATGCCGCCATCCTGGGCGAACGGCTCCGCCCTGCGCTGACCGGGCCGAGGCCGGTGCTGATTGAGATTAGCGCTTACACGAGCAGCGAAGGGGAACAGAGCGACAATCTCGCGCTCAGCCAGCGCTGGGCAGATGAGCTGCGTGATCGGCTCGTCAACCAGGGGATCGAAGCCGACACGGTTTCTGCCTTTGGCTTCGGCGAAGACCGGCCGGCCGCAGTCGACGCGGATTCTCCCGAGAACCAGCGGATCATCGTGTACATCCGCTACTATTGAGGCAGGCTAGACCGCCGCGCGCAGCATCCAGGCGGTCTTCTCGGCAATCTGTGCGCGCTGCGTGCAGAGGTCGACGGTCACCGGGTCCTGGTTCTTCTCGGCGATCTTGATGCCCTCCTTGGCGGCCTTGCTGACCGCTTCATGGCCCGCCGCCAGCTGTTTCACCATGTCGGTGGCGTCCGGTACGCCATTGTCCGGCTTGATCGTCGCGTTTTTCAACATCTCGCCCGACGAGCCCGGCGCAAAATGGCCGAGCGCGCGGATACGCTCCGCAATCAGGTCGAGCGCCAGCCAGAGCTCATTGTATTGTACCATGAACATGTTGTGCAACTCGTTGAAGCGCGGCCCCGTCACGTTCCAGTGGTAGCCGTGGGTCTTGGTGTAGAGCGCATAGGTCTCGGCGAGCAGGGACTTCAGTGCTTCTGCCGAGTATTTCCGGGCGGCGTCATCCAGTCCGATATCAATCGTCATATCAGTCTCCTTGCAGGCCTATGCCTGTATGCCCCGCATATGGGCATACGCCCTGCGGCGTTCAAATCCGTATCACCCGAAAGTGTTACAGGCCGCGTCTATGACAACGCTGCGCAGAACCGCTGGATTCGCACCAGCGCCTCCTTTAGCGCCGCATCGGACGTCGCATAGGAAATCCGGAATGTGCCCGGCAGACCGAAGGCTTCCCCGAACACGATGGCGACCTTTTCTGCGTCGAGCAGTTCACTGGCAAAGGTTTTATCTGTGTCGATCACGGTGCCCGAAGGCGCCGTTTTGCCGATCACACCCGCGCACGACGGATAAACATAAAACGCGCCTTCCGGCTTCGGGCAGATCAGCCCTTCGGCCTTGTTCAGGCCTTCGACCATGAAATTGCGGCGCGCCTGGTAGGCCGCGCGGAATCCGGGGAGGAAGTTCTGAGTCCCGTTCAGGGCCTCGACGCTTGCCCACTGGCTGACGGAGCAGGGGTTCGAGGTCGACTGGTCCATCACCTTGCGCATCGCCCCGATCAGCTTCTCCGGCCCCGCCGCATAGCCGATCCGCCAGCCGGTCATCGCATAGGCCTTCGAGACGCCGTTCATCGTCAGGGTACGGTCATAAAGCGCTGGTTCGACTTGCGCGATGGTCGAGTATTCGAACCCGTCATAGACAAGGTGCTCATACATGTCGTCGGTCAGCACCCAGACATGCGGATGGTGCAGCAACACCTGTGCCAGCGCCTTCAGCTCGGCGCGTGTATACGCCGCCCCGGTCGGGTTGGACGGCGAGTTCAGGATCAGCCATTTCGTCTTAGGCGTGATCGCCGATTCAAGCGCCTCCGGCGTCAGCTTATAGTTCGAATTTGCCCCGCAAATAATGGCGACCGGTTTCGCGCCCGCGAGCAGCACGATTTCCGGATAGCTCACCCAGTAGGGCGCCGGGATGATCACCTCGTCGCCCACGTTCAGTGTCGCAATCAGCGCATTGAACAGCACCGCCTTGCCGCCCGGCGAGACGTTCACCTGGCTCGGCTTGTAGGTCAGCCCGTTCTCGCGCGCGAACTTCCCGCACACCGCTTCCTTCAGTTCCGGAATGCCGTCAGAGGGCGTGTACTTCGTCTTGCCGTCGCGGATCGCGCGGATGGCCGCTTCCTTGATGTTCTCCGGCGTGTCGAAATCCGGCTCGCCCGCGCCAAGCCCGATCACGTCGAGGCCCTGGCGTTTCATCTCGTTGGCCTTTGTCGTAACGGCAATCGTGGCGGACGGCTTAACGCGGGAGATGGCTTCGGAGAGCTGGATGTCTGCGGCCATGCGGTCTTGTCCTTGGGCTGGGGGGGAGACGGCGCACGCATACCGGCGCGCCCGCCGCTCCGCAAGGCGCAGCGCCCGCCCGCGCCGCGAAAGGTTTGGTTTCCCCAATGTCGCGACAGAACGATAAAATCCGATCGAAGATCTGGAAGAAAGGTAGGATAGAACGGGCATTCTGGTCATGCGGGCGGAACGCTTCAGGCCGCTGGGCTGGCCCGGAGGTTCAAAATCTTGGCTGACAACTGGAAGGCCCTTATCGAAGCTGCACTCTCTGGCGCAGGGCGTGACCTGAACGACATGGTCAGCCTGGGAGCCTTTTTGTCGAAGGACTGGACAAGGCGGGGCAGACAGTCCTGCTCGGCCCGGCCTTATTGGCCTGTACTACATTGTGTTTGGCCATTTCCAGGGGGTGACGAGGATAAAAGGGCCGGTGGCCGCTTCGTCGGCATCATGTTCATGATGGTCGCCATGGCGGCCGGCCTCGGCTGGATGGCCTCCGGCTCCGCGCCATAGCGCCCTTCCTGACCGGCCTCGGCGGGGCTATCTGTCACCGATGAGCGAGAATCAGACCGGCGCGCCGCCCCTTCGCGGCGTCGATGTCATCAAGGACAACCTTTCCCGGCTTCCGTCGAAGCCGGGCGTCTACCGCATGTTCGGGGACGCCGACGAAGTCCTGTATGTCGGCAAGGCACGCGATCTGAAGGCCCGTGTGTCGAACTATGTCCGTCTCGGCGGCCACACCCAGCGCATCGCCCGGATGATCCTGCAGACGCGTCGGATGGAGTTCGTCGTCACTGAAAGCGAGACTGAGGCGCTGCTGCTTGAGGCAAGCCTCGTCAAATCGCTCAAACCCCGGTTCAACGTGCTGCTGCGTGACGATAAGTCGTTCCCCTACATTCTGATTCGCCGCAACCATGAAGCGCCGCAGATCAAGAAGTATCGCGGCTCGAAACAGGACGAGGGCGATTACTTCGGCCCCTTCGCCAGCGCCGGCGCCGTGATGCGCACGCTCGACACGCTGCAGAAGGCCTTCCTGCTTCGCACCTGCGAGGACAGCGTCTACTCCGCCCGCACACGCCCCTGCATGCTGCACCAGATCAAGCGCTGCGCTGCGCCGTGTGTCGGCCTCATCTCCAGGCAGGACTATGAGGAGCTGGCTAACGAAGCCGCTGACTTCCTGCGCGGGAAAGGGGTCGGCTTGCAGAAACGCCTCGCGGCCGAAATGGAAGCCGCCGCTGAGGCTATGGAATTCGAGACCGCTGCCCGCCTGCGCGACCGTATCCGCGCCCTCGCGCATGTCCTCTCGACACAGGACGTGAACCCGGACGGCATCGAGGAGGCGGACGTCTTCGCCATCGCCATGGATGGCGGCGTCTCCTGCGTGCAGGTCTTCTTCATCCGCGCCGGGCAAAACTGGGGCGCGAGCGTCCACTTCCCGCGCCACGAACGTGATCAGGGGGCGGAGGAAATTCTCGCCGCCTTCCTCGTCCAGTTTTATGACAAGCGCCCCCCGCCGCGTCTCATCCTCGTCAACGAATTGCCCGAGCAGGCCGAGCTGATCGCCGAAGCGCTGAGCCTGAAGGCGGCACGCAAGATCGATCTGCGCAGGCCCGAGCGCGGCGCCAAGCGTGACCTGCTCACGCAGGCCGAACGCAACGCTGCCGAAGCGCTGACCCGCAAGCTGTCGGAAACCGCCAGCCAGGAACGCTTGCTGCTGGAAGTACAGAAAGTTTTTGAACTTCCGGAAGTGCCGGAACGTATCGAAGTCTATGACAACTCTCACATCCAGGGCACCAATGCGGTCGGCGGCATGGTCGTCACGGGCCCCGAAGGCTTCCGTAAGACGGCCTATCGCAAGTTCAACATCAAGGACTCCGAGATCACGCCCGGCGATGATTTCGGCATGATGCGCGAAGTCATGCGCCGCCGTTTCGCCCGCGCGATCAAGGAACGCGAAGCCGGGCAGGACGAGGACTGGCCGGATCTGGTGCTGATCGATGGCGGCCTCGGCCAGCTCAACGCCACCATAGAAACCCTCGCCGAACTTGGTCTGACCCCGGACGATGTCACCCTTGTCTCGATCGCCAAGGGCGTCGACCGGAATGCCGGCCGCGAGCAGTTCTTCCGACCTGGCCGCGCGCCGTTCAAGCTGCCCGAGAACGCCCCCGTCCTCTACTACCTCCAGCGCCTGCGCGACGAGGCCCACCGCTGGGCCATCGGCGCCCACCGCCAGAAGCGCGCCGCCGAAGCCGCCCGCTCCCCGCTCGACGAGATCGAAGGCATTGGTCCCACCCGCAAGAAAGCGCTGCTCCACCATTTCGGCTCCGCCCGCGGCGTCTCGCGCGCAAAGGTCGCGGACCTGATGCAGGTCGACGGCGTCAACGAAGCGCTCGCCATCCGTATTCACGGGCATTTCAACGGCGGGTGAGCTGTTAAGACGCCTTAACGTTATTGGGGCTTACGCTGCGGGTCCGGATGACCTATATTCAGAAGGTCTTCGGACTATGGCGATAAATGCGCGTGTAATAAGCGGCTCGGACCCGGGGGCGGTACCCGGCAGCTCCACCAAAAGACGGCTTGGTTGGCCGTTTCCTGATGGGGCTGAAATAGTGTCGACGGACGTGTAAAGACGAGGCTTTCGCTCGCTTGAGCTGCGTTAGAAGCTCAAAAGCAAATAGTTGCAAACGACAACTTTGCTGAGGGCGAACTGCTCGCCGCGTAAGCGGTGACGGTTTTTCCGACCTAAGTCCTGCGGTTTCAGACCCGTAGGCGGGGCCCGGGGGCGCCTGGCAACAGAAGCCCCCACCTAATCCCGGATCTTCTCCGCCTACAGAAGGATCGTGCCCTTGCCGTCTTTCTCCATCGCGCGAATGTAGGACGGATACTCCCGCATCTGCTTGAGGAACCGGTGCCCGTTCGGGAATCGCGTCTCGTCCATCCCGGCGCGGTGCGCGGCGAGTTCCATGCAATAGCCCATGACGATATCGGCAGCGGTCAGCGTGTCGCCCGCAAACCATTTCGACTGGCCGAGCGCTTTCTCGATTTCCTTCATCAACGCATTCAGGCGCGGATCGAAGAAAGCGGTGTTCAGCGCGCCAACCAGGGATTTCGCAATCGGCCGCACCAGCATCGGCGCGCGCGTGGTCAGCGCCCCGAGCACGAACTTGTTTGTCAGCAGGGGCTGCAGGCTGCCCTGCGCCGTGTGGAACCAGAAGAGATAGGCTGCCCGGTTAGCCGCCCCGGGCGCTGGCCGTAAGGCGCTGCCCGGCTGGCCATCGAGAATATAATCCACGATGGCATTCGTCTCCGCCAGCGTCACGGCCCCATCGGTGATCACCGGCGCCGTTCCAAGCGGGGAGACTGCCTTGTAAGCTGCCGGCGCCAGCCGCGTGTTCGGGTCGCGGTCATACAGCTTGATCTCGTAGGGAATGCGCAGCTCCTCCAGCAGCCAGAGGATTCGGATCGACTGGGATTTCTCGAGGTGGTGCAGCGTGATCAAGGTCGGCGCTCCCGGCGGTTCATTCCGGCATGGTAGCTATGCCGGAAGCACCCGCGCGGCCAGTGGTATCGCAGGGGCAGGGGAAACATCCGCCGGTCTTGCCGCTTCCTTAGTCGATTCCCAGCACGTCCTGCAGGAACAGCGTCTCGGCCTCGCGCTGGGCCTCGCGGTTGGATTTCTTGCGGAAGCCGTGGCCTTCATCCATCGCCATCATGAACCAGGCCTTCACGCCGTTGGCCTTGACGGCCGCGAGGATCTGCTCAGCCTCGGTATAGGGCACGCGCGGGTCGTTATAGCCCTGTATCGTGAACAGCGGCTTGGTGATCCTCGAGGCATTTTTCAGCGGCGAGATCGCGTCGAAGAATGCCGCAACTTCCGCAACCCGCTCGTCACCATATTCGACCCGCCGCAGGTCGACCCGGTAGCCTTCGGTGTTTTCGAGGAAGGTCTTGAAGTCCGATATGCCGACAATGTTGACCCCTGCGGCGAGCCTGTCACCGTAATCGATCATCGAGGCGAGCACCATGTAGCCGCCGTATGAGCCGCCATGCACCACCACCTTGGACGCGTCCAGCTGCGGCTGGGTTGCAATCCAGTCCAGCAGCGCGCCGATATCCTCGACCGATTTCTTGCGGTTCAGGCCATTGTCCAGAGATACGTAGGTTTTTCCGTAGCCGGATGATCCGCGTACGTTGGGCACCACGACGGCAAGGCCGAGTTCCTTTGTCCAGTATTGATAAGTCGAGGAGAAGCCGGGGCGGGACTGGCTTTCCGGCCCGCCATGGATGGAGATGATCACCGGATGCGGGCCCGGACCCTCCGGCGTGTAAACAAAGGCCGGAATGTCCATGCCATCGGCGTTCCTGTAGGTCATCATCCCGGGCGCGATGAAGTTTGCCGCATTAAGCCCGCCGGTTTCCGCTTCGGTCCAGCGTGTCAGGTTCAGCGTCGCGATGTCGAACGACCAGGCGTCTGGCGGGCTCGTGGCACCATTGAAGGTGAAACCGATCTGCGCGCCGCTTGGCGAGAAGACCAGACCGCTTGCGATCCCCACCGGCAGCGTCGGGCCCGCGCGAACCTGGCCGCTTGCTACGTCCAGCAGGCGGATCGTACCGAGGCCGTTCTCGTTCAGCGTGAAGGCCACCGTCTTCTCGTCCGGCGACAGCGCCCAGTCGGACACATCCCAGCCGATATCGGCGGTATAGTTCGTTATCGCCCCGTCGGGCGCAATGCGCACCAGGTTCTGGAACTCGCTGCCCTTGTCGGTCACCGTCAGTACCGATCCGTCCGCAAGGATGGACGCGCCGGAATAGGCGACGTCATCGCCGGCATTGATTTCGGTCAGCGCGCCGCTCGCGACGTCGAGGTTATAGATATGGCTCTTGGCCACCGACACATAGCGTTGCAGCAGCAGCGTCTTGCCGTCCGCCGACCAGTCGACGGGGCCAATCGCGCCGTCGCCTTCAAGGATCACCCTGCGGCTGGCAGGGTCTGCCGGGTTTGCGATCAACACGTCATTGTTCGGATCACCCGCCGAGGTGCGGGCCCAGGCGACGACGCTGCCATCATCGGCCCACAGCGCGCTGCCATTGCGCGATCCGGGCTCGGAATACTGCGTGATCTCCCCGGTGCCGAGATCGAAGCGGTAGGACTGGTAATACTCGTCTCCGCCGCGGTCCTTGGCGAACAGGAAGGCGCCGCCCTCGGGGCTGACATCTGCCGAGCCGACGGTTTCGGTATAGAAGGTCAGCTGCCGTCGCGCGCCGCCGGGGAAGCGCACTTCATGGATCTGGCTGACATCGGCAAACCGGGTCGAGATCAGGATGCCGCCTTCGCCGGTCCAGTCCTGAAAACCGTGCCCGCGCACGTTCTCATAGCGCGTCAGGCGTTCCTTGAGTTCGGCAGACGCTTCCGGCACGCCTTCGATCACGAGATTACCCCTGGTGATGCGCAAAGACGCTGCTTCAGACGCCGCTTCGGTGACGGCGGCGTCCGGCGCGGCGCCCGTCTGCGCACAGGCGGCGAGGGCGAGGGCCGACAGGCCGAACAGGAAAGGGCGCAATTTCTGCGGGCGCAACATAGGTATCTCCCCGGGTGTGTTCTGAACCTGATCGTTTTCTAGAGTGTTTACCGCCTGCGTCACGCATTTTTCAGCGCGCGCCTTCACAAGCCTGTGTCAAACGGGGTCTAACTTGCCCGCATCCCCGATTCGCATCCCGCAAGGAGCCCGCCATGAACTGGCAACGCGCAACCCTCGCCGCCGCTTTCGGCTTCCTCGTCCTCGCCGGCTGCACCCACGCACCGCCCGCCGCCCCCGTCGAAGCCGCTGCGCCTGTTGTCGCCGTAGCTGCGCCGGCGCAGCGCGTGCTCCTCATCGGCCTCGACGGCTTTCGACCTGAAATGCTCAGCTGGGATGCGCCGAATCTCGCCGCTCTCGCTGCCAGGGGCGTAAAGGCCGAAGCGATGATCCCGGTGATGCCAAGCGTTACCTTCGTCAACTTCTATTCTCTCGCCACCGGCCTCTATCCCGAAAACCACGGAATGATCGCCAATAATCCCTACGACGCCGAAGCAAAGGAATTCTTCCAGCCCGCCGCCGGCCCGCAGGAAGAGCGCTGGTGGCAGGGCGAACCGATCTGGGTGACTGCCGAGAAGCAGGGCCTGAAAACCGCGATCATGTTCTGGCTTGGCTCGGAGGTCGCGCATGCTGGCATCCGTCCGCAGGTCTGGACCCCCTACCAGCACGAGAAGCCCTATCAGGAGCGTATCGACGAAGTGCTTGCCTGGTATGACGTGCCGGACGCCGAACGTCCTCGCTTGGCCGCCGTCTATTTCGACCGGGTTGACACCGTCACCCACTATACCGGTCCCCATTCGGCCGAAGCAAAAGCCGCCGTCGCCGAAGTAGACGCCTTTGTCGGCCAGCTTATTGCAGGCATTGAGGCGCGAGGACTTACGGACACGACGACGATCATCGTCGTGTCGGATCACGGCATGGCCTATACGCCGCCTGAACAGGTGCTTGATGTCGGCGAGTATATCGATCTCGACCAACTCGTCGTCACTCAGTTCGTGGGTCCCTATGCCGGCTCGGGTCATCCGTCCTTGCAGATCTATGGCCAAGGCCCGGCACTCGAAGCTGCCTATAACGGCCTCTCCGCCGCATCCGAACATATCCGCGTCTACCGGCGCGGCGACATGCCCGCCCACTACCATCTCGACCACCCCACGCGCGGGCCGGACCTCTTCGCCGTTGCCGATCCCGGCTGGCTGATGCGGAGCACGAATGTCGGCGGCTGGCGCGCGCCCATCCCCGGCAACCACGGCTATGACAATCTCGACCCCTCAATGGCCGCCACCTTCATCGCCGCCGGTCCGATCTTCCCGCAAGGCGAAACCGCCGCCTCCTTCGAAAACGTTAACGTCTACGGCATGATCGCGTGCGCGCTCGGCATCACGCCGGCGAAGACGGATGGCGATCCTGCCGTCGTCGGACAGATCACCGGCGGGCGGTGCGCGGCAGACTAGCCGGCTCTGGTTCCTATTGCCGCAGGGCCTGCGGACGCGTTCGCGTGCGCACATCGCGCTGCGGATTGGGGGACGCGTAGGCCATCACTTCCCGCCGGGTCGTGGCCGTCGTGCACACGTCGACCGGGATCACGTCGGAGCCCCAGCGGTGTTGCAGCAGACCATCACTTTGATTGTCGCCAACCTGCCGAACTGATCCGTTGAGATTGCGTCCCGCCTGGATGAGACACGCCGTATTGCCCGATCCCTGCTGCGTGATCACGCCGGTATTGCCCTGGCCGAACTGCAGTATTCCGGCAGTGTTCCCGCTGCCGGCCTGCAGTACGCCGGCGCCGTTGCCGCTGCCTTGCTGCGCGACCGAGACCCGGTTTGGCGCCGGTGCTGGCTGAAGCTGGCTCTGCTCGCGCAGCCGGTCACCCAGGAATTGCCTGGGGTATCCGCCGCGTCCCGGATCCGCATGGGCGGCAAGGGGCATCGTGAAGATCGCGAGCGCCAGGCCGGCGAACATCATCTTGCGGGAATGGGTCATCGTGGTCTCCTAGGAAAGCCGTTCAGCCGAGCAGAGTTCGCCGCCCGCATCGCGCAGTGTCAGCAAGGCGCGCAAACGCCCGCCGGAAAATTCCGCTGAGCCGACGGCGGCGCTTTCGCCGTCCGCCAGATCGACTTCGCCGCTCTGCGTCACGTCAGAAGAGCCGCCCGGGCCCTGCGCCGTCACGGTGAAGTCATATGATCCGCGTACCGCGTAGTCCGCCTGCACGATCGCTTCGAAGCGCACGCCGGTCGCTGTTCGCGTCTCTCGAATCTTGCAGTCCGCTGACGGGTCAGGGCTGGCCCGCTCGCCTTTGACGAATTCAGCTGTCACTGAAGGTGCTTCCGGAGGTATTACCGGGTGCACTTCGGCCGGGGTCTGCACCGCGCACGCCGTGACCAGCGTGAGCGCAGCCGCAATCAAAGGGGTTTTCATCCGCGGGTCTCCTCGGGCGGGCGTTGCGGGGAGGCGCAGCGGCCTCCCCGCGCGAGGCGTCAGTTGTAGCCGCTCTGCACGACGACGGAGATGTTGCCCTCGCCGCGCTGGCGCACCGTCACATCCTGGCCATTGCCGACCTGGATGATGCCGGATGTGTTGTTATAGCCGTCCTGGTCCGCCACGGCCTTATTATTGGTGCCGATCTGGGCGATGCCGGAAACGTTGCCATAGCCGGTCTGCAGCGTGTCGGCGCGCAGGTTCAGGCCGTCCTGTCCCGTCACGGCGAAGTTGTTCTCGCCAATCTGAGCCGTGCCGACGCTGTTGCGCGTGCCGTACTGGTCCATGCGCAGGAAGTTGTTGAAGCCGGACTGCACGCCGCGCGCATACTGGCCGCGGCCGCCCTGCACGATGACGGTGCCGTTGCGGTCGCCCTGCTGTGCGGCGGCGGCGCCGTTGCCGTAGCCGGACTGGTCAATGCGCACCCGGTTGCGGGCGTCGGCATGCGCGGCGCCGAGGCTGAACACCATCAGGGCAGCAGCGGCAGTGGTGATAAGACGTTTCATGTTTCAGGCTCCTGGTTTCGTCTTGCGCTTCGGTGAAAGTGGCGCTCGATCCCGCACAGGAATGAAGGCGTTGCTCTGAACGCGCTTTGAACGCCTGGTTCAGTTTCGTTCATGTTGGCCGCCCGAACAGACCGCCGCGTAGATGAAAGCTCGCCGATCTGCGATGCACGCCTGCTTGATGGCTGGGATACCCACGCCAACGAGGGCGCCGCCAATGGCCAGCTCGCCCTGCGCCTCGCGTGACCGGACGCAGCCCTGAGCGCCCTCAGGGACTGGCTCGGCGCGCATTGGGCAAAAACGGTCGTGGCCGTGATCACGGAATTTGGTCGAACCGTCGCCGGAAACGGAACCGGCGGCACCGATCATGGCACCGGCAGCGCCGCCTTCCTGCGGGGCGGCGCGGTCTTAGGCGGAAAATTTGGCGGCGACTGGCCCGGACTGGCGCCCAAAGCCCGTTTCCAGGGCCGCGACCTTGCCCCGGCAGACGACATCCGGTCGGTCTTCATGGCGGTCCTGCAAGACCATTGGGGCCTGGACCGCGACACACTCGGCCGGCGTCTTTCCGGATGGAACCGGTGTGCGGCCGACGGCAGGGCTGATGCGCACCTGACGTTCCCCTTCAATTATACCGCGCCTCAAGCTTCTCCGCCTTCACCCCCGCTTTTTCATCCGCGAGCGCCGCCGCCAGGTCCGCCAGGTAAGCCTGCGTCACCTCAGCATGTTTCGGTGAAAGCATCAGGTGCAGGCTCGCAGGCTCTGCCGTGAACGAGGTGAACCAGCCCCGCGCCCGCATTGCGCCGTACAGTGCCAGCGTCTCTGCCTCCGGATGCCGGAACGCGACCAGCCCGAGCATCGGCCGACCGAGCACTTCGAAGCCGAGCGCCTTCACGCCGGCCTCGATCTTCTCCCGCGTCGCACAAACCAGCCCCTGCTTCTCGCGGTAGCCTTCCACACCCAGCATATTCATCACTGCCCAGGCCGCCGAGATCGCGCCGCCCGGCCGCGTGCCCGCCAGGGTCGGCGTCTTCATCGGCGCGCCGCTCCAGTCGCGCATCGAGAAGGGCATGTGCTTATATAACGCCCCGGACCGGAACAGCACCGTCGAGGCGCCCTTGGCGCAATAGCCGTACTTGTGCAGGTCCGCGCTGATCGAGTGTACCGCCGGCACTTCGAAATCGAACGCCGGGACGGGCACCCCGTTCATCCGCGCAAACGGCGCAAAGTATCCACCCACACACGCATCCACATGCAGCCACACGCCCTTCGCCGCCGCCACCTCGCCCAGCGCCGCAATGGGGTCGATGATCCCATGCGGAAAACTAGGCGCCGAGCCCACCATCATGATCGTGGATGCGTCCACCGCTTCGGCCATCGCGGCCGGGTCAGCCTCATAGCTGCTATCGCCCTTCAGCGGCACGCGGCGCACGGCAATGTCCATCAGGTGCGCCGCTTTGTCGAAGGCGAGGTGGGCCGAACGCGGCAGGACAATGTTGTGGTCTGTCAGCGGCTTGCTGCCCGCGCGTGCGAAATCCCGCGCCGTCTTCAGCGCCATGGTGATCGAATCGGTTCCGCCGGAAGTCATCGCCCCGGCCGCGCCTTCCGGGGCGTGCAGCAGGCCGAGCGCCATCCCGATCACCTCCTTCTCCATCTGCGCCAGCGACGGGAATGCAAGGGGGCCAAGGCCATTCTCGGCCATGAACAGGCCGTAAGCCTCGTGCTGGACATGGTGAATGTCCTCGCCTGCGTTAAACACGTAGACGGCCGTCTTCCCGCTGCGCCAGTCCACGTCCCCGCCGCCGCGCGCGATCATCTCGGCGCGCAGTTCGTCCCAGTCCCGGCCTTGCTGCGGCATCTTCATGGCGGCGCTCCTTGCGGTTCAGGCCACCAGCCTAAGCCGCCCGGCGCGGCGCGAGAAGAAAATAAATGCTCGCGTGTTGCGCTAAGGCCGTTGCGGGGTTCAAAGGGTCTGCGTAATTTATAATTCGATAACCAATCAACACCGGGAAGAGCGCGCCAAGATGACGGATTACATCGGATACGAAGCGCTGACCCAGGCTGCCATGCGCGGCGTTGTTCGCGAGGTCCTGCGCCGCGCGAAAACCAATGGCGGCGTTCCCGGTGACCATCACTTCTACATCTCCTTCCGCACCCGTGCCCCCGGCGTGAAGATTGCCGACCATCTGGTCCAGCGCTTCCCGGAAGAGATGACCATCGTCGTCCAGCATCAGTACTGGGACCTTGAAGTCCACGAGGGCCATTTCGAGATCGTTCTGAAATTCTCCGGCGTGCCGCAGCACCTGTCGATCCCGTTCGCCGCGATGACCCGTTTCGTCGATCCGTCGGTGAACTTCGGCCTCACCTTCGAAACCCGCGGCCGCGATGCCGGCGTCATCGCCCCGGTTAAGGAGGCGGTCGAAGAAGCGCCTAAGCCGCCAGCCGAAACGGTCGTCAGTCTTGACGCCTATCGCCGCAAGTAAGGCGCCCCGGTCTTGATCGAGGAGACAAAGCCCCGCGTGTCCGATGCCGACATGCTGGTCCGCTTCCAGAATTCGAAGAAACGCCCGCCCTGTTCCGATACGCTCGGCATGCGTCTCGCCGCGCTCTCGCAGAATGAGCAATGGGTGCGCATGGAGTTCGACGTGCCGCAGATGTTCGCCAACCCCACCGGCGCGGTGCAGGGCGGCTTCATCTGCGCCATGATGGACGAAGCAATGAGCACCGCCGTCATCATCGCCTCCAACGTCACGATGACCGCACCGACGCTTGAAATGAAAACCAGCTACCTGAAACGCCTGATGCCCGGCCCCGCCAGCGTCACGGCCCGCATCCTGAAGCTCGGCAAATCCGCTGCCTTCATGGAGGCCGACTGTTTCGATGCCAGGGGCGACCTCGTCGCCCGCGCTACCGCGACGGCGATCCCGATGCTTTACAAGAAACTCTGAAGCGCTGCCGCATGGTTCGTCTCGCCGTCCTCCCGCTCGCGGCCTTGATGGCCGCCTGCGCTGCCCCACCGGTCCCGGCCAGCGAGTTGGCCATCACGGTCACGCGAGCGGCCGAAGGCCCAGGCGGGCGTCCCAACACGGAAGCGGAATGGGCCATGGCGGCCATCCGGCAGCGCGCAGACATTCTCGCTGCCGCCAACGCCCCGCCCGAGGTGAAGGCGCGCTTCGCCGAGTTGGTCGACTGCGCCCGTTACGCCAGCGATTACAGTACGCGCCGCATCGTCGATGACATCAATGCCGGCCGCTCAAGGCACGAGGCCTGCGAAGCCAGCTACTCCTCGGCCTATACCGCGTTTGAGGCGGAGGCGGACGCTGCCCTGCCGCTCGCTGACATGGCCCGGTTCCAGTACTGGAATTCCGGCTGGGTTCTCGACCGGCACGAGTTCCGGCTCGTCGGCGATGCCACTGCCCAGCGCGCCTATCTGCAACAGAAGATCGAAGCCTGCTTCGCCGCGCCAGACCTGCCACCGGACCTCTCTGCCAGCCTCCTGACGAACTGTCCCATGGCCGTCTCGGGCGATCCCATCGCGAAGTGACCTTGCGAGACGGGGCGCCACACGCCGAAAAATCGGCTATACAGGGCTATAATAAAAACGCTCCCGGGAGGAGACAACATGGCTGATGATCCGAAACCGCTGCCCAGCGTCCCGCAATCCGTGCTCGAACTCTCCGCGTTCAATCCCGTCGCCCGCAACAACCCGCATCCGCTGCTGCAGTCGCTGCAGGCGGGCTGCCCGGTGATGCGCGACGAGACCGCGAGGGTCTGGGTGCTAAGCCGTTACAAGGACATCCGCGACACGGTCAACGACCGCACCTTTGTGCGCCATCCGCTGAATGCCGACCCGGGGTCCATCACCGCGCGCCTCGTCGATCCGGAAAGAGACCGGCGCACCAGTATCCTCTTCCTCGATGATCCCGACCATGCCCGCATCCGCCAGCCGCTGGCGAAGGCCTTCTACGCCCGCATCAACAAGATGCGCCCCGAGATCGAGGCGATGGTGGACAAAGTGATCGACGCCGCCCCGGCAACCGGCGCGTTCGACCTGATGGAACAGGTCGCTGTTCCCGTTCCGGTCCTCGTCATCGCCCGCATCCTCGGGGTGGACGAGTCGATGCTCGCAAATTTCCGTCAGTGGTCGGAAGATGTAATCCTCGGCCTCAATCCTGTACGCACGCCTGAAGAGAATGCCCGCATGCTCTCCGGTGCCACCGCGCTCGATGCCTATTTCGCCGAACTGATGCAGGCCCGCCGTAAGGTCCCGCAGGACGATCTCGTCACCGACATGGTGCAGCTGCAGGCCAGCGGCGAGGCGAAGATTGAGGACGACGAGGTCTGCCTCAACCTTCAGGCTCTGCTGGTCGGCGGCAACCTGACGACCACCGACCTCATCGGCAACGGCATCTGGCTCCTGCTCACGCACCCGCAGCAGGCCGCCGCCCTGCGCGCCAATCCGGATCTCGCGGCTCAGGCCGTCGAGGAAGTGCTGCGCTACGAGGCGCCCGTGCAGGTCACCTCGCGCATCGTCGAGAAGGACCGCACCGTCGCCGGCTGCCCGATGCAGAAGAGCCAGCCCGTCTTCATGTCGCTCGCCGCCGCCAACCGCGACCCCGATGTGTTCGAGGCTCCGCAGGCGTTCGACATTACGAAGAAACGCGCCAGCCACATCGCCTTCGGCGGCGGCCCGCACATTTGCATAGGCGCCCCGCTCGCCCGCATCGAAGCCCGTCACGCCTTCCTCAAGCTGCTCGCACGATACCCGAACCTGCACCTGCCGGAGCAAGACCTTGTCTGGCGAACGCTTCCTTTCTTCCGTGGTTTGGAAAAACTGGTGGTGGAGGCCTGATTCCGTAAGCGGAGGGATTGCGTGGCTAACTTGCAATGGCTTGATAGGATTGGGTTTTAGCTTCCGGAGGGGGCGTTTTCTGCAGGTAAAAGTGGGTCACTGTTCATAGCCAGACTGTGTCAGGCTGTTGCAGGCTTTGTATTCCGGATGTCGGGTTTTATAATTCATTCTCGTTTTTAACACACCGTATCGGTTTCTTATCATCCGGTATCGCGGCCGGCGTAGACCCGGCACTTGGGTTGAACGTGCGACACGGGGGCGAGCATACACCCGCCCGGAGGGGTGCGGCGCAAGTTTCCGAGCGGACACTTTCAGCGGATTGATCTGTAGGGGGATTTGTTCGCAGTGAGGGGCGGAAAGGGTTGCATCAGGCGGGAACGGCTTTGCCCCTGCCTAGCTCTCTATCGCCTCTGCCAGCATCCAGATCCCGTCCCGCCCGGCGCTGCGCCGTTCCACCAGCAGCCGCGCGACCTGCCGGTCATCCTCGAAAACGTTCCCGCTCAGCGAATCCAGCAGGGCCTTGGCCAGGTTGTCGAGGTCCATCCACGGCGCCTCGCCCAGATGTTCCATGACGATATGCACGGAGTAATCGCCATAGCCGGGTCGCAGGCGCGGGAAGTCCTTGCGAAAGAACTCCTTCAGCAGCGTCTTGTAATACTTGCTTTGCGTCGTCAGCCCGGTGCACGCCACCTCCAGCGCGCCGGTCTCGGTGAGGCGGGCGCGGACCTTTCCGGATTGTACCCAATCGAAGCTCACGCGGACGCGCTCTCGTCTTGCGGAGGAAACTTCTGCCGACCGTCGAGAACGCGCTCAACATCCACATGGTACCCGTCGGGCAGGGTATAACCACTTATCAGGGAGGTGCGCGGCACGACCAGTTCGCGCGTTCCCTCAGCCCGTCCCGGCTTACCGAGAAGGTGCAACCCTTCAAGCTGGCCGAGTGTCGTGAAGATCGCCGTCATCAGCCGGCCAAGCCCTTGCGCGCTTCGTGGGGCAAGCCACGCGGCGAGCGCGTCAAGGTCCGCTTCGGCACTTGCCGAAAGTCTAACGTGCATCGGCGATAAACTTGCGGACAACCTCGTCAAGCGAGCGGTAAGTCATCCGATCTTCGGCTTCGGCGTCCGGCGTGCGGCGGATTTCCGCTTCCAGCCAAGCCTCGTGCGCCGGGTCTGGCACGAAGTCCGGCTCCAGCGCGCGGAAAGCGGCGCGCGGATCGTTCGAAGGCGAAGCAGAGTCGGCCATCTATCCAAGATAGGCGAAATTGCGGCCACTGACCAGAGCCGCCCAACCCCCTCCGCCCTTGAAGGGCAGGGGCTGTCTCGCTAGACCGCGCGGGCAGATAGACCCAAGCCCGATCAGGAGCCCCCCCATGGCCGCCAAGACCCCCACCCGCACCGAAACCGATACGTTCGGCCCCATCGAGGTCGAGGCGGACAAGTACTGGGGCGCGCAGGCGCAGCGCTCGCTGGGGAATTTCAAGATCGGCTGGGAGCGCCAGCCCGCCCCGGTCGTGCGCGCGCTTGGCATCGTCAAGAAGGCGGCGGCCGAGACCAACATGGCGCTCGGCAAGCTGGATCCGGGGTTGGGGAAGGTGATCATTCAGGCGTCCGATGAAGTGATCGAAGGCAAGCTGAACGCGCATTTCCCGCTGGTTGTCTGGCAGACGGGGTCCGGCACCCAGTCGAACATGAATGCTAACGAGGTGATCTCCAACCGCGCCATCGAGATCCTCGGCGGTGAGATGGGCTCCAAGAAGCCGGTCCACCCGAACGACCATGTCAACATGAGTCAGTCTTCGAACGACACGTTCCCGACCGCCATGCATATCGCCTGCGCCGAGGAAGTCGTCCACAAGCTGCTGCCGGCGCTGCAGACCCTGCACAATGCGCTGAACGACAAGGCGCAGGCCTGGAAGTCGATCATCAAGATCGGCCGCACGCATACGCAGGACGCGACCCCGGTCACGCTGGGTCAGGAATTCTCTGGCTACGCAAAGCAGATCGAGAACGGCATCAAGCGGATCGAGCTGACGCTGCCGGCGCTGATGGAACTGGCGCAGGGCGGCACCGCCGTCGGCACGGGCCTTGCCTCGCCGGCGGGCTTTGCCGACCTGGTCGCTGCCAAGATCGCGCAGATCACCGGCCTGAAATTCACCTCCGCCCCGAACAAGTTTGAAGCGCTCGCAGCGCATGACGCGATGGTGTTTACGCACGGCGCCATCACTACGGCGGCGATGAGCTGTTTCAAGATCGCCAACGACATCCGCTTCCTCGGTTCGGGTCCACGTTCCGGACTTGGCGAACTGGCCCTGCCGGAAAACGAGCCCGGCTCATCGATCATGCCGGGCAAGGTGAACCCCACTCAGTGCGAAGCGATGACCCAGGTCTGCGCGCATATCCTCGGCAACAATGCGGCGATCGCGTTTGCCGGTTCGCAGGGCCATTTCGAGCTCAACGTGTTCAATCCGATGATGGCCTACAATTTTCTGCAATCGGTGCAGCTGCTGGCCGATGCTGCGGTGTCGTTCACGGACAATTGTGTGATCGGCATTGAGCCGCGCCTCGACAATATCCAGCGTGCGCTTGAGAACTCGCTGATGCTGGTGACGCCGCTGAAGGAGAAGTACGGCTACGATCTGGCGGCCAAGGTGGCGAAGACCGCGCACAAGAACGGCACGACGCTGAAAGTCGAGGCGCTGAAGCTCGGCATCTCCGAGGCTGACTTCGACGCGATCGTGCGCCCGGAGAAAATGATCGGGCCAGACCCGGCCTGAATTGGGGCGCGTCAGGTTCGTTATGCAGACTTTGGACTTTGCTTGATGCGGAATCTCCCGACATGGGTTTTGCATTGCGCGCAGGCGAAATCCATGCGCGCCTGCATGTCTTAATTCCAGCGCAGAAATCTCGGAGAAAATCTGGTGCAGCCGTTCAGCCTGCCCATCGGAGTCGATCCTGCAGCGACTTCTGGGTATGCGGAGATCATCCGTATAGAGACGATATTGTCTGCATAGCTGCCCTGCGCAATTTCCCATAAAAATCATTATTGACTTTCAACGGCCGTTGAAAGAGCCTCCTGGTCAGGGGGGGGCAGTTGTCGTCCTCCTTGAGGGAGCGAAAATGTCCGGGTCATCTGATACTCCGCGGGGCTGGGAAGCCGAGGGGGCAGGGGCCAACACACCGAACCAGACTGTGCCGGCGAAGGCCAATGCCAGATCAGACTCCGAGGCGGCCACGCGCACAAAGAGGCGCGGGGCAAAAAAGCGGCTACCAGATAATCCCGTAATCCTTCCGCCTACGGATAATCCCGCGCTCGGTGCAGGGGACCGGTTGCTGCTCGGCTGGCAGATTGATGAAACGCGCCAGCAGGTCGGCTTCCGTGACGGGCCGGCGGCTGTGGTGCAGTCGGGAAATCCGCTCTGGCTGGAAGGCGAGGGCCACATGATCACCATTGCGCCCACCGGCGCCGGCAAGGGCCGGGGCGCGCTGATCCCGAACCTGCTGACCTATGAAGGCCCGGTCATCGTGATCGATCCGAAAGGCGAGGCCTGCCAGATCACGGCGCGCCGCCGGCGGGAAATGGGCCAGACGGTGCATGTCATCGATCCGTTCGGGGTGATCTCGCCGGAAACCGACAGCCTCAACCCGATGGATGCGTTTGCCATCCCCGGCGTCGAGTCCTCGGCCTTATCGATGGATATCGCCAGGCAGCTCTCCGGCGGCGGCAAGATCTCCAAGGACCCGTTCTGGGATATCCGCGGGCATGACCTGTCGGCCGGCGTGATCGCCGCGATCGCGGCGACGCGCGAGCCGCAGGACCGCAACCTGATCGAAGTGCGCCGGATGCTGAAGCGCGATGACAGCACGTACAACCTGGCCGTGCTGCTGGATACCTGCGGCAAGAAACTGCCCTCCTTCGCCTTTGAGGAAATCTCGAACTATCTTCAGACCACAGACGTCACCCGTTCGGGCATCCATGCCACGGCCTGTAGCTATTTCTCAGTAATCGCCTCGGAGGCGGCGCAGCGTACGGTGAAAACCTCGACCATCGATCTCGCGGCCGTCCGCCGGGGCGATCCGTTGACGATCTACCTGGTCGTGCCGCCCACCAAGCTCGCCAGCCACGCGCCGCTGTTCCGGCTTTGGACGGCGTCGCTGATGTCGGCGGTGCTGTCGCGGGAAGGCAACCTGCCGGAACACCGGACGCTGTTTGCCATCGACGAGTGCGCGCAGCTCGGAGACTTCGGCCTCCTGGCGATGGTCTACACGCTGGCGCGCTCCTACGGCATGCGCGTCTGGGCCTTCTTCCAGGACCTCGCGCAGATCGAGCGGATGCTGCCGGGCGAATGGTCGACGGTGCTCAACAACACCGCTGCCATCCAGGCCTTCGGCGTGCCCAACCTGCTGTCGGCGTCGGAGCTGTCCCGCGTGCTCGGGGATTTCTCCGAGGAGGGCCTGCGGCAGATGGATCGCTCCAGTCTCGCGCTGCAGGTCTCCGGCCGCCGGGGCATAACGGCGCGGCGGCTCGACTACCTCCTCGATCCGGCCTTCCAGGGCCTCTATGACCCCCATCCCCTGCTGGGCAGCAAACCGCCGGTTGGGGGAGGCGGACCGGCGCCGTCGCTTTGAGCCGGGGCGCCCCTAGAAACCGTGGCCGGGCGATCTTATGTCTGCCCGACGATGCGAATTGAGGACATGTCATGACCCAACTGCTCAGAAGCACGCTGCTCGCCGCCCTGCTTATGCTCGCGGGTACCGGTCCAGCCCTCGCGGGCAAGGACGATGATGACCGTGCGGTTGCAGGATTTGAAGTGACCGAGACGCAAGCGCTGGAAATCGCCAAGGCGCAGGGCATCGCCTATGTGCGCGAAGTGAAGGCGCGCCGGGGCGTCTGGAAATTCGAAGGCGTTGATGCCGACGGCGTGGTGATCGAGATCGAGATAGACGGCTTTACCGGCGATGTCGTGAAGGTCGAGCGCTACGGGATGCCGGCGCAGGACTACTAGCGGTCGTTGTGCGCAGGGGTGATGCGTATTATAAATACGTATCAACTTGCTCTCAGGAACCGTCCATGGCCTCGAAAGTTCGTGTCAACCTGACCCTCGACGAGGCGCTGGTCGCGCAGGCGAAAGCCGCCGGTCTGAACCTTTCCGCTGTGGCGGAGGAGGCGATCCGCTTCAGGACCCGCGCCGAGGAAATGCGGATTTGGTCCGAGCAGAACCGGGAAGCGATTGCGGCCTGGAACAAGCGGATCGAGGAAGAGGGGCTCTGGTCTGAGGGCCTCAGGTTGTTCTGACCGATGCAGGCCCTGACGGTACACACGCTCAAGGGTGCGAAGCAGAAAGTCGTCGTGCTGCAGTATCCCGGTCTGGACACGGGCGCGAGCATTCTGGTCGCGCCGTTGTTTCGGGCCAGCGAACTGCCGGAACTGGAAGGTGTGACGCCAAAAGTCAACCTGGACGGCGAGGACCATCTTGTCGCCGTGCAGCAGCTGGCAGCCGTGCAGCGCAAGGACCTCGGCCCTGTCGTGCGGACCCTTGCCGATTACGAGTATCCCATCGCCAATGCCATCAACCGGCTTTGCTTCGGCATCTGACAGTCTTGCTGACGCTGGCCCGGCGGGTGGATAGAGTGGCGACAGAGAATCACCTCCCGGCCAGAAAGACCCACGCCCATGTCCAAGCCCCCCGTCGGCTCGAAAGCCAATCCTTCCCAGTTCGATGTCCTGCCGAAACTCGCCGAGGACGAGCCCTATTTCGTCATCCGCGCGCATGACCCGATGTCCTCGGCGCTGGTCGAGCTGCACGCCTATATCGGCGCGGGGCAGGCGGGCGCGGCGCATAACAAGCTGGCCGAGATCATGGCGCTGACCTCGCAGAAGCCGCCGCGCCCGGCCTCCAGCCCGAAATACCGGGAGACCTTCGCCATTTCGCTGGCGATGGAGCAATGGCGCGACGCCAACAAGGACTGAGCCACCATGCAGCTCGCTCCGCTCATCCTGGAGAATGCACACGTGCGCCTTCGCCCCTTCGACGAGGCGAAGGACGGACCTGAACTTTACGCGCTGAATGAGCGGGCGCCCGAGATATTCAGGCTTTGGTCCCACTGGGCGCCGGGCGATTGGGTCACCGATTGGATCAAGGTGATCCGCAGGCGGACGATTGAGGGCAGCATGATCCCGTTTCTCGTGACCAGGCCGTCCGATGGTGCGTTCCTCGGCATTACCAGCTGGCTGGATCCCAGCGAGGTCAACAAGACCGTCGAGATCGGCATGACCTGTTATGCGCCGGAGGCGCAGGGCACTGCAGTGAACCCCTCCTGCAAGCGCCTGCTGATGGGACAGGTCTTCGAAGAGTGGGGCGCCAAGCGCGTGCAGTACCAGGTGGATGAACGCAACATGCGCTCGCGCACCGCCGTGCTGAAACTCGGCGCCGTGCAGGAAGGCATCCTTCGCAACCACAAGATTGTCGGCAACGGGCATGTCCGCAACACGGTCTTCTTCTCCATCCTCGACCGTGAGTGGCCAGAGGTGAAGGCGAGGCTCGACGCGCGGATCGCGGCGGCATGACCACGCCGATCAATCTCAACAAGGCCCGCAAAGCGAAGGAAAAGGCAGAGGCCGAGCAGCGCGCGAAAGAGAACCGCGCCAGGTTCGGCCGCACGAAAGCCGAGAAGAAACTGGAGGCCGCGAAGGCCGAAAAGCAGGCGAAGCTGACCGAAGACCATCGCCGCGAGACGCCAGAATCACAACACGGCCCAAAAGACGGTTAAAAAAGCGTTGACAAGACGGCCCCCGCTTTGCACCTCATCTTCCGAGTTGTGTCAGCGTGGGAGTGCGGAACTTGGCGAAGAACATTTTCCACAAAACCTTGTTCAGCGCAGCGGCCTTTGCGTCAGGCATCTTCTGGGGCATCGCCGCAGAAGCCAGCGCCGCCGGCCTCCCTCTCATAGGCGTGTTCCAGGGCTGAGCAGCGGCTTCAGCTGCCGCCGGTATCCTTCGCCTGGTCGATCAGCGTGTTTTCGTAGCGCCCCTGATTGACCCGCGTCAGCGCATCGAAAATCGGCTTTGCGTCCTTGTCCTTCAGCAGCGGGATCTGCTTTGCGAGTTCTGCGGCATGCGCGTATTGCGAGTGCGCGGTCGCAAGGTCGCCCCGCGCTTCGGCGCAGGCGCCTGAATTGTGCTGGATGCCCGGTGCATTCGGGTAGGCCTCTGCAAGCTCGACCCATTGCGCGCAGGCGCCGATGAACTCGCCGCGCTTGGTGGCCTGCACGGCGGCGGCGAAGCGCGCGTCCCCGGCCTCTTCGCCGATCAGCGGCTTGGTGACAATCTCGGCGCGGAAGGTGGCCATGTAGGGGGCTATGTCAAACCGGAACTGGGCCACCGCGGCCGGCACGGCGTCCGCGATCATGCCATAGGGCGCTTCATAATTGCTGTAGGTCTCAAAGATCGTCGAGCCGATCGTGCCGGTTGTTTGGTTCGTATACGGATATTCGGCGACATCGTAACAGTCCTCGCGTTCCGTCGTGCCGCCCTGGGCGCTCGTGAAAACGGTGCGCCGCGCCGCCAGGTCGATCAGGCTGGCGGTGACCTGCACATCGACGATTTCCTTGGTGCACTCCATCTCGACGATCTTTTCGCGATCGCAGTCGAACGGGCCGTCATATTCGGCGCAGCGGCGTTCCGTTTCAAGGCGGATTTCGCCGCGATAACTGGTCACCGCTACCCCGCCTTCATAGACGCCCTGCGGCTGATCAGAATCCAGCACCACGAACCAGGGCCGGCCTTCCAGCTCGGCCGACCGGATGAGGGCGTCAAACTCGCGCCCGGCAATATCCCCGGCAGGGCCATCGAACCGGCCGGCCGATACGTCGGTATAGTTGAGGGCTTCCGGGAAATTCGGCGCCGCCCGGGCGGTATAGTCATAGCCCGGCGTGGCACACGCCGCGAGAAACCCGGCCAGTGCCAGAGCCAGAACCGGAGCCGGAAAGCGCGTCATGTTTACCCCCACTGAAGCGTGTGATCAGACGTGCCGATACTCCTGCGCCGCGTCAATGGTTGACGAAGTCCGCGCCGCGTCCCACTTCACGGCCTGCTTCCAAGAGGACACCCCGATGACGCGCACCCTTTTCACCCCCTTCAAGCTCGGCAAGCTCGAACTTCGCAACCGCGTCGTGATGGCGCCGATGACCCGCTCGCGCTCACCGGGCGGCGTGCCGGGGGAGGATGTGGCGGATTATTATGCCCGCCGGGCCGCCGCGGATGTCGGCCTGCTGGTCACCGAGGGCACGACCGTGCGTCGGGGCGGCTCGTCGAATGACCCGAACGTGCCGAACTTCTACAAAGCCGATGCCCTCAAGGGCTGGGGCCGGGTGGTCGAGAAGGTGCATGCCGAGGGCGGCGCGATCGCCCCCCAGATCTGGCACCAGGGTATGGTGCGCAAACAAGGCACCGGGCCCAATCCCGACGCGCCGACCGATAGCCCCTCGGGCCTCACCCATACCGGCAAGCAGGTGCTGCCGGAGCCGACCACCGCGGAAGTGGACGACATGGTGCTCGCCTATGCCGACGCCGCCGCAGACGCCAAACGCCTCGGCTTCGACACTCTGGAGATCCACGGCGCTCACGGCTACCTGATCGACCAGTTTTTCTGGGACGCGATGAATAAGCGCTCCGACCGCTATGGTGGCGGCCTGACCGAGCGTGCCAGCTTCGGCGGCGACATCATCCGCGAGATCCGGAGGAAAGTCGGCCCGGATTTCCCGATCATCCTGCGCTATTCGCAGTGGAAGCAGCAGGACTATACCGCGCGCCTCGCCCCGACGCCGCAGGAGCTGGAAGCTTTCCTGAAAGTGTTTGTGGACGCGGGCGTCGACTGCCTGCACGTCTCGCAGCGCCGCTACTGGGAGCCGGAATTCCCTGAGATTGACGGCCCTAACGGCCTGAACGGCGCTGGCTGGGCGAAGAAGCTGACGGGCTTGCCGACGATCACGGTCGGCTCGGTCGGCCTCAATGGCGACTTCGAGAAATCCTTCGCCGGGGAAGGCGCCCCGCAGCGCTCGCTCGATGACCTCGAAGCCCGCCTCGAAAAGGGCGAGTTCGACCTCGTCGCCGTCGGCCGCGCCGTGCTGCAGGACCCGGAATGGGCGAAGAAGGTGAAAGAGGGCCGCTTCGCCGATCTGCGCGACTATGACGGCAAGGCGCTCGCTACGCTGTACTAGCGCCGTTCATTTGCATCCGTTCGGGTCCGGTTTGCGTATCATGCCTTAGGTGTGACTGCAGACCGGATCCGAACTCATGAACAAATCCCATATCGCCGCCGCCGTGCTGGTCGCCACAACGGCCACAACCGGCTGCGTCTCCAGCAGCACGCTGGAGCAATTCGAGACCTCGCCGCGCCAGCTCGTGCTGGAGGAGTATTTCGAAGGTGAGACCACCGCCTATGGCCTGTTCGAGGACCGGTTCGGTAAGGTGCGCCGCCAGTTCAAGGTGGACATCACCGGCGAAGTCGAAGGCAAGCGCCTGACGCTGACCGAGAATTTTGTCTATGATGACGGCGAGCGCGACACCCGCGTCTGGGAAATTGACATCCTCGGCAACGGCCAGTACCGCGGCACGGCGGGAGATGTGCCGGTGCCGGCGGTCGGGCAGGTGAGCGGCAATGCCTTCAACTGGAAATATAAGGTCGACCTGAAGGTCGGCAATTCCGTCTGGAATGTCGGCTTCAATGACTGGATGTTCCTGATGCAGGACGGCGTGCTGCTCAATCGCGCCTACGTCACCCGCTACGGCATCGAGATCGGCCAGGTCACGATAGCCTTCAACAAGAAGTAAGTGTCAGTCGGCGGACTCTTCTGCGTCCCAATAGTCCACGCTGCTTTCCATAAGGCCGGCGAATTTGAAGTGGCTGCTTTGCGCGCCGGGTCTGCGGGTTCTGGCCTGGAACTTTCCGCTGTCGGGATACTCGCAAATTTCGGTGTCGGCCTGTGTCGAGATACTGAGATACTTCAGCGGCCCCGTGCCGGTGTTCGTCAGCTTGTGCGCATATTCCGGCCCGCCGCGCGGCGCGCCGAGCACGTCGCCTGCCTTGACGTGGTAGCTGTCCGGACCGAACCGATAGACGCCTTCCCCTTCAAGGATCACGAACATCTCCTCCTCCACATGATGCACGTGGAAGGGGCAGCCGGATTTTCCGGGCGGCACTTCGCTGTAGACAGCGCCGAGCTGCGTCAGGCCGATGCGCCCGGCTATGCCGGCATCGGCCGACCGGTAGGCGCTGCCGCGTTCGAAGGGGGTGAGTTCGAGTTCGGCTACGCGGGCGACGGGATTGAGTTTCTCGGTCATGCGTTTGTGCAGGCCTCATTCAGGCGTTTCATCTCGTCGCCTTATCACGCGGTCCCGCTCTTGCGAGCAAGGAACGCCACTTGATCAACGGATTTCCGGCTGTTCTGCAGATGATTGGCCTTCACGGCATCCTCCCTGACGAACGGGCAATATGCCGGAGGGCCATGCCGGTTCCAAGCAGGTAGGGGGTAACGCGCGCCGAAGGCGGCTGCTATACGTTCCTGATGAGTTCCAATCCGAATCGTCTCCCGATCAGCCAGATGGCGTCTGCCCGTCCGCCCCAGCCGGTGGCGCAGGGCGCGGCGTACCTGAAGGGGCTGAACCCCGAACAGCGCGAAGCGGTGCTGCACACCGAAGGCCCGCTGCTGGTGCTGGCGGGCGCAGGCACCGGCAAGACAAGGGTGCTGACAGCGCGGCTGGCGCATATCGTGGCGACGCGGCTGGCTTACCCTTCGCAGACGCTGACGGTGACCTTCACCAACAAGGCCGCGCGCGAGATGCGCGAGCGGGCGCTCGCCCTGCTCGGCGAGGCGGGCGAGGGTCTGCGCTGGCTCGGCACGTTCCACTCGATCTCGGCGCAGATCCTGCGGCGGCATGCCGAACTGGTCGGCCTCAAGTCGACCTTCACGATCCTCGACACCGACGACCAGGTGCGCCTGTGCAAGCAGATCGTGCAGGCGGAGAACCTTGACCCCAAGCGCTGGACGCCGCGCAATCTCGCTGGCCTCATCGATGGCTGGAAGAACCGCGCGCTGACGCCGGACAGGGTGCCGGGCGACGAGGCGGAGCTGTTTGGCAACGGCAAGGGCATCAAGTGCTACGAAATCTACCAGGCGCGGCTGAAAGTGCTGAACGCCTGCGACTTCGGCGACCTGCTGATCCACAACATCACGATCTTCCAGCAGAACCCTGATCTGCTTCGGGATTTCCATTCGAAGTTCCGCTACATCCTGGTCGACGAGTATCAGGATACGAACGTCGCGCAGTACCTCTGGCTTCGGCTGCTCGCGCAGGGCTCGAAGAACATCTGCTGCGTGGGGGATGACGACCAGTCGATTTATGGCTGGCGCGGCGCCGAGGTAGACAACATCCTGCGCTTCGAAAACGACTTTCCGGGCGCCAGGGTGGTCCGGCTGGAGCGCAATTATCGCTCGACAAAACATATACTTGCAGCCGCTTCCTCGGTGATAGCACACAACAAGGGACGCCTCGGCAAGACGCTGTTTGTCGGTGATGACAGCGCGGCGGCCAGCGATATCGATGCGCCGAAAGTGAAAGTGCGCGGCCTCTGGGACGGCGAGGCGGAAAGCCGCCTGATCGCGGATGATATCGAGGCGTGGGTGCGCGGCGGCGGGCGGCATGACCAGTGCGCCGTGCTGGTGCGCGCGTCCTGGCAGATGCGGTCGTTTGAGGAGCGGTTCATCCTGCTCGGCATTCCGTACCGCGTGATCGGCGGCCCGCGCTTCTTCGAGCGCGCCGAGATCCGCGATGCGATGGCTTACCTGCGCCTCGTGCGCTCGCCGGACGATGACCTTGCCTTCGAGCGGGTGGTCAATGAGCCCAAGCGCGGGGTGGGGGACACGACCCTCGCCAAGCTGCAGTCCTATGCGCGGGCCGACGGGCGCAGCCTCTATACACTGACGCCGATGGTGCTGCAGACCGACGAGATCAAAGGCGGGTCGAAGCGCGGCCTTACCGTGTTCATCGACCAGATCAACCTGTGGCGCGACAAGCTGAACGGCGGCATGCCGCATACCGAACTGGCCGAGATGATCCTCGAGGAGTCCGGCTATACCGACATGCTGCAGAAGGACCGCAGCCCGCAGGCGCAGGGCCGGCTCGACAACCTCAAGGAGCTCGTCCGCGCCATGGGCGAGTTCGATTCCCTCGCCGGTTTCCTCGAACACGTTGAACTGGTGATGGACGCCGCGTCCGGCGCGGGCAGCGATGACCAGGTCCAGATCCTGACGCTGCACGGCGCCAAGGGGCTGGAATGGCCGGCCGTGTTCCTCCCCGGCTGGGAGGAAGAAGTCTTCCCGTCCCGCCGCTCGCTCGACGAGAGCGGGATGCGCGGCCTCGAGGAGGAGCGCCGCCTCGCCTATGTCGGGATCACCCGGGCACGGGCGCGCTGCTACATCTCCTTCGTCGCCAACCGCCAGATCTATGGCCGCTGGCAGTCGGTAATGCCGAGCCGGTTCATCGACGAACTGCCGCATGAGCATGTCGATGCGGTCTCGGAAACCGGTTACTCTGGCTTACCGGGGGCGGAATCGGCCTTTGTCGGGACGGTCGAGGACCTCGGCGAGCGCTCGAATTATGAAAGCCCGGGCTGGAAGCGCCTCAAAGAGAATGCCGCCCGGCCGTCCGGCGCCCCGCCGCGCGAGGCTTACGGCCTGAACGCCGCCGCCTCCGGCCCGGACTCGTTCCCGGCGGGCGCGCGCGTGTTCCATGACAAGTTCGGGTACGGCAAGGTGGCCTTCAGCGAAGGCAACAAGCTGACGGTGGATTTCGACAAGACCGGCCGGAAGAAGGTCATTGCGACCTTCGTGACAGCGGCCTGACCTGCGAGCAAAATGCAACGCCGCGGAACTGAGGACCCGCCTGACGGGGAAGGGTGATCGGTCCGGCGCAGGCTCCGGGGGAGGCGGAGGCTCAGCGGCGTGCCTGATCCGGCGTTGCCGTTGAAGATCTTGCTCAACCGCCTCAACCAAATCCGAACGATCCGTTCATTTCGTGCACACCTGGCGACTCAGGGGGGGCAACGGTGTGAACGCAGGGTCCCAAAGCGTTAACAGACCTCGGCATTTGTTAACCAAATCGGAACGTATCGTTCCACAAGAGCTCTGTAATGGGAGGGCCGATAGGCCTTGCCCTGCGGCGTTGCAAGGGATTTTACGGGATTGAACGAAACGTTCCACTAAACTGCGGCCCGCTCCTTGCTTTAAAGGAGCGTTAACGGCACATGGTGTATAGGGCTGTGATCTGACGAAAGCAAGTTGCTGGCCGGAACGGTCCGGACCGTATAGAAAAGAGCTTGGATTGACCATGATTGGTAGCCTTCTCGGCCTGTTGTCCACGGACATGGCCATCGACCTCGGAACCGCCAACACGCTAGTCTATGTGAAGGGCCAGGGGGTCCAGCTCGATGAACCTTCGGTCGTTGCGTACATGACGCAGGGCGGCCGAAAGATCGTCTATGCTGTCGGCGAGCAGGCAAAGAACATGCTCGGCAAAACGCCGGTCAACATGGAAGCGATCCGCCCCATGCGCGACGGCGTGATCGCCGACTTCGAAGTCGCCGAGGAAATGATCAAGCACTTCATCCGGAAGGTTCACAACCGCCGGGCGTTCGTGTCCCCCCTCATAATCATCTGCGTGCCGAGCTCCGCGACCAGCGTCGAGCGCCGCGCCATCCACCAGTCGGCCCTCGCGGCCGGCGCGCGTCACGTCGAACTGATCGAGGAGCCAATGGCTGCCGCGATCGGCGCCGGCCTGCCATACCAGGACCCGGCCGGCTCGATGGTCGTCGATATCGGCGGTGGCACCTCGGAAGTGGCTGTGCTCTCCCTCGGCGGCATCGTTTATTCGCGCTCCGTGCGCGTGGGCGGTGACAAGATGGACCAGGCGATCGTCAACTACCTGCGCCGCGAGCAGAAAATCCTGATCGGCGAAATGTCGGCTGAGCGGATCAAGAAAGAAATCGGCACGGCAATGCCGCCTGAGAACGGCACCGGCATGGCGCTGACCGTGCGTGGCCGCGGCACCCTCGACGGTGTGCCCAAGGAAACCGAGATCACCGAAGCGATGATCGCCGAAGCCCTGCGCGAGCCGGTGACCGAGATCATCGATGCCGTGAAGCTGGCGCTTGAAGCCATGCCGCCGGAACTCGCCGCCGACATCGTCGACCGCGGCATCGTTCTGACCGGCGGCGGAGCGCTCCTGCGCAACCTCGACACTGCGATCCGCAACCAGGCACAACTGCCGGTGATGATTGCCGACGATCCGCTGAAATGTGTGGTCAACGGCTGTGGACAGGTTCTCGAGAATTACTCCAAGATGAAGAGTGTTCTCTGCCCTGAAGTCTAGTTCACGGGCATTGCAGGGAGCCTGAGGTATGGCACGTTCCGGCCGTTCCAGTCAGAAATCAGGCGCCCGGCGGGTCACGCTGGGCATCCTGATCTTTGGTGCGCTGGCGCTGATCGTGGCGCAGTCGGCGCCGCAGATCAGCAATTTCTTTGTGCCTGCCCGCACCACGATCAGCGACCGGATCGGCGCGCCGGCCGATACCAGCCTGTGGGCGCAGATCAGCGGACAGGCGGGCCGCGAGCAGCGCATCAGGGAACTCGAAAACGAAGTGCGCGATCTCGCGCGCTACAAGGCCGCCGCCATCTCGATGGCGGAGCGGATGGAAGCCTACGAAAACATCCTCAACCTGATGGGTGAGCCGCCCGAAAAGGGTGTGACCGCGCGGGTCACCACCGTGGTGGACGGCCCGTTCGCGCAGACAGTGCTCGCCAATGCCGGCAGCCTGCAAGGCGTCGTGCCCGGCGCCGTCGCGCTGAACGAGGGCGGCCTGGTCGGGCGCGTTATCCAGCTCGGCGACCGGTCTTCGCGCATCCTGCTGGTCTCCAACTACCAGAGCCAGCTGCCGGTGCTCGGCGAAGTCAGCGGCGTGCGCGCCATCATGCAGGGCAAGGACCGCGACCGGGGTGTTCTGAAGGACCTGCCGGAAGCATCTGATTTCATTGAAGGCGAGCGCGTGCTGAGCTCCGGCGAAGGCGGCGCGTTCCCGCGCGGCCTGGTGGCCGGCACCGTGACGAAGCAGGGCTCCGAATGGCTCGTCAAACTGGCGATGCGCGATCATGCCAGCGGCTATGTCCGGATGATTGTGCCGCCCGAGATCGTTGAGCCCTTGCCCGAGTCAGAGGTGCCGGAAGTCGTGCCGCCGGAAACCGACGCGCCCGCACCTGCCGCGCGTGCGGTGCCCGCGCGCCAGGCGGCGACAGAGCCGGTTGCGGCGGCGCTCGCGGAACCTGTGCCGGCCGCAGCGCAGGCATCAGAGGCGGACCCGCCGGTGATCCGGCTCACGCCCACGCCGACACAGGGAGGCGAATAGGCTTTGGCCAGCTCCCTCTCCAACCGCAAGAAGCGCACGCTCTGGAGCCAGTCCGGGCCGAGCCCGCGCCTGATTTTCGGCGCCGCGATCATAGCGATCGTCGGCGTGCTGGGCATGACGCCCAAAGCCTTCTTCGGCATTCCGCTCGCCTGGCCATTTGCCGCGCTCTGGGGCGCCATCGGCTGGGGGCGGGCCGGCCTGTCGCTGCGCCCGATGCTGCTGCTGGTGATGTTCGGCCTGATGCAGGACATCATCTCGAACGCGCCGCTCGGCTGCTTCGCGATGATCAACCTGCTCGTCTACGGCCTCAGCGCCGGCATCGCTGACCAGACGGACGGCATGCGCGACACCCTGGTCGCGGTCCTCGGCCCGGCCGTGCTGCTGGTGGTCGCCTTCCTGCTGGTCTGGGGGTTTGCCAGCATCACCAGCGACCATCTGGTACGCGCCTGGCCGCTGATGACCTGCTTCATCACGACTGGCCTCATCTACGCATTCGGCAACGGGATGTTCGATCTCGGCCGGCGCCCGGGCGAATCGCCGGGGGGCAGCTGATGGCACGCAAGAATAGTCCGGAGGCTGACTTTGACCGCCGCCTGCTGCTGGCGCTGGGCGCCGGCGGCGTGGTGTTTGCCACACTGGTTGGACGACTGTCGCAGCTGCAATTCTTCGAGGCAGAGCATTACCGCAAGCTCGCCGACGAAAACCATATCCGCCTTGTGCTGGCGCCGCCGCAGCGTGGCCAGATCCTTGACCGGTTCGGCCGTCCTCTCGCGTCGCAGCGTCAGGCCGGCCGCGTCTCCGTTGTACCCGAGCGGCTGGACGATCCGGAAGCGACACTCCTGCAGCTCTCGAAGTTCATCGACCTTCCGGAATCGCGCATCAAGCGCGTACTCGAGGAAATCCAGACCAACCGGATGCGCCGCGCGAGCTTCGTGCCGGTCACGGTGGTGCAGGAACTGAGCTATGAGGAGTTTGCGCGCCTGCGCGTGCGTGCCGTGGAGATGGACGGCGTCGATGTGCAGATGGCCTCGACGCGCTCCTATCCGCGCGGCCGGGATTTTGCGCACGTGCTCGGCTATGTCGCGCGCGCCAGCGCCGACGATCTGACGCGGCTGGCCGAAGGCCGCTCACCGGACGAACTCAAGACGTTCGAGGAATTGTTCCGCCACCCGGACATCCGTGTGGGCCGCCAGGGCATGGAGCGGTTTGCCGAGGACTGGCTGCGCGGACGGCCGGGACGCCGCCGTGTCGTGACCAACGCGCATGGCCGCCCGATGCAGGAGCTGGAGCAGGACCCCACCAATGCCGCCGTTGCCGGCAAGGACCTGTTCGTCACGATTGATGCTGAGCTGCAACGCGTTGCGATCGAACGGTTCGAAGGTGAAAGCGGCGCCGCCGTTCTTATGGATGTGGCCTCGGGCGACGTGCTGGCGATGGTTTCAACCCCGGCCTTCGACCCCAACGCGTTCGTGAACGGAATATCCGGCAAGGACTATGCCGAACTGCGCGACAACCCGATGGCGCCGCTCTATCCGCGCGCGCATGGCGGCGTCTACCCGCCGGGCTCCACCTTCAAGATGGTGGTCGCCACCGCCGCGCTTGAGGCGGGCGTCGTCAAGACCAGCGACACTGTTCGCTGTGGCGGCTCCTACCGCTTCGGCAACCGTACCTGGCACTGCTGGAAAAAAGGCGGCCACGGCACGATGAACATGCACGACGCGATCAAGCATTCGTGCGACGTATATTTCTATGAGATCGCGCGGCGCACCGGTGTGCGCAAGATTGCCGAAGTCTCCCACAAGTTCGGTTTCGGCGAGACCTTCGTGCTCGGCATGACCGGCGGGCGCAGCGGCCTGGTGCCCGATCCTGACTGGAAGCTGAAAGCGCGCGGCGAGCCCTGGTTCGAAGGTGAGACGCTGAACTTCGGCATCGGGCAGGGTCAACTCGGCGTGACGCCGCTGCAGCTTGCACTGATGACCGCCCGGATCGCGGCCACCGGCGCGCCGCTCAAGCCGAAGCTGATCGGGTATGGTCCGCCCTCGGACGAAGACAAGATGCTGGACGCACCGTTGGATCCCGCAATCATGGAAATCCAGAAGGCCGGAATGTACGGCGTGTCGTCCGAGCCGGGCGGCACGGCCTACCGGTCCGGCGATCTCGGCCTCGGCGGCCCGCGCCTCGCAGGCAAGACGGGTACTGCGCAGGTGCGGCGCATTTCGGCCGAAGAGCGCGCAAAAGGCATCCGGGGCGGCGCAGCGATTGCCCGGGAGCTGCGCGACCATGCGCTGTTTGTTGCCTATGCGCCCACCGACAATCCGCGCTACGCCGTCTCGGTCATCGTCGAGCACGGCGAGGGCGGCTCGCGCACGGCCGCGCCGGTCGGACGTGATATTCTCGCCGCCGCGATCAGGATGGATAGCGGACGTACCCCCGTTTATGCCAGGCGCGCGGATGCTGTCACACCGTCCACGGACGGAAAGCCGGACGGAGATCCCGTATGAGCCGCGAGGGCTATACCGGCTTTACCCGCGGCGAAGCGCGCACCTCGACGGCGCGTGCGCTGCATTTTGCAAGCTTCGGCCCGCTGGGCAGCATTGCGCGCCTGCCGTGGAGTATCATCCTGCTGATCGTCGGCGTTGGGCTGACCGGCGTCGCCATGCTGTTCTCGGTCGGCTGGGACCCGGTCGCGCAGGCGCCCTCGCCGGATGAAGCCAACCTCTGGCGTGACCAGATCACGCGCCTCGGCGTCGGTTTTGTCCTGATGATCTGCCTCGCGCTGCTGCCGCTTGGCATCTGGGCCCGCTTTGCCTGGCCGGCCTATGCCGTGGTGATCGTGCTCCTGGTAATGGTCGATTTCTTCGGCGTGATGGGCGGCGGCGCCGCGCGCTGGCTGAAGGTCGGGCCGATCATCCTGCAGCCGTCCGAGCCGGCAAAGCTCGCCGTAACGATGGCGCTCGCCAGTTACTATCAGCGCATGATGCCGACCAATGGCCAGAGCCCGCCCTTGCTGGTGCATGGCGGCGCCCTTCTGATCATTCTGGTCCCGGCGGCGCTGGTGTTCAAGCAGCCGAACCTTTCGACCGCCCTTGCGCTGGCGGCGTCTGGCGCGATGGTCATCTTCTTTGCCGGGATCGCCATGCGCTGGGTGGCCGCCGCCATCGGCGTCGGCCTGCTGTCGGTTCCCGCCATCTACTCCTTTGTGCTGGAGCCCTACCAGCGCGAGCGCGTCGATACGCTGATCGCCGGCATCACCGGCGAAGCGACCAACGGGCTCGGCGAAAGCTACCAGATCGAACAGGCGAAGATTGCCATCGGCGCCGGTGGCTTCAGCGGCCGGGGCTACCTTCAGGGCATTCAGTCCCAGCAGGAATACGTGCCCGAGCAGCAGACCGATTTCATCCTGACGATCATCGCCGAGGAGTTCGGTTTCATCGGCGCGGTCGGCCTGCTCGCCGTGTTCGCTTTCCTGTTCGTCTGGTCGTTCCGCGTCGCGGCGCGCAACAAGAGCTGGTTCGGCCGACTTGCCACCATCGGCGCGACTTCGACGATTGCCTTCTTCGCGATCTTCAACAGCGGCATGGTGCTGGGCCTGCTGCCGGTGCTCGGCATGCCGTTGCCGCTGATCTCGTATGGCGGTACCGCGCTGATCACCGTGATGGCCTGTTTCGGGCTGATCCTGTCGGCCCACCTGCACCAGGACGAGAAGATGTCGTCACGCGGATTGTTTTAGTTCCAGAGCGTCAATCTTCGTTGATCTTTGCCTCTTTCTGACTAGGGTCCCGCGAAACAATGCCCCGGGGAGCATGATTCATGGCACAGATTGGCCGGAAGACTGAAGAATGGAGCTCGCGTATCGGGTTCATTCTTGCCGCCGTTGGCTCGACGGTCGGTCTCGGCAATTTCTGGCGCTTTCCATATCTCGCGGGTGAGTATGGCGGCAGCGCCTTCATCATCATTTATATCGCCTGCGTGGCCTTTCTGTGCCTGCCCTTGCTGATGGCGGAATATGCGATGGGCCGCAAATCCGGCATGTCGGCGGTCGAGGGCGCCCATTCCCTTGCGCGGGCGGAAAGCCGGTCGAAATACTGGGGCCTCGTCGCCTGGATCGGTACGGTCGCATCCTTTTTCATCCTGACCTTCTATGCCGTGATCTCTAGCTGGGTGCTTAGCTACATCCCGCAGGCCGTGTCCGGCGCGTTTGAAGGTATCGACGCGGCGGGATCGCGCGCCAACTTTGAAGCGACGATCGAGGACCGCCCGAGGGTGCTGGTGCTGCTCGCATTGTTCATCCTGGCTCACATCGTGGTCGTGGCGCGCGGCGTGAAGAGCGGACTGGAACGGGTGAACCTGATCCTGATGCCGATGTTCTTCGTGATGCTACTCGGCATGGTCGGCTTTGCGCTGGTGGAAGGCGACGCCGCAGCGGCGGCGAGCTTCATCCTGAAGCCGGATTTCTCACAGACGGGCCTGGCCACTGTGCTGGCCGCGATGGGGCAGGCGTTCTTCTCGGTCGGCGTCGGGCTTGGGCTGATGATGACCTACGGCGCCTACCTGCCGCGCGATACCGACATCCCGAACGTCTCGGTGACGATCGCGCTTTCCAATACGCTGGTCGCCCTGGTCGCAGCCTTCGCCGTGTTCCCGATTGTGTTCGCAGCGGGCCTGTCGCCGGCGCAGGGGCCGGAATTGTTCTTCGTCACCTTACCGATCGCTTTCGGCCAGATGCCAGGCGGGGAGATGATCGGCGGCCTGTTCTTCACGCTGGCGCTGTTCGCAGCCTTCACCTCGTCGATCTCGCTTATGGAAGTGGCGGTCTCCTGGCTTGAGGAGAAGCAGGGCGTGACCCGGGCCGGGGCGGCGGTCGGCATCGGGTTCGCCATGTTCATGATTGGTGCGGGCTATGTGTTCTCGACCGAATACATTGCCTTCATGGAATTCGTCACGGGCTCGCTGATGCTGCCGCTGGGCGGGCTTTTGGTTGCGGTGTTTGCGGGCTGGGTGCTGTCGCGCGAGATGCTGGTCAGCGAACTGGGTGACGGGCGCGTGATGAACGTCTGGCGGTTCATGGTGCGCTGGGTTGCGCCGCCGCTGATCGGGCTGATCCTCATCTTTGGTCTGATATCGGCGGCTTCAAGCGCCGGACTGCTGCCCGCCTGACGGCCTTCGGACGCGCGGCCGCCGCTTCCCCCCCCCAGCCTCATTTTTCCGGGACCAGCGCCCTTGGGTCACGGCTAGGCAGGCAGGCCTGATCGGTTATGTTCCCCGCTGACCGCCGAGCAGGGCGCGTGACGAATGGGACAGGGTACCACGATGGCGGACGACGCGGCGCAGATCCAACGCAAACCTATCGACAAGGACGAGATCCGCGAACGCTATCGCACCGAGCGCGACAAGCGCCTGCGCACCGACGGCAATGACCAGTACACCCGGATCGCCGGTCTGTTCGACGAATACCTTGAAGACCCTTATACGCCGGTCACGCCGCGCGCGCCCAAGACAGACCACGTCACCTTTGCCTTCGTGGGTGGTGGCTTTGCCGGCCTGGTAACCGGCGCCCGCCTGAAGGAAGCCGGGATCAATGACGTCCGCATCATCGAGAAAGGCGGAGACTTCGGCGGCACCTGGTACTGGAATCGCTATCCCGGTGCGCAGTGCGATACCGCCTCGATGATCTACATGCCGCTGCTCGAAGAGACCGGGCACATGCCGAGCGAGAAGTATGCGCACGCGCCGGAGATCCTGCAGCAGTGCCAGCGCATCGGACAGCATTACGGACTTTACGAGAATGCCCTCTTCCACACTGTCATCGAGGAACTTTCCTGGGACGAGGCGCGCAGTGTCTGGGTCATCCGTACGAACCGCGGCGACAACTTCACGGCAAAGTATATCGGCCTCGGCACCGGCCCGCTGAATACGCCAAAGCTGCCCGGCATTCCCGGCATCAAGGACTTTAAAGGCCACGCTTTTCACACTAGCCGCTGGGACTATGACTATACAGGCGGCGATCCGAACGGCGCGCCGCTGGATAAGCTCAAGGACAAGCGCGTGGCGATCATCGGCACTGGCGCCACCGCCGTGCAGGTCGTCCCGCATCTCGCGCGCGCCGCCAGGGCGCTCTACGTTTTCCAGCGCACGCCCTCGTCGATTGATGTGCGCGACAATCGTCCGATTGATCCGGAGTGGTTCGCCTCGATCGCGACGCCGGGCTGGCAACAGCGCTGGCTGGAAAACTTCACGCAGAACCAGGCCGGTATCGGCATGGCGCCCGAGGACCTTGTGCAGGATGGCTGGACGGATCTTGCCAAGCGCATCCGCAACCGCATCCTGCAATTGCCGGCCGATCAGCGCAACCCGATGGGGATGCTGGCCGCCTATGAGGACGCCGACCACGAGAAGATGGAGGAGATCCGCCAGCGCGCCGAAGCGGTCGTAAGGGACGCCGAAACCGCCGAGAAGCTGAAGGCCTGGTATCGCCAGCTCTGCAAGCGGCCCTGCTTCCACGACCAGTACCTGCAGGCGTTCAACGAACCCGCGGCACACCTGATTGATACTGATGGCCAGGGTGTGGAGCGCATCACTGAAAAAGGCGTCGTCGTGAAGGGCGTGGAGTACGAGGTCGACTGCATCGTCTACGCCTCGGGCTTCGAAGTGGGCACGCCGCTGGAGCGGCGCACCGGCTTTGATCCCAGGGGCCGCGGCGGGATCAAGCTGTCGCAATACTGGGCCGACGGCATGCGCACAAAGCACGGCATGCACGTCCACAACTTCCCGAACGCCTTCCTCGTTCAGGCGACGCAGGCGGCCAACCTCATCTCCAACTACCCGCATAACCTCGTCGACTCCGCGCGGACGATCTCCCTGATTGTCAGCCACGCGGAAGCGACGGGCGCAAAGGAAGTCGAGGTCAGCAAACAGGCTGAGGACGATTGGGTGAACCTGCTGCTGTCAGGCATGGGCCTGATGATCGGCTCGCCCGACTGCACGCCGGGCTACTACAACAACGAAGGCCGCGATCCCGGTCCGCAGGCACGCTACTTCGTCGGATATCCCGCAGGCGCCGTGGCCTTCTTCAATTATATTGAGGGCTGGCGCACCTCTGGCGCCTTCGAGGGCGTCGCGTTCCGTAAGGACGCCTGACGCGCGGGCTTTGTGCCGGTCCCGGACGCGGACCCGCTTGCGGGATAGGGCGCAGGCGGTTCGGGCGTCTGCAAGAGCGTTAGGAAATCGCGGGAAGCGGACGCAGTGCGCCTATCGGCTTCTCAGTCACGCCCGGTCCGGGAGTATTTCTGCGCAAAGCGCTCCCTGCGGGCACGCCGGCCAGTGCAGTCGCATGATTAAAGCCTCAGCCGCGCGACTGATCACAGTCAGAAGCAGCGATACGCCCACCCTGGCGGTAAGGGCAGGGGCTGCCCGGGCAATCCTGAGCCGCTTGCTCCCAACATTGCGTCTGGAGAAACAGGCGCGCATAAACCAGCAAAACAATCATGCCGGGAGGAATTCATGGCGGAACTGTTGGCGCTTTCGCGAAGCGTGATTGATGAGGGAAAGGGCGTCGCCGAGACTGGTCCGCTTAACCGGATTACGCACGAACTGTCTGAGATCGCGGATGGCTTGGCGATGGTCGAGGCGTTCTCGCACTCGATCGTGTTCCGTACGGATGATGGCCTCGTTGCATTCGACACATCTAATGAGAACGGCGGTGAAAGGGCCGTAAAAGCCATCCGGGGCTGGACCGCCGATCCCTTCCATACGATCGTCTACACGCATGGCCATATCGACCATGTCGGCGGCTGCGGAGCCTTTGTTCACGATTGTGCAGCCTGCCGCGCGCCGGCGCCCCGGATTGTCGGGCATGAGAATGTTCAGAGACGTTTCGAGCGTTATAATCTGACCAATGGCTACAACAAGGTCATCAACGAGCGCCAGTTCGGCCAGTTCAGGAAGCGCGGTTATGACCTTGCTGGAGACGCCCGCTTCCTGCCGTCAACGACACCCGCTCCGGATACGATCTACAGGGACGCGCTCGCCCTTAATGTCGGCGGTCTGGATATTCACCTTCATCATGCGAAAGGCGAGACCGACGATCACACCTGGGCATGGGTACCAAAGCACAAGGCCATCTGCGCTGGTGACTTCTTCATCTGGAACTTTCCAAACGCCGGCAATCCTCAGAAAGCACAGCGCTACCCACGCGAATGGGCTGCAGCTTTGCGCAGCATGGCAATGAAAGGCGCAGAACTGTTCCTGCCCGCGCACGGGCTGCCGATTGATGGCGCGACCCGAATCCGCGCTGTCCTTACAGAAGTGGCGGACGTTCTCGACAAGCTGGTCAACGATACGCTCGAGATGATGAACGACGGCGCGCGCCTTAACGACATCGTGCACACTGTGAAGGTTGATCCGGCGCTTCTGCAGAAGCCCTACCTGCGCCCGGCCTATGACGAGCCAGAATTCATCGTGCGCAATATCTGGCGCCTCTATGGAGGCTGGTACGATGGTAATCCGGCGCAGCTGAAACCTGCACGTGATCAGGATCTCGCTCAGGAAGTGGCGCGCATGGCCGGTGGTCCGGTCGCACTGGCAAAACGTGCATCAGAACTGTGCGACACAGATATCCGCCTGGCTTGTCACCTCGCAGAAATGGCCGCGCTGGCAGACCCGGAAAATGCGGCAGTGCACGTCTATCGCGCAGATGTCTTCCAGCGGCGGCGCGATGGCGAGACTTCCCTGATGGCGAAAGGCATATTCGGGTCAGCCGCCAACGCCTCGCGGACGAAGGCGCCGGACTGAGGCCGATCCGGATGCCGCCGTCGGTGCGGGCGCATAGGAGCCGTCGCGCTCAGGCGTATAGCCACGGTCCACGCCTTTTATTATCGATTTCGGTATCAGGGCGGTTCACTCAGTTGCGGTCATCGGTATGCGGGGTCGCCAGATTGGCTGTGACGATTGATTTCGGCGTGCTGCATGGGTCACTTCAGTCGGGTCAGTCGGCCGCCTCACTGCAGCCAGGCCGGACTTCGCCGGAAGTCGCGGTTGTCTGCATCTCGGACTCATGCCTAGATGCTGACGTATCGAAGGCACCAGATGGGAAATATGCGCGGGTCAACGACAGTCCTTCTGACCCTGCTGACACTGCTCGCAATCTTGGGCGCAGGTTTCATCGCTCTTTCGAATATCGGCGACGCTTCAGTCGTCGCCGCCACCGGGGGCATCTTCGCCGCACTTGAGTCCGCCGGCGCGCAGGAAAATGTTGCTTTGCGCGATGACCTGTACGCAACCGTTCTGCACCTCAAGGGAACGTGGGCGGTAGTTAACCTGGGCGGCGTCATCGTGCTCGCGCTCTCACTCGTCGCAATTGTGCTCGTCTGGCGGAATCGCAAATAGTATCTCCGACAAGCGATTTTGCGAGCGGCTCGATCCGGCCAATCGTGATATCCGGCTTACCCACCGCCGCCAGGTACGTAGTTCGCCGATAGCGGCCGCTTGTCTATTCATCTTGCTTTGACAGGCGGAAGGCATTCAAAATCCGGGGTACTTTGTCCGATGCGCACTGGCCTCGCGGGGGACGATACCACTAGGGAGAAATCGATGCGGACAGTTTCACTCCGCGCCGAACATGACGGCCGCGACCATCGATACCTCCGTGCAACCCTCAACACGGAAGGCGCCTTGGTAATTGAAGGACAAGACTTGGGGCCAAAAACAGCACTTGTGTCGAGCGATGGAGAGTACGAGTGGTCTCACACCATCCTGCGCGAACACATTCCCCAATTGCTCATTCTCTTGGGTGAACCAGCCGACGCCGACATCCTCAGCACGCTTGAGCGGCACTGGACCGGCCCCAGGTCTTACGAGTGGGAGAGCCGGATCAGCGAAAGTGACATCCCATCCGCGCTTTGGATCTGGAGCGGTTGAATCAACACCTGGGAGCGCCTGGAACGCGCCAGTTCCGCGCGGGCCGGCGTCTTGTGACAGACGGCGAGGTCGCTCAACACCGGCAGCTCCCTTCTGTTCGTCTCCTCAGGCCTGAAGTCGCCGAAACCCGGCATAGCCGGGCCTGCGGGTGTCATTGCTGAGCCACTTTGGATTTGGTGCGCGAAATCGCGGTTCTCGCTATGGCATCGATGAAACCATTTGTGTGGGTCGATGCAGGTGTGTCCGCCATCGTAACGGCGCAAACGTTGAACCGCGCCTTTCCCGGCAACGGCGCGCTCTGCAGCTTACGGTTCGCTATCAGCGACGCGGCGGCGGATCTCGGGACCGCCGTCAGCAAATCGCTGTACTCAGCCATGTCGGCGCACCCGCTAAGGCTGGCGATCCGATACTTTGGAAAACCGCGGTGCTGCAGCATGTTTCGCTGATCGCGCGGCAACCCTTCCTGGAACAGGTTATCGAAACCTGGAACGACCCAATCATAGCTGAGCATTTCGTCGTTAAAATCGCCTGCGCCTTCTATCGGATGCCCTTGCCGAAACAGGACAACATACGGCTCGGAAATGATCCTCCGGACGATCAGCGATTTCCGATGTTCGAGATCGCGGACTACGTTCTGGTGAAACAGCAGCAAATCCACCCGCTGGCGTGCGAGCTGTTCAACCGCCAGCGCCGGCGCCATGACCTGGAGCGCAACATGGACCTCGGGGTGATCTGCGCGGAAATCAAGCAGCGCCCGATGACAAATGGCATCAACAATGACCGGGCCGCATAAGACATTGAGTTGGTCCGCGTTCGCCGAAATCGCTGCGATCACGTCCTCGGAATGCGCCAGCAGGTCAGGCGCGCGGTTGAGCAAACGCTGTCCGGCCGGGGTCGGCGCCAATGAGCGGGTTGTCCGCTCGATCAGTCGCACATTGAGGCCGTCTTCAAGGCTGTGGATGCTCTTTGTCATGGCCGAATGGGACAGGCCCAACTCGTCGGCGGCTCGCGAAAAGCTGCGAAGGCGACAAACCGCTTCAAACCGGCGGATCAGGACGAGGTCAAAAGACATGTTCCATTTAGTACATAATAGCTGCGGATTATTCAATTGTGATCCGTTCTGACCTGCTGCACGCTGCTGCGGCAGGCAGGAGCGATCTCATGAGTGTCCAACAGGCCATGAACCTTCCGATTGAACTGATTTCGATCGCCCTGTTTCTTGCGATGATCGCGATCGAACTCATCGCCATCTTCGTGTTCCGCGCCAAAGGCACTTATGTCGCCAAGGACAGCCTGCTGGGTATTTTTCTCGGGTTCGCCAGCGGGCCTGCCAACGCACTGACAGCGTTTATCACCTTCGGGCTGCTGTCACTTGCAGCACCTTTTCAGATGACGACCATCCCGATCACGTGGGCGACCTTCGCGCTCTGCTTTGTGCTCGATGATCTTCGCTTTTACGTGCATCACCGTATCGCCCATCGCTGCCGCTGGGTCTGGGCGATGCACGTGGTCCATCACTCAAGTCAGCAGTACAATCTGTCGGTGGCGTTGAGGCAGTCCTGGACCAAGCATTTCACCGGGACGATGATGTTGAAGATCCCTCTGGTGCTGATCGGGTTCGATCCCTTGCTGGTGACGTTCTGCGGGGTGCTCAACGCTACCTACCAATTCTTCCTGCACACCGAAACCATCCACAAAATGCCGCGTTGGTTCGAAGCTGTCTTCAACACACCCTCTCATCACCGCGTGCATCATGGTGCCAATCCTCGCTACCTGGACGCAAACTATGCCGGCACGCTTATAATCTGGGACCGTCTATTCGGAACGTTTGTAGCCGAAGAAGCCGCTGATCCGCCCGCTTACGGACTGGTCAGGAACATCGAGACCTACAATCCCATCAAGGTCCTCTTCCATGAGTATGCAGGAATCGCGCGCGACGCGCTCCGGCCAGGGCTGACGTTGGGACAACGACTGCGTTACATATTTGCGCCGCCTGGATGGAGCCATGACGGTTCTCGCCAGACCAGCGAGTCGATCATGCGTGAAGCGGGTATTGTCCGCCACAGAGGCCCTCAACGAGCGCGATCGGTGCCTGCAGAGTAGGCGGAGCGCTATGCCTCTTCATTATGTGCTGTCAGAAATCCCAATCTGTATGGCTGCCATTTGGGGCGCGCATCGCCTGTGGCTGAACAGGCAGTCGCTCGGCTCGGTCGGTGTGATGTTCTATGGCCTGGCGGCACTCACAGGCGTTATTCGCATCACCACAGGCGCTGAGGACGTACTCGCTCCGGCTCACCGACTTGTTTCGCAGGCCGGCGGAGCAGTCGGGCTGGTTCTCATTGTCTCAGAAATTGCCCGGCTCCGCGGACTGAAGCTGCCGCTTTGGGCGGTTCTGATTTCCGCAGGCTTTGTAGCATTGGCCACGCTCAAAGGCGCGGCATGGGGTGGTCTGGTCTTTCTTTGCCTGCTCGCGACAGGTGCGGTATTGTTAGCCACGCACGGGGGCGGAAAACGCAAACCGTTTCTGGCCATTTGGTTCGCGGTGATGGCGCCGAACATCCTTTTCGTGCGCCAGTCACCGGTCCTGGACCCAGCCATAAGCTGGCACGCTTATCATCTGATCATCGCGGTTTGGCTGATCGCCGTGATCGCCGGGCTGAAGCAAACCCAAAGCGGGTCGTTGAACCGAGCATTGTCAGCCTGAGAGCCAAACTTGGGCCAGGCCGGCTTCGATGATCGATTGCGGCGTCTGGCAGGGTAGCCTCAGCCCAGTAATTCTGCGGGCTCATCACGGCCAGGCCGGAGTTCGCCGATCGTGTTGAAAAAGTCGAAGTCCGTAACTTTATTGCGGATCCGGAACAATAAAACCGAATGATTGAAAAGAGAGGATCCTTCTGCATACGGACGGAAAATATCGAGTTTTAGGGCGTGGGGAATTTTTCAACACAAGCCGCCGAAAGCAGCCATCGCGTTGATCAATTGATGATGAGCAGCCCTGGTGCCACCTCCATCGCGTGTTTTAAGATCGGAGGGTTGTTTTACGTATTTAAGAAGTTGATGGATGGAACGGGTGTGGCTTGAGAATTCAACAGCTTAGCAATTTTGAGCTCGACGTGATGGCGGCTGTCCTCGAACACCCTGACGGCGCGGAAAGCGCGTCGATCCGTGACGCCTTCGCCGCCGCTTCGCCTACCGGGCGACCAAGTCTCAGCGCCATCTGCAACACGTTGGACAGGCTTGATCATAAAAATCTGGTGTGGTGCGTGCCAAGCGAGGGCCCTGCGGATGGCCCCACGGACGGCGCAGGCCGGAAAGACAGGCGCTATGCGCTGACCGCAAGCGGGCTGGACTTATTCCGCAGGCTCATGCCATCGCGTCGCAATTTTCCCGGCAACTAGCTTTTTACAGGATTACCTTATCGCATTCGCGAGGAGGTACGCCTCAGCAGCCCGCGCACCATACGAATTAACATACCATTTGGCTTATTGAGACGGCGGGGCCGACGCGAGTCCCGGCCCCGGCAGCATCGCTCCACACCTGGGAGCGGCTTAAGCCTGTTCCACGGGCGCGACCGGCGATTGCGGTCAGTCGTCTGACTTCGGTTTCGTCGCTTGCTCGCCGTTTTCGTCGTAGGCCACTGCGATGTCCACGTTCCGGCCTCTGGCGGCTTCGTCGATGTTCTCACAGACGTAGAGCGCCTCTGCCAGGGACCCGACATCGAGCCAGCAAGTCGGACGCTCATCGAAATCGATATGGTAGGCGCAGACGCGGAACTTGCCCATTGGCGCGATGATCGGGCCGGACGGCGTTCGATCAAATGTCGTGCCTGTCTTCTCAATTAGGGGATCGCTGACCCAATTGATCCAGCGGTCGCGATAGAGACTGGGCGGCCCGAAGCTTAAAGCATTTTGTGGTTCGGGCATGGGCCATTGCCATCCGTTCTGCGGGGACGCCAGATCATGACATAGGGCCAAACGGCTGGGTCGCTCAAGGGCAGTCAACCGACATGCCGCCCACGCTAAGGCTTGAACTCGCAGAAGACGATCAACCTTCTTTACTCCTCGAACGGCTTAGCCGGGCGATTACAGTCATTTCGTCTGGATAGGGGCACAACCAGACGTCAATCTGGCATTCAGACTGCGCCGTTCATTATACTTCCACGTTTATGGGGAAGTCATGAAAAGTCTTGTCTGGTTGTTGGCGCTTACTGTGACCGCCTGCGCTTCATCACCGCAAACCTCATCTCAGGCAGACACAAAACCCGCACAGGCCGATACAGAACCTGGGCCCGAATGTCAGACTCTGGATATCTTGAATGGCACGTGTCTGGTTCGTGCTGCGTACAAGGTGACAGAGGCAGACTATGCTGGCGCTGAAGCAATGCTGGATGAAATCTGCGAACCGTTTTTCACTAAAGCAGTCTGTTCCGATGCGATCGAACGGATGCTGTCTCCAAGTGACGTTCTATTCAACCCTTCTCGTGCCTTAACTTATCTCGACCGCGACTGTCGTGGATTTGGTCGTCTTCTCGACGCATGTCTGCGCGCTGCAGGTATCCAGACGAATGGTGTCACCTCTTCTTACAGTTTGGAGTACGACGCGCCATTAGACTGGCAGGGATGGGGTTTGTTACCGGATCCGGCGAAGGCGGTCGGCTCGTTCGCCAGAGCCTGTGATCTGGGGGACGATGAAGCTTGTCGGCAGGTCGCCTTGGAATATGCCAGTGGTCGTCATGTTCGGCGTGATCCGGAGCGCGCCTACGAAATCTACCGGCAACTTTGCTTCGAGGGCAGCTCATACGCCTGTGACGAAGCATACAAGCTTCGTGTGTTCGAGTAATTCGAAATCACAATGCTTAAGCGTTAGCATACAGGCAATGACCGCAAAGGGCCGATTGTGTGGAAAAAATCCCAAAAGCCTGAAAAATCAATAATTCTTTCCGTGTACCGAAGGTGTCTGTCATTGTGATCATTCGGTTTGATTGTTGCGCATTCGCAATGAATGCGGCGAACTTCCAATTTTTCAAGACAATCCGCCAAAAGGCGACCTTCTGATCAGGTCCTCTATGCCCGTGTCCGTACCGCCAGCTGGTCCGCGAAATCGTCCGTCGCCTGAACAAGCCGGTCGATGATGCCCGGTTCCATGGAGGAGTGGCCAGCGTCCGGCACGATGTGCAGATCCGCCTTCGGCCAGGCCTTGGAAAGTTCCCAGGCTGTCGACAGCGGTGTCACCACATCATACCGCCCGTGCACGATCACGCCGGGCGTCGCCTGAAGTTTCAGCTTCGCCTGTTCGAGCAGCCAGTTGTCGCTCTCGAAGAAGCCGTCATTGATGAAATAGTGGCACTCGATGCGCGCGAAGGCATCGACGAAGTCATCCTCGTTGAAGCGCGGCGGCGTAGTCACCGGGCCCTTGATCGAGAGCGTCTGGCCCTCCCAGCGTGCCCAGGCGCGGGCCGCATCGATTCTGGCCACTGCATCTTTGCCCGTCAGGCGCTTGTAGAAGGCGGCGACGAGATCGCCGCGCTCGGCTTCCGGGATCGGCGCGACATAGCGGTCGAACGCATCCGGGAAAAGCCGGCTCGCGCCTTCCTGGTAGAACCACTGGATCTCGGACTTCGAGACCAGGAAAATGCCGCGCAGGACCAGGCCGAGGACGCGGCTGGTGTGGGTCACCGCATAGGCGATGGCCAACGTCGAGCCCCAGGAGCCGCCGAAGACGAGCCAGCTGGAGACGCCCGCATGCTTACGCAGGGCTTCGATGTCATCGACAAGGTCCCAGGTCGTGTTGCCTTCCAGTTCCGAGTGCGGGGTGGAGCGGCCACACCCGCGCTGGTCGAACAGGAAGATGCGGTAACGCTCGGGATCGAAGAACCGGCGCATCTCGGGGCTGGAGCCGCCGCCCGGGCCGCCATGCAGGGCGATGACCGGTATGCCCTTCGGGTTGCCTGATTCTTCCCAGTATATCTCGTGCAGCGGTGAGACGCGCAGGCGTCCGGACGCGTAGGGCTCATGCCTGTGGTAGAGAATACGGCGGCTCTGGCGTCTGTTCATGCGCTCTTCACTTGTAATGGACTAGCTTTTCGACAATGTCTGGACTTGTGGACGCCCCACCCATACTGTTTTCCATGAGTGGGGCCGTAGCTGCTGGCGGGTGGCATTTTGATGCGTAGAGTTCTTCTGTGCCTATCCCTAGGCGTTCTTGCGGGATGCGCAACAGTTTCGGTTGTGCCAGGCGAGGCGACGGTTGAGACCTCGTTAACCAAAAGCCAATCCGGACTGCGCCAGGCGTCCAATGCCTATTGCGACGAAGTCGTCGAGGCCGGCTGGGTCGAGGAGGCCGATGGTCTGGCCTCGCTCGCCGATACCCTGATGCATGGCAAAACCGAAGTGGCCGGCGCGCCGGGTTTCTACGCCTCCCGTATCGGCGCCAGCACCAAGGCGCCCTCACTCGTCCTCGCCCGGATCATTACCGACAGTCAGTCGGCACGCCTGGGCCTGGCGGAGGTCACCGCAGAAGCCGAATCGGTGCTGCGCAGCGGCGACAAGAATGCCTCGAATCGCGGCGACGTGATGAGCTATGAGCGCGCGCTGGTGCGGGCCCAGATGGCCCATCGCGGCTTCCAGGAAGCGCTCGACCTCGTAGCCGTGCGCGCCGACATGGATGTGCAGCCGATCGTGTCGGAAATCGAAGCCTTCGCGGTGATGATCGATGATGCCCGCATCACGGCCGACAAGCTGGCCGACCGCTATGTCGGGGAAGGCACCACCGGCTCCTAGTCTTTCCGCAATGCGCTGAGTGCGAGGGTCAGCCATCCCGCAAGGAGGCTCAGCCCGCCCAACGGCGTGATCGCGCCGAACCAGCGCGGCGAGCCGAGCGCCATGGCATACAGGCTGCCCGCAAAGATCACCGCGCCGGTTACGAACAACCAGCCGCCGAGCGCCGTGCGCCCACCGCGTCCGCTGAGGCCAGCGGCAAGGGCGGCGGCGGCATGTGGCAGGACATAGAGCGTCGCCGTATCCCACCAGCCATGCGCTTCCTCCGTAAGCTGAGCTTCCAGTGCATGTGCGCCGAAGGCGCCCAGCGCGACACCGAGAAAACCGAGCAGGGCGGCGGCAAAGACGAGCCGGTTCATGTCGCTGCCTTGCGCGGCAGCGCATAGGTGACGATCGCATGGCTCGCGGGCTTTTCGGCGCCCTCAATGCGGATGTCTACATCGATTACCGCGAGCGCCTGCCCGATCTTCATGATCTTGCCTTCGGCCAGCACCACCGGGCCGATGCAGGGGCGCAGGAAGTTGATGTTGAGATTGCTGGTCACCGTCATTGGCTCGAGTCCGGTCAGCGTCATGATCGCCATGTAGGCCACCGAGTCGGCGAGGCTCATCTGGGTCGGGCCAGAGATATAGCCGCCGGGGCGCAGGTGGGTCACGTCCGCCTCGAGACGCAGGATGGCGCGGCCTTCCTCCATCAGGATCACCTGGTTCTGCCGGCCCCGGCCCTGAAAGGCGGCGTCGAGGAAGGCGTTGGCCTCGGCAGCGGTGAACTTGGTCATGCGGCTTCTCCCGGCGGAACGGCTTGATTGTGCTGCGGCGCGGCGCCAACCTAACCCTGCCGACCCATACGCCAAGAGGTCACGCCAAGGAAGGAAGCCGCCATGCTAACCGCCGGAGACGAATATCCGATCCACCAGACACCGGAACCGGTCGCCTTCGCCGGCTCGGACCGTAACTTCTATGACCGCTTCTTCTTCAACGGCTACAGTGCCGACGGGAAAAACTTCTTCGCCGCCGCCATGGGGGTCTACCCGGCCCTTAACATCATCGACGCCTCCGTCTCGATCCTGCGGGACGGCAAGCAGTCGTCGGTCTTCATGTCTCGCCCTCTGAACATGGAGCGGATGGACACCTTCGTGGGTCCGCTCTCGGTGACGGTCGTCGAGCCGCTAAAGAAGGTGCGCCTGACGCTTAAGGAAACCGAAGGCCTCGCGCTGGATGTCGAGTTTACCGGCCGCGCCTTCCCGATCGAGGAGCCGCGCTTCACCCGCCGCATCGGCTCGCGCATGATGATGGACCTGACGCGGATGACGCAGAATGGCCGCTGGTCGGGCAGGCTGAAAGTTGATGGCACGGAAATCAAGGTCGATCCCGTCGGCTGGACCGGCACGCGTGACCGCAGCTGGGGCGTGCGCCCGATCGGTGCGCCGGATCCGCAGCCCGCCATTCCGGCGGTACCGCCGCAATTCTACTGGATCTGGACGCCGACCAATTTCCCGGACCTCTCGATGTTCTTCCACGTTAACGAAGATGGCGCCGGTGAGCCCTGGAACCAGCGCGCCTCGCTGGTGATGGATGGCTCGAAACAGGGCGAGGGCATTCACCTCAGCAACCCGGTGATGGATGTGCGCTATGCCAAGGGCACGCGCCGGATGCAGACAGCGACCTTGTCGGTCACCGATCCGTCAGGTCGTCCGCATACGGTGGACTTCACGCCGCTTGGCACCTTCCTGATGAAAGGCATCGGTTATGGCCACCCGGTCTGGCGCCACGGCGCCTTCCAGGGCGATCAGCTGAAAGTGGTTCGCGAGAATTTCGAGCCAGCGAAGACGCCCTGGGCAATGCCGGAAAATCTGCACATCCAGGAAATCGTCAAGGCCGTGCACAAGGGACCGGATGGCGCCGGCTCGGAAGGCATCGGCACGTTCGAGCAGCTGTTCATCGGCCCGCACGCGCCGAGCGGCTTCAAGGAAATCCTCGACGGCGCAGCCTGATCAGACGTAGCGGCGCACGCGAACCGGTGGCCCCGGGTCTTGCGCCGGGGCCGTCTGCTTCACACCCGCGAGGCTCGCTTCGCGTGCCTCAGTCTGCGTCAGCCCTTCCAGTTTCTGTGCGGCGTTCTCGATATCGAACCGGTAGCTGACCACCGGCCCGTCGCTGTGCTCCGATAGCCCGCCCAGGCTGCGCAACAGCTGCCGGGTCGCGCGGTTCCCGGCGAAAGTCTCCGACGTGAGGTGTTAGATGCACGCGCGGCGCGCATCTGTCAGCACGCCCGTCAGCAGCAGCCGGGCCAGCCCCTTGCCATGCCAGTCATCCAGTACGGCGATTCCGGCGCGCATGCGGCCGGCGTCGTGCCGTCCGACGGGCCGTCCGAGAACCGGTTCGCCGCTATCCCGATGGGCGGGGAAACTGCGATTACCCATGACTGGCTTGTTGCGGCGCAGCATGGCGGGAGTGGGGCGCGGGCGGAGCATGGCCGCGATGTAATGTTGCAGCGCTTTTAGGGTGTCTTTTCCGCGTCTAGCAGGTATGGGACGCCCATGCTCGAAATCCGCAATCTTGACTACCGCGTGGAAGCGCGCCCGCTATTTGAAGCCGCGTCGGCGCGCATCGCCTCCGGCTGGAAAGTCGGCATGGTGGGGCGCAATGGCACCGGCAAGTCAACCTTGCTGCGCCTGATCCGTGAGGAGATCGCCTCGCCGGGCAAGGATAGCCCGATCCGGCTGCAGAATGGCGCCCGGCTCGGTTGGGTGGCGCAGGAAGTCGCGCCCTCGGATGAGACGATCATGGACGTCGTGCTGCAGGCTGACGCAGAACGCCACTTGCTGATGACGGAATCCGAGACCGCGACCGATCCGGACCGGATCGGCGAAATCCATGCGCGCCTGCTCGACATCGACGCCTGGTCGGCTGAAGCGCGCGCCGCCGAAGTGCTGATGGGCCTCGGCTTCAAGCATGCGGACCTCTCGCGCGCTACGCGGGAGTTTTCCGGCGGCTGGCGGATGCGCGCGGCGATCGCCGGCGCCCTCTTCGCGCAGCCGGACCTCCTGCTGCTCGACGAGCCGTCGAACTATCTCGACCTTGAAGGCGCCGCCTGGCTCGAAGGCTACCTGCGCAAATATCCGAACACGGTGCTGATCGTCAGTCACGACCGCGAACTGCTGAACCGCTCGGTCACGCACACGCTGGCGCTGGAACATCGCAAGCTCTCGATTACACCCGGCGGCTATGACGACTGGCTGCGCCTGCGCGCGGCGAAACTCGCGCAGCTCGAAAGCCAGCGCACCAAACAAGCCGCCGAGCGCGCGCACCTGCAGGCCTTCGTGGACCGGTTCCGCGCCAAGGCTTCCAAGGCGCGCCAGGCGCAGAGCCGCGTCAAGATGCTCGAGAAGATGCAGGACGTCTCAATCCCGATTGCGGAGCGCACGACGCCTTTCCTGTTCCCGGCGCCCGAGTCTAAACTCTCGCCGCCGCTGCTGGAAATCAAGGGCGCCGATCTCGGCTACGGCGCCAATGCGCGCATCCTGCACAATGTCGATATCCGTCTGGACCCGGACGACCGGATCGCAATTGTCGGCACAAACGGGCAGGGCAAGACAACGCTCGTGAAGTCCATCGCCGAGCGGCTCCCGCTAATGGCAGGCAAGCGCCTGATGCCAAAAGCCGTCCGTATCGGCTATTTCTCGCAGGACCAGCTGGACGAACTGACCGCCGGCGATACGCTGCTCGAACACGTCATGCGCGCGCTGCCGCAAGGCACGCCGCCCGCCAAGCAGCGCGCGGTCGCCGCCCAGATGGGCTTCAGCCACGAAAAGGTCGAGACTAAGGTTGAAGCCCTGTCCGGCGGCGAGAAGGTGCGCCTGATCCTCGGCCTGATCGCGCTGGAAAAGCCACACATCCTGATCCTCGACGAGCCGACATCGCACCTTGATATCGACAGCCGCGAAGCACTGATTTATGCGATCAACGACTTTGCCGGCGCCGTCCTCCTGATCACCCACGATGTGTATCTTGCCGAAGCCACCGCCGATGCGCTCTGGCTGGTCAAGGACGGCAAGGTCTCGTCCTATGACGGCGACCTTAACGATTACCGCACGCTGGTGCTCAGCACCGACCGCGAGAAGACATCACCCGCGAAAGCTGCTGCATCTGACGAGACCGGTGACAAGGCCGAAGCCCGCCGCAAGGCCTCGCAGGCCCGCGAAGCCGCCGCCCCTCTGAAGAAGAAAGCTCAGGATGCGGAGAAAACGATGGAGCGGCTCGCCGCGAAGATCGCTGCACTCGACATCGAAGTCGCCCGCCCCGACATCCCGCCCCACGAGGTGCGCCAGCGCCTCAAGGAACGCGCGAAGTTTGTGGTTGAGAGAGATGCGGCGGAAACCGTCTGGCTCGAAGCCAGCGAGGCCTATGAGGCGGCGGTCCGCTAGCCCCAGAGCGCCGGGCTGGGCGGCGAAACCATCCCGTCCATAAACGCCAATCCGTCCTCAATGTCCGCTTCCAGCCAGAGCGGCCCATCCACGTCCGCCACATCCGCAAGTCCAGCCAGCAGCACGGCGGGCGCCATCGACAGCGACCCCGCCACCATGCACCCTACCATGACGCCCATGCCGGACTGGCGTGCCGCACGCACCATGGCGAGCGCTTCTGTAAGTCCACCCGCCTTGTCGAGCTTGACGTTTACCGCGTCATAGGCGCGCGCGAGCGTCTGGATGTCGCTGCTGGTGTGCGCGCTTTCGTCCGCACACACTGCAACCGGGCCGGGCCGATTGATCAATGCGTCGTCGTTGCCGGCGGGAAAGGGCTGCTCGATCAGCGCCACACCAAGCTTTGCCGCCGCCATCGCGATGGCCGGATAGGCATCCGGCGCAAGGCCTTCATTGGCGTCGAGGATCAGGCGCGCGTCCGGTCGGGCGAGGTGGACGGCCTTGAGGCGGTGCAGGTCCTCCGGCCCGCCCAGTTTCAGTTTCAGCAAACGGCCCGGCGCCCGTTTCGCCGCTTCGGCCATCGCGGCGGGGTCGGCGAGACTGATCGTGAGCGCGGTTTCGAGCGGCTTCGGCTCCGGCAACCCCGCGAGCTGCCAGACAGGGCGGCCCGCACGTTTCGCTTCAAGGTCCCAGAGCGCGCAGTCGAGCGCGCAGCGAGCGGCGCCGGCGGGCAGGGTGAGTTGTAGCGTCGCCAGATCGATGCCCGCCTCAACCTGGCAGCGCACGCTTTCGAGCGCCGCCGTCACGCTATCCACCGTTTCGCCGTACCGTGCATAAGGAACGCCCTCGCCCCGCCCGGCGTTGGTGCTGTCCGAGATCCGCACGCGCACCGTCTCGGCCTGTGTCTTGGCGCCCCGCGAGATGGCGAAGGCTGCCCGCAAAGGCGAGGAAACATGGGCAATTTCGAGCCGCAGATTGCGCATGGGTTAATCCTGCCGGGTGAATTGTGTTGGACTGGCCAACCCTGTGCTTAAGCATGTTTTGGTAGTGAGGTCAGGCCCGTACGGTACATGATGAGCCCATCCCCCCCCGGTTTCGCGCTTGATAAGAGCGGCGAAGAAACGATCCTCCGCCTGCGGGGCGACTGGACCGTGGCGACCTTGCATTATGTCGAACGTGAGCTTTCCGGCGTCCGTTTGCCCTCTGGCGCCGGGATCGATGTGTCCGGCCTTGGCCGCATTGACACCGCCGGCGCCTTCCTGATCGACCGGCTCGTGCGCGAAGGCGGCGAGACCCCGCCCCGCCTGATCGGCGAGCATGCCTCCGCCGCCAGCCTGATCGCGCAGGTCCACGCCGTCTCCGATCCGGCTGCACCGCCTAAGGTTACGCCGAACGGCCTCATCGAGATGCTCGAACGGGTCGGCCGCGGAACGGAAGCCTTCGCGCGCGAACTCATCGCGACGCTCGCGTTTCTCGGCGAGACGGTAAGCACGATTGTCCGGCTCTGCGCGCAGCCGTGGAAAATGCGCTGGACCTCGATCGTCGCCGTCATGGAGGAGGCCGGCCTCAACGCGATGCCGATCGTTGCCTTTCTCTCCTTCTTCGTCGGCATGGTCGTCGCCTATATCGGCGCCACCACGCTGAGCGATTTCGATCTTGAAATCTACACGGTCGAACTGATCGGCTACTCGATGCTGCGCGAGTTCGGCGTAGTGCTGACCGGCATCGTGCTGGCGGGGCGGACGAATTCGTCCTTCACCGCGCAGATCGGCACGATGAAGATGCGTCAGGAAATCGACGCGATGCAGACGCTCGGCCTGAAGCCGATGGAAGTGCTCGTTGCCCCGCGCGTGCTGGCCATGGTGGTGATGACGCCGATCCTGGCCTTTGTCGCCACGATGGCTGGTATTGCCGGGGGCATCGTCGTCGGTTGGACCTCGCTCGACATCAATCCGGGCCTGTTCATCGAGCGCCTTCGCACTTCCGTGCCGCTCGACCAGTTCTGGATCGGCATGTCCAAGGCTCCGGTCTTCGGTCTCGTTGTCGCCCTGATCGCGTGCCGGCAAGGCCTCCTCACCGGCGGCAGCGTCCAGTCGCTTGGCCACCGCACGACGACATCGGTCGTGCAGGCGATCTTCGCGATCATCGTGCTCGATGCCATGTTCGCGATCTTCTACATGGAGCTCGGCATATGAGCGCCGCGCCGATCATCCGTGTACGCGACCTCAAGGTGGCCTTTGGGTCCTCGGTGGTGCTCGAGCATCTGAACCTCGACATTCCGAGGGGCGAAGTGGTCGGCGTGATCGGCCCGTCCGGCTGCGGAAAGTCGGTCCTTTTGCGGGCCATCACCGGCCTGAAGCCCCCTGAAAGCGGCAGCGTCGAAGTGTTCGGCGAGCGTCTGGAAACCCTGTCGCGCGACGAGCGCACGGCCATCGAGCGGCGCTGGGGCATCATGTTCCTGGACGGCGCCCTTTTCTCGAATCTGACGGTGCGCGAGAATGTTATGGTACCGATGCGAGAGCATACGCAGCTCAGCCGCCCGCTGATGCACGACCTTGCCGACATGAAGATCCGCCTCTCCGGCCTCGCCGCCAGCGCCGGCGACAAATACCCCTCCGACCTGTCCGGCGGCATGCGCAAGCGTGCCGCCCTGGCCCGCGCGCTGGCGCTTGATCCGGAGCTACTGTTTCTTGACGAGCCGACGGCGGGTCTCGACCCGATCACGGCGGCAGCCTTCGATACGCTCGTGCGCTCCCTGCAGCGCGCCCTTGGCCTTACAGTCTTTCTCGTCACCCATGATGTCGATACGCTATACGCGACGTGCGACCGGATCGTGGTGCTGGGAGAGAAGAAGGTATTGGCCGTCGGAACGATCCCGGAGCTTCGCAAAGTCGATCATCCGTGGATCCAGGAGTATTTCAGCGGGCCGCGGGGACGTGCTGCAGCGCCGATGACAGAAGAAGAGGCTTAGAAAAAGCATGGAAACCCGGGCAAACTATGCACTGATCGGCGCGCTCGTCCTCGTGGCGGCGGCAGTGATCGCTGGCTTCGTGCTCTGGCTTGGACAGTCCGAATTTCAGCGCGACTACAAGTCCTACGATATCGTCTTCGAAGGGCCGGTCTCGCTCGAGGAAGGCGCGGCGGTGCGCTATATCGGCGTGAAGGTCGGCGAGGTGGCCACGGTGCGCATCGACAAGGCAGACCCCTCGAAAGTGCGCGCGCATGTGCGCGTCTCCCGCGAGACGCCGATCCGCGAGGACTCGACCGCCTCGATCCAGCTCGCCGGCATCACCGGCATCACCTTCGTGCAGCTGACGGCGGGCACGGGCAAGCCGCTCGAAAGCCGGCCGGGCCAGCCGGTGCCGATCATCAAGTCCGAGCGCACGCTGGTTGACCAGATTGTTGCCGGCGGCGCGCAGGCCCTCGGCCGCGCCAACATGACCTTCGACGGGATCAACAAGATCCTGACGGAAGAGAACATAGCCTCGCTGAGCGCCTCGATCCGGAATCTCGAGACGATCACTACCAAGCTCGCCTCCGATGACGGCCTGATCGTCGAGGCCTCGGCAACGCTGAAGGATGTGTCGGAAGCCTCGGTCGCCTTCGAGGCCGCATCGCGCGAATGGGAGACGGTCGGCGTGTCCACCGGTTCCGGCCTTGCTGAAGTGCAGACCGATCTCAAAACGCTGGTCGGAGATTTCCGCGCGGTGGCGAGCGCCGCCACCGGCACCCTGAAGGAAAGCCAGCGCGCCGTGGCCGCCGCGACCACCGTCATGGAAGGCCCGGCCGCGGCTACCTTCGAGAATACGACCGCGGCCAGTCAGGACCTGCGCGTACTGATCAACCGGCTTGACCGGACAGTGCGCGAAATTGAACGCAACCCGCAGGGCTTCATCGTCGGTGAGCCCCTGCCGTATGAGGAGAAGAAGCGATGATCCGGACCCTGATCCTGACCGCTGCGCTGGCCAGCCTCGCCGGCTGCGTGAACGTCCTCAGCCAGCCAGAGGCGCCTGACGCCTTCTACCGGATCGGCCCGATGGAGCCACTGCACCGCCTCAACGCGACCGTCACAATACGCGAGCCGGAAGCGTCACGCCTGTTTTCCGGCCGCGCCATCGCAGCGGAAGACGAGACCGGCGCGCTGCGCATCGTACGCGCCGTGCAGTGGACGGACAACGCCACCGAAATGATGCTGGGCGCCCTGCTCGATTCCCTGAGCGGCGAGGGCGAATTTGCCGCCCTGCCATCCAATACTTCCGGACCAACCCAGTTCGAGCTGACCTGGCGGCTGTCCGAATTCACTCTGTATGGCGAGACAGCGCGCTGCCGTCTAGATGCCACCGTGCTTCGCGGCCGCACGCGGGGCGTCGTGGCGCAGACAACAGTGGAAACGACGGCGATTGCGCTGGATTCGTCCAACGCTGCTCGCGCCAAAGCGCTCACCGATGCCGGCCGGGCCTGCGTCAGCGAACTCGCCGCCTTCATTGTTGATACCACCGACAAGGAAGGGGTCTCAGCCGCCGCGCCGGTGCCTTAGCCTTTCCTGACCGGGCAGGTATTCGGCCCGAGCAGGGTATAGACCGGGCACGAGCCTTCCTGCAGAACGACGAAGCCCGAACTGGTATCGTCTGGCGGGAGCAGGACAGTGCCGGCCGGGCAGGCCAGCCGGCGCGCGCCCTGAGAGATCGGGTTCGGTCCGGTCCTGCCGTCACGATGAAAAAGGGCGGCCTGCTGCGCAAGCCGCCCTGACTTTTGGTCCTGCAAAGGGGCAGGCCTCAGCCCGCTTTCATCTCGTCAAACGCAAGGTCCTTGTCTACGCGGACATCCTGCGGCAGGCCGAGCACGCGCTCGGCGATGATATTCTTCAGAATCTCGTCCGTGCCGCCCGCGATGCGAAGGCCCGGCGCCCACATGAAGCTCTGCTGGAAGATCGCATCGCCCGGCATCCGCTCGGCTTCGGTGATGATGCCGAAATGGTCCTGCATCTCGATCGCCGAGTTGCAGATGTCCTGCAGGTGATTGGCGGTGATGATCTTGCCGATCGAGTTTTCCGGTCCCGGCGTCTGGCCGCGCGAGAGCGCCGTCATCGTGCGGAACTTGGTCAGCTTGTAGCCTTGGGCTGCGACGTACCAGTCGGCCAGCTTCTCACGGAAGGCCTGGTCGGAGATGCTGCCGGCATCCTTGGCATAGGCCATGATTTCGCCCCAGTCGGGACCCGGCGAGCCGCCCACGGCGAGACGCTCGTTCATCAGCGTGACCAGCGCGACTTTCCAGCCGTCGCCCACGGCGCCGAGACGGTCCGTGTCCGGAATGCGCACATCGGTGAAATACACCTCGTTGAACTCGCGGCCACCGGAAGCCTGGTGGATCGGTCGGACTTCAACGCCCTTCTGCTTCATGTTGACGATGAACATCGTCAGGCCCTTGTGCTTCGGAACCTTCGGGTTCGTCCGCACGAGGACAATGCCGAAATCGGAATAGTGGGCGCCGGACGTCCAGACCTTCTGGCCGTTGATCACCCATTCATCGCCGTCTTTGACCGCCTTGGTCTTGAGGCCTGCCACGTCGGAGCCGGCCGAGGGCTCGGAGAACAGCTGGCACCAGATTTCTTCGCCCATAAGGGCTTTCTGGACATAGCGTGTCTTGTGCGCGTCGGAGCCGAAAGCGATTACGGTCGGCACGCACATGCCAAGGCCGATGGCGAACGGGCCGGTCGGGGCGTCGAACTTGCCCTCTTCCTGGCCCCAGATCACCGATTCCATCGAGGTGCCTCCGCGCCCGCCCCATTCCTTCGGCCAGGTAATCTGGGCGAACTTGTTCTCGGCCTTGATCCGCTGCCAGTCCTTGGCGCGCTTCAGCGCCGAATCGCCGGAGCCAGCCCGCGGGCGCGCGCCGGTTTTCAGCTCAAGGTGTTTCGACAGGAAGTCATAGGCTTCCTTGCGGAAGGCGGCTTCGGCGGGGGTATCGTTGAAGTCCATGTCGGTCTCCGTCTGCTTTCAGTGGATAGGGGTTGAAACTGGAATTTCAAGGCCGGTTAGAATTTGGTAAAAATGTTTCGGGGTGAACGGTTGATGACAGGCGGTTGCCATATTCCATCCCGAATTGGGGCGTCTTATGTATTTTGTGCGCCGGGGAGATGAGCGATGGGCTCCCGCCCGCGGCGCACTACAAAGGGACAATGTCATATGTCGAATATCTTTGCGCACACCCGCCGCATCGCCGCAGCCTCGGCCGCCTCCATGCTCATTGCCGGGATGGCGCATGCCGGCGTCGAACTCAAACTGGGCGCCGACAAGGTTCCCGCGACCGCCGTTACCTTCAGCGTGTCGCAGCAGCCGGTCTACGACCCGGTCACCTACCTGCCGGTCGAGCCTGCCAAGTCGACCCTGTATGCTGGCGGCATCTATGTGACCCGCACATTCGACACCGCGTCCGTTAAAGTGCTCAAGCACGTCGTCAACGCGACCCCGGTTTCCACCGTGGACATCACGATCACCGCTGACGGCTCGGCCGACAAGCAGGTCTGGACGCTCACCGACGCCGTGATCAACAACTATTCCACCTACACCGGCGAGAATGCGACGGTCGTCGAGAACTTCGACATCACCTATAAGACCGCCACTCTGAAAGTGTTCACTGGCGGCGCATCCACCCCGTCTGATACCGTCACCTGGTCGGCTCCTGAGCCTGTGGCTGCCGTCGCCTACACCGGCGAATAAGCCAGCATTTAGCGAGCGGCGGGAGACATCCCGCCGCTCGATACGTTTGAGAGCGCCTGCCTCAGGCCGCATTCTTCGCCTCGAGCGCGCGCACCAGTTTCTCTTTCCAGACCTTCGGCGAACCTGCCTGCACGGCCAGAAGCTTGGCCCGGCGGTAGAAGAGGTGGCAGTCGACTTCCCAGGTGAAGCCCATGCCGCCATGCGTCTGGATGTTTTCCTTCGACGCAAACCAGTAGGCCTCCGATGCAGCCACCCGCGCCGCCGCCGCCGCTTCCGGCAATTCGGCCGCGCCAGTCGAGAGCGCCCAGGCGCCGTAATAGCAGTTTGACCGGGCGACCTCGTTCTTCACATACATGTCGGCCAGCTTGTGCTTGATTGCCTGGTTGCCGCCGATCGGGCGGCCGAAGGCGTAGCGGTTCTTGGCATAGTCATTCGCCATCTCCAGGCACACCGATGCGCCGCCAAGCTGTTCGAAGGCGAGCAGCACGGCCACCCTGTCAAGGAGCTGCGTGTTCAGCGACGCGCCGTCGCCCTTGGCGCCGAGGCGTTCGGCGGGGGTGGCGTCAAAGTGGAGCTCGGCATGGCTGCGGGTCGGGTCGATCGTCTGTAGCGGCTTGCGCGTGACGCCCCTGGCCGACAGGTCAACCAGCACCAGCGAGACATCCTTGCCATCCCTTGCCAGCACGACCGCATGGGTTGCGATGTCGCCGTCGGTGACAGGGATCTTCACGCCGGTCAGCGTCTGGCCGTCAAACGTGGTGCGCAGGCTCGCGGCGTCCGGATTGCCCGGGCCCTCGGAGGCGGCATAGGCGCCGATCACGTTGCCAGCGGCGATCTGCGGCAGGATGGCGGCTTTCTGTTTCTCGCTGCCGCCGAGTTTCACTGCTTCGGTCAGGTAATAGGCGGTCGAGGCAAACGGCACCGGCGCTATCGCCCGGCCCATTTCTTCGGCCAGCACGCACATTTCCAGCATTCCGAGGCCCAGCCCGCCGTGTTCTTCCGGAATGGCAGCGCCGAGCCAGCCCATTTCCACGACCTTCTTCCAGAGGCCCTCATGGTAGGCGAGCTTGTCGTCGTTCAGCACTTTGCGGACTTCCGATGTCGGGCTTTCGGCCGACAGGAACTTCCGGGCCTCACCGGCGAGGTATTTCTGGTCTTCGGAGAAATCAAAATTCATGGCGCGCTGGCTCCCATCGCCCTTCGGGGGCGTTACCTGTTATCTCGGATGGCCTTAGAATAGCCCACTTTACGCACGCGGAAAGGTGTGACCCAGCGGCAATGGCACCGCGTCATTTAGTTCAATTTCACTGGTCCTGTTCACCGGACTCCCACGATCATGTGGCACTCTGAGCTCTGGTTGAGGAGATGCACCCATGGCCAAGGCCCTGTTCCACAAATCGCAGCGCGTGTTCGTGAAGCCGGTCGGCACCTGGGCGGTGATCGAGCATGTCGTGCCCCAATGGGTGAAAGACGTTAACGAGCCGCTGCGGATCACCTATGATTGCGGGCTCGGCCGCCCGTTCCATGCACATGAGCTGGTCTCGGAGCAGGCATTGCATAACCAGAACCGTCTCAGCGACGACGACGAAGACATGATGCTTGAGCATTGGACTGTCGAACGCCGGCTGATCAAATGGCGCCCCAGCCATTTCGGCAGCAGCCTGGCTGATCCGTCAACCTATCCGGTGGTTGCCACCGATGAGGGGGGCAAAGGCGGATGGCGTGTCGGCGGGGCGGAATATGACCGCGACCCGCAGCGCGTCGAGCACCAGGCTCGGATGATCGTCCATACGCCGGACCTGATGCGGATCGCCCGCAGGCTCGCCGAGTTTGCGTCGGGCAACCCGGGCAAACTTCCGGAGGAGTTGAAGTCCGTCGCCCAGCGTTGTGGGCTGATTCTGGGCGACGTCTACCGCCTCGACGAAGAGATCACCATCGCGGCTGAGTGATCAGCATGCCCGGCTTTAGAGCAAATTCCGCTCAGGTGGGCGCTGGTTGAGCACAAGAAGTTGCGACCAATCAAAAAAATCAGAGCAAGCGATCTGACCCCATCAGACCACTCTAAGCTCTTATACGGGCGATAAACCAGATCAGCAGGAAACCGGCACCCGCCCCGAGTGCGTTGGCCGCGGCATCGGCGAGGGAGGCTTCCCGCCCCGTGCCAGCCAAGCCTTGCGCGATTTCGAGACCTGCCCCGTAGGACGCGGTAAGGATGCCTGCCGCAAGGCGTCCCGGCCCTAGCCAGATCGAGACCGGCAAGGCCAGCCCTGCATAGGCCGCGAAGTGGCGGAACTTATCGGAAATCTGAGGCGCTGGTGCTTCGCCCGGCGGGACGAGTGAAAAATACGCTATCGCCGCCGCGAGCAAGGCTGCGATGATGCCGGCCGCGCGCCGTATAGGGGGCGGGTAAGGGGTGAGGGCAGGGTCCATCGCCGGTGTCTTGCCAGCGCGCGGCGCCGGCGACAACGGCCCTCGACGGCCCCGGCCCGTCCCTATATCCCTGGAACCAGATCAACCTGACTTGAGGAGCGCCATGCCATGCGAACGGAAACCCCGGTAGCGGTGAAACTCAAGGACTACACGTCCTATCCCTTCGAGATCACTGGTGTGACGCTCAACTTTGACCTTGGCGCGCAGAAGACCGTTGTGAAAGCCGCGCTCTCGATCACGCCGCGCGGCCAGGGCGCGATGCGCCTCGACGGCGAAGCGCTGCACCTGAAGTACATTGCCATTGGCCTCGCGGGTGAGACGGCCAAGCCTCTCGACACCGCAGATTTCACGGTTGATGCGCGCGGCCTGACGCTGCACACGCCGCCGAAGGGGCCCTTCGTCCTTGAAACCGAAGTCGCGATTTCACCGGAAGCCAACACTGCGCTGTCGGGTCTCTATCTCTCGGGCGGGCGGCTCTGCACCCAGTGCGAGGCCGAAGGCTTCCGCCGCATCACCTTCTATCCGGACCGTCCGGACGTGATGAGTTCCTTCCGTGTGCGGATGGTCGGGCCGAGGGACGAATTCCCGATCCTCCTTTCCAACGGCACCCCTGTTGCCTCGGGCGACCTTCCGGGCGGGCGCCATTACGCGGAATGGATCGACCCCCACAAGAAGCCCGCCTATCTCTTTGCGCTCTGCGCCGGCGACTATGACGTGCTGCGCGATACCTTCACCACGATGTCTGGCAAACACGTCGATCTCGGCATCCATGTCGACAAGGGCGACGCCCCGCGCGCCGCCTGGGCGATGGACGCGCTGAAGCGCTCGATGCGCTGGGACGAGGAAGCCTATGGCCGCGAGTATGATCTCGGCGTATTCAACATCGTCGCGGTGCGCGACTTCAATTTCGGCGCCATGGAAAACAAGGGCCTCAACATCTTCAACTCGGCCTATATCCTGGCCGATGAAGCGACCGCCACGGATTTCGATTTCGAAGCCATTGAGTCCATCGTCGCCCATGAATACTTTCACAACTGGACCGGCAACCGGATCACCTGCCGGGACTGGTTCCAGCTGTGCCTGAAGGAAGGCCTGACGGTTTTCCGCGACCAGAATTTCTCCGCAGACATGCGTTCACGCCCGGTGCAGCGCATCAAGGACGTCATCAAGCTGCGCGCCCGCCAGTTCGCGGAAGATGCAGGTCCGCTCGCCCACTCGGTCCGTCCGGACACCTATGGCGCGATCGACAATCTCTACACAGCGACCGTGTACGAGAAGGGCTCCGAACTCATCGGCATGCTGCGCCGGATAATAGGGAATGATAAGTATCGAGAAGGAATGGACCTTTATTTTGCGCGCCATGATGGTCAGGCGGTAACGATCGAGGATTATTATGCGTGCTTTGAAGCGGTTTCCGGGCAGGACCTTTCGGCTTTCCGTCGCTGGTACGCTCAGGCCGGCACTCCTGAAGTCCGCGTCACCGAGGTCTGGGACGCGGCCGCGGGCACCCTGAAAGTCGAGCTTTCTCAATCGGTTAAGCCCACCCCCGGCCAACCGGTCAAACACCCGCTCCCCATCCCGCTCCTCTGTGCCCTCCTAGACGGAAAAGGCGGCCACACCACCGAACCCTTCCTTCATGTATTCGAAAAAGCGAATGAAACCCTCGAACTGAAGGTCCCACCCGGCAGTCCGCGCCCCAGCCTTTCGGTAGGCCGCGACTTCAGTGCCCCCATTCGCATTGACCGCAATCTGACCCGCGACGAACGCCTGGCCCTGGTCAAGGCCGAGACCGACCCGTTCAACAAATGGGACGGCCTGCAGACCCTGATCAAGGACGAGATCATTGCCCTCTCCGACGGCAGCCAGACCAATCCGGACCAAGAACTGGTCGGCGCCATCGCCGTGGCCGTTCGCGGCGCCAAGGACGACCCGGCCTATGCCGCCCTGCTGACGCGCCTCCCGGAAGTCGGTGAACTCTTCCTCGAAAGGCAACCTGCTGATCCGGTCGCGCTCGCCGCCGCGCACCAGAAACTGAAGACGGCGCTCTATCTTGCGCTCGCCAACGCTGTGTCCGAAACCCTGCAAGCCCCGCCTCCAACGCCCTATCATCCGGGCGCAGAACAGGCGTCCATCCGCGCGATGCGCACCGCCTTCATCGGCCTGCTCAGCGCGTCGGATTCGCGCGATGCCGCGCCGGCGCTCTATAGCCTGTATGAGCGCGCACCCAACATGACCGAGCGGCTCTCGACGCTGCGCGCGCTGATGTTCACCAAGGGCGGGGCTAAGTCCGAGGCGATCTCGCATTTCGAAGCGCTTTGGAACAACAACCCTCTGGTGATGGACAAGTGGTTCTCGGTCCAGGCCTCCACGGGCACTGCCGCGGACGTGAAACGCCTGATCGCCCATCCGGCCTTTGACCTGAAGAACCCTAACCGGGTCCGCGCCGTCATCGGCGCTTTCGCGATGCAGAACCTCGCTGCTTTCCACGCGCCCGACGGCTCCGGCTACCGCGCGGTGGAGGCGACAATCCTCGCCGCCGACAAGGTCAACCCCGCCCTCGGCGCGCGCCTGATCACGGCCTTCGAGCAATGGCGCCTGCTGGAGCCCAAGGCACGGGCAGAGGCTGAAGCGTGCCTTAAGCGGTTGGTCGAGGCAGGTTTGTCCGAGAATGCGATGGACATTGCCGGTCGGGCTCTCGCCGGCGGGGCCTGACAGGCGTTAACAAACCCTCCGAGTTGGTTAACCATACGGCAACCTTTGCCGCCCAAACTTCCCGGTTCCGGTGGTCCGCCTGCCGGTGAAGGGGAACGTTTGGCCAAAAAAGCGCCGCAACCAGGCCAAAAGGCCATTCCCGCGAAGGCGGACGAGCCTGATCTGTTGGCCGACAACCGGCGGACCTGGGGGCTGATCCTCGGCATCCTTGGCCTGCTGACCCTTGCCCTCGGCCTCAAGGCCTGGGACGAGCGCCAGGTCGATGAACGCGCCTTCCTGACCCAGCTCGACGCCGAAGCAAAAATGCTGGCCGCCCGCGTCTCTTCCCGCAGCGACGCCGCGCAGGTCGTGCTGCGGCTGATGGGCGAGAATGACCTGTCGACCTCGAAAGCGGCAGGTATTGCAAATGGCATTGATGCGCTCGTCACACTTCGGGATGCCGGCCAGTCCCCGCCAGGCTCGCGCCTTGGCGATGCGGCAGAAGCGGCCCGTGCACTGCCGCAAGGCGAGAGCGGCATGATCCTGACCACGCACGGCGACCTCGTCTTCGTGTCGGCCGCCTCGGATGGCCCACCGTTGATCGCCCTCTCGCCGATCACGGCGACGTTCTCGAAACCGGAGAATGCGCGGCTCACGCTGCGTTCCCCGGACAACAAGTTCAGCTTCGGCGGCGCCTACCTGTCCGGCGCCGCAGACATCGCGCCGGCTACCGGTCCCTCGATCCAGTCCGGCCCGGACATAGTCCGCGCCGGAACGGCCTGCTCGCCGGTCACCGGCAGCGAAGTCGCCGTCTGCCTCACCGTCGCGCGCCCTTTTCTGTCCGCCTCGGATATCCTGCGTATCGCAATCTTCGGCCTGCTGATCGCCGCGCCCGCCATGGCGATCCTTGATCTGACGCGCCGCCTGTCGCGCCGCCAGCGGGAAATCCTCGCCCAGGCGACTCACAACCAGGAATCAGACCGTATCCTCGGCCTCGTCATGCGCGGCGCGCAGGCGGGGTATTGGGAATGGTCACATACCACCAACACCGTCTTTTTCAGCGACGGCGCCGCCGTGCTGCTCGGCTTCGACCGGTCCGGCTTGCTGACCGTTGATGAGCTGCTCGGCCGTGCACCGGTTGAATCGCATGAGCGTATCCGCGAGGCCTTCACCAAGGCGCACACGATCGGCTGGCTGCAGCTGACTTTCCCGGCCGTCGCGCCGTCCAACCGCTGGGTCGAGATGCGCGGCAGCCTGTCGGACGATCCGGTCAGCGGCGAGACGGTGTTCGGCGGCATCATGCTGGACGTCACCGACCGCAAGCAGGCCGAGGACCGTATCCGCGCGGCCGAGCGCCGCCTGCGCGCCGCCATCGAAGGCTTCGCCGGGCCGTTCGCCCTGTGGGATGCGCGCAAGCGGCTGCTCTACTGGAACCGCGCCTTCGCGAGCGATTTTGGCCTTCAGGACACGCTGCGCGCCGGCATGAGCCACGAGACGATGCAGATCGCACGGGCCGGCGCGGTACTGATGGAACGTCAGTCACCGGAAGATAGCCGCACCACTCTGATCGCCCTGCGCTCCGGGCGCTGGCTGAAGATGGTCGAGCGTCCGGCTCCTGATGGTGGCCTGCTGACGGTCGGCGTTGACGTGTCCGAGAACATCCGCAACGAAGAAGAGCTGAAGCAGCAGCAGGAGAAGATGAAGCGCGCCGCGCTCGATCTCCAGCGCTCGGAAGGCAAGGCTGAGGCTCTGTCGCGCAAGTATTCCGAGGAGAAGGCCAAGGCCGAGCACGCCGCCTTCACCAAGTCGGCCTTCCTCGCCAACATGAGTCACGAACTGCGCACGCCGCTGAACGCCATCATCGGTTTCTCCGAAATCATGATGAACGAACTCGCTGGCCCGCTCGGCCATGCCTCGTACAAGGACTATTCCCGCGACATCCTCGCGTCCGGCCAACACCTGCTCGACATGATCAACGACATTCTCGACATTGCCAAGATCGAAGCTGGCAAGATGACGATCACGACGCAGCTCATCGACCCGGTCGATCCGGTGGACGCCGCGATGCGGATGATCCGCCGGAAGGCCGAGGAGAAGGAGATCGAGCTGACGCTCGACGGCGCGCAGAACCTGCCGGACATCGACGCCGACCACCGCGCCATCCGCCAGATGGTGCTGAACCTTGTCTCCAACGCTATCAAGTTCACCGACCGGGGTGGCAAGATTACAGTCCGCGTCGAACAGCGCGGGCCGGAAATCTACTTCGGCGTCACCGATACCGGCATTGGCATTCCGGCGGAGGACATCTCACGTCTTGGTCAGCCCTTCGAGCAGGTCTCCAAAACCAAGGACCGCAACACCGACGGCACAGGCCTCGGCCTCGCGCTGACCAAGTCCTTCGCCGAAATGCATGGCGGCCGGCTGACGCTGTCCTCGATCTACGGCGAGGGCACCACCGTCGCTTTCTACCTGCCCATCGGCGGGCCCGGCTCCCTCGGCGAACAGGTCCCTGCGCAGGACGCGGCCTAGTTCAAGCTCTGATCAGGGGCGCTTGTTCCAGGCCTTGATTTTCGCACCAGCGGACGTGACTTCTATCTCGCCCCACGCGCCGGTCTTCAGCTTGCGGTCCATCTCGTCCCGCGCCGCGTCCAAAAGATCCGGCAGGAAGCGCGCGGTGCCGTTGCTGGTGACGACGAGGATGTTCGCGTCGCCGTCCAACGTTCCGATTTCCTTAAGCAGCGCGGCCCAACCGGCACAGATCGCTGGCGGATCCACGATCCAGCCTTCCGGGGGGGTGGCGTCTTCGTCCCATGCTGCCAGCGCCGCCACGCCAAGGCGGGCAATCACGGCCTCCTCCGGCTGGTTTTCATCCGGGCCATAGTCGATCTCGCGCAGGAAGCTGCGGATCAGCAGCGCGGGCGCATCCGTCCGTGTTCCGAGGATCTTACGGGCCGTGGCGCGCGTACGTTCAAGCGGTGAGGCCAGGGCCGCCGTGAAGCGGGTTTCCGCAAAATGCGCGGCAAGCGCCTCGGCCTGGTTGCGTCCGGACGAGGACAGGGGCAGGTCGGTGCGCCCGCCAACGCGGGTCACCACATCGCCCGCATCGAATGTGTTGCCGTGCCGGACCACGAACAGACGCGCCATCGCTCAGTTCCCGTCCGGATCGCCATGCGCGGCGACGAGGCGCTCGGCAAGGGCAATGTCTTCCGCGGTGTCGATGCCTGGAATGGCGATCCGTCCCGGCTGCACTTCCACTGCCTGCACCGTCAGCCCGTTCTCGATCAGGCGCAGCTGCTCGAGGCCCTCCAGGCGCTCATAGCGGCTCTCCGGCAGCGCGCAGTAGCGGCGCAGTGCTGCAAGCCGGTAGGCATAGAGGCCGACATGCTGGCACACCGGCGAGAGCGGGCCCATGCCGCGCAGGTCTTTCTCCTTGCGCATGGCAGGCAGGATGATCTTTGAGAACCAGATGGCGCGGCCCGACGGATCGGTGACCAGTGTCGTGCCGGAGAACGGTGTCTCCAGCTTGTGCGCGCGCAGCCGGTCGAGCGCTTCCCAGCTGAGGCGGATGTAGGGCGTTGCCGCATCGGTGCCCGAGGTCGCCAGCGCGTCGACGATGGCGACGACATGCGCAGCCGGCGTGAACGGCGCGTCGCCCTGCAGGTTGACGACGAACTCAGGCGCGGCGCCGAGCCCGTCGACCGCTGCAAGTGCCCGGTCGGAGCCGGAGGGCAGGTCAGGGTCGGTCATCACCACGGGAATGCCGGCATCGCGGCAGTGTTCGAGGATGCGCATATCATCGGTGGCGACGACGTGTTCCGCCTGCTCCAGCTGGGCAGCGGCGCGCCGCGCGAGACCGGCCACGCGGTCCACCATGGCGCGCCCGGCGATCTTCGCGAGCGGCTTGCCCGGCAGGCGCGTCGAGGCATAGCGGGCCGGAACGACAATCAGGGTTTTCATTGCAGCAGGTTCGCTTCAGCCCGTTACGGATAAGACCGGGCGACCTGGGAAAGGGCCATGATCGGCCCGGCCCATTCCAGCGCTTCTTCCGAGACGCCTTCCTTGCGCAGGAATTCGGTGAAGGCCGGGATGAACTCGGGCTTGCTGGCGCATTGGCCGACCGCCGATTCCAGTTCCGGGATGATGATCCGCTCGAAACTGTTGGCGAAGTCGCGCAGGTCCTCGGCCTTCGCCGCCAGCAGGATCGCCTGCACCGGATCAATCTCGCCATCGGCGCGCAACAGGTTGCGCATGTCGGACACGAGGCCGCGGTTCTCGTAGGCGAAGCGTTTCAGCACCTTGTCCGTCCGGTAATCGATCCACTCGGTGGTGCAGGGCTCGGGCGCGGTCGTGCAGGCGCCGAGTGCGGTGAACACAAGCAGCCCAGCGCAAAGGGCACGAAGTTTCATGGCGTCCATCTCCCGTATGTTTGTCTGGAGCGTACCCTAACGGCTCGGGCGGGCGGCGCAAAGCACCGTGTGACAGGCAAAAAAGCCCCGGTCCTTTCGGGCCGGGGCTGAGGGGTTTGTGTCTTGCGCGGTGTCACTCGCCTTTGCGCGGCGGTTCCGGGGCGGCGGGCGGCTCTGGCGCTTCGGAGGCATCGGTACGGATAATCATCACCTGCTTACGGCGCTCACCGGCGGCGGCGGCATTGAAGGCGGCCTTCTCGGCAGCCGTGATGCCAGGATGGGAGCCGATGACGGCCAGCGTTTCGGCGGCCTTCAGCCGGTCGCGGTTGCCTTCGACACAGGCGAGGCGGAAGACTTCGCCATCGGCGTCGGCGCGCTCGAGAATGCGGGTCTCGCCGGTGGCCAATTCGGCATCTTTGCAGCTCTCCATCAGCGCTTCGATGACGGCGGCCTGGGCCTCGACCTTCGCTCCGAAGGCGGGACCGAAGCGGGCCTCCATGATTTTTTCAATTTCCCCAGCGCTCGCCTCAATCCGGCGTTCCAGGGTCAGCATGCGGGCTTCGGTCTGTTCGTCCATGTTCTGGTCGAGGCGGTCGGCATGGATTTCCACGCGCAGTTCCATGTCGGCGGCGCGCGCCTCGATCTCGGTCGACTTGGCTTCTATCCGGGCTTCGAAATCTTCCGCCCACGCTTCGATCTCGGCCTCCGACATGTTGCTGAAGTCCATCGTCAGGGCTTCCATGGCGCTGGTGACGCCGAGGCTGGCGCTGAGGCTGGCGAGTTCCGTGGTGAGGCGGGTGATTTCGATGAAATCGGGATCGCTGGTCATGTCGGTTACGTCGCCGAGAATCGAGGGTCCGGTCAGTTCGGCGACGTCGATGTTGATCCGGGCTTCCAGCTCGGCAAGTTCCGGTGGGATCGGCGGCACTGGCATGACTTTCGCCATCGGATCACCGAGCAGGACGATCTGGCGGTCGTTGTCTTCGCTGCTGATCAGCAGGCCATCGGTCTCAATGCGGAGTTCAGGCGTATCTTTTTTTTCCGGCTCGGCAGCGGCGGCCACCGAGGCGGTGATCGCCAGCGTCGAGGCGCCGAACAGGAGGGCCGCGCCGAAGCCGATCATGCGGCGGCGGGACGAGGGGGCGGGGTAGGTCATGCGGGTCAGTCTTTCCTTGAGAGCGTGGGTCAGGGGCAGGCGGCCAGTCGCAAGTGCCGGTTCGGGCAGGTGGAGGCGGGCCGCCTTGATCAGGGTGGACCCGTAAGCATGCGGACTGGTCTGGCAGCGGGCGAGGACATCAGCGTCGCAGGCGGCTTCCTGATCGGTCCGGAATGCATTCCGGGCAATGTAAGCCAGCGGGTTGAACCACATCGCCGCCACGAAGAGTTCAGAGACCTGCAAGGCCCAGAGATCGCCGCGCCTCACATGCATCAGTTCATGAGCGAGCGCAGCACGCGCCTCCGTCGGCGTGTAGTCGTCCTCGAACCAGGCCGGCATCACGACTACGGGGCGAAATAGTCCGGTCACGAACGGACCGCGGGAGATCAGGCTCGACACCAGGCGCGGCGGACGACGCAGGCCGGTCTCAGCCGCCACCCGGGCGACAAGGTCAGCCATCGGCGCCGGTACCGGCATCGCCTCGCGGTCTACCGTCTGCATGAAGCGCCAGTGGGCGATGAGGTTGCGCGCCGCAAGGAATACCGCGCCAGCGATCCAGGCCGCGACTGCGGCGATCAGCAAGGCCGGCATCACCTGCGCCGCCAGGGACAAGGTGCCTGGCTCTGCCACGGCCATGTCGGTCTCCGGGGTCGGAGCCCAGGCGGCCACGACCAGCGGCGGCGCGGTGACTATTGCATCCGGCTCGAGCGGGGCTGGCATGTCGGCGGCGGCCTCTCCGGCGGGTGCAAAGTCGAGGTTCAGCATCGACAACCGGGTCTGCAGCGGAGGCAGGAAGAAGCGCGCCACCGGGATCGCCCAGAGCAGGTAGACCACCCCCGCCCCGAACTGGCGCGCCACCGGTCGGCGCAGCATCAGAACGATCAAGAGCAGGACCGACACCGCCAGCATCGTCTCGAGCGCGTGGGAGAAGTCCCAGTTGAGAATGGCATGGATCATTTCTTCAGCTCCCCCAGGAGTTTCTCGAGTTCGGCAATGTCTTCGCGCGTCAGGCCGCGGCTGTCGGCGAGGTGGGCGACCAGCGGCGCGGCGCGCCCGGAGAAGACCCGGTCAATGAACTGCGTGGCGGCTGCGGCCTTGTATTCGTCTTCCTTGATGGCAGGAAAATACAGGTAGCGCCGGCCATCTTCGACGGTCGTCAGCGCGCCCTTTTCGACAAGCCGCGCGAGAAAGGTTTTCACCGTGCGCACGTTCCAGTTGCGCCCGTCGCCGAGCGCGTCATGTACGTCGCTCGCGGCCAGTCCCGGGCGAGCCCAGAGGATATCCATGACCTCAAGTTCGGAAGCTGAAATCTGTGTCATCTGCCACCTGTGTATGACTACAAGCGTGGTCATATTATTGACTACAGCCGTGGTCAATACGGCGATCCTAAAATCCCGGTAACGCGAACATACGCAGCCGGCGGGCGTGTGCGCCCTTCATTTCCGGGAATCCCTCCTGTAGGGTCGGGGCGTGCCGCGTAAACCGTTTCCGGACGGACTTGGGAGTTTGAAGCATGAAACCTGGAATCCTTGCGGCCCTGGTTCTTGCTGTACTTCCAGCGGGCTGCGAATCGGCCGGAGTCTACGGGCCGGTCCTCGGCGAGATCCTGACCCAGCCCGGCGGCGCGTTGACCACCGCTGAAATTGACGCCGGCCTGCGCGAAGCGCTGGTGGTCGCCACCACCAATGTTGCCAGCCAGCTCGGCCGCGAGAACGGCTATTTCGGCGACCAGCGCATCCGCATCCCGCTGCCGAAAACCTACCGAGAGGTTCAGCGCAATCTCGCCGTGGTCGGCGCCAGCGGCCCGCTGGATGATGTCGAGCTGCGCCTCAACCGCGCCGCCGAAGCGGCGGTGCCGGAAGCCCGGGCGCTGATCCTCGGCGCCGTACGCAACATGACGATTGAGGATGCGCTCGGCATCCTGCGGGGCGGCGATACGGCCGCCACGGATTTCCTCCGTGCGCGGACCGAGACGCAGCTGGCCGCTGCCTTCACGCCGCATGTGCGCACTGCGCTCTCCCGGTCCGGAGCCTTCAGGTCGATGGAAAACTATCTGTCCGGAATCGGTCTCGGCGGCACAACGTCCAGCGTGCAGGCGGACCTGACGTCGCATGCCGTGGGGCTCGGGCTTGACGGCATCTTCCTCTATGTGGCCGAAGAGGAAAAGAAAATCCGGGAGAATCCCTTGGCACGCACGACCGACCTTCTCCGCAAGGTGTTTGGAGCCGCTGCCTGATGCGCCGTTTCCGCGAAGACATGAAATCCGGCGGGCAGATGGCCGGGATCGAATTCGGTGATCCGATAAAGCCCTATGCCGCCGTCTGGCTGCACGCGACCGGTTTCAACGCGATGACCTATCAGTCGATGCTGGCGCCGCTTGGCCTGCGCGCGCGCGTCGCCGCGCTCGACCTGCGCGGGCATGGTCGCTCTTCGATGCCGGCTAAGGGCGGGCTCGACTCCTGGAACCGGTACCGCGATGACGTGATCGAGTTCCTCGAGAACGAAGCGCCGCAGGGCGTTGTGCTCGGCGGCCATTCGATGGGCGGCTGCGTGGCGCTGCTGGTTGCCGGCAAACGCCCGGACCTCGTGAAAGGCCTCGTGCTCGCCGATCCCGTGATCATGTCGCGCAAGACCTATTTCTGGAACCATGTCTTCCCGCCGGTGAACTGGCTGATCCGGCGCAACCACATGGCTGCGCGTGCCCGCAAGCGGCGCGGCGAGTTCAATTCCTTTCGCGAGGCGCTAGACGGTTATTCCGGCAAGCCCGCCTTCAAATCCTGGCGCGAGCCCTTCCTTGCTGACTATCTGCTCGACGGTCTCGACCGCACGGACACCGGCCCCGCCGACGCGGAGAAGCAGAGCTGGAAACTGCTCTGCACCCCGAAATGGGAAGCCGCCACCTTCGGCGCCCAGCGCAACGCCCCGTGGAGTGCGCTCGGCAAGGTACGCAAGAAGAACATCCCGATCGTCATCCTGCGCCCCAGCCGCGATTCGGTGATTTCCGACAAGGTCCGTGCCGAGATCATCCAGAAAAATCCCTCGCTGATGATGCGCGGCATCCGCGGCACGTCGCACTTCCTGCCGATGGAGGCGCCCTACGAAATCCGCGACCAGCTCTCCGCCTTCATCGCCCGCCTCGTCGAGCGTTACACGCTGGAAGAGGACGGCCCGGTCTCGCGCAACCTGCGCCAGCGCCGGCGGCGGGCGGGATAGGCCTCACCATAAATCGCGCTCCGGCGAGGCCGCTATCGCGAGCTTGCCCATAAGCCGCGCCAGTTCCGACTGTTCCTTGTCGGACAGCGCGCTGACCAGCTGCGCTTCCTCCGCCAGGGCCAGCGGAACGATCAGCTCGTAGATACCGAGCCCGGCCGGGGTCAGCACCAGGTTTGACCTCCGCGCATCATCCGTGGACGCACGCCGCTCCAGGTAACCCATCTCGATCAATCCGGCGACCGCTCGGCTTACCGCCACCTTGTCCATCTGCGTGCGCTGGCCGATCTCGGTCGCGCTGATGCCAGGCCTGTCGGCGGTCACCGCCATGACGCGCCATTGCCAGATCGAGAGCCCGAACTCCCGGTCATACAGTTCCGCAATCCGCTGCGAGACGGCGTTCGAGAGCACCGACAGGCGGAACGGCAGGAAGGTCGCGAGGCGAAGGGGTGCGGGTTGGGTCTTTTCAGGCATCGGTTCCTCTGGCCTCGCTTGCAGTGCGAGGCAATATTGGTTACATATGAAACTATATCATCCCGCCTTGCAAGACAGGACCCCGTCCCATGGCCGATCTTTTCGACAATCCCGCCGGTCTCGACGGTTTCGAGTTCATCGAATTCTCGGCCCCTGAAAAGGGCGTCCTGGAGCCGGTGTTCGAAACCATGGGCTTCATCAGGGTCGCCCGCCATCGCTCCAAGGATGTCGAGCTCTGGCGCCAGGGCGGCATCAACCTGATCACCAATTATGAGCCACACTCCGCCGCCTGGTATTTCTCGCGCGAGCACGGCCCCTCCGCCTGCGGCATGGGCTTCCGAGTGAAGAATGCCCGGAAGGCCTATGGCCATCTTCTCAGGCACGGCGGCGAGCCCGTCGAAGCCAGGACCGGTCCGATGGAACTCCACATCCCCGGCATCCGCGGCATCGGCAACTCGATCATCTACCTGATCGACCGCTATGACAGCGGCGCGGGCGAGCTTTCAATCTACGACATCGATTTTGAATACCTGCCGGGCGTTGACCGTTATCCGAAAGGCGCGGGCTTCAAGGTGATCGATCACCTGACCCACAATGTCTATGGCGGCCGCATGAAATACTGGGCGGATTTCTATGAGACGCTCTTCAATTTCCGCGAGATCCGCTACTTCGACATCAAGGGCGAGTATACCGGCCTCACGTCCAAGGCGCTGACCGCGCCGGACGGGAAGATCCGCATACCCCTCAACGAGGAGGGCAAGGGCGGCGGCGGCCAGATCGAGGAATTCCTGCGCGAGTTCAACGGCGAGGGCATCCAGCACATCGCACTGATCTGCGACGACCTCTATGCCTGCTGGGACGACCTGAAGCAGCGCGGCGTGCCCTTCATGACCGCGCCGCCGGAGACCTATTACAAGATGCTGTCGTATCGGCTGCCGGGGCACGGCGAAGACGAAGCCGGCCTCAAGGCGCGAGGCCTGCTGCTCGACGGCACGACCGAGGGCGGCGAACCGCGTCTCCTGCTGCAGATATTCGCTCAGCCGCAGATCGGCCCGGTCTTCTTTGAATTCATCCAGCGCAAGGGCGACTACAAGGAAGGCTTCGGCGAAGGCAACTTCAAGGCCCTGTTCGAGTCGATTGAACGCGACCAGATCGAGCGCGGCGTGCTCGCGGTGAAGGAGAACGTATAATGGCAGCTCCTAAACTCAAAGGCTTCCACCACGTCGCCTATCGCTGCAAGGATGCGAAGGAGACGGTGGAATTTTACCAGAAGACGCTCGGCATGGAGTTCCAGCTGGCGATTGCCGAGGACCACGTGCCCTCGACCGGCGCCTATGATCCCTACATGCACATCTTCCTCGATGCCGGGAACGGCAACGTGCTCGCGTTCTTCGAACTGCCCGACCAGCCGGAAATGGGCCGCGACCCGAATACGCCTGTCTGGGTCCAGCATATAGCGCTCCGTCTCGGCAGCCTCGATGAACTCCTGGCCGCCAAGGCGCATCTGGAATCCCTCGGTCTCGACGTGCTCGGCCCGACGCATCACGGCATCTTCAAGTCGATCTACTTCTTTGATCCGAACGGCCACCGCCTCGAACTCACAGCCGACATCTCGACGCCCGACCAGCTCGCGCAGCTGAAGAGCGTTGCCCAGCCGATGATCGACGAATGGACCGCCACCAAGAAAGCACCGAGGCACGCGGCCTGGCTGCATGAGAAGATCAAGGAAGACAGCTGACCTGCTCCCCTCTCTTGGGAGAATGACAGTGGGTGAGGCGGCGCAACATTTCCTTGCTTGCTTTCTGTTGAGAGGGCGTGCTCCCTCACACCAACCCTTCTTCCAGGGGAGAAGAGCTTAAAGAAACTTAGAGGAAACGCCCCCATGAAACTCGCCACCCTCCGCAACGGCACGCGCGATGGCCGCCTCGTCGTCGTCAGCCGCGACCTGACGCGCGCCACCGATGCCGCCCGTATCGCGCCGACGCTGCAGGCCGCGCTCGACAAGTGGAACATCTACGGCCCGGAGCTGGAAACGCTGGCGGGGCAGGTGGAGCTCGGCTCGGTCCCCGTCTTCCGCTTCCACGAGCATGACTGCGAAAGCCCCCTGCCGCGCGCCTATCAGTGGGCGGATGGTTCGGCCTATATCAACCATGTCGAACTCGTCCGCGCCGCGCGCGGCGACACGGTGCCCGAGAGTTTCTACTACGACCCCCTGATGTATCAGGGCGGCTCGGACGGTTTCCTCGGCCCCCGCGATGCGATCCCGCTGGGCGATCCCGCCTGGGGCCTCGACATGGAAGGCGAGATCGCGGTGATCACCGATGACGTGCCGATGGGCGTCAGCGAGGAAGAGGCCGCCCTCCACATCCAGCTGATCCTGCTCTGCAATGACGTGTCGCTGCGCGGCCTCATCCCCGGTGAACTCGCCAAGGGCTTCGGCTTCTTCCAGTCCAAACCCGCCAGCGCCTTCTCCCCCGTCGCCGTCACGCCGGATGAGCTTGGTCCCAACTGGCAGGACGGCCTCGTCCACCTGCCGCTCCGCGTTGATCTCAACGGTGCCCCTTTCGGCCGCGCCAATGCGGCTCTTGACGCCACCTTCAATCTTCCCCGCCTTGTCGCCCACGCCGCCAGGACGCGCAAACTTTCCGCCGGCACGATCATCGGCTCGGGCACCGTCTCCAATAAGGGCAAGGATGGCGGCGCGGGCAAACCCGTCGCCGAAGGTGGGCTTGGCTATTCGTGCATCGCCGAAATCCGGATGATCGAAACCGCCCGCGACGGCGTCCCGAAAACGCCCTTCATGAAAGCGGGCGATACCGTGCGCATCGAGATGAACGACGCGTCCGGCCATTCCATCTTCGGCGCCATCGAGCAGACTGTCGCAGCAGTCTGAGCGGTTTCAACGCCTGTTGAAACTTTTGCCGTACTAGGGCATTCAGGCGCCGCAGTTTGTGCTAGTGGCAAGGCAGAAGCGGTAACGCGACCAGGGAGTGACAGGCCGGATGGCAAGCAAGGTCTATAAATCGGCGAAGGAGGCCATCGAAGGGCTCACCTTCGATGGCATGACAGTGATGGCCGGTGGCTTCGGCCTCTGCGGCATCCCGGAAAACCTGATCGTCGCACTGCGCGATTCCGGCGTCAAAAACATCACCGCGATTTCCAACAATGCCGGCATCGATGATTTCGGCCTAGGCCTGCTGCTCAAAACGCGCCAGATCAGAAAGATGATCTCGTCCTATGTCGGCGAGAACAAGGAGTTCGAGCGCCAGTATCTCTCCGGCGAGCTTGAGCTCGAGTTCAACCCGCAAGGCACGCTCGCCGAACGCTGCCGGGCAGGTGGGGCCGGCATCCCCGGCTTCTATACGAAAACCGGCGTCGGCACGATCATCGCCGACGGCAAGGAACACCGTGAGTTCAACGGCGAAACCTACATTCTCGAAACCGGCCTCGTTGCAGACCTCTCCATCGTCAAGGCTGAGAAGGCCGACACGCAAGGCAACCTCATCTTCAACAAGACTGCCCGCAACTTCAATCCGCCGATGGCGATGGCCGGCAAGGTCACCGTCGCCGAAGTCGAGGAGATCGTCCCCGCCGGTGATCTGGACCCGGACCATGTCCACCTGCCGGGCGTCTTCGTGCAGCGCATTATCAAAGGCAGTTTCGAAAAACGCATCGAGCAGCGCACCGTGCGCAAGCGGGAGCACACCTGATGCCCTGGACACGCGACGACATGGCGGCACGCGCCGCAAAGGAACTGCGCGACGGTTACTACGTGAACCTCGGCATCGGCATTCCGACGATGGTGGCCAACCATATCCCCGAAGGCATGGATGTAACGCTCCAGAGCGAAAACGGCATGCTCGGCATGGGCCCGTTCCCCTATGAAGGCGAGGAAGACGCCGACCTCATCAATGCCGGCAAGCAGACGATCACGACGCTGCCGCGCACCAGCTTTTTCGACTCGGCGACCAGCTTCGCGATGATCCGCGGCGGCCATATCAACATCGCCATCCTCGGCGCCATGGAAGTCGCCGAGAACGGCGACCTCGCCAACTGGATGATCCCCGGCAAGCTCGTCAAAGGCATGGGCGGCGCGATGGACCTCGTCGCCGGCGTCAAACGCATCGTCGTCGTCATGGACCACGCCAACAAGGCCGGCGAATCCAAGGTGCTGAAAGCCTGTACTCTGCCGCTCACCGGAAAGGGTGTCGTGGACCGCATCATCACCGACCTTTGCGTGCTGGACGTCGTCCCGGGCGGCCTCAAACTCGTCGAACTCGCCCCCGGCGTGACGCTGGACGAAGTGAAAGCGAAGACCGAAGCGACGCTGGTCAGTGAGCGCCCTTGAACCCTTCTCCTGAGGGCGGAGGGGCTTTCACAAACTAAACGCCCTCAACAAACAAAACACGGTAATCCGCCGCCTGGAACCGATGCACCTTGGCCGCCGTGTATTCCGGGCTCTCATACCAGGCCCTGGCCTCTGCCATCGTCGGGAAGGCGAGGATCACGACGCCGTCGGCCGCTGCGCCTTCGGTCACCTCGTGCTTGCCGTAGAAGGCCAGCGCCGTGATCCTGTGGTCGCCCCGCGCCGCGCCGGCAGCGGCGCCATACTTCGCCATCGCATCGGCGTCGCGCAGCTTCTCGCGGATCAGGATTACATAGGCGGTCATCAGCGTCTCCCCTGGTTTCGGTGGCGCTGACTTTCGCGGCTAACAGGCGGGCGCGCAATTCCTTCCCCCGCGTCGCGGGGTTTCACGCGCGGGCAAAAGCCGCTAGGCCTGCACCTTCTTTTCCGGATGTTTCCCATGTCGCATTTCTCTGCCCTGTCCACGCTCCCGCCCGACGCTTTGCTGGGCCTGATGATGGCCTTCCGCGCCGATCCGCGCGCCGACAAGTATGATCTTGGCGTCGGCGTGTACAAAGACCTCGCGGGCCAGACCCCGATCCTTTCGGCGGTGAAGAAAGCCGAGGCCCGTCTCCTCGCGGCGCAGACGACGAAAGTCTATGAGGGGCAGCGCGGTAACACCGATTTCTGTGGCCATATCGAAGACTTTGTCTTCGGCAAGGATCATCCCGCCCGCAAGGAGGGGCGCGCGATATCCTTCACTGCGCCGGGCGGCTGCGGCGCGCTGTTCCAGGGTGTCAGCCTGATGCGCAAGACAGGCACCAAGCGCGTCTGGGTGTCGAAGCCGACCTGGCCGAACCATCCGAACGTCGTGAAATCCCTAGGTCTCGACGTGAAGGAATATGCCTACGCGCGGGACGGGGAATTCTACCGTCTCGGCATGCTCGCAGACCTGTCGGCCGCCGAAGCCGGCGACGGCGTGATCATCCAGGGGCCGTGCCATAACCCGACCGGGATCGATCCGCATATTGACGACTGGAAAGCCCTCGGGGCGCTGGCGAAAGAGAAGGGCCTGCTGGTCATGCTGGACGTAGCCTATCACGGCTTCGCCCAGAGCCTTGACCGCGACATGGACGGCGTGCGCGCCTTCATGGCCGAGGCCGGTGAGGCGATGGTCGCCTATTCCTGCTCCAAGAATTTTGGCCTCTACCGCGAGCGCACCGGCTGCTTCCTCGTCCTCGGCGAAACCGAAGCCGGCATCTCGGCGGCGACCACCCACGTTGCCGACAATGGCCGCGCCACCTGGTCGATGCCGCCGGCGCACGGGGCAGGGATCGTCGCGGCGATCCTCGGCGACGCTCAGCTGCGTACCGAATGGGAAAACGAGCTCAATTCCATGCGTGCACGGATGAAAGGCTTGCGAGAGTCGCTCTCTGACGCCCTCGTCTCCGCCACGGGCTCGAACGCGCTCGCTGCCCTGAAAGCCCAGAACGGCATGTTCTCGCAGCTGCCGGTCACCGCCGCCCAGACAATCGAACTGCGTGACAGGCACGGCGTCTACATGCCGTCTTCAGGCCGCATCAACATCGCAGGCCTGAACCCGAACGACATCCCGGCCCTGTCGGAAATTCTCGGAGCATATCTTTAGATACTCAGACCGCGCGGTGCGATCTTCTCGAGCTCTGCAATCATCTCCGGAGGCGCTTCCACTGCCTTTCGGGCATCAAGGTCCAGCGAGATCGCGATCACTTCGCAGGTCGCCCAGGCGCCGCCCGTCTGAGGATCCATGACCCAGTGGATCAGGTTATGCGTCTTGCCCGCCACCTTGCCGAGCGAGGTGTGCACCACGAACTGGTCGCCCTCGCGCGGCATGCGGTGATAGCGGATGCGGTATTCGAGTACCGCCGCGCCCATCCGGCGCCCGCCGGCCGTCTGGCCGACGCGTCTGCGCCAGTCAAAAAGGAGGTTCGGAACGGAGTCCGACACACGCCCGATGACCCAGGACGGCGACATCCATCCGTGGGCCCCGCAATGCGCGGCGGGAACCGCGCCGAGCCCGATGCGCGGCGCGCCAACCGTCTCGACCCTGTCAAGCGTGATTTCGTCCATTGGAAGGCCAGGCCCATCCGGATCAAACGAGCGCGGTTTCGCCTCGTCCGGCGTCTCACCCTTCAGGGCTTCAAGCTTGGCGAGAACACGCTTCGTCCAGGGGAAGGCCTTGCCTTCGGCTGTGTCGAGATGCGCAATCCGTGTACGGAAGGCTGCCGACAGCGTCCCATCGGTATGGCGCAGTTCCTGGTAGACGACCGCGTCACTGGTCCCGATCTCGAGGGTGCAGCCGCTCATCTTCAGCGGCCGGCCCGGCATCACTTCGCGAACGAAGCGGATATGCTGATCGACGGGTGCAACCGTAGAGGGCGAGTTAGGCCGGAACGCGTTCGGCATGCCCGCCGCATGGCAAAGCGCGACCAGGCCTTCCAGTTGTTTCTCGACATAGACGCGCACATTCATATGCCCCATCTCGTCGCAGTCCCATTGGTTGCAGCTGCCTTGCCAGAGGGGGATCATGGCGCGCAGTTCCGGCAGGTGCCGCGCACTTCGACCACCGCGCGCGCCATGCGGAAGCCGGCGCCCTTGGTTTCGGACTTCAGCGCCTCGCTGGTGGCAGTGGCGTGCAATTCCTCCGCGCCCTTGCAGGTGTCGCAGATGAGGAATACGGCAGAATGGCTATGACGGGTATGGCCGCAGGCGACATAGGCGTTGAGGCTCTCGATCTTGTGCACGAGACCCGCGTCCTGGAGGAAGTCCAGCGCGCGATAGATGGTCGGCGGCTTGGCTGCGCCTTCTCCATCGAGGTTTGCCAGGAGGTCATACGCCTTCGCGGGGCCCTGGTTATCCAGCAACAGGCGCAGCACCTTGCGCCTGATCCGCGTCATCCGCTGGCCCTGGCGCACTACGAGCGCTTCGGCCTCGTGCAGGAAGGCCTCGGTATCAGCCGGGCTGCAGGGCGTATTAGCGTGCCCGTGGGCATGGATATGGGGTTTGGAAATGGCCATGCCCCTGTTTCGGGTGTTTCGCAGGTAATGTGAAGGGGAGAGCGGCTCTCGAGCTCTGGACGGGCCTCGCAAATCACACGAGATTCTCCTTTTAAGCGACTCGGTCCACAAGGTCCGGCGCGGTGTGGAGGCCTCAGGCAATGCAGTTATCCGAACGGGACGGGCTCGAACTTTGGCGCAAGGCGGTCACCGCCTCAGTGCGCTCGGACGCGCCGGACCTGACGGCGCGCCAGCAAGCCGTGTTGATGTCGGTGGCGCTGATGCCGGGTCCGCACACGGTGCGCGGCCTTGCGGAGCATCTGGGCGTCGCCAAGCCGGCCATCACGCGGGCCCTGGACGCGCTGGAGCGGCTGAACTTCATCCGCCGCCTGCCGGACGATTCGGACCTGCGCTCGATCTTCATCGAACGCACGCCAGACGGAATGACGTACCTGCGCGCCTTCGCCCGGCTTGTTCTTGCCGCCGCTTCCGGCGAAGAGGCTGGTGGAAAGCCTTCGGCCAAGCGTTCCAACGCGGCCTGAGGCGTCTGCCTCGGAGCCGTTGGATCATGCCGGACTTCAATGACGTACGCCTGAAACGCCCCGAAGGCCTGGGCATCGGCTATCAAGTCACTGCAGGGGTCGCCGCCATCCGCGAGACGCCGTCGCCCGATGGCCGTCTCGGCACCCAGGCGCTGCATGGCGAAATTGTCGAGGTGTTCCGCGAAGAAGGCGAGTTCGGCCTCTGCCAGCTGCGCCGGGACCGGTATGCCGGCTGGGTCAACATGGACGCGCTGTCTGCGCCCGCCTTGCCGGTCACCTACAAGGTCAGCGCGCTGCGCACCTATTGTTTCTCGGAGCCTGACCTCAAATCCGCGCCGCGCTTCATGCTGTGCCTTGGCGCGCGGATTGTGGCGACCGGGCGCACCGACGGGGCGTGGGTAGAGTGCGAACGGGCGGGCTGGGTGCACACGCGCCACCTCGCCGCACCGGAGGCGTTCGAGACCGATCCGGCCGGCGTCGCCGAACGCTACCTTGAGACGCCTTATCTCTGGGGCGGGCGCGAGAGCCTCGGGCTCGACTGTTCGGGCTTGGTCCAGCAAGCCTTCGAAGCCTGCGGCGTGATGCTGCCCCGCGATTCTGACATGCAGGCCGCCTGGGCCGGTGAGCCGGTGGCGGACTGGAAGGAGCCGGGCTCCCTGCAGCGCGGCGACCTCGTATTCTGGGAAGGCCATGCCGGTCTCCTGACCGCGCCGGACACGCTGCTGCATGCGAACGCCTTACACCTCTGCGTCGCGCGCGAGCCCTTGGCGGTGGCGATTGACCGCCTGCGGAGCGTCGTGGGGGAGGTGACCGGCGTGCGCCGCGTAGCGCTACTGCCGGGCGAGGCGCCGGATTGGCTGAAGGCGGTCTGATGCCGGCGATTGATTCCGGCACGCCGAGCCTGATCGAAGTGACGGACGCGCGCAGCTGCCTGTTTGAGGCCGCGATGGCGATCTACGAAGCCGAGATCCCGAGGGGCGAACAGAAAACGCGCGCAGAGATCCTGGCGAGCCTTGCGCATCCGGATGTTCGCTTCTGGGCGTATGTGCTTAGAGGCGATGTCGTCGGCCTGTCGATCCTTTACGCGCCGCGCCGCGAAGGCGTGATGTTGCTCGAATATCTGGCTGTCGCGGCGAACGCTCAGGGTAGCGGGACCGGGTCGGCCCTGTTCACCGCGTCCTTGGCGGCCAGCCGCGTGGATCCGGGGGCCTTGTTGCTGGTCGAAGTGGATTCGGAAGCGGACACGGTTGACGCTGGCGAACGCGCCGAGCGCCTGAAGCGCAAGCAGTTCTATCGCCGCCTCGGTTGCCTCGAAGTCGCGGGCTTTGACTATATCCTTCCGCTGGAAAACTACGGGCCCGCGCCAAAGATGAACCTTCTGGTACTGGAGGTCGGGGAATACGATCTCGATACTGCGCGCCTGAAGCAGGCGGTCTCCCGGATCTACCAGCATGTTTATGCCTGTGCGCCGGACGATCCGCGCCTTGCGGCAATGTTCGAAAAGCTGGACGAGCGGCTGACGCTGAAATGAGCCCCCAAAAGAAAATCCCCGGCATGGGCCGGGGGTTTTCCGTATTTGGATCAATTGAGGATCAGGTCGGTGCGACTTCTTCTGCGGGCGCTTCGACCGGAGCGGCCTCGCCTTCTGCTGGCGGGGTGGCTGCATCAGCCGGAACCGCTTCGCCTTCAACGGGAACCACTTCGCCTTCAGCCGGAGCCGCCACGGCTATCGGCGCCGGGAAGGGCGGAGCGCCTTCGGTATTGGCGGCCAGGTAGGCAATCACGTTGACGCGGTCTGCGTCCTTCTTGATGCCCGCGAAAGACATCGAGGTGCCCTTCATGTATCCCGCCGGGCTTTTCAGCCAGGCGTCGAGATTTTCATACGACCAGGCGCCTTCGGCATTGGTCATGGCGCCGGAATAGTTGAAACCGGCAATGTGGGCCTTTTCGGCGCCGACCGTGTTGTGAAGGTTCGGGCCGGTGCCGTTGGCGCCGCCAGGGGTGATCGTGTGGCAGGTCGAGCACTGACCGGCAAAGGTGCGCTCGCCGCGGGTGACATCCGCGGTCAACAGGGCGGCGCCGAGGTCAAACACCGCTTCTGCTGCGCCGCCGGCTGAGGCGGCTTCGGCGATCTCGACGCAGTAATGGAACTGCGCGCACATCTTCTGGCTCAGCGTCTGTTCCTCGGCATGGTCATCGCCGTGATGGCCGCCGCTGCCGGCGAACACGAGGCTGGGCAGCGACGCCAGGCCCATCATCAACAGGGCGGTGGCGAGCAGGGCGCCCATGATCTTGTTGACACCGAGTTCTCCCATGGGGGCAATCCTTCGAATCTATTCCGTTACTAGTGTCTTGGCGGCCGGGTTTTGGCACGCTAACCGGGAGCGCACAATATAACGGGTGCCTCGCAGAGGCGCTTCCCCCGGCCGTCGCGGCGATCAGACGCACGTCGAATCCGGGGGGCAGGGCAGGGATTTCCGCAATGAGCCAGAAAATTGCCTATCAGGGCGAACCGGGCGCGAACTCGCATATCGCCTGCAGCGAGGCCTTTCCGGCCCATGAGCCCATGGCCTGCCGCACCTTCGAGGACTGTTTCATCGCCGTCGAGAAGGGCGAAGCCGCCCTCGCCATGATCCCGGTCGAAAATACCATCGCGGGCCGGGTCGGCGATATTCATTATCTTTTGCCCTCCACCCAGTTGCATATTACCGGCGAGTACTACCTGCCGATCCGGTTCCAGTTGATGGCCCTGAAGGGGACGAAGCTGGAGGACGTCCGGAAGGCGCGCTCGCACATCATGGGCCTCGGCCAGTGCCGCAACTTCCTGCGCAAGCATGGCATCGAGGCGGTCACGGCGGCGGACACGGCCGGCGCCGCCCGCGAAGTGGCGGAGCTGGGTGATCCTTCCGTTGCGGCCATCGCGCCGCGCCTGGCCGCGGAGGTCTACGGCCTGGAAATCCTCGCCGAGGACATTGAGGACGCCGCGCACAACACCACGCGCTTCGTGATCATGTCGCGTGACCCGGCCGACATCGACGCCGGCGACGGCCCGGCAAAGACGGCTTTTCTGTTCGAGGTGCGCAATATTCCGGCGGCGCTCTACAAGGGCCTCGGCGGTTTTGCGACCAACGGCGTCAACATGACCAAGCTCGAAAGCTATCTCACCGGTGGCTCGTTCGAAGCTTCGCAGTTCTATGCGGAGATCGAAGGCCATCCCGATGAGCGCCCGGTGCAGCTGGCGCTCGAGGAGCTGGGCTTCTTCTCGCAGTCGCTCAAGATACTCGGCGTGTTCCCGAAGACGCTGAACGTCAGGCTTTAGATGTTTTTGCACGGTTGTCGAAACGGGCGCTCCCTGGAGCTCATGCTGTCAGGCAGAAACGACGCTGCCCGCAACTCGCCGGAGCCCCTCCAATGCAATCATGCTTATCTTCACCGAACCGTCTGAAGTCTTCGCCAAGCGCGAGGACCCTGCCGAAGCGCCCGCCTGTTGGTATGCCTCGACGTCCTGCATGGGCGCGATTGCACCGGCCGGTATAATGGTCAACGGCGACGGCCAGCATCCGCCGCACACCGCGACGACCGTTCGTGTCCGCAACGGCAAACGCGAGGTGCAGGACGCTTCCTATGCCGATCTAAAGGAACAGCTGGGCGGGTATGTCGTCATCAAGGTCGCCGGCCTTGATGCGGCGCTCGACTGGGCGGCGAAGTCGCCCTCGGCTGAGTATGGCTCGGCGGAAGTGCACCCCGTGCTGCCACCGCCGGCGTGCTGAATGAGCAAGGAAGACGCCCGCACGGCTCGAAGCCGTTGTGCGCAGCTGCTACGGGCGTCTCCTGTCTCTCATCGTGCAGACGACGCGCGACGTTGCCGCCGCCGAGACTGCTCTGGCCGAGGCATCTGCCGATGCACTGCGCGTCTGGCCGGAGCGGGGGTGCCGGACAATCCCGAAGCCTGGCTGCGGACCGCCTCGCGGCGCGGCTGGCCATGTGCGCCGGCATCTGCGCGTATGCGATGCCGCCGCCCCAGCGCTTGAACAGGTTTACGACGCCATGCAGTCCCGCACGACACAAGACTTTCCCGACGAGCGCCTTAATCTGATATTCGTCTGCGCACATCCGGCCATCGACGAGACTGTCCGTACGCCGTTGATGCTGCAGACAACCCTCGGCCTCGATGCGGCGCGCATCGCCCGCGCCAAGGCGAAGATCCGCGATCCAGGTGGTGCATTATAAGTGCCGGATCCCTCTGTGCTCGAGGCGCGACTGGGACGAGCTGGTGGCTTCTTCGGTGCTGATGGCAAGCCTTGTCCCCGGTCTGCAGCGTCTGCGCATCCTGGGCACCCTGATCCCGGTTGCCGTGATGAGCGGCGCCGTCAGCTTTCACCTCTTCACACCGCTCGGCATTGATCCGGACAATGATGGCGCCGGGCTGTTCGCGATGACCGTTATCGTCTGGCTATGATCGATCGCCATGCCGGTCGCTGCGGCCGAGCCGCCGATCTGCACAAGCGCCTTCGACGACATCGCTGTGCAGGGGTAAGATCCCGCTGCCTAGTTCAAGGCCGGCAACCCGTTGCAGGGTACGAAGGAATTCTCGACGACCTGGAACGGCGCCGAGTTGCGCTTCTCAAGTGCCGCAAACCGCGATCCGTTCAAGAAATATCCGGAGGCTTACGCGCCGCAATGTAGCCGCTACTGCGCCTGGGCGGTGAGCCAGGGATACACAGCGAAGGGGGATGCGAAGGTCTGGAAAATCGTCGATGGGAAACTGTATCTCAACTACAACAGTTTGGTGCAAAAAAGTGGGAAGGGGGCGTCCCTGGCTTTATCGCCTCCGCGAACCGCGCCTGGCCCGAGGTCATCAACCAGATTTTCGCTGATCTGGTTCATGCGGCGCTGGATGGGGGCTCTCCGGCGCCGTTTCAGTTCGGGGCGCGGGTTGGGGCGTCCGGTTGGCCGCCGCGCGGGTCGCAGGCAACACTCAGAAGAGGGGTGTGATCAGCGCGGCGTGCGGCTGGCGCCGGCGGGGACCAAAAAGGCACGCGAGCCGTGTCGCGGCACTTCAAGTCTCCCGGCAAATTCCTTGATTTCTAAAAAGAAAAAGGGCGAGCTTGCGCTCGCCCTTTTGTATTCTGAAGTCGTCCGTAGACTTACTTCTTTTTTGCTTTGGCGGCCGGTTTCTTGGCCGGGGCAGCTTTAGCGGTTTTGGCAGCCGGCTTTTTCACAGCGGCTTTCGGTGCAGCTTTTTTCACGGCAGGTTTAGCAGCCGGTTTTTTAGCAGCGGGTTTTTTTGCAACAGCCATCTTGGATCTCCTTTGAGTGGCAGTGCAATAATATCGTGATTCGCGAGAATGCAACTCCTAAAATTCATTTTTCAGGCGAGTTCATGTAGTCGTCCGTATACGGTCAATCGTCCCGCTCGGCCCAAACCTTCAATATATGATGGGCAATTGCAGAGGGAGGAGGGCAGAAAAGTTCGGAATGTTTTCCGGAAAGAATTTCACGCATCTCGGCGCGCGAGACCCAACGCGCACTCTCGAGCTCCTTCGAATCGATGGTGATTGCGTCCGACAGTGCTGGCAGGATGAAGCCCATCATCAGCGAAGAGGGGAATGGCCAGGGCTGGCACGCCACATATTCCGCCCGCGCCGGATCGCATTTGATGCCGGCTTCCTCGAACAGCTCGCGCGACGCGGCCTGCTCGATCGTTTCGCCCGGCTCGCAGAAGCCTGCCAGGCAGGACATGAAACCTGCTGGCCAGAATTTCTGGCGGCCGATCAGCGCGTGGCCGTTCTGCACGGCCAGCATGATTGCGACAGGATCGGTGCGCGGGAAGTGTTCGGCGCCGCACGAAGAGCACTGCGCTTTCCAGCCGGCATCGGTGATCCCATTGCGCCCGCCGCACTTCGCGCAGTAGCCGTGCGAGCCGTGCCAGAGGAAAAGGCTGCGCGCGGTGGAGGCGCAGTTGGCGTCCATTGCGGGCATCCGCGCCGCGGCTTGCCGGAAGTCAAGGAAATCGCCGATGCCTTCGATCAGCGAACCACTGAGGTCGAATTTCGGCGGCAGATCCAGCGCGAAGACCGGCGCGCCGGCCTTGTCCTCTCCGAGAAAGAGGCGCGGCGAGCCGGGCGAGACGCGGGCCGCTTCCGGCCCCATCCAGACGAGGCCGCCATCGCGCGCGATCAGCGGAATGCCGTCGCGCAGCAGGAAGACGAGTGCGTCCTCGCGTTTGAGAGCATCTTCAAGCCAGGCTTCATCGGTGCGGCGGTGGGCGGCGCGGTCGATGGGTTTGGCGGCGAGTGGCATGTCGTTCGAATTGGTCATGGCAGGGGAACTAATCCGGTTTGGCGCGCGTGGGAACATCTTACCGCGCCAAAAGCGTCTGCCTTTACTCTGCCAAAGTCTGGTGTCCTAACTCCCGGCGATGACAGGGAGGGGAGTCCCATGAAGTTGATGCACGCTGCGAGCCTCGCGGCTCTGATGATCACGGCCTCTGCCTGCAGTTCGCTGCGTCCCTGGCCGAGCGAACCGGAGGCTCAAGCCTTTGCGCAAGCCGCGCCGCCTGTGAACCGGTTCGCAAACATCGAACTCGCCGCGCCGGACGAGTCCGTGCCCGCCTATGCCGATCCGGCGCTCGATCCCCTGCGCGCGCCAACGCTGTCGCGTTTCACCAGTGAGGAGGAATTTCTCGACTGGCTGAAGGCGGTCCGCAGGGCTGCGAAACAGCGCGGTGTCTATTCGCGGCGCGACATGCCGGTGCCGACGATGGCAGCGCCCCCCGAAGCCGCAATGTCGCTACCGCCCGCGATGGCAATGGCCGATGCGGTTGCCTCAGAGCCCGAGATCGTCGTGACCGGTTCCTCGATCCCGGCCGATCCGGCAAACCCCGAGATTACCAACAACCAGAAAGCCGGCGTCGACGAGGGCGGCATCGTCAAGCAGATCGGCAACTTCCTTGTCGTGCTGCAGGACGGACGACTGTTCGTCACCGACATCCTGCCGGGCGGGGAGCCGGGACTGAAGCTGACGGACCGCGCGGATGTGTATCGCTCCAGCGCCGAAGACACCTGGTATGATGAAATGCTCGTCTCGGGACGCACCATCCTCGTCACCGGTTATTCGTACGACGAGAATGCCAGTGAGTTCACGGTGCTGACGCTGGGCGATGACGGCAAGGTGACGCGGCAGGCGACGTTCTATATTTCATCCGACGACTATTACTCGGGCAGCAATTACGCCTCGCGCATGATCGACGGGAAGCTTGTCATCCACACGCCGATCTACACTTCCGGTCAGGTCTGGTGGGACGCGTTCGATCCGCCGGAAATCCGCGAGTGGCGCAAGGAGGGACCAGACGGCGAGCGTGAGCACATGCGCGGACGGCCATTGTTCCGCGCCGAGGATATCTGGATGCCGGTGCAGCGCGTGCTGGAGCCGGTCATCCATACGGTCACCGTGTGCGATATCTCCGGTGTCACCGATGCGTCGGCGCCCGCGTGCACCGCGACCGCGATTGCCGGCAGCGAGGATCATGAGTTCCTCGTCACGAAGGATTCCTTCTGGCTCTGGATGAACCCGGCCTGGAGCGAACGCTCGAGTGAGACCGAGCTCACCGCCAATGCGTGCCAGCCGCGCCTCAGCCATCCGCAGGTGCACGAGATCACGCCCTCGGTGCTGGTGAAACTGCCGATCAATGGCGCGCAGCCATCTGTGCTGAGTGTGCGGGGCGAGCCGCAGAACCAGTTTTCGATGGACATGGACGCCGGCACGTTCCGCGCCGTGGTCGACTGGAACACGGCCGCCTGCGGACAGATCTACGGCGATCCGGCAAAGCTGACCTTCTTCGATACGCCGCTGAGCGCGCTGTCGGCGACGCTGACCGATGCGCCGGGCGGGAGCTATATGCCGCTGCCATCGCCGGGCACGTCGGACTATGAAGCGCGCTTCACGGAATCGCATCTCGTGTACGGCGCGCGCGATGGCTGGGGCAGCTGGGTGCCGGAAGAGGGCGACGAAGCGCGCGAAGATGGCCGCGCCATCATCGTGCCGCTGGCCAACCCCGCCTGGCCTTTCACGCTAAGTGTGCCGCACGGCGTGATCCGCGCCGAGCGTGCGGGTCCATACATGGCGCTGACCGGCTACCGCGACGCGAAGGGGCTTAGCGTGTCACTGATCGACCTGCGCAAAGACGCGCCGGATGTCGCCAGCACCCTCGTGCTCGAGAACCGGTTCGAGAGCGAGAACCGCAGCCATTCATTCAATAGCCGGATCGGCGCGGACGGCAAAGGGCTGATCGGCCTGCCGACCGTCACGCGGTCAGAGGAGTCAGAGCGCTGGTGGTGGTGGTCGGAAAGTTCTGATCTCAGCTACCTCGCAACGGACGCAGACGGAAAGCTGAGCAAGGCGGGCGACCTGATCGCGGCGCGGCGCGATCCGGAAGCCGAGAACCCTACCGGCTACCAGTGCGAAGTCTCCTGCGTCGACTGGTACGGCAATGCGCGGCCGATCTTCACCGGTGGCCGGGTGCTGGCGCTGGTCAATTCGGAACTGATCGAAGGCGTGCTGGAGAACGGCACGGTGATGGAAGTCCGGCGCATCGACCTGACGGCACCACGGGACTGATCCCTGTTTCGGGGATCAGGTGCTGCGGGCGCCGCCAGCGCGGGCGTTCAGGTGGTCGACGAGTTCCGGCGTAATCGTGCCGGTCACCTCGAGGCCTTCCATCCCCTGATAGTCGCTGATCGCATCAGCTGTGCGCGGACCAATCACACCGTCCGGCGTGCCGGCCCCGAAGCCGAGACGGCTGAGCGCGGTTTGCACCGCCTGCACCTGCAGCGGGTTGCCGGTGTTCCAGCGCTGGGCGCCGAAGCGACCATTGGCGAGGGCGACCGGTGTCCGGGCTTTCCACTTGGCGGCCTTCTCGCTGGCTTCCAGCGAGTCCGACATGGAGACACGCGTGCGCAGGTTTTTCACTTCCTGCTCGGCCCCGGTGTCACCGGCGCGTGCGGCCACTTCGAACCAGAACAGCGCCTTGGTGAGGTCCTGCGGCGTACCGATGCCTTCGGCATGCACGACACCGAGATTGTACTGCGCATCGACCAGGCCAAGCTCGGCGGCTTCATTGAACCAGGTCACTGCATCGGCTTCTGATTTCGCTCCACCTTCGCCCTCGGCAAGGAACAGCGCGTAGTCGTACATCGCGTTGACGTGTCCGGCTTCAGCCGCCTTCTGGATCAGGTTTCGGGCTTCGACCATGTCCTTGTCGCCGCCCTGGCCGCGCTCGTAGAGCTTGCCGAGTTCGTACTGGGCGGGCGCGACACCTTTTTGCGAAGCGCGGCGCAGGAGGGAGGCGGCGGTTTCGAGGTCGCCCTCGGACAGCTTCACCTGCGCGTACTGGTACTGTGCGACGGCGTTGCCGGCATTGGCTTCGGCCTCGACCGTGACGACGACCGGGATGGCGGGGAAGGTCGTATCGCCGCGTACGGTGCGTGTCGCGGGCTCCGACACCGTTTCGGGCTCCAAGGTGGGTACGGACGGTTTCAGCGAAGGCGGGCCGCTGGCTTCGATGGCTTCTGCGGCGGTGATGATCGAGCGGATGGCAACCTGTTCCGGCGTCAGCTCCATGGCCTGTTTCGATGCGGACTTTGGCGCAATTTTCGCGGCGGGCTTGAGGACGGGCGTCACCGGCTGGACGGAGGCGAGGACTGGCGGCGCGGGCTCCTGCGCCTTGGCGGCCGCGGCTTCGGCGAGGGCAAGGATTTCGCTGCTTTCAGGCTCTGCAGGGGTAGTCTCGGCTTCGCCAAACAGCGTGTCGGCGACGAGAGCGGTCTCATCCTCGAACAGAATCTGCTCGGCGTCGGCTTGCACCGCCGGCGCCGTGACCGCAGCGGCGGTGGTTGTGGCGGCTGCTGCTCCAGTCACCGGATCGACATAGGTGTCGACCGGGCCTGACAGGGTTGGCGTGACCGGTTGCTTGCCGCGCAGGTAGAGATAGCCGCCGACACCGGCGCCGGTGATCACGACGGCGGACGCGGCGAGGAACATCGGCACCCGGGCGCTACCGGATTTCTGGCCGGCAGGCCTGGCTTCGACCGGCAACGGGGCGGCGCGCGGCTTGGTGCGCGATGTATTTTCGGAAGCGGCCATCGCGGCGCGGCGGGCGCGGGCAATATAGTCGCCAGTCGACTCTTCAGGCAGCGCGTCCGCGGGCGTACGCGTTTCGGTTTCCGCGAGTGGACGGGAGAAGACCGGTTCGTCGTCGAAGATGTCGGACTCGCGGGTTTCGGTCTGGCTGCCGTCGAGGCTGTCGCCGATCATGTCGAAGCCCTCGAGTTCGGCAACAGGATCAAAGCCGCCGTCCTTTTCCGGGGCATCGGCGACATAGGTGTGGACCTCTTCAGGCGGCTCCGGGTCAGCGGGCATCAGGCGTTCGCCGGCCGCGCGGATGGCGTCGAAGTCGGACTTGTAGGGGCTATCCGATTTCTTGTTTTCGATGACTTCCCAGCCGGAGAATCCGGCTTCGAATTTGTCGGCATCATCGACAGTTGCAAAGACCGGTGCTTGGGTGGTCGGCTCGTCCTCGATTTCGGATCCGAATATCGGTGCGTATTTGTATTCCGGCTCAGGTTCGTCGGTGAACATCGAAGCGCCGAAGTCCGGCTCCAGGACGGGCGGCTGCGCTGCGACGTGCGGCGGGGTGGTGAAGGACTCGAGGCTTTCGAGCCGCGTGGCGAGCGCCGCGATGGCGCGCTGCACGGGCGAGAGAGACTGGGAGGATTGAGACTGCATGCGCTCGAGGCGTTCGGAGACGCCGGCGAGCGCGTCCGAAAGGCGGGCATCAGAGGCCTTGCGCATGCCGTCCATGTCCTTGGCGAGCGCGGCGAGGGCTTCGTCCTGGCGTTTCTGGAGGCGGACAGCGGCAACGGTGACCTGCTCTCCGACCTGCTCGATCGCTTCGGCGCTGCGCATCTCGCTTTCTTCGAGCCGGTCCTCGACGTGCGCGGCGAGCGCGTCGATGCGTTCGGCGACCTGCGTGCCGAGGCGGCCGATTTCTTCCTGCACCGTGGCGGAGAGATCTGCTGGCTCGCGGGCTTCGACTTCCGCGAGGCGGGCCTTCAGTTCACCGACTTCTGCCTTGAGGCGGTCTTCGAGCTTCTCGTCCTGACCGGCAGCGGCGTGGGCGATCTCGGTGGCCAGTTCGATACGGGCATTGTCCACCGCGCTGCGCACGGACCGGGTGAGGTCCTCGAAGCGGGCCTCGAATTCCTGTTTAAGGCGTTCAGCCTGTTCGGGATCGATCTGGCTGGCGACGGCTTCGATCCGCTCGTCGAGGTGCGCAAAGGTAGTCTCGAGGCTTTTCAGCGCCGAGTCGGTGCCGGTCTCGGCGCGGTTTAGCCGCTCCTGGATTCGCAGCAGTGTCGATTCCATCGAGTTCAGCGCGCCCGAGACGTCGGCCTCGACGGCGCTGAGGCGTTCCTCGGACTGGCTGGCGACCGCGAGGCGTTCCTGAACATTCGACTCGAGGCCGGTCATGCGTTGGGCAAGACCGCGGGCTGCGCCTTCGGCGCGGATTTCCGCCTGCTCGACGGCGCGTTCAACCCGGGCGGCGGCATCAGACAGCGTGCGATCGACGCGCGTCTCGATTCCTTCGACGCGGTCGGTCAGATCGGCGAAGCCTGCTTCGATCCGGCCCTTGATGGCGACGGTTTCGTTCTGAGTAAGTTCGCCTTCCTCGTAGACATGGGTCGCGAGCTTGCCGAGCGCGCCTTCGAGGGCGCGCAGCGCTTCGACATTGTGCTGGCCACGGTCGTCGTGTTCGAGCCGGCGGACTTTCGATTGCAACGTCTCATGGGTGACGCGCAGTTCGTCGATCAGCCCTTCGATGTGGCTGGCGATCGCGACGGTGGTCTGGTCCGTCGACTGCAGACGCGCGGCGAGGCCGTTGACCACATTGTCGATATTGTTGATCGCGAGGGTGGAGCGCGCCTCGGTCGCTTCGATCCGGCGGGTGAGGCGGTCGAGCGTGGAAGCAGAATCCTGCGCCGGCGCCATAGGCATCGGAGGCGCTCCGGTGCGGCGCGTATACGAGTAGGACGTCTCGCCCGGCTGGGGCTCCTCGACCATCGTCAGCAGTCGGTTGAGATACTCGCCCAGCGAGATGCCTTCCGCCAGGGCCGCTTCGCGTGCAGATTCGCGGGCCCTCTGGTCAGTGCTGAACTTGCTCCATCCGGTCTGGCTCATCTGCCGCTCCTTACGCCGGTGCCGCTCCCACAAGGTTAAGGAGAGCGGCGCAATTGTTTACACCTGCACAGAAATGACGAGCGTCTGTTAAGGCCGCGTTAAAGGTAAGTTTCTGTGCGAGTTTCCCACAGGGAGGGCGCGAGGAGTGTGCCTTCCGTTCGCGTAAGCGGAAATTTACGTTGACGTTCGCGTAAGCCAACGCTTAAAATACCCCCATAGCAAGAAACTGCAGACACAAACGGAGGAGCCAAGTCATGCAACATCGTACCATTTCGTCCATTTCTGCCGCTGATTCCCGCACGTATACGATTTCTGAGCTTGCCCGGGAATTCGGGGTGACGCCCCGCGCGTTGCGGTTCTACGAAGACAAAGACATGCTGCATCCGGCCCGCGACGGCATGATGCGTCTCTATTCCAACCGGGACCGCGCCCGGCTGACGATCATCGTGCGCCTCAAGCGCCTCGGCCTGCCGCTGGCGGACATCCGGGAAATCCTGGACCTCTATGCCCTGAACGATGGCAAGCGGGCCCAGACCAAGATGATGCTGGAGAAATTCCGCAAGCAGGCTGCGGAGCTGGAAGTCCAGCGCGGCGATATCGAAACCGCGCTGCACGAACTTTATAAGGGGATCGAATGGCTCGAGGACCTCGTCGCCAACAACGGCCCGTCCGAAGAGACCAAGCGCCAGGCGCATGCCTATGAGCAGGTTGCCCGCAAGCAGCTCGACGAAGTGTGAGGGCCTGCGACCGATCAAAATGTAGATAGTTGAGCGTGTTGGAATGACTTTTCCAACACGCTTGGCCATTCAGGGCCGCAAACTTCCTGTTTGAGAGGACCTTCTCCGATGCCCCGTTATGACGCCCCCGTCCGAGACATGCAGTTCGTGCTGCACGAAGTCCTGCAACTCCACAACTATTCGAACCTTCCGGGCTTTGCCGACGCAACCCCCGAAACGATCGACCAGATCCTGGAGGAGGGCGCAAAGTTCGCCAAGAACGTGCTGTTTCCGCTGAACGCCGTCGGCGACCGGCAAGGCTGCAAGCGCAGCGCGGATGCAAGCGTGAAAACACCAGACGGGTTCCCGGATGCTTACAGGCAGCTGGTCGAGAATGGCTGGCCGCTGCTTTCGGCCCACCCTGAAATGGGCGGGCAAGGCCTCCCTCATGCCGTGAACATCGCCTGGACCGAAATGGTCTCGTCCTCGAACATGGCGTTCGGGATGTACCCGGGGCTGACGCACGGCGCCTATCAGGCGCTGATGGCGGGCGGCTCGGAGGCGCTTAAAAAGAAGTACGGGCCGAAAATGGCCTCGGCCGAATGGGCCGGGACGATGAACCTGACCGAGCCGCATTGCGGCACCGATCTCGGCCTGATGAAGACCAGGGCCGTGCCCAACGGCGATGGCAGCTACAAGATCACCGGCCAGAAGATCTGGATCTCGGGCGGCGAGCAAGACCTGACCGAAAACATCATACACCTTGTGCTCGCCCGCATCGAGGGCGCGCCGGAAGGCATCAAGGGCGTCTCGCTCTTCGTGGTACCGAAATTCCTGGTCAATGAAGACGGCACGCTCGGCGCGCGCAATGCGGCCAGCTGCGGCGGTCTCGAAGAAAAGATGGGCATCCACGGCAACGCGACCTGCGTGATGAACTATGACGGTGCGACCGGCTGGCTGGTCGGTGACGAGCACAAGGGCATGCGGACAATGTTCGTGATGATGAACGAGGCGCGTCTCGGCGTTGGCCTTCAGGGCCTGTCGCAGGCCGAGATCGCCTACCAGAACGCGCTTGATTTCGCGAAGGACCGCGTGCAGGGCCGTTCGCTGAACGGGACGCAGGCGCCGGACAAGCCGGCTGATCCGATCATCGTACATCCGGACGTGCGCCGGATGCTGCTGGAGCAGAAAGCCTTCATAGAAGGCGCGCGTGCCTTCACTTATTGGGCCGCGTTCCAGGGGGATCTGGAACACAAGTCACCGGACGAAAAAGTACGAGAGAAAGCGGGCGACTATATGGCGCTGCTGACGCCGGTGGTGAAAGCCTATCTGACCCACAAGGGATATGAGAGCGCGAACCTGGGTCTGCAGGTGCATGGCGGCTCGGGCTTCACGCGCGAGTGGGGCCTTGAGCAGGTCGTTCGCGATTGCCGCATCACGCTGATCTATGAAGGCACCAACGGCGTTCAGGCGCTGGACCTGGTCGGGCGCAAGCTCGGCGCGAATGGCGGGCGGGCGGTGTTTAGCTTCTTTGCAGAGATTGACGAGTTCGTGGCTTCTGCGGAATCGACGCCCGGCATGGAGCTCTACCTCGAGGGCCTGAAGACAGCGCGCGCGCAGCTGCAGGACGGCACGATGTGGCTGATGCAGAACGGCATGAGCGACTTCAACAATGCCGGCGCCTCGAGCCATGACTACCTGCACCTGATGGGCCTCACGGCGCTTGCTTATATGTGGGCGCGGATGGCGAAGCTCTCGATCGAGAAGGCCTATACCGAGGACCCGTTCTACGCGGCGAAGCTCGCCACGGGCCGGTACTTCGTCGAGCGGATGCTGCCGGACGCAGCGGCGCACCTTGCTAAGGTTAAAACCGGCGCGGGCGCGATGATGGCGGTCACGCAGGCGCAGTTCTGATATAATCCTGACGCCGCGGTATGGATGGCGAAACCGGACCGCAGCGACTAAATCCTGACGTGAACGTAAGCGGCAATAAGCGCCGCTGTTAGACCGGAGTAAGCCTGATGCACGAGAGCCCGCTGAACGTTCCCAAAGCCGCCTGGCGGCAGAATGAGGAACTCGATATTTTCGCCGATGCCGTCGGCCAGTTCTTCGAGAAGGAATGCGTGCCGCACGTCCAGTCCTGGCGCAAGGCAGGGGTCGTGCCGCGCGATATCTGGAAGAAAGCGGGCGAGATGGGGCTGCTCGGCGCGTCGGTGCCGGAAGAGTATGGCGGTGCGGGCGGGGATTTTCGCCACGAGGCGATCATCATCGAGCAGCAGCAATGGAAGGGTGTCGACGGGTTCGGCATCACGCTGCACAATGCGATCATCGCACCCTACATCACCGCCTATGGCACCGAGGAACAGAAGCGCCGCTGGCTGCCGAAGATCTGCTCGGGCGAGCTGGTCACCGCCATCGCGATGACGGAGCCGGGCGCAGGCTCTGACCTGCAGAACATCAAGACGACCGCGAAGAAGGATGGCAACGGGTATGTCATCAACGGCTCGAAGACGTTCATCTCCAACGGTCAGACGGCGAACCTGATCCTCGTCTGCGCGAAGACCGACCCGACCAAGGGCGCCAAGGGCATTTCGATCGTATGTGTCGAGACGGATGAAGTGGAAGGCGAGGGCGGTTTCCGGCGCGGGCGTAATCTCGACAAGGTCGGCCAGCATGCGGCCGATACCTCGGAGCTGTTCTTTGACGACGTGAAGGTGCCCGCCTCGGCCTTGCTGGGCGAGGAAGCCGGGCAAGGCTTCATCCAGCTGATGCAGAAACTGCCGCAGGAGCGGCATATCATCGGCCTGCAGGGCATCGGCATGATCGAGCGCGCAATCAGGGAAACGGTCGCCTATGTGAAGAGCCGCAAGGCCTTCGGCGGCACGATCTGGGATTTCCAGAACACCCAGTTCAAGCTGGCGGAAGCCAAGACCGAGGCGACGGTCGCCAAGGTATTCATGGATCACTGCACGGAACTGCTGCTCCAGGACAAGCTCGATGCCGCCACGGCATCTATGTCGAAATACTGGGTCTCGGACCTGCAGTGCAAGATCATCGACGAGTGCCTGCAGCTGCATGGCGGCTTCGGCTACATGGACGAGTATCCGATCGCGCAGATGTATGCTGATGCGCGCGTGCAGCGTATTTATGGCGGCGCCAACGAAGTGATGAAGATGCTGATTGCGAGGACATTGTAGGCTGTCATGCCTGACCGGCATCTCCTGCGTGACGTGTTCCCGGTGCCGGCGCGCAGCTCGGTGTCACTCGGATTTGAGTTGCTTGAACTCGACGCCAAGGCCATGACGGCGCGGGTGCGGTTCGACGGGCGGGCAGATTTTACGAACCCGGCAGGCTATATTCAGGGCGGATACCTGGTGGCGATGATGGACGATGCGATTGGCATGCTCGCGACTGTGAGAGCCGGGAACGCGAAATTTCCGTCGACCGTTGATCTGCATACGCATTTCCTGCGACCGGTGCGCGTCGGCGTCATCGAAGTCGCCGCGCGCCTGCGCAATATAGGTCAGGCGATGATTTTCGCCGAGGCCGACCTTTTCGACGCGCGCGGCAAGGAAGCCGCCCGCGCCGCCGCTTCCCTGACCCTCAACCCGGTGAAAGCACCGGCGACCCCATCCTGATCCCCCGAAAGGAGCTTTCAAAATGCCCGAAGCCTATATATACGACGCTGTCCGCACGCCCCGCGGCAAAGGCAAGTCCAGCGGCGCGCTGCACGAGATCACCGCGCTGAGCCTTGGCACGCAGGTGCTGCAGGCGATCCGTGACCGGAACAATCTCGACACGTCCAAGGTGGACGATGTGGTGTTCGGCTGCGTCTCGCCGGTCGGCGAGCAGGGCGGCGACATTGCGCGTATCGCGGTGCTGAACGCCGACTATGCCGAGACGACCGCTGGCGTGCAGGTCGACCGGTTCTGTGCGTCCGGCCTTGAGGCCTGCAACATGGCCGCCTCGAAAGTGATGACCGGCGAGGCCGACATGGCCATCGGCGGCGGTGTAGAGAGCATGAGCCGCGTGCCGATGGGCGCAGCGGGTGGCGCCTGGTCCACTGACCCCCAGATCGCGCTGAAATCCTATTTCACGCCGCAAGGTATCGGCGCAGATACGATCGCTACGAAGTACGGCTTCAGCCGCGATGACGTGGACGCCTTTGCCGTCGAGAGCCAGCGCCGTGCGGCGCAGGCCTGGAAGGAAGGCCGCTTCAAGAAGTCTGTCGTGCCGGTACGCGACCAGATGGGCGGCATCCGCCTTGCGCATGACGAGTTCATGCGCCCCGACACGACCATGCAGACCCTGGCGGCACTTGAGCCTTCCTTCGCCGGTATGGGCGCTGCCGGTTTCGATGAAGTGATCAAGCAGCGCTATCCTGAGCTCGAGAAGATCAATCACGTGCACCATGCCGGCAACTCGTCGGGCATCGTGGACGGCGCTTCGGCCGTGCTGTTCGGCTCCGAAGCGATGGGCAAGGCCACCGGCATGAAGCCACGTGCGCGCGTTCGTGCGATGGCTTCGATCGGTTCCGAGCCCGGCATCATGCTGACCGGTCCGACTTATGTGACGCAGAAGGTGCTGAAGAAGGCAGGTATGACGGTCGATGACATCGACCTGTTCGAGCTCAACGAAGCTTTCGCGTCGGTCGTCATGCTGATGATGAAGATGCTGAACATCCCGCACGAGAAGATGAACGTAAATGGCGGCGCGATCGCGATGGGCCACCCGCTGGGTGCGACTGGCGGAATGATCCTCGGCACGATGGTCGACGAGCTTGAACGCACCGGCAAGAAGACAGCGCTGGTGACTTTGTGCGTCGGCGCCGGCATGGGCACGGCCACGATCATCGAACGCGTCTGATCCACGCATGCGCGGCGCCGACCGGTACAGCGCGCTTTCAGCGGACTCGATCCTCACGACGCTCGGGCGTCTCGGGGACCGGGTGCGCGAGCGCTTTCCGGACCGTGGCCTTACAGGCGTGTGTGCCGAGCTTGAGCGAATTGCGCACGTGCACGTGAAGCGGGTGGGCGAGGTCTCGCGGCCTCACCTGCTGTTGCGCGGGCTTGTCGCGCTCGTCCTTCTCGCCGGCCTGTTCATGGCCGGTGTGGGGGTCGAGCAGAAAGTCCGACGGCTGATGGAAAATCCGGACCAGATCGGGTTTGAGGGCATTGAGGCGATTGCCAATATCCTGATCCTGATGGGTGCGGCGATCTGGTTCCTCCTTAATCTGGAGGCGCGCATCAAGCGGTCCCAAGCGCTCAGCGCCCTGCATGAACTGAGATCCATCGCGCATGTGATCGACATGCACCAGCTGACCAAGGATCCTGCGAGCGTGCTGGGTGCGGGGCGGACGGCCTCGTCGCCGGAGCGGGATCTCTCGCCCGCCGATCTCATGCGTTATCTCGACTATTGCACCGAGATGCTGTCGCTGACCGGCAAACTTGCCGCGCTCTGCATGCAGAGCGTTCGTGACGAAGTGGTTATCCACACCGTCAACGAGATCGAAGGCCTGACAACCAACCTTTCCAGTAAAATCTGGCAGAAGATCATGATAATCCGTTCCGAGATCGATCTGCCGGTTCCCCAACATTGACCTTTTTCCGCATTCAAGGAGACTTCTGATGAACCTCGAAACCTTCAAATGGGATGTAGATCCTGACGGCATTGCCCATGCCATTTTCGACGTACCCGGCCGCAGCATGAACACGCTGACCGGCAGGGCGGTGGCCGACATCATCGCGATCACCAAGGAAGTTGCCACCAACGACGCGATCAAGGGCCTGGTGCTCTCTTCCGGCAAGGCGAGCGGCTTCTGTGCTGGTGCCGACCTCGGCGAGATGGGCGACCGCGCGGGCGGTGCGGAGAAAACAAAGAAGTCCGTGGACGAATTGAAGAAAGAGCAGTTCGACGCAGGCTTCTCGCTCAACGGCACACTGCGCAAGCTTGAGACATGCGGCAAGCCAGTCGCGGTGGCGCTGAACGGTCTCGCGCTTGGCGGCGGCCTTGAAGTGGCGCTGGCGGGCCATTACCGCGTTGCGGCGAACGATAATCCGAAGCTGCAGTTCGGCCTGCCGGAAGCGAAAATCGGCCTTCTGCCGGGCGCCGGCGGCACGCAGCGCCTGCCGCGCCTCGTGGGCGTGCAGGCCGCCTTGCCGCTCATCCTGCAGGGTGAGAGCTTCACTGCCGAGCAGGCGAAAGCGATGGGCGTTGTAAATGAACTTGCGCCATCCTCGGAGACCGTTGCGCGGGCGAAAGCCTGGGTGAAAGCCAATCCGAAGGCGAAGGCGCCATGGGACGAGAAGGGCTACAAGGTTCCAGGCGGCGTGCCGCACAAGTCGCCGGGCGTCGGCCAGGTGGCGACAATGGCGAATATGATGCTCGCCTCGAAAACCTATGGGAACTTCCCGGCCCAGAAAAACATCCTCTCCTGCATCTATGAAGGCATCCAGGTGCCGATTGATGCCGGCCTGCGTATAGAGACACGCTATTTCATCAACACGCAGCAGCGCCCGGAAGCGAAAGCGATGATCCGCTCGCTGTTCCTGTCGATGCAGGAACTCGGCAAGGGCGCCAACCGCCCGGCCGGCCATCCGAAGACCGAATTCAAGAAGATCGCCGTCATCGGCGCGGGCCTCATGGGCGCGGGTATTGCCTATGTGCAGGCGAAGGCCGGCATCCCGACCGTGTTGGTGGATGTCTCGAAAGAAGCAGCCGAGAAGGGCAAGCAATACTCGGTACGCCTCGTCGAGAAGGATGTCTCGCGCGGCAAGATGACCAAGGAGAAGGGCGACGCGCTGCTCGCGCTGATCACGGCGACCGACAACTATGATGACTTCAAGGGCGCAGACCTGGTCGTCGAAGCGGTCTACGAGAACGAGCAACTGAAAGCCAAGATCACCAAGCAGGCGGAAGCCGTGCTGGGCGATGACGCTGTGTTCGGCTCCAATACCTCCACGCTGCCGATCACCGGTCTGGCGAAGGCCTCGAAGCGTCCTGCCAACTTCATCGGCATCCACTTCTTCTCGCCGGTTGAGAGGATGGGCCTGGTCGAGATCATCAAGGGCAAGGAGACAAGCGAGGCAACGTTGGCGAAATCGATCGACTATGTGCTGGCGATCCGCAAAACGCCGATCGTGGTAAATGACAGCCGCGGCTTCTACACCTCTCGCTGCTTCGGCACCTATACGCGCGAAGGCATGGAGATGCTGGGCGAAGGCATCAAGCCGGCGATCATCGAGAACGTTGGCCGCCAGGCCGGCATGCCGATGGGCGCACTGGAAGTCTCCGACTCCGTGGGCCTCGACACCGCGCTGAAAGTGACGCGCGCGATGGCGGAAGCCACCGGCATTGATTTGCAGGCGGATGAACGCACGAACTTCCTCGCCTGGCTCGTCGAAGACCAGGGCCGCGTTGGTCGCAAGGCGGGCAAGGGCTTTTATGACTATGACGAGAAGGGCAAGCCGTCCCGCCTCTGGCCGGACATCAACAAGCAGCTCGAAATCAAGATCGACGAGTGCCCGCCAGCGCTTAAGAAGGAGCTGATGAACCGCTTCCTCGTGCGTCAGGCGGTGGAAGTGGCTCGCTGCTTCGAGGAAGGCGTTATCACCGATGCGCGCGACGCCGATATCGGCTCGATCCTCGCCTGGGGCTTTGCCCCTTTCACCGGCGGCTGCTGTTCCTATGTCGACCTGATCTGGGGCATCAAGGAATTCGTCGCCGAAGCTGATCGTCTCGCCGACAAGTACGGTGACCGCTTCCGCCCCAACAAGCTGCTGCGCGACATGGCCGCCAAGGGCGAAGGTTTCTACGATCGCTTCCCGCCGGCTGGGACGAAAGCGAAAGTCGCGGCGTAAGCTCAGCTTTGATCAGAACAGAAAAGGCCGGAGCATTTCTGCTCCGGCCTTTTTGCTTGTGTGCGGATAAATCGGACTTATTTCTTGCCGCGGTTCCACCAACCGGTTTTGCGTGGGCCTTCCGGTTGGGGCGCGGGTGCAGGGGTCGGCGTGGGCTCCGGCGCAGGGACGGGCGCCGGTGTTTCGGCAGCAGCCATTACGGGTTCCGGTTCGGGCGCGGAGGCCTCGACAACAGGCGCTGGTTCGGCGGCCGTGACTTCGGCTTCCGCGGCAAGCGCCTCAGCTTCCGCCTCAACTGGTGCGGCTTTTGCGCGGCTGCGGCGCGGGGGGCGGGGCTTGCGGGCGGGCGCTTCTTCGGCGTCCGGCTCCGCGCCGCCGATCAATCCGGCCTCGGCAGAGCCTGCAGCGGCTGCGAACTCTCCGTCACCGACGACATCCTCGTCCGACAGCATGGCCTCGGCGCTGGCCGAGAGGCCGTCGAGATAAGCCCCTCCATCGGCGATGGCTGCGATCTCCGAACCTTCCGGTCGGCCGTCGCCTGAACGGCGGCGGCGGCGGCCACCCCGGCGTCCACGGCGGCGGCGCTTGCGCGGGCCTTCCTCGCCATCGGCGCGCGGGGCAACACTGCCCTCGTCGCCGTCTTCGTCCTCATCATCCCCGTCGTCATCTGACATCGGCAACGCTTCGGCGGCAACCGGTGCGTCGGCATCGACAACTTCGAGGCCCGTTTCGCGGGCTTCACGGCCTTTGCCACCCCGGCGGCGGCGGCGGCGCTTGCGTCCGCCATTGCCGCCTTCTGTGCCTTCAGGCTTCTCGGCGGGCGGTTCGGCGGCGTCGTCTTCTGCTTCGTCATTGGCATCTGCGGTGTCGTCGATTTCCTCGGCGTCTTCATCATCCTCGTCGCGGGTCGAGGCCGGGGTCGGCTTCATCAGTGAGCGCGGGGTGGAGCGCTTCTTCGGCTTGGCGTTCGGGTCGCGCTCGGCGTCGAGCTGGAAGTCACCTGGCAGCATGTCTTCGGAGGAGTGGATAGACACGGCAAAGCCGGCGACCCGTTCGATCTCGATCAGCGCCTCGCGCTTGTTGTTGAGGATGTAGAGGGCGACATCCGTTGGTGCCTTTACCGAGATGCCCTTGAGGGCGCCGATGGCGGCGCGGGCCTCAATGGCACGGATCAGCTGCAGCGCGGCCGAAGGGATGGAGCGGCGGCGTCCGGTGCCGTTACAGGCCGGGCACGGATCAGAAGTTGCCTGGAGCACGCCCTGGCGTCGGCGCTGGCGGGAGATTTCCATCAGACCGAACTGAGAGATGCGGCCATGCTGGACGCGCGCGCGGTCAACCTTAAGGCATTCCTTCAGGCGTTTTTCGACGGCGCGGTTGTTTTTATTCTCCTCCATGTCGATGAAGTCGATCACGATCAAGCCGGCGAGATCGCGCAGGCGCATCTGGCGGCAGGCCTCTTCGGCCGCTTCCAGGTTGGTGCGCACGGCGGTCTGCTCGATATTGCGCTCGCGGGTCGACTTGCCGGAGTTCACGTCGATGGCGACGAGCGCTTCGGTTTGGTTGATCACGAGATAGCCGCCGGACTTCAGCTGGACGGTCGGCGAGTAGATCGAATCGAGCTGGCCTTCGACGGCCTCGGCGACGTAGAGCGGATCATCCTCGCGCCATTGCTGCACCTTGCGGGACTGGCTGGGCATGATGATTTTCGCGAGGTCTTTCGCCTCGCGGTAGGCTTCGTCGCCCTGGACCCAGACTTCCTCGATCTCCTTGTCGAACATGTCGCGCATCGCGCGGTGAACGAGGCCGCCTTCGGCATTGATCAGCGCGGGAGCTTCGGAGGTCAGCGTCTTCTCGACGATCTGTTCCCATAGTTTGGACAGGTAATCATAGTCGCGCTTGATCTCGGCCTTGGTGCGCTTGGCGCCGGCAGTGCGGACGATGAGGCCCTGGCCTTCCGGAATGTCGAGCTCCGAGACAATCGACTTGAGGCGCTTGCGGTCGGCCGAGTTGACGATCTTGCGGGAAATACCGCCGCCGCGAGGCGTGTTGGGCATCAGGACCGAGTAGCGGCCGGCAAGCGAGAGGTAGGTGGTCAGGGCGGCGCCCTTGTTGCCGCGCTCTTCCTTCACGACCTGGACCAGCATGACTTGCCGGCGGCGGATCACTTCCTGGATCTTGTAGCGCTTGGAGATCGGCGTCCGGGTCTGGGCCGGACGGGCCGAGCGTTCGTTGCGGGCACGGGGGCGCGGCTGGCGGGGCTTCGGCGCATCGTCGTCGCCCTCCTCGCCGTCTTCGTCCGAATCGCCTCCGGCGGCGGCTTCGGTCTCGTCGCCGTGGTCATGCTCTTCGTCATGATCATGATCATGGTCATGGCCGGAGTGATCTTCGGCATTGCCATTGCCGGCGTTCATGCCGTGGGGAATGTAGGGGCCGTCATCATCATCATCGTCCTCGATGGCGGCGGCAGCTTCCTCAGCGGCTTCGCGCAGCAGGGCTTCCCGGTCCTCTGCGGGCAGCTGATAGTAATCCGGGTGGATCTCACTGAAGGCGAGAAAGCCATGGCGATTGCCGCCATACTCGACGAACGCGGCCTGGAGCGAGGGCTCCACCCGGGTCACTTTGGCGAGATAGATGTTTCCGCGGAGTTGTTCGTTGCCGGTGGCTTCGAAGTCAAAATCGTCAACCTGGCCATTGTTGACGATTGCCACCCGCGTTTCTTCGGGATGGGCGGCGTCGATAAGCATCAATCTGCTCATGTAACAGAACCTTTCGGTCCGGCGCGGCGGGCCAGGGCGCTCTGCGCCGCGGTTGGCCCCGAAGGCCGGCAATGAGTTGTGAGGGATATGCCCTGCCAGACGGCTTTGCGAACCGCGTGGGCGATCCGGCGAATCCTGTATTGGCAGCGGCACAGTTGCGCATTGTTCCTTGCTTTCCGGAGCGCGCGGCCCGCTTGCCTTTCCGGGGAAGCCGGGTGGGTGCGCGCTAGTGGGAAACCTTTGGGCCAGCCCTTGCGGACGGCCACGGACGGACAGTGCCCAATTTCGACCGGAAATGAAAGGGCCAAATTCCGAATGGGGGCGGACCCGCTGCTAAGGCGCGGTCAAGCGAAGGTTAATCTTCACCGGTCTATGAGGGCACGATCCGTTCTAGTGACCTACTGTCAGGCCCGACCACTTCCCCGATGCTGAGATTCCTGCTTATCCTTCTGATATTACTGGGGTTTGGCTGGCTTGTGCCGGCAGCGGCGGACGTCACGCAGGTTCGAATCGCGGGCGATGGCGCGCCGACGCGGATCACGATCTGGACGGATGTGGCCGAAACCGCCGATGGCCTCGTCACCGAGCTGCCGGGGGAACGCAAGGTTGTGCTGCTGCTCGCCCAGAACGGGTACTCTGCGGCCGGTGAAGGTACCGGCGGGGTAGAGGGCTGGTCGCTGGAACCGGGGCGGCTGGAGTTCAGCCTCGACCGCCCGATGGCGGTGACACGGATGCTGCGCCTGCCGCCGACCGGCAAGGAGCGCGCCTACCGGGTGATCCTCGATCTCGATACGATTTCGCCGGCCCGCTATACGATTGCAGCCCGGCGCGACACCAAGAAGCTTGCCAGGCTGGAGACGCAGTATGCCGAGGCGCGAGCCGACTCGCTGAAACAGCTTGCAGGGGCGACGGTGACCTCCGGCCGCAAGTCCGGCGGCGGGCGCCGGCATGTGGTGGTGATCGACCCCGGGCATGGCGGCAAGGATCCCGGTGCGATCGCGTTGGCTGGCGGCAAGGAGAAGGACATCACGCTGAAGGCGGCGCTGGCGCTGAAGGACGTGCTCGATGCGGACGGGCGATATGAAGTGCGCTTAACGCGGGATACGGACGTCTATGTCGAGCATGAAGACCGGGTGACGCTGGCCCGCAATTGGGGCGCGGAACTGTTCATCTCCCTGCACGCCGACGCCGCGGGCTCCGCCAGCGTCTCCGGGGCGTCCGTCTACACGATCTCGGCGCGCGGCGAGACGCGGATTGACCGGGAAGCGACGAAAAACGATTGGAAGATCGTTATGGAGGACGGCACACCGGACCGCCTGAACGGCCTTCTGGAAGACCTCGTTAAGCGTGAGACCAAGACACGGTCGGCGGAGTTTGCCGAACTTCTGCTGCCGGAGTTGAGCAAGGCTGGGCCGGTACTGCGCAACACCCACCGCAATGCTGGCTTCTACGTGTTGCTGGCACCCGATGTACCGGCGGTCCTGCTTGAGCTCGGCTTCCTGACCAATGAGGCCGACGCGAAACGGCTGCAGTCCGAGAGGGGTCGCAGGGCATCGGTCGAGGCGATTGCGGCGGCGATTGACGATTATTTCGATCAACAGGACTTGCGGCTCGCCTCCAACTAGGCCTTTGCGGCGCGGCGCCCCTTGCCGCGTCTTCCGGATGCTGCGAATTTCACCGCATGAAAACTCATCGGCTCCTGCTGGCGCTTGCGCCGCTTCTTCTGGCTGCAGCCTGTGCCAGCGGACCTTTCTCCCAAATCTCCTATCCGTCTGATGACCAGCCGGACGAGGCGCGGTCCTATGGCGACTTCATGATCGCGCGCTTCGCCGCAATGACGAACGACCCGCAGGCGGCGACCCGGCACTACGCCTCCGCAATAGGCACGGCGCCGGAAGCGGCGGGCGTGGCGGAGCGGGCGGTGTTCTCCGCCCTGTTGGCCGGGGACTACGGCGTGGCCGCCGGCCTGGCGCGCCGCGCCAGCGACGCGGGCAGCGAGGCGGGCCTGGTACGCCTGACGCTGGCGGTGGACGCCATCGGGCGCGGCAAGACTGACGCCGCTGTGGAGATCATCGAGACGAGCGACCTGCGCGCCTTCAACCGCATGATCGCGCGCAACCTTGAAGCCTGGGCGCTGCTTGGCTCGGACGGGGCCGGCGCGGCGGAGGCAATGCTTCAGAAGAACCTGACCGGCGATCAGCGCCTCGACAATGCGACCCTGCACATGATGGGCCTCGTGCAGACAGCGGCGCGCGAGGACGAGAAGGCCGCGGCGACTTTCAGTGCGATCTGGGAGTCCGGCGCGCGCCTTGCCGTCGGCGCGGAGACCTTTGCGGAGCTGTTGGCAGCGCGCGGTGAGCGTGAACGGGCGATCGAGATACTCGACCAGTTCCGCGCAGAAGTCGGCTACAACGCCTCGCTGGCGGCGCTGGCGGAGCGGATCAAACGCGGGGAGGCGATTGCGCCGAAACGGTTCACGACGCGCCAGGGTGCGGCGCTGGCCCTGTTCCTGCCAGCTTCGGCGCTGATGTTTCAGACTGATGATGATGTGGCGGCAGTGTATTTCGTACTGGCTGTGGCGCTGGACCCTGAACTGCACCAGGCGCGCACGCTGCTGGGGCAATCTCTGCTGCAGGGCGAGCGGCCGGAAGCTGCCATCCGTGTGCTGAGCAACGTGCCCGTAAGTTCGCCTTATTATGCAACCGCCCGGGGGCAGATTGCCAACACGCTGTTGCAAGAGGACCGGAAGGAAGCGGCGCTGGCCCTTGCGGCGGATGCACTCAGAGCCAAGCCAGAGCGCAGCCTGAAACTGCAGGTGGCTGATATCTACCGCGCGCTGGACCGGCACCGCGAGGCCGAGGCGCTGCTGAACGAAATCATCGCTGCCGACGAAGCGGAGGGGCGCAGGGACTGGCGCGTGTTCTTTGTGCGCGGTGCTTCGCGCGAGCGGCAGGCAAATTGGGCAGGCGCTGAGGTGGACTTGCAGGCGGCGCTGGACATCGAGCCGGAAAACGCGATTGTGCTGAATTATCTCGGATATTCCTGGATTGATCGCGGCATAAATCTGGAAGAAGGATTTGCCTTGATCCGGCAGGCCCTGATTCTGCAGCCGAACTCCGGGCATATCGTCGATAGCCTTGGTTGGGCCCATTACCGGCTTGGCCAGTATGAAGAGGCGGTGGATTATCTCGAGCGCGCGGTCGTACTGTTGCCGGGAGATGCCACGCTCAACGATCATCTGGGCGACGCCTACTGGCAAGCCGGGCGCCGAAAGGAAGCGGGCTTCCAATGGGCTCATGCGCTGAAGCTTGAGCCGTCCCCGGAGAACCGAAAGAAGATCGAGAAGAAGCTGCTGACCGGGCTTGTTGCCGATCCGTTGCCGGGTTCAGCATCGGGACGTTAAGGTTTCAGCGGGGCCGCAATGACATCTCTCAAGGCTATCGCCGCTGCCAAGGTGAACCTGTTCCTGCACGTCGGGCCGGCAAAACCAAATGGCCGGCACGACCTCGATTCGCTGGTCGTTTTCAGTGATGATCAGCTGTGTGATTATCTTGAAGCCGAGCCTGCGGAAGCGCTGACGCTGGAGGTGAGTGGGCCCTTTGCGCGAGAGGCAGGCGCGCTGGATGACAATCTCGTGCTGCGGGCGGCCAGGGCGCTGCAAGCTGCGTCCGGCACCGGAAAAGGCGCGCGGCTGAAGTTGAAAAAATGGCTGCCGGTGGCAGCGGGCATTGGCGGTGGCTCTTCGGATGCGGCAGCAACGCTCCGTCTGCTGACGACCATCTGGAAAATTGACCCGGCGTACGCGCCCGCCGTGGCACCCTCCTTGGGCGGTGATGTGCCGGTCGCGCTCGCCGGCACGGCGTCCCTGATGCGCGGTGAAGGCGAGCGTGTCTCGCCTGTGAAGCTGCCGCAGCGGATTCCGGCGCTGCTGGTCAATCCAGGTGCGGCCTGCCCGACCGGGCCGGTGTTCCGGGCTTTCGACGCGTCGGGCGGTGGCGCCGGGTTTGCCGAGTTGGATCCGTTTCCGGATTTCGCCGACAGGGGTCATCTGGCTGACTGGCTTGGTGCGCAGCGCAATGACCTTGAAGCGCCGGCGATTGCGCAGGTTGCCGAAATCGGCGAGGTGCTGACCTTTCTGCGGGCGCAGCGCGGCGTGCAACTCGCGCGGATGAGCGGTTCCGGGGCGACCTGCTTCGCACTGTTCGATGCCATTTCCTTTGCCGAGATGGCGGATATCATTTTGAAAGCAGAAAAGCCGGACTGGTGGTCGGCGCCCTGCCGGCTTGGCGCCGCGCCGTGAGTCTGGTTGTCATCTTCGCGGTCCCGTTTTTGATCAGCCTGTTTGTCTGCTGGCTGATGATCCGTCTGGGTCCGAAAGACGCGCCAGATGGGGGGCGCAAGACGCAGGCCGCGCCGGTGCCGAGTTCTGGCGGAATGGGTATGCTGGGGGGGATGTTAGGGGGGCTTGGCACACTGGCGCTGATGGAGGCACCGGCGGCTGAGCCGCTTTTGGCGGCGCCGATTGCAGGGATCGTTGCCTTTACGATCTTTGCGGCACTGCTCGGCTGGGCGGATGATGTTTACGCAATGCCGGCCCTGACTAAGCTCGTGGCACTACTCGTTGGCGCGGCGGTGGCTGTTGTGTTCGGGCCTCAACCCGGAGCGCTCTGGATAGGCGGCGCGGGGATCACCTTGCCTTTGGCGCTGGGCGCCATTGTTGCTGTAGTTTTCATTTTCGTAATGTCGAATGCAGTCAATTTCATAGACGGCTCTAACGGCATTGCGATGGGTACGTCGTTGATCATCCTTGCCGTGTTTGCTCTGATGCTGGCCCCCAATGCCATTTATTCGTCCGTAGATCGCTCAACGGGCGCCCTGGCGGCAATGTGTTTAGCGGCTGCTTCGGCGCTGGCCGGATTTCTGGTGTGGAACCTGCCAGGCAAGTTGTTTGCAGGGGACGCGGGCTCACTCTCCGTAGGCGGATTGATCGGCGGGGCGTCGGTGATGTTTGCGATTGACGGGCCTGTGCTGGTTCCCCTTTCGCTATGCTTGCCGATCCTGATCGATGTGTTCTTGACGCTGGCCTGGCGAGCCAGGCATGGCCGGCCTCTGATGAAAGCGCACCGCGAACATGCCTACCAGCTGCTGCTGCGCGCCGGCTGGTCACACGGCAAGGTCGCGCGGCTCTGGTGGGGGATGACGGTTATCTGCGCCGGCGCAGTGATCGCGGGCCCGTTTGCCTCGGCGGTGGGGCTCTACGGCGCTCGCAACTGGCCGCTGGACGTGATCGTATTTATGGCGCTGCTGATTGCCGGGTCCGGATTGTGGCTACGCCAACGGGTCACCCTCGGCCGTAAGCTTCTGGCAAGTGGGCGCTAGTAGGCGCGGCTGACACAGAAATCGGCGAGGTCTTCCAATGCGTTGCGGTACTGCGAGGGGGGCAGGGTGCGCAGTGCGCCTTTGGCGAGGGCGGCGTAGGCTTCGGCTTCCTGGACGGTGGCTTCGGCGGCGCCGGTGGCGCGGATCAGGTGGACGGCGTGGGCGAGGTCGGAGTCTTCCTGCGTTTCAGGATTCAGCGCGCGGTCCCAGAAAGCACGGTCTTCATCTGACCCCCGGCGGCGAGCGATAATCACCGGCAAAGTGATCTTGCCTTCCCGGAAATCGTCGCCCACCGATTTGCCGATCACAGAGGTCGTTCCGCCATAATCGAGTGCGTCATCGATGATCTGAAAGGCAAGGCCGAGATTCTTGCCATAGGTGGCAAGCGCGGCGGCGTGTCTGGCGCCGGTGGTGGACAGCGCGCCGGTTTCTGCCGCGGCCTCGAACAGCGCGCCTGTCTTGGCTTCGACGATGGCGAGATATTCCTCGGTCGGCAGATCGCGCGCCGCCATGGCGGCGAGCTGGCGTACCTCCCCCTCGGCGATTACCGTCGAGGCGGTAGCGAGGCGGTTGAGGATTTCCAGGCTGTTGGTTTCGACCAGCAGGTTGAAGGCGCGGGCAAACAAAAAGTCCCCGACAAGGATCGAAGCCTTGTTGCCCCAGACCGCCTTGGCGGCTGGCTTGCCTCGGCGCAGTGCGCTTTCATCGACGACGTCGTCGTGCAGCAGGGTGGCCGTGTGGATGAACTCGACAGCCGCGGCGAGGGCGTGGGTCGCGGCGTTGGCCTTGCCGACGGCGTTTGCGGCGATCAGGGTGATCAGCGGGCGCAGGCGCTTTCCGCCAGCTGACACAATATATCCCGACAAGTCCGGAATGATGGAGACCGGGCTGGCGGCGCGGGTGGCGAGCAGGTGCTCGACGGCGGCGAGGTCAGCCGCCACGAGGTCCTGCATCCGCTCCACCAGCGAAGACAGTGCGGCCTTGCTCTTGGGTTTGGGGGCAAGGGTCAAGGCGGAACTCCGGTTATGGCTCTGGCGTAACTGCTGGTTCTACGAGGCACAGGCGCCAAAGCGACGTGGCACCGGGACGCACGTATTCACTCCATGACAACGCGTTCATCAACTATGATTCAGCGACAATAGCTGACACGCGGACGCGATTCGCGCTAAATGTTGCCGATGAAACACGTATTTCTCATCCCCGCCCTCGCCGTGATGGCCGCTTGTGTCACGACGCCGGTCTACGGTCCCGCCAGATCCGGACGCGCCGAAGGCTATATCTCTCAGCAGATCGAGACCGGCCGGCACAGAGTATCCTACACCGACAGGGACGTCATCCGCGCCCGCAACATGGCTTTGCTGCGCGCCTCCGAGATCACCCTCATGGAGGGCAAGGACTGGTTCGAGATCACCAACGAGACAATGGATTCGCAAGGGTCAGGTCGCAGCGGCGGGCCGTCGGTCAGCATCGCAGGCTCAGCCGGGTCGGGTGGATATTCGGGCGTCGGGGTCGGTGTCGGCTTCGGTATCCCGCTGGGCGGGGGCAGCGCCGGCAAGGTCACGCAAACGCTGGAAATCGTCACCGGCTCGGGCGCGAAGCCCGACAAGCCCGAAGCGTACGATGCCCGCTCGGTGGACATCAACCTGCGCGCTTCTGCCTCCTGATGGAAGAGATTTTCCGGACGAATGATCCGGTGAAACTGTCCTATGCCGAACATCTGCTGATGGAAGCCGGTATCGAGTATGTCGTTCTTGACCAGCATATCTCGGCGCTGGAAGGCAATATCGGTGCGTTTCCGAGGCGTATCATGGTGAAGGAACTTCACGCGGTGCGCGCCCGTCGGGCTCTGGTAGATTTGACGTAAGGTTAGCTCGGCGCCGAGGTTGGGCGCCGAAAAGTCTTGCTTGAAAAGGGCCGCGGCCTCCTGAATAGCCTCGGAGGTGCAACTCAGGAGTCCTGTAATGCGTGCATCCGTTCTGGCAGCGATCGCCGGTGTTTTCTTTCTTGGCGCGTGTTCATCCACCGACCTCGCTGCCTTTGCCGTCGGCATGCAGGAAGCCAACGGGACGTATTGGCCGGACCAGTCGGAAAGCAACACGCTGAACTGCGGATCCGGAAACGGGTATCTCGTAGAATACTCCGGCGTGAGCGGCGGCCAGGGCTTCGTCTACTTCGTCAGTTATGCTCCTGATTATACGGAAATCACCGTCACCTATGATGATGGCGACGTTTATGATGCCGGGATTTCCTACGGCGAGACATCCTACATCATGTACAACCATCCCGGGTTCGGCTGGAACTCGTCCTGGGCCTGTTGACGCCGCGGGGGGCTTGTCTGAAGTGGGCGCATGAGCCAACAGCGCGCGCCTTCCCCATGTACTACCCGCGACACCGTCTATCAGGGGCGTGTCACGCTGGTGCAGCCGGAGACCGGTTTTCGCGCGGGCTTTGACTCCCTTGCTCTTGCGGCGGGCTTGCCGGCGATGGACAAGGGCGAGGCGCTGGAGCTCGGCTGCGGTTCCGGCGGAGCGCTGTTGCCCGCGGCGTTCCGGCTGCCGGGCCTGGTATTCACCGGCGTCGAGCAGGATGCTTCAGCGGCGGCGCTGGCGCGGGAGGGCGCGGCGCTGAACGCCTTCGGCACGCGGGTGGTTATCGAGACGGACGAGGCCGCCGGCTGGGCGGCGGCGCATGAAAACCGGTTCGACCTGGTGTTTGCGAACCCGCCTTACTTCGAACCTGGCAGGATTTCCCCGCCCGGCGAAGGCAAGGCCGGGGCGTATATCGAGAGCCTGCCGCTTGAGGGCTGGGTGAAGGCGATGCTGTTTGCGGCAAAGCCCCGGGCGCCGGTTATCCTTATCCACCGCGCGGCCGAACTTGCACGGCTGCTGGCGCAACTTGACCGGCAGGCGGGCGAGGTCACGGTGCTGCCCATCGCTTCGAAGGAAGGTGAGCAGGCGCGGCGCGTGCTGGTGCGCGCACGCAAAGGACTGAAGCGGGGGCCGCTGACCTTGCTGGCGCCGCTGATCACCCATGCGGAGGATGGCACGCGGACCCCGCCCGCGCAGGCAATTGTCGAGGGCTTCGGAATCGACTGGTAGGCCCGGCGCGCGCCTTGCAAACGGGCGGCTGGGTCCCAACCTGTAACAGGGGGATGAAAGAGGACATGCATCATGTTCACGTTCCTGCTGCTTGTCAGCCTCGCGGCTGGCCTTGCAATCTCCTGGATCGGTCGGTTCGGGAACGACGCCCACGACAAAGGACGCGGCCGCAACGATACCTGAGAGCGGTTGCGCGCCTTCCGGCGAGGCGCTAGGCCGGGAACTCCCAGACCGGTGAGCCCGCAATGCCCGCGCCCAAAGCCCATGCCAAACCGAAATCCTTCCAGGACCTGATCCTGACGCTGCAGGCCTATTGGGCGGCGCAGGGCTGCGCGATCCTGCAGCCATATGACATGGAAGTCGGCGCTGGCACGCTGCACCCGGCGACGGTGCTGCGCGCGCTGGGGCCGAAGAACTGGCGCGCCGCTTACGTGCAGCCGTCCCGCCGTCCGAAGGATGGGCGCTATGGCGAGAACCCCAACCGCCTCGGACACTATTACCAGTTTCAGGTGATCCTGAAGCCGAACCCGGCGAACCTGCAGGACCTCTATCTCGAGAGCCTTTACCGGATCGGCATCGATCCCTCGGTCCATGACATCCGCTTCGTTGAAGATGACTGGGAAAACCCCACCGTCGGCGCCTGGGGCCTCGGCTGGGAAGTCTGGTGCGACGGGATGGAAGTGTCCCAGTACACCTACTTCCAGCAGGTCGGCGGCCTCGATGTGGCGCCGGTCTCTGGCGAGTTGACCTACGGACTTGAGCGCCTCGCGATGTACGTGTTCGGCGTTGACCGGGTATACGACCTGCCGTTCAACGATCCCGCCAGCCCCGTACCGCTGACTTATGGCGATGTGTTCCTGGAGAACGAACGCCAGCAGAGCGCTTTCAATTTCGAGCATTCGGATGTCGAGATGCTGAAGCGCTGGTTTGCCGATTGCGAAAACCAGTCGAACGCGCTGCGGGCGGCGGGCAAGCCGCTGCCAGCTTATGACTACGCGCTGAAGGCCTCGCACACGTTCAACCTGATTGATGCGCGCGGGGCTATATCACCCACCGAGCGGCAGGCGTACATCGCCCGGGTACGCGATCTGGCGCGCGGCGCGGCGGCACAATGGGCGCTGACGCAGGGCTGAAGCCTGCTGGCTTCTGGGTGTATTCCAGTAAGTTAAACGTTTTGGAGGACGAACCATGAGTGAACCGACAGTCGCCGGAAATCAGCCGGTTCCGGTTGAGGTGGAAGAAGGGAAGGTTTACTGGTGGTGCTCTTGCGGTCAGTCGAGGCGCCAGCCCTTTTGCGATGGCAGCCATAAGGGCACCGGGTTCACGCCCCAGGGCTGGGAAGCGCCCAGGACCGGCAAGGTCTTCTTCTGCGCCTGCAAGCGCACAGGCAAGAGCCCGATCTGCGACGGCAGCCATAACAGGCTCTGAATGAGCCTGAACAAATATTCATTTAAAATACAGTGCATTAAGCAAATATTTTTGCTCTTTTGTGCGACGGAAAGGCGTGTGCTCCGCCGTTGAACGGGCATGATCTGGATGACCGGGTCATGTTCGCTCAAGGAGGACTACCCATGTTCAGACCGCTGATTGCTGCTGCCCTGATTGCGGCCTTTGCCGCTCCCGTTGCCCTTGCGGGCCCCGCCGAACGCCTCGGCCGGGTCGACCATCGCCTGACCGCCGCCGAATTGCGCGGCGACATTGCGCAAGGCAGCCGCGCCGACCTCGCCGAAGACCGTCTCGACCGGTTCGAGAACAAGGTGGACCGCCGCGAGAGCCGCCGCGACGAAGCCTATGATCACGGCCGCCGCGACGTGATCGAGGACCGCCTCGACCGCGCCGAGAACGTGGCCGACCGCCGGGAAGACCGGATCGACCGCCGCCGCTAGGCCTTTGCCTGTCTCGCCCATTCCGGTCATCGCCGGAACCTGGACTGGCCGCTGGCAGCAGGCGCGGGCCGTGCCCCGGGAACGCCGGTGCGGGCTGCCTCGCGCCGCGTGCCACCCTTGACCCCGGCGCGGGCGCGACTATGCCGTGACCCACGCGCAACTCCTGCCGCCGGGGCCCCATGGCTGAACTCCTGCTTGAACTCTTTTCCGAGGAAATTCCTGCACGCATGCAGGCGAAGGCGGAGGCAGACCTTCTCGCTGCGCTGACCGCGCGGCTGAAGGAAGCCGGCCTCAGCTGGAAGAACGCGTTTGCGGTGTCCGGGCCACGCCGGCTGACAGTGGTGATCGAGGGGCTGGACGCGCGTTCGGCGGACGTGCGCGAGGAGAAAAAGGGCCCGAAAGTCGGCGCGCCGGAACAGGCAATTGCGGGCTTCCTGCGCGGCGCGGGGCTGACCTCGATCGAGCAGGCGAGCGTGGTGTCCGATCCTAAGAAGGGCGACTCCTATGTCGCCTATCTCTCGGTGCCGGGGCGAGACGCCGTGGACGTGATCGCCGAGGCGGTGCCCGCCATCGTGCGGGGGTTCAACTGGCCGAAATCGATGCGGACGGCGGACGGCGACCTGCGCTGGGTGCGGCCCTTGCAGAAGATTGTCTGTATTCTCGACGGCGCGGTTGTCCCGCTCGAAGTGGGCGGCATCGCGAGCGGCAACGTGACCGAAGGTCATCGCGTTCACGGGCGTGGTCCGTATGCGGTCAAAGCCTGGGCGGACTACAGGAAGCAGCTGGAAGGCAAGGGCCATGTGATCCTGTCGCGGGCCGACAGGCGGGCGCGTATCCTGGCAGGCATCGAGGACGTGTGCAGCGCTTCCGGGCTGGAACTGGTGCCGGACGAGGGGCTGCTGGAAGAGGTGACCGGGCTGGCGGAATGGCCCGTGGTCGTACTGGGGCAGATGGAGCCGTCGTTCCTCGACCTGCCGCCCGAAGTGATCAAGCTGTCGATGCGCACTCACCAGAAATATTTTGCGGTGCGCCGTCCGGGTACGGATGGCCTCGCGCCGAACTTCATCGTAGTGGCTAACATCAGTGCCGCCGATGGCGGCCTGAAGATCGCCGAGGGCAATGCGCGGGTTCTCTCTGCGCGCCTGTCGGATGCGCGTTTCTTCTGGGAGAAGGACAAGGCCACGCCGCTGGATGTGATGGGCCGGAAGCTCAGCACCATCGCGTTCAAGCAGGAGCTGGGCTCGCTGGGTGACAAGGTAGAGCGCGTGGCCGCGCTGGCGCGGGAACTCGCGCGACACGTCGGAGCGGACCCGGTGCTTGCGGAGCGCGCAGCGCGGCTCGCGAAGGCGGACCTCGTCTCCGAGATGGTCGGCGAGTTCCCGGAACTACAGGGCGTGATGGGGCGCTATTATGCGCTCAGCGCAAGCGAGAAGCCGAATGTCGCCGATGCGATCCGCGACCACTACAAACCGCAAGGTCCGAATGATGCTGTGCCGTCCGAACCGGTCGCTGTGGCCGTCGCGCTCGCGGACAAGCTGGATACGCTGGTGGGCTTCTGGGCAATTGACGAGAAGCCGACGGGATCGAAGGACCCGTTTGCGCTGCGGCGTGCGGCGCTGGGTGTGGTGCGATCAATTCTTGAAAATGATATCAGGCTGCCGTTGGGGCAAGCGCTGATCGAAGCTCAAAACGCCAGCTGGTATGAGCGATGGGCACCGCAGATTGGCGAGGACAGCAGGCAAAAAGCTGATCCCAAAGGCTTTGACGTGGACCCGTCCGTTCAGAAATTGGGAGACCTCCTCTCCTTCTTCGCCGACCGCCTCAAGCAAGTCCTCCGCGACCAGGGCAAGCGGCATGATCTGATCGATGCCGTCTTCGCGCTCGGCGAGGATGACCTCGTGCTCATCGTGAAGCGCGTCGAGGCGCTGGGTGCCTTCCTCGAAACGGAAGACGGCGCGACACTGCTCGCAGGCTACAAGCGCGCGGCGAATATCCTGAAGGCCGAAGAGAAGAAAAGCGCGCTGCCGGAGAACCTTTCCGTCGATCCGTCGCTCGTCGCCAAGGGCCCGGCTGCCGAGCAGGCGCTCTGGAAAGCGGTAACCGCTGCCGAGGCCGCGCTCGAAACTCCGCTCGCGAAGGAGGACTTCGCCGGCGCGATGAGAGTGCTGTCCGGGCTTCGGACGCCCGTCGATGCGTTTTTCGAGGGCGTGATGGTGAATGATTCGGACGCGGCGGTTCGGGCGAACCGTTTGGCGCTGCTCGTTGCGGTGCGGGACGCGCTCCACAAGGTGGCGGATTTCTCGAAGATCGAGGGTTAACCGGGTGCGTTCCGGTTTGGAATGGCGAGATAAGCCGGGCGTTCTGTGCTTGCCCTGACGGGCGAATTAACAACGTTGTCACATGCCCTGGAGACGAAACGCGCTCTTCTCATGAGGGGTGCTATGCAGCATAGGACTTGCAATCAGGCCGGGCGGATAGATTTCACCGGTATATGAAGCTTACACGGAAGGCGATTTGGCATGGCTGAAGCGGCACGCAGGGGCGCAGAGCAAACCTGGGTCTATGCCTTCGGGGGCGGCACCGCGGACGGCGATGCCTCGATGAAGAACCTGCTGGGCGGCAAGGGTGCCAACCTCGCCGAAATGGCCAAGCTTGGCCTGCCGGTGCCTCCGGGCTTCACCATCTCCACTGCCGTGTGCGTGGCTTATTACCAGACCGGCCGGGCCTATCCGGCGGGCCTCGAAGCCGAAGTAAACGCTGCGCTGGAAAGCCTTGAGCGCCAGTCCGGCAAGGGCTTCGGCGATCCGGCCAATCCGCTGCTCGTGTCCGTGCGCTCCGGCGCGCGCGCCTCAATGCCGGGGATGATGGACACGGTGCTGAACCTCGGCCTCAACGAAGCTGTAGCCGAAGGCCTCGCCGGCCTCGCCGGCGACCGCTTCGCCTATGACAGCTATCGACGCTTCATCCAGATGTATTCGAACGTCGTGCTCGGCCTCGGCCATGACGAGTTCGAACATATCCTGGACGACTACAAGGAGCGCGAAGGCCTCGACCTTGATACGGACCTGACTGCCGATAACTGGAAGGCCGTGATCGTGCGCTACAAGGCGGCGGTGCAGAAGGAACTCGGCCGTCCGTTTCCGGAAGATCCGCGCGAGCAGCTCTGGGGCGCCATCTCCGCCGTGTTCAACAGCTGGATGAGCGACCGCGCCATCATCTACCGCAAACTCAATGACATTCCGGAAGACTGGGGTACAGCCGTCAACGTGCAGGCCATGGTGTTCGGAAACCTCGGCGAGACCTCCGCGACCGGCGTCGCCTTCACACGCGACCCGTCAAACGGGCAGGCGATCTTCTACGGCGAGTACCTTATCAACGCGCAGGGCGAAGACGTGGTGGCGGGCATCCGCACACCCGCGCCGATCTCGCGCGAACGCGCCGCCACGCTCGGCTCGGGCGACAAGCCGCTTGAGGACGCAATGCCGCAAGTCTACAAGCAGCTGCGCGACGTTGCTGCCAAGCTCGAGCACCACTACAAGGATATGCAGGATATCGAGTTCACGGTCGAAGCCGGCCGGCTCTACATGCTGCAGACCCGAAACGGCAAACGCACCGCCGCCGCCGCCGTGAAGATCGCCGTGGACATGGTGCGTGAGAAACTGATCACGGAGCGCGAAGCACTGCTGCGGCTCGAGCCGTCGCAGCTTGACCAACTCCTTCACCCTCGAATTCCAAACGAACAGGAACAGAAGGCAGCCAAGACACCGCCATACGATGTGATCGTGAAGGGCCTGCCGGCCAGCCCTGGCGCGGCGGTCGGCAAGGTCGTGTTCGATTCCGATGAGGCTTTCCTGCTCGCTGCCAAGGGCGAGGATGTAATCCTGGTCCGCGTCGAGACCAGCCCGGACGACATCAAGGGAATGCATGCGGCGCGCGCGATCGTGACCGCACGCGGCGGGATGACGAGCCACGCGGCGGTTGTCGCGCGCGGCATGGGCCGGCCCTGCGTTTGCGGCGCCAGCGACCTCAAGATCGACACGGCGCGCGGCGAGTTCAGCGTACGCGGGCGCACCTTCAAGAAGGGCGATGTGGTCACCATCGATGGCGGCACCGGCCGCGTTATGGCGGGCGCGATTGCGCTGATCAAGCCAGACCTGTCAGGGGATTTCGGCGAGTTGATGGGCTGGGCTGATAAGGTTCGCCGCCTCAAGGTCCGCGCCAACGCAGAGACGCCGCTGGATACGCGCACTGCGGTCGAGTTCGGCGCCGAAGGCATTGGTCTCTGCCGCACGGAGCACATGTTCTTTGACGAGGATCGAATCCCCGCGGTGCGTTCAATGATCCTGTCGAATGACGAGACAGGCCGCCGCGAGGCGCTGGCGAAGCTGCTGCCTATGCAGCGTTCGGATTTCGAGGAAATCTTCCGTATTCTGGGCGACCGGCCCGCCACCATCCGCCTGCTCGATCCGCCGCTTCACGAATTCCTGCCGCATACGGACGAAGACATTGCCAACGTGGCGAAAGCCTCCGGCATCAATGCCGAGGAACTGCGCCGGCGCGCGCATGATCTGCATGAGAGCAATCCGATGCTGGGTCACCGGGGTTGCCGGCTCGGTATCACTTATCCCGAAATCTACGAGATGCAGGCGCGCGCCATCTTTGAGGCAGCTGTTAACGTTGCGAAGGAAGGCAAGCTGAGTCCGGTGCCGGAAGTGATGATCCCGCTGGTCGCGACGCAGCGCGAACTCGCGATCCTCAAGACGCTCGTCGATGAGACGGCGCAGAAGGTGTTGAAGGAAGCCGGCATGGTAGTCGACTACACGGTCGGCACAATGATCGAGCTCCCGCGCGCGGCCTTGCAGGCAGGCGAGATTGCTCAGTCTGCGGCCTTTTTTTCGTTTGGCACGAATGACCTGACGCAGACCACGCTCGGCATCAGCCGTGATGATGCGGGCCGTTTCCTGCAGGTCTATTCGGAAAAGGGCATCTACGAAAAGGATCCCTTCGTCACGCTGGACCAGGAAGGCGTCGGCGAACTGGTGAAGATGGCGGCCGAGCGCGGCCGCCGCACGCGGCCGGGTATCAAGCTTGGAATATGCGGAGAGCATGGCGGCGACCCTGCCTCGGTGGAATTCTGCCACCGCGCAGGCCTCGATTACGTTTCCTGCTCGCCGTACCGGGTGCCCATTGCCCGTCTTGCCGCGGCACAGGCCGCGCTCAAAGACAGCTCCACATGACGCCAGGCTTTCGAATCCGGTGGCGCTTGAGCGTTGTATTGCAGCAACACTGACCTCTTCGATGAATCGCAAAGGTTGAGCGCCGGAAGGTCTTAAAACCTTTACGTTTCAGGCGGTTAACTCAACTTTCCTTGAAATCGCGTGAACTTGCGCCTTCTACGAGCGAGAGAGCGTTTCGATTTTGTAACTCGGGAGGTTGGCTGAATTATTGCTAGATGCTCCCCGGTGGGCCAAGTCCCCTCACGCCCGACGGGCGTGCAGGGACGCGTACGGTCCTCAGATAATGCGTACAAACCTGGAAGCCCGGGTTCAAAGCGGAACGATAACCGCTGTCCGGGTAAAGAGGATCGGTGATGTTAAGGTTTTTTCAATCAAGCCAGATGACTCTGGTCTCCCTTAATGAGCTCAGCAACAAGCTCAAACGGTGGTGGCTAGGCATGACGGATCAGGAACAACGTGAAGTGTTCATCCGTGGCGGAATGATCGCCGTCTGCGCTGTGACCGCGACCGTTTCGCTTCCGGTGATTTCGAACCAGCAGGTAAGCCTGCGTGCCGAAGCCCAATACCGCGCCGAGGCTGAGCGCTTTGCTATGTACCAGGATGCCGGCCTTGCCGTGCGGACGGATGCCCATACGCCTGCCTTGCTGGATACCCCCTGGCTGCGCACGGTCGAATACACGCTGAAGCGTGACCCCGATTCCTCGATGAGCCGCTATGCGATGCGCGACCGTGATGGTGCCGCGCTTCTGACGCTCGCCTCGTTCCGCGCCGAAGAGATGCAGCGCGCGGAAACTATCGATTCCGAGCTGATGTGCATGGCGCAGGCTGTGTACTACGAATCTGCCCGCGAGCCGCTGGAAGGCCAGCTCGCCGTCGCCGAAGTCATCGCCAACCGCATGCAGGACCACCGCTACCCGGACACCGCTTGCGGCGTGGTATTCCAGGGCGCGACGCGCACCACCGGCTGTCAGTTCACCTTTACCTGTGATGGCGCCCTCCACATCAAGCCGAGGGGCGAGAACTGGGAACGCGCCAAGCGCATCGCAGCGCATGTGCTTATGAACCTCAACGAGGAACGCACCGGCGGCGCCACGCACTATCATGCGACCTATGTGGATCCGATCTGGAACTCGGGCCTGATCCAGACCAACAAGGTCGGCCTGCACATCTTCTACCGCTTCCCGCGCGGCGCCGAATGGGCAAGCGTGGAGCGCAACTTCCAGGCTCGAAAGGACTCCGTGGCCCTGCAGCTCGCGGCGCTCGATGCCAGCACGGTGGGCGCGGACGCAGCAGATGAGAGCCTGTTGTTCACAGATGGCGCCTCGGCCGGTTATGACGAGTACTACGCGATCACGCCTTCTACGGCGCCGGCCGCCGTCTCGACCTCGACGCGCACGATTTCTTCGGGCACCCCGCGCCTGATGAGCCTTCAGGCTGTGGCGGCGGAAGAGGCCGAAACAGAAGCCGGCCCTGTGGCGGAATATACCGCGCGTCAGGTCAGCGCTGTCGCATCGCCGGATACCTCGTTCTAAGCGGTCTATGAGCTCCAGATGCAAAGGCCGCCGGCGGCTCTGCCGGCGGCCTTTTCGATTCCGGACTTGATGACCTAGCTGCGGGGTGGGACGCGCGCCTTGATCTGTTTGCGGACCAGGCCTGGCAGCCAGCGCGTCATGAAGCGTGCGCGTTCGGCCTCGCCCCCGACCATGACCTGAATGTCATCGCCGTGCGCCGCTTCCCACGCCTTCTCAGCCGCCATCGAGACCGGATAGATCGTCGCGCCGTTGGCCTTCATCTGATCGGACATTTTCTCATTCGAGCCCGCCTTGGCGCCCATGTCGAGGATGGGTGTATCGACGAACCAGGGCATCAGGCTGGTGACGCGGATGCCGAGGTCGCGGAACTCGGCATCGAGGGCTTCGGATAGTCCGCGTACGGCCCATTTAGAGGCAGAGTAGACGGCGAGCTGCGGCGCGCCGATAATGCCGGCAGTGGAGGCAGTGTTGACGATGCGCGCGGCGGGCGTTGATTTCAGCAATGGCAAGGCGGCGTAGACGCCATTGATCACACCTTTGACGTTGATGTCGATCACGAGGTCAGCCTCTTCAGGCGGGACATCCTCGAACCAGCCATGACGGCCAATGCCGGCATTGTTGAACAGCACGTCCATTTTGCCGCCGGTCGCGGTGCTGAAGCCTTCAATCGCAGCGGCCCAGTCGGCGCGCTTGGTGACGTCCAGTTTTGCGGCATGGAAATTCCCAGCGCCGAGGTCGGCAGCGACGGATTTCAGGCCCATCTCGTTAACGTCATACAGGCCGCAGAACCATCCCCGCTTCGAGAAGTAGCGCGCAGTTTCGGCGCCGATGCCGGAGGCAGCGCCTGTGATGAATATGCTTTTGCGGCCGTTGGCGGTTGTCATGGCTGACGTCTCCGAATCCCGTGCGCCGGGCTGGCGCGCGCGAGCGACTGTCAGACGACATCCAGCCCGAGGTCAAGGTTCGGTGCGGAATGGGTCAGCGCGCCCGAGGAAATGAAGTCGACACCAGTCTCTGCGATTGCCGCGACGGAAGAGAGCGTGACGCCGCCAGAGGCCTCCAGCGCGACTCGTCCGCCAGTGAGCGCCACGGCTTCGCGCAGCATATTGAGGTTCATGTTGTCGAGAAGGACGGCGTGAGGGCTGTGTTTCAGTGCTTCGTCGAGCTGGGCAAGCGTGTCGACTTCGATCTCGATCATGCGCAGGTGCCCGGCATAGGCCTTCGCACGGGTCAGCGCGTCGGCGATGGAGCCGTTGCAAGCCGCAATATGGTTGTCCTTGATCAGGATCGCGTCATCCAGGCCGTAACGGTGCGACGTGCCGCCGCCGCAACGCACGGCGCGCTTCTCGAGCGCGCGGTGGCCAGGTGTCGTCTTCCGGGTACAGACGATGCGCGCCTTTGTATGCGCGATAGCATCGACATACTGGCGCGTCAGGCTGGCGACACCGGAAAGGTGGCCAAGGAAATTGAGCATCGTGCGTTCGGCGATCAGGATGGAGCGCGCGGCGCCAGAGAGTTCGGCGATCACGTCACCGGGCGCTAGCGCGGCGCAGTCCCTTTTCCTCACCGTGAGGTGAACGTCCGGATCGATCAGTCGCAGCGCGTGAGTGGCGGCGTCGAGGCCGGCCAGGACACCGGGTTGGCGCGCGGCGATCACGGCGCGCATCTGCGTGCCGGCGGGGATAGTCGCATCAGTTGTCAGGTCGCCGGCGCGTCCGAGGTCTTCAGCGAGCGCGAGGCGCACGATCGGGTCGAGGATCACCGCAGGCAGCGGCGGGATTTCGAGTGTCATGGGGTCACGTACTCTGGGGACGGATGGGTGATGAACTGGCGCTGCGGCCTGGCGGTGCCGGGGAAGTCACTCCGGAAGTGTCCGCCCCGGCTTTCGGTGCGGGCGAGCGCGCCTTCGGCAATCAGGCGCGCAGCAGTGACAGCCGGGGCCCCTGGCGCTTCAGGCTCGATCTGGGCGCAGAGGTCGAGCAGCTTACGCAGGCCGGACGCCTCGCGCACCACGCCGCAATGGGCGGACATTGCTTCGCGCAGTTGCAGGAGGCGCTGATCAGTCAGCGCAGACGGAATGGAGGCTTCACTGGCGGCGGGCGCATCCAGCGTGGCCGACATCAGCCGCCGCGAGATGCGCTCAGCGAAGACGACCGCTTCGAGCAGCGAGTTCGAGGCGAGCCGGTTGGCGCCGTGCGCGCCGGTAGAAGAACATTCGCCGCATACGGAGAGGCCGGCAAGGGTAGAGCGGCCCCAAAGGTCCGAGACGATGCCGCCCATGTGATAGTGCGCCGCCGGCGCAACCGGAATGCGGTCCGTGCGCGGGTCGATGTTGGCGCTCATGCAGGCTGCGAACACAGTCGGGAAATGTTCCGGAAAATGGACGCCGACCGCCTTCCGGCAATCGAGGAAAGCACCGCGTCCGGCCGTGCGCTCAGCATGTATCGCGCGGGCAACTTCGTCGCGGGGTGCAAGCTCCGCTAACGGATGATAGTCGGTCATGAAGGCGCGGCCGTCGGTATTGTGCAGGGTGGCGCCTTCGCCGCGCAGCGCTTCAGTCGCGAGCGGCGCGGGGTCGCGGCCGATGTCAATGCCGGTCGGATGGAACTGCACAAACTCAAGATCAGCGAGCAGCGCGCCCGCCGTATAGGCCATGGCGATGGCGTCGCCCTGGGCTTCGCGCGGATTGGTGGTCACCTTGAACAGGCCGCCGGAGCCGCCGGTGCAAAGGGCCGTGGCGCGGGCAGTGCGCGGCGTGAGGCGGCCGGAGGAGTCGCGCAGCACCACACCGGCGACGCGCCCGTTGGCATCCTGCAGCAGCGAGACGGCGCGCGCGCCTTCGATCAATTCGATGCTCGGCGTCGCCAGTACGGCAGCGACCAGCGCGTCCATGATCGCCTTTCCGGCAAGGTCGCCGGAGACCCGGGCCACCCGCGGATGCGAATGCGCCGCTTCGAGCGACAGCGCCAGCGCGCCGTCCGGCGTGCGGTCGAACGGCACGCCGAGCGCCAGCAGGTCGCGCACGCGGGCTGGGCCGTCTTCTGCGATCAGGCGGGCGATGACGGGATCGACGAGACCGGCGCCGGCTGCAACCGTGTCGGCGGCATGCTGCGCGGGACTGTCGAGTGGATCAAGCGCGGCAGCCAGACCGCCCTGTGCCCAGGCAGACGAGGCGGCCTGACCCAGAAGTGAAGGCGAGACGACCAGGCAATGGCGCGGCGCCATCTTCAACGCCAGGAACAGACCCGCGAGTCCCGCGCCCACGATAAGCACGTCGACGCTAGCGCCGGCATCGGCGCGCACCCGGTGATCTGCCGCCTCGAACATCGTCGTTTCAGGATATCCCGTCATTCGCGCGGCGAAATTCTACCGGCGCTGTGACGGCAGAGACCAGCGCGCCGAACATGCGCTCAGGGCTCTGGATCGTCAGGGTGAAATTGTCGGGCACATAGACCATGTCCGGCGCTTTGGTCTCGATCATCTCTTCGATCGTCGAGCGCACGGAGACCTGGTCCCCGAACCGGCGCGCCTCGCAGGACTGGCGCACAACAGAGCGGCCCCACATCGTGCACATCTCCACGGCTGTGATTTCGCAGGTGTAGAGGCCTTCGTCCGGGTGCGGAGAAAGGTTCATCGTGCCGGTCATCACACACTGGCCTTCGCGGTAAGGCTTGGTCTGGAAGCTCCAGTTGCCGAGCACATCGGACTTGTCCGTTTCGCCCTTGCCCTTGACGGCGCCGGCCGGAAGACCGGCTACGAGCGCAATGAACATCAGGCCGAGAACCGGCCTCAGGTAGTTCGACATGGACGCCTCCTCGACTAGGGCCCGGTTGACTTCACTGCTTTGGCCTGCGCTTGGCAAGCCGTCTCAATCATACGTTTGTCAGATCACCATCTCGAGTTCGAGCGGCACCTGACCTGTCTTGAAGGCCAGTGGGCGGGCCATTTTCGGCAGGGCCAGCATCGCGTCCAGCGCCGCCTTGGCCCGCACGCGAACGTCTTCCGGGATCGTCACTTCATGCTGCCCGGTGACGAGACAGTCATAGATATTCTCCAGCGTGATACGCTTCATGTGCGGGCAAAGGTTGCACGGCCGGATGAAGTTCACGTTCGGATTCTCGGCCGCCACGTTGTCGCTCATCGAACATTCCGTCAGCAGCACGACCTTGCTCGGCTGGTTCTCGGAGACATAGTTTGAAATCGCGGATGTCGAGCCGGCAAAGTCAGCCTCCTGAAGCACGTCCGGCGGACATTCCGGATGGGCCAGGATGATGACACCCGGATGTGCTTCCCGCAGCTGGCGTACGTCCTCGCCCGAGAACTGTTCGTGCACCTCGCAGGCGCCCGGCCAGGTGAGCATCCGGATACCGGTCTGGGCCGCAACGTTCTTCGCCAGGTACTGATCCGGCACGAGGATTACCGTATCGGTGCTCCATTGCTTCGCGATGTGCTCGACCACCTGCGCCGCATTGGAGCTGGTGCAGGTAATGTGGCACTCGGCCTTCACATCTGCGGTGCAGTTCACGTAGGTGACGATGGGATAGTCCGGAAACTTCTGCTTGATCAGGCGCACATCGGCGCCCGTGATCGAGGCCGCGAGCGAGCAGCCGGCGCGGGTGTCCGGGATCAGCACGCTCTTTTCCGGCGCCAGGATCTTCGAGGTCTCGGCCATGAAATGCACGCCGGCCTGGACGATGATGGCTGCGTCGGTGGCCGCCGCTTCGCGGGCGAGCTGCAGCGAGTCGCCTCGGAAATCGCCGACGAGCCTGAAGATGTCCGGCGTCATGTAGTTGTGCGCAAGAATGACGGCGTTCTTCGCCTTCTTCAGGCGGTTGATTCCGGCGACGAGCGGCGCGATCGCAGGCCATTCCATCGGTGTGACGAAATCGGCGACGAGCGGGTATAGCTCATCGGTTTCCGCCTTTACGGCGTCATCATAGACGAGGCCGCGCGTTTCAGCGGCGGAACGGCCGCGCAGGGGCGTGGGGGTGGGGCAGCCGGGACCGGAGTCGATGAGACGCGCCATGAAAACCTCTTTCACGAGCTGTTATGCTCGATTTGAGTATAAGTTAGACCTTAAAATTCTCAGTTCAAGGGCCAGCCTCGACTGATCGCAAGTTCCAGAGCCTGCAAGTGACAGCAAAACTACTTTTGCGCACTCTGAGCAAAAGGAAAGCTAGCGCAGCATGGGCGCCAAGGCAAGAGTCCGCCACTTTTCGGCCATGATTGGCGGACGAACCTTAGTCCTTGAACAGTTCCATCACTGCGCTGGTCATCGCGTCGACGCCGGTCGCGATGGCGGGGTCGTAATCCGGAGCGAACAAGGCGGAGTGGAGCGACGGGAGCGGCATGCCGTCGGTTTGTGAGGCCGCGTAGCGTTCCGGCTCGACGACGCCGAGCCAGAAGATCACGCCGGGGATCTTTTCTTCGGTGCGCCCGAACTGGCTGAAATCCTCTCCGCCCATCACGGGTGGTACGGCGCGAACGTTGGCTTCTCCGAGTTCCTTCGACACCGCTTTCATGGCGCGGGCGGTCAGATCCGGATCGTTATAGGTGGCCGGCGTATAGTCGCTCTCGATGGTTACCTCTGGCGCAGGCGCGCCGAGTGCAGCGGCCTGGCCTTCCGCGATGCGCTTGATGCCATCGAGCAGCATTTGCCGCGTCTTATCCTCGTAGGAGCGCACGGTGATCAGCAGTTCAGCTTCGTCCGGGATGATATTGTGCTTGGCGCCGGCCTTGATCGATCCGACCGTGACAACAGCAGAATCGAGCGGATTGGTATTGCGCGAGACGAGGCTCTGCAGTGAGACGACGATGTGGCTCGCGATCAGGATCGGGTCCACGGTGGTGTGCGGATAGGCGCCATGGCCGCCGACACCCTTGACCTTGATGTCGACGCTATCGACGTTCGCAAGCGCGAAGCCCGAGGAGTACGCGACCGTTCCGGCCGGCGCACCGGCAGAGACGTGCAATGCAATATTGAAGTCCGGCTTGGGGAATTTTGAGTAGAGCCCGTCGGCGAGCATCGCCTGCGCACCAAGGCCGATTTCCTCCGCTGGCTGAGCAATCATCACCAGCGTGCCCTTCCACTTGTCCTTCTCCGCGATCAGGCGGCGGGCGGTTCCGACCCAGACGGTCATGTGCACATCATGGCCGCACGCGTGCATGACCGGACTCTCGACGCCGGTCCATGTCTGAGACACAACTTTGGAAGCAAAGGGAAAACTGGTATTTTCGGGGACGGGGAGCGCGTCCATGTCGGCGCGGACCAGGACGACCGGGCCGTCCCCGTTCTCGAAGACGCCGACAACGCCGTAGCCGCCGACACCGGGGCGCACTTCGCCATAGTCGCGCATCGATTTTTCCTTCACCCAGGCGTCGCCGATGCCTTCGGTGACGGTGAAGCCCAGTGATTTCAGCTCGGCCGCGAGGAGGGCGGAGGTGGCCGATTCCTTGAAGGACAGTTCCGGTGCCGCGTGTAGCTGCTTGTACAGGGCCACGAGATCGGCGTCGGCCACCCGAAGCGGGCCCTCGGGCATGCCGGCGACGGATGCGATCGCCGCGTCCCCGGAGGCCGCAGCACCGCCATCCGCGTCGCCGGGGCCTGCGCCGGTTTCGCTGCCGCATGCGGCGAGAAGGGCGATGCCGCCCGCCAGAAGTGCTGTCTTGAAAGCTGATCTCATCGCTGTTCCCCAGTCCATCAGCCGTCCACAAAAGAGTCTATCAGTCAGCCCGATTTATAGAGCATCCTCGCTCCAGCTTAACGATATGGTGGAGTGGGGGGAAGAGGCTTAAGCGGTCTCCGGCGCGATGACGCGCACGCCCTTGTCGCCACGGTTGAGAATGGTGGTGACCATCAGGTCGGCGGTGACGTTGCCGACTGTGCGGAAGATGTCCGGGATGACTTCGACGGCGAGGAGAAGCGGCAGCAGCTCGATCGGGGCGCCGATGGCCAGGCAGATGGGCGCGACCGACACGAAAAAGCTGACCTGGCCGGGCAGGCCGACCGACGAGATCGAGACGGCGAATGCGACGAGGCCAGCGGCGGCGAACTGGGCAGGTGTCGGCTGGATGCCAGAGACGTGGCAGATGAAGAGGACGACCGCGAGGTTGGCAACAGGGCTGGTGAGCCGGAACACGGCGACGGCCAGCGGCAGGACAAGACCAGCGACGTGTTCGGGCACGTCGAGGTTCTTGCGGGCGCATTCAACCATCACCGGCAACGTGCCGATGGACGACTGGGTCGAGAAGGCAACCACCTGCGCCGGGGCAATCGCGCGCGCGAAACGCAGCGGGCCGACACGGCCGAAGAGGGCGGCCAGCGGGTAACAGGCGAGCGCGGTAAGAATGCAGCCACACGAGACTAGCAGGACATAGTGGAAAAGCGCGCCGGTTGAGCCCAGGCCGCTGCGCAGGCCGAGCGTCAGGGCCAGAGCGAAGACGCCGAGCGGGGCGGCGAGCAGCACCCATTTGACGATCACGATCATCGTGTCGGCCACCGCGTCGAACATCTGTACAAGGATCGTCCGCTGATGTTCCGGCAGGCGGGTGACTGCAAAGGCGAAGAACAGCGCGAAGATCACCAGAGGCAGGATGGCATTGCCGGCAGCGGCGGCGACAGGGTTGGAGGGCGCGAGGGATTTCAGCCAGAGGCCGAACTCGATGGCCTGGGGCGGCGGGGCGTCGGCGCCCGTGGCGCCGGCGACGAGCAGGCGGGCGCTTTCGGCATCAACCGGCCAGGCAGCGAGCACGGCCTCGTAGACCAGAAAGGTCAGCACGATGGCGCCGGCCAGCAGGCCCGCAAACCAGGCGAGCGCCTTTGCCGTCAATCGCCCGGCGGACATGGCATCGGCAACGGCCGCCACGCCGACGACCAGCAGCGCAAAGACCAGCGGGATCACCGTCATCTGCAGGAAGCCCAGCCAGAGCGAGCCGATGGCTTCGGTGGTCGAGACCAGCCAGCCCGGCACATTACCACCGCTGCTCAGGAAAGCGCCGATGCCAAGACCCAGAGCCAGCGCGATCAGCACGCGGGCCGACAGAGATTTCAGAATGGACACCCGATGCGCTCCCTCAGCTCACATTAGTCTGAGCATCGGGAGCCATCAGGCGCAAGGCTGGTTTTTATTGTGCGTGAGCCAAGGCCCGGGCGCTCGGCGCAAGCTGATGCGCCCGGCGTCGTGTCCAGCCTGAGTCAGGCGCAAGCTTGTTGCGGGCAGCCTGCGTTGCCGAGCCAGGATTAGAGGGTGGTCAGCAGGTTGGAATAAGATGGCAGAAAAGCATCAGTCGTGAGTGCGCACGCCCGTCGGCTTACTTGCGGCCTCGCTTCAGGTCTTCGCCGAGGCGGATGTCTTCGGGCTGGCCGGAGAGGCGGTTGCGGTAGACCTGGATGTTCTCGAGGACGCGCTGGATGTAGTTGCGGGTCTCGGAGAAAGGCACGAATTCCACCCAGTCGATCGGGTCGATCTGGCCGGTGCGGGGGTCGCCGTAATCGCGCACCCACTGGTTGGGGCGCGAGGGGCCGGCATTGTAGGCCGCTGCGGTCATGATGTAGCTGCCGCCGAACTGTTTGAGCAGCGTGTCAAGGTGAAGGCCGCCGAGCGTCATGTTGTAGGCGGGGTCATCCGTCAGCCAGGATTGCTGGTAGGGCATGCCTCGCAGGCGCGCCTCGTTGCGCGCGGTGGCGGGCATGAACTGCATCAGGCCGCGGGCGCCGACGGGGCTCTGGGCCTTGGGATTGAACTCGCTCTCCTGCCGGGTGATCGCGAGCACGAAGGCGCGCTCGACATCCGGCTTGCGGCTGATTGAGGGGCTGAGCACGGGATAGGCTGCGCCAGGCGCGACAACGCCTTTCTGCAGTCCGGCCTTGCCGACGCGCACGCCGACATCCGGGGACGTATACCTGTTGGTCAGTTCAGAGAGCAGTTCATAGTCGACCGGGTTCGTGAGCTGGTCATCCAGGAAGAAGGCGAAGTGACGGAAGCTCTCGGTCTCGCCGGCCTCGCCGAGGAGGCGCATCCCCTGCACAACCGGCATGTCGTTGAAGCGGGCGATTTCTTCCGCCGTTGGAACAGGCGGTGCACCAAGATCGACCTTCTTGTCTCCCATGCGTTCGGAGGCGAGCTGGCCGTAGTAGGTGTACTTGTGGGTCGAGGCGGCGCCGTAGGCGGCGAGGGCGGGTTCGGCCTGGCCGAGCGCGTCGCGGGCGCGGCCGGTCCAGTAATATCCGCGCGCGAGGCTGACGGGGCTGGAGACGCCGGCCGTCATCCGTTCGAAGTGGCCGAGGCTGCGGGTGGCGTCGCCGTTGAGGCGCAGCGCGATCCAGCCGGCGAGCCATTCAGCGTCGGCAAAGTCGGCGCCTGTGTTCATGCCGTGCGGGGCGGCGAGCTGGTAGGCGCGGGGATAGTTTCGCAGCTTCAGTTCTTCTCGCGTTGCAATGGCCCGCTCGTCCCAGAGTTTGCCGCGCCCGGCGGCGGGCACATCCTTGCCGTCGATCTGGCGCAGGAGGTCCGAGACGCCGTCAACCTTCTTCTGTCGGCGCCATTTGGCGCGCTCATACAGAAGGCCCGGGTGGGTCTGAAGATGGTCCGGCACCGCCCGGATAGCAGCGTCGACGCTCTTGGTGCGCTTGGCGAGGGCGATACGCGCGTCGACGAGCTTGCGGTAGTCTGCGGCGAGCTGGGGCTTCAGGCCTTCGGCGGCGCTGGTCTGGCCGGTCCAGAGCAGGAAATCGGCGCGGGCGCGGTGATCTTCCTGGCTTAGCGTCTGGCCGTAGCGGGCGAGGACGACGCGTTGCAAGTCGTTTTCCAGAGAGTGGTTGCGCCAGACATCCTTGATGACGTTATCGGAGCGTCCCCGGTCGCCCAGCTCGCGCAGAGCATTGGCAAGCGCGACCTTGCCGGCGCCGGTCTGCGGGCCTGATTTGTCCAGCCATTCGACCCGCGCGCGGGCATCAAGCGCCGACAGTTCGATGACCTCCTCGGCGCGCTGGCGCATCTTGGAGGTCTGCGGCCAGCCATCCAGCATGGTGAGCGCGAGGTTGAGCTCGTCGAACGTCATGCCGGGCACGCCTTCGCTGGCGCGCTTCCACATGATGAGGTTCTTCAGGACCGGATCGGGCGCGGCGTATTGAAGGGCAGACAGTTCGGTCCACTGGCTGCGTTTGGCAGCGCTGAGGGCGCGGGCAAGGTAAAGCACGCTGCCGGATTTCTGGCTGAGCACGGGTAGCGGCGTGGTGGGCGCCGCTGACAAGACCGGGGTCGTTTTCGGGCTAGATGCGTTAACGGACAGCACGGTTTCGGGTGCCTGAACGGGGAGGTTTTTCCCCGGTTTCAGGCTCGGCGTCTCGGGCGCAGTCGCAGAGGCGGCGCTGGCCAGGAGCGCCGTCATCGCCACAAATAATGCGAATTTCCGGGTAAGTGACATAACGGCCTGTGTTTATTTCTGTACCAAAGCGTGACAATCCAAGCTGTGCAGCCTAGCACGCATTTCCCACAATTTCCTGAAACGAATACCTGAAAAACTGGCAATAATAAGATGTTCTCCGGTTCCATTCCTGCGCTTGTCACTCCTTTCCGGAATGGCCTTGTAGACAAGACCGCTTTTGCAGCGCTCGTGGAGCGCCAGATTGCCGCTGGTTCCGCCGCCCTGGTTCCTGTGGGCACGACCGGGGAGACGTCCACGCTGTCGACCGAGGAGCACAAAGCGGTCGTATCACTTTGTGTTGAAGTCGCCGCCGGACGGGTGCCGGTGATTGCCGGGGCTGGCTCGAACGCGACCGAGGAAGCGATCGACCTCGTGCGCCATGCCAAGGCTGTTGGCGCAGACGCCGCATTGGTCGTGTGTCCTTATTATAACAAGCCGGACCAGGCGGGGCTGTTTGCTCACTTCAAAGCGATCAATGATGCAATCGCGCTGCCGGTGTTCCTCTACAACGTGCCGGGGCGTACGATCGTCGACCTGATGCCGCAGACCGTGGCGGCGCTCGCGGCGCTGCCGAACATTATCGGCATCAAGGATGCGAGCGATGAGATGGAGCGCGTGGCGCTGCACAGCCATCTCATCGGACCCGACGAACAGTTCATCCAGCTGTCGGGTGAGGATTCGAGCGCGCTGGCGCACCGGGCGATGGGCGGAGCAGGCTGTGTCTCGGTGACCGCCAACGTGTTGCCGGAAGCCTGCGCCGCGATGCATGCCGCATTCGATGACGGCGACCTCGAAACCGCGCGCGCCATCAACCAGCGGCTGGTCCTCTTGCACCGCGCAATGTTCTGCTCGCCTTCGCCAGGGCCCGCGAAGTATGCGCTGTCGCGGATGGGTCTGTGCACGCAAGAGGTGCGCCTGCCGATCGCGCCGCCGGACGCCGAGGCGCGCGCGCAGGTCGACGCCGCGCTGCGCCATGCCGGCGTGGATATCTAATACTATGGCCACCAAGCCGAAGACCCCAGCCGTAAAGGGCCGCACAGACGGGATGGTCGCCGAGAACCGCCGCTCCCGCCGCGAGTATTCCGTCGAGGATACGCTTGAGGCCGGCGTTATGCTTGTCGGATCGGAAGTGAAATCCCTGCGTGACGGTAAGGCGAACATCGCTGAGGCCTATGCGTCGGTCGAACAGGGCGAGCTGTGGCTGATCAATGCCGAGATCCAGACCTATGCCGGCGCCAACCGGTTCAACCATGAGCCGCGCCGCAAGCGCAAACTGCTGGTGTCGAAGCGCCAGCTTTCGAAGCTGTCGCAGGAAGTCGAGCGGGCGGGGCGCACGATCGTGCCGCTGAAGCTCTACTTCAACGACAAGGGCCGCGCGAAACTGCTGATCGGTGTCGCGACCGGCCGCAAGGCGCATGACAAACGCGAGAATGAAGCCAAGCGCGACTGGGCGCGCGACAAGGCGCGGATCCTGAAGGGCGGCTAGAGTTCCGCTCAGGTGGGCACCGGTTGAGAGCAAGAATTTCCGACCAATCAAAAATCTGGAGCGGGCGATCTGATTTCATCAGATCACGTTATGCTCTGGAGCCGCAGGTCAAACACCATCTTCATCGCGCCGTCGACGCGTCGGTCAAAGATGTCATAGGCGTGCTTTCCGTCCGAGAGCGGCAGGGTGTGGCTGATATAGCGTTCCGGCTTGATGCGTCCGGACTGGACCAGCGGGATCAGCTCCGGCCATTCCTGCGGCACCGAACAGGTCCCGATTCGGAAGGTCAGGCCCATGCCAAAGGCTTTCGACATCGGGAAATCGAAGCTGCGATCCTGGTTGACGCCGACAACCGAGACCGTTGCGCGCCGGCCGGCCAGCCCGAGTGAGGCGCGGATGGTGGCCGAGTGCCCGACCGCTTCGATCACGCTGTCGCACATCCGGCCCTTGGTCGCCTCGGTGATGTATTCGCGCGCAATGGCGGGGTCCGGCGTTTCCATGCCGAAGGCGCGGCCCATGGCGCGGCGGCCCTCCACAAGGTCAATGCCGAACACGCGCGCGGCGCCCATGATGAAAGCAGCTTCTGCGGCCAGGAGGCCGATGGGGCCGAGACCGACGACGGCGACCGTGGCGCCGCGCTGGATATCGGCATTGCGCGCGCCGAACCAGGCGGTGGCGAGGGCATCGGTCATCATCAGGGCCTGATCGAGGCTGACCCCGTCCGGAATTTTCTGGGCGTTGAAGTCAGCGGCAGGAACACGGACGAACTCGGCCTGGCAGCCCTGCAGCTTCGAGGAGAGGCCATAGCAGCCCGCCGCATTGAACTCGCACTTGTTGACGACCCCTGCGAGGCAGGCGCGGCACTGGCCGCAGCCGACAGCCGCCGAGACCATTACCTTGTCGCCGGCCTTCAGCTGGCGCACGCCGCGGCCGATCTCCACCACTTCGCCGACCGCCTCATGGCCGACGCAATAGCCGGTATCTTCAGAGAAGGTTTCGCCATGGTAGATGTGCAGGTCGCTGCCGCAGATCGCGCACTTGTCGACCTTGATGATCGCGTCGCGGTCATCGTGGAGTTGGGGGTCCTTCATCGTCTCGTAGGCGATGTCGCGAGGGGCGCGATAGACGAGGGCTTTCATGGGACGTGTCCTTTGTGCGGGTCTTAGCGGATCCAGCGGTTGGCGCGTTCGAGCAGGCCGATGGTGCTGGCGTGGAGCTGGTCGCCCGTGGCTTTCGGGGCCTTGCCGGCGCAGGCGCGGGCATAGGTGCCTTCGAGGATGATGCCGAGCTTGTAGCAGGCGAGTACGCCGTACCAGTGGATCTGGGAAAGGTCGCGCGTCGTCTGCTTTGCATAGTGCGAGACGAGTTCGTCCGCCGACGGAAAGCCTTCCCAGGGGGTCACGGTGACGGCGCTGGCCTCGTCCTCCGGCCAGGTGGCAAGCAGCCAGCCGAGATCCAGCAGCGGATCGCCTATGGTGGTCAGTTCCCAGTCCACGATGGCGGCGAGGCGCGGGGCATCAAACCGGTACATGACATTGGCGAGGTGATAATCGCCGTGGATGATGCCGGGCGCGAATGTCCGTGGACGGTGTTCTTCCAGCCAGCGGCTGACGCCGTCAATATCCGGCAGGTCCTTCAGGCCATCCCATTCGGGGAGCTCGGCATAGCTCTGAAGCTGCGCCTTCCAGCGTCCGACCTGGCGTTCCAGATAATTGTCCGGCTTGCCGAGTCCGGCGAGACCGAGGGCGACATAGTCCAGCGCGCCGAGTGCCGCGATGCCATCAACGAGGGAGAGGCCCATCTGGTGGCGCAGCTGCGGCGAGGAGGCGAAGGGCTCGGGCAGGCCGGTGCTCGGGTTGTAGCCGTCTATGGGCTGCATGAGGTAGAAGGCCGCGCCGAGGACGCCCTCGTCCTGGCATGCGGCGATCAGTTCGGGGTGCGGAACATTCGTGCCTTTGAGGGCGGCCAGCATGCGCGCTTCGCGGCGCATCGTCTCGTTGGAATTGGCGCGCAGCACCGGGGGCGGTCGGCGCAGCACGTAAGACCGCCCGGCGCGGGAGAATTTCAGAAGGATGTTCTGCGTGCCGCCGGCGAGGCGCTGGACATCGTTCAGCGGCCCGGACCCGAGGCCCTGGGCATCCATCCAGTTTGCGAGCGCGGCAAGATCGACATGCGTTTCCATGGCGCCAGAGTGGCCAATGCCGGGCCTTTAGCCAAGGGCTTCCTTCGCGGCAGCGAAGACGTCTTCGAACATCGCCGCGGTGAGGCGCCCTGTGTTCGTATTGTAGCGCGAGCAGTGATAGGAGGAGAGCAGCGCCACCGGCCGTCCGTTCACGGACACATCATAGCGGGTGCCATGCCCGAACGGATGGGGACTGAGCTTGACGCCCAGCGCGCGCAGAGTGGAATCATGGCTGATCTTGCCCAGGCAGACTATGACCTTCAGCTTCGGCAGTGCGGCCAGGCGCGCCTGCAGGAAGGGCCGGCAGGTGTTGATCTCCTCGCCCACCGGCTTGTTCTCCGGCGGCACGCAGCGTACGGCGTTGGTGATCATCGCGCGGTTGAGTTTCAGCCCGTCGCCGGGATCGGCAGCATAGTTGCCTTTGGAGAAGCCGAACTTGTCGAGCGTGGCGTAAAGCAGGTCGCCCGCCCAGTCGCCGGTGAACGGCCGACCGGTTCGGTTAGCTCCGGTCACGCCGGGCGCAAGGCCGACGATGACAAGTTCGGCCGTCTCGCTGCCGAAGCTCGGCACCGCGCCGTTGAACCAGGTGGGCTCTTTCGCGCGCACCGCTGCGCGATACGCCACCAGGCGCGGGCAGAGGGGGCAGTCGCGGGGCGCCTCCGCGGGAAGGTCAATACCCATCCGCGCTGCCGTCTTTGCGCATTTCAGTGGCGGCGATCCAGGTTCCATTGTCGAAGTCGCGCATGATGGCCTGGTAGCCGCCATAGTTGGCTTCGCAGCATTCGACCGTGTAGCCGCGGGCCTGAAGTTCGGCGGCGGCGTCGGCGAGGCCGCGTTCCAGCATCACCTTGCCTGTGCCGGTATTGCAGTCGTCGCCCAGCCTGTTGGTCGGTTCGCACCCGCCATCATGCTCCCAACGCGCGGCATCGCCCGCTTCCTGCAGGCCCATGCCGAAATCGACGAGGTTGGTGATGATCTGCACATGGCCCTGCGGCTGCAGCGCACCGCCCATCAGGCCGAAGGCAAGCCAGGGTTCGTAAGGGCAGGCAAGCTCTGGCGCCGTCGCGCGGACCTGGCAGCTCGGATAGTCCTTCTTCAGCGCAAAGGCCGGAATGATTGTCTGGAACGGGCGCTTGCCGGGGGCGTAGACGTTCGGATGGCTTGGATCGAGGCTGAACAGTTCGCCCCGGTCCTGGAACATGAAGCCGAGCCCGTCCGGTACGAGGCCTGAGCCCATGCCGCGATAATTCGACTGGATCAGCGAGACCATCATGCCGTCCTTGTCGGCGACGGTGAGATAGGTCGTGTCGCCGTCGCGAAGGGCGGCATCGGTAATCTCCGTGCCCGGAGCAACAGCGGGGGCAGCCTTCTTGATATCAATCGCCTCAGCCCGGCCTGCATTGTAGCCCGGCGCGACGAATATGGACGGATCGATGCCCGAGAAGGCCGGGTCGGCATAGCCCAGCGCCCGGTCCGCAAAGGCCAGCCGCTTGGCTTCGATCATGGCGGTCAGAGCATCCGCCGAGCCGAAGCCCATGGATTTGAGATCGAAGCGTTCCAGCATCTGGAGCATCTGCAAGGCGGCGACGCCTTGGGTGTTCGGCCCGAGTTCGCAGACGGCCACTTCCTGCCGGTATTCGACGCAAATTGGCTCAACCCATTCACCATAGTGGGCGCTGAAGTCGTCATAATCAAGCTTGCTGCCGATCCGGCCGAGATAGGCGGCCATGTTCCTGGCCATTATGCCCGCGTAAAATTCGTTGCGGCCCTTCTTGCCTAGAATTTCCAGCGTTTTGGCAAGGTCCGGGTTCCGGAACAGCGAACCGGCGACCGGCGCGGGGCTGAAGTAAAGCTTCTTCGCATTGTCGAACTCTTCCAGTTCGCCGCGCGCGAAGGCCGGTTCAAAGCGCAGCGGCCCGCGCGACCAGTACCAGGCAATCATTTCCGGGATCGGCGCGCCTTCGCGGGCGTAGCGGATGGTCGGTGCCAGATTGTCCGCCATTGGACGTTTGCCAAACTTCTCGTGCAGGGCAAACCAGCCATCCACCGCGCCGGGCACGGTCACGGTGATCGTGCCAAACGAGGGAAGCTTCTTGCCCTCGGCAAAGGCGTCCGCCTTCGCCTGAGCATCGGCGAGCCTTGCGTCCATCGGTGCGCGGCCGGAGCCGTTATAGCCATAAAGTGTTTGGGTTTTCGGGTCCCAGACAATGGCGAAGAGATCGCCGCCGATTCCATTGCCTGTAGGCTCCACAAGACCGAGCATCGCATTGGCGGCGATGGCCGCGTCGACGGCTGAGCCGCCGGCTTTCAGAACATCGAGCGCGGTCTGGGTCGCCAGGGGGTGGGCGGTAGCGGCGGCGCCGTTTGGCGCCACGACGGCTGAGCGCGAGGCGATCGGGTTGCCGCCTTCGGGGCGCTGCCCGATTTTGGGATAGGCGTCGTTCACAATTGCAGTCACCGGGCCAGGTATCGGCGCCGCTTGAAGGTCAAGCGGGATGCCCACCGCGGGCAATTCGGACGGCGCCTCGATGAGGGCGCAGGCCGAGAGCATCAGGGCGCCGAGGCCGCCTGCGAGTAAGGTGCGCATCATTCAAATCCCCTGTCGCTGCGTTCCCGTTTCGGGAAATAAAAGGTCGCCATCCGCGTCGCGATTTGCTGGCCGCGCTCGGCGAACCGCGCTTCGGCCGCGACCGCCATGGGGTCGCAGATCCCGAAATCGTCGCTGGTGTCGGAAAAAGCCTCGTTGAACGCCCGCACCAGCGAGGAGCGCAGGTTGCCGGTTTCCGGCGCTTCGTAGGTGAGCAGGTCCGCCATATAGCGCCGCCAGTACTGGTCATCCCGGCCATTGCAGCGCACCCGGATGGCGTGGGCCGAGCCGAGAATGCCCGCCAGATCAGCGGCGTCACGGAAGTAATCCGGCCCGCGCGCGGGCAGGCCGGATTGCGCGGCGCTTGTGCCACTGCCCAAGGCAAGGCTAAGCACAAAGGCATGAAAACATGTCTTCTTCATGCGCGGACTTTCGCGCGCCTTCGCCCCCGGCTCAAGGGGCTGGAAGCCGCTGTTCGCTTTGTTACGATGGATGACGCCGGAAATGCTCATGACGGCTGGACCAGCGAGGCGCTGGAGACCGTGCCGCCGCTGGACATCGCGTTCGGCAATGCCGACGCCTTTTTCTCCTCGGTCGTGCGCGACTTTATGACGGCCATCCTCAAAAGCCCGGCGCTCGACTGGTTCCAGTCCGCCGCCGCCGGGATTGAGAACCCGGCTCTGATGATGATCGGCCAGAAGGCGCGTCTCTACACGACGAATCATACACAGGCCGAAGCGATGGCCGAATGGGCCCTCTGGCAAGCTCTGGACTTCCTGCGCGTCGGCCCAGGCCACCGGGCATTGCAGGCCGAAGGCAAATGGCAGCGGGTGAAGGCGCGGGAAGTTCGCGGCTCACGCTGGCTGGTGGTCGGCTATGGCTCGATCGGTCAGGCGGTGGGCCGGCGGGTCACAGCGCTCGGCGGCGAGGTGACGGGTCTGCGCCGGTCTCCGGGCCCCGCTGACGGCGCTGTCCGGATTGCCCATCCGGACAGCTTGCTCTCAGAATTGCCGCGCGCCGACGTGGTTCTGATCTGCCCGCCGCATACGCCAGAAACCGAGAACATGGCCAACGCGGCCTTCTTTGCGGCGATGACGCCGGATGCCCTTTTCATGAACCTGGGCCGCGGCGCGCTGGTGGATGAAGGCGCGCTGTTGTCGGCGCTGGATGCCGGCCGGCCGGCCTTCGCTGCGCTGGACGTGACGCGCATCGAGCCGCTTCCGCCAGAAAGTCCGCTCTGGAGCCACCCGCGGATTGCGATCACGCCGCATGACAGCTCTGACACGCCGGGCACGGTCGCCGGTGCGGACGAGACTTTCCTTGCCAATCTGGCGCTCTATCTGGTGGGGAAGCCGATGCAACATCTTGTGGAACCTGCGGCCTTTGCCGCGCGTTGATCCGCCAACGGAGAAAGCCATGACCCACCTGAAATCGACTGCCCTGGCTGCAGCTTCGTCTGTCCTTGTGCTGGCGGCCTGTGCCAGCCCGGCAACGGATACGATAAAGCCCCCTGCCGAAGCCGGTTTTCAAATCACCGGGAGCAGCGGTACGGTCCTGCAGGCACAGGAATTGGACAGGTTCGACAGTCCCTGGGCCATGGCTTTCCTGCCGGACGGACGCGCCCTGGTGACGCTGCAAGCTGGGACGATCTGGCTGCTGAAGGCAGATGGTACAAAGGCCGGTCAGGTGACGGGCGGACCTGGCGTCGAGGCGAAAGGCCAGGGCGGCCTGGGCGATATCATCCTGCACCCGGATTTTGTGACGACGGGGCAAGTCTACATTTCCTATGTCGAGCGCGACGCCGGGAATGAAGACTTGTCTGGCGCAGCCGTCGCGCTTGCGACCCTTGAACTGACCGAGACTGGCGGCGTCCTCCGTGACCGGAGCGTCATCTGGCGCCAGTTCGACTCCGTCCCCGGTAATGGCCACTACGGTCACCGCCTCGCCATCTCGCCGGATCGCCAACTGTTCATCACCTCCGGGGAACGCCAGAAATTCACGCCTGCGCAGGATATGGGCTCGACGCTCGGCAAGGTCGTTCGCCTCAATCTCGATGGCAGCGTGCCATCCGACAATCCGTTTGCGAGCGAAGGCGGCCCGGCGGCCGAGGTCTGGACACTAGGCCATCGTAATCCGCTTGGCATCGCTTTCGCCGCCGATGGCAAGCTGTGGGTCCACGAGATGGGTCCGAAGCATGGCGACGAACTCAACCTGATCGTCCGTGGACAGAATTACGGTTATCCGGAAGTCTCGAATGGTGATCATTATGATGGCCGCGAAATTCCGGACCATGACACGCGCCCCGAATTCGCCGCGCCCGCGGCCTACTGGGTGCCCGCCATCAGCCCGGCAGGTCTCGATATCTACGACGGCAGCCTCTTTTCCGCCTGGCAAGGCAACGCGCTGATCGGTGGCCTGTCATCGAAAGCCCTGGTCCGGGTTGTGATCCAACCGGATGGCACGGCTGCCGAAGCTGAACGCTACACCTGGGGCAAGCGCGTGCGCGAAGTCGAAGAAGCCCCGGATGGCTCGGTATACGTGCTCGAGGACGAGGACGGTGCCCGCCTCCTGCGCCTGACACCCGCCCGCTAGAGCTTCGCCGCGTTGCAACCGGGCGCGACCTGTCGCAGACGTGGGCAAGCTCAAGACCGGTAGCTGAGGCGATCATGATCCGCACCTATTCCAATTCGTCCGGCCGGTTCGTGCTGGACGGCGAGCATCTCGGCGCGCTCGACGCGGCAGTGTGGGTTGATGTGCTGCGGCCGACGCCAGATGAGGAAACGGCTTTGGAGCGCGCCTTCGGGATCGGCGTCCCCACCCTTGCGGAAATGAGCGAGATCGAGCTGTCGAGCCGCCTCTATTCGGAAGACGGGGCACACTTCCTGACCGCGAACATGCTGTCGCGTACCGACGATGACATGGTGAAAGTTTCGCCGATCACCTTCATCCTGACAGGAGAAAAGGTGATCACGGTACGCTATGAGGAACCGAGGGCGATCGATGCGTTTGTTGCGCGCTGCCTGAAATCCGGGACATTTTCGGCAGACCAGATACTGATCGGCATTCTGGAAGGGATCATCGAGCGGATTGGTGATCTCCTCGAGCGCGCTGGCCACGATCTCGACTTGCTGTCCGAAAAAGTCTTCTTCACCCAAGCGCCCGCCAGCGTCCGCAACGCGGCGGCGGCCAAGGTAGCAGCAAGCACACCCAACGCGCGGCAATGCGATTTCCAGGCGGTGCTGGTCGAAGTGGGTCACAAGGGTGACCTGCTCTCAAAAATCCAGGATAGCCTGATTTCGCTCCAGCGCTTGCTGGCTTTCGACTCGTCACTGGCCTCGGAGCGCAAGCCCGGCAAGGCTATAGACCACCGGATCAAGACCCTCGCGGTCGATGTTCAGGCCTTGCGTGATCATGCGGGCTTCCTGACGCAGAAGATCAACTTCCTGCTGGATGCGACGCTCGGCATGATCAACATCCAGCAGACGGCTATCATCAAGATCTTCTCCGTCGCTGCGGTCGTGTTCCTGCCGCCAACACTCATCGCGTCTATATACGGCATGAACTACAAGCACATGCCGGAGCTGGATTGGGCCTATGGCTACCCCCTGGCTCTGGCGCTCATGGTGATGTCGGCTGTCCTGCCCTACCTGTTTTTCAAATGGCGCGGCTGGCTCTGAGACCTACTCCGCCAGAAATTCCCGCAGCGGGACGAGCGACTGAGCGGGGTCTTCCTCCATCGGCACATGGCCGAGGTCCCTGAAAGCGACGAGGCGGCTATCGGGCAGCAGCCTTGTGTAATCCGCCGAGTTGCTGAACGGGATCAGCCGGTCCTTGCGTCCCCAGAGCAGCAGCACCGGCGCCTTGATCTGCGGAAGGCGCGTTGCCGGATCAGTCAGCATGGTCTGCTCCATCCGCGCCAGCAGCGCGCCGCGCCCGCCCGGCGCCAGCATCAGGTCGTGATAGCGCTTGACCGCCGCTTCGGTCAGCCGCTTCGGGTCGCCGTAGCTGGCCGCGAGGTTCGGCCGGATCGCGGATTTCGGCAGCGTGAAGCGCATCGCCTTCATCACGGCGGGCACGTCTGCCTTCTCGCCATAAGCAAAGCCGGGGCTCGCAAATCCGTCGGGCGAAATCAGCACAAGTTTCGAAACCCGCTCCGGATGGTCCGCCGCCATGTTCCAGGCAATCCGCCCCCCGACGGAATTGCCAACGACCGCCGCCTTCTCGATGCTGAGCCGGTCCATCAGTATAAGGATCAAGGTGACGGAGCGTGTGTCAGTATAGTCACCGGTCGTGTCTGGCGGCGAGAGGCCAGAGCCGGGCAGGTCGAGCCGCACGACGCGGTAGTCTGCCTTCAGCGCTTCGGCCCAGGGCTCGAATGTGTGCAGGCTGGAACCGAAGCCGTGCAGCAGAATGACGGCTGGCGCATTCTTCGGCCCGTCTTCGCGCACATGCAACTGGGTGCCTGCGACCGTCAGCATGTCGCCCGCCTGGCGCAGGTATATCTTCTCGAGCGCGGCGCGCGGCGTGTCCGGCGTGTACAGCCAGCAGCCACCGAGCAGCACCGCCGCCAGCGTCACCCCGAGAAGGATCGTTCCTAATTTCAACATCGCCTCGCGTCGTATCCACCTGCGAAAATAGGCCGATGAGAGGGCAGCGCCAGCGGGGGCCCGCTTACGTGGTGGCTTTCAACCGCAGCGATGCCATCCGGTCGATCGCGGCTTCCGCGTCGCGCATGATGTCGCCGACGATCTCGGCCACCGGCTTAACTTCGCGCACGCCGCCGGCCGACTGGCCCATGGCGAAGCAGCTCGTGTCCGGGTTAAGCTTCGCCTCGTCGGTGATGCCGCCGATGCCGCCGATCACGCCGGTCTGGGTCGAGTGGATCGCCTGGAAGGGGAAAGGTTTGATATCCTGAGGGCGGGTTTCCCAGTCATTGATATACGCGTTGGTGCGGCAGCGCATCGGCTTTCCCGAATAGCAGCGCGTGCGGGTCGTGTCGGTGTCGCCCGCCTCGACCACGGCGTTCTTGTACATGTTGGCCGCGTGGGCTTCGGCCGAGGCAATGAAGCGCGTGCCCATCCAGACGCCTTCGGCGCCGAGCGCGAGGGCGGCAGCGAGGCCGCGCCCGTCATAGATGCCGCCAGCGGCTATGACCGGGATCTTCACCGCTTCGACGGCCTGGGCCACCAGCGGCATCGTGCCGACGAGGCCGGTATGGCCGCCGCCTTCGCCGCCCTGGAGAATCACGGCGTCGCAACCCGCTTCCTCGGCCTTGATCGCATGCTTGACGGCGCCGCCGACCACCATGACTTTTACGCTGGCCGCCTTCAGCCGCGCCATGATCGGCAGCGGTATGCCAAGGCCGGCCACGAACGAATCAGCGCCGCCCTTGATGATTACATCGACCGATTCTTCGAGGCTCTCGGGGCTGGCGGCCAGCAGATCCACGCCGAACGGCTTTCCGGGCGCGAGTTCTTTCACCTTCTTCATCTGGCCGGCGATGAAAGCAGGCGAGGTGCCGGCCATGCCGAGCACGCCGTAGCCGCCTGCATTGCACATTGCGGCGCAGACTTCCGCATAGGAAACCCCGCCCATGCCTGCCAGCATGATGGGGTGCCGGACGTTCAGCAGGTCAGTCAGCCGGGTTTTCAGCGCCATGGGGTCTCTCCGTTGGGTCGGTTTCAATGCCCAGTCGTTAGGCTGGCGCCGCAAGGTCAACGCAAGAGTCTTTGGCGAAATGCCTTCGATGCCGCAATTTGATCGGATTTGCCGTTTCTTTGCCGCAATCTGGCCCTGATCAAAGGGCAAGAGCGCGAGCGTCCGCGGATCAGCCCGCTGGGCAGCTTGGCTAGATATAGGAACTTACATGACGAAACTGTTGGCAAGCGCTGCCGCTGCAATTCTCTTCGCTGGTTTCGCCTATGCAGGCGAACCGGAAGTCGAAGGCGAGATCGTGGAAGTCGAAGTGGCGGGTGACGCCACAGAGACTGAATCCGAAGCCGTCGAGGCTCCTGTCGAAGCCGAGGGCGAAATTGGCCCGGCTGAAGCAGATGCCGACATGGGCGTTACCGAAGAAGCCGCTGCCGAGTAATCGGCGCCGGCTGGAAACTGCCCTCTTCTCCCAGGCGGGCGAGGGTGTCCTTCAACCGAACCGCGACGGTTCAACAAAGCTGTAAAATTAACTTTCGGCAATGTTGAAGTGGTGTTAAAGCCCAACCGTTCGCAAGAACATTTCAACAGGGGTACTACCATCATGAAAAAACTGATCCTCGCTGCTGCCGCCGCTTCGGCTCTCGTCCTCGCCGCTTGCGGCGCCACGGAAGAAGCCGCTCCGGCTGCTGAAGAAGCAACCGCCGAAGAAGTGGTTGTTGAAGCCGTTGAGCCGGCTGCTGAAGTTGTGACCGAAACCGTCGAAGAGACGACCGAAGTCGTGACCGAAGCCGTTGACGGCGCTGTCGAAGCCGTGACCACGACCGAAACCACGACCGAAACGACCACCGAAGCCGCTCCTCAGTAATCTCGGAGAGGCCGGTTTTCCGGTCTAAAAGATAAGGCCGCTTCCTTCGGGAAGCGGCCTTTTTCTTTGCTCCGGCGTCTCGCGGAGAGGGCGAATCAGAACTTGGCGTAGCCACCGTCGATAACCAGCGTATCGCCGGAATGGTATTTCGAAGCATCCGAGGCGAGGTAGACCGCGATGCCGCCAAAGTCAGCCGGCTCGCCCCAGCGGCGGATCGGCACGCGCGTGATAACCTTTGTCGCGAAGGCATCATTGCCCTGCGCGCCTTCGGTCATGTCGGTCGCAATCCAGCCGGGAAGGATAGAGTTCGCGCGAATGCCATACCGTCCATACTCGACGGCGCAGGCGTTCATCATGGCGATCAGGCCGCCCTTTGTGTGTGCGTAGGCCTGGTTGCGGCCGGCGCCTTCGATACCAGCCAGCGAAGCCGTACCGACGAGGCTGCCGCCCGGGTCACCCGCCTTGGCGCGCGCCACCATCGACTTGGCCGCCTCGCGCAGCGTGAAAAACGCACCTTCGGAGTTGATGCGCTGATTGTAGCGCCAGGTGTCCAGTGTCATCGTCTCAAAGCCCAACGAGCCACGGCCGACGCCGGCATTCGCGATGCACGTATCGATGCGCCTGAATTCTTCCTCGGCCTCTTTCATGGCCTTCACGACCTGGTCCTCCTCGCCGACATCGACGACCCAGGCCTTCACCTTTCCGGTGCCGAGCTTCGAGGCCGACTCTACGGCCGATGCATTGTCATCCGCCTTGCGGCCCCAGATCACGACATCTGCGTTGGACGCCGCCAGCGCCTCCACCATGCCGAGCCCGATGCCCTTGTTGCCGCCGGTGACGACGCAGACCTTGCCGCTGAGATCGAAGGGTTTGTAGGTCATGACGAAAGTTCCTCCCTGGATATGTTCTGGTACCGCGACCCTCTACACAGACCTGACGCTAGGGCGGGTCAAGTGGAGGATTTGGAAACCATCTCTTTTGCCGCTGCGATCACCCGCCGCGTCTCGTCCCACAGCGCCAGCTCCGCCAGACGCGGCAGAGAGATCCACTCGGCATGGTCCGCGTCATCCCCGGCAACCGGCTCGCCGGAGACCCACACCGCGGCATAGTCGAACAGCAGATAGTGACGCGCGATGGCGCCGGTCGTGCGCGAGGTGAAGATTGCGTCGACGACATCGACGAGGCCGACGAGCCGCGCGGTCACGCCGGTCTCTTCCGCCAGCTCACGCAGCGCCGCGGCTTCAGCGCGCTCACCAAACTCAATCCGTCCGCCCGGGATTGACCAGTCGCCTGCGAGTGGCTTTGTGCCCCGGCGGATGAGCAGCACATCCTCGCCCTTTAAGCAGATGGTCCCGACGGCAGGTTGCGGTTTCCCGGTCAAGGCGCGCGCTCCAGCAACGCGACCGCCTCGACGTGCGCCGACCAGAGGAACTGGTCGATGGGGTGTATACGGACAATCCGGTAACCGCCGTCCACCAGGGTACGCAGGTCTCGCGCCAGGCTGGCCGGATCGCAAGAGACGTAGGCGACCTTCGGCACGCGGGACTTCGCAATCTCGGCCACTTGTGCTGACGCCCCCGCGCGCGGAGGGTCCAGCACGAGACCGTCAAGTCGCGAAAGTTCGCGGGCGGCGTAGGGATTGCGGAACAGGTCTCGCACTTCGGCGGTCACCGGCTTCAGGCCATGCGCCGCGCGCACCGACGCCTTCAGCGCCTCGATCGCAGCCGTATTGGCTTCGGCGGCCAGCACGCTTGATTCGGCCGCGAGACGCAGCGCAAATGTTCCGCACCCGGAGAACAGGTCCGCAACGCTGGCGGCAAACTTCAGGTGTTCGCGTACGATCCGCTCCATCTCCGCTTCGGCCTCGGCGCTGGCCTGAAGGAACCCGCCGGGCGGGGGAAAGAGCTGCGCTGCGCCGGCGGGAAGGCCAGGCTGGCGCTCGGTCAGCACGTCAGCGCCCTCGATGGAGACGCGCGCAAACCCCGCCTGCAGCGCCGCGCTCGCGGCTTGCACACGGGCGATCGCCTTCACGTCCCTGGCGAGGCCGGTGACATGCAGGTCGAGGCCGGAGGCCGTTTCCGTCACCAGAATGGCGATCCCATCTTTGCCACTCAGCAGGTATCCGGCAATCTCCTTCAGCCGCGGCAACGCCGCCACGATCGCAGGGCGCGCCACCGGACATTCGCTGATCGCCACCAGTTCATGGCTCTTGCGTGCATGAAAGCCGAGCAGGATCTGTTTGCCCGCGCGCTTCGCCGTGAATGTCGCCCGCCGGCGTGATCCGGGCGGCATCGTCCAGGTCTCCGCCACGTCGGCGACCAGTCCGCGAGCACTCAGGGCGCGGAGGATCTGTTCCCGCTTGAAAGTCGCGTAAGGCGCTGGCGCCATATGCTGCAGCGTGCAACCGCCGCAGGTGCCGAAATGCCTGCACGCCGGCGCTGCGCGGTCCGGCGAAGGCACCAGCACCTCCACCAGCTTCAGCCGCTCGCCCGCGCCGTCCACGCGTACGGTCTCCCCGGCCAGCGTAAAGGGGACGTTCACCCACGCGCCATTCTCCTGCGCCCGCCCGTCGCCCTGCGCGCCGAGCGATCGGATCGTCAAGCTGCGCGGGCCGGAGGCAGGCGTATCTTGCAGGGCAGGCATCCGGTCTCCGGGGGTAGCTGTGTTCTGCGTACTCCGTTAGCAGGGGCAGGCCTCGTGCGCAAAGGAGCCCCGCCATGGCCAAGGCCATTGGAAAACCCCGTCCCATCAGCCTCGCCCTGCAGGGCGGCGGCGCCCACGGCGCTTATACCTGGGGCGTGCTCGACCGTCTGACCCGCGAGGAAAGCCTGCATATCGAAGCGATTTCGGCCACTTCCGCGGGCGCGCTCAACGCCGTCGCCTTCGCCGCAGGCCGCGCCAAGGGCGGCCCCGAAGCCGCCCGAAAGGAACTTGAATCGCTCTGGCGAAAGGTCTCGGATGCAAGCTCCGCCCTCGGCGCCTTCGGCCCGGCCGGCTTAGCCATGGCCACCGCGCTGCAATCCCTAGCCAGCCCCTACGATCTCAACCCCTTCAACTACAATCCGCTGCGCAAGCTGGTCGAAGCCGAAATCGATTTCCAAGCCGTCCACGCTTCCGGCCTCAAGCTCTTTATCTCCGCCACGAACGTCGAAAGCGGCCGGGTGCGCGTCTTCTCCAAGGATGAGATCAACGCCGACGCCGTGCTCGCCTCGGCCTGCCTCCCGCAAAGTTTCCAGGCCGTGGAAATCGAGGGCACGCCCTATTGGGACGGCGGTTACATGGGCAATCCCAGCCTCTTCCCGCTCGTCTATTCCGGTGCTCCGGCAGATGTACTGCTGGTCATCCTCAATCCGCTGACACGGCCGGGTACACCCAAACGCGCCGCCGAAATCCAGGAACGCCTCAACGAGATCAGCTTCAACGCCTCCCTTATCGGCGAGCTGCGCGCCATCGCCTTCGTCCAGCGCCTCATCGACGAGGGCATGCTGAAGGAGCCGATGATAAAGAAATACCGCAGGCTGAACATCCACGCCATCAAGGGCGGCAAGGACCTGATCGGCTACGGCCTTGCCACCAAGTCAGACACGCGCTGGCGCCTCCTCACCAAGCTGCGTGACAAGGGATACGAAGCCACCGACCGCTGGCTCGCCGACTGCGCGAAAGACGTCGGCACGAAAAAGTCCAGCTTCGATATCCGCAAGGAGTTTCTCGAGACCTGAAAGGCATCATCGCCGCAGGATTGTGTCACTTCGGGTCCAGCCGGTCACCGCTTTAACGTGCGAGATCAACCGGCGCATAGAAAACAGGCAGCTCAATTCGTTGGCGCTGACCGGCGACCAGACTTCGGCGACGTGCAGTTTGAGCTCATGCCTCCAGAAGACTGCGCCGCAGGCATGGGGGTACCTGGCGACAAGGCTGCGCGCCCGCTCCGCGTCTTCGTGTACGAAGTCGGCCTCCGCATCGAAGCTCTGCACCAGGATCGCGCTGACAATTTCTGCCAAACCTTTCTGCGGATCAAACACGAAAACGCGGCCCGCCAGTGGAGAGGCCGCGCCCAGCGCCGCCAGCACAAGCGGCAGGCCAACGGCCCCAGCCAAAATGGTTCTCCGATCCATCTTCATGCTGTGCGTCCCCATCGGAAACGGAGGGGGAGCCAGAATCTCCAGTCAAACAGAATCCGCGGCCGGATTACTTTCTGTTGAGGAAGCTCACCCGCGCCGCGCCATACTCGCGCGCATCGATCAGCGTCCAGCCGGCGAACATCAGAATCTCGTCCGCCCCCGTTTCTGCCACCACCAGCGCATTCTCCGCCAGCCATCCGCCGCCCGAAAGGCAGTCCAGCGCCGGCTGAACCAGGCCCTTGTGATAGGGCGGATCAAGGAAGGCCAGCGTGAATGGCGCGCCGACACCCGCCGGTTTCGGCCCGAGGTCCGTCGCCGAGCGCCGGTGCAGGCGCGTGGCGCCGAACAGGCCGAGCGCCTCGATATTGTCGCGGATGGCGCCGCGCGCCGCGTGGTCAGTTTCCACGAACAGGCAGAAGGCCGCGCCCCGGCTTATTGCCTCCAGCCCCAGCGCGCCGGAGCCCGCAAACAGGTCGATCACCCGCGCCCCCTCGATCGGCGGCGCCCAGTCCGCATGCGCGATCACGTTGAACAGGCTCTCCCGCGTGCGGTCGCTCGTCGGCCGTGTGCCCATCCCCCTGGGGGCAATGAGGTTGCGACCTTTATGGGTTCCGGCGATGATGCGCATAGTGTGGATCCGGCTGGCTTACATCCGCGCTTTAGCATGGCAGCCGCCCCCGTCCAGCCTTGCGTTACCCGGTCCCAGGGCGCAGTTTGAATTTGCTGCTTGGAGGAAACTATGGCCGAAATCACAACCCAAACCCAAGGCGCCACGCGCCTCATCCGCTATGCCAACCCGCCTCGCCATTACATGACCGCCGAGGGCACTGGCCTGATGCTGGCAGCAGTGCAGGCAGCGGTCGCCGATCCCGCAATCCGCGTCCTCGTCCTGACGGGTACGGAGGATGTGTTCGTGCGCCACTATGATGTGTCAGAAATCGTTGCTGTCGGCGAAGCGGTGAGGGCCGGGCAGTTGACACCCAAAGAATTCGAGCGCGGCGGCTTTGCCGACATGATCCGCGCGGTTTTTGAGTCGCCCAAGCCTGTTATTGCCGCAATCAACGGCGTCTGCATGGGCGGCGGCTTCGAGCTTGCGCTCGCCTGCGACCTGCGCATCGCCTGCGACCAGGTGCCCCTGATCGGCCTGCCGGAAACCCGCATCGGCATCTTCCCAGGCGGCGGCGGCACGCAGCGCCTGCCGCGTATGATCGGCGAGGCGAGGGCGCTCGAGTTTATCCTCCGGGGGCAGACGGTCGACGCGGAAGGCGCTCTCGCGCTCGGCCTTGTGAACGCCGTCGCAGCAGACGCTGTCGGCGAAGCGCTCATTATCGCCGCCGAACTGTCAGCCCGCGGCGCCGAAGGCCTCGCTCACGCCAAACGCCTTGTACGCGGCGCGCTGACCTGGGGCCTCGTGGACGGCACCCGAGAAGAACAGCACGGCTTCTACGCCGTCCTGAAATCTGAAAGCGCCATGGCCGCGATGAGGGACTTCCTCGCGACCGGCGAAGATATAGCACGTTGAGATCAGCTTTGATTTTTGGCAACGCTCTGTTGGGTTACGTTCAAGTTCAGCAAGAATTTCTCCGACCAAGGGAGCGCCGGCAAATGATGAGTCTTTTGAAAGATTGGCTGGCTCAGCGACGGGCGAGGCGCACTGCATTTCGGTTGGCAGGACTTGCAGGCTCAGACCCGAACGCGCAGGCATCCCCTCGCAGACGGTGGTCTGCTGAAGATTTGAACGGTTCCAAACTGCCATGATCAGCCCAATGTCCCGCGCCCTGGAACTCGCCCGCGCCGCCGCAGCAGCGGGCGAAGTGCCGGTCGGCGCGGTAATCGTGGACCCCGCCACCGGCGAGATCGTCGGCGAAGGGGCTAATGCGCCGGTCATGGCGCACGATCCCACAGCCCATGCCGAGATCATCGCGCTGCGCTCGGCGGCAGCCAGGCTCGGCAATTACCGCCTCACCGGCCTGCACCTCTACGTCACGCTGGAGCCCTGCGCGATGTGCGCCGGCGCCATCAGCTTCGCCCGCATCGGCAAGGTCATCTTCGCCGCGAGCGACCCCAAGGGCGGCGCCATCCTCCACGGCCCACGCTTCTTCGAGCAGAAAACCTGCCACTGGCGGCCTAAGGTCGAAGAAGATGACGTCAGCTCCGCCGAGGCAGGAGACCTGCTTCGCGCTTTCTTCCGGGAACGGAGGGAAGATCCGGGACGCGGAGCTCTTGCGCGGGAATGATAGCCAACCGGCTCCAGATGAAAAATGAGAATGGATGAGAGGAAGTCGGTAGAAAACACGCACTGTTGGCATCGGAATAACGCCGCTGGCAGCCGTTAGGAACTGGACTTGCGCCTGCAAACACCACTTCACCCGAAAAATGAAATCCCCCCCCCTCAATCCCTTACAAGGTATGTCGCGCGTCCTTACGCCACCTCTCCGCCCACGGAGCTGTACTCCGTGCATGGTTCCAGAAAATTTCCCGGTCTCAAAACCCTCACCGTCCATTTCTTCGCAAGGGCCCCCGCCGCGCGAGCGGTGGGGGCCCTTGCTTTCCCCGGTGTCACGCAGTCCAAGTCGCCCAAAGCTGCAGGAGCCCCCCATGACCGCCACTCTCAAGATCGACAACGACATCGCCCTCATCACCATGGATGACGGCAAGGCCAATGCCATCAGCCTGACCATGCTGGACGCCGTCAACGCCGCCCTCGACGAGGCGGAAAAGTCCGCCAGCGTGATCATCCTCACCGGCCGGCCCGAGCGCTTTTCCGCCGGCTTCGATCTGAAGTTCCTGGCGACCTCGGCGCCGGAAGACGTGCGCCGTCTCGTCAATGGCGGCGGCAAGCTCGCCTTGCGCCTGTTCACTTCGAAACAGCCGATAATCATCGCCGCCACCGGCCATGCCATCGCCATGGGTGCCTTCCTGCTGCTCGGCGCCGATACACGCATCGGTGCGCGCGGCGCCTACAAGATCGGTGCCAACGAAACCATTAACGGCATGACGCTGCCCGGCTTCGGCGTTGAGCTCCCCCGCGCCCGCCTAAACCCCATGTACCTCACCGAAGCCCTCGTGCAGGCCCGCCTCTACACGCCGGACGAGGCCGTGCCCGTCGGCTGGCTCGATATGGTCGTAGAGCCAGGCGAGGTCCACGCCGCTGCCATGGCCGAGGCCGAGCGCCTGAAGCCGATCGCCAACAGTGCCTACTGGCGCAACAAGATCCTCGTCCGCCAGCCTGCGATCGACGCCATCAAGCCGACCTTGGCGGATTGAGTCGCTCGAAGCCCCTATCAGACGAAAAGAAATTATTGTCATGCAATAATTTTAGAGCTATCTGGGCCCCTGAAAAGGGAGATCCCCCATGACCCGCTCCGAAACCGCAGCTGCTCAATCCTCCGCCCTGCGCGACACCAGCTGGCTGTCAGTCGCCGCCATTGTCCTCATCGTGATGATGCTCGGTCCCGTCGCCGCAGACATCACCGGCAAGGTCGGCGCCGTGGTCGTCCCGCAGGCCAATTGGATGGACGTGCTGCAAGCCTTCCTCCTCGCCCTGCTGGTCAACACGCCCACCCTGATCATCATCGGCGTCCTGGGCGATTTCGCCGGCCTGTTCAGCCGTACGGGTGAGGGCGAGGTCTTCTCCTCCCGCAACCTGAAGGCTCTCCGCAATGCCGGGGGCGGCCTTATCTGGGCAGCTGCGGCCAGCTCCCTTATCGTGCCGACCGTCCTCAGCTGGACCACCGGCGACGGGCGCGGCTTCATATGGCATGTCAATGACCTCGCCCTCGGCACCGCGGCTATGGGCGCCGCCATCCTCGGCCTCAGCCATGTCCTGGCCGAAGGCATCCGCCTGAAGTCCGAGAGCGACCAGATCATCTGATGGCGCGCGATATCATCGTCACGCTGGATGTCATGCTTGCCCGCCGCAAGATGAAGGCGAAGGACCTGGCGACGGCCATCGGTATTACCGAGGCCAATCTCTCGCTGCTGAAGTCCGGCAAGGTGAAGGGTGTGCGCTTTGAAACGCTGGCGAAGCTCTGCGAGGCACTCGACTGCAAACCGGGAGACCTGCTCGATTTCGGCGAGACGAACTCCGGCACGCCCGCTGCCCAACCCGCAAAAAGTGACCGCTTCGCCTGATCTGAAATCAGGCGCTGCTGTCATTCGTTCGCGGACAGCCTGCCTCTTGTGACAAGATGGGGTGTCAGCCCACTCCGTGCTCGTTAAGGTCAGGCATCAGATATCCCAAGAAAGGGGGCGCATCATGGAACAGGTCATCGATCACGCTGCCTCCGGCCATGGCCCCAGCCCAACCCTGATCAAGGACCTGCTGGTATTTCTCATCGCTACCGGCATCCTGGTGCCCGCGATGCGCTTCATCAAGATCCCGACTGTCATCGCTTTCATGGTCGCCGGCCTTGCGCTCGGCCCGTTCGCCCTCGGCCGTCTCGCGCAGGACACGCCGGTTCTCGAATTCTTCTCGATCTCCTCGCCGGAAGCCGCGCTGCCGTTCGCCGAACTCGGCGTGCTGTTCCTGTTGTTCCTGCTTGGCGTCGAGTTCTCCTTCGCCAAGCTCTGGGCACTCCGGAAAGTCGTGGTTGGTGCAGGCGGCGGGCAGGCGATCCTGAGCGCCGTCACCATCGCCGGGGTCGGCCTCGCCTTCGGGCTGGACCTGCCGGTTGCCATGATCCTCGGCCTCGCGCTGGCGCTATCGTCCACTGCCATCGTCATGCAGGTGCTGATCGAGAGCAAACGCGCCGCAAAGCCAGTCGGGCGTGCCACGCTCGGCGTGCTGCTCTTCCAGGACATCATGGTTGCCCCTATCCTGATCTTTGTCGGCTTCGCGGCCATGAAATCGGATGCCAACATGGCCGGCGTGCTGGTCGACGCGCTGATCCGCGGGCTGATTGCCATCGCCGTGATCTGGGCTATCGGCCATTACCTGCTCGGCCGCGTCTTCCGTCTCGCCGCCGCCAGCGGGGGGCGCGACTTCCTGATGGCGCTGACGCTGCTGACCGTCGTGGGCGCCGCCGCCATTACCTACAGCGCCGGCCTCTCGCTCGCCCTCGGCGCGTTCCTCGCGGGTCTCCTCGTCGGCGAGACCGAGTTCAAGCACCAGACTGAAGTTGACCTCGAGCCGTTCAAGGGCCTGCTGCTCGGCCTCTTCTTCATGACCGTGGGCATGAGCCTCGACCTGCCGTTCATCGCGGACCAGATTATCTGGATTCTCGCCGCGCTCAGCGCGCTGGTGGCCGTCAAGGTGCTGATCGCCTATGTCGCCTGCCGCCTGTTTGCGGGCAATCATCCGCTTTCGCTCGAAGCGGCCCTCCTGCTCGCGCCTGCCGGCGAGTTCGCCTTCGTTGTCCTGACCGCCGCGCGCGCCGCAGATGCCATTCCCGCCGACGCGGCAACCTTTGCCTCCGCCGTCGCGGGTCTCTCGATGCTGCTGACACCGCTGCTCGGGCAGCTTGGCCGCCGCCTCGCAGCCCGCAAGCCAGCCGAGGACGGCTTGCCGCCGATGATGGACCTTGGTCACCTGACAGATCATGTCATCCTTGCAGGCTATGGCCGCGTCGGCCAATCGATCGCGCGTCTGCTCGTCGACGAAGAGGCTGCCATCGTGGCCATTGACCGCGAGCCCGACAAGATCCGCCTGGCCCGCAAAGCCGGGGTGCATGCCTATGTCGGCGACGCGGCCCGGGCCGAGTTCCTGAATGCAACCGGCATCGCGCGCGCCGCCATGCTGATCATCACGGTGGATGATCCCGACCGGGCGGAATCGATGGTACGCTGCGCGCTGGAGCTGCGCCCCGACATCACTATCCTCGCCCGCGCGCATGACGGCGACCACATGGTCCGCCTCACCGCCGCGGGCGCGAGCCATGTCGTTCCAGAAGCCATCGAGTCCGGCCTGCAGCTCGTTGGCATCGCGCTCGAAATTTTCGGCTATGATCCGGAAACCGTCCGTACCCGGATCGGTCAGGCCCGGGACGAGGAGTACCGGCGGGCCTGAACCAGCGCCCTTACATGCCAGTCGCGATCTCACCGAACACGCCGCGCAGCCAGATCAGTGCGGGGTCCTCTGAGTTTTCCCGCCGCCAGTAGGCCACGCTCGCCAGCATCGGCGCGGGAATCGGCAGGTCGCGGACCGCGAGACCGGAGGCTTCCGCCATCGGGCGCGGTGCTACGAGGGCGAGATGCGTCCGGCGCACGGCTTCGATCGCCGGCTGGTGATTGGGCAAACGCAGCGCCGGCGTGATCCGCCCGCCGGCTGCGCGCGCCATTTCCTCGACGAGGCTGCGCCCCTCACGCCGGCTGGAGACGGCGATGTGGCGCAGCGCGAAGAACCGCTCCGCTGTCAGCTTCTTGTCCGCCATCGGATGATCCGGTGCCAGCATGCAGGCATACGGCGTCGAGAACAGGACCTCGCGCTCGAGGTTCGGGCCGCGCAGATCGGGTACATCAATTGCGAGGTCAAGGCGCCCGGATGCGAGCTCTGTCGAGATCGCCGCCCGGTCGATCTGGCTCCACGCTATGCGCAGGCCGGGCGCGGCAGACTCGAGCTTGCGCGCCAGTGGCGGCACCAGCATATAGGACGAAGAATCACGCGCTGAAATGTTGAACACCCGCGTCGAGCGGGCGGGGTCGAACTGCGAGCGGGGCTCCAGTCCCGACCGCAGCCGGTCGAGCGCTTCGCGTACCGCTGGCATCAGCGCCTCGGCCATTGCGGTCGGCTGCACCCCGCGCCCCTCGCGCACGAACAGCGGGTCCTCGAAATGCAGCCTCAGCCGGGCCAGCGCATTGCTGACGGCGGGCTGCGTGATGTGCAGCCTCTCGCTCGCCCGGGTCAGGCTGCGCTCGGTATGGATGGCTTCCAATACCGGCAGAAGGTTCAGGTCGAGACTGCGCAGGTTCATCTATGGTAAATTCCCTTCATCACCAGTGGTGATGAGAGAGCTTCATAAGATAAAGTTGCCGAATAGTCGATACTGGGGCAGAGGAGGGCGCTGGGGAAGTGGAGTAACGTGCATGACCGCCGTGCTAAAGCCATCCCGCCGCCTTCAGCAGCATCGCCGCGCCAATCGCGGTGACGAGCCATTTCATCGACCGCTTGAAGTCGACATCACTCATGCGCTCGAGCAGCTGGCCGCCGAGAGCCGTGCCGAGCATCGAGAGCGGGACCGCCAGGACAAAAAACCAGACGGGCGGAAGGGCCGCCTCGCCCGCAGCGGCAATCACCGGCAGGCTCCAGAACACGATCTTCACGAGATGGGCGAGCACCTGCGTTACCGCTTTGGTGGCCACGATCGCGCGCCGGTCCATCTCAGTCGTGACAAAAAAAATATCGAGCAGGGGGCCGGCAACGCCCCCCAGCGTATTCAGGGCCTGTACGGTAAAACCCGCCAGTTCCGCCTGGCCTCGCTGGAGTATGTCCAGGCGGAGCCAGCCCTTCGGCAGCCAGACGAGCATCGCGGTGAGGCCCATGAACAGGTAGACCGCGCGCGCCTCCGGGCGCCAGGCAATGACCAGCAGGACCAGAAAGCCCGCCAGCGCGCCAAGCGCGTAGCGGCGGGAGACGCGCCAGTCGATATATGTGCGCCAGAGGAATGCCCGGTAGCCGTTGGAGACCATCTGTACGGCGCCGTGAACGACCATCGCAGTCGCCACCGGCAGCAGGGCCGCCAGCACACCGATCAGGATCAGACCGCCAGCCATGCCGAAGATGCCGGAAATGAACGCGGTGACCAGCACGGTGACAAGGATCACGAGGGCCGGAACGCAACTCATGCCCAGCGCCTTAGCCGGGTTGCTTCGCCAGCGCGAGGGCCAGAAAGAATTTGCGCGCCCCCCGGCGCGTCAGTTACCCTGCCGATGAAGACCAGCCGAAAACATGAACCTTGGGAGAGGAACAACACCCATGCCTGATACACAACGCACCCACGACGCCGAGGCCGATCTGAACGATCTGCGCATGTCGGAGTCCGTCCGGCCGCTCTACGAGCACGTGAAGAAGTTCATCACTGAAGTCGTCAATCCTATGAGCGTGGAGTTCCACCGCCTCGGCGAAGGCAATCCGAACATCTGGACCTACGCTCCCGGCCAGCTCGAATGCCTTGAGAAGGCCAAGGACGAAGCCAAGAAGCAGGGCCTCTGGAACTTCTTCCTGCCCGACGCCGAAACCGGCGAAGGCCTGTCGAACCTCGACTATGCCTATATCGCTGCCGAGCTCGGCAAGAACCCGATGGCCTCCGAGACGATGAACTGCTCGGCGCCGGATACCGGCAACATGGAAGTGCTGGAGCGCGTCGGCACCCCGGCGCAGAAAGAGAAGTGGCTGAAGCCGCTGCTCGAAGGCAAGATCCGCTCCGCCTACGTGATGACCGAGCCGCATATGGCATCCTCGGATGCCAAGAATGTCTCGATGAAATGCGAGCTCGTCGGCGACGAGTATGTGCTGAATGGCGAGAAGTATTACGCTTCCGGCGCCGGCGATCCGCGCTGCCGTATCATGATCGTGATGTGCCGTTCGAACAATGGCCCGGACGTCAACCGCCAGCAGTCCCAGGTCCTCGTGCCGCTGCCCCATCCGGGTGTCACCATCGTCGGCCCGATGCATGTGTTCGGCGAACCTGACGCGCCGCACGGCCACATGCACCTGCGCTTCGAGAATGTCCGTGTACCGAAGGAAAACATGCTACTCGGCGAAGGGCGCGGCTTCGAGATTTCGCAGCTCCGCCTCGGCCCGGGCCGTATCCACCACTGCATGCGCTCCATCGGGCAGGCCGAACGCGCCCTCGACCTGATGTGCATCCGCGGCCTCAGCCGCGAAGCCTTCGGCAAGCCGCTGGCGAAACTTGGCGGCAATACGGAGATCATCTCCCGCGCGCGCATCGAGATTGAAGCGATGCGCATGATGGTTCTCAAGGCTGCAAAAGCGATGGACGTCCTTGGCAACAAGGAAGCCCGCATCTGGATCTCGATGGTGAAAGCCATGGTGCCGGAACGCGTCTGCCAGATCATCGACCAGGCGATCCAGATCCACGGCGCGACCGGTGTCTCGCAATGGACCCCGCTCGCCCGCATGTATGCCAGCCAGCGCACCCTGCGCCTCGCAGATGGCCCGGACGAAGTCCACCACATGGTCGTCGGCCGTCACGAGCTGCGCAAGTATGAAGGCGGCGTCGAAGATCCGGCGCTCGCCGCCATCTGGCGCAAGTAAGTCCGGGAGCGGATTGAGCTTGGAAGGCGCGCGGTGGGAAACCACCGCGCGCTTTGCTTTTCAGGCGCGCTGCCTTAGGTTTTCTGCTGCGTCAGGGCTATCCGGTTGCCTTCGCTGTCTTCGATCTCGGCCACATAACCGAGATCGCCGATGTCTTTCTTGGGATAGAGTATTCCCGCGCCGGCCGCGGTCGCCCGGGTAAGGACATCGTCAATCGAGGCGACATGGAAATAGAGTATCGCTCCGGTCTTCGACGGAACATAGACATCGCCCTTGGCCAGCGCGCCGCTCGCGCCCGCTTCGTCCTCAGCCGGCGGAAAGAGCGCCATATCGTAGCCGTCCACGGTTTCCCGGGTCAGCGACACGCCGAATACCGATGTATAGAACCGGACGGCCCTGTCCATGTCGGTGACAGGAATTTCGAAATAGGTCATGGCCGGTCTCATCGGCATGGTTTCCTGTACCAGGTGTTGTGTTTCGACGCGGGTGTCGCGGGCGGAGGCGCACGATGCGACGGTCCAGATCGCCGCGGCCAGAAAGACGCGTCCTGCGCCGCGCGGTATCATAATGACGGTCCGGGTTCGCATGCCTGCTCTCTGCTCTGGCGTGTCAGGATGCGATGGCGGCGCGCTGGGAAACCTTCGCATACAGATCATCCCCCCAACCCTTCACTTCGCCGGAAAACAGCGTTTCCGGCGGCACGATTTCCGGCCCCATGCCGGGGGGAAGTGGCGGGGAGAAATAGCCGAGGGCGTAGCTGCCCATCGAATAGCCGATCAGGCGCTGTAGATCCGCCGGCAGCGTTGCGGCGATCTCCGGCGGGCAGGACAGGTACTGGTTTTCCTCCTGTCGCAGCCAGCCCAGGGAATAAGTGATGTTGATACCGACGCGGTCTGCGCCCGACACGTTGGCGCCGCCGGAGTGGATTACAGAGCCGGTATAGATGATCACCGATCCTGCCTTCATCCCGGCATAGGTGATCTCTTCCTCGTGTGCGCCGCGTCCGTCCTCCCAGAGATGGCTGCCGGGGACGACACGGGTCGCGCCATTTTCCTTGGTGAAATCCGTCACGGCCCAGATCATGTTCAGCTGCGGCTCGATGCTGCGCTGGAGGTAACCACCCCAGGCGAGCCGGTCGCGGTGCAGCACCTGCGCGCCCTGTCCCGGCTTGATGCGGATCACCTGGGTCAGGTGCAGCTGGTAGCGGTCGCAGTAGGGCGCGAGGAAGGCTTCGGTGGCGGCGTTGATCAGCGGATCGCTCACAAGGTCCCGGCAGGCGGGCGAGCGCGCGACCAGGGCGCCAGTCCGGGTTGTCAGCCGGCCCGTGAAGTCATCCCGGCCGGGCGGGGTAGCCTCGACGAAAGGCATTATTTCCATCTTTACACGGTTCAGCAGATCGGGCGTCATCAGGCCGTCGATGATGACGGCGGCGTCTTCAGTCAGAATTTTCAGCACGTCGTCACGTGTGGCTGTGGCAGGCAAATGCTTGAGACTGGGCATGGCAGGCCTCCTCTAGGCAGGTTTGAATTTGAGGCCAGCAAATAACGGGCCCAGCAGGGTAGACAAAAGGGCGCGCTGGCGCTCCGGCGGCCATGCCTCAGGCTCGAGCGCGGCGCGCGTTCCAACCCCATCAACGGCGGCAATGATCGCAGCCGCAACAAGGCGCGGCGTCTTCGAGCCCTTCGCGATTCCGGCGGTGAGCGCGTCTTCGATCTCCTGATAGTATTGCTGGTGAATGGATCTCAGGCTTGCCGAGAAGGGTGCGCGCCCCCAGTAGGCGAGCCAGACGCGCCAGTCCTTCATCGAGGCCTTGTTGAGCGGCAGGGCATTGGCAATGTCTTCGATCCTGATACGTCCGCTGTCTGCTTCAAGCCGCGACAGGAGGCGCGAGCACACTTCTTCAAGTGCGGCAGCGAGGACAGCATCCTTGTCCGTAAAATAGTGCGCGAGGGCCCCGGTCGTGACGCCCGCAGCCAGCGCAATGTCCGTCAGCTTCACCCCATCAAGTCCGCTCGCGGCGATAGCATCGGCGGCAGCGCGGGCAAGGGCGCGGCGGCGTTCGTCATGGTCGACAATTTTTGGCATAATGGTAATAATAAATAAACGCCCGAAGCCTGTCAACGGGCGCTTAAAGGAAGCAGCTGCGGATTGACACCAGTCGTGCACAGGCAGACGCTTAGGCTATATTAGGGAGGACCTGCTCATGCGTCTGAAGTCTGTTTTTGCTGCGCTTTCTCTGCTGACCGCCTTTCCGGTCGCGCCAGCGCTGGCACAGGGCATGGAGCGGATGATGGTGACATCAAACCGCGTCGAGGAAGCTGAGCGCCGCAGCGCCCCGGCGGTCTACCGCCAGATCCCGGCGGATTTCGTCATGGTCGCCGTGACTTATCAGAGTGCTTCGCGCGATACCGCGGAGCGCACAAAGGAACTCGAGACAATGTTCAACCGGCTGAAGGCCGAGGCGGCCAGGACAGATGGATACAAGCTCTCTGGTGGCACGCTCGGCCAGTCGACAGCGGATATCGACACTGTTCTGTTCACGGACGTCTATACGACCGACTATAACAATACCGGCCGCTTCACGCTGACGCTGAGCATTGATACCAAACCGGACGAGTCTTTCGAGCGCCTGATGGCGCGGGCGCAGGCATTCATCAGCGACATCGACGTGCAAGGACGCGCCGAAGCCTATCTCGGCGATGACCAGTTCATCGGCGCCCGCGATGTGACCAGGCACCGGGCCGATCTTGTCGCCGATATCGCGAGTGAAGTCAAAGCGCTGAAGGCCAGCTTTGCGCCCGCCAGGGTGACTTTAACCGGGCTCGAGAGCCGGATTATCACGCAGCCTTCCGGGCCGCTGGAGCTGGAGATTTTCATTCCGTACACGTTGACGCTCGAGAGCGGAGAGTAAGCTGGCGCTTGCGGCGCGGCATCATTTCCGGCATCGATTCTCCGGTAATTGAAGGGGCTTCCCATGAACCGGCTGACGCATTTGTTCCGGCGCCTGCACAATGTGCTGGGGTTGATTGTTGGCGCGCAGGTTGTGCTCTGGGTCGCGTCGGGCCTCTATTTCTCGCTTCGGCCGATCGAGGAGGTGCGGGGCGATCACCTGCGCAGTGAGGTGCATGCTATGTTTGCCGGGCTGCCGGACAGCGACGCTCCGGTGGGCGGTATTCTTGCAACGTTGGGCGAACCCGTGATGGCGCTGAAGGTGAAGCCCTGGCTCGGCCGGCCGGTCTGGGAGGCGGAGACGCATTCGGGCAAAGTGATGTTCGACTATGCCAGTGGCCAGCCGCTGTCGCCGGTGTCCGAAGCAGATGCACGCCGAGTTGCGCAGGCAGCCTGGGCGGGCGAAGGCACGCTTGCGGGCCTGACGCTCGTGGATGAGGCGCCGCCGGAAGCGGGGCGCGGGGCCGGGCGTCCGATGTGGCGCGCGGAGTTCGAAGGCGAGGATACGGCGACGTTCTGGATTGATCCGCAGGCCGGCGATGTGGCGGCGGTGCGCACCGACTGGTGGCGCACGTTCGATCTGTTCTGGGGACTTCACATTATGGACTGGACTAACCGGGAGACGATCTCGTCCTGGTGGATGAAGCTCTTCTCGTTCGGCGCGCTGGTTCTGTCGCTTGCGGGTGTCTGGCTGGTCTTGGACCGGCTTCTGAAAGGCCGTATACTGAAGTAATCAGAACGGAACGTTCGGGTCATCTTCACCAGCGCCGCCGAGGCCGAGGGTAGCGAAACCGAAGACGCGCCCGTCGTGCAGGTGGCTCGGGCGCACGTTGGCGAGAGCGCGGGCCATGGTCTGGCGCACGCCCGGCTTTTTGCGCTCCCACTCGTCCAGCAGGTGTTTCATCGCGACGCGCTGAAGGCCGTCCTGGCTGCCGCAGAGATTGCAAGGAATGATCGGGAAGGCCATAGCCTCGGCGAATTTTACGAGGTCCGCCTCGGCGGAGGTGATCAGGGGACGCAGGACCATCACGTCGCCTTCGTCGTTGAGCAGCTTCGGCGGCATAGCAGCGAGGCGTCCGCCATGCACCAGGTTCATCATGAAGGTCTCAAGTGCGTCGTCCCGGTGGTGGCCGAGCACGATTGCCTCGCAGCCTTCCTCGCGCGCCACGCGGTATAGGATGCCGCGGCGCAGGCGCGAGCACATCGAGCAATAGGTGCGGCCGGCTTCGACCTTTTCGGTGACGATGGAATAGGTGTCCTCGGTGATGATCCTGTGAGGAACGCCGACGCGTGCAAGCCACTCCGGCAGCACGTGCTTGGGAAAGCCCGGCTGGCCCTGGTCGAGATTGCAGGCGATCAGATCGACCGGCAGTGCGCCCTGCCATTGAAGATCCATGAGCACGGCGAGGAGGCCGTAGGAATCCTTGCCGCCGGAGAGGCAGACGAGCCATTTCGGGCGCGGCTTTTCGCCCGCCTCGATGGCGCGCCGGTCGAGCAGGCCGTAGGTGTCGATGACCTCCTGGGCGCCGCGTACGAGGCGTTTGCGCAGCTTCTTGAAGCTGACGGAATCGGGCGCTCCGGCATAGAGGCTGGGGGTGGTGGAAAGTGTATCGGGCATGCGCGGGATTTGCCATGCGGGGCAGGGCGGGGCAAGAGCGGGAAGCTCCGATAGCCCCTCATCCCCCACAACCCCCGATCACCGGGGGTGAAGGGTTTGAGGTTGGAAACGTTCCTGGGTAATCATGCCCGGAGTATAACTCCGTGGGCGGAGGTGTGGCGGAAGGATTAGAGAATTACTTTAAAATGGCCTGGTGCGGTTGAAATTTATTTTCCGCGTGGGGCGGTTCCTGCAGGTACAAGTCCGGACTCCGGACCGTGCCCGCCGCCGCCAGGAGGCGTCATTGCGTATGCAATCGATGCATACGCAATGACGGTTTGCTCTCATTCTTACTCATTGTTCATCGCGCGATGACGGCGCGTTATCGCGGGCTATCGCGATAGCGAAAGCCCGCCATAGCAGTTTACATCGTCCAGCCGAGTTCGATGCCGTAGATGCGCGGCTGGTTGAAGATACCGGTGAGGTTGTTGAAGTCGATCGCCGAAACGGTGCCGATTTCGTCGGTCAGGTTGCGGACGAAGGCTTTCGCCGACCAGGGTCCCTTGCGATAGCCAAGTGCGGCGCCGCCTTCCCAGCGGCCTTCGGCGGTGAATTCGGTCGACTCGTACAGGAAGATGTTCGAGTCCGAACGATACGACCAGTCGGTGGAGGCGAAGATTTCGCCGCCGCGCCAGTCGCGGGTATAGTCGAAGGCAAAGTTGCCGATCCATTCCGGTGCCTGCGGGAAGGCGTTGCCATCAATCAAGGCGCCTCCGGTGACGGGATCAATCGCGTTGAGCACGGTGCAGGGCGCGCCGCAAACGCCGACTGTGAGACCGGCATCGTCGATTTCCGTATTGTTGTAGGAAACGCCGGCGCTGAACGCGAGACCCTCCATGAGCAGGGCGCGGATGTCGGCTTCAAAGCCGTAGCCTTTGCCTTGCTCGGCATTGAGCAGCTGGTTGAAGTTGCCGGCGCCGCCGATGGCGGTCAGCTGAAGGTCCTCGACCGTGTAGGTGTAGGCGGCGAGGTTGGCGTCGAGGCGGCCGTCCAGAAGCGTGGTCTTCAGGCCGGCTTCATAGCTGTCGAGGATTTCCGAATCGGCGGTCGTGATCGCGTCACCGAAGACAAGGCGGCCCTGAATCGATGGCGCGCGGAAACCGCGGGCGATGCGGCCATAGACATTAGTCTCACCATTGAGCGCGTAGGTGAGCGAGGCATCCCAGGAGAGCTGCTCATCGCCTACATTGACCGTTGGCGGGGCAATGGCTGGTGCACCGAAAGGCGAAAGGGTACGGCGAGCCGTCAGGTCCTTGCTTTCGTCCGTGTAGCGAAGACTAACCTGGCCGGTCAGGGTCTCGGTCAGGTCATAGGCAAGGCTGCCGAAAACCGCGAGCGAGTCTGTGTTCTGGGTCTGGAAGGCCGTGCCGTTCTCGGCGCCGCCGGCGAGCGTATTGTAGCTGCGCGAGCTGATGTCGATCTCTTCATTGAAAGCGTAGAGCCCGGCGGTCCAGCGCAGGTCTGCGTCTTCACCGTTCGAGAGGCGAAGCTCATGCGTGATCTGCTGGTGGTCGTCGATACCGTCCGCGGACTCGGCCGGGAAGGGGATGAAGCCCGGCGTGGAGCCGGAGGGCAGGAAGCCTGCGCCGGCGCCGCCGTCCACGTCGCCGCGCGAGAAGGTCTCAACGGTTTCGTAGCCGAACAGATAGGTCAGGGTCGCAGCAGAAAGATCCCAGTCGGCGCGCGAGGTGAAGCCGAGTGCGTCTGTTTCGAGGGTCGCATCGTCCTGGGCGTCGGCGAAGTTCTTTTCGCGGTCAAAGCCGGGGCGGGGGCCGGCGGAGCCGGTCTGGAAGGCGTTGGCCTGGAAGCTGACCTGGCCGCCATCGAGGGTGCGGCCGTGCAGGTTGCCGAGCCAGGTTAGGTTCTCGGTGACTTCGACCTTGGCCTGGGCGCGCCAGGCGAAGTCTTCATAGCCGCCGGCATCGGCGCCGCCGGTTGGCAGGGCGGTTTCAATATAGTCGTCACGGCGCTGGAAGACGCCGGAGAGGCGCAGGGAGACCTTATCGGAGACCGGGCCGCCGACGGCGCCTTCGACATTGGTCGTGCCGAACGTGCCGTAGGAGGCGCGGGCGTAAGCGTCGAGTTCGTCGCCCGGTTTGACGCTTTCGAATTTCAGGGCGCCGGCCGGCGTGTTGCGGCCGAAGAGCGTGCCTTGCGGGCCACGCAGGACTTCGACGCGTGCGGTGTCGAAGACTGGGAAGCCTTTCAGCACCGGGTTTTCATAGACGATCTCGTCATAGATGAAGGAGACGGGCTGGGAGGCGTTGAAGTCGAAATCCGTGTTGCCGAGGCCGCGGATATAGGGACGCGGAAAGATGCGGCCGAAAGAGGTTTCGATGATCAGGCTGGGCACGCGGGCGGTGAGGAACTGAATGTCCTCGCCGGCCTGGCCGTATTTCGCGAGCGCGGTTTCATCGAGCGAGGTGAGGGAGACCGGGACGTCCTTGATGTTCTCTTCGCGCTTGGTGGCTGTTACCGTCACAGAGGTTAGTTTCAGCGCATCGTCCTGAGACGGAGCTTCCTGGGCGAGAGCGAAAGGGGCGATCAAAGCGAGGGCGCAAGAGGACGCCATGGCGGCGCGCCAGGTACGTGTAGGTTTCATGTAGGAGTCTCCGGACTGGCTTTAAAGCGCACGTGCGCCTGACCCCCAAGGATATCCGTGACGGAAAATTCTCAAGCAGATAACAAGATCATGAAGGCGATTTTCCTCGCGCTGCGTGTTTCCGGTCACGCTCGCGTGTCAGGCGAGTAGGCCTGCATCAGGCCATCCGGTTGCCGCCGCCGAACGGAAGGCGGAAGATGTTGCGCAGCCATTGGCGGAAGCGCCATTCGGCACGCAGCCTGGCGTTCGAAGGCAGGTCGAATTCGCCCCGAGGGACGAGCATGTCGTTCATGCGCGGCTGGTAGCGGCGGATCAGGTCTTCCTCGATGCGGGCGCGGTCGGCGGCGGTGCGCACGACGAGGACGTGGCGTTCAGTGGCGCCGCGCTTCCACCAGGCTTCCCACCAGCGCTCGTGGCCAAAGAGACGGGAGCGGAAGTCTGTCGCCTTGCCAATATAGAGCGGCGAGAGGAAGAAGCCGAAACGGCGGCGCACGAAGATGTAGATGCCGCTGCCTTCGGGGATGCCCTTGCGGGTCAGCGTGATCTTGAAGCGGTAGCGCTGGCCGGTCTCGCCGCGCCAGACATGCCAGCCGAAAAGGAACCAGTCGAAGAGAAACATGTCACCCACCGCGTCTTGCCCGCGACATTGCCGGGCGCGGGGAGAATCGGCGAAATCCGGTTAAGGGCGCATTAACCGGAGGCTGACGCCATCATGTGGACGTAGACTTCGTTGAGGGTGATCTTGCCATCCTGAACGAGGCAGAGATCGAAGCCGCGCATGGCGGCGTCGGCGCCAGTCTCGCCGACGGCGCAGTACCAGCGACCGCAGAAGCCGCCGGGGATCGGCCAGGTCTCGTCCGGCGTATAGAGCATCTTCGGGGTGGAGGCGAAGAGGCCCTCGAGATAGGGGCGCAGCTGGGCGTGGCCGGTGAGGCCGGCGGCGGTCTGGGCGTCCTTGTAGACCGTATCGGCCGAGTAGAAGCTGAGGAGCTTCTCCACATCCTTGGCGCTCCAGGCGGCGAGCCAGGCGGCGTTGAAGGTTTCGATATCGACGCTCATGCGGGGGCGAGCCCCAGGACGCGGGCGCGGTGGGCCTCTGTGAAGATTTCGGCGGGCGCGGCTTCGGGGCCAGCCATGATGGCGACCCCGTGCATTCCGAGGGTTGGATCGGCAGCCTTGCGTTCATGGTACTGGCGGCGGCGTTCGCGGGCGGCCTCACCGAATTCCATGTCGAGTGAGGCCTGCAGCTGCCCGGCGAAACGCAGACGCCGCATGCGTTCGGCGCGTTCTTCCGCATACGGAGCGAAGTTCGGAGTCTGGCCTGCGGGGGTTGCCTTCAGGATGTCGGAGACCATGCGCACGTCGCGGTAGGTGATCGAGAGACCGAGGCCGTTGATCGGGTCGTTCCAGCCGGCGGCGTCGCCGATGAGGACGCAGCCTTCGCTGAAGGGTTCATCGGTCCAGCTGTCATTGTTGAAATAGGAGAAGAGCGGGCCTGCGGGCGTGCCTTCGGCGAGGGCGGCGTTTTGCGGGGCGCATGTCATGCGGAAGGCTTCGAGGAAGCGCTTGGCGCCGCCTTCGCCGTGGAAGCGGCCCTTCTCCTCGAGGGCATAGCCGCCATAAACGCGCACGCGGCCATTACCCTGGGGAAAGGTGAGGAAGCCAAAATTGCCTTCGGTGCCGATGGTCTGGCGTTTGGGATCGACGTCCCTGACATTCTCTACGAGCAGGCCGGCGAACCAGTGGTGGGGTTTGTCCTGGTGCAGAGGGATGGCGGCGGCGGCGCGCACTTCGGACTGGCGGCCTTCGGCGCCGACGACGATGTGGGCCTGGACGGTTTTCGTCTCGCCATTGTGGAAGAAGGTGACCGACGGCGCGTTCCCGAGCGTGATGATATCGATCGTCACAGGACGGAGGGTTTCTGCGCCGGCGGCGGCGGCGGCGTCGTAAAGTGTCTGGCAATGATGCGGGTGGCCGAGGCAGAGCGGGCCGGGCACATCGGCGGCGAAGATGCCGAGGGGGAGCGGGGCGGCCTCGCACACCGCGGGCGCGAGGCTTTCGTCATAGGTGACATGGTCGGTGATGTGGTGGCCGCCGGCGGACATCAGGAGGTCGTAGAGGCCGAGGCGCCTGGTTTCGGTGACGCCCCAGGGGGCGATCCATTCGCCGCGCACACGGTCTTCGTAGTGCTCGGATTTCTCGAGAAGCAGAACTTTGCGTCCGGCGCGGGCCATGACAGTGGCCAGTGCGCAGCCGCCAATCCCGCCGCCGACGATGATCAGATCGTAAGTCATGGGCATGTTCCTCAAACCCGTATCGTAACCCCTGACGGGGCGGGAGCAAAGCCTGACGTGGGGGGGCTTGTTCAGCCTTCCAGCAGGACGCGGACGGGGGCAAAGCTGCGGCGGTGGAGGGCGCAGGGGCCGAAGCGGGCGAGGGCTTCGGCATGGGCGGCGGTGCCGTATCCCTTGTGCTGGCTGAAGCCGTAGCCGGGGTGCTGCGCGCAGTAGGCGTTCATCTGCGCGTCGCGGTGGGTTTTCGCAAGGATCGAGGCGGCTGAGATCGCAGGCTCGGTGAGGTCGCCCTTGATGATCGCGGTTGCGGGGGCGGGCAGGTTTTTCGGCAGGGCGTTGCCGTCGATCAGGATATGGGCCGGCGCGCGGGCGAGGCCAGCGATGGCGCGCGTCATGGCGAGGAAGGTGGCCTCGCGTATGTTGAGGCGGTCGATTTCTTCAGGGCTGGCTTCGGCAATGGCCCAGGCGAGGGCGCGTTCGCGGATTTCAGGGGCGAGACGGTCGCGGGCAGCTTCGGTGAGCTTTTTGGAATCGGTGAGGCCCGTAATGGGGCATGCGGGATCGAGGATCACGGCAGCCGCGGTGACTGGCCCGGCCCAGGGGCCCCGGCCAGCTTCATCGACGCCGCAGGTGAAGGTCTGGTACTGCATCCGGCATGGTTAACAGGGAATCGCGCCGCTTGGCCAGTGACTACACCGTTGACAGTGGCCCGGAAAAGTCAGGGTCAGGACTAAGGGTTTCTCAATAACGATCTCATACGATCGCCTTTAGAGAAGCGGCCCCAGGACAGACGACATGAACCTTTATCATTGTATGGTGGAGCTCAAGAGCGGGGACCGGGCGCTCCAGTTCGCAGCGGCCGCGGACGCCTGGCTCGGACACCTGAAATCCGAGAAGATTATCACCGACTGGCGCCTGCTGCGCCGCAAGTTCGGGCTCGCCTCAGGACAGCATACCGACTTCCTGATCGAGATCGAAGTCGAGAGCATGAGCGCGCTGGAAAAGGCGTTCAGCGAACTGTCGAAAATGGATGATGAGCATACCCGCCGCTACGAATTCATGCACAGCCTGATCGGATCCATGGAAGTCGGTCTCTACCGGCCCTATCCGGATCCGGAGCAGCGCGAACGCATTGCGCTGCTCTGAAGTTTCCCGAAGGCCCGGTAGCTGGCCCTGTCAGATGCCCGCCTTGGCCGCCTTCAGGCCGGCGAACATCAGCAATTATCCAAAGCCCGGCGCGCTGTTGCGGGATAGTCCGTAAAGACGCCATTGGCGCCGGTCAACGGGTCGATCAGAAGTGACTTGTAGGCCCCGACTCCCTGAGCTCAGCCTGCGATCTCATCCAGCGGAATGGTGGCTGGCGCGCCGGTCTGCCAGCCTTCTGGACAGACAGGCTGGACAAGGCGCGTGCCGATCCGCCTACGGAGCGTCTTCAGGATCAGGTGATCGGAACTCCGGACGAAAACCGGCGAGTCCGCCTTGTCCCGTCCGGCTGCGGTCATGGCAGCGGAAATAGCCGCCGCGATGTCGAGCCCTGCAGCGGCATGTTCGAGGAGCCATTTCGTTTCAGGATAAAGACCGGCCACGCGGTTACGGGCGGTGCCCTCGGCTTTTGCAAGGGCGCTGAGCTCGCCGAAGTCCGGGATTTCGTGAAGTCCGTCATGGGCCTTCGGTCTGCCCGCCCGGACCTGTCGGGCGCGGAGTGCCTTAAGCTCTGCAGCAGTGAAGTCGAACGTCCACCAGTCGGTCAGGGTTTCGCCTTCGGGACCCATAAGGGTCCGGCGGCGGCCTGCAAATTCGGGCCGGGCGGCGACATCGGTGGAATCCGACAGCCGGGGATCATGGCGGGCCATCAATACGCCGTCGGAGTTCATGACCAGCTCCGGTTCGATGAAGTCTGCGCCCTGGGCGATCGTGAGCTGGCAGGCCTCCAGTGTGTGTTCGGGACGCTCCCCCCCCGGCGCCGCGTTGGGCGATGACGAGCACACTCTGGCCTGCGGGCTGCGGCGCAGGTGGTGTGGCGCATCCGCCGAACAATGCGAAGCCGAGCAGGGCGGCGAATAAGGGGGGGGCGCATCAGCAGGCCTGCGTTGAAGTCTGACTCTGTTGCATGAATATGTGGCGCTTGCATTTCGGGCACGCCGCTTCCCGCCGGGTGAGGGCTGGTCTTTCGGGGGCTGCTAATACAGCATGCCGGAAACATGGAGGAGACGCAGATGGATTTCGGGTTGAAGGACAAGGTGATCTTCATCGCCGGCGCGAGCCGGGGCATTGGCTACGGGATTGCCGAGAGCTTGCTGGGCGAGGGCGCGAAGGTGGCGCTGACGGCGCGGGGGGCAGAGGCGCTGGCGGAGACGAAGGCGGATTTTGCGAGGCGCTTCGGCGCAGACAAGGTGTGGAGCTTTGCGGGCGACCTGACCCAGACGGCGCCGATCGAGGAAGCGCTCGCCAGATGCGAGGCGGAGTTCGGGCCGATCACCGGGGCGGTGGCGAATGTGGGGCTGTCGCCCTCGCCGCTGGGCCTGGAGGTGAGTGATGACGAATGGCAGGCGGGGCTCGACCAGAACCTGAATTCGGCCTTCCGTCTGGCGCGCGGCGCCATCCCGCGCATGGCGAAGCATGGCGGCGGCAGTTTCCTGTTCATCAGCTCGATTGCCGGGCTCGGCGCGCTCGGCACTCCGCTCGACTATGGCGCAACGAAAGCGGCGGTGAACCATCTCTCCACCAGTGTCGCCCGGTTTGCGTTCGATACGAAAGTCCGCGTCAACACGATCGCGCCCGGCAATATCATCTTTGCCGGGAACAATTGGGAGAAGCAATCAACTGGTCCGCGCGCCGAAAACTGGTGGCGCTGGATCAAGCGCGAAGTGCCGATGAAACGGTTCGGCACGCCGCAGGAGATCGGGGATACGGCGGCGTTTCTCCTGTCCGAGCGGGCGAGCTTCATCAATGGCGCTGTGATAGCGGTCGATGGCGGGCAAACGCGTTAGGCTGTATCCAGTCGTCCCCGCGCAGACTGGAATCAGGCCGCATCCTCGCCGTACGAAACCCGCGCCTTCGCGGGGGGTGACCGCACTTTGATGAATATAGTCCGCCTGCGGACTATTGAATGCCGGCGCCGACAACAGGCTTGGCGGTGATCTTCTGTTTGGCGGCTCCGAAGCAGTCGCCGCGCTTCAACGTGATCTTGGACGGAAAATCCGGCTTCTGGAACTTCACTTCGGCGATGCCCCAGCGTTGCCAGGTCTTGCCTTCGGCATCTACGAGGCTGGCGGCGCAGACGGGACCGGCATCGGCCGCTTCAACCCAGTAGCCCTGGTAGGCGCCGCGGCCACTATAATACCCGCCAAGGCCTGGAACGAAGATATAGCCCGCTTCAAGGCCCACTTCCGGCTTGTAGCTGAGGATGGCCGTCGCACCTGCGTCGCGCTCATACACGATCTGGTTGCCGCTCGGCAGGGACCAGACTTCATCGGCCGAAGCGGCGAGCCCGATTGAGGCGAGAAGGGCGGCGGCCGTGAGGGCGCGGATCATGGGTCGCAATCTCCTGCTGAGAGGGGTGAGATAAGCATAGTTCAATCAAAATGAAAACACTGAGGGCGAAACTCAGACCGCCCGCCCCTTCAGGCTTACAAGCCACGGCACAAGCGCAGCGTTAACCTGGGCAGGGCGTTCCTGCTGGGTCCAGTGGCCGCAGCCGGGTAGCACGACGGCTGTCTCAAGATTCGGGACAGCGGGGCGCATCTTGCCGATGGGGTCGTCGACCATGCCGAAGCCATTGTAGGCGGGGTCCTTATCGCCGGCGATGAAACAGGCGGGCTGGGTGATCGTCCGCCTCCGGAAGGGAGAGAGGAAGTCGAAATCCCGCGTATGATTGCGGTAGCGGCTGATCGGGCCGAAGAGGCCGGAGCGTTTGAATTCCGCTTCGTAGTATGAAAGATCGGCATCCGTCATCCAATAAGGCATGACGTCCGGCACGGTCAGCGTGTCCATCAGCGTCGCGCTGGAACTAAGGCCCATCTTCCAGTCCCCGTCCTTAGCGTCGCCTGAAATCGAATAGTAGAAGCCTTTCAGGAAGCGCTTGAGATCAGCTTCCAGGGCGGCTTCAGCCAGGCCCGGGGTACGGAAATAGGACTGGTAGAAGAAGCGGTCACGCTCGTCGAAGACGCGCCTGATGACATCGTCGAAGGAGAATTCCGGGGCGCCGAAGAATGGCACGGAGAGGGCGGCGACGGCGGCGATCCGGTCCGGGTGCAGGAGGGCCGTGTTCCAGACCTGCGGGGCGCCCCAGTCATGGCCGATGAGGGTGAACGGAACCCCCGGGGAAAGCGCCGCGCCGACGCCGAGGATGTCGGCCATGAGGGCTTCCATCCGGTAGTCCGCGACCTCGGGAAAGCGGGTCGAGCCGCCATATCCGCGCACGTCCATCGCGGCGGCCGTAAAACCCGCAGCGGCGATGGGGCTGACCTGGTGGCGCCAGGAGTACCAGCTTTCAGGGAAACCGTGGACCATCAGCACAAGCGGGCCAGTGCCTTCAATGGCCACGCGAATCCGGGCGGCGCCGGCGTCTAGGGTGCGGAATTCTGGCCGGATATCTGGCATGGGGCTCTCCCGTGGATATCCGGATGCTGCGGCAGGGCAGGCCCGCGCGCAAGGCGCTCCCGAAGGGAAAGCCTTGCCCAAAATTGCGGCGCAGGGTTCAGTTGCCCTGTCCACCCGGATCGAAGAGGCGCGTCTCATGACCGAAATGCTGATGACCCCGGTTTTCTGGGGCAGCCTCGCGACCCTGACCTTCCTCGAGATCGTGCTGGGGATTGATAACATCCTGTTCATCTCGATTGCCACGAGCAAGCTGGAAGGCAAGCAGCGCAGGCAGGCGCAGCGGATCGGCATCTGGGGCGCGATGGCCCTGCGCGTTATAATGCTGGGCCTGATCTTCTGGATCATCCAGCTGGACCGGCACTCGCTTTTTCATGTGCCGCCGGATGCTGCCCTCATGATCGCGGGCGGGGACAGGCTGGCGGCGGAACACATCGGCGAAGTGACCATCAAGGACCTGATCCTGCTGGCGGGCGGGCTGTTCCTGCTTTGGAAGGGTACCCAGGAAATTCATGCCTCTGTGGAGGGTACGCACCAGGAGGATTCGAAGGTTAAGTCGACCTTCTCCAGCGTTATCTTGCAGCTGTTCGTCATCAACATAGTCTTCTCGCTGGACTCTGTTATCACCGCGATCGGTATGACCGATGTGCTGGTGATAATGGTGGCGGCAGTGGTGTTGTCGACGATCGTCATGGCGGTCGCGGCGGATCCGCTGTCGAAGTTCATTGCGCAGCATCCGACGACGAAGATGCTGGCGCTTGCGTTTATCCTGCTGGTAGGTGTGGCGCTGGTGGCGGACGGGCTCGGCTTCCACATTCCGCGTGGCTATCTCTACTTCGCAATTGCCTTCTCGCTGGGCGTGGAATTGCTTAATATCCGGACGCGGAAGACGGCGGAAGCGAGGGTGAAGGTGCATTGAGCCACGCCTGTCGCCTGGGACTGGAAAGATTTTGACGCATCTCCCCGTAAGCAGGGCGAGGGGCTAAGGGACGGAGAAAACATGACGGCGCATCATATCAAGCTTGAGAAGACCGCTGACGGCATTGCGATCCTGACGATCGACCGGGCGGAAAAACGCAATGCGATGACTTATGCGATGCTGTTCGCGTTCATCGAGAAGGTGCGCGAAGTATCGGTTGATGACAGTGTCCGTGTGCTGATCGTGACCGGATCGGGCGGGGCGTTCTGCGCGGGCACGGATCTTGCGGACCTGTCGACCATTCCGGGCGAGACGCGCGGGGTGCGCGGCGAGGCGCACGAGGGCGATGTCTGGTGGCCGTTGGTGGCGTGTCCGAAACCGGTGATCGGCGCGATTGACGGCTATGCGGTCGGCATGGGGGCGGAGTTTTCCAGCCAGTGCGATGTGCGCATCGTCACGAACCGGGCGCGGTTCGCCTGGAACTTTGCGCACCGGGGCCTTGTGCCGGACACCGGGGCCGGCAGCTGGATCCTGCCGCGCCTGATCGGGCATTCGCGGGCGCTGCGCCTCCTCTATTCCGGAGGCTTCCTCGAGGCGGCGGAGGCGAAAGAAATCGGCTATGCCAATGAGGTGGTGGCGCCGGAAGCGCTGATGGACGCGGCCCTCGCCGAGGCGCGGCGGTATCTCAATTCCTCGCCCTTCTCGATCCGCCACATGAAGGCTCTGGTCTATGAAGGCCTTGCGCGCGATCTGCCGGAGCATATGAAAGCGCACGTTACGGCGCTGTCGGCCTGCTTCAAGTCGGCCGACCACAGGGAAGGCGTAGCGGCCTTCCTTGAGAAGCGGCCGGCGAAGTTTACGGGAGCCTGAACAATGACCCTTCCAAACGCCTACGCCATTCGCCTGCACCAGACCGGCGGGCCAGAGGTCTTGCAGGTGGAAACTGCGCCGCCACGCGCGCCGGGGCCGGGCGAGGTGCTGGTGCGTCAGACGGCGGTGGGAGTGAACTTCATCGACACCTATCACCGCACGGGCCTCTACAGGATGCCGCTGCCGTTTGTTCCGGGGTCTGAAGGTGCCGGCGTGATCGACGAGGTCGGCGAGGGCGTGGTGCATGTAGAGCCGGGCGACCGGGTCGCCTATACCGGGCGCGGCACTTACGCGACGCACTATACCGGGCCGGCGGCGGGCGTTGTGCCGCTGCCCGCCGGGATAAGCGACGAGGAGGCCGCGGCGGTCCTGCTGAAGGGCATGACGGCCTGGATGCTGCTGGAGGAAATCCGGCCGCTGCAGAAAGGCGAGACGGCGCTGGTCTGGGCGCCGGTCGGCGGGGTCGGCTCATTGCTGACGCCTTGGGCGAAACATCTCGGCGCGCGGGTGATTGCGGTCACCTCCAGCGCAGCGAAGGCCGAGCGGGCCAAGGCGCTCGGCGCGGATGAGGTGGTGGTCGGATATGACGACGTGACGAAACAGGTCCGTGCGCTGACGAATGGAAAGGGAGTCGATGTCGTCTATGACAGCGTCGGCAAGATCTCGGCGGAAACCTCACTCTCAAGCCTGCGTCCGCGCGGCTGGTTCATCACCTATGGCAACGCGTCTGGCGCGGCCGACCCGATCCCGCCGGGACGCCTTGCGGCGGGCGGCTCGCTGGTGATGACGCGGCCGACGCTGTTCAATTTCACGGACACGCCGGAGTCTCTGGCGCGCGCCTCCAGGCGCCTGTTCAGCCTGATTGAAAAGGGCGTGCTGAGCGCCGACATCGGTCAGCGCTTTTCGCTGAAGGATGCCGCCGAGGCGCACCGGGCGCTGGAAAGCGGAACGACGACCGGGGCGACGTTGCTTATGCCCTGATGGAGTTCCATGATTGCGCCGCAATCGCAGACGATTCTGGAACGTTAGCGGGGAGACACACATGAAGCGATTTCTGTTTCTGGTCCTGGCGGCGGGGCTTGGGGCCTGCGCGCACGAGGCGGCCGGGCCGAAGACGGTGACAGAGCTGCACCAGCAGCATGTCTGGCAGCTCGAGCCCGGCGCCGACCTCATGGCCGCGATGGAGACCGGCTTCAGCCGGATTGCGCACCGCGAAGGCCGTGCGGCCACGCTCGCGCAGCTGGCCGAGGCAGGCTATGAATGCACTTATGGCGAGGCGCACGAGGACTATCCGGAGCCGATGGCGGTCTGCACGCGCAGCTTTGCCTCGCGCGCCTGCCAGTTCGACTGGGACGTCTCGCTCACGAGCGATCCGAAGACTCCGGACAGCGTGGGCTCAGCCGAAGCCGGCTTCCGGCGTGACTGCGTCGGCCTTGCGGACGATTTTCCCGAGCCGGTCAAGTCCGCCATCGACGACCAGCTGGCGCCGCCGCCTGCCTTGCCCGGCACCGCAAACTGACGCAGTTGCGGGGTTGGCCAGCAGCTGACAGCGGGATGGGCAGGGGCGGGAATGGCACTTAGAATTGCCAACCGGGACGCGCGGCGGCTGTGGCTGGAGGCGCAGGGCCTGTCGGCGCCGCCGACGGGGCCGGTGGACTTGCCCGGGACGATCCGGAAACTCGGCTTCGTGCAGCTGGATACGATCCGGGTGATGGCGCGCGCGCATGATCATATCCTGTGGAGCCGCAACCAGAACTACCGCGAACCGATGCTGCACACATGCCTCGCGCGTGACCGGCACGTGTTTGAGCATTTCACGCATGATGCCTCGCTGATCCCGATCGACTTCTATCCGATGTGGCGGCGCCAGTTCCGCCGGATGGAGGAGAAGGTGCGCGGCTGGGAATGGCACCGCGGCATGCTGGACGAGAACGGGCGCGCCGCCATCCGTGCACGGATCGAAGCGGAAGGACCGCTCAGCACCAAGGCGTTCGATACCAAAATTATGGGCAAGCGCGAGATGTGGCGCCGCCCGCCGCACAAGCTGGCTCTGGATTACATGTGGTATGCCGGTGAGCTCTCGACCTCGCACCGCGACGGCTTCACCAAGTTCTATGATCTGACCGAGCGCGTGATTCCAGACCATCACCGCGCGGCTGAGCATACCGACGCGGCGCAGGTCGACTGGCTGTGCCGCGAGGCGCTGGCAAGGCTCGCGTTCGGCACGCAGGGCGACATCCAGCGTTTCTGGGCGGCGGTGGATCTGGACGAAGTGAAAGCCTGGGCAGCGGCGAAGGCGCGCAAGCTGGTGACGGTGGAGATCGAGTCGGCGCGCGGCGAGTGGAGCGCGGCGCTGGCGCTGCCAGATATCGAGACGCGCCTTGCCTCAGTCTCCGCGCCGGGGCCGCGCCTGCGCATCCTCAATCCGTTCGATCCGGTGATCCGCGACCGCAATCGCCTGAAGCGCCTGTTCGGCTTTGACTACCGGGTCGAGATCTTCGTGCCGGAGGCCAAGCGCCAGTGGGGCTATTACGTCTATCCGCTGCTGGAAGGCGACCGGTTCGTGGGGCGCATAGAAGTGACGTCAGACCGCAAAGCGGGCGAGATCAGTGTGCACCAGCTGTGGCGGGATCCGGGCGTTAAATGGAGCGATGCGCGGCAGGCGAAGCTGGAGGCGGAGCTTGGGCGGCTGGCGCGGCTGGTGGGGGCGCAGGAGGTCGTGTGGCGCACGGATTGGCGGCGCTGAACAACTGAACGGGCGATCAGCTGCCGGAGCGCTTCGTTCTGGGCCTGTGCGACCCCATATAGGCGCGGCAAGTCAGATCGCAGGACGCCCCGTTCATGTTCACATCCGGAAACCTGCTCGTGCTGGCGCTATTCGTGCTCGCCAATCTCGCTGCCGCCTCAAGTGGGGCGATCTTCCGGCCGGGCGCCTGGTATGCGGCACTCTCCAAGCCGCCCTGGACGCCGCCGAACTGGGCCTTTCCGGTGACCTGGTCGGTGCTGTTCGTGCTGAACGCGGCGGCGGGCTGGATGGTCTGGCTGACCGGCGGGGCACAGGCGACGGGCGCCTTGGTGCTGTATGGTGTGAGCCTCTTGATCAATGCCAGCTGGTCGGGCGTATTCTTCGGACTGCGCCGGATGGGGCTGGGCTTCTTGATCGTGGTGATGCTCTGGCTGTCGATTGCCGCGGTGATGGCGGCGTTTGCGCCGATTAATGCGGCCGCGGCCGGGATGCTGGCGCCGTACCTGGCGTGGGTCACGATCGCGTCGGCGCTTAACCTGCGCGTCTGGCAGCTCAATCCTGCGGCGCGCGCCTCTGCCTGACGGGCATCACTTCGAATAGGTCAGGCGCTGGGCAGCCGCTTCGGCATCCCAATAGGCTTCCTGAAGGTCAACGCTCCAATAGCGCACTGCGCTCAATGGAATCGGTCTACCGGTCACGGCGCAACTGACAAAACTGCCGGGAGTGAGGATGTCGTAATCATTGTCGCCATAGCGAAGGCGGGCTTCCCCGCCGGAATTTCCGGACCGTGTGAGCATGGCTGTTTCTATGCCCGAGACGGAATGGAAAGGAAAGCTGCCCCTGCAGAAAGTTTCTGCTTTGTTCTCTGGAACAAATAGCGTACATGATGTCTCAGCACGGCAATCGGGGGCCTTGCCAAACCGGTCCCCATGGTAGACCTAAGGAGACGACTTATGAGCAAACCCGCACTCGCCCTCGTGCAGAAGGAAACCGGCGTGGACAAGCAAAAAGCCCTCGAAACGGCGCTCGGAAACATCGAGCGCTCCTTCGGCAAGGGCTCCGTGATGCGCCTTGGCGACAAGAAATCGATGGATATTGAGGCGGTTTCGACCGGCTCGCTCGGCCTCGACATCGCGCTGGGCATCGGCGGGCTTCCGAAAGGCAGGATCATCGAGATTTTCGGGCCGGAAAGCTCGGGCAAGACGACGCTGGCGCTGCATTGCGTCGCCGAAGCGCAGAAGAACGGTGGCGTCTGCGCCTTCATTGACGCCGAGCACGCACTCGATCCGGTCTATGCCGGTAAGCTTGGCGTCGATCTTGATGACCTTCTGATTTCGCAGCCCGATTCGGGCGAACAGGCGCTTGAGATTGCCGATACGCTGGTACGTTCCGGCGCGGTTGACCTGCTGGTGGTCGACTCGGTAGCGGCCTTGACGCCGCGCGCCGAACTCGAAGGCGAGATGGGCGACCAGCTCCCCGGCGCCCAGGCGCGCCTGATGAGCCAGGCCCTGCGCAAGCTGACGGGGTCGATCTCCAAGTCAAAGTGCATGGTGATCTTCATCAACCAGATCCGCATGAAGATCGGCGTGATGTTCGGCAATCCGGAGACGACAACCGGTGGTAATGCCTTGAAATTCTACGCCTCTGTCCGTCTTGATATCCGCCGCATCGGCCAGATCAAGGAACGCGAGGACGTGATCGGCAACCAGACGCGCGTCAAGGTCGTCAAGAACAAGGTCGCCCCGCCGTTCCGCCAGGTCGAGTTCGACATTCTCTATGGCGAAGGCATCTCCAAGACCGGCGAACTCGTCGATCTCGGCGTCAAGGCCAACGTCGTCGAGAAGTCGGGGTCCTGGTACTCTTACAATGGCGAACGCATCGGGCAGGGCCGTGAAAAGGCCCGCCAGTTCCTGAAGGACAACATCCCGATCGCCAACGAGATCGAGGATGCGATCCGCCGTAATGCGGGCCTGCTCGCCGATGAACTGCTCGCCGCCGGTATGAATGCCGAGGACGAGGACGGGACGCCGGACGCCGCCGAAGGTTGATCGCGGCGGGTCTGGAAGGGACATGAAATTGCGGTTTTCCATTTGCAACATGGGGAACCGCATGCCCTCGCGGTCTGCGCGGTAAATCCACGCTGGACCGCTGTGGCAATCTTCCGGTCTACCGATCTCCGGACCGGAAGAAGTCCCCTTTGCGGCGCGCCTTGTCTTGGCGTGCTGCAAAGGGGCCTTTATATCGCCTCTGTAATCCATAGCGCGCCTCGGCTAAGGCGGGCGAGGGGACGATTGGTGATTGGCAAGGAACAGAAGCGACAGATGCAAGGCGTTAACGAGATCCGGGAGACGTTCCTCAGCTTTTTTGAGAAGAACGGTCATGCCCGACGGCCATCGGCGCCGCTGGTGCCGCAGAACGACCCGACCCTGCTGTTTGTCAATGCAGGCATGGTGCCGTTCAAGAACATCTTCACCGGCGTGGAAGCCCCGTTTGCGCCGCGCGCCACGACGTCGCAGAAATGCGTGCGCGCCGGCGGCAAGCATAATGACCTCGACAATGTCGGCTATACCGCGCGCCATCACACCTTCTTCGAAATGCTGGGGAATTTTTCCTTCGGCGACTATTTCAAGGATGACGCGATCCGCCTCGCCTGGGAACTGATCACCAGGGATTACGGGCTCGACCCGAAGCGCCTGCTGGTCACCGTCTATGCCGAGGACGAGGAAGCCGCCTCGATCTGGAAGAAGGTCGCCGGCTTTGACGATTCGCGGATCATCCGGATCGCGACCAGCGACAACTTCTGGTCAATGGGCGATACTGGCCCATGCGGCCCCTGTTCGGAAATCTTCTTCGACCACGGCGACAAGGTGGCCGGCGGCCCGCCTGGAAGTCCCGATCAGGACGGTGACCGTTTCATCGAAGTCTGGAACCTGGTGTTTATGCAGTTCGAGCAGCACGAAGGCGGCAAGCGCACCCGCCTGCCGAAGCCTTCGATCGATACCGGCATGGGCCTGGAGCGGATTGCAGCGGTGCTGCAGGGCCAGCACAACAATTATGATATCGACCTGTTCCGCACACTGATCGACGCCGAAGAGGAGGTGTATGGCCAGAAATCGGCCGGCGACAAGGCAGCGTCCTTCCGCGTCATCGCCGACCATCTTCGTACCTCAGCTTTCCTCGTGGCAGATGGGGTGCTGCCGTCGAACGAAGGGCGCGGCTATGTGCTGCGCCGGATCATGCGGCGCGCCATGCGCCATGGCCACATGCTCGGCGCACGCGAACCGCTCATGCACAAGCTGGTGCCCGCGCTGGTCGCCGAGATGGGCAAGGCCTATCCGGAACTCGGCCGCGCGCAGGTCGCGATCGAAGCGGCCATTGAGCAGGAGGAGGCCCGGTTCCAGCGTACGCTGGGCAACGGCCTTTCGCTGCTCGACAAGGCGCTTGCCGAGCTGAAGCCCGGCGCGGCGCTGCCGGGCGATGTGGCGTTCAAACTGTCGGACACCTACGGCTTCCCGCTCGACCTGACGCAGGACATCCTGCGCGGCCGCGGGCTCGATGTCGACGTGGCCGGGTTCGAGGCGGCGCTGGATGTCCAGCGCGGCGCCAGCCGCGCCGCAGGATTCACTTCCGGTGACCGTGCGACCGAGGAAATCTGGTTCGATGTCCGCGCCAGGACCGGCGCGACGAAATTTGCCGGATACGGCGCCACGTCCGGCGACGGCAGACTGGTGGCGATCGCTGCTGGCGGCCTGCTGGCGCAGGAAATGTTGCCGGGCGAAGCCGAACTCGTGCTCGACACGACGCCCTTCTATGCCGAATCCGGCGGGCAGGCAGGCGATCACGGCGAGATTATCTTCGAGGGCGGCGCGCGCTTCATCGTGCGCGATGTGCACAAGCGCGCCGGTGATGTGCATGTGCATATCGGCGAACTCGTGTCGGGTACGGTGAAGCTGGGCGCGAAGGCGCAGCTGAAGGTCGACCCCGTGCGCCGCAAGCAGGTTATGGCGAACCATTCGGCGACCCACCTGATGCATGCCGCGCTGCGCAAGGTGCTCGGCGCTCATGTCACGCAGAAAGGCTCTCTCGTGGAAGCCGACCGGTTCCGGTTCGACTTCTCGCACGGGGCGCCGATGACGCCGGCCGAAATCGAGGCGGTGGAAGATGAAGTCAACGCGCAAATCCGGGCGAACATCGAAACCGGCATTAAGGTGACCAGCCCCGAGAAGGCTATCGAGGCCGGCGCGCTGGCTCTGTTCGGCGAAAAGTATGGAGAGGAAGTCCGTGTGCTGTCGATGGGCGAGCCCGGCGAAGGCGGACGGTCCTACTCCGTCGAGCTTTGCGGCGGCACGCACGTGACCCGCACCGGCGACATCGCCGTGTTCGCCATCGTTTCGGAAGGCGGTGTCGCTGCCGGCGTACGCCGCATCGAGGCGGCGACCGGCGCTGAGGCGCTGAGCTATCTCAAAGGCCGCGCGCAGATTGCGGCGGATGTCGCGAAAAGCCTGAAAGTTGCGCTGAAAGACCTGCCGCGCCGCGTGGCCGCGTTGTCGGATGAGCGCAAGTCGCTTGAGCGGGAACTCAACGATGCCAAGCGCAAGCTCGCGATGGGCGGCGGCGGGGGAGGCTCGGGTCCGGAAGTCATCAACGGTGTCAACCTGATCGCGCGGATTGCCGACGGTGTGGGCAGCAAGGACCTGCGCCCGCTGGTCGAGGAGGCGAAAGCCAGCATCGGCTCGGGCGTGGTCGTGTTCGTCGGAATCGAAGGCGGCAAGGCGGGTATCGCTGTCGGCGTCACCAAGGACCTGGTGGGCATGCATTCTGCCATCGACCTCGTGAAAGTTGCGGCAGCGGCCATGGGCAGCTCGGGCGGTGGTGGCCGGCCGGACATGGCGCAGGCCGGCGGCAGCGACGTTGACAAGGCGGACGCAGCGCTTGACGCTGTGCGCGCTGTGCTGCGAGAATAACCTGGGCGTCCTGCCCGAGAGACCGGTGAGGCTGGCTGCAGGAAGATGCGGCCAGCAGAGCCGGCGGGGCTGAGTGAGAATGCGCAGCATGAGCCATAACCTGTTGCCGGCGATCCTTGTACTGGCCACGCTCCTCTGTGGGTGCGCAGCGGGCCCAGAGCCCATCGAGCTTACAAAATTCTCCCCGTCGCCCGTGGATCGCAGTGACTATGATCAGGTGTATCACCCGATCGAGGGTCATCAGAAGCTGAAGTTTCCGGTCGGCTTCGAGTTCCGGTTTGCGGCGGTCGAGCCACAGGCAGACGGATCGATCGTGCAGCGGCTGAATGAAAGCTGGGGCTCTGCGATAAAATGGGAGGGCGAAAAACGCCGGCGCAGGACGCAGGGAAAATACGTGGTTGAAGCCACGATTTCCGAGGTCTGGCCTGGTGTCGTTTATGCGCCGCTCTGGATTTATTCCGAGGGGAGCCGGGAAGGCGGCCACGAATTCGACTTTGAATACATGGACGGGCGCCTCGAATACAATCTGCACAATGGCGAAGGTGGCTTTCGCATGCGGTCGGTCGACAAGGATCTCGCTGGCCACCGCGTGCGCTGGACCATCGAGCGCCGGCCTGGCCGGGTGGTCATGTCGGTCCGCAGCCTGACTGATGGGTGGAGCGACCGCCTGGTCGTGCGGCGCAAGACGGTCGCCGAGTGGGCCAAGCAGGTCGGCACGCCGCCGGACCTGCGCTTTCCGCCGGATTCCATTCCTATGTTTCCGCTGACCGAGCTTTGGCGCTGCCGTTCGCCCGGATGGTGCGGAACATGGCGGCCCCTGCCGCCGGGCGAGACCATCGACATGACGATCCATGGATACCGGTTTTCCAAGTAAATTGAGAACTTTTGCAGGGGGGCGAAAAGATGGTCGGAGTGAGAGGATTCGAACCTCCGGCTTCTAACTTTCTAATGGGGGGGCACGGGCTCGAGTCCTGTCGCCGGCACCACAAAAAACAATGCGTTAAGTCGAGTGTCCTGAAAGACAAAAATGCCCGTGACCCACTGGTGCCCCGGTTAAGGCTCGGAATAACCGGATGCTACTGGAGAATTACTTCCTGACCGGAGATCTCGAAGCGCAGGTCGCTGCCTTCGTCGCACACGACAACCATCAGCGCTATCATGAGAGCCAGAAAAAATCTCACCCCGGCCGATGTCTACACCGGCCGGTGCCAGACAATCCTGCTCGAACGCAAAAAGATCAAAAGGAGGACGATGAAACTACGGTGCTTGCAGCACGCCACCACTGCTTCTTAACTCAAACTAAGAAGGTCCAGACTCTCCTTAAGTCAGACAGCCTTCAGTCTCAAAATGCCTGACGACGGATACCGCCCGGCCCGCGGCGCAGGTGCACACCGGGATCCGGCGCAGGCACGCCTTGATAAAATTCGCGCAGCAGGGATCAGTCGGTATCCTGCATTGCGCCAAGTACCTTCGCCATCGAGGTCAGTACGGTTGCGCATGACGCGCGGTCCACGAGCATGCGGCATTTGATGCGCGCAAGCTTGAGCGCCTTCGTTGGCTCGTCCAAACCTGGTGTGTCATCAACGCCTTCGAACAGTGCATCCACGGGGACGCTGAATGCACGGGCCATCACGTAAAGAACGCCGGCAGAGACCCGGTTGCTCCCTGTCTCGTATTTCTGGAGTTGCTGGTGGCGGATGTCGAGCCGGCATGCGAACTCCTGAAGCGTCAGGCCAAGTTCGCGGCGCAGCCTGCGAATGTTTGCGCCGACCACCATGTCTGCCTCAACGGGCTGCCGGTCGCCATTCATGTTCGCCTCCCGAACACTTTGGCGCGCCGAAGGCCGCACGTGCTATCAATTAAAACATGCACCTGGACCCGCATGGTCATACCGTTTCCTCAATGAACAGCAGGTGGGGGCTCATCTGCTTTTTTACCCGTCCGAGAGGATGCAGGTGCGCGGTCTGTATAAAGTCCGTAGACGGATCGATATTCGTCTGCAGTTGCGCCCAGTCCGCTGGCTTCTGCAGCGTTATCCTCACTGTCCAGTCAAAGACACCGACCGGTTCCGCCGCTTCGGTGATTTCGGGCGCAGCCTTGATCGCTGCTTCCAGCCGGCTGCTATTGGCGCGGTCCGCCTGAGTCAAAGTAATCTGCACACCGTAAAAGAGCCAGGTCCCGAAGATGCCCTCTTCGATATCGGCCATGTAGCGGAGGATCGCGCCGGAATCCTCAAGACGGTTGATCCGGTGAAGCGTGCTATTGTGCTGTAGCGCGATCCGCTCATCCAGCGTCCTGATCGGCTCCCCGGCGCCTTCCTGCAGTAGATGAAGCAGTTTGAGGTCATTCTCGTCGAGCTGCATCCCGGAAGGCGCATAGACAGGCGGCCGGGCAGGTGCGCCAGACCGGCGCGGCGTTTCGGCAGGCATGCAGAATCTGTCATCCTTTCGCAGAAACCGAAGCGCGATAGATGTCACTTTAGGTAGATTCTCCTGCGCTTGCAACCCTGTTGGCCGGCGGGGCGCCGCTTCCGGCCACCCGGGCGTAAGGCGTTCTGAGATCAACGACGCGGGCCAGTGCGCCGGGGCCTGGCTCTTTATGATGTTCTGATCCTTGATCGCCTTGGAAAAGCCCGCCGAATTCACCGGCTGCGCTGATATTAGTCAGCGCCCTGCGGGATCAAAGCGCCACTGTAGCTTGCGGTCTAACATTTCAATCTGGATGAAGTTGAATAGTCCACACTTAGGTGCCGATGGGTTTTGAGGGCGGCCCTGGACCGGTTTCTAGCGGGCATCGGTCAATCGCCCGATCGGCAGCTCCGTACTGTATTTGATCTGCTTCAGGGAAAAGGAGGACCGGATCGTCTTGACCCCGGGCGTCTTGGACAGCTTGTCGACGATGAAATGCCTGAGGTCCTCGGTGTCGCGGACAACCACCTTCAAAAGGTAGTCGGAGTCGCCGCTCATCAGGTAGCATTCCATGACTTCAGGGATAGATGCGACCGTTTTTTCAAAACTATCAAGGATTTGTTCGGTCTGTTTTTCCAGGCTGATCTGGATGAAGACATTTACCGTCGTGCCAAGCTTCGTCGCATCGAGAAGCGCGACATAGCGGTCTATCAGGCCGGGCGCAGCTATTCTTGTGAGTACCAGATCATGATAGCTTCGTTTCCATCATGACAGGCATACCGATCCGGATACGTAACCCCGACGTTGTGCGCGATATCCGTGCGCTGGCGGACCGGCTTGGCCTGCCGATAACAGAAGTCGTTGCCGACGCCGTCCGCCGCCGCCTTCAGGAAGGATCCGGCAAGGCAAGCGATGCTCAGGCCGCGGCGCAGCAGCGCGTTCTGGACGTGCTCGCCCGGATCGACGCGCTGGCCGTGACGGGGCCCGTACTCACAGACGATGATCTCTACGGGCCAGACGGGCTGCCCCGGTGATGGTCGTGGATGCCTCGGCAGTGCTGGCCATCTGTTTCGGTGAACCAGAACGCGCCGCACTCCTCGACATCCTGACGGCAAAGGACCAGCCTATTATGGCGCCTGTAAATGCCTGGGAAGTGCTTGCCCGCGCCCGGAGCGCGCACGGAGCCTGATGCGGGCGCAGCGTCTTCGCCGCTGCCTCAGGTAAGGTGGCACGGCTAGCCAGACAGGCCCTCAACCCCTTGCCGGTTTGAGCGGCATATGCTAAGGCATATGCCAACAGGGAGTGTCCGTTGTGATTGCAGAACGCCGCGTGAAGATTTTCAGGAATGGTCGCAACCAGGCCGTTCGAATCCCCCGGGAGTTCGAGCTTCCGGGCGAGGACGCCGTGATGCGGCGCGACGGCGCGCGCCTGATCATCGAGGCGGCTGCGCCGCAATCGCTGATCGCCCTGCTGGCAACGCTGGAACCGCTGGACGAGGATTTCCCCGAGATTCCCGATCCGCTTGCGGCCCCGGTTGACCTGTGAGTACCCGCTTCCTCCTTGATACAAACATCGTCTCTGATCTTGTCCGCAACCCGCAAGGACGCGCGGCAGCCAGGATCGCGAGCATCGGCGAAGCGGCTGTTGCGACGAGCCTGATCGTTGCCGCCGAACTACGCTACGGCGCAGCAAAGAAAGCTTCAGCCCGGCTCACAGCTCAGCTTGAACAGGTCCTGGGGGCGCTGGAAGTGATCTCGCTAGATGTGCCTGCTGACCGCCAGTACGGCGACGTCCGCAGCAGGCTTGAGGCTGCAGGAACACCGATCGGCGGGAATGACCTGCTGATCGCTGCGCACGCGATTGTCCTCGATATGACCCTCGTAACAGACAATGTGCGCGAGTTCGGGTGCGTTGCGGGACTGCGTGTCGAGAACTGGTTGCGGTGAACGACCGCGCAGCTGCGCCCACGGCCGTGTGGATCATCAGCGCGCATCTCGCCGAACCCGTATGAGGCGAACTTTTGCCCGTTCCCGGTACTTGCTATGCCGGACCCGCCAGACGGAAGGGAAACCAACATGAGTGTTCTGACGATCAGGCTTGCCGACGTTTCTCACGCGCGCCTGCGCGCCCTGGCGGAACATCGCGGTATCAGCCTGAACCGACTATTGGAAGAATTCGCCGCCCGCGCCGCGGCCGAGTTTGACACCGAACTGCGCTACCGGGTGCGCGCCGCGCGCGGCGATGCAGCAACGGGCCACGCCCTGCTAGGCAAGCTGGACGACGCGTCCGGCGACCGCGGTTAGCGATCCTTCAGCAAGTCGCCGCGCGGCGCCAGCAATCGCACGAGCTTTGCCCCAATGCCGCCTGTTCATGCCCGGCTCTTTCGGGGCGTCATCTGCGGGCGTTCGAAGCAAGGCCATCTGCACAAGGGCCTTTATAGCCGGCAGGGAGTTCCGGGGGAATGCCGAAACGCGCCCGCCATAAGGCGCCTTCCGTTTCGCAATGCGCATAACCGGCCCCCTTGTTCCTGTCTCTTGCCGTGTGACCTGGACGACCTGCGCCGGGCCTGAAACCTGACCCGCGAAGAATTTTCCCCTGCGCCTGCGGCGCATTCCTCGCGCACCAAAATTCTACGCAGGTCAGGTGCTCCACTGCGTTGCGCCCCCAAAGAGATAGTGGGGTTCAGGCCCGGCGCGAGATCGTCCTTCCGGTCCGGCGTCGACGGGAACAAAGGGTTCCCGGAAGACAGCCAAGGAAACGAAAAGGAGACCCCCATGGCCAACGCACTCGGATATGTCACCGAAACCAAGACCGGCTTCGAAGGCGCCCTCGCAATGATGAACCTCTCAAGCCCCATCCGCATCGAGAAGAACGCGGAGAAAGCCGCCGAAGGCCAGCCGGACTACCGCATCTTCGCCGGGGATACTGCCACAGAAATCGGCGGCGGCTGGGTGAGAAAGGCCAAAGGTTCTGGCCGCGATTACATCTCGATCACCCTCGCAGACCCGCAGATCGGCCCCCGCAAGATCTTTGCAAACCTCGCCCCGGTTAAAGGCAAGAAAGGCCGCCATGTGATCCTCTGGAATCCGAAGGAATAGACATCTCACCGCCCTGAGTGGGGCCGCCCCGGAGGAGACTCCGGGGCGGCTTTTCGTGCCTTGAGGGCAATCTGCAGGCCTCTCTGAGTTCTGCCCGCGCCGGAGGCTCAGCTCCAGTCCAGATAATCCAGTCCCGGAATGTCCGAGAAGTCCTCGGCATTCATCGTGATCAGCGTGGCGCGGTGCGCCAGCGCCTGCGCCGCGATCATCCGGTCGAGGATCTTGCGCCTCGAATAGCCAGCCTCAGCGAGAATGGCCGCATAGAACCCGGCCGCCAGGTCGTCAAAGGCCAACGCCGGGATGGCTGCGATGATGACATCGAGACGCGCTCGCCGGATCGCGGAGAGTTCCGCAACCCTGTACACGCCGCCTTCCAGTTCGACCCGGGTGACGATCGACATGAGAACACCGTCGCCGAGCTCTTCGAGCCGCTTCGCGACCCCGGCATCGCCATCGCGCAGATGGATCGCAACATTTGTGTCGATGATGAAGGCCATGTTAAAGCGCGTCCCGTTCGGGCAGCGGCTCGGTCTCGCGGATTTCGATCTCAGGCGGCACAGGCAGGGCGCGCAATCGGCTCAGCATCTCGGTGACCGTCATCTGGGCCGGATAGATCGTCATCACGTCGCCGGAGCGCACGATGATGAGTTCGACCCCCTCGCCGAAGGCAACGTCTTTCGGAAGCCGGACGGCTTCACTGTTTCCGCTTTTGAAGGTTCGGCTACGCGCTACGGTCATGATACCCATTCCTCAGGATATACGTGTATATACTTGCTCGAGCTTCGGCCGTCAAGGCTGGGTCCCTCGTGCCATTTCCTGGGTAAGTCTGGCCCGGGATTTGCTCACGCAATGTCATATGAGGCCGAATACCTTCTCCTTTCGCGCGAGTTTGGTTCTGGCGGGTCTCGCCCTCGCAGCGTTGGGCATTGCCGCCCTGACGCAATTCGAACTCGTCCTCTACAATCCAACCGCGTCCCTTGAGCGGGGCTTTTACATCCGTGCAGACCAGCCAGTTGAGCGCGGCGTCGTCGTAACAATCCCGGTAGGCGCGGTCGACCTCGCCTATGTCGAAGACGGCCATGTGGAGGTTTCTGGAGATCGTTTCCTCAAACGTATCGCGGCGATGGAGGGCGACAGAGTCTGTTCCGGGAATGGCAGGATCACGATCAACGATGCAGAGGCAGCGCAGGTGTTCGAGACGGATCCGGCGGGTATGGCATTGCCCTCATGGTCTGGCTGCATCACGCTGAAGGGCGGCGAGGTGTTCCTGCTCGGGGACGCTGCGGGCAGTTTCGATGGACGCTATTGGGGTGTCACATCGGCGGCTGATATCGAAGGAACCTGGCGCAGGTTTCCCTGATCCCGCGAGCGATCGGTTCTCGCCTCCCGGATGAAACCAGAATCTTTCCTTCCGCCTACAGAGTAGGGTGCGGGAAGAGGAGGGTCGTATGAAGGTTGGAGGGCAAGATAAAGGCGTGACCTGCGGTCACGCGAGACGCCGGTCGGCGCGGGAGTTTTTGCAGGTCACGCGGCGACCTGCGGCGCCGGCCCGTCCGTCAGCGGATCTTTATCTGCAGGCAGGGGGAGCTGAGCCATGTCCGCACGGAGTCTGGACCAGTGGCTCGCCGCCGCGGTGCTCGCGTCAGCGGCGAACAGGGGCGATACGACCGGCCTGCGCGGCTCGCGCCAGGTCTCGCGTCCGGACAAGGAGGTTCTGGAAGGAGAGACTGGCCAGGGACGCCGCGCCATTGCTCGCGCGCGGTTTCCTGCGTCTCCTGAACGAACACCGTTTTCACCAGCGCGGCGACGGCGGCGCGGTGCGTCTTGCCGACCCGGCCGAGCAGGTTGCGCATCCAGTGCACCCGGCATCTTTGCTGGCTGGTGTTCAGCACTTTGGTGGCAGCT
>WGNP01000019.1 GCA_016124495.1 Hyphomonas sp. | reverse complement strand
CGACCGCCTCTCAGGCCATCAACTCAAGCCGCGAACCGAAAAGGTCGGCCGAAATGATCCGTGTCCCTGCGGATCGGGAAAGAAATACAAGAAGTGCTGCCTGCAAGCTCAAAGGCTGTGAGGTCTACGCACCGCTTACGATGTACGTCTCCCTGACGCCGCAGGATCGTTGGCGGCTCGGCGAAAATGAGCCTCTCGACGGAGCCGCTCCATGGCCGGGAAGTGGTCTGGACGGGCGCCAAACCCGACGCCGAATAGCCTAGCCGATCGCCAGGCGTTGGGCGGCAAACAGCTCGTTGCAGCCCTTCTCCGCCAGCACCATCATCGCGTCGAGTTCGGGCCGCGTCATCGGGCGCGCTTCGCCGGTGCCCTGCACTTCGATGTAGCCGCCATCCGAACTCATCACGACGTTCATGTCAGCCTCACCGCTGGAATCCTCGGGATAGTCGACATCCAGAACCGGATGGTTCTGGAACAACCCGACCGAAATGGCCGCCGCCTGTTTCAGCAGCGGGCTTGTCTTGATGACGCCTTCCGTCTGCAGATACCTGCAGGCGAGCGCGAGGGCGACGAAGCCGCCGGTGATCGAGGCCGTACGCGTGCCGCCGTCGGCCTGCACCACATCGCAGTCGATGGTGATGGTGTTCTCGCCGAGCGCCGCCAGATCGATGACCGAACGCATCGATCGGCCGATCAGGCGCTGGATTTCCTGCGTGCGGCCGGACTGTTTGCCCTGCGTCGCTTCGCGGCGTCCGCGCGTGTGCGTGGCACGCGGCAGCATACCGTACTCCCCGGTCACCCAGCCTGCGCCCTTCCCTTTCATCCAGCCCGGCACACCCTTTTCCCAGCTGGCGGTGCACAGCACGTGCGTGTGGCCGAACTTAGCGAGGCACGAGCCTTCGGCATAACGGGTCACCCCGGTTTCGAGGGAAATCGGGCGCAATTGATCGAAAGCGCGGCCCGAGGGGCGGATGAGACTGGGCATGGAATGGAATCCTTATAGGTTGCGGCCTGATTTGCGGGTTTTGTGCGGCGTGTCCACAGCAAAGGGATGCGGCGAAGGAGTTTGAGCGACTTATGGCAAGTGACATCGAGATTGCGCGTGCGGCGAAGAAACGTCCCATCAGCGAGGTGGCGGCGCGCCTCGGCATTCCGGCAGAGGACATCATCCCCTACGGCCATGACAAGGCGAAGGTCTCGGCCCGCTACATAAAGGACCTGCGCCCGCAGAACCTCGGCAAGCTGATCCTCGTCACCGCAATCAACCCGACCGCGGCCGGCGAAGGCAAGACGACGACCTCCGTCGGCCTCGCCGACGCGCTCAGCCGGATCGGCGAGAAGACACTGCTCTGTCTGCGCGAGCCCTCACTTGGCCCCTGCTTCGGTATGAAGGGCGGCGCCACCGGCGGCGGCCTCTCTCAGGTCGTGCCGATGGACGAGATCAACCTGCATTTCACCGGCGACTTCCACGCCATCACCTCGGCGCACAACCTGCTCGCCGCGATGGTCGACAACCACATCCACTGGAACCACGAACCACACATCGATCCGCGCCGCGTGACCTGGCGGCGCGTGATGGACATGAATGACCGTAGCCTGAGGAATGTCGTCTCCGGTCTCGGCGGGCCCGGCAACGGCTCGCCCTCGGAAACAGGTTTTGACATCACGGTCGCCTCCGAAGTGATGGCGATCCTATGCCTCGCGAGGGATGCCGTCGATCTCGAGGCGCGCCTCGCGCGCATTATCGTTGGCTATACGCGCGAGCGCGCCGCCGTCACCGCGGCCGACATCAAGGCGGTTGGCGCAATGATGGTGCTGCTGAGGGACGCGATGCAGCCGAACCTCGTCCAGACACTGGAGAACAATCCGGCCTTCATCCACGGCGGCCCCTTCGCCAACATCGCGCATGGCTGCAACTCCGTGATCGCCACGCGCGCGGCCTTGCAGATGGCCGACTATGTGGTGACCGAAGCCGGCTTCGGCGCCGACCTCGGCGCCGAGAAGTTCCTCAACATCAAGTGCCGGCAAGCCAATCTCGTGCCGGATGCCGCCGTGCTGGTTGCAACCGTCCGCGCGCTGAAGATGCACGGCGGCCTCGCCAAGGACGACCTGGCCTTGGTTAGCTACAGCGCGCTCGAATCAGGGCTCGCAAACCTTGGCCGGCATATCGAGAACCTGCGCCTCTTCGGCCTGCCGGTCGTCGTCGCCATCAACCAGTTCAACACCGACACATCCGCCGAGATCTCGGCCATCGAAGCCTATTGCGCCAGGCTCGGGGTGCCGGTGGAGCTGTGCACCCACTGGGCCGAAGGCGGACGCGGCGCTGAGGCCCTCGCCCGCGCGGTCACCGAACTCACCGCCCGGCGGGCCGAGCCGTTCAAACTTCTGTATCCGGACGACATGCCCCTTTTCGAAAAGATCGAGACTGTGGCCCGCAGCATCTACCGCGCCGGACGGGTCGAGACGACACGCGCCGTCCTCAGCCAGCTCAAGGCATGGGAGGCCGCCGGGTTTGGCACGCTACCCGTCTGCATGGCGAAGACCCAGTACAGCTTCTCGACCGATCCGGCCCTGCTCGGCGCGCCCGAAGGCCATGTCGTGCGCCTGCGCGAGGTACGCCTTTCGGCCGGGGCCGGCTTCGTCGCGGCGATCTGCGGCGACATAATGACCATGCCCGGCCTGCCCCGCCACCCTGCCGCCGAGATCATGCACCTGAACGCCGCCGGCCAGATCGAAGGCCTCAGCTGATTTACAGACCTGCGCAGCGGCTGGCCTATTGAACCCGGACGCTCCGCTCCTTACTCCATGAGCATGGCCGAGCGTTTTGAGACCAATTCCCTGATGCAGCGCCTGGACCAGCGCTCCCGCGACATATTCCGGGAGATCGTCGAGGGCTACCTGGCCACAGGCGAGCCGGTCGGCTCGCGCACCCTGTCGAAAAGCGGCATCCAGCTCTCCCCCGCCTCGATCCGCAACGTTATGGCCGACCTGACCGAGCTTGGTCTCCTCGACGCCCCGCACATCTCCGCTGGCCGCGCCCCGACCCACCGGGGCCTGCGTCTCTTCGTCGACGGCTTCCTCGAATACGGCGAACCTTCTAGACTTGACAAGAAAGCCATCGATGACCGCCTCGCCGCTGCCGGCGCCGACTTTGAAAGCGTGCTTGGCGAGGCCTCCGGCATCCTCTCCGGACTCACTGGCGGCGCAGGCCTCGTCTCCTCGCCCACCCGCGACGCCCCCGTCCGGCATGTCGAATTCGTCCCCCTCGCCGGCGGGGACGCGCTCTGCGTGCTGGTGACCGAGGACGGCGATGTCGAAAACCGATTCCTCAAGGTGCCCGAAGGCCTGCCCCTCACCACGCTGATCGAGGCCGGCAACTATCTCTCTACCCGCCTCAAGGGCCGCACGCTGGCGGAAGCCACAAACGAAGTGCGCGAGGAACTGCGCACGCGCCGCGCCGCGCTCGACACCGCAGCCACCGCCCTCGTCGAGGCCGGCCTCGCCCAATGGGGTGGTGACGCGCCCGGCCGTGGCCGAAGCCTGATCGTGCGAGGCCGGGCCAACCTGCTCGAGGACGCCAAAGCCGCCGAGGACCTCGACCGGGTGCGCCAGCTGTTCAACGAGCTCGAACGCCAGCAGAGCCTGCTCGAGATCCTCGACACGACCCGCGACGCCGAAGGCGTGCGCCTGTTCATTGGCGCCGAGAACAGGCTTTTCCCGTTGTCGGGTTCAAGTGTGATTGTGGCTCCCTATATGGGTGGGACCAAGCAGGTGATCGGGGCACTCGGCGTCATCGGGCCAACGCGGCTCAACTATGCCCGGGTCATCCCGATGGTGGATTATACCGCGAAAGTGGTCGGCGAAATTCTGGCTGGCCGGCGCGGCAAGGATGGAAAGTCATGAGCGATATATCGAACGAGAACGAAACCGCCGATCTTGAAGCAGCGCACGAAGCGTCTGCGGACACCGCAGCTCCGCCGCCTGAAGAGGTGATCGCCCGGCTGGAAACCGAGAAGGAAGAGCTGCGTACGCAGTTCCTCCGCCTCTACGCGGACCTCGACAATACCCGCAAGCGGGCCGAACGCGAGGTTTCCGAAGCCCGCGTCTACGGCATCGGCAAGTTTGCGGGCGACCTCTTGAATGTCGCCGACAATCTCGCCCGCGCTCTCGCCGCCCTGCCGGACGCCGACCGCGAGACGCTCACCGAAGCGGGCAAGAACCTGCTCGGCGGCATCGAGATGACGCAGAAGGAACTGCATACGGTCTTCACCCGCCACAATGTGCAGGAAATCGATGCGTCTCCGGGCAGCACATTCGACCCGAACGTCCACCAGGCCGTCGCGCAGATCCCCTCGCCCCAACCGGCCGGCACCATCGCCGAACTCTTCCAGCCCGGCTGGCGCATCGGCGAACGCACCCTGCGCGCCGCGATGGTGGCGGTCAGCCTCGGGCAGGCGAACTAGGCGCTATGGCGCCAGCTCACTTTTCTCGCCGGGTCCGGAAATCTGCTTGCCTTCGCTGCGCCCGGTGCGGAGTTCTTCTGCATACGCATGGTTCACGTCACGGTGCCCGGCCTCGTCCTCGCGTACGACGATCACGACATCGCGCAGCGTCGCATTGGCCGGCAGCTTCCAGTAATCGATCGCCACCTGCGGCGCGGGCGGATTGGGCAGACGCCCGGAATCGATTTCGTTGAGATAAGATGTATAGCTGACCACCGCCTCTTCCTCGAAATAGCCGACCAGCCGGTGCGCCGTGCGCGGCGCAAACAGGTAGAGCACGAAGAAGGCGTTGAAGAAGGCGCCCTGCGCAAAGATGATCAGCGCACGCTCTAACCAGTTGGGATGCGCCACCGCAATGAAGGTCATCAGGTGCATCCGCTCGTTCTCGGCTTCCGACAGCAATGTGTGGATCCAGCCCCGGTCATCCTGGAATTTCCGCAGGCTTTTGAGATGGTTCAGCATCCCGCCCACCATACCGGGCACGGCCGCAACCGTTTCCAGCACAATAGCCCGGTGCCCGTAGCGCTTACGGAAAAACGTATCCGCAAGGAAGCGCAGCATCCTGGTCAGTCCGTAGGCGACCCGGTCGGACATGTCCTTCGGGCTATGCCGGTACTCCAGCGGCATCGAGAGCGGGGAATTCTGGTCAAAAGCCATGGGCATCACCTCTTCTCCTCGAAATGGGCTACAGCGGCTTCCAGACAACCCGCCCTGGCCCGGACAAGCCGTCGCAGGCCCTACTGCCCAGCGATCTTCCACGCCGTCACCGTACCCGGCTCCCAGTTAGGCACGATCACGACATCTCCGAATACGGACAGGTCGTTCTGCAGGATACCGTCTGCCTTGGTATCGATCATCAGCGTGACGACGCCGTCTTCGCTGACATGGTGAATCTCGCCCGGCCAGCTCGAGACCAGATACCCGCCGCCTGGAACCAGCCCGATCCCGTCCGCATCCTTCATGCCGGTAGCAATTACCGTCTCGGCCCCCGGCCCGCGCATGTCGATCAATTTGCCGTCAGTCATCGTCGAAATCAGCAACCGGTCGCCATCACCCAAGACGCCGTTGATACCCTCCCACCCCGCGTTCGTGGCAAACACGCTCGCGCCCTCCGGGGTCACCTTGTGGATCGTCGCCGTGCCGGAATCAGAGACCAGCACGTCGCCCTTCCAGACCGTCATGTCATTCAGGAAAACGACGCCCTCGATCACGACCTTGCCCTTCGCCGCTCCGGTAGCGGCATCGAACATCGCCACGCCGTCGCGGTCGGCGGCATAGAGCACCCCCTCATGCACCGCGAGACCCGCCGGCGCGTCCAGCCCCTCGGCAAACTTCGCCGCCGCCACCGTACCGTCCGTGTTCAGCCTGGAGATATAGCCATTGCCGTCCTTCTCCGTCTCCGGACCTGGGCCGATATTGGAAATGAAGTAGCCCCCGTCAGGCGCCAGAGCGGCCCCTTCCGGCTGCTCGAACCCGCTCGCCGTCCAGAGAAGCTCCAGCGAGCGCGCCTCGGCAATCTGGGTCTCGACCTCTTGCGCAAGCGACCCGGGTTCCGCAGCCTTTTCCGGTGTTTCGCTGCTGCAGCCGGACAGGAGGATCGCCGCAAAGGCGGAAGCAAAAAGGGCGCGCATAAACAGGTCTCCGCATCAAAAGATGCCTGACCATGCCCGAAAGGCTTTTTGCTGGATAGTCTAGACCACGCCCGCGTGTTCCGGCGCCTTGCCCCGCGCGCGCAGCATCTCCGCCCACTTGCGGAACGGGTAGAGGGTCTGGGTCAGGAAATCATTCGCCGGGTTGTCTGCGATGCCGGTAGCCACATCGATGGCCGAACCCGGATTGTAATAGGTCCCGAACATCCGGTCGAAGACCGGGAAGATCGACGCAAAGTTCTTGTCATAGGCCTCGGCCACATTCGCGTGGTGCCAGCGATGGAATTGCGGAGAGACAATCACATCGCGGAAGATGCCGTGATCCCAGTCGAGCTTCGAATGTACATAGTGCTGGTGCAGGCCCTTGATCAGTGCGAGGCCCGCGATCTCCTCCAGCCGGAATCCCATCCAGGACGAGGTGAACACGAGGCAGCCGGCAATCACCACCTGCTCGGTGAAATGCCCGCGCGACCAGGACAGGAAATGCAACTCCGGATCGGAATGGTGCACGGCATGCGCCGGCCACAGAACGCTGGTGTGCAACATCCGGTGCACCCAGTACAGGCTGAAGTCATACACCACGAGCGCCGCCAGCGCCTTCACCGCGAGCGGCAACCTGTCCCACACCGCAGCGTCCATCACCGGCAGACCCAGCCATGTGTAGAACACCGCCAGCGGCGCGATCAGAACAAGGTAAAGCGCGCCGTTCAGGCTGGTGAACTGGATGATAAGAAAGTTGGTGACCGCGCTCTGGCGCAGCGGTTTCGGCCAATGCAACGCGGCGCGCCCCCGCGACAGGAACGCCAACACGGTAAACACGATGGTAAGCCCCCCCAGAACGGCGGCTTGCCAGGCGAATCCCGCCAGAAAGTCCTGCATCACATCACCCGGCGGCTTGTTTTTATGAGCCTTGAGGTCGCAGGCATAGCAGTCTGGCCTTAAGAATTCCTGATCCGGATGGACCCGGGCCTCACACCTGCCCGCGCCGGTCCATCCCTTGCCGGTCGACCATCCATCCCGGATACTCGGGTGCCAGCGCGGAGACGGCGTCCAGCGCCGCAAGGTCCGCGGCGTCCAGCACCACGTCGACCGCGCCCAGATTGTCCGCCAGCTGCTCCATCGTCCGTGTGCCAATGATCACGCTGGTGACATGGCTCTGGTGCAGCAGCCAGCCGAGTGCCACCTGCGGCACGGTCGCGCGCTTCTTGGCGGCGATGTCCCGCATCACGTCGATGATGTTGAACCCCTTCTCCTTGTCCACCGGGGGAAAGTCGAAGATCGTCCGGCGCGCATCGTTCGGCCCGGCCCCGTCGCGGCTGAACTTGCCGGAGAGAAATCCGCCTGCCAGCGGGCTCCAGGGCAGGATCGCAAGGTTCTGGTCCTTCGCCATCGGCACCACTTCGCGTTCAAGGTCTCGGCCCGCGATGGAATAATACATCTGGCAGCTCTCGAACCGGGCGAGCCCGCGCTTCTCGGCATAGGCGACTGCCTTCATGATCAGCCAGGCGGGCATGTTGCAGAGGCCGACATAGCGCACCTTGCCGGAACGCACGACCGCGTCCAGCGCCTCCACCGTCTCCTCGATCGGCGTCAGTGGATCGGTGCCGTGCACCTGGTAGAGGTCGATATAATCAAGCCCCAGCCGCTCGAGGCTTGCGTCCACCCCGCCAAAGATGTGCTTGCGCGACAGGCCGGAAATGTTGCGCGCGTGCTTCTCGCGCCGTTCGGCTTCCGCCGTCTCATCCGCGCTTGCCCCGTCCGACACCGGCATCGAGACCCGCCCGAACACCTTGGTCGCCACCACGACCTCGTCCCGCGGCAGACCCGTGTTGCCAAGCGCCTGCCCGAGGATCGCCTCGGAGCGTCCGGCCGAATACACATCCGCCGTATCGAAGAAATTGATCCCGGCGTTGAACGCCGCCTTGACCAGCGCGTCGGCCTCTTCCTGCTGCTGCGTGCCGATGAATTTCCAGATCCCGCTATCGCCCCCGAACGTCATCGTGCCAAGGCAGAGTTTCGACACCACCAGTCCGGTGTGTCCGAGTTTTGAGTATTTCATTGGGGAGCCCTCTGGTTACCCGCCTGATATAGGCGCGTGGCAGAAAGGTTGCGAGTGAGGCGCGCCAGCTGCAGGCCAGCGCGCACGCGACCGAGATCGCCACGGCGAGGTGCATCAGGCTTTAGGTCAGCGGCTTCATGGCGGGGGGCGGCAAGGATGGAAATCTCAGGCTCATGCGCTGGACATGAGAACCATGAGAATGATTTGCAAATTGATCCCATCCGACTCCGCCATAGACGCCGCCTATCACGCCACCTATCCAAATGTGCATATGCCCCTTGAGCGACGCGCAGGGTTCACCATATCGACGACCGAACAGGTGAGTCGGCGCAGGCCGCCGTCCCCACCGCTCAAAACAGAAACTTTAAGAGAGCCATTGGCGGCCGGGGCTGCTGAGCAGACCGAACCCAAACCCCGCCCAAGGCAGCTAACGAAGAGAGAGACAGTATGAGCAAGATCATCGGCATCGACCTCGGCACCACGAACTCGTGCGTTGCCGTCATGGAAGGCGGCCAGGCCAAGGTTATCGAAAACTCCGAGGGCGCCCGCACCACCCCGTCTGTTGTGGCCTTCACCGAGGGCGGCGACCGCCTCATCGGCCAGCCCGCCCGCCGCCAGGGTGTCACCAACCCAGACTTTACCTTCTACGCCATCAAGCGCCTGATCGGCCGCACCTTCGACGACCCGACGGCCCAGAAGGACAAGGCCATGAGCCCCTTCGGCATCGTCAAGGCACCGAACGGCGACGCCTGGGTCAAGGGCCGCGACAAGGACTATTCCCCTCAGGAAGTCTCCGCTTTGATCCTGACCAAGATGAAGGAAACCGCAGAAGCCTATCTCGGCGCAAAAGTGACGCAGGCCGTCATTACCGTCCCTGCCTACTTCAACGACGCCCAGCGCCAGGCAACGAAAGACGCAGGCCGCATCGCCGGCCTCGACGTGCTGCGAATTATCAACGAGCCGACAGCTGCTGCCCTCGCCTACGGCCTCGACAAGGCTGGCAACAAAACCATCGCCGTCTATGACCTTGGCGGCGGAACGTTCGACGTCTCCCTCCTCGAGATCGGCGACGGCGTCTTCGAAGTGCTCTCCACCAACGGCGACACGTTCCTCGGCGGTGAAGACTTCGACCTTCGCATCGTCGAATTCCTGGCGGCCGAGTTCAAAAAGGAACAGGGCATCGACCTGAAGACCGACAAGCTCGCCCTTCAGCGCCTCAAGGAAGAAGCCGAGAAGGCCAAGAAGGAGCTCTCATCTGCCACGCAGTACGAAGTGAACCTGCCTTTCATCACGGCAGACGCGACCGGTCCGAAACACCTCAACATCAAGCTGACCCGCGCCAAGTTCGAAGGCCTTGTCGAAGACCTCGTCAAGCGCACCATCGACCCGTGCCAGAAAGCTCTCAAGGACGCCGGCAAAACGGCGGCTGACATCGATGAGGTCGTCCTCGTCGGCGGCATGACGCGGATGCCCGCGGTGCAGGAAGCCGTGAAGAAGTTCTTCGGTAAGGAACCACACAAGGGCGTCAACCCGGATGAAGTCGTCGCCATCGGCGCCGCGATCCAGGGCGGCGTGCTGCAAGGCGACGTGAAGGACGTGGTCCTTCTCGACGTCACTCCGCTCTCACTCGGCATCGAAACGCTCGGCGGCATCTTCACCCGCCTGATCGACCGCAACACCACCATCCCGACGAAGAAGTCGCAGGTCTTCTCGACCGCCGAAGACAATCAGCCCGCCGTGACCATCAAAGTCTTCCAGGGCGAGCGCGAGATGGCCAGCGATAACAAGATGCTCGGCCAGTTCAACCTCGAAGGCCTGCCACCGGCCCCGCGCGGCCTGCCGCAGATCGAGGTGACCTTCGACATCGACGCCAACGGCATCGTCTCGGTCTCAGCCAAGGACAAGGCCACCGGAAAGGAACAGCAGATCACCATCCAGGCGGACGGCGGTCTCTCCGAAGCCGACATCAAGAAGATGATGGCCGAAGCTGAAGCCAATGCCGGCGCCGACAAGGCCCGCCGGGAACTGGTCGAAGCCAAGAACCATGCCGAAGCCCTCATTCACCAGACCGAGAAGCAGATGATCGAGCATAGCTCGAAAGTCTCTGATGCGGTCAGGGGCGAGATCGAATCGTCGATTGCGGCTCTGAAAACCGCTGCCGCCGGTGACAATGCGGCCGACATCCAGGCCAAACACCAGGCGCTGATGAACGCCGCGATGAAACTTGGCGAGGCGATCTATGCCGCTGCTGGCACCGCCGCCGCCGAAGCCGACGGCGCCAAGGATGACGGCGTCGTCGACGCCGACTTCGAAGAAGTCGACGGCGACAAACGCGCCTAGGCCTTCCGTCCCCAACAGACAAAACCCCGCTGGATGTATCCAGCGGGGTTTTTCGTTCAGGCTTCAGCGTACTCCCGCTTTCGCGCGGTAAAGTGGGTTATATGAGAACAACGACCTTCCCCGTCGCCTTGCGGTCCATCAGCTCACGGATGGCGTCGCCGCCGCGCTCGAGCGGATAGGAGTTCGAGATGTGCGGCCGGATCTTGCCGGCCCTGTAAAGCTCGAACAGCTCCTTGACGTTCTGCGCATGCGCCTTTGGATCGCGCGCCACCGCCGCGCCCCAGAATACGCCGCGCACATCGCAGCTCTTCAGCAGCGTCAGGTTCAGCGGCAGTTTCGGAATGCCGGCCGGAAAGCCGATCACGAGGAACCGCCCTTCCCAGTTGAGCGCGCGCACCGCAGGCTCGGCATAGTTGCCGCCGACGCCATCATACACAATGTCGATACCGCCGCCGGACACGGCCTTGATGTCGTCAGCAAATTTCTTCTGCCCGTCGCGGTCCAGTTCGCTCGCATAGACAAGCCCCTTGTCGGCGCCCTTGGAGAGGCAGAAGTCCACCTTCTCCTGCGTCGAGGCCGCCGCGATCACTTCGAGGCCCATCGCCTTTCCGAGCTCCACCGCCGCGATGCCCACGCCGCCCGCCGCGCCTAGCACCAGCAGCTTCTCGCCGGGCTTCGGGTTCGCCCTGTCCTTCAGCGCATAATAAGACGTGCCGTAGGTCATCATCAGCGCCGCCGCCTCGTCAAACGGCATGTTGTCCGGGATCAGCATCACGCTCGGCGCCGCCGCCACGGCATATTCCGCCATCCCGCCCGTGCCGACCGAGGCCAGCACCCGGTCGCCCGGCTTCACATGGCTGACGCCCTCGCCCAACGCCGAGACGATGCCCGCCACTTCCCCGCCCGGCGCAAAGGGACGCGCCGGCTTGAACTGGTACATGTCCAGCAGCATCAGCGAATCCGGAAAGTTCACCCCGCAGGCTTTGACCTGGATCAGTACCTGGCCCTTGCCCGGCGTCGGAACGGCGACATCCTCGAGTACGAGGGTCTCAGGCCCTCCCACGGTTTTCGACAGCACGGCTTTCATGCGGGAGCTCCCTTCACGGCTTGTTGTTTCGCTACCCTGACGGTAGCCATGCGTCACACCCACGCCAAGCCTGACGCGAGGGGAAAGAGGCAAAAAGAGATGGCGAAACTCTGGGCTCTTGCCCTGCATGGCGGCGCAGGTCCGATCTTCGGGCGCGACTATGCCCCGGAAGAGGCGCACCTGGGCGCGCTCCTCAAGGACGGCGCTGCGCGCCTCGCCGCGGGCGAAGCTGCGCTGGACGTGGTCGAGGCGATGGTCACGGCGCTCGAAGCGTCCGGCCTCTATGTCGCCGGCAAGGGCGCCAGCCCGAACACGGCCGGCCAATGGGAACTCGACGCCGCGATCATGGACGGGCGCACCCGCCGCGCCGGCGCTGTCGGCGCGCTGCAGGGCTTCGAAAGCCCCGTGAAGGCTGCACGCGCGGTGATGGAGCGCACCCCAAACGTGCTGCTCGTCGCTGGCGGCGCGGCCACACTCGCCGCCTCCGCCAACCTCGCCCGCGTCACTGATCCCAAGACCTATTATGGCGCCGTCGCCGAAGACACCATGCAGGAGCAATCGCCGGGCATGGGCACGGTCGGCGCCGTCGCGCTCGACCAGTACGGCGACCTCGCTGCCGCCACCTCCACCGGCGGCGTCCTGTCGAAAACCCCCGGCCGCATCGGCGACACGCCGATCATCGGCGCCGGCACCTGGGCCGACGAGCGCTGCGCGGTAAGCTGCACCGGCCTCGGCGAGTATTTCATCCGCGCCAATGCCGCCGCCGATGTCTCTGCCCGCATCCGCTATGGCAACCAAGCCTTTGAAAAGGCCGTCCGCGGCGCGCTCGACGATGTCAAACGCCTCGGCGGCAATGGCGGCATGATCGCCGTCTCGGCCTGCGGCGAGCTCGCCTGGGGCTTCAACTCCTCCGGCCTGAAGCGCGCCCTCGCCGATTCGCGCGGCCGTTTCGAAGTGGGGACTTTCCTGTGATCGTCCTCTTCTGGATCCTCACCACATTGCTCGCCTTCGCCATCCTGCTCGCCGCGCAGATGCGGATGCTGCTGTCCATCGTGCTGCGCCGCGCGCTCGCCGCCAAATTCGGTGGCAAGCATACCGATACGGCTTACCGCACCGCCATATATGATGCCGGGCGCGCGGAGCCGGCCTCCCAGCACGCGCATTATCTGTCTACGGAATATCCCAAGCCCGTCGCCCACCTGGTCCTCGCCCGCCGCGTCGCCCTGGTCGCCCCCGGCCTGCTGCTGATCGTCGTCCTGTGCGGACGCTACGCCTTTGGAGTGATCTGACATGCGGGGCTTCTTCGCCATCGGCGCCGAGCGCATTTCCAAACCGATGAACCTCGGCGCCCTGATGCGCACTGGCCATGCCTTCGGCGCCAGTTTCATCTTCTCGATCCGGGCAGCGAAGAATATCAAGGAAGGCCACTGGGCCGATACGTCCAAGAGCGAAGACCAGATCCCCTTTTACCAATGGGACTCGCTCGACGAGATGCAGCTGCCGCGCGGCTGCCAGCTGGTCGGCATCGAGCTGACCGATGACGCAGTCATGCTCCCCTCTTTCCGGCATCCGCCGCAGGCAGCCTATATCCTCGGGCCCGAGAAGGGAAACCTTTCGCCCGCGATCCTCGACCGCTGCGCGCATGTCGTGAAGATCCCCACCAAGTTCTGCATCAATGTCAGTCTTGCGGGCGCGATGGTCATGTATGACCGCCACCTCTCAATGGGCGGCCATGCCCCCCGACCGATCATGCCGGGCGGCCCGGACGCGCCGGGCCGGAAACATGTTCCAGGTCCGGATAGAAACAGGCCCGGTGAGGACTAGCGCGCGCGGAGGGTCCGCTGGATGAAGCCCATCACGCCGGTGAAATGCAGCCCGCCATCGCGCACCGCGAGGGCGTAGCAAACCTCGCCCTCGTCGCCGACCGGCTGGTGGTAATCGTCGGTGCCGTTGATCACCACGTCGCCGGGACCATAGCTGCCTCGTTCATCCGAAAAGCCGCCCGCCAGAACCAGCGTGTATTCGCTGCCCGCATGCGTGTGGCGCGGGATCTTTGCGCCGGGCGCAATCCGGTAGAGTTCCGTCTCTAGCTTGGAGCCAGCGCTGAGGTTCAGGCGCTTCAGTCCGCGTCCCATGACTTGCCAGCCGCTCTTGCCGAGCGCGTCCAGCGCCGCCGTGCGCAGCGGCTCGGGCAGCGCCAGCATCTCTTCCATCGCCTCGCCTGCCTCGCGGCCGGCGCGCACGGAAGACACTTCGTCAGCCTCCAGCGCGTCGATAGCCGCCAGCGCCCGGTCGAGCGCGCCGTCGGTCAGCTTGGCGGCGGGCGCTGTCTCCAGAATGCTGCCCGAGATCACTTCGCTGAGCGCCACCGCGTCGCGGATTTCCGGGCGCAGAACGCTCTGCGTTTCCAACATCAGCGCAAATGCCGGATCGAGACAGCCCGCCGCATAGGCGGCGTAGAGCTCACTGAACGTGTTGGGAGGGGAAGCAGACATCGATTGAAAATTCCGGTCGTTTCTACCAACATTGTTCTCCTGACGCTAAGGTCAAGGAGGCAAGGCTGCGGAGTATAGCAGAAGGGTTAAGTTGCCCCTTCGAGCTCGCCTCTCAGGCGAAGAAACGCCAGCCGGATACGCGACTTGACCGTACCAAGCGGCAGATTGAAGGCCCGCGCAATTTCAGAATGCGACAGGCCGTCATAGAACGCGGCTTGCAGCAGCAGGAGCTGGTCGGCCGGAAGCTTGACGAGCTGAGAACGCACGATGCCTTCCAGCTGGTCGCGCGACATCAGCGAATCAGGTTGCTCGATTTCCGGCGGGCGCAGCATCGGATCATCAGCGGTGAGTTCCGGGCGGCGCTGCCTGCGTTGCAGATCGATGCGCCGGTTGCGCGCAATCCGGAACATCCAGGTCGAGACCGACGCCTGCTTGCGATCGTACATCCCCGCCTTCTGCCAGACCGTGATCATCACGTCCTGCGCCAGTTCCTCAGCCTCGGCGTCACTGGCGCCGAGGCGCAGCATGTAGCTCTTGATCCGGGGGGCGTAGAAATCGAACAGCTCGGAAAACGCGGGCCGGGACCGGTCACTGGAGATCGCCGCCATACAGTCAGCATGCCGCTCCCTCTGGGAGGGATCTACCGTTCGGACTGTCTTGTCGAACACACGCGGAGCCTTTCCCGTCTTAACGGTTACACTCTCTGCCTGATCCTTCGGTAAAGCAACCATGACGCTTGGATTTTCCTATTTATACTCGTTATAAGTGTTTCTCGTGGTCGTGCGCGGAGGCTGTTGCCACTAGAGATATGCCCTGAAGCGACTATGGGAATAAAATATTGAGCACGCAACAGAAAATATTTCGCCGCGCCGGTCATCTCGCAATTGTGATCGCGCCCTTCCTGTTCGCCGGGGCCGCCCTTGCGGAGCCCACGGCGGTCGGCCGGTTCAAGGACTGGGCTGTGTTCACCGAAACCGTCGAGGGCGACCTGATCTGTTACGCCGCTACCGAGGCCGCGACCAAGACGCCCACCAAGGTCAACCACGGCGCCGTCTGGTATTACGTGACCAGCTGGAAATCCGGTCAGGCGAAGGCCCAGCCATCGATCAAGGTCGGCTACGACTTTAAGGAAGGTTCCACCCCCAAGGCCAAGATCGGCCGCTCCTCCTGGTCTCTCTTCCCGGTGGGCCGCGAGGCGTTCGCCGAAGATGCAGACGACCCGGCCATCGTCGAAGCCCTTCGCAAGGGCGCGAGCCTCGTCGTCGACGCCACCTCGGCGCGCGGCACGAAAACGTCCTACAAGTTCTCGCTGAGCGGCTCGGCCACCGCAATCGACAAGGCTGCAGAAGCCTGCCGCTAAACCGCTACCAGTCCGGCTTGACGAAGCGCTCCGGGTATTTCCCGTCCGCTTCGGCGTAGTAGGCCAGCACCTTCTTCATGTCCCCCGCCGCATCCGCCGTCACTGGCAGCGGCCCCTCGAGGCGCAGAACCCGCGTGCGGTAGTCCAGCACCGCCATCAGCAGTGGCACGCCTGCCGACCGCGCAATATGATAAAATCCTGTCTTCCAGTTCGGATTGGCCTCCCGCGTGCCTTCCGGAGCGACCGCGAGATGCATCGTCTCGCGCGCCCCAAAGGCCCGCCGCATCTGCTCGACCGCGTCCTGCGACGTGGATCGCTCCACCGGTACGCAGCCGGACCGTCTGACCAGCCATCCAAGCGGCCCGCGCACCAGCGCCGCCTTGCCCATCCAGTTCAGCTTCACCCGGTACCAGCCCGCCACCGCCACCATTGTCAGCCCGTCCCAGTTGGACGTATGCGGCGCCGCCACGATCACGGATTTCGGCACATGCACCGGCCAGTCGGACCCGATGCGCCAGCCGATCGTCCTGAGATATACCCAGGAAAGCCCCCGGATGAACTCCGAGAACAGGCCGGCATAAGGCGCGCTGCGCCCGAAGGGCCCGCTCGCCCGTTTAACGTGTACCGTATTGTTCATAACGCCACGATCCGCGCTTTGCGCAGGAACACCATATACCGATGCGCGAATTCCTGCCGAATCCTGATAGAAATCAGCCTCGCAGGGCGAAAAGCAAACGGGTCGGCAGCCTTTCAGCCACCGACCGTTCTTCAGCCGTTCAGGCGAAACGCAGGTTACTGCGTGATCGGGGTCAGAAGGATTTCCACGCGGCGGTTGGCCGCGCGGCCTTCAGGCGCGGAGTTGTCGGCGATCGGCTGGGTTTCGCCCATGCCGATGGCGTTTATGCGCACAGCCTGCGTGCCGCGGCCGACGAGGTAGGTCCGCACCGACTGGGCCCGCTGCTGCGACAGGGTCATATTATAGTCGTCAGCGCCGTCGGAGCTGGCATGGCCGATAATGTCGACTGCGGTCGAGGGGAACTCGACGAGTGTTGCGGCCACATCGTTCAGCGGGCCGTAGAAGCCTGGCTGGATTGTCGCGCTGTTGACCGAAAAGGTCACATTCGACGGCATGGTCAGCTGCAGCTGGTCGCCGACGCGGTCAACCTCGATGCCGGTGCCCGCAGTTTGCTGGCGCAGTTTTTCTTCCTGCTTGTCCATGTAGACGCCGACCGAGACGCCGGCGATCGCGCCGACAGCGGCGCCGATGGCCGCGTTGCGCTTGTCGTCACCGCCCGCCATCATACCGGCGCCTGCGCCGAGGATGGCGCCGGCCGCGCCGGTCGTCAGCACGCGCTGGCTCGGACCCGTCTGGCAGGCCTGGAGGAAAAGCGGCAGCGCGAGCGCTGCAACGAGGATCATAGACTTCTTCATGAGGTGACTTCCTTGTGATGAACTTTATCGGCCGCTTTTTGCGGCAACCCGTATCAATATAAGCCAGCAATACCCGCCTGTTCCCGCAATTCGGTGACAGAAAGAAGGCCGGATCCACGATTTGCCCCCTTACATTCTGTCCATGTACGGAGCGGTTTTCCTTAATCCGCCCCGCATGCTATAGGCCCGCCGATGTCCACCTCCCTCGACCTTTCCCGGCGCCCTGCGCCTCAGCCGCGCCCGAAATCCCTGTCAGGCCTGTCGATCCCGGCCCTGAAGGCGGAGATGGAATCGCTTGGGCTGGAGGGTAAACAGGCCAGCATGCGCGCCAGACAGCTGCGCCGCTGGATTCACCATTTCGGCGCCCGTGATTTCGCGGTGATGACTGACATCGCCAAGGATCTGCGGAGCCTGATGGCGGACAAATACAGTCTGAGCCGCGCCGAAATCGCCGACCATCAGGTCTCCGGCGACGGCACCCAGAAATGGCTTACCCGCTTCGGACCCGGCATCGAGGGTGAAAGCGTCTATATCCCGGATGTCGGCAAGGCCGGCGCCCTCTGCGTCTCCAGCCAGGTCGGCTGCACCCTCAACTGCACCTTCTGCCATACCGGCACGCAGGCCCTCGTGCGCAATCTTACCGCTCAGGAAATCGTCCAGCAGGTGCTGATCACCCGCGACGCACTCGACGAATGGCCAAGCGCTGAGGAAGGCCGCCTGCTCACCAACATCGTCTTCATGGGCATGGGCGAGCCGCTCTACAATCTCGACAATGTCGCCGAAGCCATCGACACGATCTCGGACGGCGACGGCATCGCGATCGGCCGCAGACGGATCACCGTCTCTACCGCCGGCGTGGCGCCCAAGATCCCGGAACTCGGCCAGCGCACCAATGCCATGCTCGCCATTTCCCTGCACGCGACGAACGACGACCTGCGCAACGAGATCGTGCCGATCAACAGGAAGTACAATCTCGCCGAACTGATGGATGCCATCGCCGCCTATCCGAGCCTCGGCAATTCCCGCAAGGTGACGTTCGAATACGTTATGCTGAAGGGCGTCAACGACACGCTCGCCGAAGCGCACGATCTCGTCCGCCTGCTGAAGGGTATACCCGCCAAGATAAACCTGATCCCGTTCAATCCGTGGCCGGGCAGCCCTTACGAATGCTCAAGTTGGGAAACGATCGAAGCCTTCGCCGAAATCCTCAACCGCGCCGGCTACGCATCGCCCATCCGTACCCCCCGCGGCCGCGACATCCTGGCCGCCTGCGGCCAGCTGCGCTCCGAAAGCGTCAAAAAATCCGCTGCTGAGAAACGCCGCGAGGCGCTGGCGGGCGGCCAAGCGGGCGCCTGAAGCGGCAAGCTGTGGCAGAGCCTTCACCCCGGCTCTTGGCAACCCTCTTGCCTTACCCGTTCGGAAGCTGGCCCTGTGCACGTTTCAGGCAGCCCTGAGTGCCTGCAGGCTTTTGGCAACCTGCTGGATGATCTTGCTCGAGAACGTGTCAAGATCGTCCGGATTTCCTGATGTGATCATGCCGTTATCCACGGCGACCGCATTGTCTTGCCATCGGCCGCCCACGTTAACTACATCGGCCTTGATCGATTGGTAGCTGGTCAGCGCCAGGTCACGGACAATACCCGCTCGATCAGCAGCCAGGGCGCATGACAGATCGCGGCGAGCGGCTTACTGGCGTCGAAAAATGATTTCACGAAGCTGATCGCCTTCTTAAGGGTTCTGAGAATGTCCGCAATCATCTTACCGCCGGGCAACACAAGCGCATCATAGTCTTCCTGACTGGCATCCTTCAGCAGCACAGGCACGGTCGCAGGGGCCGCTTCGAGCACCTGCTCCGGTTTGTGATCCCACCAGAAGCACTGAAGGGGCGAAAGGTTGCGCGGCGCACCATTCAGGTAGGCCAGCGTGAAAACGCTCCGCCCAGGGATCATCAATGACAGTGCCGGATTTTGCTTTTGCAGGCGCGCCGCAAACACAACCAGCCTGCAGACAATACTATGATAACGGGCCCGAAGCTGGTCCAGGGCTTGCAGCTGATCCCAGCGCCCGCCGCCCCCCCTACCGCATCTTCGAAATCTTCAGCTTGTCGATCTTCGCCCGCGCCTGGATCGATTCCTCGCTGCGGGTCATCGCCTTGCTTATGGCTTTCAGGCTTATGCCCTTGGTCGCCAGCAAGTGCAGCTTCTGCACCTCATCGGTCGTCCAGGCCTGCCGGTGGCGTTCGAAGTTCCCGGCCAACTTTATGTGCCCTGGAATGCCGAGCGCGTGCCTGACTGGTCGGACAATGCCTTCTCCAGCTCTATCCCCGCAGGTGTGATATTGCCGTCTGCGTCCAGCCAGCCGCGCTCTACCGCGTAGGCCATCACTTCCGCCGGATCGCTGCGCCCCGAAACCATCACGGTGAACTGCAGGAGCGAATCGCGCCCCTCGCGGGCGGCGGCTGGAATGTCTTTTGACTTCGGCATGTCGGATCCTTTTGGAGCTGCCTACCTGGCAGGCAATCAGGAGCGCAGGATAGGCCCCTCGGATGTCAGACGCAATCGCCGCACCGCGCGTCGCCATTGCGGCATTCCACACCTCCCCACAGCCTCGTGCAGGCGGCAAGGTTGCGAGCGACGCCCCGGATGACTAACCTCTCTACAATGATGCTGCGCGCCGCCCTCTTTGCCCTCAGCGGCCTCGTGCTTGCGGGCTGCACCCCCAAGTCCGAAGGCCCTTGCGAGACGGTCGGCTTCGAATCGGTGCCCTTTCTGGTCTGCAGCTTCGACCCCGCCGCCGATGACATCCGCCTGTTCCTGCGCGACGAGGCCGGCGCGCCCTTCGGCCAGTTCGACAGGCTCGCCAACCATGTCGCCTCGAAAGGCGGCAGCCTCGTCTTCGCGATGAACGCCGGCATGTACCATGAGGACCGCCGCCCGGTGGGCCTTTATATCGAGGAGGAAGAATCCGAGATGGGCCTCGTCAAGAATGCCGGGCCCGGCAATTTCGGGATGCTGCCCAACGGCGTGTTCTGGATCGAGGACGGCGCCGCCGGCGTCACCGAAACGCTCGCCTACGCCGAACGCTTCGCCGATGACCCTCCCCGCTTCGCGACCCAGTCCGGCCCGATGCTCGTCGTCGACGGCGAACTCCATCCGGTCCTCAACCCGGACGGCACCAGCATCCGCCGCCGGAACGGTGTCGGCGTCAGCGCCGATGGCCGCCGCGTCGTCTTCGTGATCTCGGACTCGCCGGTGAACTTCCACGCCTTCGCCCGCTTCTTCCGCGACGAGCTTGACGTACCCAACGCTCTCTATCTCGATGGCGCAGTCTCCAAGATCTACGCCCCCGCATTGGAACGCAACGAATCCGGCCTCGACATGGGCCCGATCGTTGGCGTCGTGCGCGGGTCCGGCAAATCGTAAAACAGCTCAAGCTGTCGCCCGAACGGCCCCAGCTTCCGATCGAGCAGGTCCGAGCCCTTGTCCGCCCGCGATTTCAACAAAAGCCTGAGCGCCTTCCGCGCGGGCAAACTCGTCGAGCGCATGACCGCCCTGATCAACCCCGGCGGCTACAACCAGGCGGCCGAGGACGTCCGCGCCCACTTGCAGGGCCGGCTCGACCATCTCTCCGGCGAAGTCTTCGTGGACACTCCCGCCTGAACGCTTTCAGCGGCCGAGCGCGACTTCAATAAGCGGCTGAACATCCTGCTCGAGATCGATGCTGAAAGAGGCTGGGTCTCTCAGGGCCCCCGAGGTCTCCTGAAGCACAATGATACCCCAGTAATCATTCTCGAAATCGACCCACGGAGTGAAGCCAAAGGCGCCTGGCGAAGATATCACGGGCGCGGCGTCGCAGGCTGGCGAATATGGACGTACATCGCACTCCTTCCAGAAACCGAAGCCATAACGCCAATCCACATTGTTGGCGTCGAGCGCACCCGGACGGAATTCAATCACGCGGCTGCCTGTGCGGTCTTCAAGAAACGCCGCGCGGCTCGGTGCGATGTTGCCCTGGAGAATGGCAGTCAGCAGCTTTGCATAGTCCTCGCCGGTTGAGAGCAGCGACCCTGCATACCGCGGATTGTCGCCTGCGCCCTGTGTATATCTCGTAACTGCACTGATCCCGAACGGGTCAAGCAGGACTTCCCGCATCGCTGCATCGATGGTTTGGCCCCGCTTGTTTGCGACCATCAGCGCGGCGATCTGCATATGTTCGTTACCATAGGAGAAAGCCGAATCCGGCAGGGTGTCCAGCCCGCCATCATAGATCTGGCGCACGCATGTCTGGAGCGAAAAAGCACTTTCACCGACGCAACCCGGGCCATCGTCCCGCTGGTTGAAACCGGATGTGAAGCCCATCAGCATGTCGAGCGTGATGGCCGATCGCCCGTCGCCCGCCACGTTTGTCCAGAAGTCGATGTTATCTTGCGGGCGCGAGGTGCGAGAGAACTCGCCGCGCTCAATGAGCGTCCAGACAAACGCACCGAACACAAGCTTTGAAGCAGAAGCGATCAGGATCGGGGTGTCCGTCTTCATCGCGCCTTTCTCGAACCGGTAGCGAACCCCCGTACGGTCGCCGACCAGAAGTGCAATATTGGCTACAGGCGCAGCGTTGATCCGGGCCTCAACCGCACTGAAATCCGGCGCCGACGGAGGCGGGGGTGGAGGCGGAGGCGGAGGCGGAGGAGGTGGGGGCGGCGGCGGAGACACCGGCGGAGGCGTGCCGGCCGAAGAATCCGAACCACCCCCGCCGCAGCCCGCAAGACTGAGCGTTGCGGCAACCATCATCAGCATCAGGCGCTTCATCGTCACCTCCAGATCCGGGTTTGCAGGTCTCTTCGACAGACTGAACGGGCGGCACTCACAAATCCGTCGGACACCTGGTTGCGCTTCGCCGGCACGGACCACATCTGACCGCCTCACCATAGCAGGAAACGAGCGCCATGACCCTGAAGCTTTTCGGCCTGAAGAATTGCGACACCTGCAAGAAAGCGCTCCGCGAAATCGAGGCAAGCGGCCAACCGGCCGAGTTCGTCGACATCCGCGCCGAGGCCGACCTGAAAACCCTCCTGCCCCGCTGGCTCGCCGCCGCCGGTGACAAGCTGGTCAACCGCAGCTCGACGACCTGGCGCGCCCTCTCGGACGCTGACAAGGCGAAAGCTTCTGGCACCACTGTCGAGGGCCTCCTGCTCGGCAACCCCGCGCTGATCAAACGCCCGGTCATCGAGCTGGGCGGCGAAGTCCTTGTCGGCTGGACCGTCGAAACCAAGGCTCGCATCGGCTGAGGCGAACAAATCTTCCGTATCTGGACAACGCAATCCGGATCGGCGGACGTTAAACCCGGCGAGCCAACGCCCTGCGGTGTTCGCGGCGCTGATCAGCCCGGCAGCGCCATGTCATAGCCCGCCGCCAGGTTGGTCACGCTCGCTTCGCCTGCGGAGAGCGGGGCAATGATGCCCCGCCGCGTCGCGTCCGGCAGCGCATTGACGCCGCGGCCGGGAAACACCGTTTCGGTCCCACGATAGTCAGGCATATGACTTTGTATTTCGGTCGGCCGGCCGCGTCAAAACACTAAGTGCGTCCTCTGACTATTGAACCGCACGTCCCTTCCCATTCCGCCCGCGCGCGGTTACAATAGACGCTATCCGAGGGGTGTCCGGCATGGGGCCGGGCTGAGAGTTACCCTTTGAACCTGATCCGGGTCATGCCGGCGAGAGGGACGGAGAAACGACATGCAGCCGGCAGGCGAAATCACGATTGCAGCGACCTTCAATGGGCCTCCGGCGTCCGGCAATGGCGGCTACGCGGCGGGTCTCCTCGCCGGCTACGATGCTGTTCCCCGGACCGTGCGCGTGCTCGCGCCCATCCCCCTCGCTGCGCCGCTCTCGGTCTTGCGCGCAGGCGAAGTGACCGAGGCCCGCAACGGCGACAAGCGCATCCTCGCTGCCCGCCCCGGCGCGGCCGCGCTGACGCCGCCTCCGGCCCCATCCCTCGCCGCCGCACGCGACGCCGCCACGCGGCCCACCACCTTCGGCGCTGGCGGCCCGTCCACCTGCTTCGTCTGCGGACGCAACCGTGCCGCCGGAGACGGCCTGCACATTTATTGCGGCCGCCTGGGCGACACCCGCGCGGCTTCCGTGTGGACACCCCATCCGAACGTCTGCGGCCCGGACGGTTTCGTGCGCCCCGAATATCTCTGGGCAGCACTCGATTGCCCCGGTGGCTTCGCCCTTCCCGTCTCGGCCACCACATACCTGCTTGGCGAAATGACCGCCGCGCTGCATCGCCCCGTCCCGGCTCACGCGCCCGTCATCGTCCATGCCTGGCACGTCTGGAGCGAAGGGCGCAAACACTTCGCCGGCACCGCCCTGCACGACGCAGACGGCACCCTCCTCGCCCAGGCTGACACGCTCTGGATCGAACTCACGCCCGAACAATTCAAAGGTCTCGCGTCATGAACACCCCCACCAAGCCGAGCGACTTTACCCCCCGCTCCGTCACCACCGGCCCGCTGCCCGCCAGCCGCAAGGTCTATACGCACCCTGCGCCCGGCATGGCCGTGCCGCACCGCGAGATCGACCTTCATCCGTCTGCGAACGAACCCGCCGTCCGCGTCTACGACACCTCCGGCCCCTACTCGGACGCCTCAGTCGCCATAGACGTTGAAGCGGGCCTGCCCCGCACGCGCCGCGCCTGGCTCGTGGAGCGCGGCAATCTCGAGGAATACGAAGGCCGCGACGTGCGCCCGGAAGACAACGGCTTCGCCGCCGGCAAGCACCTCACCCGTGAATTTCCTGTCCGCCACCGCCCCCTGCGCGGCCGCCCGGGTGAGCCCGTCACACAGTACGAATTCGCCAAAGCCGGCATCATTACGAGAGAAATGATCTACGTCGCCGAACGCGAAAACCTTGGCCGCCGCGAAGCCCTCGCCACCGCCGCTCAGACCCTCGCGCAAGGCCAGTCCTTCGGCGCCGAGATCCCCGAACACATCACGCCCGAATTCGTCCGTTCCGAGATCGCCCGCGGCCGCGCCATCATCCCCGCAAACATTAACCATGCCGAGCTCGAGCCGCAGATCATCGGCCGCAACTTCCTCGTCAAGATCAACGCCAACATCGGCAACTCGGCGGTCGCCTCCTCCATCGAGGAAGAAGTCGAAAAAATGGTCTGGGCGATCCGCTGGGGCGCGGACAATGTCATGGACCTCTCCACGGGTCGCAACATCCACAACACCCGCGAATGGATCCTGCGCAACAGTCCCGTCCCCATCGGCACCGTACCGATCTACCAGGCCCTCGAGAAAGTGAACGGCGTCGCCGAAGACCTCACCTGGGAAGTCTTCCGCGACACACTCATCGAGCAGGCCGAGCAGGGCGTCGACTATTTCACCATCCATGCCGGCGTCCGCCTCGCCTATATCCACCTCACGGCCAGGCGCGTCTGCGGCATCGTCTCGCGCGGCGGCTCGATTATGGCGAAATGGATGCTCGCGCATCATAAGGAATCATTCCTGTACGAACGTTTCGAAGAGATCTGCGACATTATGCGCCGCTATGACGTCTCCTTCTCATTGGGAGACGGCCTGCGCCCCGGCGCCATCGCCGACGCCAACGACGCCGCGCAGTTCGCCGAACTCGAAACCCTCGGCGAACTGACGAAAGTCGCCCATGCGCGGGGCTGCCAGGTGATGATCGAAGGCCCCGGCCATGTGCCGATGCACAAGATCAAGATCAATATGGACAAGCAGCTCGCCGTGTGCGGCGAAGCGCCCTTCTACACCCTCGGCCCCCTCGTGACCGATATCGCCCCCGGATATGACCACATCACCTCCGGCATCGGTGCCGCGATGATCGGCTGGTTCGGCACGTCCATGCTCTGCTATGTCACGCCGAAGGAACACCTCGGCCTGCCGGACCGCAACGATGTAAAAGTCGGCGTCATCACCTATCGCATTGCCGCTCACGCGGCCGACCTCGCGAAAGGCCACCCGGCAGCGCAGCTGCGTGACGACGCCCTCTCCCGCGCGCGTTTTGAATTTAGGTGGGAAGACCAGTTCAACCTGGCGCTGGACCCCGAAACCGCCCGCGACTTCCACGACCAGACCCTGCCGAAAGACGCCCACAAGACCGCCCACTTCTGCTCCATGTGCGGCCCGAAATTCTGCAGCATGAAGATCACCGCGGAAGTCCGCGACTACGCCGCCGGAATGACCGAAAACGAACGCGCCGACCTCGAACGCCAATCCCGCGAAGCCGAAGACGGCATGAAAGCCAAAAGCGCCGAGTTCATGGAAAAAGGCGGGGAACTATATCTGTCAGCAGACGGACGGAAGCGCGAAGCGATAGATTAGACACGGTATCCTAGGCCGTACTCATCGCAGGTGTAAATGGGGCGGGCAAGACAACCTTGCCCGGCTCGTCGTCCTGTTGGCGTTTCCCACTGCCGCGTTTGTAAACGCAGATGAGATTCAGCACGAAGGAGGGCGCGTTGGAATCGCCGCTGGCAGCGGTACGAGAACTCATCCGGCGGCTCGGCAATGTTGTTGCAAACGAACGCAACTTCGCCCTCCAGACTACCTTGTCTTCATCCGAGTATGCACGGCGCACCCCGGCCTGGTGAACGCGCGGAGACATGATCACTTTGATATTTCTCGAGGTGCCCGACGCAGATTTCGCGGTCGTGCGTGTCGCTCTCAGGGTCGCCATGGGGGGGCACAGCATTCCGGAGGAAGATGCCCGCCGCAGATGTGCCCGGGGGATAGCGCTCTTTGAAAGCATCTGTCGTTCACTCGCTGAGGTGTGGTATTGGTACAAGTGAAATAGGGACGGCTATGAAATCTACCAGCACTCCGCAAACACGCCTCAACCGGGCGGTGATTGACCGCGCTGAAGGCCGCCGCCAAGTATGCAGCCTCCGGCCGCGCTGAACTTCAATCAGGCAGGTACAAACCAACGCCCGCGAAGAAAGCGTAGGGTGCATTAAGCCACCAGCCCCGCCACCCCCAGCGCGGTCACCACCGAGAACATGAAGATCACCGGAAAGCGCTGCGGGGGCACGCCGGATTTCACCGCCGTCCATGACGCTACGGCCACGAAGCTCGCCGCTCCGGCAGTTGCGATCATCGCATAATCCGTCCTCGAACCATCAAGCGCGGCGGCCGCAAAGCCCGCCATCAGGAACAGGGTCGAGACCGTGCCGAGATGCCACATCAGGTAGCCGAGCCATTTCAGCCCCGGTTCCATCTCGACCGCGAGGTACGGCCGCACCCATTTCGTCCCACCGAGGAAGATGTGGATGAACACCGTCAGCGCGCACACGCCCGCCGCCGCCCAGAAAAAGATGTGTGCCATGTGCACCTCCAGCCCTTCCGGCGCATCTAGGCACGCCCCGCGGCAAACACACGACTTTTGTTTGCGGCTTAGGACGCGGGCCTAGGGCGCAGCGATGTTCGCCCCCAGAATGCCGTTCGCGCGCCGCGCCTTCATGCACTCGAAGCTGCCCGCCCGGAACGCGCGGCAGGCTTCGGGGCGCTCCTCGTAAACGCCGCAGATCGCCTTCTCGTCCCCCAGCTGCAGGTGCACGCAGTGGCCGCAGCTATAGTCCACATAGGTGCGCCCCTCATGTTCGAAGAGGCTGTCCGGCGGCAGGCGCCGCCCGGCATCTTCGGGAAGCAGCACGAGGTAGCGCGGGTTCTTGCTGAAACAGCACGCCCCGCAGCTTACGCAGTCGAAATTCTCACTCATGGCGCCGCTCCACCGGATGCGGCGGCGGTGTACGCCGGCCCGCCGGCCGCGTGCAAGAGGCCGCCCCTTCCGCTTTGGCACGCCTGAGGTACACTCGGGCTGCGCCGGGGGGGCGCAACCAGAGGGACATGACCATGAGATACCTGACTGCCGCGCTGCTGCTCGCCGCCGCCACCGGGCTTGCCGCCCTGCCGGCCGCCGCCCAGGGCGACGCCATCCCGCCCGCAATCAAGCCGATCCCCAAACCGACGCCGAAACTACCGGAGGCCGCCCTGCCCGGCACAGGCCGCCTCGCAGGCTGCATCCGGCACGAACTCTACAATACCCAGTCGGTCACGAATTATTCGGTCATGTTCACGCTGATCACGTCGAGCGGTGACCAGCGCATCAACTTCGAGGCCGACAGGATCCGCTATGTCCCGCCCGGCGCGCCGCTGCCCCTGCCGACCACGGCGCAGACGCTGAAATGGACGCGCATTCTCGATACGCTCGAGCGGGCCGCCGCCGCAGGCAAGCCGCTGCTGGTCGACTATGCGACGCCGTCCAACGAAGTGTTCGGCATTTATGTCCAGTGGACGGAAAACTGCCCTGCCCCCTGAGGCGGGCCGCAAGTTATTGCGCAAGTTTCGCCTTGCGCAACATCTTCCGTCCGCCCCCCGGATAAAGAGGCTGCGCGGAGTCAACGGCTAGCGAAGCTGCGCGTTACTTTTCGCCGGCGGCCTTGCGCGACTGGCGGAGTATCCAGATCGTGATGGTGGCCATCACGCCCAGCAAGGTGCCAAACCCCACAAGGCGGCAATCGCCAGGGGATCAATCGTCAGATTTGCGATATGCGGGCTCGGTCTCGCTGGAAGCGGCCTTAAGTCCGGCATAGATCCGTCCTTCAGCATCATGCGCTTGCGCCGCATCACCGCCTCCACAGCCTCGCCCGCCGGCTCGGCACTGGTCTCCATCCGGTGGACCTGCCGATTCACCTCATGATAGTCGTCGCACAGCTTCGCGAAGTGCGCGCTCGACGCGTTGAGCGCGCGCAACCGCTCGGCCGATTCCGGAAAGTCATCGGCAAGTTCGTGCGGGGTATGCGACATGGGCAAGGCTCCGTTGGGGATTGACCCCAACCCTGCAACCCCTCCGCGACCAGCGGCATCCGGACAACTAACCAGGCGCGTCCATCCTCCCGATACGGAGCAACGCCGTCAGCCCTCGAACGGATCGCGCATCAGAATTACGTCCTCGCGTTCCGGCGACGTCGAGACCAGCGCGCACGGCTTGCCGACCAGCTCCTCGAGACGGCGCACATAGACCACCGCCTCGGCCGGCAGGTCCGCCCAGCTGCGCGCGCCGCGCGTCGAGCCGCTCCAGCCCTTGAGGGTCTCGTACACCGGCTCGACCGCCGCCTGGTCGGTCAGGCCCGCCGGGAAATAGTCAATCAGCCTGCCACCCAGCCTGTAGGCCGTGCAGACCTTGATCTCGTCGAAGCCGTCCAGCACGTCGAGCTTGGTCAGCGCAAGACCGTTGACCCCGGAAGTGGCGCAGGCCTGGCGCACCATGACGCTGTCGAACCAGCCGCACCGTCGCGGGCGCCCGGTATTGGTGCCGAACTCGTGGCCCACCGTGCCGAGGCGCTGGCCGATCTCGTTTTGCTGCTCGGTCGGAAACGGGCCGGAGCCGACACGCGTCGTGTAAGCCTTCGCGAGGCCAAGCACGTAGGAGATGGCGCCCGGGCCGACGCCAGAACCGGCGCTGGCATTGCCGGCGACCACGCTGGACGAGGTGACAAACGGATAGGTGCCATGATCAACGTCGAGCATCACGCCCTGCGCGCCTTCGAACAGGATGCGCCGGCCCTTGCGAACCTGCTCGTCGAGCAGCTTCCACACCGGCTGGGCATAGGTGAGCACTTGCGGGGCGATCTTGAGCAGCTCGGCCTTGAGCGCCGCGCCGTCCGGCTCCGGCAGGTCGAGTCCGATGCGCAGAGGGCGGTGATGGGCGAGCAGGCGCTCGATTTTCATGTCCAGTGCGGCGGGGTCGGCAAGGTCGGCGACACGGATGGCGCGCCGGCCGACGCGGTCCTCATAGGCCGGGCCGATGCCGCGCTTGGTCGTGCCGATCTGCGCGGCGCCGAGGGCCCCTTCCCGCGCCGCGTCGATATCCTTGTGCCAGGGCAGGATCAGCGAGGCATTATCGGCCAGCACGAGGCTCTGCGGCGAAACTTCGACACCCTGCGCGCGGATGCCTTCGATCTCGGTCAGGAGGTGCCAGGGATCGACCACCACGCCGTTGCCGATCACCGACAGCTTGCCGCCGCGCACCAGGCCAGACGGCAGCAGCGCCAGCTTGAACACCTTGCCGTCGATGACGAGCGTGTGGCCGGCATTGTGACCGCCCTGGAAGCGCACGACGACATCAGCCCGCGCCGACAGCCAGTCCACGATCTTGCCCTTGCCCTCGTCGCCCCACTGGGCGCCTACGACCACGACTCCTGCCATGATACACTCCGTTCACAAACGCGGCGACAAGGGCAGGAATTGGCTGCGAAATGCAAGGGGCAGATGCGGGGCCTATTCGCTCAGGCGGTAGATCACCCGGACGCCGACATTGTCGATGCCCTGATTACGGCCATTACCAAGTATCTGCCCATGGCTGAGGTGCTCATGCATTACCTGTATGCCCCATTTGTCGCTGAAGTCGCGGTTCAGGGCGAAGCTGGCGCGGAACAGGTCGCGCGAACCCAAGAAGACTTTCGACCGCGAAACGACATCATTGCGAGGATCACCCTGCGGGAACGGTACCGACAGCTCGCCATCATGAATGACATAGCTCAAACCCGGCTCGAATGACCAGCCGTCCGCGAACTTCCAGTTCCATTGCAGCCCGGCGCCGCCGAAGCTGGTGTCGCCGCCGAGATTGGCACTGGCCACCACATAGGGGCGCGGACTCCAGATGACACGCAGGAAGTCCGGCGAGGCGAAAACGAGCTCGCCACTGATGCCGGGCCCGTCCTCCTTGCCGGCGTTGTCGCAGTCCAGCACGCAGATATTGTGCTGCATGACGCCGAGGCGGACTTCCTCGACCAGCTGGGCTGAGGCAGGCGCAGCAGGCAAGGCGGCGGAGGCCAGAAAAGCAACGAGACGGCGCATGTGCGCTCCTTCATGAAGGGTGGGCCCTTAAGCCTCGCGCCTGAGCGCCGGCTCCGTCAAGCCAGTTCAGGCTGCGTGAGTACGTGAACCCGCCGCAGGGTGGCCTGTGCGACAGGCTTTGCGAACACTTCTGCCGTTTCAAGCTCGTATCGATCCGGCGTCTGCCCGGCCCGTTGGCCCGACAGCGCCTGAACGCCCGGACAAGTGAAATGCCGGGTCCTGGCCCGGTCGCGAAGTCGCTCGTGGACGAATCCCAGCCCCTCGTAATGTCAGCACTGATACAGATTATCACCTGACGGGCGGACAGCGTCGCGACCTTAAGCCACCGGGACGTGACCGACCCCTTTGTTGATGAAACCCGCAGATGGGAAGCCGGGCAGCTCTGGCTGCCCGGCCCAGGATCAGAAGCTCAGGACTTTCGCATAGCGAACCTGCGGCAGGGCATCGAGCTTCTCGAGCACGGCGGCGGGCGGCATCGAATCGATGCCGACCAGCGCAATGGCCTCTCCGCCAGCGGCCTGACGACCAAGGTGGAAGGTCGCGATATTGACCTTCGCTTCGCCGAGCATCTGGCCGAGAGCACCGATAAAGCCCGGCTTGTCGATATTGTTGACGTAAAGCGTGAAGGGCGAGAAATCGCCTTCGAGCGCCATGCCCTTCACTTCAACGATGCGCGGCTTGCCGCCAATCAGGGCACCGGCGAGCGTGCGCCAGCCGCCTTCCGGCGAATTTTTCGTGGCCTTGGTTTTAACCTTGATGCGGATCAGGCTGTCATAGACGGGGCTGGATTCGGTCTTGGTCTCAGTCAGCTTGACGCCGCTCTCATGCAGAATCGCCGGAGCGGAGACCATGTTCACGTCGCCGCGCGAGGCGCGCAGAAGACCGGACAGGAGCGCGGCCGTCAGCGGCTTGCGGTTGAGGTCTGCGACCTCGCCTTCATACTCGATGACAACCTCGTCATATCCGTAGTCGGAGATCTGACCTGCAAACGAGCCGATTTTTTCGGCGAGCGCAGCAAACGGCTTCAGGCGCGGCGCTTCCTCGGCCGTCACCGACGGCATGTTCAGCGCGTTGGTGACGGCGCCGGTGAGGATATAGTCCGCCATTTGCTCGGCCACCTGAAGCGCGACGTTTTCCTGGGCCTCGACCGTGGCTGCGCCCAGGTGCGGCGTCGCCACAAAGTTTTTCGCGCCGAACAGCACGTTTTCCTTGGCAGGCTCGACCGCAAACACGTCAAATGCCGCGCCTGCCAGATGGCCGCTTTCGAGGAGGTCACGCACCGCTGATTCATCGACCAGACCGCCGCGGGCACAGTTGACGAGGATAAGGCCTTTTTTGGTTTTCAGAAGCGCCTCACGCGACAGGACGTTCCTGGTTTGCTCCGTGAGCGGAACATGTAAAGTGATGACGTCTGCGCGGACGAGCAATGCTTCAAGATCCACTTTTTCGACGCCAAGCTCCACGGCGCGCTCCTCCGTCAGGAACGGGTCATAGGCCACGACCTTCATCTTCAGACCGATGGCGCGTTCGGCGACGCGGCTGCCGATGTTTCCGCAGCCAATCAGGCCGAGCGTCTTGTAGGAGACTTCAAGGCCCATGTAGCCGGACTTCGGCCATTTGCCGGCCTGCGTGTCGTTATTGGCCGCCGGGATCTGGCGGGCGGCGGCGAACATCATCGCGATGGCGTGTTCGGCTGTGGTGATGGCGTTGCCGAACGGCGTGTTCATCACCACGACACCTTTGGCGGTGGCGGCCTTAATGTCGATATTGTCGACGCCGATACCGGCGCGGCCGATGACCTTGAGGTTGGTGGCCGCTGCGATCACGTCGGCGTCCGGCTTGCAGGCGGAACGAACCGCAAGGCCGTCATATTGCGGGATAATCTTGATCAGATCTTCCTTGGACAGACCGACCTTGATGTCGGTTTCTATGCCGCGCGCCTTGAAGATTTCGACGGCGGCGGGGGAGAGCGTGTCTCCGATGAGGACTTTGGGCATTTTGTTTCATTCTCCGGGAAAAATTTTACGCCAGTCTTCCCGCGTCAGGCGGTGGACAAGGCAGGCATCGTCATCTTCACCCAGTTCCCGAATACCTTCCGGCCGGAAACCGAGACGTTGGTAGAAAGTGTGGGCCCGCGTATTCGACACGAGCGGGTCGATAATGATTGCCTTCACATCCGGATCCCGGAAGCAGGCTTTGATGGCGAGACGCATGGCCTCCCTGCCGAACCCTCGCCCGGGATCAGCAGCGCTGCCGAGCCAGATATCTATGGCACGCAGATGGGGCTCAACTTCGCCCCAATAGTGCGTCGGCTCCGTATGCGGATCGACAATCTGAAGGCCTGCGACAGGCCGCCCGTCCAGCTTGGCGATGAAGTACTGGTAATCGTGCCGCACATGCGCCAACGCGTCCGGCCAATACGCGTCGCCTAACGCCTTGGGGGCGTCCGGATCATCGGATGTCGCCCAAATGACGTCAGGTTCCAGATCCCACAGATCCAGAAGTGGCACGTCATCCAACGTTGCGGGTCTCATTGCGATCATCTCGAGCATCCCGGCCTCGGGCCGCCGCGATGCAGCGGCCCGAAGCCCTTGGGCCCTTAGAGCTTCGCCGCTTCCTCATGGAAGGCCCAGTCGAGCCAGGGGAGAAGCTTCGAGACGTCGGACGGCTCCACCGATCCACCGCACCAGATGCGCAGGCCCGGAGGGGCCTTGGCATAGCCGGCGGCGTCAAAGCAGGCGTTCTCGGACTCGAGGCGTTTCATGAACTTCTTGATGAAGTCGCGCTGCCCGGCCTCGTCCAGCTTCATCACGCGCGGATCGACGATCTTGAAGGTCACGCCTGTGTTGGACCGCACTGCGGCATCCTCACACAGGAAATCCACCCAGTCCGTGCGCTTCACCCAATCCGTCAGGGTGCGGAGACTGTCATCCGAACGTGCTTTCAGCTGCTTCCAGCCGCCGAGCCGCTCGACCCAGTCCAGCGCCTGCAGGTAATCTTCGACGCAGAGCATGGAGGGGGTGTTGATCGTCGAGCCCTCGAACAGCTCCTCGTCGAGCTTGCCGCCCTTGGTCATGCGGAAGAGTTTCGGAAGCGGGCGGTCCGGTGTGTAGCTTTCGAGGCGCTTCACGGCGTTGGGGCTCAGGATGAGCATGCCATGGGCCGCTTCCCCGCCAAGGCATTTCTGCCAGCTATAGGTGACCACATCGAGCTTTTCCCACTCAATGTCCTGGCTGAAGGCCGCGGAGGTCGCATCGCAGATCACGACGCGGTCCGGGTTCGGCTTGATCCAGTCGGCATTCGCCACGCGCACGCCGGACGTGGTGCCGTTCCAGGTGAAGATGATGTCGGCGTCGTCGCGGGCTTTGGAGAAGTCCGGCAGCGCGCCGTAGTCGGCGGTGTAGGTCTTGCAGTCGGCCAGCTTGAGCTGCTTGGTCGCGTCCGTCACCCAGTCGGAGCCGAAGCTTTCCCAGGCGAACACGTCGACCGGTTTAGCGCCGAGCATCGACCACATGCACATCTCGACGGCGCCGGTGTCTGAGGCCGGCACGATGGCAACGCGGTAGCCTTCCGGCAGGCCCAGGACCAGCTTGGTGCGGTCAATCGCGGCTTTGAGTTTTTTCTTGGCGTCGCCCGAGCGGTGCGACCGGCCGAGGGCGGCGGTCTCGAGGTTCTGGAGCGAAAATCCGGGATATTTGGCGGTGGGGCCCGAGGAAAAATGCGGGCACGCCGGGCGCACGGCCGGCTTGGCGGTAGTCATCGTCATCTGTTTTACTCCTATCCTTACAGATAGGCTGGGCACCGTTGGGGGCGCCTGGCCCGCCGGCGGTGTCTCACAAAACGGCGGCGTCCGCAAACGGCATTTTCGTAACACGGCGGGAGGTGACCTTAGGCGCAAGGCGGTTATGGTGGCCTTCAAAGTTCAGCTGCTGGAGGGCGCCCATGCGTAACCTGTTGATTTCATCCGCAATCCTGCTCGCCGCCGCGTGCGCCAGCCCTCCCCCCGCCGAGCCTCCCGCTGAACAGGCGGCCCCGCCCGCCGCTCCGGCCGGCTTCAAGACGTACACTGCGCAGCAGCTGTACGACACGGTCAGCTATAGCGTTGCCGCGGGCCGCGGCCGGTGTTTCGCGCCGGATGGCCAGTCCCTGCTCACAAGCTCGGACGAAACCGGCATCTTCAATGCCTACACCCTGAGTCCCGACGGTAAGAAAACCGCGCTGACACAATCGGCGGAGAACTCCACCTATGCCGAATCCTACTTTCCCGCGGACGGCCGGGTGCTGGTGGAGGCGGACGGCGGCGGCAACGAGCTGAGCCATCTTTACGTACGTGAAGCGGATGGAACGCTGAAAGATCTGACGCCGGGCGAGAAGACGCGCGCCTATTTCCTCGGGTGGGACCGGAGCGGCGAGACGTTCTATGTGGCGACCAACGCGCGGGACGAGGCGACCGACGATGTCTACGCCTATTCTGCCGCCGACTACAGCAGCCGTATGATCTACCGGAATGACGGGCTGGAAATCGGGGCGGTCAGCCCGGACGGCAGGCTGCTGGCGCTGGTCGAGAACGTGTCCAGCGCGGACGCCAATCTCTACCTGTATGACCTGGGCGCGGCCTCTCCGGCAAAGACGCTGATTACGCCCCACGACGGCAACATCGCCTACACGGCCTATGGCTTCACGCCGGACAGCCAGAAATTGGTATACGGGACAAACGAACACGGCGAGTTCACCGAAGCCTGGACGTATGATGTGGCCACCGGCGAGAAGGCCGCGCTGGTCTCCGCAGACTGGGATGTGCTGACGGTGAGCTATTCGCCCACCGGCCGCTACCGCGTCAGCACGGTCAATGCGGACGGTCTCTGGGAAGTCACTTTCCTCGACACCCTGACGGGCAAGCCGCTTGCCCTGACCGGCGTTCCGGACGGCGAGGTCACGCAGGTCTGCTTCAATGATGACGAGACGCGTGTCGCCTTCGGCGTCAACACCGATACCTCTCCGCGTAACATCTATACGGCTGACCTTGCAACCGGCGTAGCCACGCGCCTGACCAATGCGCTCTCGCCGGCCATAGACGAAGCCAACCTCGTCACCGCCTCGATCGTGCGCTACCCGAGCTTTGACGGGCTGGAGATACCCGCCATCTTCTACGTGCCGAAGACAGCGTCTGCCGACACACCGGTTCCGGCGATCGTCTGGGTGCATGGCGGGCCCGGCGGGCAGAGCCAGAAGGGGTACGCGGCGGATATCCAGTTCCTCGTGAACAATGGCTACGCCGTTCTCGCCGCCAATAACCGCGGATCCTCCGGCTACGGAAAAACTTTTTTCCACATGGATGACAGGCGCCACGGACAGGAAGACCTCCAGGATATCGTCTGGGGACGGACCTATCTTGAATCGCTCGACTATATCGACGGCGACAGGATCGGGATCCTGGGCGGCTCGTACGGCGGCTTCATGACGGCTGCGGCGCTCGCCTTCGAACCGGAAGCGTTCGATGTCGGCATCAACATTTTCGGCGTCACAAACTGGGTGCGCACGCTCGAGAGCATCCCCGCCTGGTGGGGCTCGTTCCGCCTCGCGCTCTATGACGAGATGGGTGACCCGGCGACCGATGCCGAGCGCCACCGCGCGATCTCGCCGCTGTTCCATGCGTCGAACATCGTGAAGCCCATGTTGGTGGTGCAGGGCGCCAACGATCCGCGTGTGCTGCAGGTGGAAAGCGACGAAATCGTCGCCGCCGTGCGCGCCAACGGGGTCGCGGTGGAATATGTCGTGTTCCCGGACGAAGGGCACGGTTTCCAGAAGAAGGCGAACCGGATCACCGCCGCAGAGGCCTATCTCGGGTTCCTCGACAAATACCTGAAAGGCAAAGCGGCAAGCCCCGCTCCTGCCGCAACAGAAACTCTAAACTGACGCCTGACTTGCGCCGCTGGCGGCCGGATGGTTCACTCGGGGGATGAGCATAGACGTTCTCCCCCTGTCCGGCACGCTGGGCGCTGAAATCTTCGGGCTGGACCTGCAGTCCGGCCTGTCGAATGCGGAGTTTGACCGCGTCCACCAGGCGTTTCTGGACTACAAGGTCATCGTGATGCGGGGCCAGAAAGCGCTGCAGCCGGACCAGCACAAGGCGTTCGCGCGCCGCTTCGGCACGCTGAACATCCACCCCTATGTGAAGGGGATGAAGGACCATCCGGAACTCCTTGAGATCATCAAGGAGAAAGAGGACAAGGTGAACTTCGGCGGCGGCTGGCACACCGACATGAGCTTCGAGGAGACGCCCGCCCTCGGCTCCATCCTGCACGCCATCGAGGTGCCGCCCTATGGCGGGGACACGCTGTTTGCCGACCAGCAGGCGGCCTATAACGCGCTGTCGCCCGGCCTGAAGGCCACGCTGGCGGACCTCAAGGCGGTCCATTCGGCCAGCCGCGAATACAGCACGCACGGCTCCTCGGCGCAGAAGCGCCAGTCGATGGAAACCTCCCAGGCGGAAGACGCGCCGGAATACGAACACCCGGTCATCCGCACCCATCCGGAGACCGGCCGCAAGGGCCTCTACGTGAACCCGGCCTTCACACTGCGTTTCGCCGGCTGGTCCACGCGCGAGAGCAAGCCGCTGCTCGACTACCTGTTCAACCTGTCCCGCGAGGAACGCTTCACTTGCCGTATACGCTGGCAGGCGGGCGACGTGACGATGTGGGACAATCGCTGCACCTGGCACTATGCGCTGAATGATTATCCCGGCCACCGCCGCCACATGCGCCGCGCCACGGTGAATGGCGACAAACCGGTTTAGGCGGCCGGCGGCAGCAGGCCGAGCGTGATCGCCGCCTGCCCGGAGAAATACAGGAACCAGACCGCGTAGGAGGGCAGCTTCTGCGGCGGCGCCTCTGCCGGGCGGCAGAACAGCTGATGCGCAAGGATGGCGTCGGACGCGATGAACATCAGCGCGCCGAGGCTGACCAGCCAGTAGGCGGCAGGCAGCGCGATGGCGGCGGCGCCCATCATGAGGATGACGGCGCCGTAAGCGAGAACCGGCACGCGCATCTTGCCGAGCCAGGGCATCAGCCACCGGATATAGGCGGCGCCGCCGAGCACGAGCGCAGCCTGGCCAATCTTGACCGGCCAGCTCCAGCCCGCGCCCTCCCCCAGTTGCCAGAACAGGATGACGTAGAAGACGTGCGCCAGAAAGAAAGCCGCCATACCCGGCAACAGCCAGCGCTCCGGCCTTCCGGCAAGGAAAGCATCACCCACTGCGGACGCGGCCAGCGCGGCCCAGAGAAGCCACATCGCACCAGAGGCAAAGGCGATCAGTGCGAGGATCGCGATGCCGGAAACTTTCAGGACGGCGCGGCCGGCGCCTTTACCCTGGAAGCTATAGAAAAATCCATAGGCCAGCGCGGCGAGGCTGGCAGTTGCGAAGGCGGCCCAGAGCGCAGGGGCGCTCAGGTCTTGTCTCCGATGGGCTCGGGCAGGCGCAGAAGGCGGCGCGCCATCACGCGGTGACGTTCCTTGACCTGCGAGCCGACCACGCCGAGCGCGGTGGCGAGCACGGCAGCGTCATCGGTAAAGCCAAGGCCGACGATGACATCCGGCAGCATGTCGGCCGGCATGACAAAATAGGCCGCCGTCGCAAACAGCACGGCCTTCGCCTTGGCGGGCGTCAACGGGTCGCGGGCGCAGTAATAGGCGCTGGCGAGGTCGTCCGCGAACGGAAGCTGGCCGGCCAGGCGCAGCAGCTTGGGAATCAGGCCGCGCGCCACGCGCTCATTGCGCTGGATCGACTTGGGAAGGTAGACGCCACCTTCGCCCTTCACCGTATTGATGATTTCCGCTGCGTCAGTCATTGCGCTCTCCTAGCGGCATTATAGTGCAGTGCGGTCATAACTGATAACTCGGTCAACATCAAAGGAAGGCAGCTGCCCATGGAATTGAACTCGAACATCTCCGCCGTCATCACGGGTGGCGCTTCCGGCCTCGGGGCCGCAACCGCCCGCAAACTGGCCTCCTACGGCGTCAAGGTCGCCCTGTTCGACCTCAACGCCGAAAAAGGCGAAGCTCTCGCCAGGGAACTCGGCGGCGTTTTCTGTAACGTCAACGTGACCGATGAAGCCTCGGTCGATGCCGGTTTCGCCAAGTCCCGCGCCGCCATCGGCCAGGAGCGGATCCTGATCAACTGTGCCGGCACCGGCAACGCGATCAAGACCGCCAGCCGCAACAAGGAAACCGGCGCGCCGGAACACTTCCCGCTCGATAAATTCAACCTGATCATCCAGATCAACCTCGTCGGCACCTTCCGCTGCATCGCCAAATCGGCCGCCGGCATGCTGACGCTTGATCCGATCGACGGCGAGCGCGGCGCAATCGTCAACACCGCTTCAGTTGCCGCCGAAGACGGCCAGATCGGCCAGGCCGCCTACTCCGCCTCCAAGGGCGGCGTCGTCGGCATGACGCTTCCGATCGCGCGCGACCTCAGCCGTGATTTCATCCGTGTGAACACGATCCTGCCGGGCATCTTCAACACCCCGCTGCTGGCCGCCGCGCCGGAGCCCGTGAAAGCCGCCCTCGGCGCGCAGGTGCCCCACCCGGCCCGTCTCGGCCATCCGGAAGAGTACGCTTCGCTGGCGGTCGAGATGTGCCGCAACGCCTATTTCAACGGCGAAGACGTCCGCCTCGACGGCGCCATTCGCATGGCGCCTCGTTAATCGATTGCTCGCGGGGCTTTCGCCCTTTAGCAATGGACTTGGAAAGCCCGCTCTCCGGAGCGGGCTTTTTTGTTAGTCGAGCGGCGCAGACGGATCGCGCACGCGCAGGAGGCCGTTGGAGACCATCGTCATGACGACCTCCCCGTGCTGGTTGGTGACGGTCTGCTTCGTCTTGGTGAGGCCCATTTCGGGACGGGATTTCGAACGACGCTTGTCGATGAATTCCATTTCGACCGACAGCTCATCGCCGGGATAGACCGGTTTTACCCATCTGAGCTCATCGATGCCGGGAGAGCCGAGACCGGCGGTCGGCTCGGTATCCTTCCAGGTGTCGACCATCAGCCGCATCACCATCGCGCCGGTATGCCAGCCGGACGCCGAAAGACGGCCAAAGAACGTGGTCTTCGCGGCCTCGTCATCCAGATGGAACGGCTGGGGATCATACTTCGTGGCGAACTCGATCACCTCTTCACGTGTCACCCTGTAGGTGCGCGAAGAGCGCGTGCGCGTGCCGATCACCATGTCCTCGAAGTATTTCATGCGACCTGCCCTGCGTGTCCTGACCGGCCGGAAGTTGCCGCAACCCACCACATTGGCAAGCCTGACGCGGCGGGAGGGGATGCAGCAGCCAAAGGCGGCGCTAGAACAGGCGCGAGACCGCGACAGGAGTGCGATGTGGAATTCGATGACGTTGTGCGTGGCCGCCGCAGCATCCGGGGCTACCAGAAGAAGCCGGTTCCGAAAGCGCTGATCCGGGAGCTCCTCGAGATCGCGATGCGCGCGCCCACCTCGCTGAACACCCAGCCCTGGAACTTCTATGTCGTCACCGGCGAGGTGCTCGACCGGATTCGCGCCGGCAATGTGGAACGCAACCTCGCCGGCGTGCCGCACAGCCGCGAATTCCGCCTCGGCCCGGAATATGCCGGCGAGCACCGCAAGCGCCAGATCGAGATCGCGATCCAGCTGTTCGAGGCGATGGGTATCGAGCGCGACAACAAGGAAAAGCGTAATGACTGGATCCTGCGCGGTTTCCGCCAGTTCGATGCGCCGGTCTCCATCGTCATCACCTATGACAAGTCGATCCAGGGCAGCGACATCGCGCCGTTCGATTGCGGCGGCGTGGTCAACTGCCTCGTCAACGCGGCCTGGAACCGGGGCCTCGGCTGCGTAATCAACTCGCAGGGCATCATGCAGAGCCCGGTGGTGCGCGCCGAAGCCGGCATCCCGGATGACCAGGTGATCCAGACCTGCGTGGCGATGGGCTGGCCGGATGATACTTTCCCGGCCAACGCCGTTGTCTCGAAACGCAAGTCGGTGGACGAAGCCGCGGTATTCCGCGGGTTCGAGGACTAGGCCGCCGCTCTGGCCGGCATGATGCGGCTGTTGCGCAGCAGGAGTGCGGGGGTCAGCGACACGGGGATTCCAGCCGGCAGGACCTCCACGGAGGTGATCGGCATGCGGAAGAGCGGGTTAGCGTACATCTTCGCAAAATCCTGCGCCCTGGCCGGCTCTGCGGCAATCTCGGTCTCGCCGGCGCCGCAGGCCCTGGCCGCCTCGACCGGATATCCGGCATACATCCCGCCGAAATCCATGCTGCTGATGGCAAGCGTAGCTTCCCGGGCCGGCACGTAGAGGACGCCCGCCACGGCGCTGATTCCGAGCCCCATAAGGAAGGCCGGCAGGAACTTGATGACGCCGCCATTCACCACATCACGCGGGCACTTGATCGCATGGAAGATGATGCTGAGCGCCGCCAGCATCGTGGTGTAGCCGATAGCCATGCCGGGGGCGCCGCTCGGGTAGGCCTCGCCGAGTGCCAACGCCAGGAGAATCACCGGGATACCGACGATCAGGCCGGTGATGACGCCATTGTTCAGGATGCGTTGCAATATGAGGAACTCCATTGCGGGTTACCCGGCAAACCATCCGTCAGCAGCACGTTGCCACAATCGCCCGAGAAAGTGATTTTCGCCAGATCACACTTGATTGCAGGGCAAAAGGCCATGTTTCCTAGCCCGGGCGAGCGCGGCAGTGAGGCGGCTCACTTCCAGTTTTCGAGAACACGGGCGACATGGGTTTTCACCGTGTCGGGAGAAACGTTCAGGCGCGTGGCAATTTCCTTGTTGACGAGGCCGTCGGCGAAGAGGCTCAGAACCTCCGGTTCCCGCGCGCTGAGGCCGGGCGCCTGCCCACGTGCCGAGGTCCAGAAAACCGCTTGAAATCAGGAAGGTCTGCAACTCGCCGGGAACGGTGCGGGCGAAGCGCAAGTCGTCGGGTCAGGTCATTGCGAGGGCGCTGCCTGCCAGCAGGGCGCCGCAGAACAGGTATGGCCGCGCGGCATTGAACCCGCCGGCGAGGCGGCGTGTGGCAGGGCGTGTTTTAAGCATTTTTCCCTCCCGTCGGCTCTCAGGCGTATGACACCGCGCCGCGAATTCTTATCAGGGGTGTGCCAAAGATTCTCATTTTCTCTCAGGGATTCTCACCCTCTCTCGCATGCAGAAGGCCCGCTCGGTCCGAGCGGGCCTTTGCGCTTTCGAGCGAGGCGAAGCGTTACTGGCCCTTGCGCTCCTTCACGCCTTCTTCGTCAGCGATGGCGCGGTCGGCCTCGTTGAACTCGACAGCAGGCGCGGCGCCCTTGCCATAGGCGCGGGCCTTCTGGGCGAGGTTGTCCATCGACTCCTGCATCCGGCCCTGGCCGACGGCCATAGTTTTCGACGAGGCCATGCCGACAGATTCTGCGTCCGAGAAACTGGCGAACTCCGCGCCGAGGAATACGACTTCCCAGCCGCGGGCACGGGCCCGGTCGAGCGCCGCCTTGGCGCCCTGGTTGGTCAGTTCGCTGGAGGAGTTTTCAAGGCCGTCCGTCATGATGACGATCACGGCTTTCTCGGGCGCGTCGGCTTCGGCGCGGTTCACGATGCGGCCGATGGCGTCATAGAGGGGCGTCATACCGCGCGGGTTGGCTTCGTCATTCGTCACATCCACCCATTTCACAGGATCGACCTTGTCGCGGAGCACATCGAACTGCAGGCCGTCCTGATGGTCGAACACGGCGAGCGTGACGGCGGTGTTGATATCGCCGCCGGCGATTTCGGCGCCCGGCGCGTCTGCCGCAAAGCTGTCGGCATAGGCGTTCACCGAGGTCAGCGCCTCTTCCCAGATGTCGGACATCGAGCCTGTCCGGTCGAGCAGGATGTACGACTGGACCGTATCGGATTTCGCCGGTTTCGGGAGGATCTTGGCCTGCGAGGTGGCAGCGAGTGCAAAGCCTGCGGCTACGGCGATCAGTGCTCTGGAGAATTTCATGGTGCGTCCCTTCTCGTGTTCGGTGAAGGAAAGCTGCGCCCCGATTGAGGCGCGTCTGTGACGCGATTCCGCCGAAGCAAAGGTAAAGGGCCGCCTTTTGAGGGGCAGCCCTTCCTGAATTTGGCCGCAAGCTGAACAGCCGTTCAGACTTCACCCGTCAGGAGACGGATCAACTGCCCTTTCGGCGTTTCACGTCCTCTTCACCGGATTCATTGCGATCCTCGGCATTGAAGCCCATCGCTTCGGCAGCCTCGAAATACTTCCGGCTCTTGGACGCGAGCTTGCGCATCGACAGGTCCATGCTTCCGGCGCTGACCGCCATGGCCTTGGAGTGGATGACGCCGACGGCTTCGGCGTCAGCAAACTTGCCGAACTCGGCGCCTAGGAACACGACCTCCCAGCCCCTGGCCCGCGCGCGGTCGAGCGCCGCCTTGGCGCCGTCCTTCGTCACTTCCCGCGACGAGTTCTCCTCGCCGTCGGTCATGATGACGATCACGGCGCGCTGCGGCGCGTCGCCTTCTGCCAGCGCAACAATGCGGGCAATCGAGTCGAACAGCGGCGTCATACCGCGCGGGCTTGCCTCGTCATCGGTCACCTTGTTCCAGGTCGCCGCCGTCACCCCGCGGCGGAGCAGGTCGAACTTCAGGCCGCCCTGGTGGTCGAACACCGCGAGCGTGACCTTATCATCGCCGGATGGCTTCGCACCATCCGCAGGCCTGGTCAGGGCGTCAACATAGGCGTTCACCGAACCGAGCGCTTCGGTCCAGATGCTCGACATAGAGCCCGTCCGATCAAGGAGGATGTACGCGTGGGTATGCGCCGCCGGATGGGCGTTTGTGTCTGTGCTGGTCATGGGCAGTCCTCCGTGATGCGCCCCCACGCCCCGGACAACCTAAATGGGAAAGCGCCCACCCGTTTAAAGGGGGCGCTTCCCAGAATTCGTTGCTGCAGATGCGAAAGAGCGTCTAGGTGAACTGCGGCGCGATCTTCAGGTTTTTCACCCAGCCGATCTTCTCGAGGAGAAGCAGAACCGTGCCGTTATAGTCGACGATCCGGTTCCAGACACCCCTGCGCGGACGGTGCAACGCGCTTTGCGGCTGGTCATGATGGTGGTCGTGGAACGCCTCGCCGCCGGTGAGCAACGCCATCATGTGATCTGCCCAGACAGGCGTTTTCAGGTGGCCGAGCACGTTGATGCCGTAGACCGTGGCATGGAACTGGATGGCGCGGCCGATGATGACGCTGGCATGCAGCAGCGCGGTGAGCACGAGCGAGCCACCCGCCATCCAGACGATCAGGTAGATGATCGCCGGCACCACGAAATGGATCACGATGCTGAACTGGATATAGAACTCGTCCATCCAGACAATGATCGGATGTTTCTTCAGCCAGAGCGGCCAGGGACGCTCGACGTCCTTCTGGTCGCGCCAGAGGATCCAGCCCACCCAGGCCCAGCGCTTGGACTCCAACGGATTGTGCGGATCACCCGGCTGATCCGCGAAACGGTGATGCTGTGAGTGATAGTTTACCCAGTCGCGGACACGGCCCTGCATCGCGAAGAACAGGTTGAGCATGGCGACCACCTGGGCAGGCGGGGCCAGCTCCCCGGCGCGGTGCTGCAGGATACGGTGGAGGGGGCCGATGCCCATATTGCACCAGAAGACCGAAAAGGCGATCACGCCGAAGGCGAGCGGCACGTACCACAAGTGGAAGGTGAGCTGGCTGACGAAGACGCCGAGCAAGACCATCGTCACGAACAGCGCCACACCGAGAACGGGATAGGCAAAGGCAGAGAAGAAGCTCGGAATATCGAAGGTTTTCCAGGTTTTCGGGATCGCGATGGAGCGGGGTGTCATTTGCAGGTCGGTCCTTTGCATTCCGCCAGACTGGGTGGCGGTTTCCCGTTGCGGGTAAGTCTCACTCTCCACGCCTCAATACCTGATTAAGACCTGTTGGCCTGTCAATATAAGGTAAATACTCAGCCGCGCGGCATCGCTACTGTAAGTGTGATCGTGCCGGTGCAGGCGGGGTGACGGGCGCCCATCACTTCGGCCAGATGGGGCGGCGAGGAGTTGGGGCAGAGATGACGGATGAGCGCCGCCTGAAAGAAACGCAGCGCGTGGCAGAACTGCTCCGCCTCAGCGACGAGGCGAGCCAGGACCTGACGGATGCCCGGCATGCCTGCCCGCTGCACGACGATTGTGTCGCCTCCGACAACACGCTGTCGCTAAACTTTCAGGCGGGTACCTATAGCTGCAAACAATATCGCGAGACAGGCGCGCTGCGCGACCTGATCCACAAGCTGGAAAGCCCGCGAAGCGACCTCCCGGCCCTGCGGGTCGATGTCGACGCACCTCCTCCTCCGCCCATTGACGCCGACTTCTCCATGATCGCGCGCGCGGTCAATCCCGTGCTGAAGACTCCGCCCCAGGTCTATGAACTGCACGAGAAGTTGCCCTCAGCCGCGGAGATCAAGGCCAAACGTGAAATCCGCCTCGCCGAAATTGGGGCCGAGTGCGCAAAGCGCCGCAACGGCCAGGGCGAGAAGACGATCGTTGCACTCCTTGCGCTGATCTTTGTGATCGCGGGCCTCATGGCGGCGGGCCTTTCCGATTTTGCCAACTACCAGGCCTTTGCCTCGACCGTCACTGATCCGCTGGAATCGACCATCTGGGGCACCGCCGGCGTCATTGCCGCCGTCGTGTCGTTTGGCGGCTTCACTTTTGTCTACTGGCATGCGGCCAGCAAGCGCATGTGGGAAAGCCTGCGCTCGCTGCTCTTCGCACTGGTCGGCTCGGGCGCCTCGATCCTCGGTACACAGATGTATATCAGCTCCAATAACTTGACGGTCGCCGCCCAAGTCTCCAGCGCCGCGACGAACCGCGATGTCCTTGAAACGCAGCTGGCCGACTGGCGGCGCCAGCTGGAAGTAATTCCACCGGAGACCCGCTCGGTGGAAGGCGTCGAAGCCTATATCGCCGAAGTCGAGCGCGTCGGCCGGACCGAAGAGGTGGTTCGGTTTGTCTGAACAGATCCCGGTCGCTCTATAAGTGGATCTCTGCCCTTCGGGTTATGCCGCAACCAGGATTGGCTGCAGCGCGTTGAAGTAGGCCTGATCCGGCGTCTGCCGGTCAAGCGATGAGTGAGGCCGTCTGGTATTGTAGAAGTTGATGTATCGGCCGATCCCGGCGCGGGCTTCCGGAACGCTGGCATAGGCCCGGAGGT
>WGNP01000020.1 GCA_016124495.1 Hyphomonas sp. | reverse complement strand
GCATGGATCGCTGGGCTGGAAGCCGCCAGCGCCAGAGAACATCGTGCTGCCAGCCTGGCCGGCGCGGATCATCGGAAAACTAGAACTGGAGGTCGCGATGAACTAACAATGCACCTGGACGCGCTATCGGGGGCTGCTCAGATCGGGCGGACCGCCTCCTCCTGCTCCGGAGTAAGACCGAGCCGGTCCCGAGTTTTGTCAAGGCGCGCCTCGAACTCTGCGCGCTGGTCGGCGCTTGGCTGACGATCGGTCTGCCCGGACGCTGTGGCTGACAGGACCGCCGCCGCCACAGCTGCAAGAACGCCAAGGCGCGTGGGACTGAATGCTGACATCGGCTCAGTCCTCACGGCGATCGCGATCGACGCGCACCCAGCGCCGGGACTCGCGGGTCTCGCCGCCAACGTCCGTCACGGCCCGGTCGCGCACGTACTCGCTGCGGCCGGTTCGCTCCACCCTGCGATCAACGGCGCGCAGGCGGCCCTCCGGACCCGTCACATCCCGGCTCGTTGCGAAGCCGTCGCCGCGCTCATAGCGGCGCTCGAACCGCCGGGAGGTCTCCCCGCGCGGTCCGGTCGTGACGATTTCGCCGTCCCGGGCGCCGGGCGTGCCGCTGCTGAACCGGTCGCGGGAGACGCCCGTGCCATCCGGACGGGTCGCGATGGTGTGCGCCGTAAAGTCGCCATCGCCCGACCGGATCGCGGTGGTTTCAGAGCCGCCGGAGGCGCCCCGCGGCCCGGTATAGCCGCCCGTGCGCGTGCATACGCCGTCGCCGTTGCAGGTTACGCTGGCGGTGGACGTCGCATTCCGGCCGTTCGCGGTTGTTGCGGCGCGCTCTGTTGACCATGTTCCGGTCTCGGAATCGAAAGTCCGGTCATAACTCCGCTCAACGGCCCGGTCTCCGACGCTGAGAACAGTGCTGCCGGTTGCGCCGCTGTCGGTGCGCTCAACGTCGCGATCGACCGTGACCGTTCCGGCGCGTTCGGTTTCGATGGTGCGGCTGCTGGCCTGCGCCATGGCCGACCCGAAGCCGCTGATCCCCACGCAAAGCGCTAGGGTGGAAGCGAAAGTAAGATTCTTGAGGCGCATATTGGTCTCCATTTGCCTTGGGATGATGGGAAGGAAACTGACGGACGTCTGTTCTGCTTAGATTTCACAAACACGGGGCTTTGTTACGAAGTGTAACGGCTCTTGCGCCAGCCTTTGAAAGCGCCGCAAAAGAAGCGCATGACGTCAGAAGAACTCTTTGTTCTTGTCATAGAGGACGATCCGGAGATCCGGCGAATGGTCGTCGATCTTCTGACGCGCGAAGGCTGGTCGGCGGACGGCGTGCGCGATGGTGAGGCCATGGCGGCCGCGATGACGGCGCGAGCGCCTGATCTGTTGATTCTGGATATCAATCTGCCGGGCGAGGACGGTCTTTCGATCTGCAAGCGGATGAGCGCAGAGACCGATATCGCCATCCTGATGCTGACCGCCCGCGGCGATGATATCGACCGGATCATCGGGCTGGAGATCGGGGCTGACGATTATCTCGGCAAACCCTTCAACCCTCGCGAGTTGACGGCGCGCGTCAGGGCGCTGCTGCGACGGATAGGACGGCGCAGCGATGCGGCTGCGTCCGACACATTCCGCGTTGCTGGCCTTGAGGTGGATCCTGGCGCGCGGACGGTTGTGCGCGATGGCGAATTGCTGAAGCTCAGCGGAGCCGAGTTCGACTTGCTCCTGGTGCTTGCCGAAGCGCGCGGCAGGGTCCTGAGCCGTGACTTCCTGCTCGACCGGATTCACGGGCGCACGGCCCACGCCTTCGACCGATCGATCGACGTGCTTGTCAGCCGCCTGCGCAAAAAGATCGACCGGCAAGGCGAATCAAGCGTGATCGAGGGCGTGCGCAATGTCGGCTATGTCCTGCGAACCGGGCCATGAGACTGGCGTCGCCCCGCATCCGGTTATTGCTCCTTGGGCTGACGGTCCTCGTTGCAGCGCAGGTGACGCTCGCCATTTTTTCCTACTGGCGCGCCGTTCACGATGAGGAAGACGGGTTCACGTTTCCCCTGCCGGGCCGTATCGCCGCCATGGTCGAGAGTCTCGAAACAGTCCCGGCATCGGCAAGGCCCGCACTCTTGCAGGCCATGACATCGGATGAGGTAAGCGTCTGGATCGCGGCGACGGATGAATTGGATCTGCCGAACGAAGGGCGTGCGCAGCTGCCGCGGATCGAGCGCGCCTTCGACCGGTATATCGACGCATTGGACGAGCGGGAGGTGCGCGCCTGGCTGGCGCCCCGCAATGGCGAGCCGGTGACGGCGCCGCGTTTCGAGCGGCTGCGGCTGTGGTCGCCCGATCCCCTGCGCCTGGCTGTCACGCTGTCTAATGGCGACTGGCTTGTGGTGGAAAGTTCAGGCGATCATGCCGAAGCATTTCTCGGCACGCCGCGCGGCTTCTGGTCGGGCCTCCTCGGCATCCTGGTCGCCACCCTCGCCCTTCTCACCCTGTGGCGCGGCCTGTCGCCGCTCGAAAGCCTCGCTGGCGCGGTTGAGCGCTTCTCGGCGCGGCCTGTCGCGGAGACCGTCGCCGCGAGGGGTCCGCACGAAACCCGCCGGATCATCGAGGCTGTAAACCAGATGCAGGCAGAGCTCTCGGGGTTCATCATAGAACGCCAGCTCATGTTCGGCGCGTTATCGCATGACCTTCGAACCTATCTGACCCGGCTAAGGTTGCGGGCAGATCTCATCGAGGACGACAGCGCGCGCGCACGCGCAGAGACCGATCTCGACGCGATGAATGCGATCATTGAGGATGGGTTGTTCCTCGCGAAACTTGATGCTTCGCAGGAGCCGCCGCCTGAGATTATCGATCTCTGGGTATTGGTCGATGAATTAAGGCGAGGGCTCGATCTGCCTGAAGAGGCGGCAAGCTTCCGCGTCACGGCGAGCGCCCGAGACTCCGTCGCGGTGCGCGCCGACGGCGTGTCGATATTGCGGGCTGTCCAGAACCTCGTCGAAAACGCCCGCGCCTACGCCGGCGGCGGCGAAATAGAGATCGGCGTCGCGGGCGACCGGGTGCATATCGATGTGCTCGATCGCGGGCCGGGCATTCCCGAGGCCGACCGGACGCGGCTCATGCGCCCCTTTGAGCGCGGCGACAGGGCGCGGTCCATGGAGACCCCGGGCTCGGGGCTGGGGCTTGCGATCGCCTTACGCGTCGCCAAGACATCAGGCGGCAGCCTGTCGCTGCAAGACCGGTCCGGCGGCGGGTTGATAGCCCGCCTCGAGCTGCCGCTCGCAAACGCGGCGCAGGACTGATGCGGCTCGAGACCAAGTCTATTCAGTTTAGTTGAAAGCATTACGTCATAGCGCAATGGCGAAGCAATAGTTCGCTGTTTCATCGCGCTTGCCCCGCTATTTGCGTGGGTACGGCGAACCGTTTCTTCTCCAAGAAGGCTAAGACAAGTTGGCGGACGTCCGTGCAGTTGCGCGAAAATGCCGGACACGCCTTAAGCGGTGGGCAGCGCCATGCGCCATAGCGCGCGCATATTGTCGGTTCGTCCCGCGACATCGCTCTTGTCACTCGCCGCATACGCGCCGAGCCAAGCGAGGTAGATTACTCTGGCACGCGCTTCAGCGACCGCTGTAGATAGCCCGCAGTCGCCCAGCAATTCCTTCATATAGTCGATCCGACGGGTGTCGACCTTTGCCAGTGCAGCGCTGGATTTCATGTCCTCGCCGGCCCAGGCCCTCACGCTCATCTCCAGCCGTCCATCGTCGGCGACGCAGGTCTCAAGGAGTCGCAGTAGCCGCATGGGAGCGTTGCCTCCCTGCACCTCGTTCGCGGCGATCGTCGCATCGGTGGTCTCGGTATCCCATTTTTCAAGCACCGCCCGAAGCAGCGCGGCGCGGTCTTCGAAGTGCCAGTAAAAGCTGCCCCGCGTAACGCCAAGCGCCTTGGCGAGCCGGTCGATGCGTATGGCTGACAACTTGGCGTCGAGGGTACTGTCAGGTTATACGGCCAGACGCAGACTGGCCCAAATCGACTTCTTCTTTATGCCGTCGTTTCATTCCAGACAGAATCCGCTCGTGACCTGAAGATACGCAAAGTTGGTCTGCTCCGCCTGAGTGGTCCGGTCTAAAGTTAGACCCGGCGGTTGCGGTGGCGGCGATCATGGCGCCACACCCTGAGCGTAGGGCGGCATGAACGCCGCTGGCAAGACTGCCTCGGGCGCTGGGCCCCGGTAACCCAGAGACGAGTGCGGACGCAGCGTGAAGCGGAAGTAGAGCCACACGCCGTAGCGGCTGACGTCGGTTGGATATCGATGCTGTTTGAAGGAAATGCGTGTCATGTCGGCCTCCGGACATGTTCACATGGGAGTATCGGAGACTGGTTCGCACTAAAGTGACAACACTGATGTCGCCTGTCGCCGGCTCAGAACTCGCGCCCAACAAACAACTTGAACATTGAATCATCGGCGCCGTCGGTGATACCGGCCCTGAACGCGGTCTGGAGATAGACGCCGTTGGCCCAGCCGACTTTAACGACCGGCCCGATCTGGTGCGCCTGGTCGTCAAAATCCGGGATGTCGCGTGAATCTCCGAGCTCGCTGAATGCTTCAACGCCGATGCGCCAGTCGTCAGACCCCAGCGCGCGGACATCGATTGCGCGGCTGATCTGCGCGCGGGTCTCAAGCTCGACGCCGCCTTCGCTGCCATCCCCGGCTTCAACTTCGGCGATCACATTGGCGCGCCATTCCCAGCCGTCGGCGAATTCGTCGGTAACGGTCAGACGCACCTCGGCCTCATCTGGCCCGCCATCGTCGGCAAATCCATAGGCCAGGCGAAGGCCGCCATTGAAGCCTGAATCGTCGTCAGCCTCCTCACTCCACTGAAACCAGTTCTCGAGGGTGAGGGCGGTGAAATCCCAGTCGCCGCCGTCTGGCTGTGAAAATGAACCAATGATCCGTAGCTGGTACCAGTCCGTGAACGACTGATCGTAATGCAGGCGACCTGCTGCGTTGCCGTCGTCGTCAAAGCCGAAGCGTGTCTCGACCGCTCGTTCTCCATTTGTGACGCCCGCGGATCCGACATTCCCCGTGAGAGACTGGGCGCTGGCTTCGAACGAACTGACGCCGATGATGGCGGCAAGGCCTAGCGGCGCTGATAGGAATCCAATTCTCATGGGTCACCTTGTGCTGTTAACGCGGAAAATAGGTGCGCGCCGGAGCCGAGGGAGGGCTGCCGGCGCGCCGCGATCGCGACTGCGATCAATTTGCCGAGTAAGGCATCGAGGAGTGGTGGAGAACGATCTTCAGATCGCCCGCATCGTCGCGAACATATCCGAAGCTGTACTCGACCTTGGTCTCGGCGCCGTCAGTGCCGGTGAAGTAGTAATTGCCCATCGCCATGGCGCTGTCGCTGTCGATGAAGGTCGCTTCGTTTTCCCAGCGTACATCCGTGTAGGGCGCGATGGCGAAGCCGTTGTCCTCTTCTATCGAGCCGCCGACGAAATAGGAGTGCGCTTCATCGAGCGTCCCACGGAACTGGTCTTCAGCCGCCAGGGTCGGTTTGAACAACACGGGCTCATCGCCGTAGGCGTAGAATTTCTCGATGTGGTTCTTGGCTGCTGCGCGATAATCCTTGCCGGAGCTGTAGGCCGAACCGATCGCGACAATGCCTTCACCCCAGGCTTTCTGGGCGGCGGCGACTTCAGCTTCGGTGATCGCGGCATGCCCCGACTCCTCGTGGGCCTTCGTCGGATCGGCCATGGCTGGCGCAGCAAAGGCGAGCGCGGGGGACAGCAGGAGGCAGCCGAGCATCTTGGAGGGGAGTTTCATTTTCTTTCCTTTCCGAGTTGGCCCGGCCTTCAGGCCAGGGCGCGAACCAGTGGGTTCGGAAACAGAGATGACCTGTCGCTGTGTGCCTGCCGTCTGCCGAACGGATGACCTGAAGGCCTAGGCCAGGTGGCCTATGCCAATTTTTGCGGCGCCCCTATAGTCAGGCGATGTCTCGGGAACCTGCGCCACTCGACAGTCCAACGGAAACCGTCGCATCGCTACGCGACCTCTATCGCGCGTCGGAGGCGCGGGCGGCGCGATTGCGGCTGTTGATTGAAGCTGGCCGCGACCTCGCGGCCGCCAAGCGGGACAATCTGGATGAGATCCTCTCTCACAGCGCGCGACGTGCGGCGCATTTCTACGGTTTTCACACAGGCGCTGTGACTGATGCGACGGACATTAACGGCATCGCCCTGATCGCCCCGGGTCCCGAAGGTCGTCGGGTTGGCACGCTTTTGCTGGAGGGTGGGGCGCTGCCCTCGATCAGCGGCGACGATGAGGACGGCGAGGCGTTCCGGTTGCTGGCGCAACTGTTCGCCGCCGCCATTGAGCGCGTGGCGCGTGAAGAGGAGCGCGAGCGACTGCTCGGCGAACTCAAGGAGCGCGAAAGGCGGCTTGAGCTTGTCGTCGAGAGATTGTTTTCGGCGCAGGAGGACGAGCGCCGTCGCGTCTCCGGCGGGCTGCATGACGGCGTCGCACAGACGGCGGGCGCACTTTTTCGCAGGCTGGAATCCAGAAACGCTTCTTCTGACGGCGCGACGACGGATGACGCGGAGTTGGCGCAGATCGCTCAGGGACTTGTCCGCGAACTGCGCCGCGTCATCGCCGGATTAAGGCCGACCGCGCTTGACGATCTGGGTCTTGCTGCTGCGCTTTCAGGCCTTGCGGATGCGCTGCGGGCGGACGGATACGAAGTGGACTTCAACGCGCCGGGCCAGCAGGTCTGGCCGCCGGTTCTGGCGACGGCGTTCTTTCGCGTCGGGCAGGAGGCGCTGGTCAATATCGCAAAGCATGCCGGCGGCCCGTGCCGCGTGGAAATCGATCTTGCGTCCGACGCCAAGGCCGGCGCCTGGAAGTTGCGCGTGCGCGACTTCGGCAAGGGCTTTGGAGCCGCCCGCCCGCAGGACGCTCAGTCCGGCGAACATGTCGGCATTGAGGTCATGCAGGAACGCATGATGGCCATCCGCGGCGTGCTCGATGTCAGCGAGCATGCGGGCGGGGGCGTCGTTGTAACCGCTGCAGTCAACGAGGCCGCGCAATCGTGAAACCGACCCGGATCATTATCGTGGACGATCATGAACTGGCGCGCGGGTCTGCGCTCGGCGCTGACCGGCGGCGGCTGCGATGTCGTCGGCGATGCGGCGAACGGCGAAGACGCCGTGAAGCTGGTAGGCAAACTTCAGCCCGATCTTGTGCTGCTCGATATCCGGCTAGGCGAAGGCATGGATGGGCTGGAAACCGCTCGCGCGATTGGCGCGCTCGGACTGCCGACAAAGATCATGATGCTGACCCTTCACGACGACCCGGACTATATCCGTGCCGCCCTGCAGGCCGGCGCATCGGGCTACGTGCTGAAGGACGCCGGGATCCGCGAGCTGCTGGAAGCCGTAAAGCAGGTCCTGTCAGGCGCCACGGCGATCCCTTCGGCATTGTTGTCGACCATCCTGACAAGAGACGATCGTCGCGGGCCCGACGCGAGCGCCATGGAGCGGCTGACGGAGCGGGAAAACGACGTCCTTGAACTGATCGCCGAAGGTTTGACCAACAAGGGTATAGCCCGGCAGCTGCAGATCAGCCCCGCCACGGTGAAGGCGCACGTCGAGCGCGTCATCTCCAAGCTGGGCGTCGCGGACCGCACGCAGGCCGCCTTCATGGCGACGCGCTGGCGCGAGACACGCAGGTAGCCATGGCCAGAAGTGCACAGCTGAAAACGCGATCGCCGAGGATCTGGGCAGACCTGCCGCTCACCGTCAAAGGGCTGGTCGTGATCGCCCTGCCGCTGGTGATCCTGATCGCGTCGCTGGTGATGCTTTATATGGCGTTCAGCGCGGAGTCGCGGGCCGAAGAGGATGTCCGGCGCGCCTTCGCCATTCAAAGAGACATGTACCAGGTGCACTCCCTGCTGGCCGAGGCCGGAGGAGGCGTGCGCGAGTTTATCCTGACGGGCGAGGACCGCTCGCTGCGGACCTTGAACGACGCTCAGGAACTCCTGCCGCAGACGCTGGCGCGCCTCGATGTGGCGATCGAGGATCGGGCGGTGCGGGAGGCTTACGAGGTGTTCCTGTCGCTGTCGGACCAGAAGCTCGATGGGCTGGAACAGCTGGCCGAGATCGCAACTCAGGGAGGTTCGACGGGCGCGATCCAGCAATCGCTCAACAGCAACCGCACCGTGCTCGATGAATTGCGTCTGCAGATGGACGAAATTCAGCAGCTGGAACAGGAAGTGCTGGACCGGCGGCGCGCGCAGGTGGACGCGGTGCGCGAATTGTTCCTCAGGCTGACCGCAGTCAGCGCAGTTGTCGGACTGCTCGGCAGCCTTGCCGCGGTGTTCCTGTTTTCCACGGGCATCGTGCGACGGGTCCACCTGCTTGAGGCGAGCGCCGAGCGGCTGGAGCGCGGCGAGCCGCTGCCCGCCTTTCCAGACGATGCCGACGAGATCGGTCAGCTTGCGGGAAAGCTGGACCGGGCCAGCGCGCTTCTGCGCGCGCGGGAGAGCGATCTGCGCGAAAGTGAGGAGCGCTTCCGTCTCGTGGTCGAAGGCGTACGCGATTATGGAATCTTCGCGCTCACGCCAGAGGGCAGGGTCGCGACCTGGAACATGGGCGCAGAGCGGACCAAGGGCTGGAAGGCCGACGAGATTCTCGGCGAGTATTTCGGGCGCTTCTATCCGGAGGAGACGCGCGACTACCTACCCGAAGCGATGTTGGATCGTGCGCGACGCGATGGCCGTGCGGAAGACGAAGGATGGCGGGTCCGAAAGGACGGCGCCCGCTTCTGGGCCAACGTGGTCGTGACAGCGCTCTACGATGAGAACGGCGCGCTCAAAGGCTACGCAAAAGTCACGCGTGACATGACGGAGCGCAAGCGTTCGGAAGAAGCGCTGCGCGCGGCCCAGAAGGAGGCCGTGGCGGCCAACGACGCCAAGAGCGACTTCCTGTCGCGAACGAGCCACGAGCTCCGAACGCCGATGAGCGCGATCCTCGGCTTCGCACAGATGCTGGAACTGGATCAGGATGGCTTTCATGAACGCCATCGCGTGGCGGTCGGCCAGATCCTCAAGGCGGGCCGGCATCTCCTGTCCCTGATCGATGATCTGCTCGACATCTCGAGCATCGAGGCGGGCGGCGAAGACCTGAAGGTCGAGCGGCTCGAGATCGACAAGCTGCTGACCGAAGCGCGCGACCTCGCCCAGCCGCTGCTCAACGCCGCGGGCCTGCGGCTTGAGCTCGAACAGCCGGACCGGCCCGTCTGGGTGATGGCGGATCAGCGGCGCGTGACGCAGGTCACCCTGAACCTGCTGTCCAATGCAGGGAAATACAGTCCGGCCGACAGCCGCGTCCGTCTCTCCGCCAGAGTGAGCGAAGACAAGGCCATCATCGAAGTCGAGGACGAGGGGCCGGGTGTTTCGGACGAGAATATTCCGCGCCTGTTCACGCCCTTCGACCGGCTCGGCAAGGGTGGGACCAATGGTGTGAAGGGCACCGGTCTTGGCCTCGCCCTGTCCAAGCGGCTGGTCGAATCGATGGGCGGGGAGATTGGCTTCCACAACCGGAACGGCTCAGGGGGAGGATCGGTATTCTGGTTTTCTCTGCCGCTCGCGGGGGACGGCGCGCAGGGTCCGCGCGCCGGAACGGGAGCGCGCGCTTATTCGACAGAGGATACGGCATGAACGAGGTTGTCACCTCAAACTCCATTCAGTCGCGTCGCATCCTTGTGATCGACGATGAGGAGGCCAACCTGCTGCTGCTGCGCACATTGCTCGAGCGGGAAGGCTACGCGAACGTTCGTTACCTGTCGGATCCGACGAAGGCGGTCGAAGAACTGATCGATTTCGAGCCGCACCTGATCCTGCTGGATCTGATGATGCCGCAACTTGACGGATACCAATTGCTTGAGGCGTTCCGCCGCCAAGCCTCACCAGATCGCTTCCTCCCTGTCCTGGTGCTGACAGCGGACAAAACGATCGAAGCGCGCCGCCGGGCGCTGGCGCTGGGGGCGAAGGACTTCCTGTCGAAGCCATTCGACGTGATCGAAATCGGCCTACGCATCGCCAATCTGCTGGAAACACAGATTCTTTATGAACGACTTGAGGTGCGAAGATCCAGCGACCGGGAATAATGCTTTGCACCTCCAAACGAGATCAGGCCGGGACGGCCGCATCGACAAGGCGCGCTACAAGTCGTGGGGTCACACCTTCCGCGGAAGCGATCGATGCGAGTGACCTGCCATTGAGGATTTCGCCCCACCGTTTGTAACCTCTTGCGACGTAGCGGAGCAGCGTCTGGTCGACCTTCGGTTCTTCCTCTCCGATCGTTTGGCCGCCGATGTCCGCTGTAACACTGAACCGGACACTGCGCGGAGCTTCAGTATGCGACCGCAATCTGCAGCCCAAATCAGCCACCTGACTTTCTACAGCCGAGCCAGCTATACCGGATAGAGCCTGCAGCTCTGCGAGATTATCGCAAGCGTGTCCGGGGCAGGTAGGTGAGCCCCAGCGCGACCAGCGCAACGGCGACGGTCGCCAGTCCGAACCAGCCGGCTATGCCCTGCGAGACGCGCCAGGCGCCGATGCAACTCGCCAGCGACAACACCAGCAGCCCACAGCTCATTGCCTGAAGCATCTGCTTGCGCCCGCGCGTCGGCATGCGCCCGAACACGTCGCGATGATGTTTATTCATGGCAAGCGCCAGCCCGGCGAAACCCGCCGTCGCCAGAACCAGGGCGAAGACCGCATGCAAAACCGTCATGCGCCTACCGGCTCAAAGAACAGCCAGACGATCAGGAGGCACGGCAGGCTGGCCCCGACGAGCCAGATCCACGCCTGCTTCGCCGTGCGGGCATGGAAAACAGCCATGATGATCGCAGCATAAATCAGGAAGCTCATCGTCAGCCCCCACAGCATCGCTTCGGCTGGATTGACGCCGATCAGCGGCAGAACCATCGGCACGATGAACGTGATCAGCGTGATCAGCGCATAACCGCCGACGGCGGCCGCCAGAACGCGCGAGGCGATCGAAAGCCTGTAGGCAAGCAGCGGTTCATTCTTGCCCCGCCGCACGGGAGATTTGGCGCCGGCCATGTTCAGCCTCCGGCTCTGGGCGCAGCCGACCCGGCGCCGGCGGGCGATACAGCGGTAGGGCGCCTGGCGCCCGCTTCCGTCTTGCGATGCGAAATCCACGCAACCCAGCCGAGGCAAAGGCCTGCCGCCAGCGCGGTCAGATCGAACCCGGCGACGACCCAGTCGCCCTGAGCAATCGTGTTCAGCAGATGGCGGTCGGTTGTCATCGCATTCAGGACCGGCAGGAAGCCATAGGCGAATGCGGCGATCCCCCACATCTCAGTCCATGCGCGGCTCATCGGCCGCACGATGGGATAGAGGAATGTCATGCCCCAGGTCAGGAACATGACATGCACTTCCCAGTCGGCGCGCCCGGCCATCTCGACCGGCAGCAGCCGGTTGGCCCAGAAGTACGCCGCGATGCCGATGGGCAGGCCGGCGATGACGCCGACATTCAGGACGTCGACCGTCGCGATCCCGGCATGCGGTGTTCCCGCCTTGGCGAGCTTCGTCTTGCGTTTCGCCGACCACAGCACGAGGCCGGTTGCGACCATTGCCGTTCCGGCAAGACCGGCGAGCACAAACAGACCACGCATGACCGGTCCGGCGAAGCGGCCTTCGTGAAGCCCGAGCAGCACCTGGTCGAGCTGGCCCGGCGCCGTCCCGCCCGGACCCTCGCTGAGCACCGCGCCCGTTTCGCCGTCGAAGACAAGCGTATTCCGAACCCGGCGCACGCTGTCCTCGCGCGAAAGCAACATCACCTCGGCGCCTTCCCTGCCAGGGCTCTCGACCCGCACCATGGAGACAGCGTCCTCGCCCCATCGCGATTCCGCCTCTCTCAGCATCGGAACCAGCGGCGCACGCTCAGCCGGCGGGCTGGCGACGCCGGGGGCGATATTGTCTCCTCCGAAAGCTTCGATGAAGAACTGATCGCGCGCTTCGCCTTCCGGATAGTTCTGGTCCATCGCGAAGGGCATGTACGTGTACATGAAGAAGATCAGGCCCGACCAGGTGATCATCAGATGGAAGGGCAGCGCGGCGACGCTGAGCACGTTGTGACCGTCAAGCCAGCTTCGTTGTCCCTTTCGCGGCCGGAACGTGAAGAAGTCAGCGAAGATCTTCTTGTGCACCACGATGCCGGTCAAAATCGCCACCAGCATGAACATGGTCGCCGCGCCGACGATGAGGATGGCGGCGTCATAGGGGATGTAATGCAGGGCGTAATGCATCGCGTACAGCGTCTGGCCGCCGCCCGTATCGCGGGTTTCCTCGCTCAGTGAATTGCCCGTTACGGGATCGAGCGTCTCCTGGTTGAACGCGCCGAAACGCGCATCGCCCTCCGGCCAAGTCCGCCAGCCGACCTGATAGGGCGCGCCGCGCTGGCCGCCCGGGAAATACACAAACCAGCTCTGGGAATCGGCGTACTCGCTTTCCAGCCTGCGTTCTGCGGTTTGCAGCAGATCCGCCGTCGCCGGCATGGAGGCGACCGGCTTGATCTCTGGCCGCATCCAGCGATCAACCTCAGTGTTCACATAGCCGTACGTGCCGGTCAGAAAGACGAAGAACAGCACCCATCCGAGAAGCAGCCCGGTCCAGGTGTGCAGCCAGGCCATGGACTGGCGAAAGGCGTTCACAATCGGACCTCACGTTTAAAATTGCGAATTAATCGCAACTCAATAACCTCGTTCAGGTCTCTTTGCAAATGAGATGTTCAGAAAAACTGGAGCCAGTCTCGTGAGGCTTCAGTTGGATGGCCGGTGTCGGCGAGATCGCCGACTTTTTGGGCAAGTGCAGATGTCGCGATGTGGACTGTCTCTGACACTAATCGGCGGTTTTGATCTCGAGCACGATCGACGTCGTGTAGCTCCGGATTCGCGTCTCCGAGCCCGGCGGAGCGTCTGCCGAAAGACGCGTCATCAGCCGGTAAATGCCTGCGCGATCTGTGGCCAGTCCGGCGCGACCATCGTCGTCTGTCGTCAGCATCTGATTGGTCGCCGGATTATAGTGTGCATCTCCGAACCGGTCGACGAACACAACTTGATTCGCAACAGGTTCGCCATCCAACAGAACCTCGAAGTCAAAACCGCTCTGCGTCGTCGCGAGATTTGGGTGGGTCAGCGGCTTAAGCGTGAGACGCCCCACAGAGACGTCGATCACGGCTTTGGTCGGCTTTCCCTTGGTGAGGTAGACATCAGTTACGGTTGCAGTTTGCGAAGGCCGCGTCTTAGCGCCTTCGGCAACCGGCGTCCCCGGTTCCAGCGGCGCCCACTGATCAGCGACAAACACCTGCGTTCCCTTGCGGCCGACCCGCTCGCCGGAGGTCAGCCGGTACGTGCCTTCCGCTTCAACGACAGCATCCAGAACACTCATCTGCGCGAACGTTGCCGACTTGGCGAAGTCAGAACGAGATCCGTCTGGAAGGTAGACTGAAAACTCGGGAGAATTGAGTGCGACTGCAGGAAGCCCGAACTCCTCGCTGAACGCCGCCTGCACCGTGACCGTGTCAGTATCGACCTCAACGGTGAACGTGCTCGGTAGAAGGTAGGAAACATGCGCACTGGCGACCGGCGCAGCGAAAACAAGGCAGGAAGCGAGCGCCAAAGCGCCAGCATGTAGCCGGGATCTATTCATCCTCGTCTGCTCCTATTCTGTCGAAGCGATCTGTGCCGGCGGGCTAGCAAGCCGGTCGGCAAGGGAACCGATCTCTCGCGTGCTGAAGTCCTGCACGATCGACCGGGCCTGTGTTATGGCTTCGTCCGTTGCAATCTGGCCTTTTGCGACGCGCTGGGCGATCGAGAGGATCGGCATGTAGACCGGTTCGGGTTCACCCTGCACAGTGAGTCCAAATGATCCGCTCGCTTCCAGCTTTGCCCACTCCGACCGCACACCAGCCCAAAATTCCTGCGTCGCAGACCAGTAATCGTCTGCGATATGTGCGTCGCTGGATTGAATGCGGCGGTAGGTGTTGATCCCGATCTCGCGTACCAGCAGTCGCGGCTGGTCCTCATCAAGAACGAGTTTGGAGTTGTCCTGCTCATGAACCCAGCCCTCGGGCGTGATGGCGTGTCGGTTGACGGCGTCAATGGCGTGGTAGTCATCGCGCGTTGTTGCATCGCGCCGGGGCAGAGGGCGCCATTCCGAAGGCGGCGTCCATTCCGAGACGCCGTTCTCGTGGGTCCATTTCGCGACGGCGCCATAACGAGGCGCATCGTCAACCTGATACACAACCTGCGACCAGGCGCCCTTGCGTTCTCCCTCCGGGACGTCGCGGGTCTCCCACGCATTGCCGCCGACAAAGGTAAGCACAGTGTCTGGCTCGTAGTTCCAATCCTGGCGCCAGTGCTTTATCGGCTCCGGACCGCCGACGAGGATGTGCTGGAGGCTGATGAAGTCGCCACTGTCTTCAATTATCCGGACCACTTCGTGGGCGCCCGAGACCTTGTTCTTCAGGTCGTAGCCGTCTTCGAAGCTGACCGTCTCGCGAAAGTCGAACGTGACGCCGAAGTCGCCGGCCATGGCCAGAATGGCCTGACGGTCTTGTTCGAAGTTTGCTTGCTGAGCCGGAGATGGCTGCGACGCAGCAGCCCGCGTCGCATCGTCTGCGGGGGCGCCCGGCGGGCCGCCTGCGCCTGTCGTCGAGCAGGCGGCTGCCAGCGTCAGAGCGCTGAGCGCGATTGCCAGTCGGCGTGAATGCTTTGTGATCCGCATAACGTTGTCGAGCCCCTCGTTTCTTCAGCGTCGCGGTCTGCCTCGGCGAAACCTGACAAGAACAGCCAATAAAGCGAATGCAACGCACTTGCAAGAACAGAAATGCTGGCGTAGTCCATGTGCAACTCGTTCGCATTTGCGATTCGCACAAAGGTCGGGACCCCTCAAAATGCCTAACGCTTGGACAGCCTACACAGCACCTCGTCGCTATCGCTGGAGCCTGCTGGTCTCGGCCAGCGTGGTCTTTGCGTGGTCACCGGCCTTCGCCCAGACGGAACCGGGACCAAGCGGTCCGCAGGTGGTTCGTGACAAGGTCACAGTGACTGCAACGCGTATCGAAGAGGCGACGGACGAGGTCCCGGCGACGGTCACGGTTCTCACCGATCAGGATATCGAGAACGAGCTGGTCACGGACATCAAGGATCTGGTGCGCTTCGAACCGGGCATTTCCGTTCAGACGCAGCCAGCGCGCTTCGGCGCGGCGCTCGGAGCAACTGGCCGAGCCGGCAATTCAGGCTTCAACATTCGCGGCCTTGAGGGCAACCGCGTTCTGATCCAGGTCGACGGTGTCCGCGTGCCTTACGGGTACAGTTTCGGCCCGCAGGCCAACGGTCGGGGCAATTATGTCGATCTCGACCTGTTGCAGGCGGTAGAGTTCGTACGCGGACCGTCATCCGCGCTTTACGGGTCAGACGGGCTTGCCGGTTCGGTTTCATTCATCACACGAGATCCCGACAGCCTCGTGCAGGAGGGCGAGCAGTACGGCGTTCGCGCACGCACCGCCTACGCATCCGCCGATCGCAGCTGGGCGAACTCTCTGATCGGCGCGACGGAGTATGGCGACTGGTCGGCGCTCCTAGCCTACACGCGTCGCGACGCAAAGGCGACCGACAATCAGGGTGAAGTGGGCGGGGAAGGCGCGACGCGGACGCAACCCAACCCGCAGGACACAGAGTCAAATTCCTGGCTCGCGAAGATGGTTTATGCGCCTGGCGACATGAACCGGTTTCGATTGACGTTCGATGGAACGGACTCGGAGACGACCGCGGACATCCTGTCGGGCAGGGCGACATCGTTTTTCACTGGTCAGACAACGTTGAGCCTGACGAGTCGCGATTTGACCGAGCGCCAGCGTATCGCATTCGATCACGAGATAGATTTCGGTGAAGGTTTTCTTACGGAAGGTCGCTGGTCGATCTACGCGCAAAGCAGCGACACGCGACAATTCTCAGACGAGCAGCGCGTGCCGGGTCCCTCCCGGACGCGCGACAACACGTTCGATACCGCTGTCTGGGGCGTATCGGGACAATTGATTGCGGAAGCGACAACCGGATCGGTCGAGCACAATCTCCTGCTCGGCGTGGATCACTCCGTCACAGAAACCGACAACCTGCGGGATGGAGCAGTGCCGCCGTTTGGCGAGACATTTCCCAACCGCGCCTCGCCGGTGACCGACTACACGCTCACGGGCATCTTCCTGCAGGACGAGATCAGCTTGATGGGCGGCAGTCTGCGCTTTTATCCCGGGCTCCGCTTCGACGCCTACGAGCTCGATCCGAAGCGCGACGCCTTCTACCCCGCGAACTTCCCGGCGGAGACATCAGACGGTGATCAGGTCTCGCCGAAGCTTGGTGTGGTCGCATGGCCGACCGACCAGTTTGGCCTGTTCGCGAACTATGCAGAAGGCTTCAAGGCGCCTGAGCCGGGACAGGTCAATGAAGGCTTCGAGAACCTGCTGTTCGGCTATACGACGCTCGCCAATCCGAATCTCGATCCGGAATCCAGCGCCTCCATCGAAGGAGGTCTGCGCATGCGTGATGTCATGTTTGGCGGCGGCGTGTGGTCGGGAAGTCTGGCGGTTTACAAGGGCGACTACCAGGATTTCATCTCCAATCAGGTCGTCGGCGGAACCGGGTCGCCCGGCGATCCGCTGCAATTCCAGTACATCAACCTGACTGAAGTCGAAGTCAGCGGCGTCGAACTGGAAGCGCGCGGGTATTGGAACAACGGGTTCGGCGTACGTTTCGCCGCCTCGCGTACGGAAGGAGACGTGATCGGCACGCCTGACACGCCGTTGGAGAGCGTGGATCCCGCGCAAATCGTTGCCGGCGTCAGCTATGACGATCTGTCGGGCCGATTTGGCGGTCAGCTGATCTCGACATGGACCGATGCGAAGGAAGCCGGCGACGTTGCTGATGCATCACTGTTTCGGTCCAACAGCATCATCATCTTCGATGCGACGGCCTACTATTCGCTGACCGATCAGATCACGATACGGGCGGGCGCCTTTAATCTGTCCGACGAAAAGTATTGGTACTGGAGTGATGTGCGCGGGGTTTCAGCGACCTCCGCTTCGCTCGACGCCTACACGCAGCCGGGACGCAATTTCAGCATCTCGCTGAGCTTTAGAGACTGACCGCGAGGAGATGCGGATGCGGCGGAGCTAAGTCCGTCGCGCCGCCTGAGAAACCAAGGAGTCCTCCTGTACGCCTTCCCTACGACTCCGCGCAACGCGAAAGCTGGTTGCACTCCCAGGTTATGGTGATCGATGCGAGGATCGACGAACTTGTGTGTTCTCTCGAGAGAGATCCGCAAACCGCGGAAAGGCTCGCAACCCACCGTCGTTGGCTCAGCCACGAGATCGGCATGTTTTCACGAAGTCCCGATATCCCAGAACGGTAGGTGTTCGCCGCGCTGCTGTTGGCAACTGATGATGGCTTCCTTCGTTCTCCGCAGAGAATGCGTGCCGGAGTTTGCCGGCAGGCTGCTCGACCGGTGGGCGTGCCTCAACAAGGTGCAGTTGGACTTCTACCGCCTCGGAAAGCCCACAGATAATGCGTATATCGAAGCGTTCCATATCCGGCTGCGCCAGGAGCGCCTCAACGCGTCCTGGTCCCTGCCGATGGCCGACGCGCGCTAACGGATCAACGAGTGGAGGAACGACTACAACCTGAACCGGCCGCATTCGGCGCTCGGAAACTTGATGCCGAGCGCCTTTGCCGCCCAACTCAAATCTGCCCTAAAGATCGCATGACGGCTGGACCACTCAGGCGGGGCAGACCAGGCGGTGAGGCGGCTGAACAAGCCGACAAGGATCAGCACGCCGCAGATCAGTTCCACCCAGCCGACGAACGGCCCCATGATCTCGGGCGCGGGAATGTCGATGCGCGCGAACCGCCCTGCGCCGAGGATATCCGGATAGATCAGTTTCTGGATACCCTCGAACACGAAAACCCCCGCAAGGCTTAAGCGGACAAGAATGGACCAGTGGCTGTCGTCGGGCGAAAGCCACCAGGTTTGGAGAAGAGTGAGGTCATGAGTTTTTGTCTCCGTTTGGATTCGAAGTCGGCCCCCAGCGCAAAGCGAGCCAACGCCAGGCAAGCCCGCCTAGAAGAAGGGCGAGTCCGGCGACCCATATCGCGAGCGGAATGAAGACTGTCAGACCTAGGCAGCCCGCAAGACCCGACATGCTAATCCAGCGCGGATAAAGGCGCTGGTCTTTCGGCAATCGCAACGCCGCAAGGTTGGTGATCGCATAGTAGATGAGGACCGTGAACGCAGAAAAGCTCCAGGTGGTCTTCACGTCTCCGATCAGGGCTAGGCCGGCGATCGCCGCGCCGACGAGAAGCACGGCTGCGCGCGGCGTGCTCTGGGCATCGAGCTGGCCGAGGGCGGGTGGGAGATCGCCGCGCCGGCCCATGGCGAGCGCGACGCGCGACAGGCCGAGAATGAGGTTGAGGAGAACGCCCAGCATGGCCGTGACGGCGCCGAGCGCTAAGGGCAAGGCGAGACCCGGAACCTCAAGCGCGCGTGCTGCGGTCTCCAGCGGCGTTGCGTCTCCGCCCGCCGCCCCGCTGAGCGCCTCGGCGCCCACCGCACCGATCGCGGCGAGCGCGACCGCGATATAGAGCAACGCGCTGACGATCAGGGTGGCGATGATCGCCCGCGGGATGGTCTGGCGGGGTTCGACGACTTCCTCGCTCATGGTCGCGACGCGGCCATAGCCGGTATAAGCGACGAACATCAGTGCGGTCGCATAAAGCAGGCCGCCAATGCTATCGCTCTGCGGCAGAAAAGGTGTGAACTGCCCTCCAGCCACTGCCTGCGGAAGCTGCAGGAATCCCGCAACGGCGAACGCGCCAAGCGCGAGGACGCTCAGCCATACGATGATGATGTTCGCCGCGCTGGAGCGGCGGAGCCCGCCGAGCACCAGGAGCGTCAGCAGGATCGCGATCGCAAAACCGGCCCAGCGCAGCAGGTTCCCACCGTCGAGACCGGCAAGATGAAACGCGTAGCCCGCCGCGCCGAGCGCCGCCGTTGCGGCGCAGGCGGATTTCGCGCTGAGGAACATCCATCCGGCGGTGAAGCCAAGCTCCGACCGCAGCAGCCGGTAGCCATATTCATAGGCACCCCCGCTTACCGGATGCGCGGCGGCAAGCTGGGCGCTGGACAGCGCGTTGCACGTCGCGAGGAGGGCGGCCAAGGCAATCGACAGGATCACGGCAGGACCCGCGGCGCCGGTCGCGATGCCGATGCTGACAAAAATGCCCGTGCCGAGGATGGAGCCGAGCCCGAGCATGGTCGCGCCGAACACGCCGAGTTCGCGCTTCAGACTTGCCGGCGCCGGTCGCGCGTTCATGCAGATGGAGTTCGTTTGGCGACGGTCGCGTCATGCATGGTTGCGGCACTGCTCCCAGCATCGAAGAATTGATACAAATTTCGCTATCGGATACCGATAGCGTCGGCAATGCAGTCAGGCTGCATGCAAGACGCGGCGAGCATCCAGCATCGTATTGAGTGGCGTTCGGAGCACATATACTTGCACCCCAGCGAGATCAGGCGTCGCTGAACCGGCGTCCGTCGCGTCGCTGGAGCGTCATCACCGAAGGCCGCGGCGGCATCGCATCATCGAAGTCCGGCCAGCGGGTCGAGGGGTCGGCGAAGGTCGAAGGCCTAGCGTGGCCGGGATAGTCCTCCCCGCCCTGGCCGGGATGCTGAACGGCGAGGAAGAACGTCCGCTGATCGTCGCTGAGGCGCGGCCCGCACACCTCAGCGCCCGTCGGCGCGCGGAAAAGCATGGTCGAGCGGCCGCGCTCGAGGCCCTCGGTCTCGACCCGCCAGACGCCGTTAGCGCAGCGGTTTAGCCGCTCATCGCCATCGGTGGAGACAAAGAGGCCGCCGGCGCCGTCCACAGTGCAATTATCCGGCGAGCCGAACCACCCGCTTTCGCTTGTGCCCGGCCCCCAGGCCGCGCCGGACGCCGGATCGGCCGGATCGCCGCAGCGCACCAGAAGATCCCAGCGCGAGCTGGTCGCAGCGAAGTTGCCGCCCGGCTCGGTGATCTCGATGATATGGCCGAAGGGATTGGGGCCGCGCGGATTGGCCGGCCCAGCCTCGGCGGTCTCGCGCGCGGTGTTGTTGGTCAGCATGACATAGACCTTGCCGCGGGCCGGGTCGGGCTCGACATCCTCGGGCCGGTCCATGGGCGTTGCGCCGAGCAGGTCTGCGGCGCGGCGCGTCTCGATCAGCACGTCGGCCTGGCTTTCAAACCCGTTGGCCGCCGTCAGCGACCCCTCGCCATGGGTCAGCGGCATCCAGATGACGGCGCCGTCCGCCTCGAATTTCGCGACAAGCAGCGTGCCTTCATCGAGCAGGTCGGCGTTCCGCCCGCGCTCGGAGCGATCGACGCGCCCGGCCGTCACGAATTTGTAGACATAATCGAAGCGCTGATCGTCGCCCATATAGACGACGACCCGCCCGTCGCCATTCAGCACGGTTTCGGCGCCCTCATGCTTGAAGCGCCCGAGCGCGGTGCGTTTCTTAGGCGTGGATGCCGGATCGAGCGCATCGACCTCGACGATCCAGCCGAAGCGATTTGGCTCGTTCGGCTCTTTCGAGACGTCAAAGCGCGCTTCATACTGGCCCCAGGCGTACCAGCCGCCGGGCACGCCGAGGCGCTTGTGGTTTTCCGTTTCCGGCCCGTCACGGGCGCCCATGAAATAGCCGTTGAAATTCTCCTCGGCGAGCAGATAGGTTCCCCAGGGCGTGATCCCGCCGGCGCAATTGTTCAGCGTGCCGATGACATAGCGGCCTTCAGGGTCCGCCGAGGTGGCAAGTCGGGGGTGGCCCGCCGCTGGGCCTGTCATCTCGATACCGGACGTGCGCCCGGTGATGCGGCGATTATAAGGCGAGCCCTGCAGATACCGCCAGCCGCCGCCGCGCTTCTCGATCTCCACGATCGTTCCGCCATGGGCGGCCTGCTCGATCGCGCATTCCTCAGCGGTCGCCTCGCGGCCCGCCTTCCCCGGAAACATGAGGTCAGCAATCGTGTATTCATGATTGACGCAGAGCAGCGCGCGCTCGGCGCCGTCTTCCCCATCGGCCAGCGGAATGAGCCCGATGAAGTCGCAATTATAGCCAAAGCGCTGTTCCTGACCGGCGACGCTCTGGGCCGCCGGAACGAACGCGCCGAGACCGTCTGCGAGCGGGTCACCCCAGCGGATTAGGATCGCCTCTTCAAGCCCGCCAGCGACGTGATGCATCGCATCGACGCCACGCGCAGGTTCCGGCAAGCCCGCCGTCGTGTCTCGTCGAGAAGTCGTAGCGCAGGAAGAAAGCCCGCCGGCAAGACCAGTGCTCGCCGCAGCGCCTGCGAGCAAACGGAACGCGTCGCGACGCGAATAGCGCTCGGCGATGATATCGCTGATGGTTTCGATACGGCCCACGAGAGGATTGACGGGGCTGTCCTCAAATCGGCGTTCGAATTTCTCGCTCACGGCATGACCTCTTTTCACTATCGGGCTTCGATAGTGGTCTAGCACAAGATTTTTGTCATCGGTGTGAACGCGAAACATTCATGAGTTCAGCGCCTGCGAGCCACTGCAAGAGCGAGGAAGGCGCTGACGAGAAAGCTGGCCGCCGGTAGTCCGACAGGTCTGACGGGCGCCCCCTCCTTGCTGTCCGACAATGGCAAGCAGCTCTCTTCGAAGTCAACCTCGCTCCATTTGAGTTCGACGATTTCGCACTTGCGGCAGCTGGTCAGCGCAATGAGGTGCAGAATGTCGGCGCGGATCTTTTGACGTGGATTCGCGCTCGCACGTCGCGGAGCTCACCAAGCTTTCGGTACTCAGCTTCGCTGAGCCGCCAGTCGCGGACCCTGTATTGTGGTTTCTTTAGGTCGTGCGTCGGTTTGTTCTCGAAGAACCCACGCTGGACAGCATAGATGAAGGAGCTGCGAAGGAGCCCGATCCTCCGGATCGCCGTACCAGGTCCGCCCGGCACGATAGCACGCCCAGGGAGCTTCTCGGTCTTGACCGAAAGACGCATCTTCCCAGCTATGATGTCGCGCATGAGGTCGTTCACATCTGCTTTGGTGATGCCCTGGACGCAGCGGTTGTCGACCAGAGGAGTGATATCGCGGCGGATGCGGCCGGTATCGACCTCGATGGTCGAGGCTTTCTTGGGTTGGCCGTCTTTGCCGAGGATTAGTCCAGCCTGTATGTCGGTTACGTACTCCCTGCAGAGCTGCTTCAAGGTGAGCGCCTTGGCATCGAGTTCGCATTCCTCCGCCGGCTTTTGGTCTTGCGCGACGCGTCTCAGCTCCGCCTTCTCTTCTCGGCGTGCAGTCTCCGGCGTCCATACGCCGTGCGGCCCGATCGTGTAGCGCCGCGATCGCCCGCGTGCGCCATATTGGATGACATAACTACGCTTGCCTGAGGTGAAGACGCGCACGCCGAAGCCGGGTAGCTCATCGTCCCAGATGACGTAGTCCCTGTCCCGGGATTATCCGGTGTCAACGGTGTGCTTCGTGAACTTCGCCATGGCCTCGGTCTCTTCCGGGCCTCGATTCCGCGCAAGCACCACGTAAGCACTTGAGCGGAAACTCCGGGGTCATTGCAGGATAGAGACTGCGGAGCGCCGATCTGAAAAGTCCATTTTGAACAGCGTTATAACGCTCCGTCGCGCTCTGTCACGCAATTTGGAAAGGCCATTAGGCCAGCTACGAAGGCCGTTGCAGTTTTCGCAAGCCCGCGCTGCAGAAGGGGTGTGGTTCGCGGACGCCCAGCCGCTCCATCCAGATACTGATCCCGTCAGCATGCGCTCTTTGTGTGGCCTCCAGAAGCGCAAGGATTGCGGCCTCGTCCCAGGTGACGCCGGAAAAACACGAGCCGCCCAACGTCAGCCTGCGATGGCTTTCCAGCGGCAAAAGTGACACCATCGTTGCGAGCCCGTCGTGCGCAGCGGGGGCCTTAGCGCCAAGCTCGTGTTCGAGCGCCGCAAGCAGGGCCGGACATCGCCCCTTGCCGAGGGAGATCATTCTGAATCTGGCGATCACCTGGCGCGCCGTCTTGTCGAGATCTGACGCGCTTAAACCCGTGATGTTTTTTGTGTTCGTGATCGCCCATCTCCTTTAACAAGCTGTCCTTTGTTCGCCCGGCAACGCGAAAACTGGCGACATCGGCCAAGATCGTCATGAATGCTCGCGAGGTTTGGACCATTGGGCCCTGCGCTTCAGGTCGGGAAACACTTGTCCGGTGCGCGCGGCATAGGCGTCATAGGCATCGCCGAACGTTTCACGCATCATCGCTTCCTCGCGCGGGATCCGGATCACATGCATCAGGAAGAAAGCGGGTGACCCAGCCCCTTCAAACGCGTCCGACCTGAGAGTTAGGATGGACCGAGAAATTGGAGGGAAACATGCCTCGCAAGCGCTACACGCCCGAGGAGATCGTCGCGAAACTTCGCCAAGTTGAAGTGCTCACATCGCAGG
>WGNP01000017.1 GCA_016124495.1 Hyphomonas sp. | reverse complement strand
CGTATCCGAGTGCGTTTGCCATGGGGGTCTCCTTTTCGTTTCCTTGGCTGTCTTCCGGGAACCCCTTGTTCCCGTCGACGCCGGACCGAAAGGACGGCCTGCGCCGGGCCTGAACCCCCACTATCTCTTTGGGGGGCGTAACGCAGTGGAGCACCGCCCCGGACAGGAAATTTGTGTCGCGATGAATGCGCGTAGCGCAGAGGAAATTTCCTGTCCGGGGCGGTTTCAGGCCCGGTGCAGGCCGTCCAGGTCCAACGGCAAGAGACGGAAACAAGGGGTCCGCGAGAGGCAGGTTCCGGGAACGAATGAGGCTCCCTGTTCCGCAGTGCACTCGGATACCTTACGGAGAATCAGACGTAGTTTCGGACGGCAAGACACGCGACTTGAACCTTCAGCTCCCTAATCCGCAAAGAGAGACCCCGCGAAAAGCCGCCCGGCGGCAAGCACCGGGCGGCTCCATGCTGCCTGAGAGGAGACGAAGAACTCAGGCAGCTGTGGCTTTGCAATTCGAAGGCTCGGCGCCGGATTCGTGCCCGCCGTCAGTCTCGAACAGTCCGGCAATCCGGTCCCAAGCATCAGCGGGCGGACTGGCTGCGCCCTCGATATGGCGGGTGGGCGGCACCTGCATCCAACCCGGCATCCATGCGCTGTTCAGTGAAGTATCGCGGGCGACAAGCGCTTCTGCCAACTGCGCCTTCTGTGCTTTGGCGGTGGCGTCCTCGGCCTCGCCCGCAGCCTGAGGCGAGATCGCATCGGAAATTAAAGCGGTGATCACCCGCTTGTCGCGCAGCAGGTCGAAGAACGCCTTGTCAGGTTTCCAGAACTCTCCGGGGTCAGTGCCGCAGGCGTGCAGTACGGCCTCGACAGCTGGCCCGCCCGAGTCCAGCGTCTCCGCCATCGCAAGAGCCAAAACCTGCATCACTTCGGCGTCGGACATTGCCAGCAATGCAGCGAATGTCTCACACAGATGATACGCGTCCCCGCTCCGGCGTGGGACCCGCGCGCCGAGCGCCTCAAACAGAGCCTCCACGCCTTCACGCGCGGTGCTGAGTTCGGCCGCAGCGGCGCCGTCCTCGATGCTCGCAAGCGTCACATCCTTTACCGCGCCCGGCATGTGCAAGCGTACGTTCCAGAGCGCTGACCCGCAAAGCGCATGCGCCGCAATCAGGCGCAGCGCGACGGCCGGGCTCCGGATCAGGCTCGCCTGCGCGGCGGCATGCCGGTGCAGGCCGACATAGTCCGCCATCGGGCCGGACATCTCGGGCCGCGGGTTTGCTTCGGTCTGAGCGTCGCCGCTGGCCTTTGCCGTCTTCGCCTTGCGGGTCTCAGCTGCCTTGAGCCAGCCTTCATGGAAGGTGACCGTGCCATCATGGCGTTGCTCGACGATGACCTTGCCGCCCTGCTTCTTTGTCGTCTGCACAAAGCTCCAGCGCTGGAAGTAAGCGCCCCGCTCCATCAGGATCACATCAGGCCAGCCGCGCTGGCGGTAGCCATCGACGAGTTCAGCAATCACCGCGTCTTGCGCCTCCCAGAAAGCCGCCGCGTCCGCAAACACCGCCGCCTCGCCGAACAGGTCGGCGGTCACCGCGCCGGAATATCCGGCAAGGTCGAACAGCGCCTTGTCGGTCGTGATTGCAGTCCCGCCCGTCACCCAAGCGCGGCAAGCCCGCCCGGTCGGAGCGCGCTCGGTCTCGCTGTTCCAGAGCTTCAGCCAAGCCGCCTGCTGTTCGGGCGTGGCCAGTGTCAGCGCTCGGACGGTTTCGCCGTCGATGTCTTCCTCGGCGTAGAGTTTGCGGATCGGGGCGCTGAGCGCGGCAAGCGCCAGCACCCGGCGCACGTGCAGTTCGGTGACGCCGAAGAAGCCCGCGATATCTGCGACCGGCCTGCCTTCGCCGTGCAATTTCCGGAAGGCCGCGAACTGCTCCATCTCAGAGGCAGGCAGGCGCGCGACATTCTCGATGATCGAGGCTTCGATCGCAGAGGCCGCGTCATCTTCCTGCATCACCGCGCAGGGCACCAGCGGATCGCTGCCTGCCTCCTTGGCGATCTGCTGAAGGGCGAAGAAGCGGCGGCGTCCGGCAACGATGCCGTAATTGTCGCCTTCGCGTCGAACCAGAAGCGTCTGGCGTACGCCCCTCTCCCGGATGGACGGCAGGATGTCGGAGACATCCGGCGCCTTGCGACCATGGCGCATGTTGAGTTTGGAAATGCTGAGCTTGCTCAGCGGCAGGTGCATCAGGTCAGGTTGTGACATGGGGTAACTCCTCAGAATGGAAACAGGTGGGGTGGGGCAAGTGCGAGACCGAGCCGCCAAGGCGGCAGGTCCCATCGGATCGGCACAAAGGGTGCGCCGAAATAGTCGAGCGAAGCATCCGGCTCACTGGCGCCGAGATCAAAGTCACGGATCGTCACATTCGGGCATCGGCCTGACACCCATATGCCGGTGACAAAGCCGTGCTCGATGTCGAGCGTCAGCGACGGGCGAGGGCCGAGCAGCTGTTCAAAGATGTCCGGCATCACGCGCTCTCCCGAGTGTCGGCATGGCTCACAAGTCGCGCGAGCGTTTCACGGGCCACAGCGATGGCCTCCGAGAGCAGTTCGTTCGCGACCTTCGAGAGGTAGCTGTTATCCGTCCCCGGATAATTAGCCTCGATGCCCCAGAGGCTCGCCGCATGCGGCGCGAGGTCTACGTCGTCGAGCGATACGCTAAGCACGATTCCGCAATAGAACCAGTCGCCCTTGCGCCAGCCCTCCATGACGGCTTCGGCCCTGGCCTGCGCCTCGGCGAACCGCTGCCGGAACCCATTGCCCGGTCCGATGAACCCCGGCGCACCGATATAGAGCGAAGGCCAGAAACCGTCCTGGCGCTGATCTGGCGCGTCCGGACAATCATCAGGCACAACCTGCGCCAAGACGGTGAAGGGCCCGGCTTCACAGGTGATGACATCGCCGGGGCAGATAAAAGATGAGAAGCGGTCGGTGAACATCACTGCGCCCTCCCTCACCGCGACCAGAATACATGGACTTCATCGAAGCCCGTCTGGAACACCATGATCTCGCCGTTCAGCGCCATGTCGCGGGCGAGCGCCTGCCAGTCGATATAGTAGCTGAGGCTTTCGGGGATCGCGGTGCCGAGTTCGTTGTGAAGCTCTTCGGCGAAGTCGGCGGCGCTGCGGTACTCGCCTGCATAGTCCTCGAACGCGGCGCGTGCCTGTTCAAGGTCATCGCCGTAGTGTCCATGGATGCGGGCAGCGAGCTGCCCATACTCGCCGATGAAATCGGCAAGGTCGCACACGCTCTCGAACGAGGCGTATTCGGAAAGGTGCGCGCCTTCGAAGCCTTCGTAATCGTGGATCGCCCATTCTTCCGCATCGGGCTCTGGGCTGGCTCGCAGCATCGCCGAAACTTCGCGCCAGATTTCGTCCGGCGTGTTGGCATCGATCCAACGTCCGTGCAGGCGGCCATTGTTGTAAGCGGCAAGGCAGGCGACGTAGATGCGTGGCCTGTCCGGAAGAGTTGGCGCACCCGTGGTTCCAAGAGGTGCAACGGTAGTGGTCTGGTCAGTCATGCATGTCTCCTTCCCGCCCGTTCTTTTCCGCATCAGGCGGAGGTGGGCGGCGAGAAGGCGCTTGGCCGGAGCGCACAAGGGCGCCGCGCAAGGGGAGGCTGTAGGTAGGATGCCTACGGACGGTCACAGGCGATCGAGTCCCGCCCCCTTGCGCGGGGACCGCGCTCTGGCAAACGCGCCGTCCGCCCACCGCCGGCTGAGGAGGAACAACGTTGAGGCGGAGGTAAGCTCGGCAAGACCTGCTACGCGCGCTGCCAACTGGAACGGGCCGAAGGTCAACCCGGCAGGCATACTTCAGATCAGAGCGGCTCTGTCCCTGCTTCGAGGAGAGACAGATATCGTTGATAGACAAACACCCGCCCGCGCGCCCTGCCGGTGATCTCTTCCACGATACCGAGGGCTTGAAGGCGCTCGAGCGCAGCGGTCGCTGTCGGGAACGTCACCCCGGAAAGCTCGGCGGCGGTGCCGATCGTCAGGAGCGGGCGCTTTTGAAGGATAGCGTGCAAAGCCTGCGCGGCCGGCGCCCCTCGCCCGAGCCCGGCAATCCTAGCGGCATCTTCCGCAAAAATCGCAGAAATGGACCGCGCCGCTTCATGCGCCTGGCGGGCGACATCCCGCACACCGGTCAGGAAGAACTCAAGCCATGTCTCCCACCTGCCATGCTCACGCACTTCCTGAAGCAGTGCGTAGTAATTCGCCCGGTGCGATTTGAGGTAGAGGCTCAGATAGAGGAGCGGCTCGTCGAGGATTCCCTGCTCGCAGAGATACAGCGTGATCAGCAGCCGCCCAAGCCGGCCATTGCCGTCCAGGAACGGGTGGATCGTTTCGAACTGCACATGCGCGAGGCCCGCCTTGATCAGCGGCGGCAGGCCGGAGTCCGTCTCGTGAAGGAAGGCCTCAAGATTGCTCATGAGTTCCAGCACATTCTGGGGCGGCGGTGGCACGAACAGAGCATTGCCCGGACGTGTCCCGCCGATCCAGTTTTGCGAGCGACGGAACTCACCTGGCTGCTTGGTGCTTCCCCTGCCCGAGGACAGGAGGATCGCATGCATTTCATTCAGCAGACGGAGCGATAGCGGGAACCCGCCTCGAATGCGTTCAAGGCCGTGCGTGAGGGCCGCGACATAGGTCGAGACCTCCTCGACATCGTCGAGCGGCACGCCGGGCGCTGCCTCATCTTCGTAGAGGAGCAGGTCGGACAGCGAAGACTGGGTGCCTTCGATCTGGGACGAGAGCAGCGCCTCCTTGCGCACATACATGTAGAGGAAAAGCGAGGTGTCCGGGGCAACGGCGCGCACCCCGTCCAGACGGCCAAGGGCGAGCATGGCCTCGCTCGTGAGCGCCGATAGCCCCGCCAGTTCGATTGGAGGCAACGGAGGCAGCCCCGGTGGCAGGAAGGCGCGCACCGTCTCGCCGGTGACGGTGCTGGTCACCCATTGGCCCTTGCGGCCGGAATCATTCGAACTTGCCATCCTGCATCCTTTAATAGCGTCGAAGCGTTATTAAAAGATAACCGGACTAACTTTAATAGCTTGCAGGGCCGATTAAAGGCTCGCGACGCCACCCGCAGCCAGCACGCACCACAGAGCCAAGCTGTCCGCGATCTCCCGCTTCAGGACCCAAGCCGCCGGGCAGGACCATGTAAAGACTCGCGCCCCACACCCGAATCTTTCCATGACGGACGTGTCATGGCGCTACACATCCGCGATTTCAGGCAAAGCGACGCGGCCGGGCTCTCCCGGCTGAGCGAGGCGGGGCACCTGCTCGGCGCCCTGCCCGCACGTGACGCTGGCGTGCATATCCTCGCCGGCCTCCGCGACGACCAACTCGCAGGCGCGATCTGGCTGAGCCTGGATGGCGAAACCGGCATGATCCCGGCCATTCTCGTGGTCCATACTTCCAGTTGGCAATCGGACGTGCGCGAACTCATTGCAGAAGCAAGCCTCTGGCTTGCTTCACGCGGCGCAGCCCGCATCGCGCTCCCCATCATCCCGCAGGATAAGGATCTGCTTTCCGGACTGCTCGATATGCAGTTCAAGGCCGACGAACGCGCAGGGATCATGCGACGGCCAATGCAGGTTCGCAGCGCCGCCTGAACCCGGCCTCAGATCAAGCGCCCGCAACCCCTCTGGCCGCAATCGCCTCAGATATACTCGATCCACAAGACACCTGCGGACAGTGGGAAGCGCGCGGCGCGCGCGTCAGCCGGCGAGTCCCAGCCCCAGGCCCGCAGACGAACAACCGGATCCTCATTGAGCCTCGCCGGGCAGGCCGTCAGGCCGGACAGACCCGCGCCACAGCGCGGGCGGACCGCAGAGGAGCCAGGCCTCCTCAGGCCAAGATACGCTGCGGGCCAACGTTCGCGCCGAGAAGTTCCATCAGGTATCCACCATCCTTCAGAGCCTCAGCCTTCCGAACCAGATACTTGAGCGTATCCTTCATCGAGCCCCGGTCGTCATTCCATTGCTCCGCGACCTTTTCCCTGCCGTAGATCGTCTCGGCAATCTCGCGCCGGTTCATGCCGCAAGCGATGCCGTCGAGTGCGATGAGACCATCGCGAAGGATCTGGGTCGTCTTGGTCCAGAGGGGTGTGGAGAGATCAGGTCCATCGCCATAGATTTCGAGGGCCGCCTTCTGAACCTTGAGCTTGCGCTCATAAGCCGTGATGTCGGAGATCGTCAGCTTCATGCGCACGGGTTCCAGTCCAATCAGCGACATGCCGGTACATCTCACCTGGACGACGCAGCCCTTGCCGCGAACGAGAAGGAACTCCCGGCCCTGAGGATCGCTGATGTGCGTCAACTGGCAAAAGGGAACGCTTCGCTCCCAGATATCGCAGGTCTGGTCTGCGGCGCGCGGGCTGCAATGAATTTCGACCTGGTCCGGGAATGCTGTCCGGTTCCAGACGACATCGGCGTCAAAGCCATTCTTGTTTGGGTCTGGCATCAGGACCAGTCCCCAACGCTCAGCCAGTGTCTGGCTTCTACGGGCCTTCAGCATACGGATAGGCGCGCAGGGTGCCATGCGTTCTGAGATGTCATCCTTGCTGCGCACGGATGCGTCCCGGCGAAACTCTTCATTGCGCCGCAGGTATTCCCAGGCCCATCGATCCATCGAGAGCCGCGAGAGATAGTCGTACTCGGCCAGAAGCCCCGAGGATTCCAGTGTGAAGGTTTTCATCGGCATCGCCTCCTCGGCGCAAGCCGAGCAAGAGTCGTTCCACTTAAGCGATTTGTTATTTCGCAACCCTAAGTGTGAACGGACGGCGCTGATCTGTTAACACCTGGTCCGCCAACGCGCCGATAGCCGGAACGGGATTTACCAAAGCGGCCATTTTGCACCCGTATTCCGGGCATAGCGCCAGCCTGCACAATATGGCCTGCGCTCCAACTCCCCAAAAGCGTCCGTTCCCGGAACAATAGCGGCAAGAGTTGAAGCCAGGTTTCGAAACCGATGACGCACACACGTGAGACAGAAAGCACCGAACGCCGCCTGAACGCGATGCTGCGGACCGCCCTCTGCCCTGTGGTACGTACTGCGCTCGAAGCAGAGACAACCATAGAAGTCATGGTCAATCCTGACGGGTCTGTCTGGATTGAAGAGGCCGGACGCGGACTTGTCCCGACCGGCAAAACGATTGCTGCGGGTGACCGCGAGCGTGTGATCCGGCTTGTCGCCTCCAGCCTCGGCGCGAGCCCATCACCAAACGCCTCGATTGTCTCGGCTGAGTTGCCGGGAACCGGCGAGCGGTTTGAAGGCATCCTGCCGCCGGTCTCAACAGCGCCGTGTTATTCGATCCGCAAACTCGCCCGCACGCCGTTCACGCTGGCTGACTATGTCCGGCAAGGCGCGCTGTCGGCGGCGCTTGCCGGTAAACTCAAAGCGCTTGTCGCTGAGCGTGCCAACATCGTCATCGCGGGCGGCACCTCCTCGGGCAAGACCAGCTTTGCCAATGCGTTGCTCGCGGAAGGCGGATTTTGCGGCGAGCGGATCGTTATCCTCGAGGATACACGCGAACTCACCTGCCCCGCTGCAAATCTCGTTGCCCTCAGAACCCAGGACGCCCGCGTCACCCTGCGCGACCTCGTCCGCTCGACACTTCGCCTGCGCCCGGACCGGATCATTGTTGGCGAAGTGCGCGGGGCAGAAGCGCTCGATCTCCTCAAGGCCTGGAACACAGGGCACCCGGGCGGGCTCACAACGCTTCATGCAAATTCTGCCCTAGGCGCACTCAGCCGTCTCGAACAGCTCGTCAGCGAAGCGACAGCCCGCGCGCCATTTGAACTGATCGCGGAAGCTGTCGACGTCATCGTGTTCATGACCCGCGCGGGCGGCCAGCGCCGCGTCGAGGACGCCGTCCGCGTTCTTGAGTTCACCGGCGAAGGTTACCGCACCGAGCCTGTGCTTTCCCGCTCTCTATCCCTCGTCAGCCAAGGAGATGCCTCATGACGAAACCCCTTTCACCGCACCTGACCCGCAGGGGCGTCCAAGCCCTCAGCCTCGCGCTTACGCTCGGGCTCGCCCTGCCAGCGCACGCTGCAGGAACCGGCATGCCCTGGGAAGGACCGCTCACGCAGATCCTTTCCTCCATCGAGGGGCCGGTGGCCCGCATCGTGGCGGTGATCATCATCACGATCACCGGCCTCACGCTCGCGTTCGGTGAGACCTCCGGCGGTTTCCGTAAGCTCATCCAGATCGTGTTCGGCCTGTCGATCGCGTTCGCGGCAACGAGCTTCTTCCTGACCTTCTTCTCGTTTGGCGGCGGGGCGCTGATCTGATGATCGAAGGGTTCGAGGTTCCGTTGCACCGATCGCTCACCGAGCCCGTCCTGATGGCGGGGGCGCCGCGTAATCTCGCGATCTCGATCGGTACGCTCGCGGCGGCTGTGGGGCTCGGCCTGCAGCTCTGGATCCCCGGCCTTCTCATCTGGCTCCTCGGGCATTCGGCGGCGGTCTTCCTCGCCCGCAGGGACCCTGACTTCATGGCGACGCTCATTCGCGCGCTCCGGCACAAGGAACATCTCTCATGCTGAACCTGCGCGAATACGCTGCTGCCCCGCGGCTTCTCGCCGACTACCTGCCCTGGGCCGCGCTGGTGGCACCCGGCGTCGTGCTCAACAAGGACGGCGCGTTCCAGACGACGTTCCGCTACCGGGGCCCCGACCTCGAAAGCTCGACCGAGACCGAACTTGTCGCCGTGATGGCAAGGGTCAACAATGCGCTGCGCCGGTTCGGATCCGGCTGGGCGCTCTTCTTTGAAGCGGTACGCGAGGAAGCCGGAGATTATCCGTCTACGGATTTTGCGGATCCTGTCTCCTGGCTGATCGACGAGGAGCGCGCTGTCGCGGCCGAGGAAGCGGGCTCGAGGTTTGAGAGCGCTTACTATCTCACCCTGCTCTGGCTGCCGCCACCGGACACGAACGCGCGCGCCGAGAAGGCGCTGATCGAGCGGCCTGAACGACCCGAAGGCGCGGGCTGGCGCGAGCTACTGCTTGTCTTCCAGCAGCAGGCGGAGCGCACCTTTGATCTCCTGTCGACGGGGCTATCTGAGATTGCCCTGCTCTCGGATAGCGAGACACTAACCTACTTGCACGCCTGTATTTCGAGCCGGCGCCACAAGGTCTCTGCCCCGGAGATTCCGGTCTTCCTCGATGCGATCCTGGCCGATGAGCCGTTCACCGGCGGGCTCGAACCGATGATCGGAGACGCTCACCTTCGGGTCCTGACGATTCTCGGCTTTCCTGGATCGACCGTGCCGGGACTTCTGGATGAGCTGAACCGGCAGGGTTTTGCCTATCGCTGGGCGACGCGGTTCATCGCCATGGACAAGGCGGAAGCCGAGAAAGTGCTGGGGCGCAAACGCAGGCACTGGTTTTCCAAACGCAAGTCGGTGGCCGCCGTCCTTCGGGAGACGATGTTCAATGAGCCCTCCGCTTTGCTCGACAGCGACGCCGATAACAAGGCGCTCGATGCCGACGCGGCGCTACAGGAACTTGGGAGCGATCTCGTTGCCTATGGCTATGTGACGACGACCATTTCGGTCAGCGATACAGATCCGCATCTCGCCGATGAACGCGCGCGGCACGCCGAGCGCATCATCAATGGCAAAGGGTTCACGGTGATCCGCGAAACCCTCAATGCGGTCGATGCCTGGCTCGGGAGCCTGCCCGGTCATGTCTATGCCAATATCCGTCAGCCGATCCTAAACACGCTGAACCTTGCCCATATGGTGCCGCTCTCGGCGGTCTGGGCGGGCGACCGGCAGAACCAGCATCTCGGCGCCCCGGCCCTGATCGAGGCGCGCACCGACGGGACAACCCCGTTCAGGCTGAACCTCCATGCCGGTGATGTCGGCCATACGCTCATCCTCGGGCCCACCGGCGCAGGTAAATCGGTCCTGCTCGCGATGCTCGCTCTGCAATGGCAGCGCTACGGCCGCGCGCAGGTCTTCCTCTTTGACAAGGGCCGCTCGGCCCGCGCGGCAGCCCTCGGCATGGGCGGCGTGCATCTCGATCTCGGCGGTGCCCGCCGCCCCCGGCTCCAGCCGCTGAAGGACATCGACCAGCCATCGGAGGCGAGCTTTGCGGCGGACTGGCTCGCTGGCCTGATTGCCGGCGAAGGCGTGAGCCTCACGCCCGAGCTCAAGGCCCGCCTCTGGCAGGGCCTGACCTCACTTGCGTCGGCGCCTCCATCCGAACGTACACTGACGGGCCTCGTTCTCCTGTTGCAGGATGAAGCGTTGAAGACCGCGCTGCATCCGTTCACACTGGCAGGACCTCATGGCCGCCTGCTCGACGGGGACGACGAAGACCTCTCCCTTGCCTCCGTCACCTGTTTCGAGATGGAAGAGCTGATGCAGCAAGGCGCGGCGGCCACAGCCGTGCTCACTTATCTGTTCCACCGGCTAGAGGCGCGCTTTGATGGGCGCCCCACGCTGCTGATGCTGGACGAGGCCTGGCTGTTCCTTGATGCTCCGGTCTTTGCGGCGCGCCTGCGCGACTGGCTGAAGACCCTGAGAAAGAAGAACGTCGCTGTGGTGTTCGCGACCCAGTCGCTTTCCGATATCAGCGCGAGCGCGATTGCCCCTGCGATCCTGGAAAGCTGCCTCACGCGAATATTCCTGGCCAATGAACGTGCCCAAGAGCCGGCTCTTCGGGAGACCTATGAGCGGTTCGGGCTGAACGCACGCCAGATCGAGATCATCGCACGCGCCACGCCGAAGCGGGACTATTACTTCCAGTCCCCGAAAGGCTCCCGCCTGTTTGACTTGGGGCTAGGCCCGGTCGCGCTCGCCTTTACGGCTGCGGGCAGTCCGGAAGATCAGGCCACAATCGACCGCGTGATGGCCGAGACCGAAGGCGAAGGATTCGCCGAAACCTGGCTCCATGAAAAAGGCCTCGCCTGGGCGGCAGACCTCCTTAGCCGATGGCCGGGCCACTCGTCCGCCGAGCGCAACCTAAACGGCCCCTTCCGTCCACAGATCCTCGCTGCCGAATGAGCTCTCCCATGCGCCACCGCCTTGCCTGCCTGCTGATCACCACGCTGCCACTGGTCGCCGTGCCGGTGACTGGCCTCGTCGCGCCGCCCGCCGTGGCGCAGCTCGCCGTCTATGATCCTGCAAACCATGCCCAGAACATCCTGCAGGCGGTGCGCGCCCTGCAGGAACTCGAAGGCCAGGTCCAGCAGCTCGCCCATGAGATCGAGATGCTGGAGAACATGGCCCGCAATCTCGAGACGCTCCCCGTTTCCGTGGCCGAGAGCATCATCGGCCAGCGGGTCCTCCGCATCCAGGAACTGCTGCGCCGCGCGCAGGGCATCGGCTACTCTGTCGATGAGATCGAGCGGGACTACGAGACCGCCTATCCGGAAGACTATGGCGCCGCGACGCCGAGCTCCGTGCTTGTGGAGGATGCCCGGGCCCGCTGGCGCCAGTCGAGGGACGCATTCCGCGAGACGCTGACCGTCTCGGCGGCTGCACTCGAAGACAACGAGACCGATGCGGGCGCCATCCGCAGCCTCGTGACCCAAAGCCAGGACGCGGTCGGCGCGCTGCAGGCCGCGCAGGCCGGTAACGAGCTCTCCGCCATGACCAACCAGCAGCTGATGCAGATCGAGGCGATGTTGGCCGCCCAGCACCGCGCCGAAGCGCTTGAGCAGGCCCGAAAGCTTGCCGAGGCCGAACGTGGCCGCGCGCGCCTCCAGACGTTTCTGGGCACCGGAGAGTAGAGCCCATGGAAGAGATGGACGTCATCGACCGGTTCCTCGAGACCTTCATCCGCTATATCGATAGCGGGTTCGGGCTCCTGCAGGGGGATGTGGCTTACCTCACCTCCACGCTGATCGTGATCGACATCACGCTGGCCGGCCTCTTTTGGGCCCTCTCACAGAATGCCGACGTGATTGCCGGGCTGATCAAGAAAGTCCTCTATGTCGGCTTCTTTGCGTTCCTGCTCGGCAATTTCGCCGTCCTTTCCCAGATCATCTTCGACAGTTTCGCCGGGCTTGGCCTGAAAGCAGGCTCGAGCCTGATCACCGCCGAAGACCTTATGCGGCCAGGATACATTGCAGGCGTCGGCTACGGCGCCGCGCTGCCTCTGCTCGAAGAGGCCAGCGAAATGATGGGACCCATCGCTTTCTTCGAGAACTTCATCCTGATCGCCGTGCTGCTGATTGCCTGGGCGGTGATCCTCGTCGCCTTCTTTGTACTCGCGGTGCAGCTGTTCGTTGCGATCCTCGAGTTCAAGCTGACCACGCTCGCTGGGTTCGTGCTCGTGCCGTTCGCGCTCTGGAACAAGACTTCGTTCCTCGCTGAACGCGTCCTCGGCAATGTCATCACCTCGGGCCTGAAGCTCATGGTGCTCGCCATCATCATCGGCATCGGCTCGACGCTGTTCGCCACGATCACCGATGCGTTCGCCGGAACAGAAGATGTGACGCTGGCCGAGGTCATGGGCACCGTGCTCGCCGCGACGGTTTTCCTCTGGATGGGCGTGTTCGGCCCCGGCATGGCGTCGGGCCTCATCACCGGCGCCCCGCAGCTGGGCGCGGGCTCGGCTATTGGCGCGGCGGCAGGTGTCGCGGCCGGAACGGTCGCCGCAGGTCTCGGTGCCAGGGCCGCGCTGGGCGCCGCCGCAGGCGGCGCGGCAAGCGCCGTCAAGGCCGGGGCCTCAATGGCCGGCGGCGCCCGCACGGCGTTCGATCTTGGATCCACGGCGTCTGGCAAAAGCGGCGCTGCTGGCTTTGCCGCCGGCCTTGGCGGCGTTGCCCAGGCGGCCGGCGACACGGTGCGCCGCGCGGCCTCGGGCCCAGCCAGCGCTGTGCGCGATGCCTACCGGCGCGGCGCCCGAGGCGCGTTCGAATCCACCGGCGGCACGAGTTCGTCACCCTCCGAAACGCCTTCCTCCTCCGCGCCGGAGAAGAGCCCCGGCTGGGCGCGGGGCATGCGCACCTCGCTGCGCGTCGGCGAGGCCCGCCAGCTCGCAATGCACAGCCTGCGCGACGGCGATCGCGGCTCCTCGGGCGCCGCCCCCTCCCTGAAAGACAAGGACGAATAACCCATGCGCTTCAAACGCCCCACAGCCCATTATGGCACCTCGCCCTACCCTGAGACGCCCTACCAGAAAGCCGGACAGGTCTGGGATGAGCGGATCGGCTCGGCCCGGGTCCAGGCGGAGAACTGGCGGCTGATGGCCCTCGGGTGCCTCGCCCTCTCGTTCACGACGTCCGGCGCGCTGATCTGGCGGAGCCTGCAGTCGACGGTGACGCCCTATGTCGTCGAAATCGATGAGACCGGCGCGGCGAAAGCCGTCGGCCCGGCGACTGAGACCTACACGCCGTCCGATGCACAGATCGCGCATCACCTGGCCGGGTTCATCACATATGTCCGTAGCCTTTCGATCGATCCGGTGGTTGTCCGGGAGAACTGGCTCAAAGCCTACACCTTCGCCGGACCGGCAGCCGCCACCACGCTCTCAGAGTATGCCCGCGAGAATGATCCGTTTGCGGCGATCGGCCGGCGCTCACGCACGGTGGATGTCGTCAGCATCGTCCGCGTCAGCGAAGAAAGCTTCCAGGGCCGGTGGATCGAGAAGACCTATGAGGGCGGCGCGCTGACCGGCGCAAAGCGGTTCACGGGGGTTTTCACGATCACGCTGCAGCCGCCGAAGGATGCCGAGACCCTGCGCGCCAACCCCCTCGGCCTTTATGTCCGCTCGCTCAGCTGGAGCGAAGACCTTGTCACAGGAGAAAGACAATGAACCGGTTCCTGCTCGCCTCATCGGCCACCGCCCTGCTCGCGGCCTGCGCCACGCCGCTGCCACCAGAGCCGGTCATCGATACCGGCGACTTTATCGCGGCGATTCCACTGGAAGAGCCAAAGTCCGAACGCGTGGAGATCATTGAAACAGCGATCGCCCTTCCCCTGCCCGGTCAGCTCAAACCCGTTGAGCCGGACACCGGCAAGAAAAGTCCGCAAACTCCCACGGCAACCATCAAGGAAGGTCGTGCCGGCGCCGTGATCGAGCCTTCCTCGGAAGGGTTCGTCAACGCCGTCCAGATCTATCCTTACACGGAGGGCGCGCTTTACCGCCTCTATGCCAGCCCGGGCCAGGTCACGGATATCGCGCTCCAGCCGGGAGAGACGCTGGTGTCGGTGTCGGCGGGCGATACGGTGCGCTGGGTGATCGGGGATACAGCATCCGGCTCCGGCAGCGCGGCCCGGGCGCATATCCTGGTTAAACCCGTTGCCAAGGGCCTGCGCACCAACCTGATGATCGCGACCGACCGGCGGACCTATCACCTCGAACTGGAATCGACCGCAGCAACTTACATGGCCGCGCTGTCGTGGCGCTATCCGCAGGACGAGCTGGCGGGTCTCACCACACGTAATGCCAGCGCCGCAGCGCAGGACGCCGTCTCCGTCGAACGCGGGCTCAGCCTCGAGACTCTGAACTTCGACTACCGCGTCACGGGCGATGCACCAGACTGGAAACCAGTCCGCGTGTTCGATGACGGGCGCCAGGTGTTCATCCAGATGCCGGCGTCGATCTCCGCCTCCGAGTTACCACCGCTTTTCGTCCTGTCATCCGCCGACGAAGCCGAGCTCGTCAACTACCGCGTGAGGGGCAACTACTACATCGTCGACCGGCTGTTTGGCGCCGCTGAGCTGCGCCATGGAACAAAGCCCCAGACAGTCGTGCGGATTTCGAAAGTAAGCGCGGCGCAAAGGTCGCGTTGGTTCGGGGGTTGAGCCGATGACCGAGCCTCCCCCGTTCAAGGAAGCCGCGCGGCGGCTGCAGATCCGCTCGGCGCCGAAGCCCGCCACACGAATCAACCGCAAACTTCTGATGGCCGGTGCAGGCCTCGGCGCGCTGGGGCTGTTCGCGGCAACCTCGATTGCACTTGCGCCGCCGCGCCCTGCAGAGCCCGCCCAGCAAGAAGAGCTGGTCACGGCCGGCAAGCGCAAGCCGGATGGGTTCTCGGCGCTACCGGCAGACTATACGGCGCTCACCGATGTGCCGGTGCTCGGAGCGCCGTTGTCCGGTGATCTCGGCTCGACCATTCTCGCGGCCGAACAGGCTTACGGCATCGAAACCGAGTTCCAGACCGAGTACCGGACGGAGTTTCGCACGCGCCCGGAAGACGAAGCAGCGCGCACTGCGCGGCTTGAAGCCGCCGCCCAAGCTGAAGAAGCCGCCCGCGCGCCAATCCTGTTCCGCCTTGGCGGGGCCGGTGCGCCGCCAAGCTCCAAGCAGGGAGCGCCGGATTCCGGCTTCGATCTGGCATCGGAGCTCCTTGCGCTTAACCGGCAATCGACAAGCGCCACTCTAAGCCCGGAGCCAGACCCGAACCTCCAGTCCCGCAAAGCAGCGTTTGCCGGTGAACCGGCGTCCAGCCCGGTCTACAATCCGGACCGGGTGCAGGACCCGCTTTCGCCCTATCAGCTGATGGCAGGCTCCCTGATCGCGGCGAGCCTGATCACCGGCATCAACTCAGACCTTCCGGGTACGGTGATCGCGCAGGTAACCCAGGACGTCTATGACACGGTGCGCGGCGAGCACCTGCTGATCCCTCAGGGAAGCCGCCTTCTCGGCCGTTACCAATCAGAAGTCTCGTTCGGCCAGGACCGCGCACTGGTCGTCTGGGACCGGATCCTGATGCCCGATGGTAGCTCGATCACCATTTCCGAACCGGGCAGCGACGCCTCCGGCTATGCCGGCCTCAAAGACCGGACCGATCAACATTGGGATAAGGTGTTCGCTGCGGCCGGCCTCGCAACTCTCCTCGGCATCGGCGCCGAACTCGGCGCCGGCGAGGATGGCGACATCGAGCGGGCGATCCGCCGAGGGACAACCGACACGATCAACCAAGCCGGGCAGCGGGCCGTTGATCGAAGCCTCAGCGTTCAGCCTTCGATCACCATCCGTCCTGGCTGGCCAGTCCGTGTCATCGTGACCAAGGACCTTGTCCTTCGTCCCTTCAAGGAGGCGGCGCCATGAACCTCCGCCTCGCAAAACTCGCTGATCGCACGCCGGTCAGGCTCACCCTCGCGCTTGATCCCGACACCGCCGCCGCGCTGCAGGATTATGCGGCGGTTTATCAAGAGACTTATGGCGAAGCCGAGCGTAGCGAAACGCTCGCTGCCGCCATGATCGACATGTTCCTGGCGTCAGACGCCGGGTTCAGACGGGCCCGGAAGGCCCTGCCCAGCAATGCCAGCAAAGGAGACTGACCCATGGCACAGATCGGCGCATTTACCTTGAAGGACGGACTCTGGACCGGGACCATCCGTACCATGACCATTAACGTCAAGGCCCAGCTTGTGCCCAATAAGGACAAAGGGAAAAGCAAGGATACGCCAGACTTCCGGCTTTACGCTGGCGGCGCAGAACTCGGCGCGGCCTGGCGCCAGGATTCGAAAGACGGCGAGACGCCTTACCTCGCCATCAAGCTCGACGATCCGAGCTTTGCCCAGCCGATGCGCGCGGCCTTCTTTGAGAACGAAGCAGAAGGCACCGGCGTTATGGTCTGGAACCGTCCGAAATGAGCCAGTTCCCTCCACGCGCGTTCATTCGCATGGCGGCTCAGCTTGACGCGTCTGAACCACAGCCGGCGTTGTCCCACTCGAGCGTGCAGGACAGTGATCTGGGCTTGCGATTTCTGTCACTTCGCGATGTTCTTGACCGGCTGACAATCAGCCGGTCGCTCCTCTACGAGCTGATCAAGGATCCGGTGCAACCCTTCCCGGCGCCCGTTCACATTGGTCGCCGGAGTGTTTGGGTTGAGAAAGAAGTCGAGAGCTATATGCGAGCTGTTCTGACTGCTGCGCGAAGGTAATGCGCGGTTGCATTGGACAATTCCGTCGTGCGCCAGGCTCCAGATCGCCCAAATCACTATCAGCTACCGAGAACCAAGCGCCGCGGTCAAAGCGGCAAAAAAACTGCGCACCGAATCCCGCGAAAATTCGGATACGAGTGCTATATCGACTTGAAACCTCGCACCGACATCCGACGTCGCCGGACGGGAACCCAGTGTGGTTAACGAGAGCGGCTGCGCGATTGAGAGTCTTGCATGGTTCACCCGCGTGACCAGCCCGCTATCGGTCACAAATACACCTCCGGCGGGCCAATCCGGCGCCATCGTTCATGTCGCTGAAGGTCCCTCTCTTTCGGACAAGGCGATATTTGATGCGCCCGCCAACAACTAGCCATCCCTCGCCAAAGTGACAAAAGATAGCCGGTTCTTCGTCTGCTTTATCAGCCCTCTAGCAGTCAATCTTGCCCGCTTCGTTCCGGAATCATCACCGGTGCCGTCTGCCAGAAAGACCATGCGAGACGCGGCGTTGTAACGCGCTTTCCTTGGGACAAGGCAGCGCTGATCAGAGCCACCGATAAGAACTTTCATTACAACCGTCGCCCTGTAATAATGTTGCAAACACGCGAGAATGCGCGGGTACGCCCTGCATCTCTTAGCCCGACACATTGCGTGCGGCAAAACGGCTTGCCGCAATTTTTTCATGCAAACACAACTTTTCGATGCTATCTGGGCAAAATGGTGCTGACAGTTGCGTCCTCCTGGTTCCGGTTTTTGATGGCCGCGCTCATGGCGCTCGCCTTTGTTGCCGGACCTTTGGCGGAAGATGCACACGCGGCAGAGCGACCAACGCTCTGCTATGTCGATCATACTGCTGAAACGGTGACACCGGAAGATTCGGACCGATCCGGCGGGCATGAGCACGCCGTGCACACTTGCGGTGCCTGCCATCTTCACATCTGGCGTACAAGCGACGGCCTCACGTTTGACCTGCTTGCAACGAGCTCACGTTTTTCGTTGAAGCCTGACACCGCGGTGCTGAAAGCCCCGCCCTACGAACTGCTGCGGCCTCCGCGGGCCTGATCCTCTGCAACCGTTTCCGGATGCGTCCGGTGCCTGCCGAGATATCAGCCTGAGGATCAAATCTTTTCATGACTTTCCTGTTTCGGGGCGCGCTTGCCGCCCCGGCGTTCGCTCTCGCCGCAATTGTTGCGGCAGGCAGCGCCTCTGCAAGCCCTTGCATGCCAGACCATGTTGCGGCGCCTAGCGCGCTCTCTCCTGACGCGCCGCTGACGCTGGAGGCGGCGCTCAATGAAATCCGCCGTACCTCTCCGGATATCCGCGCGGCTGGCCTCGAAGCGCGCGCGCTCAATGCCGATGCTGACCAGGCCGGCAGGTGGCTCAATCCCACTTTCAGCGCAGATTTCGAGAACTTCTCCGGCGGGGGCGCCCTGTCCGGCATCGACCAGTCCGAGACAACATTCGGTGTCGCGCAGACTTTCCGGCTGGGCAACAAGCGGGGCCTGGACGAACGCGCGGCCCGCGCCCGGGCGGCGCTCGGGACCGCTGAATGCGCGGTCATCCTGCGCGAAGCAGAACGGGAGGCAGCGCTTGCTTATGCTGATCTGGTCGCGGCGTCAGAAGCAGCAAAGCTCGCCGATGAGGCAGCAAGTCTCAGCTCAACCCTCGCAGAAACCGTCAGCAAAAGAGTCGAGGCCGGCGCCGCTGCACCGCCTGAGCTTGCCCGCGCCCGAGCAGACGCAGCGAGCCTGCGCGCCGAGGCTGCTCTGACCCGGGGCGAGGTCGAGGCGCGCGCGTATGCGCTCGCAAGTCTGTGGGGTGGAGCCGATCTGCAGTTCGCCGTTCCGTCAGAGTTCGAGATTATTGCTACCGCTCAATCTGACACAGCGCCTCATCCAAGCCTGGCCGCCGCAAAGGCTGCGGTGGACGCAAGAGAGGCCGAACTCAGACGCGCCCGGGCTGCTGCCATTCCTGATATCACGCTTTCGGGGGGTGTTCGCCGGTTTGAAGCGACAGGCGATAACGCCTTCGTTGCCGGGCTGAGCCTGCCCTTGCCGCTGTTTGATCGCGGTCGTGATGCCGCTCGGGCGACCCGCTTTCGCGGAGACGCCGCGAAGGTTTCTGCCGAAGCCGTCGAGGCGCGGCTGAGGGCTGAACAGGCGGCAGCCACCGCCACCGCCCGCGCCGCGACCATGCGGCTTTCAATCCTCACGGAAGAGGCGTTGCCAGAGGCCGAAGCCGCTTTCGATGCGGCTGACCAGGGTTACGCGATCGGCCGGTTCGACCTCACTACCACCCTCCAGGCGCGCGCTGCCCTGATCGACGTGCGCCAGGCCACCATTGCCGCTCGGCGCGATGCGCGCGCGGCGGACCTCTTGCTCCGTAGCCTGATCGGCGCGGCCCCCTTTGACGGAGACACACAATGATTGATCCCAAGCTGACTGGGCTGGCACTGGTGCTGGCCATCACGCTCGCCGGCTGCGGCGGCGCAAGTGAAACTGCCAGTGCAGGTTCCGCGGCGGTCGCCGGAGCGACAGCCGACGAGCACGCCGATCATGACGATCACGGCGAAGAAGAAGGCGGCCATCCCGAAGAGGAAGGCCATACCGACGGCGAAGAGGAAGGCCATGATGAGCATGGCGACGAAGCGAACGGCGACGTTGTACTGCTCGACAAGGCTGCTGCGGCTGAAGCCGGGATCGCCCTGTCACCGGCTGAAACGGGACCGCTGAGTGAAACCCTGTCATTGCCAGCGGAACTTCGTTTCGATGCGGACCGTGTGGCGCAGGTTGCTGCTCCCGTGAGCGGTCTGGTCTCGAGACTTGACAAAGGCGAAGGCGACAAGGTCAAGCGCGGCGAACGCCTCGCGGTGTTGTCCAGCCGCGAACTCGCCGGACTGAAGGCGGACTTCCTGACGGCAAAATCCGCCGAGAACCTGGCGGCGTCGCAGTTTGCCCGTGAAGAGCGCCTGTTTGCCGACAAGATTACTTCGCAGGCTGATCTGGATGCCGCCAAAGCGGCGCTTATCAGCGCCCGTGCTGAACGGGAAGCCATGGAGAACAAACTCCACGCCGTCGGCATCAGCGATAGCGTGCTCAACGGGCTCGGCCAGGCACAAGACGGCTCTCTGGCGAGCGCAGCGCTCGTGGCCCCTCTGGGCGGAACCGTCATATCACGGAGTGTATCGATCGGCTCAAGCGTTGAGGCAGGCGGCGAGGCTTTGTTCATCATTGTCGACGACAGCCAACTCTGGGCCGATATTGCGGTCTACAAGGATGATGCCGGCGCCATTGAAACCGGCCAGCCGGTCATTCTGCGCACCCGTGATGGCTCGGCGGCAGCCCGTGGCACGATCGCCCTCATACTTCCTGTCATCAGCGAAACGACCCGCACCAGCACAGCGCGCGTAATCGTAGACAATCAGGAGAGCCGCCTGCGCCCAGGCCAGTTCGTTACAGCCGAAATCTCGGTCGGCGAATCCGGCCGCACACTGCATGTCCCGTCCGATGCCGTCGTGGTTGTCGAGGACAAGCCGTCGGTATTTGTCCCTGTCGAAGGTGGATTTGCGCCGCGACCTGTCAAGCCGGGCCGCGCAAGCGCGGGTCTAACTGAAATCCTCGACGGGCTGGAGCAAGGCGAAAGCTTTGTCTCGTCCGGTGCCTTCACCCTGAAAGCGCAGCTTGAAAAAGACGCTTTCGGCGACGGCCACGCCCACTAAGGACACCTCACTCCATGCTGAACCTCATGCACAGAATTGCAGGCGGACGCCTGCTGGCAGCGATAGCTGTCATCGCAATGACCCTGGGCGGCCTGTTTGCCTTTCGCAGTCTGCCGGTCGACGCTTTTCCCGATCCGTCGCCCGCGCTGGTCCAGATCTTCACCGAGACCGAAGGCCTCTCCCCTGAGGAGGTCGAACGCTATGTGAGCTTTCCGATTGAAACAGCGATGTCTGGCCTGCCCAAGGTCAGGGAAATGCGGTCGACATCGAACTTCGGATTATCCGTCGTCAACATCTATTTCGAAGATGGGACCGACGTTTATTTTGCCCGCCAGGTGGTAGGTGAGCGGCTCGGAGAAGCCGCCGAAGCCATTCCCGAAGGTTTTGGTACGCCCAAGATGGGACCGATTTCGACCGGCCTCGGTATCATCATGTACTTCCGGCTCGTTGACGAATCCGGCACCCGCTCGCTGATCGAGCTGCGCGAGATTGCAGACTGGATGATCAAGTACCCGCTCCAGTCCGTCGAAGGCATCACCGAAGTCCTGGCGCTTGGCGGCTATGAAAAGCAATACCAGGTCAATCTCGACCCCGATGCGCTGCTTGCTCAGGACATCCAGGTCGGGGAGGTGATTGACGCCCTGAAAAGCGCCAACAGAACGGCCGGTGCACAGTTCATCGAGCTAGGCGCAGAGCAATACACCGTTCGCGGTGTTGGTCTGGCAACGACCATTGCAGATCTCGTGGAAACACCGGTCAAGACCGTCGACGGACGAACGGTACGGGTTGGCGACCTTGGAGACGTCGTCATCGGCGGCGCTGTTCGCCAGGGTATGGCCACGGCGAATGGCGAAGGCGAAGTCGTTGCAGGCCTTGTTCTCAAACTGTATGGCAGCAACACCTCCGACGTCATTGAGAACGCCAAGGCGCGCTTTGTCGAGATCAACACCTCCTTGCCGGACGGCGTCCGAGCAATACCCTACTACGACCAGGGCACCCTAGTGGAGAAAGCGGCTGCGACGGTGACGACAGCGCTCTGGCAGGGTGGTCTGCTGGTTGCGATCGTGGTGTTCTTGTTCCTTGGCGGCTGGCGTCCGAGCCTGGTCGTCGTGCTCTCGATTCCCTTCTCGGTCGGATTTGCATTCATCGCGATGAGTGTTTTCGGTATCGGCGCCAATCTGATGACGCTCGGTGGGGTCGCCATTGCCATCGGCATGATGGTCGACGGCGCAATCGTGATCGCAGAGAACGTCGCGCGCGGCTTCCGAGAAAGACAGGAGGGCGAGGACAACCGAACGACAGTTGCGCGTTCGAGCGCAGAAGTGATCGCGCCGCTGATTGCGGCCGTGGCAGTGGTCATCATCGTGTTCCTGCCACTGTTCTCGCTGCAGGGCACCGAAGGCAAGACCTTCCGGCCGCTGGCGGCCTCGGCAGCGCTCGCAATGACCGGATCGCTCATCTACGCAGCGCTGATTGCACCGGCAATGGCACTGGGCCTGATGCGACCGTCACGCTCCACACAGAACACGGGCGACAGCCGCCTGACGCGCATCGTCAAGCCGTTCGCCGCATTTTTCGTCCGACAACGGATTGCAGCTCTTGCCCTGGCAGGCTTGCTGCTGGTCGCTGGCGGCCTCGCAGCAACGCGTCTGGGGTCGGAGTTCACACCCGCGCTCGAAGAGGGTGATATCTTGCTGAGAGTAGCCATGGCACCGTCGATCTCGCTCACGGAAGCCAGCGCAACATCAACCCGTGTCGAGAAGCGGCTTATGGAAGCGTTTCCCGAAATCGATTCCATCGTCAGCCGGATCGGGCGGGGCGAAGTCGGCGCCCATGCCGACCCGGTCAACAGCATCGAAGCATTTGTTGCGCTGAAGCCCAGAAAGGAGTGGCGCAAGGGGATCAATCCGGAAGAGTTGCGTGAGGCGATTTCGGACAATCTTGCGGAGTTCCCCGGGGTGCGGGTCAATATCGGGCAACCGATCGCCATGTCGATTGACGAACTCCTGACCGGCACCAAGGCACAACTCGCCGTAAAGATTTTTGGGCCGGACTCGGAAGTCCTGCTAGAAAGCTCGCAAGCCCTTCAATCCATCCTTCAGGAGGTTACCGGCGCGAGCGACGTCCAGGCCGACCAGATTACCGGCGCGCCGCAGCTTGTCGTGTCGCTCGACCGGGTTGCGCTTGGCCGCTATGGACTCAGCGTCGAGGAGGCGCTCGAGGCTTTGCGGTCGGGCGTCGGCGGCGCCGAGGCCGGTGTCGTCTTCGAGGGGGTCCGGCAGTTTCCGGTTGTCGTGCGTTACGACGAAGCCGGCCGCGACACGCCCGCAGCCATCGGGCGCATCATCCTCGAGTCGTCCAGCGGGGCCCGCATCCCTCTGGAGAGCATTGCCGATATCCGGGAGATCGTGGGACCGCGGCAAATCACGCGCGAGAATGGTGAGCGATTTATCACTGTGCAGCTCAATGTGCGGGATCGCGACATCGGCAGCTATGTCGAGGAAGCTCAGGCGGCCGTGACGGCGGGACTCGACCTACCGGCCGGGTACCGTGTCGAGTGGGGCGGACAATACGAACTGCAACAGCAAGCCAATGCTCGCTTCGCTGTCGTGATCCCGATCACGCTCGGCATCGTCTTCCTGATCCTCCTCCTGACATTCGGGCGGCTGATGTCGGCGGTGCTCATCCTGCTCAACATTCCGTTGGCTCTGACCGGCGGGGCGTTGGCACTCTGGATCGCAGGGCTACCTGTCTCCGTTCCCGCGACAGTGGGGTTCATCGCCCTGTTCGGCATCGCCCTTGGTAATGGCATGGTGCTGGTCAGCTTCATGGATGACTTTGCGAGGGCAGGGCGCAATCTCGAGGAACTCGCCATTGAGGCCGCGGGACTGCGAGCACTGCCGGTGCTGATGACAGCCGCAACAACGGCGCTCGGGCTCGCCCCGCTCCTCTTCGCCACCGGCGTCGGCGCAGAAGTGCAACGCCCGCTGGCCACCGTGGTGATCGGCGGCCTGGTGTCATCGACCGTGCTGACCCTACTCGTGGTGCCGGCGCTCCATCGCTGGTTTGCGCCGAGACCTGACGGGCATCACTCGCTGGTCGAGGCAAAGCACGAGCACCCTGCCGTTCCGGCGGAATAGGGATTGGCAAGGGGCGGCGCCGTTGGTGCCGCCCCGGTCGCAATAACAAAAGTCAAACCAATGAGGATTGGCCATCATGTCGACCGAAAGTCCGAAGCTTAAGCCATTGACCGCGAAAGAGCATGATCATGGCAAGTCCGACAATCTCGAGCTAATCTTCTCTCTGACATGCGGCGTGTTGCTGGTCGCCGGATGGCTTGGGCCCAGGCTGGAAATCATGCCAGGATGGCTTTCCCTGGCAATGCTCGTCGGGGCCTACTTCTTTGGCGGCTTCTTCGCGCTGCGCGAAGCTGCCGAAAAAGTAGCAGATGGAAAGTTCGAGATTGACTTCCTGATGCTTGTTGCGGCTGCCGGCGCCGCAATCCTTGGTGCGTGGGCAGAAGGAGCGCTCCTGCTCTTACTCTTCAGTCTCGGGCATGCGCTGGAGCACTATGCGATGGGCCGCGCGACGCGGGCCATTCAGGCGCTGGCAGACCTCGCCCCTGACTCTGCCCTCGTCAGACGCAATGGCGAGACCGTCGAGATACGCATCGAAAACATTCAGCTTGGCGACATCGTTGTCGTGCGGTCCAACGAGCGTCTGCCGGTCGACGGTGTCGTTACCGCCGGCGAAAGCAGCGTCAACCAGGCGCCGATTACCGGTGAAAGTGCTCCGGTCGACAAACGCCCCCTGCCCGGTACATCGGCGCCCGAGATCGAGGCAGCCGGGCCGGAACACAAGGTCTTCGCCGGATCAATCAACGGGAGCGGCAGTCTCGACATTTACGTTACGCGGCTCTCTTCAGAGTCTGCGCTCGCCCGCGTTGTCAAACTCGTTTCTGAAGCCGAAACACGACAGTCCCCGACACAGACGTTCATCAAGCGCTTCGAGAAGATCTTTGTGCCGCTGGTCATCGCGCTCGCGGTGCTCACGGGGTTTTCATGGCTTTTCCTGAACGAGGCACCGTCTGAAAGCTTCTATCGCGCGATGGCCGTTCTGGTTGCAGCAAGCCCCTGCGCGTTGGCCATTGCCACGCCGAGCGCGATCCTCAGCGGTATCGCCCGGGCAGCAAATGGCGGTGTACTGATCAAGGGCGGTGCGCCGCTGGAGGCGCTTGGCCGGTTGAACGCAATCGCGTTCGACAAAACCGGCACCTTGACCATTGGCGAGCCCAAAGTCGTCGATATCGTCGCCTTCGAAGGGACCGACGAGCGCGCGCTGCTGGGGACCGCCGCCGCTGTGGAGGCCTTCAGCGATCATCCCCTCGCGCGTGCTATCGTGGAGGCGGCACGCCAGAGGGATCTTCCGAAAGGTCCGGAAGCGGCAGAGTTCCAAAGCCTCACCGGCAAGGGCGTCAGCGCAATGGTCGGAGGCGAACTCGTCCTGATCGGCAAGCCTGCGATGTTCGACGGCGAAAGCGGTCCAATCATGCCCGAAACGCTCGCGCGGGAGGTAGACACGCTTTTCGACACGGGCCGCACGATGATGGTGGTCGCGCAGGGCGGCCGCTTCATGGGCGCCATCGGCCTGATGGACACGCCGCGTCCGGCTGCAAAACGCGTGATTGCGCAGATACGCAAGCTCGGCATCACGCGGATGATGATGATCTCCGGCGACAATCACCGTGTCGCCAACGCCATCGCACGAGATCTAGGACTGGACGAGGCATTCGGAGACCTGATGCCGGACGACAAGGTTGCAAAGATCAAGGAGCTGAGACAGCAAGGCGGCGTCGCGATGGTTGGCGACGGCGTCAACGATGCCCCGGCTATGGCGAACGCGAATGTCGGAATTGCAATGGGCGCGGCGGGCTCGGACGTCGCTCTGGAAACCGCCGACATCGCCCTGATGGCGGACAATCTCGACACGCTGCCCTTTGCCGTCGGCCTGAGCCGCGCGACGAGCCGGAACATTCGTCAGAACCTTTTCGTCAGCCTTGGTGTCGTGGCCGTACTTGTTCCGGCGACACTCTTCGGCCTGGGCATCGGCCCTGCCATTCTTCTGCACGAAGGTTCAACGCTGATCGTCGTTGGCAACGCCCTCAGGCTGCTGGTTTACCGCGATGCGTAGGCAATCACACCGGGGCGCGCGGTCCGAGCAGAATGACTGCAGCGCCAACAAGGCAGATGACCGCTCCGATCCCGTCCCAGCGGTCGGGCCGAACGCCCTCGACAGCCCAAAGCCACGCGAGAGAGCTGATGATGTAGACACCGCCATAAGCTGCGTACGTGCGCCCGGCCGCAGCCGTCTCAACCAGTGTCAGCAGCCAGGCAAAAGCCACGAGAGAGGCAATGCCAGGCAACAGCCAGAGCGGCGACTTGCCGAGGCGCAATCATGCCCAGAATGCAAAACAGCCAGCGATCTCGGCAATTGCCGCGCCTGCATAAACAAACACCGTCGCCCGAATATCCATCACGTGCTTGTGGCCTTTTCGGGCACCAGTTACCACCCTTAAGCGAGGACTACCTCATGAAAGCCATTACCCTCTTCGCGGCAATCCTTGCTTTGAGCGCGTGCGCCAACTCGGCATCGCTCGCCAAAGAGGCTGAGCTGTCTGCGACTCCAACTGTGAAGGAAGCTTGCGGCATGAAGCCGGCAGGCAGGGTTAGATCGTTCCGGTCGACGCGGCTTGTTCTGTACCGGGCCTGCAAGGCGAAAGCTGAGGCAGCGATTGCGGCAAACGCAAGTGCTGCAGACTGATTTCAGGCGCCATCCCGCCCTCCCCGCAAGACTCCTCGCCTCGCAAACGCTCCACCGCAATCCACACATGAGGGTTCACCGCTCTGCCTGAAGACGGGTACCATTCGTGCGCCGCAAAGCTTGCTTAGCGCCTGTTTCGATGTCCGGAACACTCTGGCTGTGGATCTGATGCCACCCTGGCCCTGCGTCCATTTCATCCAGCATCGGTATGGCGCGTGTGACGATCGAGCCTCCCGCTTGGCTCTTGCCGAGCCACGTTATGCAGAAACTTCTGAACTGCATCGGACAGCTCTCTGAAAGCCGGCGCCTCCGCAGGAAGGTGCGCACCATTGCTCAGAGCGATGAACTGCTTTTGCGCCTCGATACGATCAAGAACCGGCAAGCTAAGCGCAGTCGGCGTCCAGTTATCTGCACCCGGATGAACGAGCAAAAGTGGGCAAGCCAGCTTCAGGTCGGGCATTTTATACTCATGCAGTGTACGGAAGAACCGTGCACCTATCCATTTTGCGCCAAGCAGGTGGTCGCGCTTGAAGTATTCTTGCATGTCCGGATCGCTGCTCATTGCCTTGAGCGGTGTCGCGATCGACATTGGCATGACCATCCGGTCGAACAGCCATGGGGCCAACTGCATTGTGGCGAGGCTCAGTTTTCCCAGCCATGGCCATCGCGCCGCACGGACAAATGTCCCGGCATCCGAAAGATCGATCAGAGTTGTTGCGATCACGCCCGCGACCCGTTGACTCTTCGGGGCCGCGAAAACGGCAGTCATGCCGCCCATCGAAAGGCCCATAAGAACGACAGGTCCCTGCGCCTCGGTGTCCGCCATTTCAGCAATCACGGCAGGCCACTCGGCATAGTCCCAATTATAACCCGGCGCCGGTTCCGAAAGGCCGTATCCGGGTAGATCCGGCGCAAGCACGCGCCATCCAGCATCCAGCGCCGGCAACGCGCAAAGCGCAAGAACACGGCCATTGCCGCCCCCTCCATGGACCAGAATAAGCGTGCCTTCCGGCTGACCCGCTGGCTGCCATTCGTCATACCGGATCATATGACCACGGATCTGCCGCTGGCGTTCAACCGGCTCGGTTCGGAAATTGATACCGAATGACCTGGAGAGGATGTCTCGGTAATCGGTCCACGACCGGTCATTGCCAAACTTCTTCATGAAGCCGATTGTCGAGCAAAAGCTCAGATAAAGAAACTCGGATTTCCGGATGCCCAAAAGAAGCCCGCCGAAACAGTCAGGCAAGCCGGCCAGGCAGGCCGTTCAGGCCCGTTCGCTGGCAACAGTTGAAGCAATCCTGGAGGCGGCAGCTCGGATTCTCGCCGAAGCCGGATGGGCCGCGTTGAACACCAATATTATCGCGAAACGGGCAGGTGTTTCGATCGGCTCGGTTTACGAATACTTCCCGGACAAGCGGGCGATTGTCGACGAGATCCTCAACCGGCATTTGGCGCGCGGTGAGGCACTTTTTCGGGAAAGCGCAAACGACCTCAATTCCGGCCCGCAGCCAGTCGATATCGTGCGGGTTCTTGTATCCGGCTTTGTGACCCTGCACCGCGATGATCCTCATCTGCACCAGGTCTTGTCGTCAGAGGTAGCGCTCACGCTTGAGCAGAAGATGCGTGTAGCGGCGCTTCGCGCCAACACGATCAAGCGGGTTGCGCTGGCGCTTGCTGACCATTCAGACAACCCGCACATCACGGCCACGCTCCTTGTTGATACTGCCGACGCACTGTCGCACCGGTGGCTGGTCGACGCGGCAGGCACGCCGGCATCAGAAAAGATCATGACAAATGAACTGCAGAAAATGCTCTACGCCTACCTGACGTGTGAACCCTAGCGGATGACGGCCCCGCTGGAGGGTAGCGGCTGATTGAACTCGGTTCTTTGCCCATCACGTCTCACACTGCCGGGGCTTGGCGCCGTGTGTCTCATTTGAAACACTGGTCCCGGTCGATCATTTGCACGCGGAAGAAAATCGAAGGCGCGGAAACCGATCAGGCTCGGCGCAAATCAAGGCCTCCAGGCTTTTCGCCAGCCTGAACACCTACGGCCCAGTCTTTGCATTATCCAAGGCGGACTATCGTGGCTCGGGACACCCATAGTGTGCGGGTTGGCATTCTCTGGATGAAACTGCAGTCATCAGTTTTCTTCGGTCGCGACCAAAGACAAGTCTATTGGTACGCCGATGGTGGCAATCTGAAACCTGCGCCCAAGGCGCTGCGACAAACGCTGAAGGATTTCGTCACTTGTATCGTGCCCTCCGAGCGCGAGATACTCGAACTTGTCTGAGACCTGCTGTTCGAAATCGGCCGCGTCAGCATCACTGAGCGGCGAAAACACGCCTTCACCCGAGGCGAGACGTTTCTGAACGTCAATTCCGAGTATCTTGAGACGTCCTTCAGGAACAGGATAATGCAGATCGCCGACAAGCGCATAAACGGGCTGGTCGAACGAAGCGTCGATCACGGTCATCAACCGGTCCAGAGTCTGGTGGCCACACCCAACAATGATGACGAGCCCCTTGCCCTCGAGATTTATAACCAATGCCTGTTCATCCACGCGGCCGATGAACAGTTCTCGTGCAATGGGTCCGGTCGATGCAAGCCCCTCCCCAATGATGGCCGGCCGAGCACGCTGCACAGGCTTTTGGCCCGGATAAGAGATTTTTACCGGGCTGAGTATCTCGACCTTGTCAAACAGAGGCTGCACAACGCCCGGTGAGAAGGTGCGTTGCTTCTCCCATTTGAGACCGCCCACATGATCCCTGTGCAAGTGACTGATAAAGATCGTATCCACTTCCTCAAGCGACCTGCCGAGCTTTTTCAGGTTGTTCTCAAAGGGTGATGGACTAGCCTCGCCCTGGTTAAAACCGACATCAAACAAGATAGTCTGGTCGTCAGTCTCCACCAGGTAGGAAACGCCGGGTTCAGTTCTGAAGGCTGGATCGATCGCATGCCAGTTGACGATTGGCGTCACGACCAGACGCCGTGTTGATCCGAATGCCTCGAGCTTTGTGTAGTTGGAACTGCGCCATTCAACATCTAACCTTGCTTGCCTATAACCGCGGTGCGCATCCATTGCGAAAAGTGCCGTTAGCGCCAGCGCCGCAGCACCAAGTACAGCCAGAGAAAGGTACTTTGCTCGTCTCACAAAGCCGCCTCGCTATCACAAACTGACACGTGGGGTCCGAAAGCAGATCCAATGAAAATCCGGTCGAGGACAGTGTCAACCAACGCGACTGATGATGCTGCGTGTTGCTGACCTTCGTCAATGAACACACGCTCTATATGATCTGTGTCCGGATCAAGTGAAACAACCTCGGAAGGCGAAGGCTGGTCTTCCCGCCGCTGGTATCCGAGGGCCAGCGACAAGAGCTTGGGATGGCCCGCGATGTACAAAAGACCGTTGTCAGCAAAGGTCAGGTTATCAACACCGGTTCCGACGGCGATACTCCGGTTTCTGGTCAGGGTGTTGGTGCGCTGATCCCGATCAAAAACAACGACGGACTGCCCCACAAGTTCGCCGACAAATACTTGCTTGCCGTCCGGTGACAGGGCGATACCGTTCGCCATCAACAACCCGTCCGCGGCAATCATGCTATCCTTGCCGCTGATCAGAAGCACTTTTCCGGTCGGCCGATTTAGAGCGCCTTCCATGATTTCAGCCAGCGTTCCAGCATCTGCTTCTTTGTCCAGTGTCACGAGAAGCGTATCGGGACCAAGCACGACAAGATCATTCGGATTGTGGAGCAAAGGCGATGTTATACTGCGAACATGCTCAAATGTTCCCTCGGGCTTAAGCCTGAATACTTCGATCGCGTGATGCTCCTCGGCGCGATTTGCAACGAACAGCCAGGGGTTCCCGTCCGGGTCCGGATAAAGGTCCGCTCCAAAACTCTTGAATGTCTCAGGTGACGGCGGCGCAAGGTCCTTGCGTGTCGCCCCTGCTGGTTCATCAAGCGGGATTGCCCATATTTTTGCGCGCCCTGGCCCGCCTCCCCTGAAAGAACGGCGGTCTCCCCCGACCGCATAGGCTACACGCTGAACCTGATCCGAAACGATGTCTTCAGCCCCATTAAGCCCCTCAAGCCGCACGCATGTACCATTGAAAGCAGCTTTGATTGTCCGGGATTCGCCAGATTGGACCCAAACCCCGCGGAGAAAGACACTCGCCCAGGCTAGCGTTACAAGCACGCTCAGCAAGGCCGCCCGTCCCACCATGTCGCGTGCGACGCTGTAGCCGGTCAAAGGCTCGCGCAAGTCGTCGGGGATCGGCATTGCGCGCAACGGAGAGACATTTGCGCCGCCGGTATTCCCCTTTGGTACCCAGCCAAACACGTAGCCTGGCACCACAGCGAACATCCGCATCAACTGACCTCGGACCTCGCGCCAATCTGTCCGGTGCACGGCGACCTTGAGCATCCACCAATGCGTGCTCATGTGAGAGACAAAGTATCGCTGCCCAACGATATGCGCACGCTCAAGGTGGCAGAAGGCTGACAGCCAATCCCTGGCAGCATAGGCCGAATGTGCCGCCCTCATCTCAGCCTGAAAAGCATTTTTGATACCCGGCTTCAATGCGCACCTGTCCTCGTTTCAGAGCAGGTTAGGTGCTGGCAATCACCTCGTCTTGAACGATTCGCTTGAGATTATTGGAGCAGGTTCTTCGCCGTCGATGGCAGGATCCCTGTAAGTCGCTTCAACGTCCTCGAATAATGCGACTGATCTGAAAAGCCGCCGGAAATCGCTGCTTCTGCCAGACTGGCGCCTTGCCGCAGGGCGCCAGCAGCCCGGCCGACAGCTACCCACAGCAACCATTTGGACAGCGGAACTCCCAGTGATGCGTGCGCGAGCGCCCGGAGCCTCGATTCTGACAGGCCAACTTGCCGGGCTGCGACAGACACCGCTGCTTTGAGCGGCGCTGTTCTGAGGAATGACAAGGCTTGTTCCAGACGCTCGTCGATCTGCGGGACGCGCGCGGACGCCAAGGCTGCAAGAGTGCTCATCGCCGTACTCAAATCGGCCTGCAGAAATGGAGCCGGATTAAATATGTCACGCCGCACTGCATAACTGTCCGGTCCCAGCTCCGCGAGGATATGCTGGGCGACTGTCGATTGGGGTTCGATCAGGATCAGCAGGATACGACCTGCCGGTAATAATCTGTGGGGCGTGCCGGGGCGTATAAAGACTGGGTCGGAGTGAACAAGCAGCCCGGACGGTGTTTCAATGCGGAGCGCGTCACCAAAGCCCCAGCTCACCTGGAGCGTCGCGTGGGAATGGCGCGCGTTATCGCCAGCGGGCCCGCAGTAAGCGAAAAAGTAGTCGCCGAAATCGTGCTCGCCCTGCCACATCGATGAAACAGCAATCTTGGGAGCGCTCAGCCCCGATACTTTCCAAACAGATCGACCAGCTCTGAAAACTTCTGCCGCTGCGTCTCGGCGTCACCGTCGCGGATGGCTTCTTCAACACAGTGAGCGGCGTGGTTCTTCAGGAGTTCATCTTCGACCTTGCCAAGCGCGGCCTTGATCGCCTGAACCTGGGTCAGGATATCGATGCAGTACCTGCCTTCCTCGACCATTCCGGACACGCCGCGTACCTGGCCTTCAATTCGTCTGAGCCGGGTTACAACGGATTTAGGCGGCGTGTGATGCATTTGACTTATACCTCTTGGGGGTATATTTAACTGACTGGAATTGGCTGGTCAACGCTCCATGATGGATTCGCTTCGCCGCGCGGTTATTGCCCTCACCCTGCTTGTGCTGGGCGCCGGGCATGCGGCGTGTGCGTGCGCTGCGGTCGCACAGGCGGTGGCCGGATCAGAGGCAGTGGTGGCCACACTGGCAAGCCACGACATTCACACAGTCTCCCAGGACGCGCCTGACACTGATCACTGTGACCCGGGCTCCGAAGATAAAGGCCATGACTGTACCGGGTGCGAAGCTGTTGCCTTGCCGACCGATTCCGCAAACACGGCGGTCAATACGTTTCCGGCTGACGCCGCAGTCCTTCCTGCCCAGCCCGCCACCGGGAGCAGCGGGGTATTCAATCTCGCGACCCTGAGGATTGAACCGGCCCGAGATCCGCCCCCTCAACGCCCCTCACTCGTTACCCTGAAGATACGCCTGCAGAATTGATCCTGTGATGATTGCTGCGCCCGCCTCCGGGCTGCGCAGTCCGCTTTTTCATCATCCGAACGTGCGTGCGCCTTCGCGCCCACTGTCTGCACCGATCATTCACAGGAACGCTCCCCATGAAACTCTCCCACTCTATTCTCGCCGCTGCCGTTGTGTTTGCAGCCTCACCCGCCTTTGCGCTTGAAGGCGACAGCTCCGCTACCGCGATGCAGCACTCTGATCATTGCGGCCTTCCGATGGGCGAAGGCACAGTGGCCGCCCTCGACGTGAAGGCATCCAAAGCCACGATCGATCACACGGCCATCGCCGCCCTCAACTGGGACGCCATGTCGATGGACTTCAAAGCCACCAAGGGCGTTGACCTGTCCGCCTTCGCCGCCGGCGACCGCGTCCATTTCCTTCTGACCGAGGACACAAAGTCAAAGTCTTACAGGATTGAAGCGATGTGTTCGCTCGACGCCCCGAAAGGCCTGCATGACGCCTGCATGGGCAAGATGCACGAGACGGCCATGGCGCTCGCGGCAGCCAGCGGCAAATCCTGCGAGATGGGCGGGATGGACCATGACGCGATGCCGGGAATGGACCACAACGGCATGAAGGGCATGGACCATGGCAACATGGACGGCATGAAGCACGGCGACATGAAACCAGCCGATGCCGAGGCCATGAACTGCAAGGAGATGTGCGCGATGATGAAGAAATCATCCGATGCTCCGCCGGCAGACGAAAAGCCCGCTGCTGAGATGGACCATAGCCAGCACTGATCCGGTCGCCTGCCGCGCAGGGCGCTTCCGGCGCGCGCGGCAGGCGGTCCTCACACAAGGTTCGAACCCATGCTCACACGACGCAATCTCCTCCGCACGGCCGCCGCCGGTGGTCTCTTCGCGGCATCCAGCGCCCTGCTCCCGGCCTGGGCGCGGAGCGCTACTGCCGGCAACAAAGGAATCTTTGAAGTCTCCGGCAATGCCTTTGACCTCACCGTCGGCCACAGCGCCGTCGAGATCGGTGGCCTCTCCGGCCATGCCATCACGATCAACGGAACGCTGCCCGGACCACTGATCCGGTTCCGCGAAGGCGAAAAGGTGACCCTCAAGGTCACCAATACACTCGACGAGGACACATCGATCCATTGGCACGGACTTCTCGTGCCGTTTCACATGGACGGGGTGCCCGGAGTTTCCTTCCCCGGCATCAAGCCGAAGTCGACATTCACCTATGAGTTCGCGGTCCCCCAGAGCGGCACCTACTGGTACCACTCGCACTCGGGCTTGCAGGAACAGATGGGCCATTATGGCCCGTTGATCATCGATCCTGCTGGCACCGACCCCGTACAGGCAGACCGCGAATACGTACTCGTCCTGTCAGACTGGACGTTCGAACATCCGCACAAGGTGTTTTCGCGCCTGAAGAAGGATGCGGCCGTTTATAACTTCCAGCAGCGCACAGCTGGTGACTTTCTGAAGGACGCCCGTGAAAACGGTCTCGGCGCCACGCTTGCCGACCGCGCGTCGTGGGGCGCCATGCGCATGTCGCCGACCGACATCTCGGATGTCACGGCCTCGGTCTACACCTATCTGATCAACGGCCATGCGACGGAAGACAACTGGACCGCGATCTTCAATTCCGGGGAACGTATCCGGCTACGGATCATCAACGCGTCGGCCATGACAATATTCAATTTCCGGATCCCAGGATTGCCCATGACGGTCGTCGCCGCAGATGGGCTCAATGTCCAACCCGTCGAGACCGACGAGTTCCAGATAGGGGTGGCGGAAACCTATGACGTAATTGTCAGCCCGACCCGCGCCAGGCCGTTTGCGCTCGTTGCAGAATCGATCGACCGGTCAGGTCAGGTGGTCGCGACACTCGCGCCGGAAGCTGGCCTTGTTGCAACCGCTCCCCTGCTGCGCGAACGCCCGACGCTGACCCACCGCGATATGGGCATGGACATGGCATCCATGGATCACGGCTCAATGGCGGGAATGGACCACGGCACCATGCCGGGCATGGATCATGGCGCCATGGACATGGCTGCGGCAGTCCCGCAAGGCCATGACCACAAGATGGGCGTCGGCGTGGATAACGTTGCGATGGTGCAAGTGAGCCGGATCGACGAGCCGGGGCTCGGGCTCGAATCTGTCCCGCACAGGGCGCTCAGGTATTCACAGCTCCGGAGCCTCACGCCCAACCCGGACACACGGGCGCCGGGCCGCGAAATGGAAATCCATCTCACGGGCAATATGGAACGCTACATGTGGTCCTTCGACGGGGTGAAGCTCAGTGAAGTGACAGGTCCCATCCTCTTCCATGAAGGCGAACGCCTGCGCGTCACGCTCGTTAACGACACCATGATGACGCACCCGATCCACCTGCACGGCATGTTCTTCGACCTCGTGGTGGGCGATACCGATCACAAGCCGCGCAAGCACACGGTGATCGTCAAACCTGCCGAGCGGCTGTCGTTTGATGTCACCGCCGACCATGTTGGCGACTGGGCCTTCCACTGCCACCTCCTGTTCCACATGCATGCCGGCATGATGCAGGTCGTCTCGGTCTTGCCACGAAATGCGGCGACCGGCGCTGACGATCCGCATAGGGATCATACGCCTTCAGATACTCCAGTGTCGGACGACCCTCCGCCAAAAGAAGCCCCGATGACGGGCATGAGCCACGAAGGACACCGTTGATGACCCGCGCTCAGATGATTGCCATGCTTGTCGTGCTTTCTCCGGTTACGGCCGCGCCTGCTTTTGCGCAGGAAACACCCGCACCCGGATCGCAGGCCGAAACCTATTGGGACAAGGATGAATTCAAGGCGTCCCAGGACGCCCTGAAAAAAGAGCATGGCGGAGGGACAAATTACATGATCCTCGCCGACCGGTTCGAATACCAATCGGGCGAGGGCTCTCCCGCTCTTCTTCTGGAAGGTCAGGGCTGGTGGGGTACGGACGAGAACCGGCTCTGGATCAAGTCCGAGATCGACTACGACCTGGATACGAGCAGTTTTGAAGAAGCTGAAGTGCAGGCGCTCTGGTCACGTCCGATCGCGCGCTATTTCGACCTGCAGGCAGGCGTGCGTCATGATTTCGAGCCGGGTCCGTCCCGCACCTACGCAGTCGCTGGAATCCAGGGGCTCGCTCCCTACTGGTTCGAAATAGACGGGGCCGTGTTCCTCAGCGACGAAGGTGACCTTTCTGCTCGCCTCGAAGCCGAGTATGAATTCCTGCTGACCCAGCGACTTGTCCTGCAACCCAGCACAGAACTGAACTTCGCGGCTGAGGACGTTCCTGAACTTGAAACCGGAGCCGGACTTTCCACTGCCGAATTGGGCCTGCGCCTGCGCTATGAGTTCGATCGTCAGTTCGCGCCCTATGTCGGGGTCAACTGGAAAGCCTCGACTGGCGAGACCGCAGACTTTGCCCGCGCCCGCGGCGAGGACACAGAAACACTCTCTTTCGTCACCGGCATCAGGGTCTGGTTCTGAACTGCATTCCTCTCAAACTCTCAGTCCTGAAAGGACATCCCATGCACACGCTCAAACTGATCGCCGCATCATGTCTGGCCATCGCTCTCTCAGCTACTCCAGCGCTTGCTCACATCAGCGTCAAATCGACGAGCATCGAGAATGCGGCCGTCATCGAGTCCGCTCCAGAAGCCTTCTCCTTCAGCTTCAGCCAGCCGGTGGGCCTGATCGCGTTTTCGATCAAAACAGAAGCGGGCGAGGCCATCGATCTGGGCTTCACGCCACCAAAAGCTCCGGCTGCCACATTCACAGTTCCGCTACCGGACCTTGCGCCCGGTCTCTACAGTGTGGAGTGGCGCACGATGTCGAAGGATGGTCATCCAATGACTGGAAAGTCGACTTTCCAACTGAGATAGGGTTGGACTCGTATGCTCCTGCTGGACGCTGCCAATCTTGCAACAAAGATCCTGCTCTATGGCGCCAGCCTCGCAGCGATCGGGGCGGCGCTCCACGGGGCGCTCGGACTGCATGCCAACCGGCGCGCTTACTTCTGGCTCGCCGCCCTGGTGGGTCTCACCGCACTGATGCGGCTGCTTGTTCTCAATGCACAGATGGGCGGCAGCCTCGGCGCAGCGTTGTCACTCGATCAGTTCGGGTGGACCTGGGCTGGCGGCGGGCGCCCTGCGCTCTCCCTCCTCGCTGGTGCTATCCTCCTATTTGCGGCAAGCATTGCAAAATGGCGCGTCCTTCTGATGTTCGCGGCTGTCAGCATCAGCGCCGGCTTCGGCCTCACCGGGCACACGGCAGGACTGGAGGCGCCCGGGCTCGCTCCCTGGGTTGTGGCGGTTCATGTCCTGATCGCCGGCTTCTGGCTGGCGGCGCCTGTCACGCTCTGGCCCGGACCCGCGATGACTGACTCAGATGTCCTCGCCCGGACCGAAGCGTTCAGCCGTGTCGCCAGGCTCATCGTGCCGCTGCTGTTTGTGTCCGGCCTTTATCTTTTCTGGCGGGTCAACGGCGACTTCCTGTCAGCGCTAAGCTCCGGTTACGGACGGCTCCTGGCCGCCAAGCTTTTGGCCGCAACACTTATCCTCGGGCTCGGCGCGTTGAATATGACCCGTGTCACTCATCAGCTCGCGGCCGAACCTGCCAGGGGGCGCGCAACATTGCGGATCACCCTGCGGCTTGACGCTGTCCTCTTTACACTGATCCTCGGCATCATCGCCGCCGCCACAACGATTTCCGGCCCTATGGAATAAGGAAACTCCAATGAAAGCCAACCTCATCGCCTTTGCCGCCGCTGCTTTCCTGTGTCTCGCAGGTCCGGCCGCTGCTGATCAGGGCGCCGCCCCGGAAGCACCGGACTCACCCGCCGGGATCGTCGAAGCATTCGCCGCCGCGCTCGATTCTGGCGACACAGCCGCGCTGTCTGCGCTGCTGGCCCCTGACGTTCAGATAGCCGAGAGCGGCGGGATCGAGCGCTCTCTCGATGAATACCGATCCCATCACATGGGGGCCGATATCGAGTTCTCAAAAGCGGTCGAGACAAAGGTCCTGAGCCGCCACATTTTTGAAGGCGAAGGACTGGCAACAATCATGACCGAAGCTGTGTCCACCGGTATGTTCCGGGGCAAGGCCGTCAACAGCAGCCTGATGGAAACGATGGTCCTTAAACAGACGGACGGCGACTGGAAGATTGTCCACATACACTGGTCATCAGCGAGCCTTGCATCGGATCACGATCACTGAATCGGCGCATTGAAATTATACCCCCATGGGGTAATTGACGAATACCGTATGGGGGTATATCTGAAGATATAGAAAAGCACGCAGGAGCGCGGCATGTCTTCCACCGAAACCAAGACAAAAGCGGATCCGTTACCGAAGCGCGACCCGGTCTGCGGCATGACCCCGAAGGCAGACACCCCGCACCGCCTTATGCATGAAGGCGCCGAGGTCGTGTTCTGCAGCGCAGGTTGCAAATCCAAGTTTGAGGCAAATCCCGCCACCTACATGAATGCCTCCACGGCGCATGAGGCGGATATGCATGACCACTCCGGCCACGGGGCTGGCTGCCACGGTCATGCCGGCGCCACACCTATGAAGATGGCACCTGCAGGAAGTCAGTGGACCTGCCCCATGCACCCGGAGATCGTGCGGGACGGCCCCGGCGCCTGCCCGATTTGCGGCATGGCCCTCGAGCCGATGACGCCCAGCGCAGGCGATGGCCCCAATCCCGAGCTGCGCGACATGAAACGGCGCTTTGTGTTCGGCTTGGTGCTGTCATTGCCGTTGCTGGTCATCGAAATGGGTGGGCACGTCTTCGGAATTGACCGGTTCATTCCGCCCACAATCAATCCCTGGATCCAGATGGCTCTGGCAACGCCCGTGGTGCTCTGGGCAGGCTGGCCTTTCTTTGCGCGGGGCGCCGCATCTGTCAGAAACCGCAGCCTCAACATGTTTTCGCTGATCGCGCTCGGTACCGGCGCGGCCTGGATCTACAGCATGATAGCCGCGATTGCGCCGGGCCTGTTCCCGGCCGAATTGCGCTCGGCGCACGGCACCGTGCCGGTCTATTTTGAAGCCTCTGCGGTCATCATCACGCTGGTGCTGCTCGGGCAGGTGCTCGAACTCCAGGCGCGCGAAGCGACCGGAGGCGCGATCCGGGCGCTGCTTGACCTTGCGCCGAAAACGGCCCGCCGGATCAATGCGGATGGCACTGAAGAAGATGTACCGCTCGAGACGGTCATTGCTGGTGATCGCCTGCGGGTGCGGCCCGGGGAAAAGATACCGGTAGACGGCGTCGTCACCGAAGGGCGCTCCTCCATCGACGAGTCAATGGTCACTGGGGAATCAATGCCGGTGACCAAATCGGTAAATGACCGCGTGATTGGCGCAACCGTCAATCAGACCGGCAGCCTGATTGTTGAAGCGCAGCGGGTCGGCAGCGAGACCATGCTCTCCCAGATCGTCCATCTCGTGGCCGACGCGCAACGCAGCCGCGCGCCTATCCAGCGCCTCGCCGACCAGGTGTCGGGCTGGTTTGTTCCTGCCGTAATCTTTGTCGCTGCAACGGCCTTCTTTGGCTGGCTCATATTCGGGCCGGACCCTGCCTTCTCTTACGGTCTCATAGCCGCCGTCTCGGTACTGATCATCGCTTGTCCGTGCGCGCTCGGTCTTGCGACACCGATGTCGATCATGACCGGTGTCGGTGCGGGCGCGCGGGCCGGCGTGCTGATCCGGAATGCCGAGGCGCTCGAGCGCATGGAAAAGGTCGACACACTGCTCATCGACAAGACCGGCACACTGACAGAAGGCAAACCCGCGCTTGTCGGGATGGATATGGCGCCGGGCGCTGATGAAACGATCGCCCTCCGCCTCGCCGCCGGCCTGGAAAGCCACAGCGAGCATCCCCTCGCCACCGCCATCGTCGCTGCCGCGCGCGCAAAAGGTCTTGGGCTCGCTGAGCCCTCAGAGTTCGACTCGCCCACGGGAAAAGGTGTCATCGGGACTGTTGAAGGACAGAAAGTGGCGCTGGGTGCCGAGCGGTTCATGGACGAACTCGCTATTGATACAAGCGCGCTGCGGACCCTTGCCGAGCGCCGCCGGGAGAACGGCGCAACCGCCATCTACCTCGCCGTCGATGGCGCCGCGCAGGCGGTGTTGGCAATTGCGGATCCGGTGAAGGCATCTACGCCAGGCGCGCTGAAAGCCCTTCGGGATGCCGGCCTGCATATCGTCATGGCGACCGGCGACAATCGCACCACCGCTGAGGCGATCGCCCGCTCTCTGGGTATCGATGCCGTCGAGGCCGAAGTGCTGCCTGCCCAGAAAGCCGATATCGTGAAACGCCTGATCGCCGAGGGCCGGGTCGTTGCCATGGCGGGGGACGGCGTCAATGACGCCCCTGCCCTGGCGGCCGCCGATGTCGGCATCGCGATGGGCACCGGCACCGATGTTGCCATTGAAAGCGCCGGCGTCACCCTGCTCAAGGGAGACCTTGGAGGCATTGTTCGGGCCCGGACTATTTCGCGAGCAACCATGCGGAATATCCGCCAGAATCTCTTCTTTGCATTCGCCTATAACGCTGCCGGGATCCCGATCGCCGCCGGTGTGCTCTATCCCATTACCGGCGCTCTGCTCTCCCCCATGATCGCAGCCGCCGCGATGGCCCTGTCTTCAGTGTCCGTGATTGCCAATTCGCTGCGGCTGAATGCGCTCGAAAGACGCTAATTGGACAAGCTCACGGAGCCTTGTCCAACGAGAAGGAGAACAAGATCAGGAATGCAAGACCGATCAAGCGGCTTGTCATCGGGCATTCTCGCTTAGCTCCGAAGTTCTTCCTGCACGATCCTGGGGCGCTGTTCGATCAGCGCGAGCAGTACCCGCGCCGGGCCTTCAGGGCGCCTGCACTGGGTCGTATTATATACGTCAATGACGTATCTCTACCTTCAATTTTCGCTGTACATTTCATCCTTCGAGGTGGATCAGCAACCTCGTCGATGAGGCCCTCTTGACCCCGCACTTAGAGTCAGGGACTTCATGTTGTCGGATTTCTTGTGGAAATCGGAATCGAACCACTCTCCCATGCCAACAGCTACCGATTTGTTGGTAGATTGTTGGCATTCGACGATGCGCCACATTAATTTCTGAAAACAAAACAGAGCTATAAGGGCGCTCGCGATTCCGCCCCCGGGCACCATTCAGGCTTCCAGCGACGTCCGCTGGCATCCGTCAAAATCCATAAAAACAAGGCTTCAGGACGGCGCTTCCAGCGCCTTTGTCCGCCAACATCCAACAGAAATCGTTGGAAGACATTTTTTCTGCTGGCATCGAGACGGCCTGGAACATCACCGGCCGGAAAAATGCCAGCACTTTCTGACGATGCCAACAAAATGCCCCTGACAGACGTATCCGCGGCCTCAAACCGGACAGTCTGCTGCGAGCAATGCGGGGTGATGAACTCTATGCAGCCCGTACCAGTTTGGAGCGCGCCAAAGCGCTCATTCACTGTACTTCGATTTCAGTTCCGCGATCAGTTCTTCTACTTCCGGGTCGATCGGATCGCCCGTGAGAATCTCATGATATATAGGAAAGTTGCGGATGCGGCTTTCGAGACTCTCGCGCAAATCGAGAGTGTAGTAGCCTATCTGATGAAAATACATAACGCGGGCGCGGCCATGCGCCATTTTTGCGGGATGGCCCCGTCGGCGAAAAACGTCTGTCAGCAAGGCCACCCAGGCTTCGTCGACAAGCAGAGTGGCTCTGGCGACCTTGTCCAGTTTTCGCCCCCAAAGTCGCATTGCCAGGTCAAAGGTGAGCACGTCGTCTTCCATGGAGACCCAGACCCGAATGCAGTCAGCGAGCGTCGGCGCACCGTTTCGCTTGGCGCGAAGCGTCTCGACTTCACCTCTGTTACGTTCGCTCCAATCCTCCAGAAGGGCGTCCAGTAAGTCCTCCCGGCTCTTGAAGTGCCAATAGAAGCTGCCTCGGGTGATGTTCATCCGTTTGGCGATCACATCGACCTTCACGTCCTCGACGCCGGTGTCGATGAAGATTTTCTTGGCCGCCTCGACCCAGTCGGCGCGAGTATAGCGTTTACGGGTCTCGGTCATGGGCGCTCCGTGGATCATGCGATCAGCTTGCAACAGACAGCACTGTATGTCACGCTCCGGCGACGCCGATGGAGAGATCTAGACCGTGATAGATCATGCCAACTTCGCCTGTAACGATTTCGGTCAGTACCCCGAATTGGAGAAGATCGACAAGGCGCAGCGGTGCCCCAGCGTGACGGGGCAGCGTCACGCAGTGCAAGATTTCTCCCTGCGTCCGCGTCCGCGGGTGGACATCGGGACTTGCCCGAAGACCGAGATCATCACGCCGGGCGGCGCTCATCAACCATCCTGGCACACTTCAGTGTCTCCTGTTGTTCTGGTCTTTGCCCGGCTCGGAAGTGCGGTGCGACCGGCGGCGCGGCGACGCCGGCTCTCGCAGCGATCAAGAAGCCAGACGAGTTTACTGCTAACCGGATTTGAACCGCGATGACCAACGCTTCTGCAAAACTCGCCGGACTTGCCGACCGCTATTGGGCGTTCGAGCGATGGGAATATCCGTTGAACGCGCTGGTTGCGGGTCAGCCGACCGAGGATGATGTGATCTTTCGCGAAAGCGAAAGGGACCATGCTCGCAAGGACGCCGCGGCTGCGGCCTTCCTCGCCGAGCTCGACACCATCGGACAGGAAGGTCTTTCAGGTCAGGAGGCCGCCTCCCATGCGCTGCTTCGCCATGAGTTGAATCTGATTCGCGATCTCTACCGGACCGGTGCGCACCTGCGCCCTTCGCTGTTTCCCGTAGGACCCGACTTCAACACGATCTTCCTCGCCAATTCGACAGCGTTGAACTCCCGCGCCGATGCAGACCAATGGCTCGCCCGCTTGAGAACCCTCCCGGCATTCATCGACGATCTCATCGCGAATTTCGAGGCCGGCCGCGCGAGGGGTTACCGATACCCGCGGGTGGTGCTGGGCCGTGCGATCGAGGTTGTGGACGGATATCTCACTTCGCCTCCGGAACTCTCCGGCTGGTATGGACCGTTCAAGCGATCAGCGATTGCCGCGAAACTTGAGCCGGTCGCGCAAGCTGCGGCTGAACTTATCGAAATAACCCTTCTGCCGACCTTCGCGCGATATCGCGACTATCTTGCCGACACACTCCTGCCCGAGGCGCGCGAGACGCTTTCGGTATACGACGATCCTGAAGGCGAAGCGTTCTATGCTGTTCTGGCAGCGCGGTTCACCACCACAGCAATGCGCCCCGAGGAGATTCACGCGCTGGGCCTTGCGGAGGTGGACAGGTTGAATGGCGAGATGGAGGCGACGGCGCGCAAGCATGGCTTCTGCGATGCGGCTGCCCTGCGCGCGCACGTGACGGCGTCTCCTGCAGCAACGCTCGCGGACGGCGATGCGGTACGCCGCAATATTGAAGTGCTGGCAAAGCGGATCGATGCAAAAATTCCCGCTTATTTCGGCCGGATCCCGCGTATCACTTACGGGATCGACTCGATGAGCCTCGCTCAGTCTGCGCGCATGCCACCAGCCTATGCCCAGCCTGCGCCGGCGGGCGGCGGTCAGGCGGGGATATTCTGGGTCAGCGCCATGCCGGAAAAATGCCCGGCCTATATGCACGTGCCACTGACCCTACATGAAGCCTGGCCCGGACACCTGATGCACATCGCGCTCATTCAGGAAATGGACCATCTGCCAGCGTTCCGACGGTTCGGAGCCGTGAAGTATACGCCCTGCATCGAGGGCTGGGCATTGTATTGCGAGACCCTGGGCGAGGACATGGGGTTTTACGGTGCAGCGGCAGATGACTTCGGCCGCCTGGATATGGAGATGTGGCGCGCCGTCCGGCTTGTCGCCGATACAGGTCTGCATCTGAAGCGCTGGAGCCGTGACGAGACGATTGCGTACATGCTCGACCGTCTCTCGCTGTCGCGCGAAACCGTGGAAGCGGAGGTCGACCGTTATGTTGCGCTGCCCGGCCAGGCGCTTGGCTATCAGATCGGCGGACTGATCGTACGCGGTCTGCGCGCGCGCATGGAGAGCGAACTCGGACCTGAGTTTTCCCTGCGCCGCTTTCACGACACTGTGACGGGCGCTGGTGCGGTTACGCTGCCGGTCCTGGAAGCCCTCGTCACCGGCAGCCTCATGAGCAGCGCCCGTGCCGCTTGATGCGAAGAGCGGCGTCTGGTGGGAGTCGCGAGGCAATGGGCCGGCGCTCATCCTCGGCCCTGCGATACTCGAGAGCCAGGGCGAGATCATTGGTCCGCCCATGGACACCGTCCTTGAGCGTTACCTCGCCCGCCTGACCGGTCGGTTCAAAGTGGTGACTGTTGATTATCCGGGCATCGGAAAAAGCGCTGACATTGATCCGGCGGGCTTCACAGTCGAGCGCGTATGCACCGACCTACTGAGCGTAGCCGACGCTGCCGGGATGGACCGTTTTGTCTATTGGGGCACGAGTTGGGGCGCGGCGATGGGACTTCAGCTAGCCCTGCGGAGCGATCGCCTCGACGCGCTCGTGATGGGCGCCTGGACGCCTCTCGGCGGACCGTATGAAAGACTGCTGAAGGGCGCTCGGCTCAGCCTGCCCGACCCCGGGCCGGGCTCGCTGCGCGTTCTGCGATCCAAAGCGCAGTACCTGCAGTGGGTAACGCTTTACCAAAGCCTTGAAGGGTTTGACGACGCGGCCGCGCTGCAGGCCGTCTCCTGCCCGCGCCTCGTGTATGTCGGCGAGCGCGGTGACAGCGACGCGGGCGGTATCGACTTGCCGATCGCAAGCGCTGTTCAGGCCCATCAGTCAGAGCTCAAGGCGGCTGGCTGGCGGGTCGAGGTCCTGCCAGACCTTGACCATGCCGGTGCTGTGATGAGCGCGGATGCCGTGATCGACAGGGTCGATCCGTTTCTTGATATGCTAACGAGGACACTTGGATGACGAGCGAGGCATCACAGGCGAGGCTGCAAGAGGCGCGCGAACTGATTGCGCGCTCGCTGGTATGGGACAATCACGCCTGCATGCCGCTGCGGCCGGAGGATCCGTCCTTCCTGCCTCAGCTCGAGAGTGTCGCGGCGGCTGGCGTCGACGTGGTGAGCCTGAATATCGGCTTTGGCCCGCAGGATCTCGAGAGCCATCTGCGCAATCTCGCCGCCTTCCGAAAATGGATCGGCGAGCGGCCGGATCGCTACGCCCTGGTGCAAACGCTCGCGGACATCGACGCCGCCAGAGCGGCAGGTAAGCTCGCGGTGATATTTGACATTGAAGGGCTCGCGCCATTCGACGCAGGCGATCACGGCCTTGTCGAAATGCTTGCAGGCCTCGGAGTAAAGTGGGCGCTCGTCGCATATAATCGCAACAACGCCGCAGGTGGCGGCTGCATGGATGAAGATGGCGGGCTGACCGAGCACGGCCGCGCGGTCATTTCCGAGATGGGCCGGGTCGGAATGGCCGTGTGCTGCTCCCACACCGGACACAGAACCGCTTTGGAGGTCATGAAAGTTGCAGGTGGACCCGTTATCTTTTCCCACTCGAACGCGAGCGCCGTGTTTGATCATCCGCGTAACATTCCGGACACACTGATCAAGGCCTGCGCGGACACGGGCGGGGTTGTCGGCATCAACGGCATAGGCGCGTTTCTGGGAGACGGCCTGAAGGAAGATCGTCTCGCCGGCGCGATGGCGCATCATGCTGATCATATGCTCCGGATTGTCGGAGCTGACCATGTCGGCATCGGCATCGATTATGTGTTCGATCAGGCTGAACTGATGGAGTACCTCGCAACGATGAGAGAAACCTTCCCGAACGAGCCGCAATGGCGCGAAGCGCCGAAGCTCGCTCCGGCCGGCGTACTCACAGAGTTCACTGCTGGCCTTCTGGAACGCGGCCATTCGCCGGCAGCGCTCGAAAAAGTGCTCGGCGGAAACTGGCGGCGTCTCGCCGAGACGGTCTGGCGCTAGGCGCTAGAAAAAGGACGCCGGATTGCTCCGGCGCCCTTTGTCTTTATACGGATTTCCCAGTTCTAGAACGATATATCAAGTCCGAGCCCGAAGGTGACCGGGCGTCCACGGGCGGGAATCGTTACGGTCCCGATTGCAGGATAGGTCGTGCCATCATCGTCCAGCGCGTTTTCCACGAAACCAAAAACCTGGAAGCGCTCGAACTCGGCGCCCGCTTTCAGATTGATGATTGTGCGCGCATCAACGAAAGTGAACGTGTCGAAAGGCGGGCTCGGCAGGTTGCGCAGCGTGTTCTGCGAACCGTCTGTGTAGCCGAGGTCGCCGCGTGCAAATCCAATCACACCGTCCGCCAGGGGCTTACGATAGTCGGCAGACACCGAGGCGGTCCATTCGGGGACAAGATCGAGCGGGTCGCCGGCGACATGTGTTGCGCTGGCGGTGTCGTAGGCCATATCGGTCCAGCCGACGGTCGCACCGAGCTTAAGCTCATCGGAGACCACAAGCTGGGCTGCGAAGTCGACCCCGAAGCCCGACGCGGCCCCGCCGTTTGCGGTGAACGGAATTGGCACGCCGGGAGCGATCGTCAGCGTCTGCTGCACATCGGTCCAGTCATTATAGTAGACAGCGGCGTCGATCAGAAGCTTGCTGCCTAAGAAGTACTTCTTCGTGCCGACTTCATAGGTCCACAGTTCTTCCGGTCCGAAGCTCGCCGGAGGCGGCGTAAAGATCGGCGGCACGCGCGTATTGTTGAACCCGCCTGAGCGGAACCCCTTGGCCGCGGTGAAGAAGACGATTCCGCTGTCGAATTCGTAAGTCAGGTTCACGCGCGGATTGAAGCTGTCAAACGTTGCGGTCTGGAATGGAGCGCCCGGCGCGATCTGGCGCGAACGCTCGTCCTCGAAATAGCGCCCGCCAAGCGACACGGTCAGCGCCTCGGTCAATGCGTAGTCGCCCTGAGCGTAAAGGGTCCAGAACTCGGACGTATTGGTGGTCGCCGGGGCGCCGAACAGATCAAAAATCAGGGCACTTGTCGGCGTCGGAGCGGTTACCGAGAAGGAGTTGCCGACACGCTCGTCGTCGATATAAGTTCCCCCGATCAACCAGTTGAAGCGGTTGTCGCCGTTGGAGGTCAGGCGCAGTTCCTGGCTCGTACGCTCGAACTGGCCGTCGGCATAAACGACGGCCTCGGTGATATCGCCGGGCGACAGTCCCAGTCCGCCAAACGCGAGCGGCACCAGCGAGAAGCCGATTGTAAAGTCCGACTGATCGATTGCGACTGACGTCTCACGGTCGATACGGCCTGTCGAACTGAGGAACGTGGCGAAGCCGAGATCAAATTCAGAAATCAGGTTGTAGATATCAAACTGATCTTTCGACGGCGCACGCCCGGGGGCTGCATTGAACATGTTTATGTCCGCCAGCGTGCTGTCGTCCTCCTCCATGGACTGCGTCATCGCAAGGAGGCTGAAGCTCAACCGATCGGTCGGCTCGAACCTGACCTTGGCGCGAAGGTTAGAGATGGTCGATCCGTTGGCATTGTCGCCGTCCGGCGTATCGATCCATCCGCCGGCGTCCTCATATGATCCGGCGAGGCGCACACCGAGCTTGTCGGTAGCGATGGGCAGGTTCAGGACGCCTTCCAGCCGGTAGCTTGCCTCGCCGCCATCGGTCGTTGCGGTTTCGGCGCCGAAGCGGCCTGAGACTTTGTCGAGCACCGGATCTGCCGTGATGTAACGGATCGTGCCGCCCATCGAGCTTTCGCCGTACAGGGCGGGTTGAGGACCGCGAAGGACCTCGACACGCTCGAGGTCGAGAAGCTGCGGACTGAGGGCTGAGCCGGCCGAGCCGGGCGCGATGGAAAGTTCGTCGATATAGGTGCCGACCGTCGGCGAACCGACGAACTGCGAAACACCGCGGAGCTGGATCTGACCGGTTCCAGGTCCGCGATCGGCGATCGACAGGCCCGGAATCGAGTATTGCAGATCCCTCAGCTGTTCCACGCCTCGTGCGTCGAGGTCAGCCCCTGTCACCGCTGTGATCGAAATCGGAACGTCAACGATGGACTGTTCGCGGCGCTGCGCTGTCACGGTGACAACGTCAAGCGTGGCGATGGGGTCCTCTTCAGACTCCTGGGCAAATGAGACGGGCGAAAGTGCGGTGGTCACGAGCATCGTCGACAGAGCGACGGTCAGGTTGCGGCGGATGGCCATTGTAAACTCCCCGGGTCAGTTGAGATAAACCTTATCGACAATAACATACAGTGCTGTACTGTACTCAAACTGTCAATTCAAGAACGAGGGCTCGCCTCGTTTGCCGTCAAACAGGCGCTGTCAGTTGCACAAGCGCCACAGGTTGACGAAGTCTGCACAAACCTGCGGCGGGTCGAAGGGGAGGAACAATGGACAACAGTGCCGGGCCGCAAGATCGCGATAACGAAACCGCTGTCTCACCCGGTACGATGCGCTGGGCCTGGTACGGGCTCGCCGTGCTGGCCACCGCGATGGTCTTCTCGCTGGTGAACCTGCAGATGATTTACCTGCTGGCCGAACCTTTCAAACGTGATCTCGAACTCAGTGATGGCGAGGTGGGGCTTTTGACGGGCCTGGCCCTGGGCCTGACGCTGTCCGTGATGACGTTTCCCATGGGTTGGCTGACAGACCGGACGAACCGCAAGATGCTGCTGGCATTCTGCGTCGTGCTCTGGTCGGTCGGGACTGCCGGGGCCGGCCTGTCGCAGAACTACACCCAGCTCTTTATCGCGGTCATGGGCCTGGGTGTCGGCGAGGCTGTTCTCGGGCCGATCGTGTATTCGATCATTCCCGATCTTTTTCCGGAGAAACGGCGCGTCCTCGCCAACTACATCTTCTTCCTGGCTTCGGTGCTGGGCGCCGCGATCGGCCTGACAATCAGTGGTGCACTCATCGCAGCGATTGATGCCTGGAGGGAAGCCGGCGGGGGCCTTCCCGCCGGTCTTGAAACCTGGCGGATCGCCATGATCGCCTCGGCGGTCCCGGGCGCACTGATTGCGCCGGCCATTCTCCTGATGCGCCTTGAGCGAAAAGGGCGGGCTGCTGCCGCCGGAGGCGAATGGGGCATGATCATCGCCTTTGTTCGGCGCCATGCCCGCACCCTCATCGGCGTGTTTTTCGGCTTTGGCCTGTCCTATTCGGCCAAGAGCACGATGTTCATCTGGGCACCGTCGATGCTCATCCGCGTGTTTGAGGAAGGAGAATCTGCCGTCGGCGTCAAGCTCGGCCTCGTCACTGCGGTGTCGACCGTGATCGGCGTGCTGGGCTCCGGCCTCGCCTATCGGGCATTCAGTCCCAGGCTCGGCGCTGCGACCGCTCTGCGCGTTGCCCAGATCAGTCTCGCGGTTGCGGCTCTGGTCCTTCCCGGGCTTCTGATCAGTCAGAGCCTGTTTCAGGCCTATGCGGTCCTGTTCGTGTTCTCTGCAGCCTCGGTCGCGGCGATGAGCCTATCGCCGACCATGCTTCAGGACATATCCCCTGCCCGCGCGCGCGGCCGGCTGGTGGCGGCCGGCGGCATGGTGTCTATCGGTTTCGGCGCGCTGACGCCGGTGGCGGTCGGCTATGTATCTGACCTTCTGCCTGGCAAAGGCGCGAGTCTGATCGAGGCTATGGTGATTGTCGGAGCCCCGCTACTGCTCTTGAGCTGCGCTATTCTGTGGTTCGCGGAAAAGACAATCTCCGACACAATCACCGACGCAAAGCAGCTGTCCTGACCAGCGGCCTGCGCGCCTCGGCCAACCCATCCGCCAACGGAGAATCACCCGTGCCGGTCCTAACCGATCGCGTCATGTGAAGTCGGCTCAGTCATCGGAGGCCGGCATAAGGTCAAAGCGCCTCAGCAGGGCTTCAGGGGTCGGATCGCGGCCGAGGAATTCGCGCAGGGCCTCGCTGGCAGGCACTGTATTTGCCGGCTCAAGAATAAGCCTGCGATATCGTGCGTTGAGATCTTTATCGTACAGCCCGTCTTTCGCTGCGAGGAACTGCGAGGCAATATCGGCGGCGATCATGTCAGACCAGTAGTAAGTGTAGACACCTGCTGCGTATTCCCGGCTGAACGTGTGAAAAGCGTGTTGGACAGCCAGCAGCGGCGAGACGGACGCCGGCGCGTCCAGCTCCGTGATAAGTTTCGCTTCCACAGCCTGCGCGTCGATCTTGCGCCCGTCGGCCAGCAGATGCAGGCGCATGTCCGTGATCGCCGTCAGCAAATAGTCGAGGGTGACCGAAAAGACCCGGTCGAACTGCACTGACGCTCTGAGTTTTCCGATGAGGCCGTCGCTGATGGGCGCGCCCGTTTCGACATGGCGCAAATGGCGCCGCATGAGCGCCTCGTCCATGAACCAGCGCTCGTGGAACAGAGAAGGCGCTTCGATGAAGTCCCATGGCAAGGTGTAAGTCCCGAGCGAAGGGTAAGGCGCCGTATTCGAAAGTGTGTGGAGCGTATGGCCGAATTCGTGGAAAATCACGTTCGCGCGCTCGAATGACATGGTCGCAGGTTTTCCCTCCTGCGGCGGTGTTGCGCTGGAGTGCAGCGCGACGAGCGGCACAACTTCACCCTCGAAGCTCGAAGCGGCGCGGTATTGCGAAGCCCAGCTGGCCGGGCCTTTGCCCTCGCGTTGGAAGAGGTCCATCCAGAGGACGCCCGCGATCTCGCCGTCCTGGCGCACCTCGTAGACTTCGATCTCCGGCGCGACCGTCTCAATGTCGTCGAGACGCTTGAAGGTGAAGCCGTAGGCTCGCCCGGCCGCATCGAACATGGCTGCGCGCACGTTATCAAGGGTCAGGTACGGCTCAATGTCTCGGATCGAAAATCCGATCTCAGCCTTGCGCAGCTTCTCACGATAGAACAGGCGGTCATGGGCGGCGATCGCGAATTCCGCGCCTTCGGCATTGGCCAGCGCTTGCATTCGCTCCAGTTCGCTTTCCGTAACCGCACGGATCAGCTCCCAGCTTTGCAGCATCATATCGAGTGGCCGCTCCGGTGTTCCGGCCATGCGCGTTGCGGTCTGGTAGGCGGCGAAATTCTCATAGCCCATGAGCGCAGCCTTTTCTCCGCGCAGCGAAAGGATTTCAGTCATGACCGGAGCGTTGTCATGCTTGCCGTCGAAGCCGCCGCGACCGATCCAGAGATCCCAAACCTGTTTGCGCAGGGCCCTGTCTTCGGCAAATTGCAGCACCGGCCAGACCGATGGACGCCGGATTGCGATGGCAAACTCGCCGGCGCGTCCGCGGCTCGCCGCTTCGCTGCGGGCCGCTTCTACCTCGACTGGCGTGAGCCCGGTCAGGCGCGTTTCGTCTTCCACAAAGACGACAAGTTCTCCTTCCTGCGTAACAACGTTGGCGCTGAACGCACCCTGCAGCGCGGCAAGCCGCGTCTCGATTTCTGCGAGGCGCTTGGATTCGGCCTCTCCGAGCGCGGCGCCGCGGTGACGCAGATCAGCAGCAATTACCGCTGTGAGACGGGCCGCCATGGCATCCGGAACGCCGCCCGGCAGTCCCGCCTCGACTGCTTTAATGCGGGCGAAAAATGCCGAGTTCGCGACGATCTCTGCCTCGAGGGCAGCGATCAGCGGACTGATCGCCGCGGCAGCTTCGCCCAGCTCCGGGGTGCGCGCCGTCGATGCAAAAAGATTCAACAGCGCCTGACAGCGGGCGAGCCGGGTGCCCGCCCGTTCATAGGCGAGCACGGTGTTCTCGAAAGTCGCAGGTGCCGGATCGACGCTGATCGCTTCGATCTCTGCGCGCTTTTCCTCAATTGCAGTCAAGCAGGCTGTCTCTATCCGATCGGGCGTCACGCGACCGACGGGCGGCAGGCCGCCATATGATCCTGGCCACTCGAGAAGGGATTCGATCTTGGCATCGGGGAGATTCAGTCCGTCTATTATTTCGTTGATGACAGGAGGAAGAAAGTCCGGGGCTTCGTAGATGAAGTTATGGCCGGTGCCTTCAGGTGCGTAGATCCGGGTCGCATCCGAGCTGGCGCGCAGAAACTGCTCACGCGTGATCCGCAGGAACCGCCGAAACCGTTCAGCCTGCGCCGGGTCCGCGGCAATCATTGCGGCGTACTGATCGATCTGCGGCTCGGCGCGCGGGGCAATCAGGAACAGCGGCAGATCACCCAGATCGCCCTCAAAAACATGGGTTTCGAACGCGAGGTCAGAAAACCCCTCCGGCGTAAGCTCCGCATAAATTGACGCGCTCGCAAAGTTGCTTCCGGCCCGGCGGTTCAGCGCCTTCAATGTTTCAAAGGGCGCCGCAAAGACGTCAGGATCACCGTTCTCGTTTCTTGGCGGCGTGTACCGATCGAACCCGTAGAAGCCGAATAGAGAGCGCCAGCCGGCGCTTCGTGTCATGGTTTCCAGCGAACCGAGGCCAGTACGGTCAAGCCCGTACATCACGACATCCGGCGGGGTAGGATCGAGCAGGATCAACGCCGCCGTTCGGTCCGGATACCTCCGCGCAATATTTGCGGCCAGCAGGCCGCCGAACGAATGACCGACAAAAATGAATGGGCCTTCCTCTCCCGCGGCGTCGAGCGCGGCGATCATTTCATCCGCTTCACGCGCCGTGGTCCTCGGAAACCGGCCCGTGCCGCTCCATCCGGTGCCAGGCCGGTCGATCAGCACGGTGCGGTGCTTTGTGCTTAGTTCCGTATGGAGAGGATACATCGATAGCCCGCCTGCATGCCCCCCGCCAAACCAGACGAGCGTTGCCCGGCTCTCCGGCCCTTCCGCAATCAGGTGGATCCGCGTGCCATGCACTTTGACGAATTCTCCGGGCGCCGGAAAGTCAGCGCCCAGGGCGGCAAGGCGCACCAGATGGCTCATCGCGCCGAGGCCTGCCACCAGCGAGACACCTGCCAGAGCGAAGCCGGCATAGCGCGCCGGCTTCGGCACCAGCCGTATCAACGCGATGCCGGCTGCGATTCCGAGGCCGGCGATCAGGAGCCCGGCATATTCCTGGCTCGCAAAGGCGAAAATCACGGCGTCCATTGTCATTTCCCCTGTCAGCAGAACCCTCGGCGCCGGCAATCAATGGGGTTCATTGCCGTGGTAGATACAGTACTGTATGTTGCGGCTCTGTCAAACCGCCCAGCATTGAACCGGAAGGAAGCGGAGATGAGTCAGAGCGCAGATATCGTTATCGTCGGGGGCGGCGTGATCGGCCTTTGCGTAGCGCTGTCGATCGCCCAACGCAGCCGCTTGAGTGTCACGGTTCTCGAGAAAGGGCTTTCGACGGGCGAAGGGTCAACGGGCGCAAGCTCAGCCGTTTGCCGCTTTCGGTATTCACGGCAGGAAATGGTCGAGCTGGCCCGCGACGGGATCGCCGGCTACCAGAACTGGGCCGACTATCTGAAATGTTCTGCCCCCCTCGGAAAGTATGAGAAGCACGGCAATGTCTGGCTCGGCCTGAACCGCGACGCCTATGAAGGCGAAGTGGAGCGCCTCGGAAAACTGGATGTTCGCGCGGCTTATCTGGATGACGCAGCGCTCGCTGAACTCTATCCCGCACTTAACCGGTGCGTGCTCCGGCCGAAGTTTGAAACTGGCGAAGCGCATGTTTGCAGAGGCGGCGGTCGCCATCTCCATGAATTTGACTCCGGCTACATGGAACCGGGCGATGTCCTCGCCGATCTCGTAAGCGCCTGCCGCGCGCATGGCGTGACGATCCGCTTCCGTTCAGAGGCAACAGGCATCGAGCAATCCGGCGGAGCCGTGAAAGGCCTCAGACTTGCCGATGGCGACCGGATCACGACGGGCGTGATCGTAAACGCCGCCGGTCCGTGGTGTGGCCGGCTGATGCTGGCCGCCGGTATCGACAATCCCTGGCCGCTTCTGCCGACACGTATCCAGATCGTTCAGATCGACCGGCCAGACGGGGTTGAGGGTGACATCCCCATCTGCGCAGATCCGGCGTCGGGGATCTACTTCAGACCGGCGCGCGGCGGCGATCAGATCATCGTCGGATCCCTTCTGGAGAAAGACGAGCGCGAGCACATCACTGATCCGGACTCATTCCTTCGACTGGCCGATGATACGTTCATTCGCGAGAAGCTGTTTGCGCTTGAGCACCGTATTGGCAGACTGGATTACAGCAAGCGGATCGTGAGCTATTCTGGTCTGTACACGATCAATACCGTCGATGTTCATCCAGTTGTTGGTCCAACACCGCTCTCGGGTTTCTACGTCGCAAACGGATTTAGCGGGCATGGTTTCAAGCTGGCGCCAGCGATCGGAAGGCTGCTTGCGGCCCAGATCACGAAAAAGTCCCTTCCCGGGGATCCACAAATCGCACCGGAATTTCTGGCCTTCGACAGAGCGCCGGTGAGCATTGAGACCAAGAGCGTTCTGGCCTGAACCTTAGGGCCATTGACCTGCTCTAGGTTCGTTGAGCCAATGTCTCGTTACATTGCGACCGACGGTTTAGGGCCACGCCGGCTCTGGTAGGCGGTTTCGGCGACAGGCAGGGTCGCCTCAGTTCTGTCATTCGGCTGCCTAGAGCGGTTTTGATCTCTTGTGAATCGAAAGGGGATTCCCTTTTTCTGTTGGGGATGATTCAAGCTTCTGGCTGGACTGAGGAGGCCGGCTGGAGATGGCGAGAGCTTTATCAGAGGATCTTCGAGCTCGCGCGGTTGCGGCCTTTCGCGCCGGCGCGTCGTGTCGGGAAGTCGGTGAACGGTTTGAGGTTGCGCCGTCGAGCGTTGTTAAGTGGGCGAAACGGGAGCTGGAGACGGGGAGCCTCGCGCACGGCAAGCTGGGCGGCCACCGGCCGGTAAAGTTGGCGCCGCACCGAGACTTTATCCTGACCTGCATCGATAAGACGCCCCATCTGACGCTTGAGAAGCTTCAGGCCATGCTGGCCGTGCGGAACGTGCATGTCTGCCTCAGTACGATCTGGCTGTTCCTTCAGGCACAGGGCCTCAGCTTCAAAAAAAACACTTCTGGCGAGTGAGCAGCATCGCCCAGATGTTGCCCGCAAGCGGCGGCGCTGGACGCGCCTGCAGGATAATCTCGATCCGGATCATCTCGTCTTTATTGATGAAACCTGGCTGAAGACCAGCATGGCCCCCTTGCGCGGCTGGGCACCGCGCGGTGTTCGCCTCAAGGGCTTCGCGCCGCACGGACATTGGCGAACGCTGACCTTTCTCGGCGCCCTGCGCGCCAGTGGCCTCACGGCCCCTTGCGTCTTTGACGGCCCGATCAACGGGCAAGCCTTCCAAGCTTACGTCGAACAGGTGCTCGTGCCTACCCTGCGGCCTGGCGACATTGTGATCATGGACAATCTCGGCAGCCACAAAGGCAAAGAAACGCGCCGCCTCATCCGAGCGGCAGATGCACGGCTATGGTTCCTGCCACCCTACTCACCCGACCTCAATCCGATCGAACAGGCCATCTCAAAGATCAAGCAGGCTATGCGAACCGCCAGCGAAAGAACCGTCGACGCCGTCATGGACCGCGTCGCAACCGTCATCCAGTCCATCAACGAACGCGAAGCCAGAAACTACATCACCAACGCAGGGTATGCTTCCGCGTGAGTCAAAACCGCTCTAGCGCTCTGTCTGCGTGCCGTTTCGGATGCCAACCGAAGCGGTCACTAACGCACCGCAGCTAAACAGAAGGAATGGGCCAAGTTAGATCCGATTGCCATAGCGGGCGACGGGCAGGAACGATCCGATTGCGCCATTGAGCTACTCACCGAGCAATCGGGTTAGCATTCTGCGGATATGATCCTGGCCGCCAAAAAAGACGGCGAGCACACGAACAAGTTTCACATCTTCATCTATGTCGAACCACACAATGGCCTGCCCAATTGTCAAATGGCGCAGTCCAGGCAGCATTTCGTCATGCAGCGTTCCGCGATAGGGTAATTGTCCCAATTGATTGATGTCTGCGCGGATCGACTGCACGCGAGTTTCTGCGCGCATGATGGCTGTCTCGATATCATCGCCAAAGCTAACATAGCTGTCGACCAGAAATTCGAAAATCAGTGTGAAGTCATGTCGGGCATCGGCCGCGAAGACGACCTCATATGCCATGTTTGGCGCGCTTGTGGGTAGCAGCGCCAGAAATGACGTCCATCATGTCATCGTTGGATACGAACTTTCCGCTTCGCCGTTCGAGCAGAAGAGTTCGCAACGCCTCAAGCTCCAGCTCGTCATTTTCGAAACGAAGGCGCAACAGTTCCAGTCCTTGCTGCAAGGCAGCGCTGACAGATGGAAATCGCCCCTTCTCGACGAGTTGGCGTGCGAAGGCATCCTGTTCGTCGGTGAGCGAGATCGAAGATTTTACAGACATGAGCTCTCTCCTTGTGGCCGCAAAGTACTACTGGGTAGCACCAAATTCAAGGCCACAGGCTCGCCTTCGATCGGCCGCGCCATGCCAATTGCATGCCTCCCCTTTAGCCGCCTGCGCTGCGCAGCGGCTTGAACAGGAGGAACATCATGGAAGACGAAGTGAAGCGGGCGGGCGTGGGCTCAGGAACAGCAGGACCTCGCCGTTTGACGGCTGGCAAACTGACCGGTCAGAAGCCAGCCCTGAAAATGAAGGAGGTCAGAGGTGGCTCGGGAAATCTGAACAGGGTGGTTAGGTGAGATTTCTGCCTGCAGATCGGCTATTTTGCCGAGCACAGGAGACGACCATGCCCAAACGACCCCGCCGGAATCACAGTCCGGTTTTCAAAGCGAATGTGGCTCTCGCCGCCGTTCGCGGTGAACAGACCCTCACCGAACTTGCCCAGCAGTTCGATGTTCATCCCAACCAGATCAAGCAGTGGAGTGAGGAGGAATAGAAAACGATCCGGTGGATCGTTTTCCCGACGAACCAGCTGCTCGAAGGCGCGACAGGCGTCTTCGGCGACCAGCCGAAAGAAGAGGCCCCAGCCGTCGATCTGAAGGAGCTTCATGCCAAGATCGGCCAGCTGGCACTGGAGCACGATTTTTTGTCCGGAGCGCTCGGGAGTGAGCGGTGACTGCCATCGGTTCGAAGGAACCGCGAACGGTCTGCTGCCGGGCGCAAAGAAGTGAGCCAGCGAACGCCACCGGTCTGAGAGAGCTGGCGAACGACCGGGATCATAAGCTTTCGGTGAAGCGTCAGGCCGCGCTGCTCGGCATCAGCCGGGGCAGCGTCTACTATCTTCCGCGCGAAGTTCCTGAGACGGACCTGGCGCTGATGCTGCGGATCGACCAGTTGCACCTCGACTATCCGTTTGCCGGCAGCCGGATGCTGCGGGACTTGCTGGCTGGGGAGGGCATGCACGCGGGGCGGCTTCACGT